>CAZCVE010000017.1:0-112904 GCA_964502175.1 uncultured Sandaracinaceae bacterium
GGCGGCGGCGGCGGCGACGACATCGGCCGCCTCAACTGGCCGGCCTTCGCGCTCCTCGCGGTCGGCGTCGGCACGGCAGTGGCGTGGATCCTCGCGGGCCTCGACGCGCAGGCCAACGTGACGACCGTCGCGAACTTCCGCACGATGATGCCTGCCCCCGCGCCGGGCGCGACGGACCTCTCCATCTGCAACCCACAGAACGTGAACGCCGACACGCGGCTCAGTCCTTCACAGCGCGAAGCGATCAACGGCGCATGCTCGAGCCCCGCCGAGATCCTGCAGTTCGTGTTCATGGGCACCGCCATCATCGCGGGCGCCACGGGCGTCGCGCTGCTCGCGGCCAACGGCTTCATCACGCCGGCGCCGGAGACCGATCGCGTGTCGATCCGCCTCCGCCCGCAGGTGAGCCTGAACGGCGGGTACCTGGGCCTCGAGCTCACGTTCTGAGCCGTGCGCGCGGGCTCGGCGCTGCGCATCGTGTCCGGTGCGCTCGGTGGTCGACGCTTCGGTCGACCCGAGAACGTGACGCGACCGACGAGCGATCGCGTGCGTGAGGCGCTCGCGTCGATCCTCGCGGCGCGAGGCGCGATCGACGACGCGAAGATCCTCGAGCTCTACGCGGGCACCGGCGCGTGCTCGTTCGAGCTCTTGTCGCGAGGCGCCGCGCACGCAGTGCTCGTCGAGCGCGACGCGCGGGCGGCCAAGGATCTCGCGGACAGCGCGAGAGAGCTCGAGCTCGACGATCGAACGACGTGTCTCCGCCTCGACCTCGACACGCAGGCGGCCGTCACGCGCATCCCCTCGGGTCCGTACGACCTGGTGCTCGCGGATCCTCCGTACGACGTGGTGCTGCAGGCGCTCACGCTCCTCGAGTCGCTCGCCGTCTCCGGACGCCTCGCAGCGCGCGGCCTCGTGGTGCTCGAGCACCGCACGAAAGACGCCTCGAGCGTCGACCGCGCGATCGACGCGCGAGACGTCACGAGCTCGCGGCTCTCGGTCGTCTCACGCTACCGTTACGGCGACACGACCCTCTCGTTGCTCGCGAGCGAGACCGCACGCTCCGAGCCCGATCTCGAAAGCAACGACGCATGACGACAGCGATCTACCCCGGCTCCTTCGACCCGATGACGCGCGGCCACGTCAGCATCATCCGGAGCGGCCTCGTCGCCTTCGACCGCATCGTGGTCGCGGTGCTCAAGAACCCGCGCAAGGACTCGCTCTTCACGATCGAAGAGCGCGTCGAGATGATCCGCGAAGAGTTCGCGGACACGCCGGGCATCGAGGTCGACTCGTTCTCGGGCCTGCTCGTGGACTACTGCCGCCTCAAGAACGCGCGCGTGGTGCTGCGCGGCCTCCGCGCCGTCGCCGACTTCGAGTACGAGCTCCAGATGGCGAACATGAACCGCCACCTCGAGCCGAACATCGAGACGATGTTCCTCATGGCGAACGACGCGTACTTCTACGTGAGCTCGAACCTCGTGAAGGAAGCCGCCCGCCTCGGCGGCGACGTCAGCCGCCTCGTCCCGGACTCGGTGAGCTCACGCCTCGTGACGAAGCTCGCCGCCAAGAGCTGATCGACCGCAAACCATCTCGTAGACGAAGGTACGAAACTCCTCGAGCGAGTGGCCGACAAGGGCGCCCATCATGGCCCGTCGTCGTCACTTTCATCCTGACCAGGACCTCGTCCACGTCTCCTTCAAGTGCGTCGGCGACGCGTTCCTGATGAGGCCCGACGACTACACCAACTACGTGATCGTCGGCGCCCTCGCCGACGCCGCTGTGAAGTACGGCGTGAGGATCCATGCGTTCTCCTTCCTCTCGAACCACGGGCACCAGCTGCTCGGCGTGCGCGGCTGCCGGCTCGACTCGTTCATGCAGCACTTCAAGAGCCGAACGGGGATCACGCTCAACGTCCACCGCGAGCGCGACGGCGCGTTCTATAAGCGCCGCTATCGGTGCGAGCCGATCCTCTCGAACGACGCCGCCGTCGGCATCGAGCAGTACATCCATCAGCAAGCTGTGAAGCACGAGCTCGTCGAGCGCGCGGTGGAGTGGCCGGGCCTCTGCTCGTACGCGGCGGTGATCGAAGGCCGTCCCAGCGTCGAGGCATCGTGGTTCGATGCCGAGTCGTGGCACGAGGCGGGCGCGATCCGCGAGGACCGCGAGCTGTTCGTCCACACCGCCTCGGTGCCGCTCACGCCGTTGCCGCACCGCGTGGGCTCGTCCGCGCTGGAGCTCACGGCGCAGCGTCACGCGCTGACGATGAACATGCAGAGCTTCGAGTCGACGATCGCTCGCAAGCGCAGGGGCGACGGCTCACGTCGGCTGCCCAAGCCGAGCAAGTACAAGACGCAGGACCCGGAGGCGGTGCCGCCCGGTCGTCGGAGGAAGTTCAAGAAGGGCGACAAGCCTCAGCCGTACGCCCACGGGACCGACGCGGAGGTGAAGCGGTACGAAGAAGCGTTCGAGCTCGTGATGCTCGCGTACGACGTCGCCTCGGCCCGCTACCGCGAGACTGGTGTGCTGTGTCCGTTTCCGGCAGGCACGTTTCCACCACGCATTCCACTACCTCGTGAGGTGACGTAGCCAGTCACCTCGGTCCTGGAACTACCACTCTCGCGAACAGCGAAGGGAAACGTGTCCCCGCCGGCCAGCAGGCCGAGCGGGGCAGACGTGTTCCGTCCACACGCCGGCTGAGAGCGACGAATCCGTCTTCGATTGTCAGAGACACGCGGAGCGCACGACCCTCTGGCCATCAAACAAGGACGCCGAACGCGGATCAAGCACCCATCAAATCAACACCATCCGGCCATGCTCTGACCCCATCAAGTCCGAGAACAAACAAACGAACGAACGAACGAGCGAGCACGCAGCATGCCGCTCTCGCTGACCACAGGGGCTCGGCCCCAGGCTACCGGCGTTCCGAGCACGCTGACTCTCCTTCGCTGGGCCCCCCGCAGAGCTGGGCCGGATGGAACCTCGACTGAGTCGTCCGCGCCTCCGGCGCTCGAGGCGCTGCGGGTCACCTCGGAAGGAGCGCGCGCACTTCGTCGATCGTGTTCGCGTCCTCGGGGCGCTTGTCGTCTCGGTAGCGACGCACGCGCGCGAAGCGGAGCGCGAGGCCCGAGGCGTACTCGGGTGAGACCTGCACGCCCGAGAGCGCGACCTCGACGACCTGCTCGGGCCGGAGCGCGATCACCCACGCGCTCGGATCGCCCACCGAATCGGGCTCGCGTGCGATCTGAGCGAAGCGCTCGGTCTGCCACGTGAGCATCGCGTCGGTCATGCCCTTGAAGGTCTTGCCGATCATCGCGAAGCCCGTCTCGCTGCGCGGATCGCGCGCGCCGAGGTGGATGTTCGACAGCCACTGCGAGCGACGACCCGACCCTCGCTCCACCGCGAGCACCACGAGATCGAGCGTGTGCGCGGGCTTGATCTTGAGCCACGCGCTGCCGCGATGGCCCGCCTCGTAGAGCCCGTCGAGCGACTTCGCCATCAGGCCTTCGTGACCTTCGCCCACGGCGTCCGCGTAGAAACGCTCGGCGTCGTCGGCGCTCTCGCAGACCTTGCCCGTCGGCATTCGCGCGCGTTGGTCTCCCGCGCCTCCGGCGCTCGATGCGGGGGCTCGACCCCCGCGCCCCCATCGCTCGTCGTCGCTTCGCTCCTCCAGCGCTCGCGCCTCTTGGGGGAGCTGCGCTCCCCCGCCGGCTGGCATCCCCATCGAAGTCGACTCGTGAATCAGGCGCGCGAGGACCTCGCGTCGACGGATCAGCGGGACGTCGAGCAGCACCTCGTCGTCGACGAGCATCACGTCGAAGAACACCGGCGTGAGCGGCAGCGTGTCCGCCATGGCTTCGACGTTCTTCGTGCGACCGAAGCGACGCATCGTGATCTGGAACGGCTCGGGGGTTCCGTCGCCGCGGAGCGCGATCGCCTCGCCGTCGAGGATCAAGCGGTGCGCGGGCATCACGCGCGCGGCGGCGACCACCTCGGGCACGCGGTCGGTCACCTCGTTCATCGCGCGGCTCCACACGCGCACCACGTCGCCTTCGCGGTGGACCTGCACGCGCGCGCCGTCGAGCTTGAGCTCGAAGAGCGCCGCGCCGCCCTGCTGAGACAGCGCCTCGGTCGGATCGACGCAGGGCGACGCGAGCATCGGCAGCACGGGCGTGAACGGCGTGAGCACGAAGCGCTGGAGGCCCGCCGTCCCTTCGGTGAGCGCGACGCACGCAGCCTCCACCTCCGAGCCCGCGAGCATCGCCGCGCGACGCAGCGCGCGCGCCTCGATCCCCGACGCGAGCGCCGCGGCCTCGATCATCGAGCTCGCCAGCGAGCCTTGCCGCAGCTCCGACACGAGCAGCGCGAGCACGAAGTCGCGCTCGGCCTGCGTCGCGCGCGACAGGAGCGACACGAGCACGTCCTTGCGACGACGCGCCGATCCCGCGCCCTCGATCGAGGCGAGCTCGGTGATCACGTCATCGACGTCGACGAGCGAGAGCGTGCTCGTCTCCGGCGCCGGCCCCGAGTCCTTCGAGATCGTGCGCAGCGACGCGTAGCCCACGCCCACCTTGCCCTGCGGCACCTCGCCCGCGCAGTAGCTGACGCCGATGCGCACGTCGCGACCGCGCAGATCGCGCAAGAGCTCGGCGATCAGCGCGGCCTTCGCGTTGCGCCCGCGCTCCTTCGCGACGCGCGCCGAGAGCGCGACGATCCGCCCCAGCTCCATCAGCTCCCGACGAAGGCGAGGCGCTCGAGGTGCTCGACGGCGCGGCGCAGGAGCTCGCGCGGTGTCTTGCTCTCCTTCTGTGCGCGCTCGACCCACGCGGTCCAGTCGGGGTCGTTCACCTTGCCGCGCACCTTCGCGTGCACGATGCGCACGCGCTCCGCGAGCTCGCGGCGCTGATCCGCGTCGAGCTTCTTCACCTCGAGCGGCTTGGCGCGCAGCAAGCGTCGACGCAGCATCGCCACGTCCTCCTGGGGCAGCGCCGTGACCTGGCCCTCGATCTCGTCGAGGAGCTCGCCCGCCTCTTCGCGCAGCGACACGAGCGTCTCGGGCGTGACCGCGAGCACCACGCACGCGCGCGGGATCGTGCCGCCGCAGTAGAAGCCGAGCGATCGCAGCGCGGTGCGACGCTCGGATCGTGAGACGCCTGGCCGGTAGAGGTTCTCGGCCTCGTCGAGGATCACGACGGGCCCTTCGCAGCCCTCGACGCGCGCGAGGAGCTCGAGCCACAGCAGCAAGCGTCGGTAGGCATCGCGCCGGTAGCTCGACGCGCCGGGCTTCTCCACGAGGTCGAGCGCCGAGAGCATCGTGACGAGCGCCCGCTCGTCGATCGCGCCCTCGACGAGACAGCTCGACGCGTGGCCCGCGACCTCGCTGTCGCTCGCCTCGAGCGCCTCGAGCGCTTCGAGGAGCTTGCGGCGCGTGGTCTCCGACGCGAGCCAGCCCTCGAGCACCGCGAACACGCCGAGCGAGCGACCGCGCGCGCCGCCCGCGTCCTTCGCGGTGGGCACGATCGTGCTCTCGAGCAGCCGACGAAGGTGCCGCTGCGGGTTGCCCACGTCCTCGTCGAGGCGCTCGACCGCGAGCCGCATGACGGGGCGCCTCACCGCGATCGCGCGCGCCTCGAGGTGAAGGAGGTGATGCGTCTTTCCTGCGCCGTAGTCGCCGACGAGCACCGCGAACACCGAGCCGTCGTGGCTCGAGGTCTCGAAGAGCTGATCGATGCGCGCGTCCACGTCGTGGAGCCCGACCGTCAGCTCCGTCGTGGCCTCGAGCGGCGGGAGACCCTGCGCGAGTCGGAGCAGCGCGCGGAGGTGCGGCACGCGCGCCTCGGCCACGCGCGGAACGTCGCCGAGCTTGGGCAAGAGCGTGCGCTCGCGATCGAGGAGATCGGCCGCTTCGTCGAGGCGAACGAGCGTCGCGTGCGGCGTGGGCGCGGCCCCCAGACCCGATCCAGAAGCAGCCTCGAGCGTGACGACGCGCGTCGCGAGCGCCTCGTGATCGAAGATCGCGTGTCGACGCGTCACGAGCTTGCTGTCACCCGCGACGAGCAGCTTCGTCGCGACCATGCCACCGCGGCCGTCGGCGTTGTCGATCAGCTCGCGCAGCACCGTGTAAGCGAGATCGCGCCGCGCCGGGCTCAGGTCGACGAGCGCCTCGCCCTCGTCGAGCACGAACAACGTGCCGCGCGCGCCGAGCACGCGGAACAAGCGCGTCATCGCACCGAGCGCGCTCTTCGCGGTGGCGGGACCGAGCGTGCGGAGCTCGGGGCCCGCGTCGACGTCGCTCGGCGAGTCGCCCGCGAGCCACGCGTCGATGCGCTTGCCCGAGGTCTTCACCGTGGCGCTCTCGAGGTACGCGCGAGAGAGGCGCCGCAGCTCGCCGACGAGCCCCTCGGCGCGCGCACGGTCGTCGAACGCGTCGAGCGTGCGCTTGCCGTGCTTGTCGGCGAAGGCCTGGAGCGCAGCGACGATCCCGCGCTTCTTGCTGCGCGCGCTGCCGAGGTGAACGCTGCCCGCGAGCGCGCGCACCACCTCCGCGAGGCCGTGCAGGCCATGCACGTCGAGCGACGCGTGCGCGACGGCGTAGCCCTCGACGACCGCGCGATCCTCGAGCGTGTCGAGGGCATCACGATCGGGCGCGACGACCACCGACACCGTCGCGAGCTCGGCGAGCGCGACCTCGGAGAGAGCGCGCAACTGGGCGTCGACGAAGGTCCGCGCGCTCATGGCCGAAAGGCTCGGCTGGGGCCGCCCTCGGCGTCAAGCGGCTCGGCGTTCCCGGCGTGGGTCGCGCGCGCCTCGTGTACAAGGGCGTGATGAGCGACGAGGTCTCCGAGTGTGACGTGCTCCTCGTGGGCGCGGGCATCATGAGCGCCACGGTCGGCACGCTCTTGCGCGAGCTCGATCCGACGCTGCGCGTGGAGCTGTTCGAGCGGCTCGATCGCCCCGCGGGCGAGAGCAGCCACGCGCGGAACAACGCGGGCACCGGGCACGCGGCGCTCTGCGAGCTCAACTACACGCCCGAGAAGAACGGCGCGATCGACGTCAGCAAGGCGCTGCACGTCATGGAGTGCTTCGAGGTCTCGAAGCAGCTCTGGGGATGGCTCGTCGAGCGAGGCGCCCTGCCGGAGCCGGAGACCTTCATCCGCTGCGTGCCCCACATCAGCTTCGTGACGGGCGCCGACGACGTGCGCTTCCTTCGTCGACGCTGGGAGGCCCTCTCCGCGAGCCCACTCTTCGTGGGGATGGAGCACACCGAAGATCTGCAAGCGCTCCGCGGGATGATTCCGCTCGTGATGGAGGGCCGAGGCACCGCGGTGCCCGTCGCGGCCACGCGCTCGCGCCTCGGCACCGACGTCGACTTCGGCGCCATCACGTGCGGCATGCTCGCGCACCTCGAGCGCACGCAAGCGGTGATCCCGTACTTCTCGCACGAGGTGCGCTCGATCGAGCGCGACGACGCAGGCGGCTGGCTCGTCGAGGTCCGCGATCTGTCGCTCGATCTCGATCGCACGTTCAGGGCGAAGTTCGTCTTCCTCGGCGCGGGAGGCGGCGCGCTCGACCTCCTCCACGAGTCGGAGATCGACGAGGCGCGTGGCTATGGCGGCTTCCCGGTCAGCGGGATGTGGCTCGTCTGCAGGAACCCCGACGTCGTCGCGAGGCACGCGGCCAAGGTCTATGCGAAGGCCAAGGTCGGCGCGCCGCCGATGTCGGTGCCGCACCTCGACACGCGCTTCATCGACGGCAAGCGCGAGCTCCTCTTCGGACCCTTCGCGGGCTTCTCGACGAAGTTCCTCAAGGAAGGCAGCTACCTCGATCTGCCCACCTCTCTTCACCTCGACAACCTCCTCGAGATGATCGGCGCAGGCCTCCACAACCTGCCGCTCACCCGGTACCTCATCCACGAGGTCACGCAGTCGTTCGCTGCGCGCATCGAGTCGCTGCGAGAGCTCGTGCCCGATGCGCGCGCCGAAGACTGGACGCTCGAGCTCGCTGGACAGCGCGTGCAGGTGATCAAGCACGACGATCACGACTGGGGCCGCCTCGAGTTCGGCACGGAGATCGTCTCGGCGAAGGACAACTCTCTCGCCGCGCTGCTCGGCGCGTCACCCGGCGCGTCGACGTCGGTGTCGGTCGCGCTCGATCTCCTCGTCGACTGCTTCCCCGAGCGCATGGAGAGCGCCGCGTGGAAGGAGAAGCTCGCCGAGATGATCCCGAGCTTCGGTCGCTCGCTCGCAGACGATCCCGTGCTGGCGCGTGCGCTGCGCGAGACGAGCCACCGCCGCCTGCACCTCGATCCGCCGTGATCGGGTGCGATGCCTCGATCGCCGCGCGATCAGGGCAGCGCGAACACGTCGAGGCCACGGCCCTCGTCGGCGACGACGACGAAGCCATCGGAATTCGCGAACCCCACGCGACGCGCCTGAACGCCCGGGAACGTGCCGCGACCGAGCCAGTCCGAGACGCGCACGACCGTCGTCCCCGCACCACCGGAGGCGATCGCGAGCATGGACTCGTCGTCGCTCAGCGCGAGGCCGAACGCGCCAGGCGCGGGGCGCGTGTCGAGCACCGTGAGATCGGGCGCGAACACCACGACCGAGCCGCTCTCGCACGCGAGGTAGAGCCTCCGCGCGACACGCGCGAACGCGAGACCCTGGGGCGAACCGCACGGCGAGATGATCGCGCCGATGGGCGCGCCGCTCATCGGATCGAGGCGCGCGAGCTGGTTCGAGCTGCGATCGGACACGTAGACCTGCCCCGTGGCGTCGTCGAACGCGATGCCGTTCGGATCCACGAAGGGCAGCGCCGCGCCGAAGCGCGAGGTCCCGGTGTTCACGTCGATCGAGCTCACGCCGCTCGTCGAGAGCAGCCACAGGTCCGCGGGACGCGCCGGGTTCTGGGCGGCCCAGCGAAGGCCCGTCGGTGCCGGCAGGTGCGTCACGATGCCGCTGGGCAGCTGCACCACGGCCACGCGCGCATCACCCAGCGCGACGAACGCGCGTGAGCGCGTCGTGTCGAGGGTGAGGTTGAGAGGCGAGGTCCCGACCGTGAAGGGCGTCCTCACCGCAGTGGCGAGGTCGACGATCTCGACGGTGGTGCCACCGAAGCGGGTGAAGATCGCGTGGCCGCAGTCGAACACCCCGACCCCGAACGCGATGGGCGCGGAGTACATGTTGGGGACCACGCCGCAGCCCGTCGCGCAGTTGCCTGCGCCGTCGCACGTGCCGCCCGAGCACATCATGCCCATCGGCGCGTAGCCGTCCGGCGGGCACGACACCGAGACGCCGTCGCACGACTCGTTCACGTCGCACGCGCCCACCGCGAAGCGGCACGTCGTGCCGCCCGTGGTGCGCAGGTCGGACGGACAGTCCGCGCTCGAGCCGTCGCACGACTCCGCGGAATCGCACGTACCTGCGGACGCGCGACATCCACCCGAGCTGCGGAAGCTCTCCGCGGGACACGACGGGCTCACGCCGTCACACGTCGAGTCGCGGCCACACACGCCCGACGCGAGGCGGCAGATCATCCCGGAGATCAGCGCATCGCCCGGGCACGCGGCGCTCGATCCATCACACGCCTCGGCCACGTCGCACGCGCCCGCAGACGGATGACAGATCATGCCGCTCGCGAATCCGTCGGCCGGACAGCTCGTCGATCCGCTGCACGTCTCCGCCGCGTCGCAGGGGCCCGCGGCATCGCGGCACGGCGTCGCGCCATCGGCGGGACCGACGGCCGTGCACGAGGGCGAGCCTCCACCGCAGCGGAGCTCACCACGCTCACACACGTTGCCCGTCGCGCACGGCGCGCCCTCGGAGCAAGGACCGCACGCGCCGAGGCCGTTGCACACGCCGCCGGTGCACATGGTGCCGACGCCCGCGAAGCCATCGCTCGGGCACACGCTGACGCTGCCGTTGCACTGCTCGGCCACGTCGCACGCGTCGACGGCCGCGCGACACTCCACGCCCGCGCCCGCGACGCCGTCGGGCGGGCACGTCGGGCTCGTCCCGTCACAACGCTCCTCGGCGTCGCACAGGTCGGCGGCGGCGCGACAGAGCGTGCCGGCGGGCTGACCCGCGCACGTCGCGCTCGAGCAGTCCACCGCGCACACGCTGCCCGCGCAGCACGACTCACCGACGGCGCACGTCGAGCTCACGCTGCAGATGCCGTCGAGACAGCGCGCGTCCTCGCAAGGACCTTCGGGACAGTCCATGTCGTCGTCGCACGCGGCCGCGAACGCGTCCGAAGGAGGCAAGCCCGCGTCGGGCATCTCGCCGCCCGGTCGCAGGATGCAGCCCGAGCCCGGCACGCAGACCTCGTCGTCCTCGCACGCGTCGGCGCGCGGAAGCTCCAGGCACACGCCCTCGACGCACATCGACTCGGCGCACGTCGAGCTCGCGGCGGCGCACGGCATCGTGGGAGAGCACTGCGGATCGGGACACGCAGGCCCGCCCTCGGTGTCGCAATCCGGCGCGAGACACACACCACCTGCGCACTCGGTCTCCGCGGCGTCGTCGCCTGGCCCGGGGCAGCGCACCTCGCGGCACGAGCGCGTGATCACGATCGTCGTCAGGTAGCGGTCGCGGAACGGGATCTCGCGCGTGCGTCGCGCGACCACCTCGCCGTCGCGGAGGAGCGAGAGACGGATCGAGCGACGTCCGTTCGCCACGCCAGTGCGCTCGAGCAGCGTGCGCGGTCGTGCGAAGGAGTCGGACACCGTCACGTCGCGACGGGTCGCCTCGACGCCGTCGAGGTCGATGCGCACCGAGTCGAACTCCACGCCTGCGACGAAGTCGGTCTGGAGGCCGACCGAGAGCTCGCTGTTGCCGTCGCACCCACCGAGCCACGCGCCCGCGAGCAGACACGAGGCGAGCAACCAAGTCCAAGGCCGCATGCACAGGAGCATCGACGCACCGCTGCCCCGAGCACAAGTCCGCGACAGCTCGCTACGTGCCGGGAAACCTCTCGCCCGCGGGCGGCGCGTGCACGCCGAGCTTCGCGAGCACCGACGCCGGATCCGTTGCGAGCACGATGCGCCCACCGCTTCCGAGCTGTGCGGCGAGGTTGCCCGCCTCGACCGCCATGCGCAGGAGCGGCGTCGAGGACGGCACGATCGTGTGCGCCGCCTTGAGGTAGCCCTTGGGGCGCGCGCGCATGCGCTCTTGGTACGCGCGACGCGCTGCGGCGTCGTAGCCACCGAGCAAGCGCCAGTCGTGGATGCACACGAGGCCACCGGCGCGATCGATGTCGGCCCGCCGCGACGCGTGCACGCGATCGATCCAGTCGTGTACGGCGTGCGCCGCTTCGACGTTGGCGTGGGCGATCTGCGCCTGCGTGACCAGCACGTTCGGCGACACGAACCACAGGTAGCCGAGGCGCGGATCGGCGAGCTGCACCGGCCACCCCGTGAAGGGCGGCCGCGGCGGACCGAACGTCGGCGTGGAGCTCATGCGCGCTGATGGTGCCGCCGAACGGGACCGACCGTCACCCGTCGATGCGCGCACACGGCGTCGCGCGAACGTCGCGCACCGCAGCCAGCGCATCCACGGCGCGCTGGCACTGCGAGAGCGCCTCGGGCTCGGTGCCGAAGAATTCGGCGCGGAAGACGCTCGCGCCCGGGTACACGAGGAGCCGCGGCGGAGGCTCTCCCGCAGTCTCTCGGACCCGCTGCATGAGCAGCTCGACGCGCCCCGACACGAGACGCGGGTCCACGTCGCGCGGGCCGCGGTGAGGCAAGCTGCGCAGGTCGAACGAGACGCTCGTGAAGTACGTCGGACTCGGCTCCGCCGACGGGCCAGGAGCGGGCTCCTCCTCGCTCGTCTCCACGCTCGTCTCCTCGCTCGTCTCCTCGCTCGTCTCCTCGGGCGCAGCCTCGGGCGCGGCGACGCTCGACGGGCCGGTCGCCTCGCTGGGCGCAGCGCTGCGCGCGGACTGCGTCGAGGTCGCCTCGGGCCCCGGCGCCGCTCCGCCGGCGCATGCGACGAGCCCCGCGACGAACACCAGCCAAGCGGGCCGCGCGTCGTCGATACGCATGAGGACGATGCTCGCACCCGTGTGCGCTCGCGGCAATCGAATGGCCGAGCCACCGAGTGGCCGCGCGGGGCGCGATCAGCGGCGCAGCGTGGCCGGGCCCTCGCCGCGCTTGGGGGAGAACGCGCCGCGCTCCGTGTAGACCTTCTCCACGTACTTCGCGGGCGTGACGTCGAACGCGGGGTGACGGCATGGGATGCCGTCGGCGACGAGCGTGGTCGCGCCGATCTTGGCGACCTCGTCGCGCGAGCGCTCTTCGATCGGGATCTCGCCGCCCGTCTTCGTCGCGAGATCGACGGTGCTCCACGGCGCCGCCACCGTGAAGGGAACCGCGTGCGCGTCGCAGAGCACCGCGAGCCCGTACGTGCCGATCTTGTTCGCGACGTCGCCGTTGGCCGCGATGCGATCGGAGCCGACGACGGCGAACTGGATCTCTCCGCGCGAGAGGAAGTGCCCGACCATCGAGTCGGTGATCACCTCGACGGGGATCCCATCCTGATGGAGCTCCCAGCTCGTCAGCCGCGCGCCCTGGAGGTACGGCCGCGTCTCGCACGACAGCACGCGCGTCACCTTGCCTGCCGCGTGCGCCGCGCGGATCACGCCGAGCGCCGTGCCGTAGCCGCCCGTCGCGAGCGCGCCTGCGTTGCAGTGCGTGACGATCGTCGCGCCGTCGGGCACGTCGATCGCGCCGAGCGCGCCCATCGCGCGACAGGCGGCCACGTCTTCGCGGTGGATCGCCTCGGCCTCCTCGCGCATGGCCTGCGCGCGCGCTGTCGGATGGAGCTTCGCGACGTCCGCTGCGCGTCGACTCATGCGCGCGATGGCCCAGCCGAGGTTCACCGCCGTCGGTCGCGTGGCGCCGAGGCCTCGACCCGCGATGCCCATCGCGAGGAGGAACGACGTCGCGTCGCCCTTCTCCACGTAGGCCTGGAGCACGAGCCCGTACGCTGCGGCGATGCCGATCGCGGGCGCGCCGCGCACGACCATGTCGCGGATCGCGCGCGCCACCTCGTCGACCTTGCGGAGGCGCACGTACTCGACCCGCATCGGCAGCGCGCGCTGCTCGAGCATGACGACCTCGGGGCCGCCCTGTCCTTCGGGCTCGAGCTCCACGGCGAAGAAGGCGCTCGACTCGGTGAGCGGAGCGCGAGACAGCGAGGGGAGAACGAGCGTCGTCATGGGCTTGCTCTATCAGCTCGGAGCGCCCGACGGCGGGCGCGCGGACATTTCGCTACTATGCCGGCCATGCCCGGGTCCCTCGTGAACTCGCCGCTCGCGGCCGCTGCGCTCGGCGTCCTGATCGTCCTCGGCGGCTGCGCGCAGAGCGGCGCGAACCGCGAGGCCGTGATCCGCTGTACGCCCGGCGAGCGCATGGACGTGAGCTGCGGCTGCCTCGGCCTCGGCGTCGCGTGCGAGGGCAACGCGGGCATCCGCCTCTGCGACGCAGCTCTCGCGAACGGAGAGTGCACGGACGCGGAGGCCGTGACCATCGCGGGTGACCGCGATCAGTGCAGCGAGGGCTGCCCGCTCGCGACGACGTACTGCCCGAGCTCGGGCATGGTCGCGATCTCCACGTTTGCCTTCGAAGATTACGCAGGCGAAGTCGGCTCGTACTCGTGTCGCTGGGCCGCACGCGCCACGCCGATCACGGCCACGCGCCCTGCCACGACGTTCGCGTGTCAGGCCGGTGAGCTCGTGCGCGCCTCGTGCGGCTGCATGGGCCTCGGCCGGTACTGCGATGGCGACCCGACGATGCGCGCGTGCGCGCCCGGCCAGGCCTGCACCGACACGGCCTCGTCGCTCGACTACAACGACGACACCTGCGAGCGCTGCCCGCTCGTCGAGGCCACCTGCCCGACGGCGGGCGCCATCGTCATCACGACCGCGCCCCTCTCGGGCAGCAGCTACCGATGCGACGTCGGCGCGATCGGTGACGCGTCGGGCCCGCTCCGCGTGATGGGCATCTGATCGCTCACGGCTGCTTGCGGAGGTCGGAGTCGATGCCCTCGAGGCGACCCTCCGCGTCGAAGCGCGCGGTGACGGAGCTGCCCGTGCGGTCCACGGCGCGCACGGTGCCCGCGGCGTCGCTGACCTTCATCGCGTGCGCGTGGCAGTACGCCGCGAACGAGGCGCGCGGATCGGACAAGGGAACGCCCATC
This sequence comes from uncultured Sandaracinaceae bacterium, assembly GCA_964502175.1. GTDB lineage: Bacteria > Myxococcota_A > Polyangia > Polyangiales > Sandaracinaceae > JAFLCL01. Next base: position 14,193 of record CAZCVE010000017.1, read on the forward strand.
GCGATCAGCTGCGGAAAGAGGCTCACCACGCGGAGCGCGGGCATGTCCACGGCCGCCACGAGCTCCGGCGCGTCGACGTAGAGGTAGACCGACCCGTGGTCGTGATCGCCGCGGTACGACAGCGGTACGCCGCCCGCGAGGCCGATGCCGCCGAGCAGACCGAGCGCGACGAGCACGGCGTCGTCGGCGTCCTCCGGGGCCAGCGCGGGCATGCCGTCTTCGAGCTCGGGCACGCCGCGACCGAGCTCGCGCACGCGTGACGCCGCGCGCGTCGCGTTCGAAGGCCAGCCCTGGCCGAGCCGAGCCGCGCGCGCCCACGACCAGAGCAGCGTGCCGCTCGCGGAGGAGTACGTCGCGAGCACCTCGATCGTCATGCGCCGCTTGCCGACGGCGAGCGTGCCCGCCTCGATGTCGGCGTCCCACGGCTGACCCGCGTTGTCCTTCTCGAACATCAGCTGTCGCTCGAGCACGAACGGCGCGAGGCGATCGAACAGGTCACGGAACGGCTCGCTCGGCATCGCGCGCTTCTCTCACGCGGGGCGCGGCGCGCGCACGACCGAAGCACGACCGCCGCGCGACTCGTCGATCTTCTGCGGGGCCTCGAAGCTCGGCTCTTTGCGGCGGAGGAGGAACTCGACGTGGTCGCGCACCTGTCGGTTGCCCACCTCGCTCGCGAGCCACGTCGCGCCCGGCATCAGCGCCCGCACGCGCTCCATCGTGCGCACCACTGCGCGCATCGGCGTGATGACGTGCCGCATGCTGCGGTTCGGGACGCGGAGCGCGCTCGCGATCTCGTCGCCGTTGAACGCCCACGTGAGGCCATCGTGCACGAGCTGGACGACGCGACCACGACGCCGCTCGGCGGGCGTGCGCGCGTTCACGATCGCGACCTCGCGCAGCGCCTTCGCGAGCGCGAGCGAGTCGTCGTCGGGGCCGGGCTGAACGAGATAGACGAGGTTCGCCGTGCGATCGGCGCGCGCGTAGTCGGCGATGCCGTCGAGCAGCTCGCTCTCGACGCCGCTCACGAAGCCGACGTAGCGCCAGAGGTGCATCACGTCGTCCCTCTCGCCATCGTCGAGGAGGAAGCCGAGCTTCTCGAGGCCCCAGATCCACAGGACCGAGAACTCGAGGATCGTGCCGAGCATGTCGCCCTGGTTGATCGGCAGGCCCCACGCGTCGGTCTTCCAGGCGGGGCTCTCGAGCAGCGCCGCGCGCACGTGCGCGTGCACGAGCCGGACACGCACCGCGATCTCGAAGCCCTTCGCGTAGCGCTGCATGCCGCGCGTCTGGCTCACCTCGGTGACGAAGCGTCCGGTCTCGGCGAGTCGTCGCGGCGCCATCGCCTCGAGCTGCCGCGTGAAGCTCAGAGGCTTCACCGCGGGCGCGGAGTGGTAGCCGTTCATGAGCGACCACGCGGAGAGCACGAACATCGTCGCGAGCCCGCCGCGCTGGTAGGTGCGCGCCGCGCGATCGAGGCGCGCCTGATCGACCCACGACGGGAGGCGCTCCACCTCCGAGAACAACGCGACGAGCGCGGGCGGCGGCGCCTCGATCGATCCGAGGCCGCGAGTGAGCGCCTGCTCGAAGAGCTCACGCGGCGCGCGACCGGGCTGGTGCGGCCCCTTCGTGCGCATCCACCGCACGACGTCGTCCGCGATCGGATCGCTCCGCCGGTAGCTCGTCGCGAAACGATCGGCCGCGTCGCCGTGGACGCGGCGCGCCTCTTCGCGGTTCACGTAGCGATCGACGAAGCGCTCCATGAGCGACGAGGATGCCACGGCGCTCGCCTCGCGCCCGGGCGTTTTCTGTGTAGCATCCGCCCCGATGCGCTTCGTACGTTGGTCTTCGCCCGTCGTGCTCGCCTTCGGTCTCTGGGGATGTGGTGAGCCCACGGCCTCCTGTGATCTCGCCAGCACGCAGGCCGCGCTCGACTCGGCCGCCGCGGGCGACACGGTCACGGTGGGCGCGTGCCGCCTCGAGGGTCGGCTCGTGATCCCGAGCGGCGTCACCCTCGCGGGCGCCGGCCCCGACCTGACGACGCTCGTCGCGAGCGATCCCGCGCGCGCCGCCGTGCGCCTCCGTGGTGGAGACGGCACGGTCGACACGACGCTCCGCGGGATCGCGATCGAGGGTGAGTACGCGGTGGGCGTGTATGCCGACGAGGGCGACGTGCTCGTCGAGGACGTCTCGATCGAGGCGCGCGTCGGCGTGGGGCTCGTGTTCCACGGAGCGCGCGAGGTCACGGTTCGTCGGGTGTCCGCGCGTGGTCCCGTGCCCGCCGGCGGCGGCGATCGACCCGAGAGCGTGTTCAGCCGCGTCGCGCCCAGCGTGCCCGCGGGCATCGTCCCGCTCGATCCCTCCGAGTGTGCGGGCGGCCCGGCGCCGACGTGCACGCCTGGCGCGGAGCAGGACGCGGCGTGCGAGCTGTGCGGGGGCAGCGTCGCGCAGTTCTGCGACGGATGCGGGCGATGGACGAGCGTGCTCGCGACGCAGGGCCTCGCGCTCGACACGGTCGCCGCCGCGACGCTCGAGGACGTGAGCGTGCGTGGCTTCTCCGAGGTGGGAGTCGTGCTGCGCGACTCGAGCGTCACGTGGACGCGAGGCGACGCCGACGAGAACCTCGGCCTCGGCCTCTGGATGAGCGGGGGCTCGTCGGATCTCACGGGCGTCAGCCTCTCGCGTACGGCCCAGCCGCTCCGCGTGACCGGCACCTACTCGGCGTACGTGACGGCGAGCCTCGCAGGTGCGCCGTCGTTCATCTCGAGCGCGCTCGTGCTCGACGCGAGCGCGGGCTTCGGCCTCGCGCAGGTCGAGGGCACGGCCCACCACGACGGCCTCCGCGCGAGCGGCAACGTCAACGGCGCCGTGTGGCTCGGTCGCCTCGACGACCTCGAGCTCACCGACGCGGTGATCCGCGACAACGGCTTCGTCGGCCTCGCGATCGTCAACCCCGCCAGCGCCACGCTCTCCGGCGTGCGGATCCGCGAGACGCGGATGCGCTCCACGTTCGTCCGCTTCGGCGAGACCGCGATGCTCGGCGACGGCATCCAGCTCTTCGGCTCGCTCGACGCCGTGTCGCTCACCGACGTGTCGCTCGAGGCGAACGAGCGCGTCGGGCTCTCGGTCGACCTCGCGGACGCGACAGCGGACCTCGACATCTGCCGCGGCGGCGCCGGGCTCTGCTTCACCGACGTCACCGTCGACGCGATGCCGGGCGCGCGCGGCGCCCTCGCGGGCGGCATGCGCGCGATGCGGAGCGGCTCGATGACCACGTACACCACACAGCTCGTCGGATCGGGCACGTGGGACGTGGGCATCACGCGAACGGGCGCGGCGACCGACGACGCGACCGCGACCGGTCCGCTCGATCTCGTCGGCGTCGTGGCGCCGATCGACAGCGTGAGCCCGCTCGGCGTGGTCGCGCCGATCGACTGACCAGGTCCTCAGCGCGCGAGGCGCGCGAGCTCGCGGTGGTGCGGCACGTCGCCGAGGTAGCGAGCGCGCGTCTGCTCGTCACGGATGCGGAGCGATCGAGCCTGGAGACGCGCGAGCCCGTCACGCGCGATGTCGCGCGATCGACCGGCCTCGCCCACGGCAGCGAGCGCGGCGGCGTGCGCGACGAACAGCTCGCTCTCGTCCTCCTCGAGCTCGGCGGAGCGCTCGAACAACGCGACCGCCTCGGTGACGTGGGCCAGCGCTTCGTCCGACCGCCCGAGCGCGATCGACGCGAGCGTCGCCACCGCGAGCGCGCCGACGCGGAGACCGATCGCTTGGTTGCGCGCGACCGCGAGCGCGACCGCGGCGTCGAGGGCAGCGCCGGCATCGCCCGCGAGCAACCGAGCGCGCGCTCGGTAGAGGTCGACGAACGCGCCGAGGCGAGCGTCGTCGTTCTGTCGAGCGAGCGCCGCCGCTTCTCCCAAGGCAGCCGCCGCGGCGTCGTGCTGACCGAGGTGCGCGCGCGCATAGCCGAGGTTCGCGAGCACGTAGCCCTCGACGACCACGTTGCCCACGCGGCGGCTCTGCTGGCGCGCGTGCTCGAGCACCGAGACCGCCTCCGCGAACGCGCCGACGCGGTTGAACGTCTCCGCGAGGTTGGCCTCGGCGCCGGCCGCACGACGCAGATCTCCCGCGAGCTCGAACGCGTTGGCCGCCTCCGCATAGCGCGCTCGCGCCGTCGCCACGTCGGACGCGAACACGGCAGCCCGACCACGCCACTCGGCGATCATCGCGGCGAGGCGCGGCGGAAGCCCTCGCGTGTCGAGCGAGTCGAGCGCCTGCGCCGCCTCTTCGTGCTTGCCAGCGAACATCAGGGCCTCGGCGCGACGGCCCCGCGCGAGCGCAGAGAGCGACGGGTCTCCCGAGCGCTCGGCAGCGCGCACGGCGGCGTCGGCGAGCGAGATCGCCTCGCGCGTCTGCCCCGTTCGACCGAGCCACGCCACGTGCTCTGCCAGCGCGAGGCCGCGCTCGGTGTCGTTGTTCGCGAAGCGGTTGGCGAGCTCGAGCTCTCGGCCCTGCTCGGGGCGTCGCCCCTGGAACCGCAGCGCGTCGGCGCGGGCGAGGTGGATCTCGAAGCGCAGCTGGCTCGGGACGTCGAGCTCGAGGACGCGCCCAGACGTGCGGAGCAGCGTGGCGGAGTCGCCGCGGCCCACCGCCTCTCGCGACGCGCGCAGGTACCACTCGAGGGCGCGCTCGATGTCTTCGCCGCGATCCAGGTGCATCGCGATCTCGGCCGCGTCGCGGACGCCGCGGAGGATCGCGTGGCTCGCGAGTCGACGATGCAGCTCACGTCGGGTCTCGGGCAGGAGCGTCGCGTACGCGATGTCCCGCACGAGCTCGGAGGCGAAGCGCAGCGTCGCGCCGCGACCGTACACGTCGCGCGAGAGGAGGCGCGTCGAGAGCAGCCCCTCGACGGCGCTCGGATCGACGCCGAGCGCGGCGGCGTCCGCGTCGTCGAACGCCGCCACCTCGACGCTCAGCGCACGACACGACTGGCGCAGGTCGTCTGGCAGCTCGCGCAGGCGCGCCTCGAGCGCCGCCTCGACGGTGAACGCGCGCGGGAGATCGCCGTCGGCCGCGCGCACGCGTCGCTCGCGCCAGAGCCGCAGCGTGTGCTCGACGAAGAGCGGATTCCCGTTCGTGTGGCGCTCGAGCGCCGAGAGCAGGTCGGGATCGAGCTCCGTGCCCAGGATCTGCCGCGCGAGGTGCTGGAGCGCCTCGCGAGAGAGACCCTCGAGGAGGACCCGCTCGCGCCCGCCGTCCCACACCGCGTCGGCCCACGCGCCCGGTCGACCCACGAGGACGAGCACGAGACAGCCGGGCGCCGTCGCGAGCGCACGGCGCAGGACATCGAGCGACGCGCTCTCCGCCCACTGCGCGTGATCGACCACGACGGCGAGCGGACCTCGCCCGACGAGGAGCGCGAGGAAGTCCTCGAGCGCGATCCGCATCAGGTCGTTCATGAGCTGCGGATCGGAGCGGGCTGCGTCGAGCGCGATGGACGAGGTGTTGGTGGTCGGCAGGCCGAGGAGCTCCGACAAGAGGAGCGGCTGGTCCGCGCGCAGCGTCTGGTCGCCCGACAGGTCCGCCAGCATCTCCTGGAGCGCGGTGCCCTGATCGGTGGCGCGCGCGTTGAGGAGACGCTCGCGGAGCGCGCTCGAGAGCACGGCGAACGCGGCCTCGGTCTGGTCGTGCCGGCAGCTCGCGCGCAGCATGTCGCCGGTCTCGAGGGTCAGACCGCTCCAGATGCGCAGGACCTCCGCGAGCAAGGCCGACTTCCCCACGCCTGCCGTGCCTTCGAGCGTGACGACGAGCTTCTCGCCGTCGCGCACGGCGCGCTGGAGGGCACCGCGGAGCACGTGCAGCTCGGGGCCTCGACCCACGAGCTCGACCCGCGGGCTCGCGCTCTCGATCAGCCCCTCGATGAACGCGAACTCGCCCGCCTCTCCTCCGACCACGACGCGACCCGAGAGCGCACCGATCGCCGCGCGAGGCATCGCGACGCCGCGGTGGAGGACACCGAGCGCGCGCTCCGCGAGCTCGATCGCGCCGCCCGCGACGCCGCCTGCCGAGCCGTGCGCGCGACCCGGCGACACTGCGACGCGCTCCGCGAGCGAAGCCAACGAGAGCGCGCACGCGAGCGCGCGGTCGAGCTCGTCGCCGTCCCAGCGATCGAGACCGAAGAGGCCCACGACATCGCTCGAGATCATCGGGAGGGCCGCGCCGCGTGCGCTCCGGATCGCCCGCGCGACGGCGCCCGGATCGGCGACCCCCTGCGCGAGCAGGAGCGCGACCGTGCGCTGCTCGTCCTGACGCAGCGTGATGTCGGTGGGCGGTGGGATCGAGAGCGTGGAGGCCTGCCGCGACAGCGTCGCGAGCGCGTACGCGAGCTCTTCGGGCCCCGAGAAGCGATCCGCGGCCTCCTTGCGGAGACAGCGCAAGACCACGTCGTCGAGCGCGCGCGTCGTCGGCGCGCCGAACGTACGCGGCGGCAGCGGCTCGGCCGTCATGATCGCGAACAGCGTGCTCACCGGTGAGCCCGCGACGAACGGCGTGCGGCCCGTCAGGCATTCGTAGAGCACCACGCCGAGCGCCCACACGTCGGTGCGACCATCGACGCCCTTGGCCGATCGCGCCTGCTCCGGCGACAGGTACGAGAGCGTCCCGATCACCAAGCCCTCGCTCGTCTGCATGCCCGTGTGCACGCGCGCGACGCCGAAGTCGAGCACCTTCACGACTCCGTCGTTCCGCACGAAGAGGTTCGCGGGCTTGAGGTCGCGGTGGATGATGCCGTGCTCGTGCGCGAACGCGACGCCAGCGCACACCTGCACGAGCAGCTCGGTCGCGCGCTCCGGTGGGAGCGGCCCCTCCGCCAAGATCTCCTCGAGGCTCTGTCCCTCGAGCAGCTCGAGCACGAGGTAGGGCATCCCGTGATCGAAGCCGTCGTCCTTCACCTCGATCACGTTGGGATGAACGAGGCGGATGCGGCGCTCGAGCTCGAAGCGCGCGATCACCGTCTCCGACGCGCGCTCCGGCTGGAGGACCTTGACCGCGACCTCTTCGCCCGTCGGCGAGACCGCGCGATACACGACCCCCATGCCGCCGCCGCCGATCACCGAGACCACACGATACGGCCCGACCCGCTCGGGGATCGCGCGCTGGGAGTGCACGCGTCGAGGATACGAGGTTGCGTTAGGCTCGTGCCATGACGAACGGCGCATGCGCCTCGCTGGCCCTCGTGGTGCTCCTCGCGGGCTGTGATCCGAGCGGCGAGGCGCCCGACGCCGGCGCCACGGCCGACGCGCCGGGCGGCTCGAACGCGCAGATCCCGTGGCTCGCGGCCGGTGAACCACCGGTCGCCTGGCCCGTGATGACGCCGTGCCCCGAGGGCTGGCGCGAGCTGCTCGATCCCTCCGGCGTCGCCGTCTGCGATCCGAGCCCCGAGGGCGGCGCCCCGACGTGTGAAGGCTTCTCGCAGTGGGTGCCCGGCGCGCCCGCGTGCCGTCACGTGGGCAGTGACTGCCCCGCAGACGGAGTGCCGACGCCGCTCCCGAGCTCGGGCGTGCTGCACGTTCGCGCGGACGCCGCCGCGGGGGGCGACGGCTCGCTCGCGAGCCCCTTCGCGACCGTGCGCGACGCGATCGCCGCGGCCACCGCGGGCACGACCGTCGCGATCCACCGCGGCAGCTACGTCGAGAGCGTGCGCGTGCCGCGCGGGGTCACGCTGCAGGGCGCGTGCGTCGACGACACGGTGCTGTCGGATCCGTCGTCGGGCTCGCTCGCGGGCGTGATCCAGATCGACGGCCTCGACGTGAACGTGCGCGACCTCCGCATCGGCGCGAGCGGTCGCTGGGGCATCGTCGTTCCACCCGGCTCGCGCGCCGCGATCGTCGAGGGCGTCGTGATCGAGGGCACGCGCGGCCTCGGCATCACGCTCGGAGGCGGCACCATCGAGCTGCGACGCAGCGTGATCCGCGACGTCGTGCCCGAGGCGAGCGGACGCTACGGCTACGGCATCGACGTGGAGAACGGCGCGACGGCGACGCTCGACGAGGTCGACGTGGTGCACACGACCGACAACGGCGTCTTCGCGGCGGGCGCCGGATCGACGCTGCGCGTCTTGGGCTCGCGCATCACCGACATCGCGCCGACGACGCCGCGCGGCACCGAGTACGGCGGGCTCGGCGCGGCGGCTCAGCGCGGCGGGCGCATCGAGATCGAGCGGACGCTGATCGATCGCGCGAACGAGGTCGGCGTCAGCGTGGTCGCCGCGAGCGCATCCCTCACGGACGTGGTGATCCGCGACACGAACGCGAACGAGCTCGGCGACTTCGGGCGCGGCCTCGGCGCGCAAGACCCGACGTCGAGCGTCGTGGCGAACCGCTTGTTGGTGGAGGGCGCGCAGGAGATCGGCGTGCTCTCGTCGCGCGGCGCGACGGTGCAGGTGACCGATCTCGTCGTGCGTGACGCCAGGGCCCGCGGAGGCCGCGACATCGCGCGCGGGCTGCACGCGCAGTCCACCGCGACGCTGGAGGTCACCCGAGCCGTCGTCCGAAACGTCCGCGACGTGGGCGTCTTCGCGCACACCGCCACGCTCGTCGCGAGCGATCTGCGCATCCTCGACATCCAGCCCTCGGAGAGCGAGAGCTGGGGAGCGCGCGCGATCAACATCGAGGGCGACACGAACGTGACCGTCACGCGGGCGCGCGTCGACTTCAGCGACGAGGACGGACTCGTCCTCCTCGACACCGACGCGGCGCAGACGACCGCGCTCTTCGAGGACGTGCTCCTCGAGGGCCCACCGGAGAGCCTGCGCGACGACGCCTCCGGCCTCGCGTTCGTGTCCACGGCGAACACCACGCTGAGGCGCGTGCTCGTCCGCCACTCGACGCAGATCGGGATGCTGTTCACCGTCGGCGAAGACCTGACCGCGCGCGCCGCGACGATCGAAGACGTGATCGTCGAGTCGACGCACGTCGGCCCCTGCGACACGGGCGCGATCGACTGCCAGCCGTTCGGCGTGGGCATGGCGTTCTTCGGTGTTCCCGCGACGGCCGATCGCTTCGACGTGATCGACAACGAGTTCTGCGGCGTGCTCGTCGGCCCCCCGAGCGCGCTCACGTTCTCCTCTGGGCGCGCCACCCGGAACGCCGTGGGCCTCTGCGTGCTCGGCGCCGAGGTCGACACCGACGCCATCACGCGAGGTCTCACCCTGCTCGGCAACGAGACCGCCTTCCAGGTGACGGGCCTCGCGAGACCTCAGCCTCCCACGAGCATCGGCCTCATCATCGAGTGAGCTTGGTTCGCGCTCGGATCTTGCGAGCCGAGAGATCTGGGCTCTCTACCTCAGGGGAGCCGAGTGCCGAGCTCGGAAACGCTCACGCTCGTGCTCGACGCGATCGTGCCGTGGGGCGCACCGCTCGCCGACGGCGTGCCGAGGAGCGAGTACGGCGCGAGCCCGCTCACGGTGTTCCTGCAAGCACGGCTCTACGACTGACCGGCTCGGGCGACGCGACTTGTGCGCGCGTACGCAGCTCGGCACGCTGAGGCATGTTCGGCATCGCGTTCGGCGTCCTCGCGATCGGGGTGATCGTCTACGGGTTCCTCGCCATCGAGCGCCGCTTCTCGGACCGAGAGACGTCGCTTCGTTCGATGCGCTCGACCGTGAAGGTCCGCATCGCCGACGCGAGGGAGGGCGCGACGGTTCGCCTCACCGGTCGGGTCGTCGCCTTCCGCGACGCGCGCCTCACGAGCCCCGTCGGTGATCGCGCGTGTGTCGCCTACCGCGTCCACGTCGAGTCGCTCGCGCGCGGAAGAAAGACCGACCACTGGCGCACGGTCGTCGACGATGGCGACGCGGTGGACTTCGTGCTCGACGACGAGAGCGGCCGCGCGCTGATCTCGACCCACGGCGCGGGCCTCGTGATCGACCTCGATCATCGGCACGGCTCGGAGGCGTTCCGCGACTCGACACCGGCGCTCGACGCCTACCTCGTCCGGCGATCCGCCCGCATCGACCCCCACCCCGATCCGATTTCGCGAGGGCGCGCTCGAGCTCGGTGAGACCGTCACTGTCGTCGGCGTCGCGCGCTGGGAGGACGACGCGAGTGAGGAGGCGGCCAGCTTCCGAGACGCACCGAAGCGACTCGTGCTGCGGGCCGGCCCGGCTGGCGCGCTCTACGTCAGCGACACCATCGAATCCACGGGCTGACGTTCGTTCGTGCGAGGCTCGCGGCCATGAGCGACCGCATCGTGCGTGCCCCGATCGACGAGACCGAGCGCAACCGTCTCGAGCAGATCCTCGTCGAGAGCTTCGGCGCCGACGATCTCGCGTGGTCGACGTGGATGGAGCGCATCGGCCACGAGAACCTCCGCGTGGTGATCGAAGACGGCACGATCCGCGGCGGCTGCGGCTTCTATCCGTTCGGTCAACACTGGGGCGGCCCTCCGATCCCGATGGCAGGCTTCGCGGGCGTCGGCGTCACACCCGAGGCGCGCGGCACGGGCCTCGCGCGGAGCTTCATGGTGGCGACGATGCGCGAGGCGCGCGATCGGGGCATGCCGCTGGCAGGTCTCTACGCGAGCTCGGCGGCGGTGTACCGGAGCCTCGGCTTCGAGCAGGCCGCGGCGACGATCCGCTGGAGCGCGCCCATCGCGAGCCTGCCCCGCGGCGACGCGAGCCTCGCGTGCGAGTCGTTCGATCCCGCGAACGACACCTCCCTGCGCGTGCTCTACGAAGCGCGCGCGCGCAGCTGGAGCGGGCACCTCGATCGACACGAGCCGATGTGGCAGCGCATCGCACGTCCGTACAAGGGCGTCGGGCGCGGCTACCGCTTCGGCTCGGCCGACGCGCCCGAGGGCTACGTCGTCTACACGCACGACGCGGGCGAGAACCTCCACTTCGCCGTCGTGCTCAAGGACGTCGTGCTCACGACGCCGCGCGCCGCGCAGCGACTCTTCGCGCTGCTGCACGGCCTCCGCTCGCTCGCGACGGACGTGCGCTGGCTCGGGTGCGCCAGCGATCCGCTCGTGTCCCTCTTGCCCGAGCAGACCGCGAAGCCGATCGAGCACAGCCGCTGGATGCTCCGCATCCTGGACCCCGTGCGTGCCCTGACGATGCGCGGCTACGCGCGCGAAGGCGAAGCGCGCGTGCGCGTGCGCGACGCGATCTTCGGCGACGTCGCGCTCCGCGTGGTCGTGCGCGGAGGGCGCGCGCACGTCGAGACGACCGAAGAGGCGCCGCTGACGATCGACACGCGCGCCCTCGCCGCGCTCTACGCGGGCGTCACCCAGCCGAGCACGCTCGCGCTCATGGGCCTCACGGAGGGACCGACCGCGGAGCTCGAGGCGCTCGCTCACCTCTTCGGCGATCGGGAGCCGTGGCTCTGCGATTGGTTCTGATCCGGACCTGCGCGAAGTCGCCTGCGCCGAGCGCGACGGGCGACGCCGTCTTCTTGCCCGCCGGCAACCTCGTCGGTGAGCTGCGCGGCCTGGAGGGTCGCGGCATGCACATCTACGTGGGCTCGAAGGCTCCGTGGCACCTGATCGCCGACGCGCTGCCGCAGCACGACACGCTGCCGCCCGGCTGGCCCGTGCCCGAGATCGATCGGCCTACGCCGCCCGTGCTCGAAGGCGCGACGCACGGATCGTGTCTCTGTGACGAGGTGCGGTTCCGCGTGAGCGGAGCGCCCGCGCGGTGGATGCAGTGCCACTGCTCGCGCTGTCGACGAGGACGGAGCGCGGCCCACGGGAGCAAAGATCCACGGATCGATCCCGCAGCACGCCGAGCTACCGCCTGCGTGAGTCGATGACGTGACGACGGGCTCGCCGAGCGCAATCACCGCGCGTCGAGCCGACGCGCAGGCGTACTCTCGCCTCGTGCGCGCCTGCATCGCAGCCTCGCTGGTGTTCGTGCTCGGCTGTGGACGCGTCGGGTTCACGCCGTCCGACTCCGGGGAGACCCGCGACGCGTCGATGGACGCCGCGCTCGACGATGCGCCGATGTTCGATGCGGCCACGCTGACGTCCGATGCATGGGCGCCCGATGCGTCGACGATCGACGCGGCGATGCCTCCCGACGCGGGGACCGACGCGCCCGCGACGCCGGACGCCGGCCCCTCGTGTGGCACGCTGCGCCTCTACTACGGCTTCGAAGAAGCCTCGGGCGTGGTGCGCGACGAGAGCGGATGCGGAAACCACGGCACGCCGAACGCCGTCGCCGCGGGGACGGTGGGGCGCGTCGGCAGCGCGTACACCTTCAACCGCGTGGGTGTCTCCGACGCGCACGTGCTCGTCCCCGACAGCCCCAGCTTGAGCGCCCTCGCGCAGATCAGCGTGGAGGTGTGGGTGCGCCACGTCGGCGGCAACTTCCAGGCGATCGTCACCCAAGGCAACTTGATGGACGGCGACGCGTTCATCCTCCACACGTACTCGAGCCGCGATCCCGCTGTGTCGTTGGGCAATCACCCCTCGTGCGCAGGCGTCGCCTCGTTCCGATCGCTCGTCACCTCGCCGATCGACTCGTGGGTCCACGTGGCGTTCACGTACGACGCGACCACCGGCCTCCTGATCCACTACGTCGATGGCGTGGAGGTGCGACGCGAGAGCACGCTGTACGGATCGTCCACGCTCTGCGACGACACCGAGCCGATGCTCGTCGGCGCCGGCCGCCCCGACGGAACCTGGGGCTGGCAGGGCTCGATCGACGAGCTCCGCATCTGGAGCGTGATCCGATCGCAAACCGAGATCTGCGAAGACGCGGGCGGCGTGGCGGGTGGAGGCGGCGTCTGCGCGCTGCCCTGAAGCGCGCCCATCGCGTCGTGCAGCGCGCTGCACGGCGTGACCGCTCGATCACGGGGCACGCGCGCAGATCGCCCTGAGAGCAGGGCATTCCGAGCGAATCTCTTCGGGGCACACGACGTGAAATGAAGGCCGGCATGACCTGCCTTCGCTCCTTCGTGTGCTCGCTCCTCCTCGCGCTCTCCGCGTCGCTCGACGTGTCCATCGCGCGCGCCGACGACGACGTTCCGCCACCGCCGGTCGACGACGAGACGCTCGAGCCCCTCGCGCCCGACGATGCGCCGATCCCCGAAGGCGACGACGTGCGCGGGCCGCTGCTGATGTTCGCTGCGTTCACCTCGGGCTTCTTCGCGTTCAACCTCGCGCTCGAGCTCGCCGACATCCCTGCGTTCGGCCCCGAGCCCGTCGTCACCGCGTCGCTCGCGGTCACGTCGCTTGGCTTCCTCGCGAGCCACGTCGGCGCGCTCGCCCTGCTCGATCCCGACGTCTACGCCGACCCTCGTCAGCGCACGTTCTTCACGGGCCTGTCGCTGCTCGGCACGAGCCTCGGCCTGATCGGCGTGGCCGTGCCCTCGTGCTTCGCGGTCACCTCCGGACCGCTCGACGGAAGCCCCGAAGACATCGCCGTCGTCGCTCCGTTCTTCCTCGGCGGCATGGGCATCGTCGGCGCGATCGCGGGCGCCGTCTGGATGAACGAGGCCCTCGAGATGCCCGACGTCTCCATCGATCTCGCGGCGTCACCGCAGGGCGGGATGATCACCTTCAGCGGAACGTTCTGAGGCCTCAGCGTCGGGTGCGCGGCGGGATCGGGTAGTCCTCGAGGAACCGCGGATCGCGCGGGAAGCGGAGCGCGTCGCGGTGCACGAGGAGATCCTGACGCGCGCGGAGCGCGATCTGACGCTGCGCCTCGTGCGCGTCGGTGCCGGGCGTGAGCGTCGAGAGCTTCGCGATGGCGTCCTTCACGCGGTGCTCCGCGCGACCGAGCGCGCCGGCCATCTCCTCGATCAGCTCCTTCTGGATGCTGCCCAGCGCCTGCTGCGGATCGACGACCACGCGCACCGGCGCGAGCTCGTGTCGACGCTCCTGATCCTTCACGTCCTCGGCGAGCTGCTCGACGCGCGACTTCACCGTCCTGGACTCGTGGCTGCGCGAACCTTTTCCATGCTGAGGAACATCGGCGCGGCGTTCAACGGTTCGTCCGATGAGAGTGAGACGAAGCCATATCGAGCGTAGAACGTGACCGCGCCAGGCTTTGCATCGACCCGAATGCCGACACAGCCAAACGATCGAGCGAGCTCCTGCGCACCAGCAATCACGACCTCAGCGAGTAGCGTGCTCCCGACCTGCCTACCCCTGAACCGCGCGTCCGTTGCCATCCGCGCCAAGAGGAGGACCGGAACCGGCTGTCGGGGCAACCCCTTCATGACGGCGGACAGACGGTCCGACTCCACCGACCCAGGAAGGATGGAAACGAAGCCAGCGATGTCGCGATCGATCAGCGCGAGCGTCGTCGCAGACTGCTGTCGCTTCTCTTGCTGCTTCGCGTACTGGCGAATGAACTCGTCGAGTGAGGGTGTTCCGCACGCGAACCCACCACAGATGTCGCGCGCAGCGAGGCGGCGAAGCTCAATGCCGTCGGCCATGAAGGAGTGCTCTGAGCTCCGGCGTGGGTTCGTGGGGACCCGCTAGTACCTCCGCCAAACGCTGCTTCTGTGCGTCGTTGAGGTCGGGCACGAGCTCCCCGCCCTCCAGTTGGTCCGACGAGTCCGCCTCAGTCAGAGCTCGCGTCAGGGCGGGAATCTCACGCGCACGCGCAAGCGTGTCGAATCGGGCAGAACGGATCAGGTCCACCGCTGACTCATCGCCCAACTCGCGCCGCTCCATCAATGCGACATAACGCGCAAGCAACTCCACCGCATCGAAGGGCCGATCGATGGCCGCCGCCTGCACCGCGAGCATGAACAGCGGACTCGGCTCTCCGGGTTCGGCGCTCGCCAATGCGCGCACGAAGTTGCTCGAGGCGGCCGCTGAATCGCCGAGCCGGTACGACACTTCGGCCCCGTTTCCGAAATGCTGGACGCGCTGACGCTGCGACATGTCGAGCGACTCCGCCTCATTCAGTGCGCGCCGGGCCTCTGCCCACCGACCGAGGTTGGCCAAGCATGCCGCAGCGTTCCCTCGATAGGCATACTCCGTGGGGTCACACGGGATCGCCGCCTGGAATGCTTCCAGGGCCTTCTGTTCGTGGCCCAAGCGGATCCAGGCATTGCCGATCAAGCCGAACAACTGAGCACGACCAACGAGCGACGCATCGGCGACCGCGGCGGTGCATTCTCGGATCGCTCGCCTCGCGGTGAACTCATCCACTTGCAGGTAGTTCTCGAACAGCGGACCAAACTCCGCTGCCAGAGCATCCTCCTTGCGCGCCGCGGCCGACATGCGCGCACCCTAGCACGGCGTCCTCGTGCGCCGCGCCCCGTCACTCGTCGAGGTTGCGCAGCTCTTCTTCGAGTCGCGCGTCGAGCTCGGGGCGCGAGGGCTCGTTGCCCGACGCAGGCACGGGCTGCGACTCCGCGCGCTTGCCGTAGCGACGCACGGCGAAGAAGAGCGCGGGCAGCGCGAGCGTGATCGCGGCCACGGGCACGGCCCAGAGCGCGCGATCGAGGCCACTGTCCGACGGCACCGAGATGGCCGCCGCGCCGAAGCGCTCGCGGTAGTCGGCCTGGATCGCGGCGACGTCCATGCCGCGGCCGATCTGATCGCGGACCTCGGCGCGCATGTTCTCCGCCCAGCCGCAGCCGCACGTCGAGAGCGGCAGGCGCGCGCAGTCGCCGCACTGACAGAGGAGGCGCTCGAAGACCTGACGCTCCATCGGGTCGTGGATCTCCACGGTGCCCGCGTGGAGCGTGCTCGAGCTGTCGGACTGCGCGTGCGCAGGCGAAGGCGAGAAGAGCCCCATCGCGACGGCGACCACTCCGATGCCCGCCGCGAGGCCGAGCACGACGAGCAGCGTCGCCGCAGCAGCCGCAAGGCCGCGACTCGGCACGCGATCTTCGGTCGTGTCGCCGAGGATCTCGCGCACCGACGGGAACGCCGAGAGGAACGTGCCGAGGAGCACGATGAAGCCGCCGAACCAGATCCAGAACACGAGCGGTCGATGGATCACGCGGAACGTACCGTTCGACGTGGCGGGATCGATCGTGGAGAGGATCACGTAGAGATCGGCGAGCGGGCTCGAGTCGATCGCGACCTCCGTCGTGGGCATGTCGGGGTGCGTCGCGTAGACGAACTTCGCCGGCGACACGCGCCCGACCTCGCGCCCACCCTGGGACACGGTCATGTCGGCGAAGAGCATCTCGCGGTTCACGTCGCGCTCTTCACGGTAGCCGTCGTAGCGCACCGTCACGCCGCTCACCTCGAGCGACTCACCCGGCTCGAGCTGGCCCTCGCGCTCCACGTCGTACGCCGCGCCGAGGAAGCCCATGCAGAGGAGCAGGATGCCGAGGTGCACCACGTAGCCGCCGTAGCGGCGGCGCGCGCGCGCGAACATCGTCACGTACGCGACGAAGAAGCCTTCCTTCGCGTTGATCATGCGGACGCGCGTGCCGCGCCACATCTCCTGCATGACCGTCCAGAACGCGAAGGCGGCGATCGTGGTGCACGCGATGGGCGAAAACTGACCGATGAACGAGAGCACTGCGCCCGTGCTCGTGCCGTAGATGTCGCTCGACTCCATCGTCGGCGGAAAGCCCGCGGCGCCGCCGAGCGTCGCGTGGAGGACGCACATCACGAGCGCGGCGATCGACGGACCGACGAAGGCCTCTTGCAGGTTCTTGCCGCTCGCCTTGCGCCACGCGATGAGCGGACCGACGCCCATGAGGAACAAGAGCACGAGCGCGAGCGGGATCATCCAGCGGTTGTAGAAGGCCGGGCCCACCGTGACCGTCTCGTCGCGCAGCGCCTCGCTCATGAGCGGGAACGTCGTCGAGATCAGGATGAACAAGAGCATCCCGAGGAGGATCCAGTTGTTCATGAGGAACGCGAACTCACGCGACAGCGGCGACTCGATCTCGGCGGGGCGCGTGCGCGGCGGCGTGAACGGATCGACGCGCATGCGCACGAGCTCCACGAGCTTCGCGATGCCCATCAGCGGCAGCACGGGCACGCGCAGGATGCGCGGCATCGAGCCGTCCATCAGGTCGTCCGCGTCGAGCAGCTTTCCGCGCAGCTCGGGGAGCCTCCAGCTGATCAGCGTCACGATCGAGATCGCGAGGAAGACCATGTACCACGCGAAGTAGATGCCGATGTCCGAGCGCGCGAACGAGTGAACGCTCGCGATGAGGCCCGAGCGCGTGAGGAACGTGCCGAAGATCGTCATGAAGAACGCGCCGCACATCAGCGACACGTTCCAGACCTTCAGCGAGCCGCGGCGCTCCTGGATCATCACGGAGTGCACGAACGCGGTGCCGAGCAGCCACGGCATGAACGACGCGTTCTCGACGGGATCCCACGCCCAGTAGCCGCCCCAGCCGAGCTCTTCGTAGCTCCAGAACATGCCGAGTAGGTTGCCGAGCGAGAGGAACGCCCACGCGAGCAGCGTCCAGCGGCGCGCGGCGAGGATCCACTCGTCGCCGAGGCGGCCCGTGAAGAGCGCGGCGACGCAGATCGAGAAGGGGATCGCCCAGCCCGTGAGGCCCATGTAGAGCGTGGGCGGGTGGATCGCCATCCAGTAGTTCTGGAGCAGCGGGTTCAGGCCCTCGCCATCCGGCGGGGCCACGGTGGCGAAGCTCGTCGAGTACGGGTTCGCCGCGAAGAGCATCAGCACGGAGAAGAAGATGAAGATGCTCGAGAGCGTCGCGTACACGTACGGCTGGAGCTCGCGGTAGCGATCCTTCACCCACGTCGTGAAGGCGAGCGTGTAGCCCGACAAGAGGAAGGTCCACCAGAGGAGCGAGCCGTCCTGCCCGCCCCAGAGCGCCGTCCAGAGGTAGAGCGGGCTCATCGAGCGATCGCTGTAGCGGGCGATGTAGCGGATGCGGAAGTCGTGCGACTGGAACGCATACGCGAGCAGGAAGACGGCGCCGGCCACGAACGCGATCGTCGCGAACACGCCCTGCCGCGCTGCGGGCGTGAGCTGCGGGCGACCGCGCGCCGCGGCGATCGACACCATCATCGTGTACCCCGCGGCGATCAGGATCGCGCAGAGGAGCAGGTTGCCCAGCGTGGGTACGTCGACGTGCGGCATGCGTCGGAGGCTAGTCCCGACGACGACAAATGTCTTGGCGATGGACACAGGTCCCCTAGGCTCGGGCCATGCTTTGCCCGCGCTGCGACGCGCCGTTCGCATCGATCGCCGTGGGGGTGGCGACGATCGAGCGGTGCACGCACTGCCGCGGAGTCTGGGCGACGCGCGCGGCGCTCGAGTCGCTCGTGGGCGCCGCCGTGGTCGGCCGGCCCGCGGGTGTCTCCATCGCGGGCGTCGGCGGCGCTGCGTTCCGTTGCCCGTCGTGCTCGTGCGATCTCGAGCCCGAGGAGACCCGCGAGGCGCCGGGGGAAGAGCTGCTCGTCTGCCGCGACTGCGCGCGAATGTTCGTCGACGACGCGACGCTCACGCTGCTCCGCGCCGCGCGCGCGCGCGCCGAATCACGGCGCCCGCGAGAGGTGGAGCGCGCGGCGCGTCTCTCGGTGGAACCTTCCGAGGGCGACGATCGACCCGCGGACGAGCCGGAGGCCTCGGAGGAGCACACCGGCGGGATCGAGGGCTCGGTCTTCGCGCCGGGCCCGTTGCACGAGCTCGCCGTGCTCGCTGGGCTCGCGCTCGTCCTCTGGCTCGTCACCAACACGCTCTTCGGAACGGCCTTCGCGTTCCTCGCGCGCATCCAGTTCCACGAGCTCGGGCACGCGCTCGTCGCGTGGTGCACGGGTCGGAGCGCGCTGCCGCTGCCCTTCGGGTGGACGTCGTGGTCGTTCGAGCGCTCGACGCCGCTCGTCGCGATGGAGCTGCTGTTCTCGGTGCTGCTCGCGATCTGGGGCGCGCGCGAGAAGAAGCCGCTCGCCGTGGGGGTGGCCGTCGCGATGGGCGCGACCTTCGCGCTGGGTCTCGTCACGCCGCTCACGACGAGCGAGTCGTGGCTCGTGGCGGGCGGTGTGATCGGCGAGGCGCTCCTGCCCGCGATCACCCTGCTCGCGTTCCACGCGCCGCTGCCGCGTCGCGCGCGATGGGACTTCTTCCGATGGCCGCTCGCGATGTTCGCGCTCTTCGCGCTCGTCTCGGTCGCACCGCACTTCCTCGCGATCGCGTCGGGGAGCGCCCCGCTGCCGATGGGCTCCTTCGTGTCGGGCCGCGAGGGCGACGGGGATCTCGAGCGGCTCATCGCAGACTACGCGTGGCCCGAGTCCACCCTGCGGCCTCTGTTCGGCCGGCTCGGTCTGTTCGCGCTGGTGCTCGGCCTCGCGCCGCACCCGATCGTGCTCGGCGCGCGCGCATGGATCGCTCGCGCCAAGTCCCCGCACCACGCGCGCCGAGGCTCGCGCTGAGACGATCGTCAGCCGCGCGCTGCCGCCGCGTCGCGCTCGCCGAGCCGCGCGTCGAGCCATGCGCGCGCCACCGCGACGTCTTCGAAGGACGCGACCGGCAGGCCCGTCATCCGCGCGCGGTTCTCGGCGGCCGAGCGCAGCATCGACTCGGGGCTCACGAATGCGAAGCCGACGAGACGCTCGCGGCTCGTGAGCAGCCAGTCGATCAGATCTTCGGGCACGCCCACCTCGTACTCGGACATGCGCGTGAGATCGGCGAGCACCGCGAGCGGCCCCTCGGGTGAGCTCCGCACGACGGCCGCGATGCGCTGCGCGAGCATGTCTCGGCGCAAGCGGCCGACGACGCGCATGTCGATGATCGCGCCGCGCACGGGTGAAGAGCCGCGCCCCCCGCGGCGCCCGTGCACCGCGTCGCGCGAGGCATCGACGAGCACCGACAGCCGCTGCGTCGCGAGGCGGCGCTCTTCGGTCGTCAGCGTGCGCGAGGTCTCCTCGAGGTTGCGCGCGGCCTGACCGAGCGCCGCGAGGCCGAGCCCGAGCGCGCCGGACGCGAGCGCGTGCGCGCGACGCTCCACCTCCACGGCGTCTTCGTCGTTCGACCTCATCACGTCGACGTGCGCGCGCGCGGTCGCGATGTGCTCTCGCACCACGTCGTCGTGCTCGGCGCCCATCAGCTCGCGGCCCGCCTCCCAGCGCGCCTCGTCGAAGAGGGCCGACTCCGCGCCGGCCGTGCGCGGCGCCGCCTGGGCTTCGCTCGTGACGACCGCAGCGCGCGGCGGCGCGTCGGCGACGGTGGGCGGGCGGAGGATGCTGCGCGCGCTCGTGCCGTGTCGCGCGAGGATGGCGTCGATCTCTCCGAGCCGCAGGGGCTTCCTGAGGAACGTGTCGAAGCCCGCCGCGAGACAGCGCTCGCGATCCTCGGACCGCGTGGAGGCCGTCGCCACGACGAAGTGCGAGCGATGCCCCTCGGCCTTCGCCGCGGCGAGCAGCTCGAGGCCGCCGATGTCGGGCATGTTGAGGTCACAGAGCACGACGTCGAAGCTCCGCTCACGCATGCGCGCGAGGGCCTCGTGCGCCGTCGGCGCTGCGACGGACTGCCAGCCGCGGTGCGCGACGATGTGCTCGAGGATCTTCCGGTTCGTCGCGTCGTCGTCGACGATCAGCGCCGTGCCGTGCGTGAGCGCTGGCCGCGCGCCGCTGCGCATGACCTCGTCGAGGAGGCGCGCGAGGCGGCTCCGACGCAGCGGGAGGAGCGTCGTGCCGGAGAAGATCGCGGCCACGCGCTTCTCCACGGCCACGCCCGACGGCTCGCGCGCCAACACGATGGGCGCGCGCTGGAGCAGCGTGTCTGCGATCACCTTTCGGGTGTTCAGCAGATCGGGCACGGCGGCGTGCACGATGACGACGTCGGGCGTGAGGCCCTGCGCGCACTCGTCCACCGCGGCCTCCACGCTCGAGACGACGATCATCGAGTACGTGGTGAAGCTCGCGCCGAGCGCGCGGGTCGCCTCGGCGCGCGCCTCGGTGGACTCGAGCACGAGCACCACGCCACCGAGCTCGCCGCTGGCGATCGGCTCGGGGTGCGGCGCGAGCTCGAGGTGGAGCACGAAGCCGGCGCCGACCTCTCGACCGCGCGCCACCTCCAGGCTGCCGCCCATGAGGCGCGCGAGATCCCACGACAGCGCGAGGCCGAGGCCCGTGCCCGTGCGGGTCTGCGCGGCCGCGGTGTCGAGGCGATCGAAGCGGGTGAAGAGACGGTCGATGCGATCGGCCGGGATGCCGGGCCCCGTGTCCTCGACGAGGATCTCGATGCGGCGCCGCGAGCCGGTGTCGATCGCCTTCGCGCGTACGGTGATGTGCCCTCGCGGCGTGAACTTCACGGCGTTCGCGACGAGGTTCGAGAGCACCTGCTTGAGCCGCGTGTCGTCTCCGATCACCCGAAACGCATCCCCGCCTTCGGGCCGCAGCGAGAGCACGATGCCCTTCGAGGTGGCGTCCGGCGTGTAGAGATCGATCACGTCCTCGAGCACCTCGAGCAGATCCATCGGGCGCGGCACGATGGTGAAGCGACCCGCCTCGAGCTGCGCCGTGTCGAGCACGTCGTCGACGATGCGCTGGAGCGACTTGCCCGTGCCCGCGAGACGCTCCACCAGATCGCGCTGGCCCGCGTCGAGCTCCGTCTCCGAGAGCACCGTGGTGATCCCGAGCACCGCATGGAGCGGCGTGCGCACGTCGTGGCTGATCGCAGCCACGAGATCGCTGCGCGCCTTCGCCGCCGCCTCGACGCGGCCCATGTGCCGCTCGACCTCGTTGCGCGCGAGCGCCGCGAAGGCCGTGCAGATGATGATGAGCCAGATGCCGCCGATCACGTGGTGGCGCGCGGTGGGCGGTGCGTCGAGCTCGGAGAAGTCGAAGCTCGTGGCGGCGATGCAGCCGAGCACCGTGATCCCGCACCAGATCCAGCCGATGCGGCGCCCCTCGACGTGCGCGGCGAAGAGCGGGAGCGCCGGAAGGAGCGTCCAGCCCACGCCGCTCGCGCCACCCGCGAGCCACGACGTGACGACGAGACCCGTGAGGTTGATCGTGCAGGCCGCGTGCACTGCCACGCGGGTCCAGCGAGGCCAGAGGCGGATCACCTCGCGCGCGATCAGCGTGAGGATCGCGGTCGTGAGATCGACCGCCAGCGTGCGCGGACGGTCGCCGCCGAGCGCCGCGAGCGTCGCAAAGAGGCACCAGCCCACGAGCGTCGCGGTGAGGAGGGGACGGAGCGCAGAGCGACCGACCTCGGTGCTCGTGTCCGTCCCGCTCTTCACCGTGGGATCCACGCTCGGCTCGCCGCAGTGTGGTGGAGGAGCGAGACCAGCGCCGGGAAATCGACCGGCTTGTCCACGAACTCCGTGACGCCGAGGATCTGGAAGCGCCAGCGCTCCTTCTGTCCGAGCGCGCCGGACGCGATGAGCGCCTCGGTGTGGTGCCCGTGGTGCGAGCGCAGCGTCGACAGCACGTCCACTCCGGTTCCGTCGGGCAGGGAGTAGTCGAGCAAGACGAGGTCCGGCCGCCGCGCGAGCGCGCTCTCGAGCGCCGCCGCGCCCGTGGCGACGCGCTTCACCGACACGTGCGTGTCCGCGAAGGCCACCTGCACGCAGCGCGCGGCCATGCGCGCGAACGTCGGATCGTCGTCGACGACGAGGATGCGGATGCCGTTCACCGTCGAGGTCGACTCGCCGTTGGTCGGATCGGTCTGTCCCGCGAGGCAGTCTTCGAAGAGGTTCCCGAGCATCGCGGCGCTCGAAGGGCGCATGCGCGGCTTCTTCGCAAGCACCGAGTCGAAGAGCACGTCGAGGCCGGCGAGCTCCGGACGAAACGCCGACACGCGCGGGATCTGCGCGTGCGTGTGGAGGTGCGCGAGCGTCTGAAGATCGTCGCCCTCGTACGGCAGAGATCCCGTGAGGAGCTCGAACGCGACGCAGCCGAGCGAATAGAGATCCGTCTGCGGAGAAGGCGGGGCGCCCACGAACGCCTCGGGCGGCATGTAGTGCGGCGTGCCGCGCGTGCCGCCCATCCACGACGCGCCGACCGCGGCGCCGAAGTCGACGAGGACGGGGCGACCCGTGCGCTTCTCGAGGATCACGTTCTGCGGCTTGATGTCCCTGTGCACCATGCCCGCGCCGTGCACGGACGAGAGGCCGTCGCAGAGCGAGCGAACGATCTGCACCGCGCGCGCCGCGGGGATCGGCGCGTGGTGCGTGCGGTAGTGCTCGAAGATCAGCCAGCCGAGATCGTGGCCGCGCACGTACTCCATCGCGATGTACGGCTGCCCGCCGTGCTTGCCGAAGCCGTACACGCCGACGACGTTCTCGTGTCGGATGCCGGCGAGCGCGCGGGCTTCGGTGCGCAGATCGAAGTCGCGCTCGGGCTTGTGCACGACCTTGATGCAGCAGGGGCGCTCGAGCTCGAGATCGGTGGCCTTGTAGACCTGGCCCATTGCACCGCCGCCGAGCAGCTCGTCCACGCGGTAGCGCCCATCGACGACATCACCAACTTCCATGAAAGCGGCAAGTTCTGACATGACTGGACGCCTCACTCCACCCGACCGTCGCGGGAGCCTCGGGGCCTCCCGGTATAGTGCACCGGTGCGCGCACTTTCGAGCTTGCTCTACACCGCCTCGATCACAGTTCCGCTCGGCCTCGCCGGCTGCGGTGCCGCCACCTCGCACACGGCGGACCCGCCAACCGCGCGCGTGACGGTCTCGATCGTCGGGACCAACGACCTGCACGGCCACGTCGAGGCGCTACCGGCGTTCTCGGGCTACCTCGCGAGCCTCCGCGCGAGCCGCGAAGCCGACGGTGGCGCGGTGGTCCTGCTCGACGGCGGCGACATGTTCCAGGGCACGCTCGAGTCGAACCTGCTCGAGGGCGCGCCGATCGTCGAGGCCTACGCAGCGCTGGGCTACGACGCCGTGACGCTCGGGAACCACGAGTTCGACTACGGACCCCTCGGCGATCGCGCGACGCCCAGCGCGTCGACGGACGATCCGCGCGGAGCCCTCCGCGCCCGCGTCGCCGAGGCGCCGTATGCGTTCCTCTCGGCGAACCTCCTCGATCGCGCCTCGGGCGCCCTCGCGTCGCTCGGCACCCCAGAACACCCCGTGCTCCCGACGACGACGTTCGAGCGCGCGGGCGTGCGGCTCGGCGTGATCGGCGTGACGACGGAGCAGACGCTGACCACGACGATCGCCGCGAACGTGTCGGACCTCGCGCTCCGCCCCTTGCTCGAGACGATCACGGAGCACGCGCGCGCCCTCCGCGACGGCGGAGTCGACCTCGTGGTCGTCGCGGCGCACGCGGGCGGACGCTGCAGCGAGCTCGAGGATCCGAACGTTCTCTCGAGCTGCGATCCCGAGCAGGAGATCATGGCCATCGCGCACGGCCTGCCTCCGGGCGCCGTCGACGTGATCGTCGCGGGCCACACCCACCAGGGCATGGCGCACGTGGTCGACGGCATCGCGGTGATCGAGTCGTTCTCGTACGGCCGCGCGTTCGGTCGCGTGGACGTGACGTTCGATCGCACCGCGCGGCGCGTGGTCGAGCGACACATCTTCGCGCCCACCGAGATCTGCCGCGGCGAGGACTGCGCCGAGGCCCGCTACGAGGGTCGCTCGATCACGCCCGACGCGCGCGTCACGTCGGCCACCGAGCGCGCCACCGCCCACGCGGCGGAGCAGCGCGCGCGCCCGATCGGCGTGACCCTCAGCAGCGAGATCACGCGCGCGGGGAGCGAAGAGAGCGCGCTCGGCAACCTCTTCACCGACCTCATGCGCGCGGCGCGTCCGGACGCGGACGTGGCGCTCTACAACGGCGGGGGCCTCCGCGCGGACCTCCCTCCGGGCCCGCTCGTGTACGGCGCGTTCTACGAGGCGCTGCCGTTCGACAACCGCTTCGCGCTCGTGCGGATGACGGGCGCGGACCTGTCGCGGATGCTCGTCGACAACGCGACGCGCGACACGAGCTTCCTCTCGATCTCGGGCGTGCAAGCGAGCCTCGGGTGCGGCGCGGGCGGAGCGCTCATCGCGGTCCTCGTGCGTCCGAACGGCCAGACGATCGGCGCCGACGAGGCGATCACCGTGGTCGTGTCCGACTTCCTCGCCACCGGAGGAGACGACGTGCTCGGCGAGGTGCGTCAGCGTCCCGGTGCCCTGCACATCGAAGACGATCCGCCGATCCGCGAGGCGATGCTCGCGATCCTCACGGCGCGCGGTGGCACGCTCGACGCGGCGTCGCTCCTCGATCCGGCGCGCCCGCGCGTGGCGCTGCCCGGCGAGCGACCGATCCACTGCCCGTGACGCGATCCGCTCGCTCGTGATCGACAAACACGATCACGGTCCGCGTTCGCGGGTATTCGAACCCCGCTCAGGTCCCCAACTCTCTCGGCCGTGTCCCAGCCTTGGGCGCGACGCGCGCTGACGATCCCGACCGTGACGCTCGCGTGCGCGCTCGCGTGGTCGCTCTCGCCGGTGCTGCTCGCGCTCGCGTTCTCGGTCGACGTCGTGCGCTTCGCGCTCGCGCGACGTCCGTTCATGGCCACGCGGCTGGTCTTCTTCGCCGTCTACTACCTGTCGGCAGAGGTCGTCGGGCTCGCGGCGCTCGCGCTCGTGTGGGTCGCGTCACTCACGCGCGGTAGCCAGCGGCGCGCGGCGCTGATCGACGCGACGTACACCGTGCAGCGCCACTGGGCGCGCGGCCTCTTCCTCGCGGCGCAGCGCCTCTTGTCCCTGCGGCTCGAGGTCGACGGCGACGCGTGCATCACGCCGGGGCCGATCCTCGTGCTCCTCAACCACGCGAGCCTGCTCGACGCGCTCCTGCCGACGGTGCTCGTCACGCACGCTCACGCGGTGCGCCTCCGCTTCGTGCTCAAGCGCGAGCTGCTCGTCTCTCCCTGCCTCGACGTCGCGGGGCTTCGGTTGCCCAACGTGTTCGTCGATCGCTCGGCCACGCAGACGCAGCGCGAGCTGGAGAAGATCCGCGCGCTCGCGCAGGGCCTCGGGCCGCGCGAGGGCGCCCTCCTCTATCCAGAGGGCACGCGGATGACCGCCGAAAAACGCGCGCGCGCGCTCTCCAAGCTGCTCGGGAGCGATCCCGCGATACACGCCGAGGCGAGCACCCTCGCGCACGTGCTCCCACCACGCTTCGGCGGGACGTTCGCCTTGCTCGACGGCGCGCCCGACACGGACTGCGTGTTCCTCGCGCACCGCGGCCTCGAGGGCTTCGCGCACTACCGAGACTTCCTCGGCGGCGGCCTCGTGGGCTCCACGGTGCACGTCCGGCTGTGGCGCGTGCCGCGAAGCGAGATCCCCACCGAGCGCGAAGCCCGCGCGCGCTGGCTTCTGGCGCAGTGGCGCGCGCTCGACGCGTTCGTCGGCGCCAGCTGAGCGACCACCTCGACGCTCAGCGTCTGCGGCTCACGCCGCCGAGACGACCGTTGGCCGGGCGTCGGGAATGTGGTCGCCCGCGGGTTCGTCTCGCGCGACGATGTCGAACCTCGCACGCATGACCACGGATCCCGCGACGCCCCCCCGAGGCCCCCACGATCTGCGCGCCGGCGATCAGGCGAGCGCGGAGGCGACGGCGGCGAATCCCCCGTCTCGAAGTCAGCGCCTCCTCCCCGTGCTCGATCGGTGGCTCGTCGTCTTCGCGGTCGGCAGCGCGCTCGTCGCGCCGCTTCGGCTCGTGCCGTTCCAGACGCCCTTCCCGTTCTCGGCGTTCGAGGCCGAGGCGCGCTGGGTGATCCCGTTCGCGCTCCTCGGGCTCACGCTCTCGATCGCGCGACGATCGACGCGCACCGCGACGGTGTACGGCGCGTCCCTCTTGATCCTCGTGCCGTGGTCCTTCGAGTGGCTGCCGGCGGCGCTGGATCACGACACGACGCGGAGCGCCGATCTGCGGATCTTGTCGACGAACCTCCTCGCGCCGAACCCGACGCCTGCGCTCGCGCAGGAGATCCTCGCGTTCGACGCGGACGTCGTGCTCGTACAGGAGGCTTCGGACGAGTGGTGGGCGCTGCTCGACACGGAGGGCGTCCTCGATCGCTACCCGCACCGTGTCGAGGAGACCCACTCGTTCCACGAGGACTACATGGGCATCGCGATCCTCTCGCGGCTTCCGATCGTCGCGTCGGGCGTCGAGCGACTCGGGCGCACCTCCGTGCCCTACGCGTGGGCCGACCTGATGACACACGACCAACGTCGCGTGCGGGTCCGATCGATCCACACGTGGCCGCCCTTCGCACCGAGCATGCTCGAGCTGCACCTCGCGCAGATGGCGCACCTCCGGCACCTGGCGCTCCGCGATCGCGAAGACCCGGCGATCGATGCGAGCGTCATCGCGGGCGACTTCAACGCGAGCCCGATGTCGCGCCAATACCGCCTCTTGCGCGACACGGGCGTCGTCAGCGCGCACGAGCGGGTGGGCCGCGGCTTCGCGACGACGTGGCCGAACCTGGTGTTCCCGTTCCCGCCGATGCGGCTCGATCACGTCTTCGTGGCGGGCGAGGACGTGGAGGTCGTGTCGGTGCGCGAAGGCGACGGCGAAGGCAGCGATCACCAGCCGGTGTTCGTCGAGCTGTCGCTCGCGCGTTGACCCTCAGCCCAGCGCTTCGTTCAGCGTGGTCGCGGTGAGGAGCCGCTCGAGCACGCCGTCGAGGTCAGCATCACCGATGCCACGCACGCGCGCCTCCGCAGATGTAGGCAGCGGACCGAATCTCCGCGCGAGGAGCCGAAGCAAGACGTCGACCCGGCCCTCCGCCTTGCCCTCCGCCTTGCCCTCCGCCTTGCCCTCCGCCTGGCCTTCCGCTCTGCCCTGCGCCATGCCCTCTGCGATGGCCTTCTCGCGGGCTTGGCTGGTCACGCGGGCTTCCCACTGGTCGTACGTCTCGTTGATCTCCATGACGAGCTCCTCATCGGGCGTGTCGAACGTGGCGACACGCGAACGTAGCACGCTGATCGCCGCGACCGCGGGGCGGCGCTCCCACGAGTCGAACGGGAGCGAGCGCGCCTCGCGCACGGCGCGGACGAGCGTGCGTCCCGCCCCCATCAGCCGCACCAGCAAGGTGTCTCGTGTCTCCGGCAGCTCGCTCGTGACGACGATCGCGACCGGAAGCCACGCGTGCGATGCCATCGCGTACACGCCCCTCGGCCAGCCCCGTCGTGGACGCATCGCGAGGCCACGAAGCGCGCCCACAGGCTTGCCGCCTGCGATGATCCACAGCGCAGGCAGCTCGGCCTCGCCGCGGCCCAGCGCGAGCTGCTTGCGAAGGCATGCGTAGAGCTCGACCGCCCCCGGTGGATCATGAAAAGGCTCGAAGAGTGCGGGCGTCTGCGCCATCGCACCGAGCAGGCCATGCTCCCTGCGGGGTGCCACGCCGGGGTGCTTCGGCTCGAACCACACATCGACCCACTGCGGCTCGCCGGGGGGGACCTCGAGCTGCACGGACGCGCGTCCGAGCGTTGCGAGTGCGGCCTCGAGGAGAGCCTTGGCGGACTGATCGAACACCACGCGTGTCATGGCGACCGTTCTCGGCTGGTCGCCGTGCGAGTTGCGTCCGTCGGCGGCAACACTTCGTCACGGGTGCCGCGGTAACGTCTCGGCTCCCCGATCGAACGGACTGCCATGACACGCCGCGACCTCCTCGCTCTCCTCGCCGCTTCCCCGGTCCTCGCCGCGTGCGAAGGCGCGCTGGGACAAGACGGCCCCTGGCCGGGTCCCGCGACGCCGGTCTCGCAGCGCACCAACCCGGTGCCCCCCGTGGGCGATCGGCTCGTGCTCACCGACGCAGAGTGGCGCGCGCGCCTGACCCGCGAGCAGTACGCGATCCTCCGCACCGAGCGCACCGAGCCTTCGTTCTCGTGCGAGCTGTGGCGCGAGCACCGAACCGGCCGCTTCTACTGCGGCGGCTGCGGCGCCCCGCTCTTCTCGTCGGCGCACAAGTTCGAGTCCGGCACGGGCTGGGCGTCGTTCTACCAGCCGGTCGAGGCGGGCCGCGTGAGCGAGCACCGCGACGTGAGCCTCGGCATGGTGCGCGTCGAGGTCCGGTGCGCGCGCTGCGACGGGCACCTCGGTCACGTGTTCGACGACGGCCCGCAGCCCACCGGCATGCGCTACTGCATCAACGGCAGCATCCTCGAGTTCGTGCC
This sequence comes from uncultured Sandaracinaceae bacterium, assembly GCA_964502175.1. Lineage (GTDB taxonomy): Bacteria > Myxococcota_A > Polyangia > Polyangiales > Sandaracinaceae > JAFLCL01. The sequence goes on from CAZCVE010000017.1 coordinate 43,214, forward strand.
GGGGACGGCCTGACGGCGCGCGGTCGCCCCGACGTCAGCGCACGTGGCGCTCGCCGGTCTCTTCGTCGCTCAACCCGCCGTGCACGTCCGTGCTGACGCCGGGTGTGGTGATCGTCGGGCGTACGGTCCCGCCACCTCCGGAGGCGCGCACGCGCACCGAGCTCCGCAGCGAGAGATCGATCTCGAGCGGCTCGGTGGTCGACCAAAGCATCTCGCTCGTCGTGCCCGTCGCGCGGATCTCGTAGACGCGCGTCGTGCCGGTGAGCGACTCATTGAGCTGAGGCGCTCGCTCGCCCATCGCGCCGAGGCCGCGCTCCGTCCGCGAGAGCACCGTGAGCTCCGCGATCTCGACGTGATGGACCTCGGCGATCGCGCGGACCTGCGCCTCCACCTCGGCGTTCGTCGGCATGCGACCGCCGCGCGCGTAGCCGATCACCCGCGCCTCGTTGCGCACGCTCGCGAGGCGGCCGGACATCTGCGAGCTCGAGTAGGCCCACGCGCCTCCGCCGCCGATCAGGCCGAGCACGACGAGCACCATCGCGACCTTCGGAACGCTGAGCTCCACGACGCAATCGTAGCCGAAGTGACGCTCGGCCCGCGTGGTACCGTCCGCCCGTGACGTCGTTCCTCGAGCGCGCCGCCCTCCACCAGACTCGGTTCCGCACGCCCGGCGTGCACCCCGACTCGCGCGGCGTGGTGATCGGTCAGAAGGGGCTCGTGCTCTTCCCGTCGCTCGATCGCGTGGTCGCGTTCTTCCGCGCCTACGGCGACGAGGGCTCGCTCGACGAGATCCTTCCGTCGCTCACGATCCAGCGCGTCGTCTCGGCGCTCAAGACGCGCGAGCTGGTCGTGACGCTCGCGGCAGAGTCGTCGTACCGCATGGATCGCATCGCGGCGGTCGCGCGGCTCGCGGGCGGCGACGTGTTCACCGGCACGCAGCGGCAATTCGTGAAGTACCGCGATGCCGTCTCGCCGCTCGGCTACGACATCTCCGAGGTCGTCGAGGCCAAGGCCGATCTCGTCGTGCACCACGACGCGTACCGGCAGGCCTACAACGTCGAGCGCGACGTTCCGTTCAAGGATCTCGTCCTCAAGCTCACGCCCTACCGGCTGCCTCCGACGGAGCGCGCGACCGGCAACCGCTTCTTCGCGACCGCGGAGCTCGGCATCGGTCACGCGCTCGTCGGCTACCTGTTTCGCTGGCGCGCCAAGGCCCGCGTCGCGCTCGCAGAGTGGCCCTCGGCGAGCGCGTTCGACGAGCGCCCTCGCCGCCTGCACGTCTTCGAGCTCGACGACGCACCGCCCCGCATCCTCGCGCTCTTGCGCTCGCTCCCAGGCGTCACGGTGTTCGAGCCGCTCGGTCGATCGTTCGGCGTCGAGCTCGGCTTCCGCCATCCGATCTCGCTCGAGTCGTGCCAGAGCCTCTTCGCAGAGAGCACGCTCACGCTCTTCCGCGGCGACGGCCAGGTGATCGTCATCGATCCGCTCCCGCCGTTCGCGCCCGTCCGCACGCTCGTGCGCACGCCGATGAGCGTCGACGGCAGCGCAGAGGCCGAGGCCGCGCACGGCATCGGACAGACGGAGTCCGTGGTCGTCCCGCTCCGCATGGCGCCCTCGATCCTGCCGGCCCGCAACGTGATCGCGACCGTGCTCCCGGCCGCGCAGCGCGCGTGGCTCGCGAAGCTCCTCTACGTGATGCCGCCCCGCGCGCTCGAGTCCGTGCGCCTCGCGGTCGGCGCCGAGTCGCTCTACTTGATCGACGAGAACGGCATCGATGGCGTGCCGCTCGGGCGCTTCTTCTGCGAGGTCGCGAACCGCATCTACGTGCCGACGGGCATGACGCTCGTGCCCGCCGTCCAGCCCGCGGTGCTCGAGGACATGCTCGCGAACCAGCGCGGCAACCACGTGTTCTTCGAGGTCGACGGCGCACCCCCGCGCGTGGTGCCGGAGGCCGCGTTCGCGCCACTCTCGCGATCGATCCTGCGCGACCTCGCAGGCACCGTGGTCCACGCGGACATGCCGGGGCGCGTCGATCCGGGCCTGCCGCTCCTCACCTACGGCGCCGAGGTGCGCTTCCCGCTCTGGGGCGCGCCGGGGCGTGACGAGATGAACGCGGATCCGAACGCGCCCAAGCTCGGTGGAGGGGGCTCGCGTTGACGGACCCGCGCGCGCTCCAGGCCGCGTACGACGCGCTCGTCGTCGACTTCCTCGTGCCGATGCTCGAGGGACGCGAGATGAAGCTCGCGCAGCCGATCGCTCCCGGATGCGCGAGCTACTTCGCGCAGACGCGCTCGGGCAGCTCCGACGCCGACGGCCGCATCTACGACGCGCTCCACCGCGGCGCGTCCGAGCTCGCGACGATCGAGACGCTGCGCTGGCCCTCGATGGGGCTGCTCGCGATGACGGCCGCGATGTACGACGCGCTCTACCTCACCGATCCCTCGCTCGATCGCGTCTTCGCGCGCAGCGCGCGGCGCACGATCCTCGACTGGGCGCGCGGCTGGACCGCGCTCGTGGGCCTGCCCGCCACGCGAGGCGAGGCCCTCGCGCGACACGTGCTCGTCGAGCGCTTCGAGCGCGTGCGACGCAAGGATGTGGTCGTGAAGAACTGGGCGTACACGTACCGGTTCTTCGGACGTCGGGTGCCCGCCAACGTGGTCGCGCTCCCGGCGATCCGCTTCGTCCGACAAGAAGAGACGATGCGACCGCTCGAGGCGCTCTTGGTGCGTGAGGGCGACGCCGATCTCGCGACCCTCGATCTGCCCGCGCTCGTGCGCGACGTCGCGACGCGCTCGCCCGTGACCGAGCTCCTGCGCTCGCCCACGAACCAAGGCTTCCGCTTCTCCACGTCCACGCTCGCCGCGCTCTCGGATCGCGCGATCCGCGGGGCGATCGCGGGTCAGCTCCTCAAGGACGAGTGGCAGGCCGCGTCGGTCCTCGGTGTCGCGCTCGCGGAGCCCGGCCTCGTCGCCCAGCCGATGCTGCTGTCGATCGCGATGCAGCTCCTGCTCGAGATGCACCTCGTCTGCGCGCTCGACGGCCGCGCGCAGACGCCGACGACGCGCGAGCTCGTCGATCACGGAGCCATCCGCTACGCAGCGCTGCTCGTCGCGACGTTCGACGACGAGCGAGCCGTGCGAGAGCTCCACGTCTTCGACGACGATCACCGCGCGATCCTCCAGCGTCGCGCCGAGGCCTTTCGAACACGCGTCCCCCGCGCGGCGCTCGCCGAAGTGCAGGGGCTCCTCGCGCACGCCCTGCCGCACGAGCCTGCCTTCCTCCCTTCTTGATCCCGACACCGAGAGACGAACGACATGGCCCTCCCCGTCCCGCCGATCCTCCAGCGCCTCCAGATGGTCTCGCAGAAGCTCGAGTCGAGCTTCCTCGGCAAGTCCGAGACCGTACGGCTCATGCTCGTCGCGGCCGTCGCGGGCGAGCACATGCTGCTGATCGGGCCGCCCGGCACCGCGAAGAGCGCGGTCATCCGCATGTTCGCGAAGCTCGTCGACGCGAAGTACTTCGAGTACCTGCTCACTCGCTTCACGGAGCCGAACGAGATCTTCGGTCCCATCGACATCACCGCGTTCCGCTCGGGCCAGTACCAGCGCCGCATGGACGGCATGCTGCCGCAGTCGGACATGGTGTTCCTCGACGAGGTCTTCAAGGCCAACAGCGCGATCCTGAACTCGCTGCTCAGCGTCTTGAACGAGCGCCTCTACACCGTGGGCTCGACCGTGGTGAAGGTGCCGCTCGTGTCGTGCTTCGGCGCGTCGAACGAGGTGCCCAACGACGACGACCTCATGGCCGTCTTCGATCGATTCCTCATCCGCTACAAGAGCGACAACCTCGACAGCTACCACTTCCAGGAGCTGCTCGTGCGCGGCCTCGAGCACGAGGTCTCGAAGATCACCGGCGAGTACGATCGCCTCCAGCCGTTCCTCGCAGCGCAGGATCTGCGCGGCCTCCACGTGTTCCTCGCCGAGCGCATGCGGCAGGTGCCCGAGTCGTTCCTCTCTCAGTACAAGGGGCTCATCTTCCAGATCCGCGCGGAGGGCGTGTCCATCTCGGATCGTCGCGCCGTGAAGATGCTCAAGCTCTTCGTCGCGAGCGCGTTCCTCGACAACCGCGCGGCACCCGATCCGAGCGACTTCTTCCTCCTCAAGCACACGTGGAACAACCTCGATCAGGCCGAGATCCTCGACGGCATCGTCGGCCCCGTGCTCGAGACCTGGTACCGCGAGCACCCCGAAGCACGCCGCGTCGGCGCGACGGACGTGGGCATCGGCGCGCTGCTCGAGGAGATCAACCGCATCCGCGATCTGCTCACCGGCGACCGCCCCCTCTCGGACATCCAGCTCTTCAGCCAGCTCAAGGCGCTGAACGAGATCAAGGCCGCGCTCTCGGCGATCAACACGCGCCCAGCGACAGAAGCGATCGGCCGCGTCGACCAGCTCCTCGGCCACGTCTTCCAGTCCGGCAAGTTCAGCCAGTGAGCCGATGAGCTCGCTGACGACAGAGCAGGCGCGCGACGTCGGCAGCCTCGGCTTCTCGCTCGTCGAGGCCGACAACCCGATGCTCGCCGTGCGCGCCGCGCAGTGGCGCAACTCGCTCGCGCGCGTCGGGCTCGCGGTGCCGTTCTGGTGCGTGCACGACCTCGGCCTCCTCCTCGTGCACGCGCCCTCCGACATCCGCCTCCGTCGGTCGATGGAGAAGACGACCCTGCCGCCCCAAGTGCAGAAGGGGCTCGAGGCTTGGAAGAAGCTCCTCCTCGAGGTCGCGCAGACCGAGATGGTCGAGAAGTCTCGCGGGTGGAAGCTCTCGGACGCGCTCGTCGTCGTGGTGCTCCTGCGCGTGCTCGGGCCCGTCTACGAGCGACACCTCGGGCCCGGACGCCGGCCCGTCGCGGTGCCGGTGCCCGTCGATCCCGACGCGTACACGAACCTCGACACGCGCCTCCTCCAGCTCTTCTCGAACAGCGACCGGGCGGCCGACGCGTCGTTCCTCTTTCACCTCGTGAACGAGAACGTGCGCCTCCTGACCTCGATCGAGCAGATCGACCTCGACACGCTGCGCCTCCTCGGGATGTTCGGCGCGGAGGCCACGGCGGCGAGCGCGTTCGGCGCCGTCGATCTGCTCAACGTGCTCGAGAGCCCCGACGCGAACGACGTCGTGAACTTCTCGCTCGATCTCCTGCCCTCGGTCCTCGAGACCAAGCGCGCGACGGGCGCGCAGACGTTCTCCACCGACGGCTACGCAGGCCTCGCGCGCCGCGGGTCGCTCGACTCGCTGATGCTCTCGGAGCTCGCCTACGAAGAGGATCTCTTCGACCAGCGCTACTCCGAGAACGAGGTCTTCTACTACTCGCGCGACAAGACGCGCGAGGACGAGTCGCGCTGCCACTACCTCTGCGTCGACACGACCGCGTCGATGCGCGGACAGCGCAGCGTGTTCGCGCGCGGCCTCGCGCTCACGCTGATCAAGAAGCTCCAGCTCCGCGGCGAGGACGTCTTCTTCCGCTTCTTCGACTCGCGCCTCTACGAGCTCCACCAGGCGCGCGCGAAGAAGAAGGCGCAGGGCGTCGACATCCCGTACGTGCTCTCGTTCAAGGGCGAGCACGGCCGCAACTACGCCAAGGTCTTCGGCCTGCTCGCCAACGAGGTCGCGCGCCTCGCCAAGCGCGAGAAGAAGAGCGTGACGCTCTACATCATCACGCACGCGGAGTGTCACGTGCCGCTCGACGCGATCGAGCGCCTGCGCGCGCACGCGCAGCTCTACGGCATCTTCATGCTGCCGAGCTCCGGCGAGCTCGACCTCGAGTACCTGCCGCGCCTCCACAAGGTGCAGATCGTCACGCAGGCCGCGCTCGAGCAGCGCGAGGAGCGCGCCAAGCGCGCGATCGACATCGTCGACGACGCGGCGGGCGACGCGCCGACGCGAAAGGCCGAGCGCGCGTCGATCCCGCCCGGGCGGCGATCGATCCCGCCGAGCGAGCGTGAGCAGCGCGTCGCCGATCTCGAGGCCGCGGAGAAGGAGCTCGGTCAGCTCCTCGGCGGTGGACCGTCGGGAGCGAGGCCGCCCGGGAGCGCGCCATGAGCACGTCGTTCGACAAGCGCGCGGTCGAGCAGCGCGCGCGGCGATCGCTCGAGATGCGTCAGTACGAAGAGGCGCTCACGCACCTCTGGCAGCTCGTCGATCGCGCGAACGTCACCGAGGACGAGTTCAAGAACGCCGTGAAGGACATGGGTGCCTGCTACGCGGCGCTGGGGCGCACGCGCGCGGCGGCCTCGGTGCGCCTCTACCTCGGCGACCGCAACGGCGCCTTCAACGCGTCCTCGATGCCGCTCGATCGCGCGCGCGTGCAGGTCGACGCGAAGGATCACGCGGGCGCGGCGCAGTCGTTCGAGCAAGCGGGCTGGCTCGGACACGCGGCGATCCAGTGCGAGCTCGTGAAGAACGATCGCGGCGCGCGCGTGCTCTGGGATCGCCTCGCCTCCGATCCGCGCCTCGCGAGCGACCTCTACGCGGCCGGCCTCGTGCACTTCAACCTCGGGCGTGCGTGCTTGCGCCTCGGCGATCGCGCCGCGGGTCGCAAGGCGATCGTGCACGCGATGCACCTGCTCACCGCCGCGGCCGACGGCTTCGAGGCGAAGGGCCAGCGCGAGCGCGCGTTCGACTGCTACGGCGTGCTGCTCACGATCGGCAAAGAGGGCAGCTTCGAGAACCTCGCCGAGGGCTACCTCAACTGCATCCGCATCCTCCGCGAGGACGGCCTCAAGTACTACGTCATCCAGTACTTCGAGGACTTCCAGGCGATGGCGATGCAGCGCAACGAGCTGCACGCCGCGGCCACGCTGTTCCGCGAGGCGGCCGACTACTCGCGTCGGCAAGGGATGCCGTACGCGCGCCACTACCGGTTCCGGGGCGCCGAGGCGAGCACGCTCCAGGGCGAGCGCGTGCTGGCCGACGGCGGCAGCGCCGAGATGGCGGAGAACGCGTTCGCCGCGGCGATCGACGGCTTCAACGAGCTCGGCCTCTACGGCAAGGTGCGCGGCCTCTACGGAAAGCTCGCGTCGCTCGAGCTCGGCGACAAGCGCAAGGCCCGCTACGAGCGGCTCGCGAAGCGCCTCGAGTCGTTGCCCGACGACCCGACCCCGATGCAGGGCTTCCCGGACTACCTCCGCATGGCGACTGCGTACCCGGAGATCTGGCTGCTCGACGTGATCGAGTGGGAGCAGGCGGGGGATCCGGCCGAGACGATGATCGACGTCGCGCTCGATCGGCGGTGGGCCGACTTCCAGCGGCGCCGCGCGATGCTCGTGCGCCTCAAGCAGCTCGGCGCCGCCGAGTCGGCGCCCAGCGTGCAGACCTCGACGGAGCTCGCGACGTTGCTGGGCTCGGTCGAGCTCTACGTGTGCCTCTCGCCGCTCGAGCGGATGATGACGCACGACGATCTGCGCGTGCGGCAGATGGCGATGCGGGCGACGCGAAAGCTCTTCTTCAAGCGGTCGTTCGTGTCGATCGCACAAGGCCTCGGAGACGCAGCGCCCGAGGTGCGACGCGAGGCGCTCGGCTGCGTGCAGTCGCTCCACTTCGTGCACGCGCTCGATCCGCTCTCGCGCATCTACCGTGAGTCCCCCGAGGCCGAGGTGCGCCGCGCCGCGCTCGCGTCGATCGGCAAGGTGAACCGCGTCGAGGCCGTGGAGCTCCTCATCGAGGCCTTCCGCCACGGCGACCGGCAGGACAAGGACGTCGCGAGAGAGAACCTCCTCCGCAGCGACCAGCCGGACGCGAGGGAGATGCTTCGTCGAGAGGCGGCCGCCGAGAGCGGCCCCCTCCGCGCCGAGCTCGAGCAGATCCTCCGCGCGCTGGGAGGCTGAGCCCCGGATCGCGTGGTCTGCGCCGCTCGCGCGCGAAATGTCTCGCCGGACGGAACCGATCGGACCGTGCAATCGTAGAGCGAACGATGCCTTCGCCCGCCGAGCGTTCCGCCCTCTCGGGAAGAACCCTCCCGGAGGTTCGGCAGCGACGCTCGTCCATCCTCGAGCCCCGCTCCACGGTCGTCGACGGACCTCGCTACGAAGACCGACCGCCGCCCGGCACCGTGCTCGACGGTCGGTACGTCGTCGGCGAGCTGCTCGGCCAAGGCGGCATGGGCTACGTGCTCGCCGCGACGCACACGGTCCTCGGGAAGCGCCTCGCCATCAAGGTGCTGCGCCGGGAGATGACGCGTGAGCCGTCGATGGCCGACCTCTTCCGCGAGGAGGCGCGCGCCGCGAGCTCGATCGGGCACCCGAACATCGTGGAGGTGAGCGACTTCGGCACATTGCCGGCGACCGACGGCGTGGCCGGCGCGAGCTACTTCGTGATGGAGCGGATCGAGGGTCGCTGCCTCGCGGACATCGTCGCGGAGGACGGCGCGCTCGAGGTGACCCGCGCCGTCGACATCGTTCGACAGATGGCGAGCGCGCTCCACGCCGCGCACGAGCGGGGCCTCGTGCACCGCGACGTGAAGCCCGAGAACGTGATGCTCACGACCCGAGGCGACCGCCTCGATCACGTGAAGATCCTCGACTTCGGCCTCGCCAGCCTCGGACACGACGACCTGCGCGTCATCGGTACGCCCGAGTACATGTCGCCCGAGCAGGGACGCGCTCGGGGCGTGGATCGCAGGTCGGACGTCTACTCGCTCGGTGTCGTGCTGTTCGAGCTCGTGACCGGCAAGGTCCCGTTCGAAGATCGCGATCCGCTGGCGCTCCTGCGCAAGCACGCGATCGAGCGCGCGCCGTCCGCGAAGAGCCTCCGCGAGGATCTCCCCATGGCGGTGAACGACGCGATCGAGCGATCGATGTCGAAGAAGCCCGGCGGGCGTCCGCAGACGATGGAGGCCTTCATCGAGCTGCTCGCCTCGATCGACGCGCCCACGCCCACGACGCCGATCCGTCGGTCAGAGCCGCTCGTCGCGATCGGTCTCGTCGCGTCGGGCCCAGACTCGGTCGACCCGAGCAAGCCGCGCGCTTCGTTCTCGGTCCCTCGCGCGTCGAGCCGTCCGCAGGCTGCAGTGGTGCCTGCGTCCTCTCCTCGTCCCTGGGCCACTCCTCGCTGGGCGGCGACACGCTGGGCCGTTCCGATCGTGGTCGCGGTGATCGCGATGTGCGCCGTGGTCATCGGCGCGCTGATCCTCGGCCGACATCCCTCGACGCCCAGCGCGAACGCAGCCGAGCCCGTGCAGCCAGTGGGCATCGCCGCGATGGTCACTCCGACACCGAGCTCGGAGACTCCCGCCGTCGAAGCGTCACCCTCGCGCCCTACGTCGGCAGCTCCCACCGCGATCACGTCCGTGCGTCGCGCGACGGCCTCCGAGAGCGCGATGTCCCCCGAGGCGACGTCGACCGCCAGCCCGACGACGACGCCCGAGACCAGCTCCATGGCACGGGGCCTCTACTACGCCGATCAGAACCTGCTCGATCCCTGGGAGTAGGCTCAGAACCAGCCGGCGGCGGTGAGGCCGATCGTGTCGTCGCTGATCATCGGCGCGGGGATGATCGCGATCGGCGCGCGCAGCTCGGGCCGCGCTCCGCCCTGGTAGTGGAGGAGCCACGGCACGATGTAGCCGCTGAGCCATCCCACCGCGGCGCCGGTGAGCACGTCCGTCAGGTACTCGTGATCGCTCATCACGCGCAGCATGCCCACTGCGGTCGCGAGCAGCGTCGCGCTGACGCACGCGGTCGAGTCCCAGCCCACGTCGCCGAACACCGGCATCGCCGAGTGATGGAGACATGTGAGCGCTGCGCCCGTGAACGCGTTGGCCGCATGGTTCGAGAAGAACGACTGCGTCGCGAAGCGCGAGTCGCAGTGCGGCGACGTGTCGCCCGCCTCACACGCCGTGTCGAGCGGCCGCTGACGGCGCGCGAGCAGTGACGTCACGCGCCACACGACGAGGGAGACCACGTACGCCTCGATGCTGATGAGGCCCATCTGGAACGCGGCGTCCCAGTTGCCATCGCCGATGCCCGTCGCGAAGAACGCGTCGACCACCACGGGCAGCGCCATGTTCACCCACATGAGCACGTCGGCCGCGATGCGCGCGTTGTCGCGCTCCGCGAAGGTGTCGAGACGCAGGCCCCCGCCGCCCGAGCCTCCGCGCACGCCCTCGTCGAAGAGCAGGCCGCCGCGCCAGTTCGGCGTGAACGACGAGTTCGGCAGGAGCTCGCTCGCCACCAGCAGCGCGCCCAGACCGACCGTCAGCACCGCCTCGTCGAACGAGTACCGCGGCCACTCTGCGCGCCACACGATGCGGCGCGTGGACGTGCTCTCTTCGAGGCCCGGCTCGTCGAGCGCGTCCGTCAGCGCCGCCATCACGTCTTCGCCGCGCGCGTCCTCCGCGACCTCGGGCCGCTCGCTGCCGTCCGCGGGCGGACCGGTCTCGCCCTCGTAGGCGATCGCGGGCTCGGTGCTCGTGGTGACCTCTTCGCCCGTCGCGGGCGTGGCCGCGGTCGTCGTCGTCTCGGGGCTCGCCGCGGCCTCTTGCGCCACGGCGCGAGAGACGCCGCTCATCATCGCGAGCGAGAGCGCGATCGACACGACCGAGACGACGGCGCTCGCACGGAGAGACACGGACCGGTTGTAATCCTGGCGCCCTCGACGAGACAAGGCGTTCACCGCACGATCGAGCACCCGTCCGCCCCCGAACGAACGTGCCCACCCGCTACGACCAGGAGTACCGCCGCATCGCGCGCTCGCTCTCGAGCCTGGAGCTCATGCGCGCGAGCGGCGACGACGTGGCGGAGTCTTCCGCGGAGCTCGTGCTCGACAAGGACATGGGGCGGCGCTTCCTCGACTTCTACGGCGACCAGGGCCTCGCGCTCGCGCTCGAGCGCTACGGCATCTACGGCGCGCTCGCGCGGCGCGGCTACGCGGAGGTCTCCGTCGTCACGCGCACGGGCGACGATCGACACGCGCTCTTCCTCGAGGCCGACGTCGAGGGTCGACGAGAGCGGCTCGTCGAGCTCGTCGTGCGACGTGATCTCCTCGTGCCCCACGCAGCGCCAGCCCTGCCCGCGCTGCGCGATCACTACCGCGTGCTCACGATCGACTGGCTGCTCCTGCGTCATCCGCGCGGTCGCTTCACCGCGGAGCGCCCTCGCCTGCCGGGACAAGAGGCGCCGGGGCTCGGCATCGGGTGGCGGGTGATGTCGATGCTCGCGCGCGTCGTCGCGCGCCTCGAGCTCGACGCGATGGTGACGATCGCCGAGTACCTCCACAACGCCGAGCACTACGCGCGCGAGATGCCGTGCTTCGATCCGGTGCACCACGGGCGCCTGCGCGCGGTGCTCGAGCTCCTGCGCGTCGAGCACGGGCTCGACACCGCACAGGCGAGCTGGGCGATGGAGTGGGGCCTCGTGCGCACGCGCGCCGACGACGCGGCGCTGACCTGGCGCGGCGAGCTCATGGTGGCCACCGAAGACGACTCGCTGCGCGCCTACCTCGACTCGCCCGCCCACGCGGAGATCGCGCTCACCGCGCGCCGCGGCCACCGCCTCTGGCTCGATCGCGCAGCGTTCGACGCCCGCTGGGCCGCCGAGCTCGCGACGCTGACGGGTCCGTAGATCCGGCCGTTTTCTGGCGTTTCCGGAGATCCGGCAGTACGCACCCGGTGCGCCCGATGCCCCAGCCGATGCCCGAAACCGTGCACGAGACGATGTCCACGAGGCTCACGCGACGCACGCCGTCGCTCCTCGTGCTCGCGGCCTGCGCGAGCTTGTTCGGCTGCGGCTGTGGGTCGACGAGCACGCAGGAGCGAGCGAGCGAGCCGAGCGTCACGTCCGAGCCGACCACGACGCCCGAGCCGACCTCCGCGCCGGTCACGCCGCCCCCCACCACGCCGCCCGAAGTTCCGCCGACGCCGAGCGAGCCGGCGCCGCCGCTCACGATCACGACGCACCTCGATCGTGACGACGTGCAGCTCTCGATCACCAACGAGACCGACGCGAGCGTCTCGTTCGCGTCACGCCTCCTGCTCGAGTCACGCGCGGCCAGCGGAGAGTGGACCGAGGTCACGTCACGCGGCCGCTTCGTCGCGCGCCTCGACGCCGAGCGCCCGCTGCCCGAGTGCGCGGAGCTCGTGCGCGGCGCGAGCCTCGAGCTCTCGTTCCCTTCGCTCGCCGGCGACCCTGCGCCTCAGGCCGCGTCGCTCCCAGGGGGCGAGCACCGGTTCGTCGTGACGAGCTGCAACGGCACGGGACGCACCGAAGGCGCCCCCTTCACGGCGTCACGGCGGTCGGCGGCGCCACCGGTGCCACCTGAGCAGCGTCGGCGTGTCGACCTCGTCGCGCGGTCTCGCGCTCGCTCTCGACGCGCTGCTGCTCTTCGAGCTGACCGAGCTCGGGGACCACCGCGTGCACCGCGCGATCGAGGAAGTAGCTCGCGCCGATCATCATCGCGAAGGGCACGGCGATCGTGAGGAGCGCGGTGAGCGCGCCGACCCCCGAGCCCATGCGCGTCGTCGCGCGCATCGCGCTCAAGAGGAGGACGAACGGCGCCATCGAGACGAGCATCGCGAGGAGCGCGCCGAACATGCCGACGCTCGCGGGCATCGCGAGCGGCACCGCGAACTGCGCGAGAAAGAAGAGAGACAGCAGCCACCCTCGGTAGAGCATCGCGCGCGCCGGAGCGTCGGGATGCCCCTTCTCCGCGAACGCGTTCGAGAGGCTCACGAAGGGCAACGCCAGCGCGATCCACTGACCGAGCGCGACCAGCACGCCGAGGCCCGCCGCGCGCGCCACGTCCATCGCGAGGACGTCCTGACTCGGAGTGCCCGGGAGCTGCACCGAGAACGACGAGCCGAAGAGGATGTGGGCCGTGTACGGCACGATCCCCGAGAGCGCCGCGAGCGGGACGAACGTGAGAAGGAAGAACACGATGGCGCGGCCCGTCCCCGTGTTGCGAAACGACGGCGCCGTGAGAACTGGCGAGCCGGCGTCGCCGAGCGTGCCGAAGAAACGACCGACGAGTCCCTTGCTCGCGTCCTCCCAGGGCACGGGAGGCGCGGGCTGCCGCACCACGCACGCGTGACAGCGACGGAGCGCGCCGTGCCAGCACGACAAGCACGAGAACGAGCCGCAGCGCGGGCAGATGACGAGCGCAGGACGCTCGGGATGCTCGGCGCACGTCGAGCCCTCGGGCGGGCTCTCGATCGCGGACTCTTCCTCTTTCTCCGGCTCCATCAGGGATGGCGAAGTGAGCACGGCGATCCCGCGCCAGCAAGTGAAGACGCGTGCTCGTCGATCACACGGCCCGCCCCAGACTCACGCTCACAGCCCGTAGCGAATCCGAACGACGGTGCGAACGAGCGCGTTGGCCGCGACCTCGAGCGCGGCGGACGCGAAGCTCGGCGCCGAGAGACCTCCGCCGACGTTGCGCGAGAAGCCGTAGCCCTCCGTCGGGATCCCGAACACACCCGTGTCGAGCTCTCGGTCGTCGTCGGCGTCGTGGTAGAGGCCGATCGCATACGTGCCCGCGCGAGGGAGCGCGAACACGCAGCGCGATCGGCCGTCGCGAACCGGTGAGATGCAGTTCGCGGCGGCGCGCTGACCGAGCCAGCTCGCCGCATCCGCATACGCTCCAGCGCGCACGTGTCCCGCCCCACGAAGACCTTCGACGACGAGCTCGAGGCGCGAGCCGGCCGGCGCCTCGGTGGCAGCGCCGCTCGTGGGCGGCGGCGCCGTCTCCTGCGCGGCGAGCGGAGCGATGCCGACCACGCACGCCAGCGCCACCGCGATCGCCGCGGAGGCCCAGGGATGCAGTCGACTCGGAGCAGTTCGCATGGGGTCCAGCGGAGTGGAGCTCGAGGTGCGTTCACCTCGGAGGCTGAGGATGGGACGCGGGCGCGTCGTCGTCCATACGGACTCGGCAACGTTTTGTGTCACCGTCTCTCGGAATCGAATGACGTCCCCGGCGAACCCGAGATTCCCCCCACGACCCGACGTCTGGGCACACCGCGGGGCGAGCGCCCATGCGCCCGAGAACACCCACGCGGCTTTCGCGCTCGCCATCGACACCGGCGCAGACGGCGTCGAGCTCGACGTGCGCGACGCGCGCTGCGGCGCGGTCGTCGTCGCGCACGATCCGACCCTCGATCGCGTCGCGCGGCGCGCGGGTGTCGTCGCCGAGATGACCGCGGGCGAGCTCGCGCAGGTCGAGCTGATCGACGGTGCCGAGCGACGCAGCCTCGGCATCCCCACGCTCGATCAGGCCATCGATCAGATCGTCGGCGCGGGCCTGCGGCTCAACGTGGAGATCAAGGGCGACGTCCCCGATCGGATGGCCCTCACGCGCCGCGTCGGCGAGGCGCTGGCCCGTCGATCGGAGGCCGAGCGCGCGCTGGTGCTCGTGTCGTCGTTTCGTCCCGAGGTGCTCGTCGCCTCGAGGCGCGGACCAGGCCGCGTGCCCACGGGATTCCTCTTCGATGCCGAGAACACGGGCCGCTACCGCGCCGCCGCGCTCATCCGCGCGATCCGCCCCGACGGCGTGCATCCGCAGTTCCGGCTGGCCGATCGGGCATCGGTCGCCGCGTGGAAGCGCCGAGGCTTCTTCGTGAACGTGTGGACCGTCGACGACGAGGAGCGCCTGAAGATCCTGGCCTCGAACGGGGTCGACGGCATCATCACCAACGACCCGCTGCGCGCGCGGCGCGCCCTCGGACTGCTCTCTCCGTGAGGGGCCCCATGAGGGGATACCGGCGGCTCGGCGAGGCCCGTCCATTGCTTCGCCGCCCCGCGCACACTACAAGGGCGCCCGTTCGGTGGACTTGCTCGGTGCATGGCGACCGAGACCCGCTGCGGCGGGAGTGCTTGTGGTGACAGCGGAGGTCGCGTGGCGAGACGGCGGAAACAGGACGATTACTACGACGAGACGAGCGAGCGCGACGATCACGTCAAGCTCGACGGCGTGATCACGAACGTCTACGCGGGTGGACAGTTCGAGGTGAAGACGGACGCGGGCGCCGTCGTGCGCGCGCAGCTCTGCGGCCGCATGCGCAAGTACCGAATCCGCGTGATCCTCGGCGATCGCGTGACGGTCGCGCTCTCGCCCTACGACCTCACGCACGGAATGATCGTCTACCGCGCGAAGTGATCCGCTCGCCGGCGAGCGAACCGATCGCCGCGGAGATGACCTTCACCTCACGCGGCGGATCTCGCTCAGCCCGAGTCGGTAGGGAAACGATGCGTCCGTACGGTGTGCGCCGACCCAGATGCGGTAGGTGCCCGCGGGCCACGCGTCGTGCGTGACGTTGGGATGATCGCCCTCGGACGCGTCGCACGAGACGCTCTCGTCCGGGGCGACGACCACCAGCGTCGTGCTCTGCGTCGCTTCTGCGACGAAGATCTGGAAGAAGTCGAGGTCGTCCTGCAGCGTGAGCACGTGCGAGGGTCGCGCCGTCACGTAGCCGCGGCAGCTGTCGCTGATGCCGCCGACGTCCACCGGATCGGCGTCGGGCGTGAGCGTGCCGGAGAGAAAGCGCGGATCCGGGAGGAAGCCGCGGCGGAGGCGCATGTCTCCTTGTGATCCCGTGTCGGGCTGCGTCTCGAGTCCAGCCTCGATCGCGAGCGAAAGGCGCTCGCCTTCTTCGCCGCGACGCACACCGGGACGGATGCTGCGCGTCTCGGTGATCTCGAGCTCGAAGTTGCGCGCGTCGTCGGCCACGGCGCCGTCCACACCGACCCAGATCGCGAGCTCGCCCGGGTTGAAGCGACCCTCGATCGCAGGATGTCGCCCGAACCGATCGTCGCTGCACACCACGGTCTCACCGGCGCGCACGGCGAGCGTGAGATCCGCAGCGCCCGTGGCGAACACGCGCAGGAAGCCGAACCGCGTCTCCATGCGAACGCGCTGCGTCGGCTCCGTGCTCGAGAGGCCCACGCAGTCGGGCGCGAGGCGAGCGAGCTGCATCCGGGGCGCGAGCTGTCCGCGGAACACGATGGGATCGGGCACGAAGCCACTGCGCAGCGCGATCGGCGCGCCGAGCGGCATCGCCGTGCGCCGCTCCGCGAGCGTGCGTGTCTCGGTGACGACGGCGATCTGCGTGCCCGCGTTCGTGTCGCCGGCTGGCGCGTCGCTCGCTTCTTGGGCGAGCGCGCCGAGCGCGGTGCCCAGCGCCAGCGAGCTCAGGACCGCGGCGACCGAGCGCCGGACACGAGACGCGACGTCGGGACGCGCGCCCACGTTCAGGCGTTCCGCACGCCGTGCTCTTCGAGGAAGCGGCGCGCGAGCACGCGGCGCGTCTCGATCGCGGGGCTCGACTCGATGCCTTGCGTCTCGAGCTCACGATCCACGTGCACGAGCACCTGCCGCGCGCGCGCGATCGCCTCGCCCTTGAGGCCCTGCGCGAGGAACTGCTCCGCTTGCGTGAGCATCATGTCGAGGCGCTGGGTCGCGTTGGTGGTGCGTACGGACATCGGGCCGATGCTACCGCAAGGACCGACTGCTCGCCGTCCCGATCGCGCCGCGGCTCGGCACCGTCGCTCTGCCGCTCGCGTCCGAGGTGAGATAGAAGGACCGCATGAGACGCGTGAAGATCGTCTGTACGCTCGGGCCGACCGTCACCAACCCCGAGATGATGGCCAAGCTCGTGGCTGCCGGGATGGACTGCGCGAGGCTCAACTTCTCGCACGGCTCTCACGAGAGCCACGCCGCCGCGGCGAAGCTGGTGCGGGACGCCGGCGCGAAGGCGGGTCGCCCGATCGCCCTCCTCGCCGATCTCTGCGGCCCGAAGATGCGCGTCGGGAAGTTCCCGAACGGCCCCATCGAGCTCGAGGTCGGACAGCGCTTCACGCTCACGAGCCGCGACGTCCCTGGCGACCAGACGATGGTCAGCCAGACGTACGCGCCGCTCGCCGAGGATGTCTCGGTCGGCACGATCATCCTCTTGGACGATGGCCTCCTTCGCCTGCGCGTGATCGAGACCACCGCCACGGACGTGATCACCGAGGTCGAGATCGGCGGCGAGCTCAGCGACAAGAAGGGGCTCAACGTCCCGGGCGCCAAGCTCTCGACGCCCGCGCTCACACCGAAGGATCGCGAAGATCTCCTCTTCGCGGTGAACACGCTCGGCGTCGACTACCTCGCGCTCTCGTTCGTGCGCCGCGCCGAGGACATCGAAGAGGCCAAGGCCATCGCGCGCGGCACCCCGATCATCGCGAAGATCGAGAAGCCCGAGGCGATCGACAACCTCTCGGCGATCCTCGACGCAGCCGACGGCGGCGCGATGGTGGCGCGCGGCGACCTCGGCGTGGAGGTCGGCGCCGAGTTCGTGCCGCTCATCCAGAAGCGGATCATCCGCGAGGTGAACGCGCGCGGAAAGCTCGTGATCACCGCCACGCAGATGCTCGACTCGATGATCAGGAACCCGCGCCCGACGCGCGCCGAGGCCGCCGACGTGGCCAACGCCGTCCTCGACGGCACGGACGCGATCATGCTCTCGGGCGAGACCGCGAGCGGCAAGTACCCGATCGAGTCGGTGCAGATGATGGACGCCATCGCGCGCGAGGTGGAGCGCGAGATGTTCCGCACCGCCAAGGGCGCGGCCGATCTACCGCCGCTGCCCGAGAGCTGGGGCTTCACGAACGCCGCCGCCACCGCCGCCGCGCGCATGAGCTACCTCGTCGCGCTCAAGGCGATCGTCACGTTCACGCGCGACGGTCGCACCGCGCGCATCCTCAGCGAGAACCGCCCGCGCGCTCCGGTGATCGCGATCACGTCACGGCCCGAGGTCGCCTCGCGCCTCGCGCTCGAGTGGGGCGTGGTGCCGCGCGTCGATCTGCCTCCCGAAGACCTCGAAGAGACGCTGCGCCTCGCGACGTCGCTGCTCGTGCGCGAGAAGATCTGCCAGAAGGGCGACGAGTTCGCGCTCGTGATCGGCTGGCCTCTCTCCGCCGGCACGAACACCATCAAGCTCCACCGCCTGTAGGAGTCCGCATGCACTCGGTCCGCGTCACCTGCATCGCTGCGTTCCTCGCGCTCGCAGGCTGTGATCCGATGCCGGACGCATCGGCCGCAACGCAGGCCTTCCGTGATCGGCGCGCCGACATCGTCGCGATCGAGACGGCCGTGCGCGCGACACTCCCTGCGACACCGACCGTGCCGACGTGCGCCGATCCCGCGACCGTCGCGTCGGACGATCCGGTCGCGTCCGCGGAGTTCGCGCGATGCCACACGGAGGCCAGCGCTGCGCGCGAGGCGGCCGTGGTCGCCCTCGCTCGCCTGTCGCGCGAGACGCTGCCCGCGCTCCTCGACGCGAACCCGAGGCTGCTCGGCGTGGAGATCACCGAAGGCGATGCGTCGCGCCACGCCGGGACGCTCGGCGCCTCCAACGCCGGCACCGACGCGGAGCACGGCGTCGGTCTGGACGGTCACCAGGTCGGGTGGAACCTCTACCAGACGGCGTTCGCGTTCACGCCTCCGGGCGAGAGCGCCGAGGTGCGCGTGGGCGATGGCGAGCGACGTCCCGGCATCGAGGTCGTGTGGACGGTCACCGAGGGCGAACGCACAGCGCGCGTCCGCGCCGTGATCCTGATCGACGCGCAGACCGACGCAGACTGGCGCGCTGCGCAGCGTCGCGCGTCCTCGGGCGAGTGAAGCTCAGGGCGTCATGAAGTCCGCGAGCAGCGACTCGCCCATCGTGACCGCCTCGGCGTGATCTTCGTTGCGCGTCACGCGCGACGTGGTGCCGGTGAAGATCAGGTAGTGGACGCCCGAGCCCACACCGCCCGAGATCGGGCTCGATGGGATGCCGAGCGCTTCGGCCATCGCATACGAGGCCTCGCCGATGATCGCCGCCGGACCGAGGTCTCCGAAGATGCCGAACACCATGCGATCTCGGTACATCACGAGGCCGACCTGCCCGTGACGGATGCCGTGATCGGCGTAGCGGAAGCGGCTCGACGCGAGCGGGATCACGAGAAACGGCAGCGTGCTCGCGTCGAGCGGTCGGCCCATCGAATCGACCGCGCTCGTCTCGGGCAGGTAGTACGGATCGGACATGCACTCGGCGCCGCGACCACCGTCGCAGTCGATGTCCATGTCGGCGTCCCACCAGATCACGTCGTCGGTCTGACAGACGGGGATGCTCGAGGCGCCGCCCGAATCGCGCGCGTAGTCGCCGCCGATGCGCGCGCACGCGCCGAGACGCGCGATCACGTCGGCCACCGTGTACGTGCCCATCGGACGCGGCGCGTCGAACATGCCCGCGTCGCCGCCGGGCAGACAGCACTGGATGTCGGCCGGTCCCGGACAGAGCCCGCGCACCGACATGCCCGAGCACATCGACATCGGCATGCACGTGCCCATGCGACCGCCCGACGTGCACGTGCCCCAGAACGCGTCGGTGCCGCTGAACGCATCACCGCGCGTGAACGCGTCCATCGAGAACGCGTCCATGCCCGCCCACGCGTCGGGGCGCACCACGAACGCGTCGGGGAACGGCGCGTCGAGGTCGGGCGCGTCGAAGCCGAAGTACGCGTCCGGCGTCACGACGGCCGCGTCGATCTCGGTGGGGTCCTCGTACGCGTCGACGCGCTCGCGCGGATCCACGTCTCCACCGCAGCCGCTCAGCGCGACGCCACAAGCGACGAGACCCGAGAAGACGTTTCCGCGCCGCGAGGACCGCTCGTGCATCGGCACGACGATATCACCGCGAGGTGCGCGTCACGGCATCGCGGCGATCAGCGCCTCGACCTCTTCGATGTCGCCGCTCTCGGGATCGAGCTCGCGCGCCCGCGCGAGGTGCGACACCGCCGAGGCTCGATCGCCGTGCTCGACGTCGAGGCGCGCCGCGTCGAGCTCGTCCTTCGCGAGATCCTCGATCTCGCGCTGCGACAGCTCGCGGAACGCGTCGGGCTCGGCGAACGCGTCGAGCGCTTCGGTCGTCGGCGCGTCCTGGCCCGCGTCGACCGAGTCTTCGGTGATCGTTCCTCCGCTCGAGGCGTCGCGACGTGTGCGCGTCTGGCCGCCACCGTCGACGGCTGCGTCTTCGAGCGCCAGGCCCGCGTCGTCGGTGACCGCGACGAGGCCGAGGCTCGCGCCGATGCCGTCGAAGCCGCCGAGCGCCTGCACGGCCACGGCGCCGAGCGCGACCACACCGAGGAGCCCGAGCCAGATCCAGCCGCTGCGCTCACTCTTGGTTCGACCGAGGTCTGTGACGGGCTTCACGCGCGACGAGCGATCGCTCGGCGTGATCTTGCCCGCCGCGACCAGCGCGCCCTCGAGCGCCACGGCGAGGTCGCGCGCCGAGCCGAAGCGCTCGCGATCGTCCTTCGAGAGGCCACGCAGGATCACCTCGTCGATCGACGCAGGCAGCTCCACGTGCGCCGCCTCGGTGGGCGGGATCGGATCGTCGTGGATCACCGCGTGCGCGACGGCGATCGCGTCGTCGCCCGGGAACGCGCGCGCGCCCGTCGACAGCTCGTAGAGCACGGCCGCGAACGAGAAGAGATCGGTGCGCGGGCCGTAGCGTCCCTCGGAGAGCGTCTCGGGCGCGGCGTAGCAAGGCGTCCCGAGGAACTGCCCTTCTTTCGTGAGCGCCGCGTCGGGCACGCGCGCGATGCCGAAGTCGGCGAGCTTCGCGCGCCCGTCTTCGCCGACCAGCACGTTGTCGGGCTTCACGTCGCGGTGGATGATCCCGGACGCGTGCGCCACGTCGAGCGCCTCGCCGAGCTGGTGCGCGAGCGACACGAGCTCGGACGCGGCGAGCGGGCCCTTCTCTCTCAGCACCTGCTTGAGCGATGGCCCCTTGATGTACTCGAGCACGAGGAACGGTCCGACCTCGGCGTCCTCGCCCACGTCGAAGACCTGCACGATCGACGGATGCGACAGGCGCCCGGCCGCGCGGGCCTCGTTGCGGAAGCGCTCGAGGAACCGCTTCTTCACGGCCTCCTCGAGGTCGAGATCCTTCACCGTCTTGATCGCGACCTTGCGATCGAGCGACGGATCGACGCCCAGATACACCGACCCCATCGCGCCCTGCCCGAGCAGGCGCTCGATCCGATATCGGCCGATGGTCTCGGGCAATTTCATGCGCGAACGAGGCGCTTCGATAGCACGAAGGCACGGGCGAATGCGCGATCCGTGCAAGACGCGCCGGCGCCGCGGCGGCCGCTGTGACCCTCGGTGCGTGCGCTCGTCCCAGGCACGCGTGGCTCGTCTCGTCTTCTGGAGGGTTCGTCGCGATGTTCTGAACCTCCACGCCGGGACATCGCAGAGGGAGCGACCTCGTGGCACGCTCCGGCCCTTCGTGCGCGCCACCCTCGTCATCCCCACGTACAAGCGCAGCCATCGCCTGCGCGCCCTCCTCTCCTGCTTGGCCGAACAGACCGGCGCGGGCCGTGTCGGCGAAGGCCTCGCGCGCGTGGTCGTGTGCGACGACGGCTCGCCCGACGACACCGCCGAGGTCGCGAAGAGCTTCGAGGGACGCCTGCCGCTCGTGTACCGCCACCAGGCAGACCTGGGATTCCGCGCGGGACAGGCGCGGAACATGGGCATCGAGAGCGCGATCGGCGACATCGTGATCTTCGTCGACGACGACGTGGTGGTCTCGCCCCACTTCGTGAGCGCCCACCTCGAGGCGCACGAGGAGGGCTTCGCGAGGGGGACGCCGCGGCTCGTGATCGGGTACCGCCATCGGCGCTTCGGCGATCCCTCCGCGCAGCCCAGCCTCGAGGAGATCCGCGCCGGCGAGCCCGACGATCGCGTCCCCGTGATCGGCGCCGAGGGCGAGACGGTCGGCACGAACGACCGCCCGTGGATCTTCGTCTACTCGTGCAATTTCTCGGTGCCGCGCACCTCGAGCGAGCTCCACTTCGACGACGGCTTCGTGGGCTGGGGCCTCGAGGACATCGACGCCGGCTATCGCCTCTGGCGCTCGGGCCTGACCGTGCACACCGCCCCGCGCGCCCGCGTGCTCCACATCGAGGACCCTGCGCCGCGGGATCCGTTCCGATGTGAAGAGCGGAGCCTGCCGCCCGTCTACGACACCTACGTGCGCAACGCGGTCTACTTCATGGACAAGCACCCGACCGACGCCGAGGTCCGCGCCTGGGTGCGCACGGACCTGCGCTGGTACATCCGCGACGCGGCGCGCGGCGCCTGGGTGAAGAACGGCTACGCGAACGACATCGAGGTGGTGCTCGGGCACTGCCGCGAAGAGCTCGCCGCCGCCGAACGCACGCCCCGACCGCACGTGATCCGCCCCTTCGAGCGCCACGTCGGCGCGTCGATCGAGAGCCCAACGGCTGAGAACACAGCGATCGAGACGATCGCGATCGAGAACGGCCCCGCATGAAGAAGCTCGACGTCCTCTCTCCGCTCCGCCCGCACCCTGCCCTCGAGCACGAGCTCGACGAGCTCGCGGTCGAGCTCACCGTCTACTGCAACCTCAAGTGCAAGATGTGCTCGGTGTGGGAGCTGAAGGAGCACGGCGTGCCCTTCGATCTCGCCATCAAGCTGCTCGATCAGGCGCGCGCGCTCGGTGCGCACACGTTCACGCCGTGCGGCGCCGAGTCGTTCATGCGCAAGGACTTCCTCGACATCGTCGAGCACGCGCACGCGATCGGCTTCACCACACAGGACATCGTGACCAACGGCACGATGATCACGGACGCGAACCTCGATCGCCTCGCGAAGTGTCGGTCGGTGTACCTGCACATCTCGATCGACGGCCCCAAGGACGTGCACGACGACCTCCGCGGCGAGGGCAACTACGACAAGTCGGTGGAGTGCGCGAAGAAGTGCGTCGAGCGCGGCATCCGCGTCGGCCTCTCGGGCGTGCTCATGCGCGAGACGCTGCAGCACGGCTTCCACCTGCTGGATCTCGCGAAGTCGCTCAGCATCGACGAGGTCTCGTTCCAGCCGTTCCAGGAAGAGATCTCCGGCGGCGACAAGGACATCCCGCGCTTCACGCTGCTGCGGACTCCCAAGGAGCGCATCGCGCGTCAGCTCGCGGAGCTCACGGCGTACGCGAAGAAGATCGGCGTCGGCATCTTCACGGAGTCGATGTTCGGCGTGGTCCCCGACTACCTCGCGACAGGCAAGCGCCCGATCCCGCCGGGCGGTTGTTACCTGCCTTCGAAGTTCCTCCTCGTCGACTTCCGCGGCCACGTCTACCCGTGCTTCTTCATGCGCACGGACGGCGACCGCATGGGCAACGTCTACGAAGACCAGATCACCGACCTCTGGCACGGCGTGCACCACAAGCAGCTCCAGGTCCTCGCCCTGAGCGAGCGCTGCCCAGGCTGCCTCGCAGCGTGCAGCGACGTCGACTCGTTCGCGGGCAAAGAAGAAGAGAAGGTCGTCTACGCCCCGGCCATCGGCCACTGGCGAGACGCCGAGAACTCTCCTCCGACCGCAGAGTGACAGCCCCGAGCGTTGCCTCTAGCCTCGACACGTGCGGCGCGAACTCGGCCTCCCCTTTCTCCTCGCGAGCGTCCTCGTCGCGTGCACGCCGAGTCACACCCTGAACGCCGACGGCGGCTCGGACGCACCCGTCGACGCTGATGTCGTGACCTCCGAGGAGCGCGTTGCGATCGAGTACATCGAAGCCTCGTGCCGCGCGTGGATCGAGTGTCCCACTGGCCTCGAGCATGGCGAGTACGTGTACGCGCACGGCTACGAACAGTGCATGCGCGAGTACGGGCAGTACTACATCGACTACCTCCGCTTCGAGCTTCGCAACGACACCCTCGAGGTCGACGCAACGGAGCTCGCGCGTTGCGAGACGATCCTCGCGACGGGCGCGTGCCCATCTCCCGCGGCGGCCACGTACTCTTGGTACTACCTGCCTTCCTGCGAATGGTGGGAGGTCTTCGTGCCCGCCCGACGCGTCGGACTGAACGCTCCGTGCGGGTTCGATCGCGCGACCTGCGACGACGGCCTCCAGTGTGGACTGTCATCCCGCTGCGGCCTCGTCTGCCTCGAGCGTTCCTTGGGCCAGCCCTGTGACCCTCTGCGAAACGACTGTCAGCTGCCAGCCAGTTGCTCTCCCCGTGGGCTTTGTGAGGTGTATCCAACGGTGTTGCGAGGTGAAGGGCACGAGTGCGGCGTGAGGTGGGACGAGTTCGAACACGGCCTCTGTGAGCCCGGTACCTACTGCGCGGAGGACCCGGGCTTTCCGCACTGTGTGCGGATCCCGAGAGCTGGAGAGACCTGCCTGGACGGCCTCTGCGCACCGGGAACGTTCTGCGTGGCGGGCGCGTGCCGAGCCGGGCCGTTCGGAGAGGGCGAACCATGCGGCGACGCCCATTGGGAAACGGACCCATGCGATCGCTCGAACGGGTTCGTGTGCAGGGACGGCCAGTGCGCTCGCGTGGGACGTGCGCTCGGTGATCCGTGCATCATCGACTGTGACGACGGCCGCCAGTGCGTCAACGGCACCTGTATGGACCCGTCAGTCCGGCCGGAGCCACTGCCGGACGGGTCGCCGTGCACACCGTCGGATGCGTGCGCTTCATCTTGGTGCCAGCCCGAGACGGGGCTGTGCGGAGCGCCCACGCCGCCTTGCGAGTGATCAGACGACGCGAGGCGTCGCGAGGATCAATCGGTTCTGAGGGGTGATGTCCTCGGGGATCGTCTGCGTGTGCACGTCGTACGCGTTCGAGCGCAGCCGTGCGACGCGCGTCGCGTCGATCGCGAGCGGGATCGACAGGAAGCCGAGCAGTCCGCCCGTGTCGCAGGTGTCTGCGTCGTGACAGCAGGGGAGGACGGCGACGCGAGCGCGGGCTGCGACCGCGCGTGAGAGCACCACGTCCGTCAGCGCGCCGCAGGCGTGCACCGAGACGACGAGATCCTCGGCGTCGATCGCGCGATCGGCGAGTGACTCGGTACGTCGCTCGACGCGACCCGCGAGACGGGGCCACTCCGTCGTGAGCGCGTCCGCGAGCGTCGAGGCGCTCGGCGGGGACTTCGTGTCGATCGCGATCGCAGCCGGGCTCGAGTCGTCGAGGAGCAGGAGCAACCACGCCACGAGACCATGGCCCGCCGCGAGCTCGACGACGCGATGACCGCGCACGCGTCGTCGCACGCGACGCGCGACCTCCCAGCTCTCGTAGAGCTCCTTGCGCGGCAAGCACTCGGCGCTCGCCACCACCCGCGCGACGCGATCGAAGAGCGACGTGCCCGCGAAGCGATCGAGATCGTGACGGGTCACGATCGCCTTGCTGTGCTTGTCGAAGCGCACGTGCCGCTACTCGAGTCGCACGATGAAGCGCGCGTCCGTGGCCGCACCGAGCACGGTGCCGTCGCGTCCGTCGACGCCGTCGTGGTGCAGGCCTGCGGCCCAGATGGTGCCGTCGGGCTCCGTCGTGATGCCGAGGAACTCATCGTTGATCGCTGGGCCCGACGACGTGGCTTGCACGACCCAGGCTGGCTGACCGTTCGCACCAAGGCCCACCAGCGCGCCGTCCATGTCGCCGTTCGTCGCGAACGGCAGGCCGAAGATCTGGTCGCTGCCGGATCTCACCTCGCCCGCGAGCAGCACGGTGCCGCTCGGGTGCGTGTGGAGCTCCCATGCGATCGCGTCGCTCGAGCTCACGCGGAGGCGATCGGTCGAGACCTCGCCCGCGGCCCCGAGGGTCGCGATCACCATCGGACGGCCAGACCAGGACGCAGCGTACGCGCCCGCTCCGTTCTCGATCTCGGTGAGACACTCCGTCGAGGGCGACAGCGACGACGCGAAGTAGAAGCCGCTCGGCGCCGAGGTGAGCGCGACGTGGTCGTAGCAGGTCGGATCGACGACCGAGGGCGTGCTCACGTTGCGACGCGCCGCGAGCAGACGCTCCGACCAGAGCAGACGGCCCGTCGCGTCGAGGCGCGCGACGGTCATCGTGTCGGCGCCGAGCGGATCGTGGATCCGGTCGAGCCCCTCGAGCACGGCGGTGTGTCGGAACGCGGCGTAGAGCCCGCCCGCGCCGTCGGGCGCGCAGTACGAATCGTGCGTCGAAGAGACCCAGCGCAGGACGCGCACGTCCTCGAGCCCCGCCGCGCCCAAGCGTGCTCGGAGGATCACGCCACCCGAGCCCGCGGCCAACGTGCCTTCCGCTGCGGGCCCCAGCGCCAACACGGTGCCGTCGAGCATGATCGTGGCGGCCTCGGTCACGCGACACGTGAGCGCGATCTCGTCGCCGCCGAGCGAGCACACGCCGCACGACGTCTGCGAGACGTCACCCATCGAGGGACGTGCCCACAACATCTGCTGCCAGCGCATCACGCCGTCGGCCCCGTACCAGACGATCGCGCGCGCCTTGGAGCCGCTCGCGAGCTCGGTCGGTCGCGCCAGCGTGGTCGTCGCAGGGAACGCCATCGTGACCGGCGTGTCCCCGACGGGCGCCTGCATCACGAAGCCATCCCCCACCGGCAAGGGTCGCGTCGGGTTCCCATCGACCGAGCCCGACCAACGCGTGGTGAGCGTCGTGCCGTCGAAGGTGCGAGCTTCGATCTGCGAGCCTCCCTCATCCGTCGTGAACACCTGCGACGTCACGACGAACGTTCCGTCCGACAGACGCACGAGCGAACGGACGTCCCACCCCACGCTGTGTTCGAAGGCACGTGCGCCCATCGGCGCCGCGAGCGTCGGGACCGACGCGTCGGCGATCGAGCCCGCGTCGGGGATCTCATCACCCGGCTGCACGACGGTGAGCGATCCGGGGTCGAGATCCGCGGACACGCACGCGCCGCTCGCGTCGCACGTCTCGTCGGGATCGCAGAGCACGCCCTCGCATCGTCGCGCGAGAAAGACCGGCACGCGCAGCGCGACCGCGGGCAGGAAGCCGGTGCGCAGCCGCTGCGTCACGCGGGCCACGCCGCGCGCGTCTCGACCCACCACCTCGATCTCGACCCGACGACCGCGCTCCCCATTCGGCGGTGTCACACCGAACGAGAAGGGCAGCGCGGTGCGAGAGAGATCGAAGCCTCGTGGCTCCACCGGACGAAGATCATCGATCTCGTGAACGTCGACCTCCACCGCTGTCAGCACGCCGCGCGCGAAGTCCGAATCGACCACCACGACGAGCTGCGACGGTGTGCGCTCGCAGCCGCAGGTGGCGATCGCCGCGAGGGTGAGGAGCGGGCCCGACCATCGCCACGCCATCGACATGCGAGCGACCCTGTCAGCGCCCGTGCCGTCGCGTCAACGCCTCACATCGACCCTTCGCGCTCGGGGGCTCCCCTCGGCCGACCCCACGTGCCACGCTGCGTTCCTCCATGGGAACCCTCCAGCACCGCCCGCGCGTCGTCACGATCTCGCCCGGTCCGAGCACCGTCACCGCGACGCGGCAGCGCGCCTGCAGCGGGTGCGGCATCGACGTGACGCACACGATGAGCGGCAAGCTCCCGCTCGAGCGCGAGGCCTGCCCCAAGTGCGGCGCGAGCAACGTGTTCACGAGCTACGAGCGCATGGACATCGCGCTCAGCGAGTACTGCAACCTCACGTGTCAGATGTGCCGTCGGCCGTCCGAGGCGCTCTTCATGGAGGAAGAGGTCTGCAAGAAGGCGATCAGCGAGGCCGCCGAGATCGGCATCGGCACGATCAGCTTCTCGGGCGGTGAGCCCTTCGTTCACCCCGCGATCCTCCGCCTGCTCGAGCACGCCTTCGCGCAGGGCGTGAAGATCCAGATGGTGTCGAACGGCACGCTCATCAAGCGGGACAAGCTCGAGTTCCTCGAGCAGCTCGACTGCCTCACGATCTCCGTCGACGGCACCGAGGAGGCTCACGACTTCATCCGTCAGCGCAAGGGCACGTGGGCCCGCACGATGAAGACGCTCGGCTGGCTCGCCGAGTCGAAGCTCCAGTGGGGCACGAACACGGTCATGCAGCGCGACAACGCGCACACGCTCTACGACTCGTTCAAGCACATCCAGGGCATCGGCAAGAACAAGTACGCGTACTGCGGCTTCTCCCACGTGGAGGTCGTGCCGGAGACCGCGCAGTTCCAGATGAGCCCCGAGCAGGAGAAGCTCGCGTACGAGCAGCTCGTGCGCATCGAGCGCGAGTGCAAGGACACGCACACGTGGTTCAACGAGCGCGACCTGCTGCTCAACCACTTCGAGATGTACAGCCGCAAGGACTTCCGTTACCGACCCGCCGACGGCTGCAAGATCCCGCAGAAGTTCATCGGCTTCAGCGATCACGGCTTCTACCTGTGCTGGCACCAGGGCCGGAACGTGAAGGGCGCGTCGCTCGTCGAGGCGCTCGAGAGCGAGCTGGCCAAGGACATCGTCTGCACCGGCCTCGAGAAGCGCTGCGTCGCGTGCAACGGCTTCAACTACGCGTGGGACCACGAGTGGAACGAGGGCATGGTCGCGAGCGCGCTCGCGGGCCCGAGCGTCGCCGGCGGAGTCGAGCGTGGCGTCGTCGCGCTGCGCATCCCCGATCGCATGAAGAACGTCGGCGGCGCGACGAAGGGCAACACGCTCGAGATCCACGACGAGGTCTGAGCGCGAGATGACGGAGCCGGCGGTCATCGTCCCGATCCGCGTCACGTGGGCGAGCATGATGACCGCGAAGGTCGTGCGTGCGCTGTCGCCGAGTCGGCTCGTGCTCTTCGTCGTCGCGATGCTGCTCCTCGCGTTCGCGCGATCGATCCTCGCGCAGAGCACCTTCTTCGGTGAGCTCGCGTGGATCGTGCCCACGCTCGTCGGCGTTCGACTGACCGTCATGGCGCTCTCGTCGTGGCTGGACTCGAACGCCGCGCGACGCTTCACCGGCACGCTGACCTTCACGAACGACGACATCGCGCTCGAGCGCGCCGACGGCACGAGCCAGACGTTCGCGTGGAGCTGGGTGCTCGAGGCCTCTCGCGCCGGTCCGAGGACGACCCTGCGCGTCGACGAGCGCAGAGGTCGCGCCCTCCTCTTCGTGAGCGACCCGTCGCGGAGTGACGCGCTCGAGCCGATGCTCCGCGCCCACGGCAAGCTCCGCTGAGGACCGACGCGGTCAGCTCGCTGGGCTCGGGGCGCGACGCAGTCCGTAGAGCACGAGGCCGCACATCACGAACGTCGTGAGCGTCACGACGATCAGGCCGACGCCGACGATCGCCGCCGACCACGCAGCGGGCTCGGGCAGCGTCGGCGTCGAGATCGGTGAGCGGAAGCGCGTCGCGGGCGCGAAGATCCCGAGCACGAACAGGCCCGTCCAGTTGCCCACGACCGCGGCCCGGTAGGCGAGCGTCTCGAGCCGCGCGGACAGCACGAGTCGCGGCCAGACGGCGCCGACCGCGACGACGATCAGGCCGACCATGATCCCCGTCGTGTGCGCCCCGAGCCAGAGGCGCGCCTCGGGGCGGAGGGCCTCGCGGCGCTGCGTGCGTGGGCGCCTCGCGTCTCCTCACCGCCGGAGCGCGCACAACTGCGCGGCGACCAAGCGCGCGTTCGCAGAAGACCTGCGCGCGCTCGAGCGACGCACGCGTCGACGCAGCGACGAGCCGTGACGCCCCAAGGCGCGCTCGCACGTGCGAGTCTCTCGCGTGGAGGTCCCATGCGTCTGTCGCCGCTCGCGATCGTGATCGTGTCCCTCGTGGGCTGTGGCTCGAGCGAGCCCGCGCCGACGTCCGGATCGGGTACGGGCACCGCGCCGCCCGTCGGGCATCCGTGCACCGAGATGGCGTGCAGCGATCAGGGCCTGCTCGTCGTCCACTACGACGCGGCGCACTTCCGCGCGGGCGCGCACCACTTCGAGATCCGAGCCGACGCGCAGACGATCCGCTGCGACGCGACGATCACGGCGCTCACCGAAGATGTCTTCGCGACGTGCGACGGAGCCGCCGAGGTCCACGTCGGCGCCGAGATGCGCACCGTCGACATGGAGGTCCCCGGCATGCCCGGTGTGGTGGGCATCACGTCCGAGGTGGTGCCTGGACGCTTCCACGCGTCGATCGGCATCACGGGCACGCCCGCGTCCATCCACGTGGTGCACACGATCGACGGCGCCGCGCACTCGGATCGCACGGCCGCGATCACGTATGGCGAGCACCGTCCCAACGGCCCCGACTGCGAGCCGGTGTGCCGCCAAGGTCGCGTCGAGGTCGACGGCTTCTGAGAGACCGAGAAACTTTCGTTTCTCGGGATCGAATCGTCGTACGGGGTTTGGGGGCAGCGCCCCCATCTCGCGGCGCCTGCGCCGCGGACAACTGAGCTGGCTGGGTCGAGAGGCCTCCGGCCCCTCGGGTCAGCTACCCGAGCAGCCGCTGCGTTCGCAGCAGCTCGCCACGGCGCACCCCGCGAGGTCGACACGATCGCCGTCGTCGCACGACGCGAGACAGTCGCCCACGCCGCACGAGACCTGCGCCGAGTCGCACGCGTCGGTGCCCGAGCAATCGAGCGCGCAGTCGCCGTCCGCGGGACACGCGACGCGGATCGCGCTGCACACGTCGATGCCCTCGCAGTGCACGCGCAGCGAGCGCGCGGTCGTCGCGTCGAGGGAGAGGTTGCCGCACGCGTCGATGCCGTCGCACACGACCTCGCACGGCCAGTCGGCCGGACACATGCGCGTGCGATCCATGCACGCGTCGATGCCCTCGCAGTCGATCGTGCAGGTGCCGCCCATGCATCCCCCCGTGCATGCGGGCGGGCAGCCGCCGCCGACACCCGCCTTGCCCTCGTCGAACCCGCAGGTCCCCGCACTGTCGCGGTCCGTGCGCGCGTCGGGTGACGCAGCATCCTCGCTCGACTCCGGCGCATCGAGACCCGGCGCATCGAGACCCGGCGCATCGAGCTCGGGCGCGTCGAGCCCCGCTGCGTCGGGTAGGGCCGCGTCCAACCCGGGCGCGTCGAGCGACGCTGCGCGGGCATCCTGCGCCTCGTAGTCCACCCGTCCGCACGCGATCAGCGCCCACGCCAGAACCCCGTGGAGCGCGACGAGCCACGCGACCGACGCGCGCGACCTCATCGCGTTCACGCGCTCACGCGAACGGAGACTGCACGTTCGCCCACACCGCGCGCTCGATGCGGGCGCGCATGGAGAACGAGCGCAGCGTCGCGCGGAAGTCGGTCGTCGCGGAGAAGGAGCGCTGCACGCGCTCGAGGCGCTGCTTGCCCTCGAGCGTGTCGAGCGCAATGCCCTCCACGTGCGTGACGGGGCCGCGCACGATGAGGCACATCGGCTGCTTCGTCGTCTCGTCTTCGGGCGCGTCGCACGCGAACGAGAACATCGTCTGCTTGTGCAGCGCGCCGAAGATCGGGCGATCGAGCTTCCAGTCGTAGGGGAAGCCGAACGTGCGCGTCAGGAGGGCGATCGCCTCGCGGTTCGCCTCGAGCGTGCGCGGGATGTCGACCGCGAGATCGACGAGCGCGGGAACGACGAACGCACGCACGCGAGAGATCGAGCTGCGATCTTCGGGCGCGATCCTCTCGAGCTCCACCGCGTCGAGCTCGGCGCGCGCGCCGAGGTGTCCCGCCATGATGCCGGTGGGCTGCGCGTCGAAGCCGGGAGGCAGGCTGACGTCGAGGAGACGAGGCGAGAGGGGTGCGCGAAGCGGCACGGCGCCGAGCTTACCAAAACACGATGGTTGCAAGCGCCTCCTTTCGTCATCCTCTCGGAGGAAGCGCGTTCGCGTGATGGTGGAAATTCACCCCGCCCGCGGGGCGGTCAGCACGTCACGGGCGATGCGGAGGAAGGGCTGCAAGGTCGCGTCGGGCGAGCGCCACAGCTCGCGGGGGCTCCCCTCCAGCTGGATGCGACCGTCCGACACGAGGAGGACGCGATCGGCCGCGCCGAAGGCGGTCTCCATCTGGTGCGTGATGACGATCGTCGTGATCCCGAGCTGATCGCGGAGCCGCAGGAGCAGGCGGTTCACCCGCGCCACGTTGATCGGATCGAGGCCCTCGGTCGGCCCATCGTAGAAGAGCACCTCGGGGCGCATCGCGATGGCGCGCGCGAGGGCCACGCGCTTGCGCATGCCGCCCGAGAGCTCCCCCGGCATCATCGCCTCGATGCCCGGCAGACCCACCTGCGCGAGGCTCTCGGCCACGCGCTGCTTCATCGCCGCGAGGTCGAGGACGCGCTGCTCCTTCAGGCCATACGAGACGTTCTCGAACACGTTGACCGAGTCGAAGAGGCCCGAGCTCTGGAGGAGGACGCCGATGCGGCGACGGATCCCGAGCCAGTCGCGCTCACGGAACTGCGTGACGTCGGTGCCATCGAAGCGCATCGAGCCGCTGTCGGGCGGGACGAGGCCGAGGAGGATCTTCGCGAGGAGGCTCTTGCCCGTGCCCGACTCACCGATCCAGCAGAGGAACTCCGCGCGACGGATGTCGAGATCGATGTGCTCGAGGATCGTGCGATCGCCGAAGCGCTTCGCGATCCCACGCACCTCGTAGAGCACGTCGCTCATGGCCGCGCACCGTAGCCCGAGGTGGCGCGCGGCGCTCCGCGCGCTCGTTCACTGCCCCGCCGAGTCACTGGCGGGCCATGACCTCGCTCCGGATCTTCGTGAGGATCAGATCGAGCGCGACCATGTTCTTGCCGCCCTCCGGGATGATCACATCCGCCCAGCGCTTGCTCGGCTCGACGAACTGGAGGTGCATGGGTCGCACGGTGTCGTAGTACTGCTGCCGCACCGACTCGAACGTGCGCCCGCGCTTCTCCATGTCGCGGCGCACGCGACGCAGCACGCGGATGTCGGCGTCGGTGTCGACGAAGAGCTTGAGATCGAGCTCGGCGCGGATCGCCTCGTCCACGAAGAGGAGGATCCCCTCGACGACGAGGATCGGCGCGGGCGTCACGGTGCGGGTCGTGTCGCCGCGACGGTGCGTCTTGAAGTCGTACGTGGGCGCCTGCACCGTCTCGCCGCGCTTGAGCGCGCGGATGTGCTCGAGCATCAGCGAGGTCTCGAGCGACTCGGGGTGATCGAAGTTGAGCTGACAGCGATCGTCGTAGCTGAGGTCGGGGCGGTCTCGGTAGTACGTGTCGTGCTCGAGGACGCACACGTGCGCGCCGCCGCCCTCCACGACCTTGCGCGCGACCGTGGTCTTTCCCGACCCGGTTCCACCTGCGACTCCGACGACGTATGGCCTCATGGCGGCGCTACTTACGCGATCACCCGAGGACGTTCACCCAAGATCGGGGCAGGCGATCTCGATCGGGCCCGCTCCGTCGTTGTCCTCGCGACACTGGTGGAAGTCGTCGCGCGGCATGTCGTCCGGATCGTTGAGCACGACCTCGAAGCGGAAGGTCGCGAGCTCCATGCCCGCCGCGATCGAGTACGGCATCGGCAAGGTGACGAGCTCCGACTCACCCGGCAGCAAGCGTCGCGTCGTGAGCGCACGACCGAGCAGCACGCGCGTGCCGCTCGTCACGTCGTAGAAGGTCACGGGGATGCCCGCGGGCGCGCCGGCAGCGCCCTGGTTCACCACGCGCACCGAGAGATCGAGCGACGTCGGACAGTCCGCGGTGCCGGCCGCGAGATCGCGGAGCACCAGATCCGGCGCGTCGAAGATGCCCTCGGTCTGCACGTTCTGCCGGTAGTTGTTGAGGCCCGTGGTGTCCCAGTTGCGATCCTCGACCGCGGGGATCGAGCCGTCGTCCTCGACGTTGGTCACGTGGTAGGTGTGCTCGTTCCAGATGCGTCGCGTGCGGACCCACTCGTTCCTCGGGTGACCGAAGACGCGGATGCCCGTGCCGCTCGGCGTGCCGTCGAGACATCCGAAGGCGTAGTTGTTCTGCATGAGCACGATCTCGGCGTGATCGTCGCCGTCGACGTCCGCGATGATCGGGTACTCGCGCAGCGTGCCGCTCGTGTTGCAGAACGAGAGCAGCTCCATGCCGTCGGTCCCGCGGTACACGCGGAAGGTGCGCTCGTCGTTGTAGGCGACCTCGGCGATGCCATCGCCCTCGAAGTCGAACACGCTCGAGCCCGTCACGCGCGAGCTGCGATCGACGGTCACGTCGTACCAGAGGCGGGTTCCGTCGTGGTTGAAGATGACGTACGCGAAGCCGCCCGCGAACGCGATCTCGGGCTCGGGGTCGGCGTCGAAATTCGCGATCGTCGGCGGTCCACCGCCGCGTCCCGCGCTCGAGTCGGCGGCCACGTCGGCCGCGACGCTCGGGTCGTCGAGCGGGTTGATGTCGATGGGGCCCCATACGGTCGCGCCGGTCGCGGCGTCGAGCGCCTGCACGGCGTGATCGCCGCCCGTGATCACGACGAGCTCCGCGTCGCCGTCGAGATCGAGATCGCCGACGGCCACGTTGCCGCCGAGCGCGATCGCGGGGCCGAGCGCGCCCGCGGCGGTGCGATCCCAGAGCACGGTGCCGTCGTGCCCATACACGACAGCGCTCGAGACGACCTCGAGGTCACCGTCCTCGTCCACGTCCGCGAGCGCGTTGTAGTAGGCGCCGTTGCCCGGCGCGGCGCGCAGCGTCGTCACCGTTCCATCGGCGTGCGCGAGCTGGAAGCGCACGAGGATCTCGGCGACGCCATCGCCATCGACGTCGCCGATCGCCGGCGCGTCGAAGTTGCACGGCACGAGGTTCGGGGCCGTGTCGAAGCGGCGAAGCAGCGTGCCATTCGCGGCCACGAGGATGAGGTGCGAGCCGAGCGGCGTCGGCGTGCGCGTACCGCCCGCACACACCGCGATCTCGGGACCGGGCGAGCTCGCGTCGACCTCGCCGATCGCGACCTCGGCGCCCGGCGTCACGCGGTAGCCCGGATCGCTCGCCGGCCAGATGCGCGCGCCCGTGTCACCGCGCACCGCGCGGAGGATGCCGTCGCCCCAGTAGTCCTGCGAGCCCGTGCCCGGCCTGCGGAACGTGCTGAAGACGACCGACGGAACGTCGTCGCGATCGTAGTCGCCGTCTCCGTCGTCGTCGGTCAGCGGCGCGACCATCGGCGCCATCATCACTTGGTCGTGCGTGGGCAGCACGTCGGGATCGCTCGCCCAGCTCCACTCGAGCGCGAGCTCGAACGGACCGACGGGCGGCCGGTACTCACACGCGGTGCCCATCGCGCGCGGCAGACATCGCCCCGCCGTGCTCTCGCAGTACTGACCGTCCGGGCACGACGCGCTCGAGGTGCACGCAGGCCCCGGCACGATGCACTCCGCGAGGTAGCAGACCTCCGTCGCCTCACAGCACGCCGCCGTCGCTCCGTCGCCGCAGAGCACGCCGTCGGTCCCGCAGTCGAGCACGCAGCGATCGCGATCGCAGCGCTCTGCGTCGCTGCAGCAGTCGCCGCCGCAGAGCTCGCTCGTCGCGCAGCACATCCCGCTGCCGCAGCTCTCGCCGACCTCGCAGCACGTCTCTCCGCACGTACGGATCGCGGGGCACGCGAAGAACGCATCGTCCCCGACGCTCGGCGCATCGATCGCGCCCGCATCGAACGTCGTACGCGGCACACACCGCATGTTCGTACACGTCTCGTCCGACGCGCACTGCGACGACGACGTGCACTCGGGCCCAGGTGGTGATCCGCAGTCACATCCGGCGAGGGCGAAGAGGGCAAAGGTGGACGAGAGCAAGACGAAGCGAGAGAGCATACGAACGACGATACCAGAGGGTGCGCCCCTTCCATCGACGCGCGGAGCGGCGCCCGTGCGAGACTCGCGTCCATGCGCTCGGCGACCGAGATTCGTGCGGCCAAGCTCGAGACACTCGGCGCCATGCTCGCGAGACCGGGCATGTGGGGTACGGGCGGCACGTCCGAGCTGGTCGTGCGCGGTGTGCTGCACGATCTCGCCTTCATCGAGGAGCGCGAAGCCGAACTCGATCGGGCCTTCGACGCCCTCCGCGAGCAGCGCTTGCTCGGATCCGTCGGTGTGCACACGCACCGCGCACGATCTCCGACGTCGAGCTTCGCATTGGGACCCCGTCCTACATGCAAGCTGGCTCGTGGCCGGGCGTCTTGGCGTACGCCGGCCCCAGCGACGAGGCCTGGCTCTACTTCGACATCGCGAACGGCGGTGCCGACCCGCACGGTGCGGACCGTCGGCTCGAGCTCGTACGGATGCCTCGTCGCCCACTCGCGCGGTCGGTGATCGACCTGCGCCGAGGTTCGACGCTCCGCGGACGCCACCCACGCTCTCGCGTGCGCGAGGGGTGCGGGCTTCCGGAACTGAGACCATCGAGGCACCGCAAGGGGGGTCACATCGCGAAAACGGAGACCACTCGGTTTGTGAAGGCCTCACCCATCCAGAAACCGCGAGCGTGAGGTTCTCCGAGGGTGATGCATCGGCAAAAGTTGGAACCTCCGACTTTTCAGAGGTCCGACCCCTCGGAAAAGTTAGATCGTCCAACTTTCCCGAGGGGTGAGGCCTCGCGAAACGCGACCTTCTGACTTGGCCGAGGGCTGCACCCTCCAGCGGCGCCGAATCCCCCGGATGGGCGAGCCTGGCGGGCCGAGGGCACGAGGTTCGTGCTTCTTCACGGTTCCGCGCGTCATTCCAGCTGGCGGAGATGGTGGTCTCTGACCATGACTTCGTGAGAATCGTTCTCACACGGACGGAGGCTCTCTCATGTCGGGCAAGTCGCGTCTCCTCTCTCTCCTCGGTGGTCTGCTCCTGCAGGAGCGCGACGTGCGCGACGTTCGCGCGCTCTCGTCGTCGTTTCGCCTCATCGAGCTCGCGCCTCCGAGCGCGGGCAAGAGCGAGTGGCGGCCCGGCGACAAGGTGCAGGTGCTGCTCGATGGGCAGGACGAGGTGCGCACGTACACGCCGATCGCGTGGGGCGACGACGGCGCGATGGCGCTGCTCGCGTTCGCGCACGGCGACACGCCCGCGTCGCGCTGGGCCAAGAGCATCGCGAGAGGTCAGCGCCTCCGGTTCCTTCCTCCGCAGCGATCGCTCTCGATGGACGACGGTGCGATCACGCTGATCGGCGACGAGACCTCGCTCGCCGTGGCCGCGGCCTACGCGCGCGCGCGGCCCGATCGTGTGCGCTCGTTCTTCGAGATCGAAGAGAGCTCCGTGATGGACGACGTCACGACGACGCTCGGCCTCGCTGGCGCGACGATCGTGAAGCGATCGAAGACCACGCCGCGCGGCAGCGCGCTGCTCGACGTGATCGCCGACGTGAAGGGACCCGTCGGTCTCACCGGCGGAGGCGACCTCATCCAGCGCGTGCGCACGAGCCTGCGTGATCGCGGCGCGCGCGACATCAAGAGCAAGGCGTACTGGATCGAGGGCCGACGCGGGATCGATTGACCACGGACATCAGGTCTCGCTGGACGCCGTGTGCATGTGTCACGACATCGAAGCGGTCTCCGAGTGCCCATCCCGACGACGTAGGAGACGCCGCGCGCCGTGAGCTCACGGAGGAAAGCGATTCGATGTCAGCGAGCGGCGCGAGCACCACGCACCAGACCTCGCGCGAGACGCTCCTCGAAGCTGCGTCGAAAGTTCACCAGGGTGTGGAAGACGAGGCTCACGTCGAGGTTCGGATGCTGGCCCACGATGACGTGCGCGCGCGCCCACAGCGCCTCGTTCTCGCGCAGCGCGCTCGGTCTCGTTCAGCTCGTCGTACTCCACTACACGAGCGTAGCCCGCACGCGAACCCGGCGACAGACACCAACGAGTCGAAGCCGATGGAAGATCGCGAGGAGCCAATCACGCGGCAGTGTCGACGCGACCCCCAGCCGCCGCTAGCCTCGGATCGATGGCAGACACGGGAGCGCCTGCACGAGCGGATTCATATCGAAGCCCTGCGTCCCTCATCGTCTCGCGGCGCCCAATGGCCCCGGCTCTGCCGCGCGCGTACCACGCCAGGAAAGGCGTCTCCTTCATCAGCGTGATTCCCACCACGTTCTTCGCCCTGTGCGCGCTCTTGTTCAGCGTGGCGCTCCAACAAGGAGCTGGTGGGGTGTGCTCCTGGATAGGATTCGGATTCGCCGGCTTTCTCGCATTCTTCGCGGCTCGAGCGCTGGTTCGGGCGCATCGCATCACGCCTCGAATCTTTCCCTACTTCGACAAGCGAGGCGTCGAAGCCAACACCGTCCTGTTCGGTCACGCTCTCGCTCGGAACTGCTTGAGGCTCGACGCGCTGGCCGAGGAGCGCGGCCGGCCCGCACTGTCCGCGCTTGGCGTCGAAGACCCCGCGTGGGGCGAGCCCCGCGTGTGGCATGACGCCACCGACGGACTCCTCACGACGCGCGCGCTCCTCGATGCAGTCGCAGCTCGTCACGACGCAGTCGACGACGCGGAGGCGGTGCTCGAGGAGCTCGAGCGTGTGCACGCTGCGCTCGAGTCGGCGCGTGGTGCGAACGCTCGCTTCGCGCTGCACCTCTGCCTCGTGGACTCCTACAGCCCAACCGAGTGGGAGGCGCGAAAGGGATTCGTGTGACTCGCGTCAGCTGGGCCTCGTTGGCGGTCATGATGCGCAGCGCCTCGGCGCGCGTGACGACCAGACCCGTGCGCTTCGCGTGCTTCACGAGGAGGTTCGCGAGCTGCGCGAGCGTCGCTCCGTCGGACGCGTCCGCCACGTCGGCGGCGAGCGCGATGAGCGCTGCGCGCCGCTCGGGATCGATGTCTGCCAGCGACTCGTCGAGGCTCTTCGTCATCGGAGGCTCACTCCGCGGGCGACGCGGAGACCGGCATGGAGGACGCCGACGGCTCGGCGGGCATCGCGGAGAAGTCGCGCAAGTTCGTGTCGCCCATGAAGTGCTCGAGGCCGACGCGGTTCTCGAGCTGACCGAGCGGCACC
Organism: uncultured Sandaracinaceae bacterium; assembly: GCA_964502175.1. Taxonomy (GTDB): domain Bacteria; phylum Myxococcota_A; class Polyangia; order Polyangiales; family Sandaracinaceae; genus JAFLCL01. The sequence goes on from CAZCVE010000017.1 coordinate 81,879, forward strand.
AACGCGTCCGGACCACGACGGAACGGCGTCGGGTCCTCGTTCGCGAGCAGCTTCATCACGCCCTCGCGGGCCTTGTTGAAGATCAGCTCGGTCTTGTCGTTCGCGTCGCGGTTCGTGCGCGGAAGGCCCAGCTGCGGCGGCACGCCGAAGGCCTGCGCGCCGTTGAGCACGTAGTTGCCGAGGTTGCCGCGCCAGTACGTGCCCTTCCTCTGCATCTCCTCCGCGGCGCCGCGGAAGAAGCGGTTGAAGTTGCGCATCGCCTCGATGACGTAGTCCTTGCGACGCAGCATGTAGCGGAGCTGCTTGGGATCGAGGTGCTCGTCCCGCACGAACGACTCGACCCAGAGGTTGTAGTAGTTCGCGCAGTCGAAGAAGCACTTCTCTCGGTAGAGCTCGTAGCTCCCGAACGTCGAGTAGAGGCCGGCGTAGAGCAGCAGCGTCGCCTCGAACCGGAAGAGCACGAAGTCGTTCATCAGCTGGCTGCGCTCGGCGATGTCCTCGCCCGCGTAGTCGCGCGTGATCATGTCGGTGAGGCAGTCGGCCTCGATCGCGATGTAGTCCGAGCCCGGCGAATAGAAGGGATCGTGGAACGCGCCCGACTCGCCGATCGTCGCCCAGCGCTGCTTGCCGTCCCAGAACTTGGTGGTGCGGAACGCGAGCTGATGGAACGCGCCGATGTCGACGAGCTCCGCCTTCTCGAGCATCTGCCGCGGCGCCTTGTGCTCGCGGAGGAAGCTCATGAAGCCGTCGCGCGTGGCCTGCGCGGGCTTCCACAAGCGACGCTCCTGAACGATGCCGAGCGAGATGAGATCGTTCGAGAGCGGGATGAACCAGATCCACAGACCGGGGTAACAGAAGTGGTTCGTCGAGAGCGTGCGGCACGTGTGTCGCGCGCGTTCGTGGAACTCGGCGTTGGGCCACGCGTCGATGTCGGTGACGTTCGCGCCGCGCGCCCAGCTCGCGACGATCTTGTGCTCGGGCGCAGGACGACGAAGGTCGAGCTTCTTCGCCATCAGGTTCGCGCGACCCGCCGCGTCGATGAGCCACTTGCAGCGGTACGTCGTCGTCTCGCCCTCGCGCAGCACCGTGACGCTGTGTCGGCCGCCGTCGTTCGAGAGCTCGAAGTCGCGCACCGTCGCGGGCACCTGCAGATCGATGCCGAGGTCGATGCACATCTTGCGCAGATCGGTCTCGAGTCGGTTGCGATCGAGCTGGAAGCTGGGGATCGGCGGCATGTGGTAGACGCCGATCTCGCTGAGCTCGTGCAGCTCGCCGTCACGCTCCTTGCTGTCGAAGAAGAACCGCAGCGAGTTCTTCGGCAGCTGGTTCATGTAGAGGTAGCGGCTGAGCTTCTGCTTGCGGATGAGGTAGTTCGCCGCGATCTCGACGGTGGACTCGCCGACCTTGTAGCCGGGCTCTTCCTTCCGCTCGAACATCACGATCTCGAGGTCGGGCTTCGTCATCTTCAGCTGACGCGCGAGCAGGCAGCCCGCGAGGCCGCCGCCGAGGATCGCGACGTCCACGACCTTCTCTCCCGAAGCAGTCATCGACATAGGGGCCGCATCCTACCGGACCGTCGCGATCGGGCACGCGGAGCACCACCCCGAAACCTGGACAACGCGCGGAATCTCACGGGTCAGAGCTAGTCTCGCTCCGTGCTCACGGGCCGCGAGAACAGCGAGAGTGCGCGCGCGCCGATCGACGGGCTCGTTCGACGGATCGTCACCGCCTGGCGTCCCTCGCAGATCTGGTTGTTCGGCAGCCGAGCCCGCGGAGAAGAAGGTCCAGAGAGCGACTGGGACCTCCTGGTGATCGTGCCGGACGATCTCGATGAGAGCGCGCTCGACCCGGTGAGTTGTTGGACGCTCGTGAGAGGCTCTGGCGTGCGGGCCGATGTGGTGCCGTGTCGCCTGGGCGACTTCACCGAGGATCGCGACACGCCGAACACGCTCGCGTTCGAAGCAATGCATCGTGGTGTGCTGCTCTATGAGCACTGAGCGTCTCGTCGCCAACTTACTCCGCGTTGCTCGAGAGGACCTCGACGGGGCCTCTCTGCTGGCGAAGGCGCAGAACCGCAACGCGGTCTACCTGTGCGAGCAGGCGGCCGAGAAGATCATCCGGGCCGTTCTCACGTCAGAGGGAGTTCACGCGGGCATCAAGCACCTGCTCGACGAGATGGTGGACCTCGTGCCCGACGCGAACCCACTGAAACCAAGGTTGCGGGCCATCGAGCATCTCGCGGCCTACGCGACAGCGCATCGGTACCCCAGTGCTCACGGCCGAGTGCGACCTGCGCCGTCAGCGGCGGAGCTATCCGCAGATCTCGATCGAGTTCGTGTGGCACTCGACGGCGGCACGCGGATACGTTGTCGACCTCGCAGCCCGTGACACGCCCGCGGGGCGATCCGGTCCTCTCCGCTTCAGATGATCCGGTCGCTGCCCCCGTCGACCGCGACCTGCGCGCCGGTCGTCTTGCCGAAGAGCGGACCGGCCATCGCGACGACGAGATCCGCGACGTCCTTGCTGCGCACCTCGACCTTCAAGAGGTTGTTCCGCTTGTACTGCTCGGGCGTCATCCCGTAGTGCTTCGCGCGGCTCTCGAGGAGCTCGGGCGTCCACAGCGCGGTGTCCATCACGGCATGCGGATGCAGCATGTTCACGCGCACGCCCTTGGGACCGAGCTCGAGCGCGGCCACGCGCGCGAGCTGCGTGAGGCCCGCCTTCGACGCGGAGTACGCAGCGGCGCCGGGCCCGGGCGCGGGCACGTTCTTCGACGCGACGACGACGATCGCAGGCTCGTGACCGAGCACGAGGAGCGGCGCGCACGCGCGGAAGAGCGCCATCTGGCTCGTGAGGTTCACGGCGATCGTGCGCTCCCACGTCTCGTCGGTGATCGACGCGATCGGCTGGCTCGCAGGGAAGATGCCCGCGTTCGCGACGACGACGTCGATGCCACCGAAGCACTGCACGGTCAGCGACACGGCCTCGGCGATCGCCGCAGCGTCGGTCACGTCGCAATGGACGCCGCGCACGTTCGCGCCCTTGAACGTCGTGGTGATCTCGGGGCGGATGTCGAGCGCCACGACCGCCGCGCCTGCGGCGCGCAGCGCGTCGACGCTCGCCTTGCCGATGCCCGTGGCCGCGCCCGTGACGATCGCGACCTTGCCCTGGAGCGGCGGGACGACGCCGGGCTTGCCGAGCTTGGCTTGTTCGAGCTCCCAGTACTCCATGTCGAAGAGATCACGCTCGGGCAGCGCGACCCATCCACCCATACGTTCCGCGTTCGAGATCGCGGCGCGCGTATGACGCGTGATGTCGGCGACCACGCCCGCGCGCGCCGCGGTGGGACCGAACGCGAGCGCGCCCTGCCCCGGCCAGATCGCCCAGCGCGGAGCCGGATCGAGGCACGTGAGGCCGCGCCCCGTCGCGTGACGATCGAAGTACGCACGGTACTCGGTCGCGTACGCCTCGAGGCTCGAGCTGATCGACGCCTCGTCGATCGACGACGAGAGGATCAGCGGCACGCGCTTCGTGTGGAGGATGTGGTCGGGCGTGAGCGGTCCGCGACCCGCGTAGTCGGATGCGCTCGCGTGATCGGTGAACGCGCGAGCCTCGGGGCTGCGATCCCACGTCGCGATCACCGGCGCCCCGAGCTTCGCGCCGACCGCGCGCCGCAGCGTCGCCACGCGCAGGAGATCCTCGTGATCGGGTGCGCTCGTGGAGCTCACGGGAGTGACGGGCGCGCGCGACGGCAGCGCCGCCTCGGCCTTCGACACGAGCTCAATCGTGCGCTCGTAGCTCTCCTTCGCGTCGTCCGAGAACGTGAAGAGGCCGTGGTGGAGGAGCACCATGCCGTCGTACTTCGACCAGTCGATCCCGCGCGTCATCTCGAAGACGTGACGCGCGAGCACGAAGCCCGGCATGACGTAGGGGACGTAGAGCACGCGCTCACCGAAGATCTCGCGGATCCGCTCGGGACCGCCGGGCGTGTTCGTGATCGTGACGACGGCGTCGGCGTGCGTGTGATCCACGAAGCGGTGCGGCATGAGCGCGTGGAGGATCGCCTCGACCGAGGGCGTGGGCGCGTTCGGATCGGTCATCGCGCTGCGCTGCACGCGCACCATGTCCGAGTCCGTGAGCGTGGGGAGCGCGGCGAGATCGAGCAGCGTCTCCATGCGCACCGGCGCGAAGCCCTTGCCCTCGATCGTCGCGAGATCCCAGCCGCTGCCCTTCACGTAGAGGAGGTGCTCCTCACGACCGAAGAGGTTCGTCTCGCGCGCCTTCACCGACGTGTTGCCGCCGCCATGGAGCACGAGCGAAGGCTCGGCGCCCAGCAAGCGCGACGTGTAGACGCGGAGCTTGAGGAGATCACCGCCCAGATCACCGCCCAGCGCGGCGGCGTCAGCGTCGTTCCAGCGAGACTTCATGCGCGCGGTCGTACCGCATCTGGCCGACGCGGCGAAGCGGCGATCCTCCAGCCGTCACGCGCGTCGTCGACGCGTCGCGAGCACGAGTCCGAGCAAGACGAGCGCGGAGAGCCACGCTCCCGAGCGTGAATCGCGAGACACGCTGCAGGTGCCGCTCATCTCGCGGTAGCTCGCGCGGCCACCGCCCGCGATGCGGAGCGCGCCGGCAGCGGGGCGTGAGCCCATCGACTGTGCCCATGAGGGGGCGACGACGAGATCTTCGAAGGCGTCACCGTTCGAGCGCGCGCACGTGATGCCGCGCGTGTCGGACCAACAGAGATCGTCGCGCGAGTCGCCGTCCACGTCGGCCATGCGCAGCGTGCGCGCGCGCTCGGGGCGATCGAAGCCGGCCGCGTCGCTCAGCGCGGGACCGCGCAGGCCTCGCTCGAAGCCGTGCTCGGTGCCGTGCCAGCAGGCGATGCCTTCGCGATCACGCGCACAGAGATCCGCGCGTCCGTCGCGATCGAGATCACCGAGCCGGATCGTCGCGTACTGCTCGGCGCGATCCCATCCGTCGGCATCGCTCATCACGGGACCGCGCACGATCGTCCCGAAGCGCGGCTCGGCGAACGCTTCGCCCGCAGAGATCTCGAACAGCGCGCACTCGAAGCCGCTCGGCGCTCGACCACACACGTCGCGTCGGCCATCACCGTTCACGTCGGCCAGGCGCACCGTGCTCCAGCGCGAGAGCGCGCCCCACCCGTCCGCGTCGCGCCAGCGCGGGCCTCGCACGATCGCGCCGAAGCGGTTGCCGCGCGAGAGCCAGCAGTCGAGGCCCTCGGCGCCGCGCGCGCACACGTCGTCCTGACCATCGGCGTCGATGTCGGCGAAGCGGATCGATCCGTAGTGCACGATCGACGCGAACCCGGCCGCGTCCGAGAGCGCAGGCAGCACGATCGCTTCGCTCACGCCCGCGCCGAAGCCGAGGTGGCACACGAGGCCGCTCGCGTCGCGAAGACACGCGTCCGCCGCGCCGTCGCCGTCGACGTCCGCGAGCCAGAGCGGTGCGCCCTCGGGCCACGTCGGTCCGATCACGCGCTCGGTGAACGATCGGCCCGCGCTGATCACGCACGCGAGTTGACCGTCGATCCGCAGGCACACGTCGGCGCGCCCGTCACCATCCACGTCGGCCGTGCGCAGCGTGCTCGCCTCGAGCACGGAGCTCGCGCGCGCGCCGGGGCCGAGCAGCACGCGACCGAGGCCGTGCGCCGACGAGAGCGCACACGACACGCTCTCGAGCACCGCGCCCGACATGCCCTCGCGGGGCAGCCACGCGCACGCGTCGGCGCGACCATCGCCGTCGAGATCACTGTCGCCTGCGGGCTCTTCGAGCGGCGTCGTGTACGCGAGCTCTTCGCGCTCGCAGATCTGCTCGTCGTCGTCCGCGCCGTCGCAGTCGTTGTCGAGGCGGTCGCAGGTCTCGGGCACGGGATCGATCGCGCCGACGCACGCCTGCCAGCGCGTGTCGCGACACGTCTCGGTGCCCGCGACGCACTCGCCCACGTCGGTGCCACACGAGCGCACGAGCGCCTCGTCGGTCGCGCCGTCGCAGTCTTGATCGCGACCGTCGCACTCTTCGCCGCGCGCCTCGACGCCGCCTTCGCAGCCACCCCAGCCACCGCCGCGGCAGTACTGCGTGCCGCGCCGACACTCGCCGACGTCGGAGCCACAGCCACGGGCGAGGTCTTCGTCGACGCGGCCGTCGCAGTCGTCGTCGACACCGTTGCAGCCCTCCGCCGAGGGCGCGCAGCTGCAGGACTCGCTGGGGGCCTCGCGGTAGCTGCGCTGCTCGACCCACAGCGTGGTCGCGCGGCTGCATGCGCCCGCGAATGGATCGCTCGATGCACCCGAACCCGGAGAGCGATGTCCGAAGTGAAGGTGCGGGCCGGTGCTCGATCCGCTCGAGGCAGACTCGGCGATCGCCTGCCCACACGAGACACGCTGACCGTTGCCTACCCGCAGCGAGCCCGCGCGCATGTGGCAGTAGATCGAGTAGCTGCCGTCGTCGTGACGGATCTGCACGTAGTTGCCGCAGCGCCCGCCGCACGTGTTCCCGAGATAGCCGTAGTTCGCGCACCCGTCGTTGGTCGCGGTCACGGTGCCGTTCGCGGCGGCGAGCACCGTCGTGCCGAACGGGCAGCCGAGGTCGGAGCCCGTGTGACCGTCGTAGCACGCGCCGCCGCAGGCGTAGTCGGTGCAACCGCCACCGCCGCCGTCGTGATCGAAGCCGTAGTTGAGGCGATGACCACCGACGTACGGCCGACTGTAGCGAACGCTCTGCGCCGAGGCGCTCGTCGCGAGCGCGAAGCTCGCGAGCAGGAGGACGGAGCACAGCCGCGTCATCGCGCGACCTCGCGGCCGGTCGCGACGTCGACGCTCGTCGTCCCGCGCTCGTCGTCGAACGTGAGGCGACCGTTCTCGAGCCGCGGAGCGCGCGGGCTCGACGGAGTCCGCCGCGTGCTCGGCAGCGCTTCGATGTCTCCGCCCACACGCACGCGATGGAGACGCGGGCTCCCGTCACGGCTCGACACGAAGACGATCGAGCCATCGGCGTCGATCGCAGGCGAGTACGCCGGCGCGTAGCCGTCGGTGAGCGCCGCGATCGCACGGCTCGAGAGCTCGAGGCGCGCGAGCTCGAAGAACGGCATGTCACCGCGCGCATACACGACCGCCCCAGCGCGCACCGCGAGCGGTGCCTCCGCCATGCGATCGAGCTCGGTGCGCGTGCCGTCGTGGAGAACGACGAGCGTGTGGGTCGGGTCGACGAGGACGACGTCGGCCCCGACGAAGCGCGCGTCGAGCACGCGTCCGATCGAGGTGATCGCGCCGCTCGCGTCTCGCCACGCGGCATCGATCACGCGATCCGCGTCCGTGCCTTCGGGGGCGGGCAGGAGCGTGCCGTAGAGGCGGCTGCCGTCGGCGCGCGCGTCGAGCTCGAGCTCTGCCCCGACCGGATCGGCGTTCGCCGCGTGCGTCGGCTGCGGATCGTCGACGAGCGCCCCGTGCGAGGCGCTCGAGCGCGACGCATCGTGCGAGGTGCAAGCGAGGAGAGTCAGCGAGCCGAAGACGACGAGGGCCAGACGCACGACCTCATCGTTTCACGACTCGTGCCGTAGGAGAACGCGGTTCCGACACCAACACAGCGCGGATTCGCCCCAGTGGACGAGCGATCCGCGGTGCACCCCGTGACGCGCACGCACTCGTCGCGTCCAAGATCAGGACGGGTGCGATCTCGAGACCGCACCCATTGACGAGCTCAGAGGAGCGGCTCTTCTTCGAAGCAGCGACCCATCACGCAGAACTCGCCGCCGCAGTCGGCGTTCGAGGTGCACGTCTGGCGCTCGACGCTCGTGACCCACTGGGGGATGTGGTTCGCGGTCTCGATGTCCTGGAAGGGCAGCCAGAACGCCGCGCGGAAGCCCTGCTCGCCCGTCGCCGCGAGCGTCGGGTCGAACGCCGCCATCCAGATCTGGGCGCGCTGATCACGCGCGAGGCGCAGGCCGTACGCGCGGCGGCTCGTCCAGCTCATCCAGTAGAGCGGGCGGCCCTGGTTCTCGTACATCGTCGGATCCCACTTCGGCCACGAGTCGGCGAGGCCTCCGATCGTCGTGAGCTGTCGCGCGGCGCCGCTGCGATCCGTCGGGATGAGCCAGAGCTGCGCGTCGGGGACGGCGGCCGTGCCCGAGTCGGGATCTGCACCCATCGAGTTGATGTTCGACGGCGAGCGACAGAACGAGAGGAACATCCCGTCCGGCGAGTACGCCGGGTAGTAGTTGTTCACGCCCTCGATCGACACGATGGGACGAGGCGCGCCCCAGCCCGAGCCGTCGCGGTCCAAGATCGTGATGCGTCCACCGGACACGCCGCCGACGTCGACGAGGCCCGCGAAGCTGGGCGCGTCGTGGCGCACGAACGCGATGTGTTCTCCATCGGGCGACCAGTCCGGCTGCGACGACGGACCACCGCCGAGGCGATCGGTCGTGATCGCGCCGGTCGTCGCGTCGCGGATCGAGAGGCCGGTGTTGAAGCTCGTGACGATCTCGCGTGAGTCGGGCGAGAACGACGCGAAGTTCGGCTGGCTCGGGAAGCCGCCGATGCCGCCGCCCGATCCGAGCGAGAAGATGCGCGCGCGCGTCGCGACGTCGAACACCTGCATCGTCGTCGTGGGGATGTCGGTGCCGACGGAGATCCGCGTGCCGTCGCGCGACAGCGCGTGACAGCCGACGCACATCGCCGCGCCCGTCTGGCTCGTGCCGAGGAAGCGCTCGGCGCGCGCGCCGGGCACGCCGAACTCGAAGCGATCGATCGAGCCGCCGCCCGCGTTCCAGTAGTAGAGGCCACCGGTGATCGGCTCCGCGGCGACGGCGAGCGTGCGCATCTCGCTCTCGCGGATCTCGCCGCCCGCGCTCACGCTGCGGAGGCGGTACGTCATCGCGTCGCGACCCGCCGCGGCCGTCGCGATCGTCTCCCACACGGGCCGCGTCGGCGTGTAGATGCAGCCGCCACCCATGCTCTCGGGGCAGCCGAAGTACACGCGGAGGTTGAGCTCCGACGTCGAGACGACGAGCTCGAACGCCTCGCCGCCGTTCGGCATGTAGTGGAGCTCGAGCGAGCCGAGGTTCGGCGGCACCATCGCGCCGTCATCCGGGTACACGATCTCGGGGCCTTCGCCCGCGCCCGACGCGCCCGCGAAGCGAGCCGGCGTCTCGGCCGTCGCGCCCTCGGCGATCACGATGCGATCGAACTGAATGGTCAGCGACGTCGACGTCGTCATGCCCATGTAGGTCGCGACGATGTTCGTACGTCCACCGCGGTCGGACGCGGTGGTGAACGTCGAGCCCGCGAACGTGCCGAGATCGAACACCGTCGTGCTCCAGCTCACCGCGCTCGAGACCTCGGTCTCACCACCCGAGCCGTCGCGCAGGTACGCGCGGTACTCGATCGTCTGCGCTGCACCACCCGTCAGCATCACGACCTGATCGAGCGGGTCGATGCGGAGGTTCCCGCTCATCGGAAGACCGGCGTCGACCCCAGGCGGGACGTACGCATCGGGTTCGCCGGGGTTGTCGCCGTTGCGCGTGCAGCCCACGAGGAGCAGCAGGGTCAGCGACGAGACGAAGAGCGCGAAGCGAGTGAAACGGGCCATGACACACCTCGACAAGAGCACGACCAACGACGGGTCATGGTCGCCCGAAAGCGCGCTCGCTCGCTGCTTCTGCCGTGCGCTTTCTCTCGCACCGCGAAGCGTGGTACCGAACTGCATGACCTTCCGCTCTTCCTCCCGCTCGCTCTTCGCCCTCGCCACCACTCTGTCCACGCTCGCGGCATGCGGTGGCGACACCGTCTCCGACGACGCCGCGATCACGACGCCCGTCGATGCGTTCGTCGCGGACCGCGACACGCCCGGCGCACCGGTCGACGCCTTCAGCGCGGACGACACCGGCGCACCCGCGCCCGACGCGTTCAGTGCTGCGGACACGGGCACGATGGGCGACCCCGACGCGGCGATGATGATGACGGCGTGCGGCGGCATGCGTCCCGACATCACGGGCATCACGGGCACCGAAGGGCTCGTGATCGGGAGCGACGGCGCGATCTACTACTCGCAGGGCGCCGCCATCGGCCGCGTCGCGACGGACGGCACCGTCGACGACGCGTTCGCAGCCCTCCCGCGCGCGGCCAGGCAGGTGTGGGGCATGGTCCCCGACGCCGCGAACGAGCACCTCTACGTGGGCTCGCCCTCGACCGGAACGATCTACGACGTCGACCTCACCGCGAGCCCTCCCGCGGTCACGGCGTTCGTCACGATGGTCGGTGGACCGAACGGCCTCACGCTCGGCCCGGACGGCGCGCTCTACTTCAGCGACTTCTCGGGCGGCCGCGTGATGCGCGTGGCGCTCACGGCCGGCGCGACGCCGACGGTCGTCGGTCGCGTGCCGAGCGCGAACGGCGTGGCCTTCGAGGACGACGGCAGCCTGCTCGTCTGCAACTACGGCGGAGGCTCGCTCCTTCGCCTCACGCTCGCCGATGGCGTGGAGACCGCGCGCGCGACCGTGGCCTCGCGCTTGGGCAGCCCCGACGGAGTCGCGGTCGACGACGACGGCACCATCTACGTCACCGACAACGGCGGCGGCCGCCTCCTCCAGCTCGCAGCGGACGGCTCGACGACGGAGCTCCTCACCGGCGTCAGCTCGGCCGCGAGCCTCGAGTTCGGGACCGGCGTGCTCGACTGCGAAGACATCTACGTCGCGAGCGGCCGCGTGATGCGCCGTTACGAGGCAGGCACGGTCGCAGGCCGCGCCGTTCCCTGGCACTGAGAGACCGAGAAACTTTCGTTTCTCGGGATCGAACTGTCGTACGGGGTTTGGGGGCAACGCCCCCAACGCGCGGCGCTTGCGCCGCGGAAAACTGAGTTGCTGCGCGCCTGTCGGCGCGACGAGGATAGCGTCACGTGGAGGGCGGCGCGTGCACTTCTTGGAAGCCCTCGATCACGCGCGCGGCGTACGCCGCGGCGTCGGGCGTGAGCGGCGCGCCGATCTCCTTGCGACGACCTCCGTGCACCATGATCAGCGCTGCGTCACCACCCGGAGTGACCGCCCACGTGAGCACCACGGGACGATCGGGACACGCCGCGAGCTCGTGTCGCCAGCGACCTCCGAACGGGGTCTGACGCACCTCGACCCCAGCGCGATCGATGTGGAACGCGACGCGGCCCACGGCGCGTAGGACACACTCTCGCGCGGACGAGAGCGCGCTCAGGCCCAGCACGATCCACACGACGACGACGCCGCCACCGCACGGAACCAGCGCGACGAGCGGCATCGACCCCGCCGACGCGGCGAGCGCGACGACACCCAGCGTCGCACCGAAGAAGAACGCGGTCAGCGTCACGCAGCCGACGATCTCGGCGGGGAGGTTCGCCCGTCGACACGTCGCTTCGATCGTCCACGGAGACTCGGGATCGTGCGGATCGCCGCGACACGAGAGCCCCTCCGGCAGCGGCCCGAACATGGACGCGAACGGATCGCGCCCTTCTCCCGACCGCGCATCGGCAAAGCGCTCGCGCAGCGCCTGGAGGACGAACCGCGTGCCGTCGGGATCGACGAGCGTGGCGAGGAGCACCCTCGCGCCGCTCTCGCCCTCGGCGAAGAGTCGGTAGGTCACGAGGTGGGTCAGGGCCGGAACCTCGCTCACCACCTGGACCTCGCGCGCGCTCCACCCCGCGACGCGCACGACGCGCGGCATCGGGCCGGATCGAACCTCGACGAAGTCGCGCGCCAACGAGAAGCGCGACCACTCGAGCGACCGCCGAGCGATGACCACGCCGTGGACGACGAACGAGATGCCCGTGGCGATCGCCACGGCGATGGGCGTCGGGCTCGACTCCACAACACCCGACAGCATCGCGAGGCTGGCGCCCAACGCGAGCGCACAGGACGTCCAGAGGATCGCCCATGCACGTGGTGGGCTCGAGCCGCGGACCGTGATCACGCGAGTCGGCGCGGCCGCCGCGTCGCGGTAGCCCCCCTCGAGCGTCGAGGGCTCGGCGTCGTCGACCTCGACGTTCTTCGGATGCGCTGCGCCCATGGCCCGCGACGAGGATACGGCTCGAACGGCAGTCAGCGCGAGCCGGTACGAGGAACTAGACATTCCCCGAGCAGGTGAGGACGCTTCTCGGGATGAGCGAAGGAACGAGTCCCAAGGAAGACCCCGAGTCGAGCCTCGGCAAGGTCAACAAGCTCGCCGAGTCTCACGGCGCGCTCCAGCCCGGCAAGGGCCTCCTCAGCGGCGTCGTCTCGCTGTCGCTCGGCATGCTCGCGGTGCTCTCGGTGCTCGCGATGCGCTTCCCCGCGTACCTCACGACGCCCGAGTTCCGACACGTCTACGACGTCACGACGCTCCGCTATCTGCTCTTCGGCGGCATGGTGATCGCCGGCGCGCTCGCGCTCACGAACATGGTCCTCGGGCGCGCTCGCTACATCTCCGCATGGGCGTTCGCCTTCCTCGTGACCGCGCTCCTCCTCGGCGGTCCCGGCACGCCGATCGAAGACTTCCCGGATCACACGCCGTACGTCGGGCTCGACTTCTTCGTGCTCGATCTCCTCGGCTCGACGCTGCTGTTCGTGTTCATCGAGAAGCTCTTCCCGCTCAAGAAGGAGCAGCCGGTCTTCAGGCCCGAGTGGCAGACCGACCTCCAGCACTTCTTCGTCAACCACCTCTGCGTCGGCTTCACGCTCCTCGTGACGAACCGCGCGGTGCACGGCCTCTTCGGGTGGGCCGTGAACGACACGCTGCAAGGCTGGGTGAACGCGCTGCCGTTCATCGCGCAGCTCTTCCTCGTGATCCTCGCCGCCGATCTCGTGCAGTACTGGGCGCACCGCGCCTACCACGAGATCCCGATCCTCTGGCGCTTCCACTCCGTGCACCACAGCGCCAAGCACATGGACTGGCTCGCGGGCTCGAGGCAGTCGATCGTCGAGCTGATCATCACGCGCATCGCGGTGCTCACGCCGATCTTCCTGCTCGGCTTCCCGCAGACGGTCATCGACGCGTACGTCGTCATCGTCGGGTTCCAGGCGGTGTTCAACCACGCGAACGTCAGCGTGCGCCTCGGGCCGCTCTCGTACGTCATCGTCACGCCGAACTTCCATCACTGGCATCACTCGCAGGACACCGAGGCCATCGACCGCAACTACGCGGCGCACTTCGCGTTCATCGACCATCTCTTCGGCACCGCCGTGCAGGCCGACCGCAAGTGGCCCGGCAAGTACGGCGTGGTCGGCGACTACGTGCCGCCGAACTTCATCGGGCAGCAGGCGTTTCCCTTCGTCGGGAGCACCGAGATCAAGGACGAGCAGGAGAAGGGCGACCCGCACACCGCCGCGGGCCGCAAGTCGCGCGCGTCGCTCCTCCCGATGCCCCGCGAGTGACAGCCACAGCCGATCTTTCCGCTGCACATCGAAGATGCGATCGCCCACAAAAACAAGGGGTTGGGGGCTAGCAGGCTGAACGAGATCCCTCTACGGTTGGAATCGTCTCGCACACAATGGGGTGCTGGGTGGATCCAGAAACTGCGATGGGTGTGTCGGAAGCCGGCGAGCTCGAGTCCGGCGTGTTCGCGTCCGATGGGCCGCCCTCGGGGACACAGCTCGCGCTCGCGGCGAACGACTTCGGGGCTGCCCCGGACGACTGGGAGCAAGCAGCGCCGGGCCGCAGCGGCGAGCGTCTCGCAGTCCCCCAGCCGACGCCGCAGGCAGACGCCGAGGTCGAGGCCTGCGTCGCGCAGATGCGCGCCGACATCGCAGACCCTCACACCGCAGCGCCCGTTCCCGTGAGCCAGCGCGAGACCGCCAAGATGCAGGTCGCGAACCCCGCCGCGCTCCACGCGCTCAGTCGCCGCACGCCCGATCGTCCGACGACGCGCATGGAGGTCTCGTCGCTGCTCGGCAGGGCGCTCCGCTCCGAGCCGCCCTCTCGCGACCACGTGATCACGCAGCGCATGGCCGCCAAGGAGAGCGGCATCTACGAGGTGACCGGCGACGACCACGTGCGCCCGCAGCCGCGCACGGCGACGCAGCTCATGTGGGTCGTCGGCGGCGCCGACGAGTCCGCCCAGGCCCCGGGCGCGCAGACCATCGAGGGCACGGGCGTCCAGCGCGCTGCCACCCATGGATCGGGCATGGAGCGCGAGCCGAACACGAGCAGTGCGGCGGTCGCGCGGGAGGATGCCGGCCCGCCCGTCGTGGTGTTCGCGAGCGCGAGCATCGCCTCGAGCGCCGCTGTCCCCGCGATCGCCGACACCGCGCCGAGCACCTTCGCCGCGCCCGCCGCCACCGCTGCACCACCGTCCGCGCGCACGATCGAACCGATGCGCTCTGCCGGGCGCAGCGCCGTGAGGCTCGAGACCGTGGATGCGACCGGTCGCACCGCTCTCCAGAAGGCGCAGTTCACGCAGCCGCGCGGCGAGGCGCTCACGACGCCGACGAGATCGTCGAGCGAGCGCACGTGGCTGGTGGTCTACGTCCTCACGACGCTCGTCTTGGCGAGCGCGATCGTCCTCTTGTCGATGCGCTGACCGGGTCAGTCGGTCTCTTCGAGGCGGATCGTGCGCGTCGGGCAGTGCTGGGCCGCGAGGCGCACCTTCTCGTACAGCTCGGGTCCGGGCCGCGCGACCTTGAGGATCACCTTCTGATCGCGGCCCACCGCAAAGACCTCGGGACACTCACCCGCGCAGACGCCGTGACCCTGACAGAGGTCGCGATCGATGCGGATGCGCAGCTTCGGGCCTGCGCTCTCCGCCGACGACTCAGCTTCGGTCGCGGGCGCTTCGTTGATCGCCGCCTTCGCCGTGCTGGCATCGCTCGTCGAGCCCTTGGTGTGCGCAGGACATTGCGGAGGCGGTGAGGCATTCGAGGACACGGCGGCGCCCGTGGACGCAGCACCGCTCGCCGCACCTGCTCCGGAGGCGTCGTGCGCAGGACACCCCGCCGGCGGCGACTCGGTGGAGGTGAGCGCTTGTCCTGCGGACATCTGCGCGATGGTCACGCTCGGGGTCGCGCGTCGGCGGTAGCGCACGCGACAAGGCTCCTTCGGTCCGACGACGAGGCCTTGGAAGTCCGACTCGATCGCGTCGCCGTGGAGGCCCAGGTCGAACTGTCCGAGCAAGAGCGCGAGGATCGCCTTCACCTGCAGGATCGCGAACGCGTTGCCGAGGCACTTGTGCCGTCCGCCGCCGAACGCGATGTAGGCGAAGTCTTTCTTGTCCTCGGCGCGGCCCTCCGCGAAGCGATCCGGATCGAACGCGTCGGGATCACGGAACACGTCGGGCAGTCGGTGCGCGACCGTCGGACTGACCACGATCCACGTGCCCTTCGGGATGTGGTAGCCGAAGAGCTCCCAGTCCACCTGCGCGACGCGCACGAGCATGAAGAGCGGCGGATGAAGGCGCAGCGCCTCCTTCACGACGTTCTCGAGGTACGTCAGCTCGCGGAGCGCAGCGTGGGTGACGGCGCGTCCGCCCGAGAACACACGATCCACCTCGGTGACGGCGCGCTGGTAGTGCGTCGGATGACGGAGGAGCTCGATCAGCGCCCACGCCGTGGTCACGGAGCTGGTGTGGTGGCCCGCGAACATGCCCGCGAGCAGGAGGCCCGTGATCTCGTGCTCGGAGAGCTTCTTTCCATCCGAGTACGCCGAGTCCATCAGCGTCTGGAGGAAGTCGTCGCCCGCGGTGCCCGACGCGCGCCGCTTCTTCACGTTCTCCGTGATCATCTCGACCATGCGCGTGCGGGCGGCGTCGCGACGGCGAAAGATCGGGATCGGAAGGTGCGCGTTGAGGTACGCGAGCGGCGACGCTCCCACCTCGAGGTCGTGGTAGACGCGCGCGAACTCGTCGCTCATGCCCTCGCGGAACTCGCGGCCGAGCAGACAGCGCGCGGACGTGTAGTTCGTCAGCACGCGACAGAACTCGACGAAGTCGACGACGCCGCTCTCGCCCCACGGCGTGATCGTCGCCTCGGTCTCGGCGACGACCGCCTCGCCGTACGTGCGCATGCGACGGTCCTGCAGCGCAGGCAGGAGCATCTTGAGCTGCTCGGCCATCTTCGCGGGCGCGGCGTCGTAGACGACGTCCTTGCCGAAGATGGGCGTCATGATCTTGTACGCCTCGGACGGGCTCAGCACCGTGTCGGGCGCGCGGAACACCGCCTCCTGCGCGCGCGGGCCGAACACCGCGACCATGCGCCGGTGCGCGACGTCGAACGCAGCGACCTCACCGAGCTCACGCTGCGCACGGAAGAGGAGCTCGATCGTCCTTCGCACGAACTCGACGGTGTGACCGACGACCGGCAGCGCGCCCGAGAGCCGCGGAGCCGGCTTCAGGTTCGCAGGCATCGACGCCTTCTTCTCGCTCCCTCGGCGACTGACTACGTCGAACAGATCCATCGAACACCGCCGAGAAGTGGAGTGAAGAAGAGCGAGCGAGTGTGAGCCCGATCAGGACTCGCGTGCACCGAAGAGATCGGCGAGCTCCGCGATCGCGCGGCTGCCCTCGGACGAGAAGGGCGCGCCCTCGAGCGGTGCCTTCGCGGTCTCGACGAGGCCGGCGAGGCGCGCCTCGACGCGCGCGCGCACGCCCGTGGCCTCGAGCATCGTGATCGCGGCGCGCACGTCCGCGTCCGTCGCCTCGAGCCTTCCGAGGATCTTGGTGAGAGGAGCGCGATCGGCGAGCGACACGCTGGCCTCGCACTCACGAACGATCGCGTTGTGCTTGCCGACGCGGAGGTCGTTGCCCACCGGCTTGCCCGTCTTCTTCGGGTCGCCGAACGAGCCGAGGAGATCGTCGCGCACCTGGAAGGCCTCGCCGAGCGGACGCGCGATGCGACGGAGCACGTCGATCTGCGCGGGGCTCGCGTCCGCGAGGATCGCGCCGAGGAGCAGCGGTCCTTCGACCGTGTAGCTGCCCGTCTTGAGGTCGTGCATGCGCGAGACGTCGGGGCTGCCGAGGAGATCGAGCGTCTGCCCGAGCACCACGTCGCGCTGCACGCGGAGGAACGTCTCCATCGCCTCGCCCGCGCGACGGCTGCCGATCGCGCTCTCGAGGAAGAGCCGGTTCGCGTACGCACAGCCCAGGTCACCCGCGAGCACGGCGAGCGAGTCCGCCAGGTGCGCGCCGAGAGCGTCCTCGCCACGGCTGCCGAGCTCACGACGCACGAGCACGTGCACCGCAGGCCCACCACGACGCTCGTCGTCGCCGTCCATCCAGTCGTCGTGGATGAGGAGGTAGCTCTGGAGCACCTCGAGCGACGCGCACGCCGAGAGAACACCCGCGAGCGGTGCCGTCGGATCGACTGCCTTCTTGGCGGCCACGAGCATCGCAGGCCGCAGCCGCTTGCCTCCGCGGAGCGTGAGCGACTCGAGGCCGCGCAGCACGATCGCCGCGTCGGGAGCGAGCGTTCCAACGGCCTCGCGCTCCTCGTCGAAGAAGCGCGCGAGGCGCTCGTCCACCGCGCGACGCACCGTCTCGAGCCAGTGTGCTTGTCGCGTCGCGCCCGAGGTCTCGGTCATGGAGGTGCTCATGGTCGGCTCTTTCCTTCTCAGCTCGCTCACGCTTGCGCGCGGAGTCGGTCCACGACCGGACGCTCGCGCAGCGCGGCATAGCGCGCGCGGAGCACGTCGTCGTCACCCGAGTGACGAAGGCAGTCGGCGATGATCGACGCGACCTCTTCGCGAGAGATCTTCACGGCCGCGTCGGGCACGAACATCGCGTCGTTGCCGCGCGCGACCACGAGCGTGCGCGCCGCCATGAACAGCGGGAGGAGACAGAACATGCGGATGCCCGACTCGCCCGGCGGGATCGCCAGCGCGTAGCGGAGCGCGCGATCGAGGTGGGCCTCGGCGCGATCGAACAGCGGAGCCACGGCCGCGTGTGCGCGAGCGCGGACCTCGCGATCGACGAGCGTGCTCGGCTCGAGCCCTTCGCGCTGCATGGACGTACGCGGCACGAACGACACGAGGCGCTCTCGATCGTCGGTGACGTCCTTGAGGATGTTCACCATCTGGAGCCCCTCGGCGAAGCTCTCGGCGTCCTCGCGCAGCGAGAGCGCGTGCTCCGAGCGCGGGTCGATGCCCGTCGACTCGATGAACAAGTCGGTGAGCAGGTGTCCGACGGTGCCGGCCACGTAGTAGCAATACCGGTCGAGGTCCTCGACGGTGTGGAGGGCATACCAGCCGTCCGGTCCGGGGCGGCGACGCGTGTAGAGATCCATGCCGCGCGCCATCTCGCACACCCAGCGAGACAGGATCTCGCGCACGGGCTTGCGGAGCGTCATGAGCACGCGGACGACGACGTCGGTGCGACGCGCGAGCGAGAGCTCCGCGTCGTCGGGGGCGCGCACGGCGCCGAACAGCGCGCGCAGTGCCACGGTGTCGATCGCCGCGCCCTGCGGCAGGTCGACCGACGCCTCCATCAGCTCGAGGAACCGCGCGAAGAGCTCCGGCTTCTCGGCCGGCGTGACCGCGGGGTGATCCTCGATCGTGTCGGCGATGCGGCAGAGCAAGTAGCCGAGCGTGACCGCGACACGCAGCTCTTCCGGAAGGAAGGCGATCGGCTGAGAGAACGTCCGCGAGACCGCCTCGAGCGCCTCCTTGCAGAACGCCCAGTCGGCTGCGTCGGGTGGCGTCGAGCGCTCGCCCGCGCCCGTCGAGGCGGCTCGGGTGGTCTGAACCTTGCCAGTCTGATGGGCCGTCGGGTGATTGCCAATCGGGTGACTGGCAGTCTCGTGACTGGCAGTTTCGTGACTGGCAGTTTCGTGACTGGCAGTCTCGTGACTGGCAGTCTGGACGCCCGCCGCGACGGCACCGAGAGTGCCAGTCTGAACGGGTCCCGCGTGGGCACTGGCATCCTTCGCCTCGGTGCCCGGCGTCGCACGCGTGACGTTCGCCGGCGCCGACGCGCGCACCGGGCGGGCCGCGTGCGTCGCGAAGGCCATCACCATCGAGGTCAGCGTCGCACCATCGATCTCACGCGGACGCGCGAGGCGGCTGGCGAGCTCCGCCGCGAGGGTGGCCACGCGAGGATCTTCGGCGCGGAGCACCACGAGGCCCAGCACCGCGGCCGCGAGCGCGCCGTCGCCGTCGGGCGTCAGCTCGAGCAGTCGCGTGGTCAGCGTCTCGATGAGGGCCGCGTCGCGACCGGCCACGGCCAGCACGCGCGCCGCCGCCGACAGCTGCTCGAGCGTCGTGACCTGATCGAGCTCGGCCTCGAGCCACGCGCGACTGCGCGCGCGAACGGGGGCGAGGGCCTCACGCGCCGCGTCGGTGTGCGGCGCCAGCGCCGCGAGCGACTCGAGCACGAGCGCCGAGGTCTCGAGGTCGGGGCGCTCGCCACGTCGGTTCGCGAAGCCGCCGCCCGGCGTCTCGCTCGCGAGGAGGTGAGTGATCGCGACGTCGAGATCCGAGACCCGCTCTTCGCCCCAAGGCGCGCCGTCGAAGAGCACGAGCATCAGGCTCGCGACCATGCGCGTGTCGCCATCGGCGCGAACGGCGCGCGCGACGCCTTCCGTGGCCAGGCGGCGTCGACCGAGCGTCATGCGCGCCGCCATGCCGGGCCGCATCGGACACGCGGTGATCGCCCGCATGAGCGAGAGCGAAGGCCCGGCGAGCTCGGCGTCCGGCACCGTGCCGAGACGACGCGCGAGCGCCTCGAGCTCGGACAAGAGCTGCGCGCTCGCGAGCTCGAGCGTGCGGCGATCGGCATCGCTCGCGACCTTCTCTCGCGTCGTGCTCGAGCGCGTCGTCGCGCGCTGCGCGAGCAGATCACGCGGCGACTCGGAGCGGCCACCTCGCAAGCGCGGGAGCGCGCGCTCCGACGTCGTCTCCGCGCGGTAGAGCGCCGACACACGGCCCGGCACCACCGCGGCGGTCGGCCACTGCATCCACTCGCTGAACGCCCACAGACGCGACGGCAGCGCGCGGAGCGAGCCCTCGGACGCGGTCGTCGTCACCGTCGTCTTCATCGCGCGGAGCGCGATCCGCATGAACGCGCTCGAGAAGCTGCGCCGCTGCGAGTCCTGCACGCCGAGGATCTGCATCGTGCGGCCCCGCTCGCGCGGGCTCTCACGGAGCGTCTTGAACATCGCGCGACGCACCTCGGTGGCCGCGAGGTCCTTGCGTCGGAAGCAGTGATAGAGCGCGTTCGAGAGGATCTCGGGGATCGCCGTGCCACGCGCCTCGGAGTAGCGCGAGAGCCACCCTCGCTGCGCGCTCGCGAAGCCCGAATTCGCGAGCGCCTCGGCATCGAGGAAGCCCTGCGTCATGCCGATCGCGGTCATCGGGTGCGTGTGTCCGCACGCGTCACCGACGAGCGCCACGGGCACCGAAGACTCGACGCCCTCTCGACCGAAGTGCGCGCGCGGACGGAACTTGATGCCCGTCCACAGGATCGGTCGCTGCTCGATCGCGAAGCGCAGCGGCTCTCGCATCGCCTCGGGCACGACACTGCCGTAGCGCTCCCACAGGTACGGTCCGCGAGCGGTCGCGCGATCGACGAGCGGCACCTCGAGACAGCCCCGCACGTGGGTGTCGTCGATCCGGTAGAAGAGCGCCGGCCCCGGACCGCCGAGGATCACGTGACCGAAGCCCTCGCGCGGCATCCGCGGCACCTCGAGCTCCACGCCCGCCATCGACGACAGCAGCGTGCTCGCGTCCGGGAGTCCGAGCGCCGTGCGCACGAGAGAGACCTTGCCCTCGGCGCCGACGATCGCGCGCGCACGCACCGTGTGGACGCGGCCGTCCTTGCGCTCGATCCGCACCACGGCCTCGGAGCCCGAGAGGTCGATCGAGGTCACCCGCGCGCGGAGCACCAGCGACACGCCCGGAACACGCGCGAGCGAGAGACGCAGCGCGAGGACGATGCGCGCGTGCTCGGCGCCCATGCCCGTGCCTTCGGGATAGGGCATCTCGATGTCGGGAGAGCCGTCGTCCGGAAAGATCGTGAAGCCGTATCCGGTCTGGGGCTCGGCGCCGTCGAGTCGCCCGAGGCGCAGCCGATCGAGGACCTCGAGCGCAGGCGGATGGAGCCACTCGCCCGCGAGGCGGTGCGCCATCTTCGGATCGGCCTCGACCACGAGCACCGTCGCGCCCGTGCGTCCGAGCGCCGCGCCCGTGACGCAGCCGACGGGGCCACCGCCGACGACGACGACGTCATAGGCATCCTCGAGGGTCGTCGCGGTCCACTGCTCTTCATGCGAGCTCATCTTGGCCTCCGGCACGGTCGACGTCTCGATGGACGCGGGGTGGTGAACGAGTCGAGTCAGGGGTGAGCGCTGCCGTGCGCGCGCGTCGAGGTGTCTCGACCGCGCTCCTTGCGCCTCGTCTCGAAGAGACCGAGCGCCCACACGGGGAAATAACGGCGGTAGAGGACGTAATCGAGCAGCGCAGAGTGGAAGAAGAGGCCTTCCGGATCCTGGCGCGGGAACGTGCCGTCGGCCGACTGCGCCCCTGCGAGGAACGCCGCTGCGCGCTCCACGCAAGCGAAGTCCGGATCTTCGGCCTCGAGCAGGGCAGTCATCGCCCAAGCGGTCTGGACGTACTGACTCTCGGTGTGCTCGACGTAGCGATGCTCGGAGATCGAGGTCCAGTGCTCGCCCCAGCCGCCGTCCGGCTTCTGGCGTGCACGGAGGAACGCCGTGGCCCTGCGGATGGCCGGATCGTGCGGCGGAACGCCGGCCGCGAGGAGCCCGCGGATTCCGAACATCGTCCCGTAGATGTGGAGGATTCCCCAGACTCCCACCCACGAGCCGTCGCTCTTCTGCTGCTCACGGAGGCAGTGCGCGGCGCGGCGGATCGCGCGCTCGATCTCGTGCGGAAGGATCGACGGGTGGTGGCGACGAACGTCCGCGAGCGCCGCGATGCACGACGCCGTGCACTCGACGTACGACTTCTCGGTCATCGAGTCGCCGAACATCTCGGCCGGGTTCATCCACTCGAGCGGGAGATCGACGCGTCGCGCCTCGTAGCTGCCGAAGCCGCCATCGGAGCTCTGCGTGCGGAGGATGAACTGCACGGCGCGCGTGACCTCGTCACGGCTCATGCGCGCGCCGCCCGAGGCGGCACCCAGCGAGAGCCGCCCGAGCACGGCCTCGGCGGTGCAGTCGCTCACGGGCCAGCCGTGCCAGATCCCTGCGAAGCACCAGCCGCCGCGTGGATCGAGCCGGAAGTGCTCGGCCTCGCGGCCCGTCGCCTCGGTGACCTGTTGGCTCGCGAGGAACGCATCGGCGCGCACGATCGCGTCGCCCGCGACCTCGCCGAGCTGTGGATGCATCGCGAGGTGCGGACGCGCGGCCGAAATCGCTTGGAGCGCGAACGCCGTGTCCCACGACGCGCTGCGGGCGCCGGCGACGCGGAGGCCGTTCTCGTCGTCCTCCCAGATCCAGCCCTCGAACGCTGCGAGCGCGCGATGCACGTCGGGGTCGCTCGAGTCGGCCTCGTGCAGCGCGACCATGCCGAGGAGACCGCTGACGGGCGAGATGCACGTGTGGTGCGTGCTGCGCATCTCGTAGCGGATCTGATCGCGGAGCTCCGAGAGCAACCGCTGTCGCGGACCCGGCTCGTGCGCGCCCTTGCGCACGAACGCGCGCTCGAAGAGCTTCGAGGCGCGGAAGACGAGCTTCAGTGCGGCGCTCGGCGGCGTCCACAGGTCATCGGCGCGGAGGCGCTCCCGCGCGCCCGCGAAGTCCACGTTCTCGAAGCCGCCGGGGAAGAGCTCTTGTCGGAGATCGTGGATGCGCCCCGTGAGCGGGCCGACGAAGCGCTCGCCGTAGAGCGTCGCCATCGCGAGGTAGATGTTCCGCGTGTGGCAGTAGTAGCGAGACGGATGGATCGGCGCCGACGTCGGGAGACTCCACGCCTCCGGCAACACCGGATTGACACCCTCCCAGCGCCAGAGGCCGACGACCGCGAGCCAGAGCTTTCCCCAGGACGGGATCGCGAGGACGCCGCCCTCGCGCTCGAACATGCGGCGCGCGGGCGCGAGCAAGGGATCGCTCGCGTCCACTCCGAGCAGCCGCGCGGCGACGTACACGAGCGTCGTGACGAAGAGATAGGGCTCCGAGAGCGGATGAAGACCCCACGTGCCCTGCGCGTCGCGCGTCTTCTCGAACTGGAGGATCAGGCGACGTCGTCGCGTCTCGTCGATGGGCTGTCCGAGCACGTGCATCGCGAGCACGTACTGCGCAGGCAGCATGGCGCACCACACGACCTCACCCTCGAACGAGCCGTCTTCGTCTTGCTCGTCCGCGAGCGCTGCAAAGGCCCGCTCGAGCGCCGCGGCCGGTGTGATCTTCGACACGGGCGGACGAGCGCCGACGCTGGCGAGACCCACGACCTCCGCGCCTGCGCGCGAAGCACGGAGCGCGGCGCCGTACTGCTCTTCGGCAGTGCGAGGGCCCTTGTGCGTGGAGGGAACGACCGACGTGAGTCGCATCGTCCCGCCGAGCAGCCACCCGAGACGACCGCCGATGTCCGTGACGAGCGCCGAGGTCTCTTTCACGCGACCCGTGCGCGCGCCCCAGAGACCGAGGTCGCGTCCGCCTCGGAGCATCATCGACGCGAACGAGCGGGAGAAGGCCAGTCGGCTGCGGTTGTGTCCCGACACGAGCGCCATCATGCGGAGACGCTCGTCGGGATTGTCACGCAGCATGCGGAAGATGGCATTGCGGATCGCCGTGGTGGACTGCGCCTGATCGGCGAGCACCTCGTAGAGCGCGATCGCGATCATCTCGGGAACGCGCGACTCGCTGCGTCGTCGGTCCGCGTACTCGGAGAGCGTGGAGCTCGCCGCGAGGTCTTCCACGTCCCGCAGCGCGAGCACGAGGCCGAGCGACGTGATCGGATGCTGGAGACCGAGCGCGTCGCCCACGAGCGCGAGGCGTCCGCCCGTCATCGCACCGCCGCTGCCGAAACCCTGACGCGGCCTGACTGCGTTGTACGCCCACTCGACGCCCGGTCCGCGCAGCGCCTCGCCGAACGCCGCGCGCAGCGAGCGCGGGATCATCGAGCGATAGGCCTCTTCGAGGACGACGGCACGCTCTGCACTCCCCTTCTGGGATGCCCCGGTCTCGCGCGGGAGGGCCAGAGACAGCGGCACGTCGCAGAGCACGCGGATCTCGCTCGGCGACAGACGGTGGAGGACGACCGGCCCGGGTCCGCCCGTGACGATGTGCTGGAAGCCCTCGAAGGGCAGCTCGCCCGCGTCGCGGAGGACGAGCCCGAGCAGACGCGAGCACGGCGGACTGCCCACGTAGAGCGGCTCGTCCTCGGAGTACGGCGCTCCGCTCCTGCCCGTGGCGCCGATGATCAGCTCGCCGCGCGCAGACTCGATCTCGATGCGTCCCGAGCCGAGACGCCGCGAGTAGGAGACGCTCGGTCCCTCGATGCGCGTGGCGCGCGCCCACGGAACGTACGTGACGTTCGACGCGCGCGACGCTTGCTCGCGCAGCGTCTCCACGAGCACGTCGTGCTGACACGCCATGCCCTGCGATCCCGTCGCATAAGGCACCACGATGGGATCGCTGCCATCGTCCGGATGGAACGCCCAGCCGCGCCCCGTCGGGAACGGACGCGGAGGGAGCAGATCCACGCCGAGCCGCTCGAGCACCTCGAGCGCGCTCGGGTGGAGCCACTCGGCGCCGAGTCGATCGTGTCGGCGCGGATCGGCCTCGAGGAGGAGGACGCTGCGCCCCTGCCGCGAGAACGTCAGCGCGGCGGCGCAGCCCGTCGGGCCGGCGCCGAGCACGATGACGTCGTGTCGAGTCTGGGGCATGGCACCGGCGAGACGGTCAGAGAGACGCGAGGATTCGCGCGGCCGTGGACTTCACGGCGGGGACCTGACTGGCCTGCACGACCCAGTCGAGAGCGTCCGTGCGCGCCACGCGTCGGAACACGCCACCCGCCCAGAACGAGAGGAGGAACTGCGACTTGCAGCGACGCTCGTACTCGGAGAACGCCTGGCTCTCGTTGCGACGCCCGCTGAGGATGTCCGAGATGGCGCCCGCGCCGAGCATGCCGGACTTCATCGCCTGGTAGATGCCCTCGGCCGTCGCCGGATGGGTCATGAGACCAGACTCGCCGATCACCATGCGACCCGGCGCGGTGAGCTTCTCGATCGCGTACGACCACACCACGGGGTGGCCCTTCCACGCGCCGACCTGCGTCGCGTTCGCGAGGCGCTCCTTGTAGTGCTTGTCGAGGAAGCGCTGGAAGAGCTCGCGCGCGTTCTGCTTGCCGTCGCGCTCTTCGTACGTGATGCCGATGTTCACGCGACGCTCGTTCTCGGGGAAGAGCCAGCCGTAGTAGGGCTCGATCGCTCCGTCGAAGACCATCTCGAGGTGGTTCGCGCGGAACGGAACGTCGTCCCACCAGCCCATGATCGCCTGGATGATGCGGCGCGGGCGCTGCTCGGGAAGGCCCACGCGGCAGTGCGAGCCTCCGGCGATGAGCACGTACTTCGCGCGGATCTTCTGGCCATCGGTCGACTGGATGCCGACGACCCGCTCACCCTCCTTGATGACCTCGTTGCAGTTGAAGTTCGGGATGAACTTCACGCCACGAGAGAGCGCCTTCTTGAGGAGGAGGTGATCGAGGATGCGGCGCTGACAGACGACGGCGGCAGCCTGCTCGCCAGCCGACTGCCAGCTCTCGCGATCACCACGCGTGACGAGACGCATGCCGTGGATCGGATAGCTCTGCGCCTTGACGTCTTCCCAGACGCCGAGCTCCTTCAGCGTCTCGATGCCCCGCGGCGAGAGACCGCTGCCGCAGGTCTTGTCGCGCGGGAAGTCGTGACGGTCGACCAGCACGACATCGCGCACGCCGAGCAGGCCGAGCTGCGCGGCGGCGGCGGTACCCGCGGGGCCTGCGCCCAGGATGACGACGTTGGCCTCTCGCTCGTTGTTCTCGCTCGTCATGTCACTCGCCTCCCACGGCCGCGTCGGCAGCGCGCGCCGACGCATCACTCTCTTCGAGCCTCTGCTTGCGCAGGAGGCGTGCTCGCTCTTTTTCCTCGCGGCGCGATCGCTCACGCGCGAGGTGCTCGTCCCACTTGCGCACCGTGAGCGCCTGGAACGCGTTGACCGCCGGGTTCATCTCCGCGACGGGAGCATCCCAGTGCGCCTCGTAGCCCTCCTGCTCGGCCTCGACGGCGACGCCGTCCTCCGAGAGCAGCGGACGCACGAGGAGTCGGTTCGAGAGGTGGAGGAACGGCCGCATCATGCGGCGCGGGATCTTCACCTTGGTGAACGGCACGACGAAGCTGTCGAAGTAGAAGAGGAAGAACGTGCGCGTCGTTCGCTCGTCGATCGGGAGCACGAAGCACCAGTGCTTGATCTTCTCGTCGGTGTTCGACCACTGGTACGGGTACTCGTAGCCGAGCTTCATCGAGTTCGTGTCGACGTGCGCGCGGTCCACGAAGAGACCGGAGATCTTTCCGCCACCGACCTTGGTGTCGTACTCGACGTGCACGGTGTCGCCGACGGTCTCGAGGCGCGTCAGGCGCGCGTCGGTGAACGGCTTGTACTTGCGGTGCAGGAACTCGTGGGTGAAGTCCGACACGTTGTCGATGATCATCGAGTGGTGGGCGTTCCACACGAAGTCGACGGGCACGCACTCCCACGCTCGCGAGCCCTCGAGCTCCGGAATCTCGGGCATCGGCGTGGCGTCGGCGCGTGACGCGTCACCGAAGAACAGCCACACCAGGCCATAACGCACGCGCAGCGGATACGTCTCGAGCTTGCAGGCAGGCGCCTTCTTGCCGAACGTCTCGTGCGGCACGGCCGCGAGCTCTCCGCAGCCGTTGAACTGCCACCCATGGTAGGCGCAGACGAGCTTGTCCTTCTGGACCATGCCCTTGCTGAGCTTGAGCTGGCGGTGCGCACAGCGGTTCTCGACGGCGTGGAGACGTCCCTCGTCGTCGCGGAACACGGCGACCGACTCGCGCCAGAACACGACCTCGACGACCTGCCCCTCGGCGATCGCGCTGTCGTGCTCGACGGGATACCAGTAGTTGGGGTCGAGGCCCGCGGCGCGGACCTTCTGTCGACGGTTCGTGGCCT
Source organism: uncultured Sandaracinaceae bacterium (assembly GCA_964502175.1). Classification (GTDB taxonomy): domain Bacteria; phylum Myxococcota_A; class Polyangia; order Polyangiales; family Sandaracinaceae; genus JAFLCL01. Next base: position 108,952 of record CAZCVE010000017.1, read on the forward strand.
CGAGAAAGCCCGGCGCAGTCGCCTTCTCTTCGGTTCCGTCGCTCACGAGGCGAGTGCGCTTGCTCCCGATGGTTTGGCTGGTTCCCATGGCAGCCTCCGTCAGGCGGTCTCGGCGGCGCGGGCGTCGCCATGGGTGTTGGGGCGGGTCGCTTCGACCCGCGGCTCGGCCGGATCGACCATGCCGGCGCGCACGGGCACGAGGCCACGTCGCGCGAAGTCCGCGTACGCCTCGTGGACGGCGCGACGGATCGACGTCGGCTCGTAGCCGAGCTCTGCGCGTGCCTTGCTGATGTCCGCGTGGCGCTGCATGCGGAGGATGCGCACGGCGCCGGGTGTGAAGCGTTGGGGGACGCCGGGCGCGAAGTTGTCGAGCACGAAGCTCGAGACCTTGGCCACGCCCGCCATCATCGAGGGGCTGAGCTTGATGCGCGGGCGGCGACGACCGGTGACCTCTTCGAAGATGTCCATGATGTCGTCCATCGCGAGGAACTGCGACGAGATGACGTACTTCTGACCACTCCGGCCGCGGCGCATCGCGAGCACGTGGCCCTCGCAGATGTCCTTGGCCGCCACGAAGTCGAAGCCACCGGGGATGTACGCGGGGACCTTGCCGTGCGCGAAGTCCACGAGGGTGAAGCCCATGCGAGAGGGCTTGTGATCGTTCGGCCCGAGGATGGCGCACGACGTCGCGACGACGACGTCCAGGCCCTCGAGCGCGGCCTTCCAGCACTCGAGCTCGACGAGCGCCTTCGTCTGTCCATAAGGCAGCACGCCGCCGAACGGATAGTGCGTCATCGTCTCGTTGCCGGGGCGCTGTACGTCGTCGAGGTCGTAGCCGACCGCGCTGAAGCTACCCGTGACGACGACGCGCTCGACGCCGTGGTGGAGCGCGGCGCGGAGGACGTGCTGCGTGCCGAGGACGTTCGACTCCCAGATCGTGCGCTCGAGCGCGGGAGTCGGCTCGAGCGTCGAGACGTGGGCGGCCACGTGGTAGGCAGTCGCACAGCCCTTGATCGCGCGACCCACGAAGTCGAGATCACGGAGATCGCCGTACACGCGCTCGACGTCGAGTCCGTCGACAGCGGCGTTGTTGCTCTCTCGTCGCAGGATGACGCGGACGTCCTGACCGTCGGCGAGCAAGCGTCGAACGAGGTTGGCGCCGAGGTGTCCGCTCGCGCCGGTGACGAGCACCTTGCCGCGGAACGTGCGCTCGGGGTTCGGGCCGTCGCCCGTGCGCGCAGCCTGGAGGGGGCGAATGACGTCGTCGGACATGCGGATCCTCGTGACCTGTTCGGAGCGTTCGGAGGCGGGGCGGAACGTCGGCGGGAGGGGCGGACGCGCGGGGCGCGGCGCGCGCGGCTCGGCCGACGCGAGTGGCGACAGCTCTCGCACCGCGCGGAGCTTGGGAGTGCGACCGTCCGCGGTGCGGCCGGAGGCGGCACGCAGCGCAGCGAGCGCGCGCTTGGCCGCGTCGAGGTGAACGTCGCCCGCGTCCGCGATCACGCGCGCGACCTCGGCGACCTCCGCGGCAGCCGCGCCCGCCTCGACTGCGACGTTGCGCGCGTGGAGGCGCATGTGACCGCTCTGGATGCCTTCGCCCGAGAGCGCGCGCAGCGCTCCGAGGTTCTGCGCGAGACCGACCGACGCGACGACACAAGCCATCTCGCGGGCAGACTCGACACGACAGATGCGTCGGTTGATCTGCACGACCGGATGGACCTTCACGATGCCGCCGACCGTTCCCACGGCCATCGGCAGCGTGAGACGACCGACGAGGTGGTCGTTCTCGACGCGCCAATGGGCCATGGCCGTGTAGCGACCGCCTCGTGCCGCATAGGCATGCGCGCCAGCCTCGATCGCGCGGAAGTCCTGCCCGAGGGCCAGGAGCACCGCGTCGATGCCATTCATGATGCCTTTGTTGTGCGTGGCCGCGCGGTAGGGATCGCGCTCCGCGAACACGCTGGCCTCTTCGATGCGCCGCGCGAGGCTCTCACCGCTCTTGCCGCCCTGCGCCTTGTCGACGAGGTGGGCAAAGGGGACGCGCCCCTCGACCGTCACGAGGCGACGGTCGGTGAGGTTCGAGAGGATGCGCAGGTTGACGCGGCCACCCGAGAGATCCGCGATGCGCGGCGCGAGGCGCTCACACATCGAGTTCACGGCGTTGGCGCCCATCGCGTCCCGCACGTCGACCACGACCTCGACGAGCAGCATGTCGCCGACCGGATCGTCTTCGTTCACGCGCGGGAGCGGTCGCACCTCGATCGCGCGCGCCCCGCCACCCGCCGCGACGAGCGCGTGGTGCTTCGAGTCCGCCAGCGCGAGCAGCTGAGGCGTGGCCTCGCGGATCGCACGAACGGCGCTCTCGACGTCGGGGACGTCGAGCACCTGGATCTGTCCGACCACGAGCGGCTCGGTCGTGCGGCTCAGGACTCCGCCGCCAGCGCGGAGCATCTTGGCCGCGTGGCTCGAGGCCGCGATGACCGAGGGCTCCTCGACGGCCATCGGCACGACGTAGTCGCGACCGTCGACGCGCATGTTCGCGCAGACACCGAGCGGCATCCCCAGGATGCCCACGGCATTCTCGACCATCTGATCGGCCTGCGTGTCGCGGAGTCCGCGATCTCCCGCGAGGGGCGCGAGGTCTGCCGCGTCGAGGCCGAGAAGACTGGCGAGCTTCTCTCGACGGGCGCCGAGAGAGAGCTTGTAGAAACCGGAGAGCTCACTGGAATACGTCATAGGGGCCCGCCGAAAGGCCGGCGATACTAGCGTCGCCACCCTGCCTGTCGAACGTTGCAATGGCCTCTTCGCGATTGAACTCCGAGACAACCGTTGCGCTCACAAACGAGCACGTCGATCGCCTGCGAAAGACGCCACGAGGACGATGCTTGTTCGCGCTACCTTCTCGACCGCACGGACGAATCCGTGCCCTCGTTCGTGGGCGCGAGACCATTCTCATGGGTCGCGACCAGCCCGAGGGTGCGCTCGACGCTCGCGCCGTGGACCTCGACTGACTTACGACGGCTGGTCCGGCCGCGCGTGATGCGAACGTCGCGCTTGGCGACGCCGAGGTGTGACGCGAGGAAGGCGATCAGCGCAGCATTGGCGGCGCCGTCGACTGGAGGCGCGGTCAGCGCGATCTTGAGCGCGCCGTCGTGCTCACCGAGCACCGCGTCGCGGCTCGCGCGCGGCGCGAGCTGGACCTCGAAGCGGACGCCTTGTGCGAAGGGCGAGACGAGGAGCACACCCGCCAGGCTACTCGCCCGCCGTCGCGCTCGATAGAGTCGCATGGTGCCGAGCGAGCCCCACGTCAGCGCCGTGAACGCTCCGCGCGGACCTCTGTCGCGAGACCCGCTCGCGTGGCCCGCGCGCCTGGGTCTGTGCGCGGCGGGTCTGCTCGCGGGCGCGTCCCTCGCCGGAGGGCCGATCCACGCGGGATCGGCGGTCGTCGTCTCGGGGCTCGCGGCGGCGGTCTGGGGGACCGACAACGCGGTCTCGATGCGTTGGCCACGCGCGCGTCGGCCGCAGTGGGCCGCGCGCATGATGCTGCTCGCGAGCCTCCTGCTCGCGCTGCGGCTCGAGCTCGGAGGCGTCGGCGCGGCTGCGCTCGCCGGAGCGAGCGTCGGCATCGCGGCGCGAGAGCGAGGCCCTCGCTTCGCCGCGGACGGCGTGATCGCCACGTCGATGGGCCTCTTGCTCGGCCTCGCCTCAGCGCTCGCGCTGGCCGAGCGCGCGACGCTCGCGATCACGCTCGTCGCGTCGCTCGGCGCCGCGATGGCGCTCCTCGTCGCGACGTTCCGCGGTGGGCCCGGACGCGCGCCGGTGCGACCCGTCGACGTGGCTTGGCTCTATGTCCTCGGTGCCGCCACGGCCCTGGCCCTCGCGCTCCCGCGCTGAGCCCTCTTCGCGACTGGCTTCTTCGCGACTGGCTTCTTCGCGACTGGCTTCTTCGCGAC
>CAZCVE010000017.1:113004-155614 GCA_964502175.1 uncultured Sandaracinaceae bacterium
TCTTCGCGACTGGCTTCTTCGCGACTGGCTTCTTCGCGACTGGCTTCTTCGCGACCGCCTGCTTCGCGACTGCCTGCTTCGCGACTGTCTTCTTCGCGACTGCCTTCTCGGCTGGACTTGCCGTCCTCTCCTTCAGCCGCTCTGCCGCGCCCTTGGTGAAGTAGTAGTCGCGCAGCGTGTGGCCGCCCTCGAGGAGGCGCAGCGCCACGTCGAGGCGGCGAGCGCGACCGGCTTCGGTGCGCGGTGTGCCGATGAAGTAGAGGAAGCCCTTCCGGTTACCGAGCGAGAGGCTCTCGAAGAACGCTCGGAGCTTCGGCTTCTTCGCCAGCGCAGCGGTGAAGGCTGGGGGCACCTCCATCGCTTCGATCGCGTCGAGCGAGGTCCAGCTCCCGTTCTCTTTGGCGACCTCGATGGCCCGGAGGCCCGCCGTGCACATGACGCCGGCCTCGAGGAGCTTCTCCACGCGCCGCTTGTTCGTGGCCGACCACACGCTCTTGAGCTTTCGCGGCGCGAAGAGCTGCCGGTAGCGGTGCTCGTCGATCGACGCGAGCTGGCCGTCGATCCAGCCGAAGCAGAGCGCCTCTTCCACGGCGGCGCCGTACGTGAGCTTCTGTCTGCCGCTCTGCTTCTTCCAGAAGACCAGCCAGATCGTCCCCGAGCTCGCGTGGTTGTCTTCGAGCCACGCGCGCCACGCGGCGCGATCGTCGGGGTGGACCTCGGGGCGTTCGGTCATGGCGCTCCTCGTCTCATGGTGTCGGCTGGATCGCGACGTAGGTGGGGCCCGTGGCGTCGAGCCACGCGAGCGCATGCTCTGCGCCCGTGGCGAGATCGACCGACACCAGCACGCGCTGGATGGGGTGGGCGACGAGCGCGTGCGTACCCCACGGCGTCACCTCGGCCTCGAGGATGAAGGCGCCGTGGGAGAGCACGAGGCGCGACGGCTCTGCGTCGGGCTCGTGGCGTCCGCCCGGTAGAGGCTCTCGCGGATCGAGCTCGCGACGAGGATTTCTGTGGTGCCGGGGATCCACGTCACGGGATACGGAACCCCGCGGATCATCGGGCTTCGCACGATCGACGGCGCGGCGGTGAGCTCGTCGGCGTCGGGCTCGCGAATGGCGGCGTCGTCCGGTACCGTCGACGGCGTGCACGCGAGCACGGTGAAACTCAGGAGGACGGTCAAACTCAGGGGCACGGCGAAGCCCACGTGCGCGACGAGCGCAGCGTCGATCGCGAGCGCGCGCCTCCGGCTCATCGCACGAGCGTACGGCAGGGCGAGGGGCCGTGTCGCATCGCTGAGGTGTCACGATGCGCGGTGACTGGCGCAATCCAGGCACCGCGCAGGTCGCGATCTTCGTCGTGATCGGCGTGCTCGCGTTCCACTGGGCATACCCGCTGATCGACCTCGGCTTCGTCCTCGCGATCGCTGCGGTCGTCGGCGTGCTGCTCTACTTCGTCCGCACCGCGTTCGATCAACGTCGCGTCGGCGGGCCCCGCCGTGATCCTCGCTTCGCCGCGCCGGTCGACGTCCTCGACGGCGATCAGCACGACCTCGTGGGGCTTCGCCTGGCGCTCGAGCGAACCGTGGCGATCCCCGCGCTCGCGTCGCTCGACGTGGCGCTGCGGGGCAGCGAGGTCGGCAAGGCCGCGCGCGTGGCCCGCGTGCTGCTGGCCCACCGCGGGACGTGGCGGTTCGCAGGGCTCGATGCGACGCGACCGCTCCCTGCTGCCCGCGCGAGCGAGGTGTTCGATCGATGGAGCGCGGACGTGCGCAAGCGCTTCGGGGCCGCGCCTCGCGGCGAGGGTGATGCGTTTCGCCACGACTCGCTGATCGTCATCTCGCTGCACGTCGCGAGCGCGGGCCGCATGCCCGAGGTCGACGTGAACGATCCCGAGGCGGCGGCGCACGTGCTCGGCTCGCTGCGCGATCACTCGGAGACGTGGGCGACGCGCGTCGACCTCTTCAGCGCGGACCGCGGCTTCACCGCGGCAGAGCTTCGCGCCGCGGATCCGACGCTGATCGAGCTCGGTGGGAACGGAGACACCCGAGCGCCTTCCTTCATGCGCCTGCCGCGACGCGGACCTTGAACGCCGCTGCGTCGAGTCGGCTATGGTGCGCGCATGTCACGCGCCTCTGCCCTCTCGGTCGCGCTGGGTTGCGCGCTCGCCGCGTGTGAGCCGACGGGCGATCCTGCAGACGTCGGCGTCGACGCGCGCGAGGTCGTGGAGTCCGACGCGCCGCTGGCGTCGGAAGACGCGGGGCCGCCAGCTCCACACGAGATCGCGGACTGCACGGACGCTCCGGGCGCGGGCTTCTCGCCGCTAAGGCCACGCTGCCAGCTGTTCGTCGACGACGAGGGGCGCGCGACGTTCTTGCGTGGCGTGAACGCGCGCGTGGAGGGCCTCTTCGACGTGACGTTCGATGATGGTCGCGTCGCGCTCGAGCCGATCCCCGACTTCACAGACGAAGACGCGCGACGCATGCGCGCGCTCGGCCTCAACTTCTTGCGGCTGCCGATCCACTGGAGCGCGATCGAGCCCGTGGACGCGACGCCGCGCGCGTTCGTCGACGCGTACGTGACGCGCCTGCGCGCCGTGCTCGACGTGTGCCGCGCGCACGGCATCTACGTGCTCGTCGACTGGCATCAAGACGCGTACTCGAAGGAGATCGGCGAGGACGGCGCGCCGCTCTGGGCGATCTCGCCAGCCCCGACGATGTTGCTCGAGGGGCCTCTCGAGGATCTGGGCGCGCGTCGCACGTCGCCCCAGGTGCTCGCTGCGTTCAGGACCTTCTTCGGAGACGACGCGCCCGGGCCTGCGCTCCGCGCGCGCTTCGGAGAGGCCGTGGTCCACGTCGCCGAGGCGCTCGCGGGCGACGACATCGTCGTCGGCTTCGAGATCTACAACGAGCCCGTCGCGAGCGACTCGGAGACGCGTCGGCTCAACGAGGAGATCGCGACGGCGATCCACGCCGCCGACCCGTCTCGACTGTCGTTCTTCGAGCCGCCATCGATCCCGCGCAACTTCACCGATCGCGCCGCGCTCGCCACGAGCCCGTTCGCGGTGCCCGGCGGCGTGTACGCGCCGCACTCGTACACGCTCTCGTTCAACGGCACCGAGGAGCAGCGTCGCGCGTTCACGCGAGAGACGCTGCGCGTCAGCCACGCCAACGCGGAGCGCGAGGCCCGCTCGTGGGGCACGCCGCTCGTCATCGGTGAGTGGGGCTACGACCCGAACGGGATCCGCGCAGAGGAGTACTTCACGCTGACCGTCGAGCTGATGGACGAGTACGCCGAGTCGTGGGCGCTGTGGGTCTGGAAAGAAGACTCGCAAGGCAGCTGGGGCGTCCACGACATCGACACCGCGACGGGCGCGTGGAGCGAGCGGAGCGTGGTCGTGAACGCGATCTCGCGACCGCGGCCCGAGCGCATCGCGGGCTGGCCGCACCGCTTCGCGTTCGACGCGGCGAGCGGCGTGCTCGAGATCCGCTACCGCGGCGAGGCCGCGATCGACGCGCCCACGCTCGTGTACCTGCCGGAGCGCGCACCGAGCAGCTTCGTCGTCGAGTGCGATGGCGTGACGCTGCCGGGGATCGTGCGAGCCGAGCGCACGGGGCTCGTCGAGATCCCCTGTGTCGGCGACAACGAACACATCGTCCGCGTGCGCGGTCTCGAGGGACTCTGACGTCGCGCGAGCACTTGGCAGGTGAAAGCGGCTCAGCTCCTCGCGTACACTGCGAGGCGATGCGGGTGGATCTCGATCAAGTGCTGCGGCACTCGGGCGAGCTACAGCGAGCCCGCTCGCTCCTCGACCTGACTCGGACGATCGATCGCATCGTCCGCGAAGTGTCGCGCTATCGCGCGAGCTGGATCGCCTGGTTCGAGGCGGGCTCGCCGGACGACGTGCGCATCGTCGCGGCGACGGGTCCCGTCGAAGAGCTGCTGCGAACGCAGCCGAGCGTGCCGCGCGGGACCTACCCGTTGCTCGACGAGGTGGCGGCCACGGGGCAGCCCGTCGTCGTGGCTGACGCGAGGCTCGATCCGCGCACCAGCAAGGAGCTGGTCGAGCGGCTCGGCAACCGCACGGTGGTGAACGTGCCGGTCACCCTCGGTGGCTCGATCCAGGGCGCGCTCGGCGCGGGTACGTTCGGCGACGAAGGCGTGCTGCCACCGACCGAGGCCGAGCTCGTCGCGCTCGTCGCGCTCGGCGCGCTGATCGGACCGGCGTTCGATCGGGTGCGCGCGCTCGAGGAGCGCGACCGCACGCTGGTCGAGCGCGCCGCGCTCGAGCGCCACCTCGAGAGCCTCCAGCGCGTGGAGATGATGGGGCTGCTCTCGGCGGGCATCGCGCACGACCTGAACAACCTCCTCGCGGTCACGGTCGCGAGCCTCGGCCGCATCCAGCCCGAGTCGCTCGGACCCGACGGCGAGCTGCTGGTCGACGCGCTCGACGCGCTCTCGCACATCCGCGCGATCGCGAAGAACCTCGTCCACCTCGGGCGCGAGAGCACGACGGGCGCGCAGCGCGTGAGCCTGACGGAGCGCGTCGCGACGACGCTCGAGATCGTGATGCCTTCGATCCCGCGCGGCGTGCGGATCGTGCGGAGCGCGCACGGCGATCCCGTCGTCGACGCGGAGCCCACCCAGATCGATCAGGCGATCACGAACCTCGTGCTCAACGCGCGCGACGCGGTCGGTGATGTGGGACGCATCAACGTCGACGTGAGCGAGCACGAGCTCGACGCGCGCGCAGCGCTCGATCGCCCCGGATCGCGGCCCGGACGCTACGGCGTGGTCAAGGTGCGCGACTCGGGACCGGGGATCGCGCGCGATCAGCTCGGCAAGATCTTCGATCCGCTCTTCACGACGAAGCCCGCAGGCACGGGCCTCGGGCTCGCTGTCGTCTCGCGCATCGCGGAGCGACACGGCGGCTTCGTCGCGGTGACGAGCCCGCCCGGTGAAGGCGCGTGCTTCGAGCTCTTCTTGCCCGCGCGTTGATGGCGCTCGCAAACACTCGGAGCGGCTGGATGCGCAGCCCGGATGCGCTCCGCGAGCGTCCGACGTGGTAGAGGGGAGCCGTGCTCGACGCAGCACGATTCCCGACGCTCACTGCCTACCTCGCGGCGCTGCCCGAGGGCATCGCGTCGTATCCAGAGTGCCGCACGAAGGGCGCGATCGTGCGCTCGGTGCTCGATGAGGCCGACCTCACGGTGTACGCGCCGCAGCTGCCCGACGCGCTCGCCGCGTTGGTGCGCGAGCGACCGCCGCTCACGGCGTGGATCCCTGCAGCGCACGCGGACGCGGTCTTCCAGCTCTACTGCGACACGAACGCGCCGACGGAGCAGGCGATGCTCGACTGGACGTACGAGCGCTCGACGCGCTTCGCGCGCTCACAGACCTACCGCCACATCTTCAACGCCGCCGGCCCGCGCATGCTGCTGCGGACCGCGGTGCGGATGCACGGCTTCTTCCAGCACGGCACCGACCTCGAGGTCCCCGAGCTCACGGCCACGGGCGCCATCGTCGTGCTCAAGCACCCACCCCACTTGCACAGCCGGCTGAACCAGCTGTCGAACGTCGCGCTCCTGCGCGCGATCGTCGATCTCACCGGCGGCAAGGACGGCACCTGCGAGATGGTCGAGCACACCGCGACCTTCGCGCGCTACGTGACGAAGTGGGCGTGAGCCCACCCGCGGTCAGAGCTCGGCGAGGAGCTTGGCGGGGTCGACGATCTTGCCTGCGATCGCGCTCGCGGCGACCGTGAGCGGGCTCGCGAGGTAGACCTGTCCGGGGCCCGAGCGACCGGGGAAGTTGCGGTTGATCGCGCTCACGGTGATGCGGTCGACCTTGTCGCTCACGCCAGGGCCTGCGTTGATGCACGCGCCACAGCTCGGGTTGATGAGCTCCACGCCGGCGTCCTCGAAGAGCTTCACGTAGCCCTTCTCTTCCGCGTAGCGACGGATGTGCTGGCTGCCGAACTGGATGTACGCCTTCACGCCGGGCGCGACGCGCTTGCCCTTCGCGAGCGCCTTGCCGAGCACGAGCGCGTACTGATCCATGTCGGCCTTCTTGCCGCCCGTGCACGAGCCGCCGTACGCGATGTCGATCGGCACCTCGCCTGTGAACGTGCCCATGTCCACGCCGTTGCGAGGATCGCCGGGCGTCGCGAGCATCACGGGCACCTCGGCGAGGTCGATGTCGAACGTCTCGAGGTATTGCGCGTCCGGCCTCCCCTCATCTCAACACTGCGAAGCAGGCCCGCGGCATGTCGTATGGGTAGCCCGCAGCTTCGCTCACGTTCACGCAGCGCGTCGGCGGCGGACAATCGGCATCGACCTCACAGGGATACAGACAGAAACCACCGCCCTCGTTGCGTGGAATGGTGTACGCGCACTCGAGGCCAGGGGGGTCGGTCGGTTCTGTCCCTCTGCAGCCGGTCGCTATCCAGGGCTGACAACCGAGCGGTGCACAGACACACACTTCTGACAAGCGTCCACCGACCGCGACGGTGCCTCGGAGTACCGTCCAAGTTCGGGTTCCGCGGTCGGGTGGGCACTCCCCTCCCGTCCCTCCGGAAGGCAGACATGCCGCGAGCGGCGTGCCCGCGTCCAGGGGCGCGGCCGCGTCAGGGATCCGCTCGTGGGCGCGGTAGCACCCCACCAGCACCAAGGCTCCCGCCATCATCACTCGATGTCGAGGACGACGCAGCCCACTTCGTCGGTCCATGTCTACTGCCCACGCCCACGACGGAGACGGAGGGCGAACACGAGGGCGAGCGCAGCAACCACCGCGGCACCCGGGCCGTGTCCGCGTGAGCGGGCTGGCAGCGAGCAGCTTTGGCATCCCGGGGTCCCTCCACCACCAGCGTCGGGCGCGGGTCCAGCATCACTCGAAGAGGAGCCGCAACGCGGATCACCATCGGCCACGACGGGCACGGTCCACACGGCACCCGCGCAGGCCCCGCTGGGCACCACGACGGGGAGCACCACCGAGCGAACGTTCCCGCTGGCGTCTATGGCCTCCACCGTCACCGAGTAGTTGCGACTCCCGACGGACAGGGGCTCGAGCTCGCCGCGTACGCAGAAGTTCCCTGCGACTCCAACCCGCGTGTCTGGTGTTCGAAGACCGCGGTCGACCTGGCTCGAGGCAACGCCCACCACACGGAAATCCAGAGACGGATCACAGGTGTCCACGAAAGCACGCGCGTAGTCGGAAGCGACGAACAGGCGCATGCGACCGTCCGGAGGAACACACACGGGTAGTTGGCTCCCATCGAACGTCGCACCAACGCGGTCGACGACCCGGACGACCACGCTGTCAGTCGTGGCGGACGCCATGGGGTCGCTCACCGTGAGGTCGTACGCCATCTCCCCGATCGGCTGTTGGACCGTCGTCATGCGGCCTCGCGCCGTGACGGGAGCGCGTGCATTGCCCGGTTCGCTCGACCAGTTGTAGTAGAGCGGGATCTGCGCACCTTGCGGATCGTCCGGGTCGTAGGACCCCACACCCGAGAGCGCGACGGGCGCACCCGTTGCGCTCGTGCACTCGATGATCCGATCGACACCTGCAAAGGCCAGTGGCGCCCGGTTCGGGATGCGGCCGACGATGTGCAACGTGACGACGGTCTCGGTCATGGACTCGACGAACACCGCGTCGATCGTCACCAGTCGGACATCCCAGCGGATGCTGCCGGTGATGGGTACAGAAGACGTCAACGTTCCGCCGAGTCGGTCCGAGCTCAACGTCGTGTCCGCGCTCCCGAACATCTGAGCGCCAGCGGGCAGCTCGATGGAACTCTCGGTCGAGCTCACGGGCGTCACGCGACCGCCACGAATCGGCACCGGATTCTGGAAGATGACGTGATCGAAGGTCTGGCCCGCAAGGGTGAATGCGTGCGGAACCGTTGCCCGAACGAACGACAGCTCGGCGCCGCATGTGTCGCCCGGTAGGCATCGCGGCGCATGAAACGCCACGCGGCCCTCGACAGGGAATCGAGAGAGGTCGGTTCCGACGGCGATGGTGACGGTCGACCCGGAATCAGCGAGAAGCCAGTCGTAGGACCCAGCGGTGACCTCCGGAGGGTCGAAGAGGCTCGCCTCGCACGAATGCGGGTCGGCCTCGTACTCGACAGTCTGGTTGTCGACGCACGCGGTGTAGCAATAGCGAGCCGGGCGGTCACCGGACGGAGGCGCACGAGTCCCGAGGTGCGAACAGGCAACCACGACCTTCTCCGCCGCGAGCTGGTCGTTCTCGTTCGAGCATCCGGAGGTCTCACGACCTCGCTGGTAGCCGACAGGGCAGTCGGAGGCATCGGGCGGCAGGCTCGCACAGCTCGCGAACTCAGCGTCGGAGGGATCACGACATTCGAAGATCACGTCCTGACAAGGATTCATCGCGGCCAGGCTCGCGCGAGCCGTGGTGCCCGGCAGAGGGCAGAAGAAGTCGCCGGTCATCACGGTGGTGGCATCCAGCTCTGCACCCTCGACCGACTCACAGAAGAAGCTCTCGCGGATGTGCTCGGTCTCACAGAGCAAGCCTCCGTGATCCAGGCAGCGGCGCGCCACGAAGCGCGATGCTGGCAGGGCGGCCTCGAAGCCCGCCGGGCACACGCCATCGACCGGCGAAGGAAACTCGTCCGGGCTCGCGGTCGACCAGCAGAAAGGCCTATCCCAGCACACGGCGCAGGTGCAGACGCCCGTTGCGAAGTACTGGTTCGGGACCGGTATCTGGTAGTCGGGTGGCAGGCACGCGCTCAGGAATGCAGCGAGTAGGACAGCTGCCCCCCCCCAGGAAGATTCGTGCCACTCGCTTCGCCATGACGACCTCCGCACGGAGATGGTCAGCGGGCGGGTTTGCGGTGTCAACACCCACCGCGTCGCGTGAGCGGAAGACACGACGCGCGATTGCGATGGCCTGACGCATGGGGCTCATCCGGGAGACGTCAGAGCTCGGCGAGGAGCTTGGCGGGGTCGACGATCTTGCCTGCGATCGCGCTCGCGGCGACCGTGAGCGGGCTCGCGAGGTAGACCTGTCCGGGGCCCGAGCGACCGGGGAAGTTGCGGTTGATCGCGCTCACGGTGATGCGGTCGACCTTGTCGCTCACGCCAGGGCCTGCGTTGATGCACGCGCCACAGCTCGGGTTGATGAGCTCCACGCCGGCGTCCTCGAAGAGCTTCACGTAGCCCTTCTCTTCCGCGTAGCGACGGATGTGCTGGCTGCCGAACTGGATGTACGCCTTCACGCCGGGCGCGACGCGCTTGCCCTTCGCGAGCGCCTTGCCGAGCACGAGCGCGTACTGATCCATGTCGGCCTTCTTGCCGCCCGTGCACGAGCCGCCGTACGCGATGTCGATCGGCACCTCGCCTGTGAACGTGCCCATGTCCACGCCGTTGCGAGGATCGCCGGGCGTCGCGAGCATCACGGGGACCTCGGCGAGGTCGATGTCGAACGTCTCGAGGTACTGCGCGTCCGGATCGCTCGTGACGATGCGCGCGCGGATCTCGTCCTTCGGCGTGCCGCGCATCTCGTGGAGGTAGTCGACGATCACCTCGCTCGGCTCGAGGATGCCCGTGAAGCCGCCGGCCTCGACGGCCATGTTCGTGAGCGTGGCCTGCTCGTCCATCGGCATCGTGCCGAGGCCCGGGCCCGCGAACTCGAGCACCTTGCCGATGCCGCGCGAGGTGCGGAAGAACGGCTGCGACAGGATGAACAGGATCACGTCCTTCGCGCTCACGCCCTCGCGGAGGCGGTTCTTCAGCACGAAGCGCACGGTCTCGGGGACCTTCACGCGCACGTCGCGCGTGAACCACGCGTTGGCCATGTCGGTCGAGCCCACGCCGAACGCGAACGCGCCGAGCGCGCCCGCCATGCACGTGTGGCTGTCGGTGCCGGTGATCACCTGACCGGGGTAGCCGATGTCCTCGATCACAGCGTTGTGGCAGATGGCTTCGCTGCCGCGCTTCTCGCCGTTCGGGCCCGCGGGCACCTCGCCGTAGAGCTTGAGCGCGTGCTTCCTCGCGAAGGCTTCCTGCGTGGTCGCGAGGCCCTCGGCGCGCTCGAGCAGGCCCATCTCGCGGTGCTTCTGGCTCATCGCGTTGCCGAGGAACGTGAGGTGATCGCGGAACGTGAAGACGCTCTCCTTCTCGAGCACCTTCGCGTCCTTGCCGAGCGCGGACACGAAGAGCGCCTCGGCCATCGGCGTCACGTACTCGTGGCTGAAGCGCACGTCGGTGCGCACGAAGAGCGCGTCGCCCGGCTGCACCGCGGTCACGCCGAGCTGGCCGGTCTTCGCGTCGACGATCGCGTTCTTCGCGAGGATCTTCTCGACCATCGTCATCGGACGCTTCGGCGTCGTGATCGCGGGCGGCACGAGCTCACCCGCGAGGCGCCTCTGGTTGTAGGCGAACAGGCCACCCGCGCGCACGATGTCGGCGCTGATGGGATCGAGGCCGTCCGTGAACGTGTCGACGGAGACTTCTTCGCCCGCGATCAGCCGCTCGAGAATCGCGAAGTCGGTCGTCGAGAAGAGGCCGATGTTCTGGCAGTTCTGTCCGTAGATCTTCTCGATGCTGCGCGCGACGACGAGCTCGATGCCCGCGGCCTGCTCGCTGTACGGCGCCTGCTCGCGCGAAGAGCCGCAGCCCTTGCTCTGCCCGCTCACGATGACCTTGAAGCCGCCGCTCTTGATCGAGTGCTGCTTGACCACGCCATCGCGCAGGCCGATCAGCGAGTACTCGCCGAGCGTCGCGTCGTAGTGGAAGCAGACCCAGCCCGGCGTGATCTCGTCGGTCGAGATGTTGTCGATCAGCTTCGGGCCTTCGCCGCGGCAGATCGCGCGCACCGTGTCGGCGGGGAGATCCTGCCCGTCGAGCTGCTGCTGGAGGAGCGTGGGGTCCTCGGTGAGGAAGAGGACACGGCCAGCGAGACGGAACGAGCTGCGCGACATCGAGTGCTCCGGGCGTGGGGGCACGCATTCTTCGGTCATCCGAGCGCCCGGGGCAAGGGCTCGCCGCCCGCGAAGGCTCGGCGGTGGGGCGTGCGTCCCCGAGACGAGCCCGCGTAGCGTTTCTCCCCGACGTGCACCGAGCGGATCACACGCGTTCCTCGCGCTGCGACGCGCCGCGAGGCTTGGCGAGGTCTTTGCTGAGCGGCGTGTGCCGACCCTCCGGCGCGCAGCACCGACATGCTCCAGAAGCTCATTCACCGCCCCGTCCTCGCGATCGTCATCTCGATCCTCATCGTCTTCCTCGGCGTGCTCGCGATTCGCAGCCGACCGATGTCGCAGTTCCCGTCGATCGCGCCGCCCGTCGTCGCGGTGACGCTGTCGTATCCAGGCGCGAGCGCGCAGGTCCTCGTCGAGGCGGCGCTCATCCCCGTGGAGCGCGCGATCAACGGCGTTCAGGGCATGAGGTACATGACCTCGGACGCGACGAGCGCGGGCGAGGCGAGCATCCAAGTCATCTTCGAGCCGGGCACGGACCCGAACCTCGCGGTCGTCAACGTCAAGAACCGCGTGGACTCGGTGATGAGCCTCCTGCCGGAGCTCGTGAGGTTGGAGGGCGTCGTCGTCATGCCGGTTCAGCCCAGCATGCTGATGTACGTCAATCTCTACTCGACCGATCCGAACACGGACGAGACGTTCCTCTACAACTTCGCGAGCGTCCATCTCGCGGCGGAGCTCCAGCGCATTCCCGGCCTCGGCCGCGTGACGATCCTCGGCAACCGTCAGTTCGCGATGCGCATCTGGCTGCGCCCCGATCGCATGCGCGCCTACAACGTCTCGATCGACGACGTGATGGACGCGCTCGGCGAGCAGAGCGTCATCGGAAGGCCCGGACGCACGGGACAGGCCTCGGGGCGAACGGCCCAGTCGACCGAGTACGTGCTCACTTACCAAGGCCGCTACAGCGAGCCCGAGCAGTACGAGAACATCATCATCCGCGCGACGCCGGAGGGAGAGATTCTCCACCTCCACGACATCGCGGAGGTGGAGCTGGGGAGTGAGTTCCAGAGCATCTATTCGGATCTCGACGGTCACCCCTCTGCCGCGCTGGTGCTCAAGCAGAACTACGGCAGCAACGCGAGTCAGGTGATCGACGACGTGAAGGAGCGCCTCGAAGAGCTCGAGCGCACCGTGTTCCCGCCGAACATGCACTACTCGATCAACTACGACGTCTCGACGTTCCTCGACGCGTCGATCGAGCAGGTGGCGCACACGCTCGCCGAGGCGTTCGTGCTCGTCGCGCTCGTGGTGTTCGTGTTCCTGGGCGACTGGCGCTCGACGCTGATCCCCACGCTCGCGGTGCCCGTGTCGTTGATCGGCGCGTTCGTGTTCATGCAGGCGTTCGATCTCACGATCAACCTCATCACGCTGTTCGCGCTGGTGCTCGCGATCGGCATCGTCGTCGACGACGCGATCGTCGTCGTCGAGGCCGTGCACGCGAAGATGGCCGAAGAGCACGTCTCACCCTACGAGGCCGTGAAGCGCGTCATGGGCGACATCAGCGGCGCGATCATCGCCATCACGCTGCTCATGGCCGCCGTGTTCGTGCCGGTCGCGTTCATGCCCGGCCCGGTCGGCGTCTTCTACCGACAGTTCTCGATCACGATGGCCTCCTCCATCGTGCTCTCGGGTGTCGTCGCGCTGACGCTCACACCCGTGCTCTGCGCGATGATCCTGAAGCCGCACGCGCACGGCGCGCCGAAGCGGCGCACGCCGGTGGGCGTGTTCATCGACTGGTTCAACCGAACCTTCGAATTCGCGACGAACAAGTACGTGCAGCTGCTCGGTCACATCGTGACGCGCCGGTCGGTCACGTTCCTCATCCTCGCGCTCTTCGGTCTCGGCATCTTCGGCGTGAACCAGACGCTGCCCGCGGGCTTCATCCCCAACGAGGATCAGGGGCAGATCTACGCGATCATCCAGACGCCTCCGGGCACGACCCTCGAGATCACGAACCAGGTCTCGCACGAGCTCCAGACCATCGCGCGCCAGGTCGAAGGCGTGGAGTCCGTCTCCTCACTCGCGGGCTACGAGATCCTCACCGAAGGCCGCGGCTCGAACGCGGGAACGTGCTTGATCAACCTCCGTCCGTGGTCCGAGCGCACGCACTCGGTGCGCGAGGTGATCGAGGAGCTCGAGGAGCGCACGCGCGACATCGGCGCGATCGTCGAGTTCTTCGAGCCGCCTTCGGTGCCGGGCTACGGCGCGGCCGACGGCTTCGCGGTGCGCCTGCTCGACACCGCCGACACGACTGACTACCAGGAGTTCGATCGCATCAACCGCGAGTTCATGGACCACCTGCGAGAGCGGCCGGAGCTCTCTGGCCTGTTCACGTTCTTCGCGGCGAACTATCCCCAGTACGAGCTCCAGATCGACAACGAGCTGGCGATGCAGCACGGCGTGTCGATCGGCCGCGCGCTCGACAACCTCGACATCATGGTGGGCAGCACCTACGAGCAGGGCTTCATCCGCTTCGGGCGCTTCTTCAAGGTCTACGTGCAGGCGCTCCCGGAGTACCGGCGCATGCCGAGCGACGTGCTCGATCTCTACGTGGAGAACGACCGCGGCGAGATGGTGCCCTACTCCGCCTTCATGACCATGACGGAGACGCAGGGTCCGAACGAGATCACCCGCTACAACCTCTACAACTCTTCGGCGATCCGCGGCGTGCCGGCCCGCGGCTACACGAGCGACGATGCGATCCGTGCCATTCGCGAGGTGGCGGCGACGACGCTGCCGCGCGGCTACAGCGTCGCCTGGGAAGGTCTGTCGTACGACGAGGCGCAGCGCGGCAGTGAGGCGGTCTGGATCCTCCTCATCGTGCTCGCGTTCGTCTACCTCGTGCTCGCCGCGCAGTACGAGAGCTTCATCCTCCCGTTCGCGGTCATCTTCTCGCTGCCTGCGGGCATCTTCGGCGCGCTCCTCTTGCTCCGGGTGCTGGGGCTCGCGAACGACATCTACGCCCAAGTGGGTCTCGTCATGCTCGTGGGCCTCCTCGGCAAGAACGCCGTGCTCATCGTGGAGTACGCGGTGCAGAGACGAAACGCGGGGCTGTCGATCGAAGCCGCCGCCATCGAGGCCGCCAAGGCCCGATTCCGACCGATCCTCATGACGTCGTTCGCGTTCATCGCGGGTCTCATTCCGCTGGTGCGGGCGACGGGTCCCGGCGCGGTCGGCAATCACACCATCGGTGCTTCGGCGCTCGGAGGCATGCTGTTCGGCACGGTCTTCGGCGTGATCGTGATCCCGGGCCTCTATTACATCTTCGGCAATCTCGCCGATGGTCGGGCCTTGATCCGCGACGAGCACTTCAGTCCGCTGACCGAGCAGGATGGCGAATCACCTCCTCCTCTAGACGACATCTCTCCTCCGGACGACGCCCCGAAGGAAGGTGCGGAGTGACACGCTCACGACCCGCGCTCGGAGGTCTCCTTCGTTGCGGCCTGTTCGTGGCTTGCAATCTGGCCCTCGTCGCGTGCATTCCGACACCGCCCGGGGGGCTCGCGCGCGAAGCACGCACCGAGATGCCAGACACCTTCGGCGGCGAAGACGTGGCGGCGGACGCCGAGGCCAGAGACACGGCTGCTCCGGAGAGTCAGAGCTCGGCGCGCGTCGACTGGCGCGAATTCTTCGTCGACCCGCACCTCGTCTCGTTGATCGAGGGCGCGCTCGCGAACAACCAAGAGCTGAACATCGCAGTGCAGGAGATGGTCGTCGTCAACAGCGACGTGATGGCGCGGCGCGGCGAGATCTACCCGAGCCTCTCGGGCGGCGTCGGCGCCGGCATCGACCGCTCGGGCACCCACACGAGCCAAGGGCAGAGCGACGAACATCTCGGGGTTCCCACCGATCTCCAGAACTACCAGATCGGGCTCTATGCCTCGTGGGAGATCGACGTCTGGTCGCGCCTCCGCAACCAGGCTGACGCGGCGCAGTTCCGCTACCTCGCGAGCTCGGCGGGGCGGAACTTCATGGTCACTCGCCTCGTCGCGGAGATCGCCGCTCGATACTACGAGCTCCTCGCGCTCGACCGACAGCTCGACATCCTCACCACCAACATCCAGCTGCAGGAAGACTCGCTCCGGATGGTGCGCCTCCAGCAGCAGGCGGCACACGTCACCATGCTGGCGGTCACGCGCTTCGAGGCCCAGCTCCTCGGCTTCCAGAGCCGGACGTTCGACATCCGGCAGCGGATCGTGGCCACGGAGAACCAGCTCAACTTTCTGGTCGGGCGGTTTCCGCAGCACGTGGAGCGCAGCACCGAAGACTTCCTCGCGATCACGCCGCCCGTGATCCAGGCGGGCGTGCCGACACAGCTGCTCGAGAACCGACCCGACGTGCAGCAGGCGGAGCTCGAGCTCCAGGCCTCGCACCTCAGCGTCGACGCCGCGCGCGCGCGCTTCTATCCATCGCTGCGGCTCGATCTCGGCGTGGGCGTGCGGTCGTTCGACATCACGCAGCTCGTCACCACGCCGCAGTCGCTCGTGTATGGCCTCCTCGCCGGTCTCACCGCTCCGCTCCTCAACCGCAGCGGGATCACGGCGGACTATTTCGCGACGAACTCCCGGCAGATGCAGGCCGTGCTCCGCTACGAGCAGACGATCCTCACTGCGTTCGTCGACGTGAGCACGGGCCTCAGCCTCTTGCGCAACACCGGGCAGAGCTACGAGCTGAAGACGCAGCAGGTCGATCGACTGCTGCAGTCGGTCGAGATCTCGAGCCAGCTCTTCATGGCAGCGCGCGCGGACTATCTCGAGGTCCTCACCACGCGACGCGACTCGCTCGAGGCACAGATCGAGCTCGTGGAGCTCAAGCAACGACAGCTGGCCGCGACGGTGACGCTGTACCAAGCGCTCGGCGGCGGCTGGCTCGTCGACGGAGCGGCACCGACTGACCCAGAGCCGATGGGAGCTGTACCGTGATGCGACAGGGAATGATGGCAGTGGTGTCGGTGGGGGCGGCTTTCGCCGTCGCGATGGTGGGCTGTGGAGAGCACGAAGAGGCTCACGAAGAGCCCTCGACGTTCGACGTGACGAGCGTGGTGAGGCAGGACACCGAGACGACGCACGAGTACGTCTGTCAGATCCGAGCCATTCAGCACATCGAGGTCCGAGCGCTCGAGGGTGGTTATCTCCGGGACATCTTCATCGACGAAGGGCAGCACGTCACGACCGGACAGCGCCTCTTCCAGATCACGCCCGTGGTCTATCAGGCCGAGGTCGCGCGCACGGGAGCAGAGGTGCAGTTCGCACAGGTCGAGCTCGCGAACACCCAGATGCTGAGAGACGGAAACGTCGTGTCTCCGAACGAGCTCGCGCTGGCGCAGGCCAACCTCGAGCGCGTCGCGGCGCAGCAGAGCCTGGCGCGCGCGCACCTGCGGTTCACCAGCCTCGACGCGCCGTTCGACGGAATCATCGGCCGCTTGATGGTCCGACGCGGCAGCCTGCTCGAGGAGGGAGAGCTGCTGACGGTGCTCGCGGACAACAGCCAGATGTGGGTCTATTTCAACCTCAGCGAGAGTGAGTACCTCGCCTACCGCGCGCACCACGAGGTCGGCGACCCCGTACCCGTGGAGCTGCGCATGGCGAACGGCGAGCTCTTCGGACAGCCCGGCGTGATCCAGACCATCGAGGCGGACTTCAACAACGAGACGGGCACCATCGCGTTCCGCGCGGGCTTTCCGAACCCGGCCAGCCTCCTCCGGCACGGCGAGACGGGGACGATCCTGATGACGATGGCGCTGCCGCGCGTGCTCCTCATCCCGCAGGAGGCGACGTTCCGCGTGCTCGACAAGAGGTACGTGTTCGTCGTCGACACGGAGAACGTCGTTCACGCGCGAGAGATCGTGGTCGGACCGGAGCTGCCGCACGTCTACGTCGTCGAGAGCGGCCTCGAAGAGGGCGAGCACGTGATGATCGAGGGCCTGCGCCGCGTGCGCGACGGCGACACCATCGCGCAGCACGTGCGGGGCGCGCAGGAAGTGTTCGACGAGCTCAGGAACCTCGAGGCGCACTGACTTCAGCGCCGCAACCCTGGCGCTCACATCGTGTGCAGCGTGACGGACGCGTAGCCGCCGTCGCCCATGGGGCGGGCATCGAAGCCGAGAGTCATCGAAGGCGAGCCCGCATCGGCGTAGCCGTAGATCGGGATCTCGACATCGTGCTGAGACGTGATGCCGAGACAGAAGAGCACGAGCCCTCCGATCTGCATCAGCCCGGAGGTGAGCGGAAGGGCTGGGTGCGGCGCCTGAAGCGCGAGCTGCACGATCGGACCGACGAACGGGACGATGGACCACGCCATCGCGTCCTCCTCCAGCGCGCCGTCGCGATCGTCGGAGACGGCGTTGAAGATCGCCGTGCCCACGATGTCGAGGACCCAACCGCCGATGAAGAGGCCGAGGCCGGCGCCCCAGAGTCCTCGATCCGATTGCGTCTCGTGTCGCGTGCCTGCGAGTACGCGGCCGTGACGGTCGGTGCGCGGGAACGCCGAGACGACGCCCGGGCCCGCAGGCACCGGCGCCGTCTCGTAGGCCATCGCCGACGCGGGAGCGACCTGCGTGAACGACTGGGCCGTCGACGGGTCGACGGCCTGCTGCGCGGCAGCGGGAGCCGCGAGGAGGAGGAGCGAGAGAGCGCAGAAGAGAGCGGTGCGAATGGACATGGTGCCTCCGTGGGTTCGGAGCCGCGCTTTCAACGAGCGATCCATGCCCGCGGACGCCGGATCTCCCGGAAGTCTCGCGACGAGGTCGCCAGCGCGGGCAGCGCCCTGCACGACGCGTGCAGGACCTTGCACGACGGCGTGCACCCGACGCGGTCGTTGCGCCGAGCGTCGCGCTGCCACAGAACGCCGGCCTGATGTCCGCCCTCGGATCGCTGCCACCCTCGATGAAGACCGCGCCTCCCGGCTCGCTGGGGAGCGCGTTGATCGAGGTGCTCGCGCGCACCGAGTGTCCCGCGCTCACGTCACGTCGCGCGCGGCGGAGCGAGCGCTCGGGCGCGCCGCAGGATCCGATCGTGTGGCGCGAGGCTGTGGGCTCGAACGTCGTCGACGTGGATGGAAACGTGTACGTCGACCTCACCGCGGGGTTCGGCGTGGCCGCGCTCGGACATCGTCCGCCGGCCGTCGTCGAGGCGATCCGCGAGCAGAGCGGGCGCCTCCTGCACGCGCTCGGTGACGTGTATCCGTCGGACGTGAAGATCGAGCTGCTCGAGCGTCTCGCGGCGTTCTCCGCGATCCCCGACGCCCGCGTGATCCTCGGCAGCCACGGCGCCGACGCGATCGAGGTCGCGCTGAAGACCGCGATGCTGCACACGAAGCGGCCCGGCGTGCTCGCGTTCGAGGGCGGCTACCACGGCCTCTCGCACGGTCCCTTGGCGATCTGCGGCTACCAGCCTGCCTTCCGCGCGCCGTTCGCGGCGCAGCTGAACCCGCACGTGTGCTTCGCGCCCTACCCGGGCCCGCTCGAGAGCGTGGCCGTCGCGATGGGGCACGTCCGCAGCACGTACGCGCAGGCGCTCGCGAGCGGCCTCGAGATCGGCGCCGTCGTGATCGAGCCGATGCTCGGACGCGGCGGCGTGATCGATCCGCCGAGCGGCTTCCTCGCGGAGCTCGCGGACTTCACGCGAGAGATCGGCGCGCTGCTCGTGATCGACGAGATCTTCACGGGCCTCCACCGCACCGGTCCGCGCTTGCTCTCGCGCCATCTCGAGGTCGAGGCCGACGTGCTGTGCCTCGGCAAGGCGCTCGGAGGCGGCATGCCGATCTCGGCGTGCATCGCGCGCGAGGAGATCATGCAGAGCTGGGGCGCGCCCGGCGGCGAGGCCATCCACACCGCGACCTTCCTCGGCCATCCGCTCGCGTGCGCCGCCGCGCTGGCGACGCTCGACGAGCTCGAGGCAGAGGACCTCGAGGCCCGCGTGCCGCGCACGGGGCGCGTGCTCTTCGAGGCGCTGCGCGCGATGGCCGACGATCAGCCGCTCGTGACCGACGTGCGCGGGCGAGGCCTCGCGATCGGCGTGGAGCTCACGACGGGGGCGCACGTCCTTCGCGTGATGCGTCGCCTGCTCGAGCGCGGCTACCTCGTCGTGCCCGCGGCGCCCGACGCATCGGTGCTGCAGATCGCGCCGCCGCTCACGATCGACGAGCCGCTCGTGCTCGGCTTCGTCGAGACGCTCGCGGACGTGCTCGAGGGCGAGGCGATCGACGGATGATCGACCCCTCGCAGCTCACGACGCACCCCGAGCGTGCGCGCCTGCGCGCGGAGATCCTGGGCCTCGTCGAGCGCGCAGCGCGCGCGCCGGACGCCGCGATCGACGACGAGCGCGATGCGCTGCTCGCGGAGATCGCGCGGTTCCAGTCGGCCCACGTCACCCCCTTCGGCAGGCTCTGCTCCGCGCGAGGCGGCCGCTTCGATCGCGGCCCCGAGGCGTGGCCCGCGCTGCCGACCGACGTGTTCCGGCACGCGCGCGTGAGCGTGTTCGCGGGGGGCGCCGATGTGCGCGTGTTCGAGACGTCGGGCACGACGCACGGCGCGCGGGGCGTGCATCCGTTCCTCGACGTGTCGCTCTACGATCGCGTCGCGATGCTCGGCGCGCAGCACGCGTTCCTGCCGTCGCTGAGCGAGTCGGGAGGCGCGTTCGATCTGCTCGTGCTCGCGGCCGATCCGACGCGTCGGCCCGAGAGCTCACTCGGACACATGCTCGGTCTCTTCGCTGGCGCGGCGCGCGAGAGAGAGACCGACGCGCGCGTGACCTTCGTGCTCGACGGCGATCGGCTCGACGCGGACGCGGTCGCCGCGAGCGTCGAGGCAGCCGTCCGACGTGACCGCGCGCTCGTCGTGTGCGGCACCTCGTTCGCGTTCGTGTTCGCCGAGGACGTGCTGCGCGATGCGCTCGTGCTGCCGCGCGGCAGCCGCGTGATGTTCACGGGCGGGTTCAAGGGTCGCTCGCGCGAGCTCGACGAGGGCTCGCTGCGTCGCGTGATCGAGTCGCGCTGGGGCGTGCCTGCCGATCGGGTGGTGACCGAGTACGGCATGACCGAGCTCAGCTCGCAGCTGTGGAGCCGAGAGCTGATCGATCGCGGATCGCCCTCCGAGGAGGGCGTTCTGTGGATCCCACCGTGGCTGCGCGTGTCGCCCGTCGATCCGATCACGCTCGCGCCCGTACGCGAGGGAGAGCGCGGCATCCTTCGGTTCGACGACCTCGCGAGCCTCGACTCGTGCGTCTCGATCCAGACCGCCGACTACGGCGTGATCACGCGCGCGCGCGACGGTTCGCGCGGCGTGCGCCTCCTCGGTCGCGATCCGAGCGCCGTGCCGCGCGGCTGCTCGCTCGCGATCGAAGAAGCGTTGACGACCCGATAGCGGATCTCCCGCCGAGCGCGGCGCGAGGCGTCCAAGCGGGGTCGGGGCCCCGCGCGGAGCGGCCGCTTCGGCGGCCGGAGCGGGTGGGGGACCCACGCAGTGGGGGAGGGGTCGCACGACCCCTCGGGAAAACTAGCAGCCGTCGGTGACGGAGATCGTCATCACCGAGCCGCTGCGGATCGCGTCGCACGCGAGGCCGGAGAACTCGAGACGGCGACCCGTGATCGTGTAGCGAGACGTCGGTACGACGATTCCGTTCGCGCGGACGACGGCGCGGTCCGGTCGGGCAGGCGCGCTGCCGAGCTCGAACGCGCAGTCGGTCGCGGACGCGAGGATCGCGCGGAGCGAGCGCTCGAACGCGGGGCCGTCGACGGCCTCGTAGTAGCGGAGCGCGCCGGCGCGCGGACGCCCACCGGCGACGGCCATCTCGTTCAGGCCGGCCTGGAGCGCGGGGATGCCGGAGGTGTCACCCGAGCGATCGGGGCCGACGAAGCCGAGCACGAACGTGTCGACGCCGAGGCTCGTGCGGATCGTCGAGATCGCGGAGACGGTGGCCGCGACGGTCGCGCCGCAGTTGGGCTCGGGGAGGCCGTCGGTGGCGAGCACGATGAAGCGCGGCACCGTCGTGGGGTGCGAGCGGATGTACGCGTCGGCGGTCGCCATCGCGGAGGGCGTCGGCGTGTCTCCAGCGCGCGGATCGACGAGGACGAGGCGCGCGCTGATCGCGCCCGTGGCGCCGAGCATGATGCCGATGTCGGGCGTGCTCGCGACGCGGCAGCTCAGGCTCTCGCTCGTGCCGTCCATCTCGGGGAACGTGAGGAGGCCGAGCGGCAGATCACCGAGCAGCGGGAGCACGCTGTCCATCGCGGTGCGCAGCTCGTCCCAGCGCGTGCGGGTCGTGCCGACGGCGGGGTAGTCCATGCTGCCCGAGCGATCGACGACGAAGAGGAGCTCGACGCTCGACGGGATGACCGGCACGAGCTCTTCGTACGGCGTGCAGCAGGCGGCGTCTTCGTCGCAGAGCGGATCGGCGCAGTCGGCGAGGCCGTCGCAGTCCTCGTCGATCCCGCCGGTGCAGCGCTCGGCGCCAGGCAGCACCGCGCCCGTGCACGCGCTCCAGCCGGAGGCCGAGCACGACTGCGTTCCGCCGCGGCACGCGCCGACACCCAGCGTTCCGGGCGGGCCGCCGTAGCAGCTGCGCGTGTCGCCCACGGTGCACGTGCAGCCTTCGTCGACGAGACCGTCGCAGTCTTCGTCTTCGACGCCGTCGCACGCCTCCATCGACGCGGGCAGCACCTCGCCGGAGCATCCGCCCCACGCCGAGCCGCCTGCGCTCGTCACGCAGGTCTCG
The DNA here is from genome assembly GCA_964502175.1 of uncultured Sandaracinaceae bacterium. Taxonomy (GTDB): domain Bacteria; phylum Myxococcota_A; class Polyangia; order Polyangiales; family Sandaracinaceae; genus JAFLCL01. The sequence goes on from CAZCVE010000017.1 coordinate 134,715, forward strand.
ATGCCTCCGTGACAGAGACCGACGTCTTCGCCGCGCGCGCCCGTGTAGCAGTCGCGCGTCGCGCCCGCGGGGCACTCGCAGCCCTCGTCGACGGCGCCGTCGCAGTTGTTGTCGACGCCGTCGCAGACCTCGGCCGACGGCGAGCCGTCGCCGACGCAGCGATCCCAGACGCCGAACTCGCTGCCGGTGCTCGCGCAGTCCTGCGAGCCCCAGCCGCACTCGCCGACGCCCGCGAGCGGCGGGTCGCCGCGGAAGCAGCGCTGCACCGTGCCGGGGATGCACGAGCAGCCCTCGTCGACCTCGCCGTCTTCGTCGCCGTCGAAGCCATCGCCGCAGGGATCGCCGTTGCCCCCGTCGGAGGTCACGAAGAACGCGTCGGGGTCCTCGGTGCCGATCGACGAGTCGGGACGACGGAATCGATCGTCTTCTCCCGCACAGTCACAGCCCACCACGGAGGGGGCGATGACGAACAGGGCGAGGAGCGAGACGCGAGCGAAGGTACGGCGCATCGGGCAACGATATCACCGCACCCGTCGACGATCCGTGTCGTGTTTCGCGGCAGCGCGACACGACACGTCCTGTCAGCTCGCCCCCGCCACCATCTGGCAGCAGCCCGTGGGCATGAGGAAGGGCACACAGAGCGGCTCGACGCTTCCGTCGGGGCGCAGGCGGTAGTCGACGTCCGGCACGCGCATCTCGCGCGTCTGACGCACGGTGCCGTCGGGGCTGTCGAGGCTGCGGCTCGCCTCGGGGTAGCCGGGGAGCGCCGCCGCATCGCGGAGCGGGCACAGCGGAAGGCCACACAGCGGCAGCACGGGCGCGCAGCACTCCTCGGTCGGCAGCGTGTACGTGACCGGCGTGATCATGCCGGCCATCGGACCCGTGGTGCGGATCGCGTTGGTGCACGCCGCGACGCCGTGACCATCGGCCGTGGTCATCGGGTCGGGTGCGTTCTCGCCGTCCGGATCGACGACGGCGAAGCTGCCTGCGCGGCCTTGGCCTCGGAGCATGAGGGCGCTGTCTTCGCACGCGGGGAGCGAGCCATCTGCGCGCGGGAGATCGAGCTGGTTCACGGCGGTGGTGCGGTACGCCGTGTCGGGGCAGCCGAGCTCGTTCGGGATCGACCACGCCTGAGACGAGTACGCGCCTGCCTCGAAGACGTAGCCGGTGTCGGTGCGGAGGGCGGCCTCGGTACGGCAGCCCGGCGTACACGTGGCGTCGGTGCCTCCGCCCGCCACACACTCGGTGACGCAGTCACCGATCACGTCCGTCACGCGCCCGCCCGCCATGCCGGAGAGCACGTTCACGTCGTAGTTGCCCGTGGGCAGCTCCTGACAGTCGCGGGCCGTGCCTTCGTAGAGCTCGGCGATGTTGCCGGGCGCGATGTAGGGCACGCGACACGCCGCGGGAAACGCGGGGTTCGTGATCGCGACGGCGACCGGCGGGATCACCACGTCTGCGCTCGCGAGCGTCTGCTTGGGCACGAAGCCCTGACGCACACCCGCGACGACGGTCGGTCGGATCGTGGCGATGAGCAGCACGTCGGGCACGCCGGCGCGCGCCTCGATCGGGTTGCGCGCGCGGCGCATCAGGATCGCGGGGAGGTACCACTGCACGCCAGTCGATCCGAGGATCGGGTGCAGATCCGGCATGCCGTCGGAGTTGCCGTCGATGTTGAGGATCGGCAGGCCGTGGTGGCGCGCGCGGAAGTCGAAGCCCATGCCGGCCGCGGTCATCGCGTTGCCGAAGGCGTTGGCGCCGTAGAGATCGACCGCCTCTGGATCTCGGACGAGCGAGATGCGCATGTCGGTGAGCTGGTAGAGCGCCTCTTCGCGCTGGATCGAGTCGGCGATGAGCGGGATCGTCGCTTCGGACGAGAGCGCGAGCGCGCTGGCCTCCACCTGGAAGACGGGGCGCTCCGTTCGCACGACAGCGCCGAGCGTGACCGCCACGCCGTCGAGCACGAAGCCGTTCGGAGCGTCGGCCGCGGCCGGCAGCTCGATCGGCTGGTACACGGGCACGGGCGCAGACGCGCTCACGAACGCACCACCACCGACGTCGCCGGCGGTCGCGAGGTTTCGCACCGAGAAGAACGGGTTGAAGTCGCCCTCCCCATCGTAGAAGCCGCGCATCTGGTAGGTGCGGCCGAGGCGCACGGCGGGCCACGTGAAGCCGACCGAGCGCATGATCGGCGTGAGGTCTTCGGGCGCCGGCATCGCGGGCATGCAGTCGTCGAGCGAGAAGAGCAGGTTGCCCGGGAGGACGATGAAGTTCTCGGCGCTCGTCGCGCTGCCCGCGGGCGGCGGCGGGTTGTCGTAGCGGAACATCAACAAGACGACGCGACCCGGAACCGCGTACGCGCTGCCATCGTCGCGACGCAGACACTCGGGGCGCGGGCCGGAGTAGAGGACCGAGCCGTTGAGCACGCCGGTCGGATCGGGCGCGGGTCCGCCCATCGAACGAAGCGTGTCGCTCTGCGGCGCGTCACACGCGAACAGCGGCGCTGCGAGCGTGACGGCGAGCGCGGCGGTGCCGAGGACGCGAGCGGGAACCGAGGGGATGAGCATCGACGTCGCCATGATCAGAACCTCACCGTGGCGGTGCCGAAGAAGCGGCGGTCGATCGGCTGTCCGAACGGATGCTCGCGGTGTCCGTCGGCGATCAGGTTGGTGCCCATGATCGCGAGGTCGAGGTGATCGTCGAAGAGCGACCAGCCGATGCGCGCGTTGAGCGTCGCGTAGTCGGGCAGGGTGAACATGGTGAACACGACCTGGTTCGTGTTGGCATCGAGCTCCTGCTCGACCCACGTCTGCGCGCTCTGCCAGGAGAAGTCGACCGCGATGTGGAGGCCGAACGGAGCGCGGTACTGGACGCCGAGGTTCACCATGTGCGCGCTCGTGCGAGCGTCTCGCGCGAGGGGGCTGTTGGCGGCGCCACCGGCGAGCGGCGCGGTCTCGTGGATCGCGTAGTTCGCGTACATGTCGAGGCCGTCGACCGGGTACACGCGGGCGCCGAGCTCGCCGCCGATCTGCTGGAAGATGCCGGGCTCGTTCGCGAACACGAGCTGGCTGACGGCGAACGCCTGGTTGGTCGGGTCGTAGCCGGCGCGCTGCGTGCCGTTCACGAAGTCGGCGAGGCGGAACGGCTGATTGCGTGAGAGGAAGATGAAGTCGTAGACGAAGTTGAAGTAGCCGTTCAGCTCGAGCGAGAAGTACTCCGTCATCGCGTTCATGTAGCCGAGCTCGACCGAGATCATGCGCTCGGGGTTGACGCTCGTGGAGCCGATGCCGAACGCCGTCGCGCCGCGCAGCGGGGTCGCGTTCGGCGCCGAGATGTAGGACTCGACGAAGGTCGGCGAGCGGAAGGCGGCGCCGCCGGTGAGGCGGATCGTCTGACCCTCGGTCGGGTGCACGACGACCGAGCCGCGCGGCGAGACCTGCGGGCCGACGAGCGGGTGCAAGTCGCCGCGCACCGAGAGCACGATCTGGAGCACGTCCGAGAAGCGGAGCGTGTCCTGCACGAAGAGCGACCCGTGGTTCTGCGTCTGGATGAGGCCGTTGATCCAGTCCCAGTCGATCTCCTTGAAGCGATACCCGATGCCGGCGATGACGGCGTTCTCGATGCCCGCGATGTCGAACGTGTTGCGGTACACGACCTCGGCGTCGACGACGTCCTGACGGCGCACGCGGTGCTCTTGCGAGAGCTCGAGGCCACCGGGCACGTCCGCCTGGTTCGTGACGAGCGTACCGAAGCGGTTCCAGAAGACTCGCGCCGAGAGACCGACGTCGGTCTGCGCTTCGACGAACGCCTGAGAGAACAAGCCCTCGCTGCCGTGCAGCTGGCGAAGGCGAGAGAGACCCTGGAAGGCGAACGAGCCCGTGGCGAGACCACCGCCGAAGCGGATGGACAGGCCCCGGTCGATGCGCGCGATCGCGTCGCCGTTGAACTGCAGGCGCTCGTAGCCGAGGTTCACGTCGCTCGCGGCGGGCTGAGCGTCGACGCGGCTCGGACCGATCTCGAGCGCGAACTGGTTCGCGCGCTGGTAGCCGCCGCTCACGCGGAAGCGGAAGCCTTCGACGCGCGCCGACGCGCCGGTCGCGAGGCGGAACTGGCCTTCGTTGCCGATGCCCGCGGTGACGTAGCTGCCACCATCACCGGGGTTGCGGGTGATGATGTTGACGATGCCGCTGAAGGCGTCGGCGCCGTAGAGCGCGGAGGCCGGACCACGGATGACCTCGATGCGCTCGATGTCCTCCGAGTTGAGGGGGAGCAGGTTCCACAGCGTGGTGCCGAGGAAGTCGAGGTAGACGGAGCGGCCGTCGATGAGCACGACGATGCGGTTCGAGAGGCGCTGGTTCAGACCGCGGATGCTCATCTGCGGGTTGCCGGGATCGGTCTGGAGGAGCGACACGCCTGCGACGCGGCGCAGCGAGAGGCCCGGCTCCTGGATGCCCGACAGACGGAGATCCTGCGCGGTGATGATCGTCGTCGAGTTCGGTGCATCGAGGGGCGACTGCGCGGCGCGTGCAGACGAGACGACGGACTCTTCGTACGTGTCGCCCTCGCGAGCGCCGGTCTCGACGGGCGGTGCCGTCTCGGTGCCGGTGCCCGTCTCGGTGCCGGTGCCCGTCTCGGTGCCAGTGCCCGTCTCGGTGCCGGTGCCCGTCTCGGTGCCGGTGCCGGTGCCGGTCTCGGTGCCCGTGCCCGTCTCGGTGCCTGCAGCCTCACGCGCGCGGCGCTCACGGAGCGACTGCGCGAGCGCGCGGAGTCGCTCGGCGCGCGCTCGGAGCTCGTCGCTCGAGGCAGCCTGACCGAGCATGTCGATCTGCGACGCGGAGTCTTCGAGCGCTTGGATCTCGTCGTCCGAGGCGACCGGACCACCACCCGTCGAGGGGCCGATCGTGACGACGGTACTGCCGGTCTCGGTGGGCGTGACGACCGTGCGCTGCGACTGAAGGCGCGCGCGGATCTCCGCGATCTGGCGCTCGACGCCTTCGCGATCCTGCGGGTCGGACTCGAGGTAGCGCTCGTAGTAATCGAGGGCCTGCTCGTAGCGTCCGGCCTCGACCTGCGCGCGCGCGATGTTGAAGAGGACGTTCGGGTGCGGAAGGATCCGGTGCGCCTCTTCGAGCTCCGCGATGCCTTCGTCGACCTGACCTTCGGCGATGAGCCGCATGCCGCGCCGGAAGTGATTGCGCGCCTCGGTACGGACGTCGGCGCGCACGACGTTCACGACGGGCGGCGCGACGAGCGCCGTGAACAGCGCCAGCAAGACGAGGAGCGCGCGCCATGGCGTGCGTCGCGGCGGTCGAGGCCGTCCCGTCAGCGAGCCATGGCTCACCGGCGCGGGGGTCTCGCCATCGTGAGACGCGATCCCCCTGTGCTGTCGTTGTTCGCTACGGATCCGCGTATGGGTCATCCCGATAGCCTTGGACGTGTGTCTGCTCGCCACCCGTCATGCCCCCCGTGGGTCGACGCGCGAGGCGCGCGTCGATCGCGAGGGTGTCTCCGTCGACGATGCGTCGGAGGGTCGTCGCCTGGTATCCATTCAGCGAGAAGACGAACGCGTGCTCGGTGCCCGCAGCAGCGTCGTCTCCCGTGAACTCCATGTCGATCGGCGTCGCCCCGAGGCGTCGCTCGCCGAGGCGCACGGCCGCGCCGGCGGGCACGGACGTGATGATCACGTGCACGCGCGCGGCAGCGACCTCGGTCCCCGTGCCGGTGCCGGTGCCCGTTTCGGTGCCAGTCCCGGTGCCAGTGCCCGTTCCGGTACCCGTGCCGGTTCCAGTACCCGTGCCGGTTCCAGTACCCGTGCCCGTTTCGGTGCCGGTGCCCGTCCCAGTGCCCGTCCCAGTGCCCGTCCCAGTGCCAGTGCCAGTGCCAGTGCCAGTGCCGGCGGTGGTGGGAAGTGTGGTCGGAGGAGGCGTGGTCGTGACGGGAGTGCTGCCGCCGCCGCCCACGATGAACATGCCCGCGATCGCGACGCCGGCGATCGCGGCGATGGCCACCGCGTACACCCAGCCCGGCGTGCCGGGGCGGCTCGGTGCCGCGCTCTCGACGGGCGCGAGCGGCAGGCCCTGCGACACGCCGGCGGGCGGGACCACGACGACGCCGCTCGGGGTGAGCGACGGCGTCGGGTACTCGTTCGAGTTGGGTCGCGCGAGCGGGTTCTCACCGCTCCCGCCGAGGATGTCCGACGAGCTGAGCGACTTGGTCGACAGGCCAGGCGCCACGCCTTCGCCGGCGTCTTTCAGGGCGACGAGCAGCTGGTCCATCGTCGCGAAGCGCTCGATGGGCTTCTTCGCGAGGCAGCGCCGAACGACCGCCTCGATCGCCGGCGGAACGGCGATCTCGGGGTTGATCATCTCGAACGACGGCGGCTCGTCGTGCACGTGCGCCATCAGGATGTTCACGGAGTTGGGCCGATCGAACGGCACCTTTCCCGTGAGCATCTCGTAGAGCATCACGCCGAGCGCGTAGATGTCGACGCGTCCGTCGGCGCGCTCCCCCTGGATCTGCTCCGGGGCCATGTACTTCGGCGAGCCCATGAAGAGGCCCGTCTGCGTCAGGTCCTCGGCCGTGTCCTCGGTGTTCTTCACGAGGCCGAAGTCGAGCACCTTCGCGAAGTCGTTGTCGTCGTCACGTCGGCAGAGGAAGACGTTGGCCGGCTTGAGATCGCGGTGGACGATGTGGATCGCGTGCGCCTCGCGCAGCGAGCGACAGACCTGCCTCGCGATGTGGAGGGCGCGCTGCGGCGGCATCGGGCCGTCTTCGCGGAGCGCGCGGTGGAGCGTGCGCCCCTCGAGCAGCTCCATCGCGATGTAGTAGACGTCGTCGTCCGTGCGGCCGTAGTCGAAGATCGTGACGGTGTTCGGGTGCGTCAGCTTCGCGCACGTCGCGGCCTCGAGGAAGAAGCGGCGATGGAAGTCGGGGTCGTGCTCACCCTTGTAGTTCGGGTGGAGGATCTTGAGGGCGACGGAGCGACCCAGCGGGGCCTGTTCCCCGGAGTAGACCTTGCCCATGCCGCCGCGGGCGATGAGGGCGATGACGCGGTAGCGATCGTTGATGACACGCCCGACGAGCGGGTCGGGCCCGCTGGTCGTCACTGGTGCCGCGCCGCCGCTCATGGACGAGGTCGCTGCTGAGCCGTCTCTGGCTTCACCCAAAAGGGAGCCCTCCTTGATAGCAATTGGGATTGGAGCGGGTTTCTGCCCCGTCTGTCAACAGTGCGGGGTTGAGACGCGTAGATCGGGCTGATAGGAGGCTCTCCGTGAGGTTCGTCGACGTCGCGTTGCCAGTGCCGCTTCGTCGCGTGTTCACGTACCGGCTGCCCGAGGGCGCGAGAGAGGCGTGGAGTCACACCGTGGAGGTGGGACATCGGGTCGCGGTTCCTTTCCATGGGCGCAAGCTCGCGGGGATCGTGATCGAGACCCACGACCGAACGCCCGCGTTCGAGACGCGCGAGGTGCTCGGGATCCTCGAGCGAGAGCCCGTGCTCTCGAGCGAGCTCGGAGGCTTTCTGGCGCAGGCCGCCGACTACTACCTCCACCCGCTGGGCGAGGTGCTGCGTGCGGCGCTGCCTGCGCTTCGCGCCGACGCGGTGCGAGGTCTGCGTCGACGGGGCGCGCTCGACGACGAGGCCGACCTGCGCGGCGCGCGTGTCAGCCGACGCACCGAGACGATGGCGCGGCGCACGCGCGCGCCGCTGCCACCGAAGCTCGGGCCGCGTCAGCGCGAGGTGATCGCGATCGTGGAGGCGCGCGGAGAGATCTCGCTCGCAGAGCTCGAGGCGCTCCAGCTCGGCGCGCGAGCGCACGCGCGGGCCCTCGCCAAGCGCGACGTGCTCGAGCTCGAGGAGCGCGAGGTCTTCGCCGATCCGTTCTTCGCGAGCCCCGTCGAGCGCGACGCCGCGAGGGCGCCGACGGACGAGCAGGAGCGCGCGATCGCGACGCTCCGAGCCGCCGTCGAGGCGAGAGAGAGCACGACGTTTCTGCTCCACGGCGTGACGGGCTCGGGCAAGACCGAGGTGTATCTCCAGACGATCGCGGCGGTGCGCGCGGCAGGCCGCGGTGCGATCGTGCTCGTGCCCGAGATCGCGCTCACACCGCAGCTGGTCACGCGCTTCCGTGCGCGCTTCGGAGATGGCATCGCGGTGCTCCACAGCGAGCTGTCGGAGCGCGATCGTCTCGAGGCGTGGGAGCGCCTGCGCCGAGGCGAAGTGTCGCTGGCGATCGGCGCGCGCTCGGCGATCTTCGCGCCGGTGCGCGAGCTCGGCATCGTCGTCGTCGACGAAGAGCACGACCCTTCCTACAAGCAGGAAGAGGGCTTTCGCTACCACGCGCGCGACATGGCGATCCTTCGCGCGAAGCGCGCGGGCGCGATCGCCGTGCTCGGCTCGGCGACGCCGTCGCTCGAGAGCTTCCAGCACGCTCACCGCGGCAGCCACGTGCTCCTCGAGCTCACGCGTCGCGCGACCGAGCGCGCACTGCCGAAGGTCGAGATCGTCGATCTCTCGCGCACGGGCGCAGGACCGAGCGGCGATCCGCTGATCACGCTGCCGCTCCACCGCGCGCTCGTCGCGACGCTCGAGGCCGGTGATCAAGCGGTGCTCTTCCTCAACCGACGCGGCTACGCGCCGACGCTGCGCTGCAAGAGCTGCAGCGCGATCGCGAGCTGTCCCGCGTGCAGCGTGTCGCTCACCGAGCACCGACGCGCGGGCCTCTTGCGCTGTCACTACTGCGACTTCGCGACGCCGCTCGGCACGCCGTGCGCGCTCTGCGGCGGGCCGGATCTCGAGCCGCTCGGTCTCGGCACGGAGAAGGTCGAGGCGAGCCTCGAGCGTGTGCTGCCGAGCGCGCGCGTCGCACGGCTCGATCGCGACGTGGCCTCGGGCGCGGGCGTGGAGGAGGTGCTCGCGAAGATGCGTCGCCGCGAGGTCGACGTGCTCGTCGGCACGCAGATGGTGACCAAGGGACACGACCTGCCGGGCGTGACGCTCGTGGGCGTGCTGCTCGCGGATCAGGCGCTCGCGTTCCCCGACTTCCGCTCCGCCGAGCGCACGTTCCAGCTGCTCACGCAGGTCGCGGGGCGCGCGGGCCGCGGCGAGCGCGAGGGGCGCGTGATCTTCCAGACGTTCCAGCCGAACGAGCCCGCGATCACGTGCGCGGTGCACCACGACTACGTCGCGTTCGCGAAGGACGAGCTCGGCAAGCGCAAAGAGCTCGGCTACGCGCCCTACGGTCGTCTCGTCGCGGTGCGCATCGACGCGCCGGACGAGGCGCTCGCGGAGAAGGTCGCCGAGCGCATCGCGACCGTCGCGCGACAGTGCGAGGCGTGCGTGTCGGGAGACGTGGACGTGCTCGGGCCTGCGCCGGCCCCGATCGCCCGCGTGCGCGGGCGGTTTCGTCAGCGCGTGATCTTGCGCGGTCGCGATCGCAAGCGGCTGCGCGAGGTGGCCCTCGCGATCCTCGCCTGCATCGACGAGGGCCTCGGCCCCGCGCGCGCGAGCGTCGACGTCGATCCCGTGAACATGCTGTGAGCGTCGCCGAAGCCGCGTTCTCGTCGCCCGGCGGTCAAGGATCGCGCTACCGTCGTCGTGCATGCGACTAGAGCGGCTGAGACTTCACAACTTCCGCGCCTTCGAGGGCGTGGAACTCGACTTCGAGGACCGCGCCACCGTGCTCGTCGGGCGCAACGCGTCGGGGAAGACCAGCGTTCTGGACGCAATCGCCGTCATTCTGGGTGCCTGGACGTCTAGCTTTCGGTCGTCGCGTGAGGACCGGCCGCTTCTCCAGTCGGATGCGCGGCTGGTTCACGTTCGGCGCGGTTCGATCTCCACCGTCGAACCGCGATACCCAGTGTTGGTCGAAGGCCACTTGCTGCACGGCGAGAGTCCGAGCTTCGAGATCATGCGAGCGCTCCGACACGTCGATGGGCGCACGACCACTGACAACGCTGCGATCACAAACGTCGCGCTTCGGACGGAAGAGCGTCTGGCGACGGCCGAGGACGACCTCCCACTGCTCGCGTACTACGGTGCGGGTCGGTTGTGGGTGCACAAGCGGCAGTCCAAGCTGCGCGAGCCAGGGCGTTCGCGGCTCGATGGTTACCGTGCGGCGCTCGAGTCCGTGTCAGACACGAAAGGACTCCTTGCGTGGATGAGATGGCGAGAGGAAGACCGATTGCAGCGAATCAGTCGGCTCGAGCGGGCCGGTGCGACCGAGCGCGTCGACTCTCCGCAGCTAGATGCCGTCAGCCGGGCAGCAGCGTCCTGCCTCGAAGGAGCGAGTCGCATCGAGTTCGACGTGGGCGAGCAGAGTCTCTTCGTCGAGTTCGAGACGGGACGAATGCCGTTCGCTGCTCTCTCTGACGGGCAGCGCAATCTGGTCGCTCTCGCCGCCGATCTCGCGTGGCGCGCTACTCAGCTCAATCCCCATCTCGGTGCGGACGCGCCATTGAACACCGAGGGCATCGTCCTGATCGACGAGATCGATCTTCATCTTCACCCATCGTGGCAGCGTCGCGTGCTCGAGGACCTGATGCAGGCCTTTCCGCGTCTGCAGTTTATCGTGACGACACACTCGCCTCAGGTCATGGCCAACGCGCCGAGGGACTCGCTGCGCCTTCTGGGTGTTTCCAGCGAGGGACTTCGCATAGACAAGCCACGTGGCTTCTGGGGCGCGTCATCGAACACCGTCCTGAGTGACCTCCTGGGCGTTCCTCCGCGCCCCGCACGAGCGCAGGAGCAGCTCGACGAACTGGCACGCGCGGTCGACGACGGACGCGAGAGCGATGCGCGTCGTCTCCTCGACCAGTTGGAGGAGCTCGGGCTCGACCGGCACGACCCGAGTCTCGAGTCGGCGCGCTGGGACCTTGAGCATGTCGCCGACTCCGGGGGCTCGTCCGATGCGTCGGATTCGTAGAGGTCCCGCACCCCCCGGCCTCGCCGCCTATACCCCTCCACCCATTCGGCATTGGAGTGAGTTGGATGCCGCAACCAAGGCGGCCGTCCGAACGCGACTCCACCAGGATCAGTCGGGACTGTGTGCGTATTGCATGTCGAGAGTGGAGTTGAACGCGGTGAGGATCGAGCACTTCGTTCCCCAAAAGATCGACCCAGCCCTTCGCTTCGAGTGGACGAATCTTCTCGGCGTGTGTCACGGCGACACGCGGAAGCTCGATGCGCCCGTCGCGCGAGGCCAGGAGAGCGACGGACCACTCTTCTGCGAAGCAGCGCGAGGAAGCGCTTCGCAACCAGTCAATCCCGCGCGGTTCCCGCCCGATGCAGCAAGCATGTTCGAGTACACGGGCGAAGGGGAGATTCGACCCTCGAGACGGACCGGAGGGAAGGACGCGCGGACCGCGATCGAGTCGCTCCGGCTGAACTGCTGGCATCTGAAGGCGTGGCGAAAACAACTCCGCGACGAGGTCCGCGAAAAGCTCAGAGCACGATCCGCGACCATCGCCGCCGTCGATGAGCTGCTCAGCTACTACGGCGGCCGTACGAAGGACGGCCTCTCTCGGCCCTATGCCGAAGTGGCGCTCCAGTTTCTATCGCGACGCAGGCGAAAGCTGGTCGCGATGCGGGAGAGCGCGTGATGACGCGAACGACCACCCTGCTCGCACCTATCGTCGCCGCGGTCTTTCTGGCGTCGTGTGATCCGGGCGACGACGTCGTGATCACGCATCCGGACGCGCCGCCGATCGCGCCGTTCGACGAGTGCACGGTCTCGATCGCGCGAGAGACCGCGACCTCGGCGAGCCACGTGCCGCCCTGCAGCGCCCTCTCGTACGACGTGCCACCGAGCAGCGGCACGCACTTCTCGCAGTGGGCGGCGTACGGGAGCTACGACGCGCCCGTGCCGTGGGGCTTCCTCGTGCACGCGCTCGAGCACGGCGCGATCGTGCTCACGTACCGCTGCGACGTCGCCGCCGACTGCACCGAGATCCGCGAGACGCTCGAGGAGATCGTCGCCGCGCAGCCGCGCGACTCGCTGTGCCGTGAGGACGCGCCCGTGCGCTACGTGCTCGCGCCCGCGCCCGACCTCGAGTGGCCGATCGCCGTGCTCGCGTGGGAGCACACCTACACGGCGACGTGCCTCGATCGGCCCTCGATCGAGGCGTTCTTCGCTTCGCGCTACGCGCGAGGGCCCGAGAACACGTGCGCGCTCGGCGTGAATCTTTCCGCGACAGGCTGGTGTTCCTGAGCGCGTGACGTGTGATCGGCGGCGGCGCGCTCGTGTTATTCACCGGCGCATGTCGCACCGCCTCCTGGGCTCTCTCCTCTCGATCACCACCGTCGTGGCCGTGCCGGCGTTGCTCGCGTGCGGACCGGCGGCGACACCGCGCTCGGCATACCCGACGATCACGACGGCTCGCGGCGCGCGGCGCATCGTGGAGATGACGGACATCGAAGAGGTGCGTGACGTCGCGCGCAGCGGCACGACGACGTACGTGGCCACCGACGACGGCCTCCTCGTGTTCGAAGGCGCGGGCGCTCCCGTTCGGCTCGGACGCGCCGAAGGCCTGCCGAGCGAAGACGTGACTGCCGTGGCGATCGATCGCGATGGAAGCGCGCTCGTGGGCGTCGACCACACCCTCGTGCGCGTGGCCTCCGGCGCCGCGAGCGTGGTCGAAGGCGCGCCGCCGGTCGCGCGCGTCACGGACCTCGCGGTGATGGAGGACGGCACGGCGTGGGCGTGTAGCCTCTCGGGCCTCGCGCGCCGCGGCGCGAACGGCTGGGAGGTGTTCGGCGAGCGCTTCCCCTGCACCACGCTCGCGCCCACGCCCGAAGGCACGCTGTGGGCGGGCTCCGCGCAGGGACTGTTCCTGATCGAGGGCGACGTCGTGCGCGAGCACCCGATCTCCGGCGGCATCCCCGAGGGCTACGTGCGCAGCATCGTGCCCGTGCTGCCGGGGCAGATCCTCGCGCTGCTCGCGGGCCCGTCGCGCAGCGTGCTCGGCTTCTTCGATGGCACGACGTGGTTCGCGTACACGCTGCCGGGCGTCGAGGAGCGGGTCGCGGGTCTCGTGGCGATCGGTGGTTCGAACACCGTGCTCGTGACCGAGGAGCGTCTCTTCGCGATCGCGCCGACCGGCACGGGCACGGGCTTCCGCGCGCTCTCGAGCGGTGAGGCGCAGACGCGCTCGTTCCGCGCCGAGGTCGTGCCTGCGGCGACGGCTCCGGCCGCGCCCGCGATCGACGCGTCCGACGTACTCCGCGGCATGCAGGCGCTCTCGAGCGACGCGCCCGAAGCGACGGCCGGCCGCGCGCCTGCGCTGGTGGCGAGGCCGCTCGAGGTGAACGCTCCTCCCGGCGCGTACCGCAGCTTCCAGTCTGGCGACGCGGCGTTCGCGGCGATCGCGAACCGCGGCATCGTCGCGCTCGCGAGCACCAGCGCGACGCCGCTGCGCTCCATGTCGCTCGTGAGCGAAGAGGACCTCCAGCTCGCGACCGATCTGCAGACCGGCGTGTGGGTGCGCGGCCGCGACGGCGACGTCGCGAAGTGGGTCGACGGACGCCTGCGCAGGCTCGCGCTCCCGGACGAGGTCACGCCGCAGGCGATCGCGAGCGGGCCGCAGGGCACGTACCTCGTGGCGCTCGTGCGGGGCACGACGACCGTGCGCGTGTACGTCGCGCAGGGCGCGGGCTTCCGCTCGCTCGTCGAGCGCAACCTCGCGGTGCCTGGCCTCGTGTCGATCCCCTTCGCGGGCGTGGGCAACGACGGCCGCGTGTGGCTGGGCCTCCGCGTGACGCGCGAAGACGGCGTGGGCGCGCGCATGCGCGGTGCGGCGGTGATCGATCCATCGAGCGAGACGATCGCGTACCACCACCGCCTCGCCGAGCCGCCGCAGGGCCTGCCGCTCGCCGACGAGGTCGCGGGCATGGCGTTCGACGGCGAAGGCAACGCGTGGTTCGCGACGCTCTCGGGCGCGGTGCGCGTCGAGGCTCACCAAGCGATCACGTTCGACGAGAGCCGCGGCGTGCGCGGTGACGTCGTCACGGACATCGTCGCGGGCGCGGGCAACATGTGGGTCGCCTCGGCCGAGGGTCTCGGGAGCTACGCGGATCGCCGCTTCGACTACTCGATGCCGCCCATCGTTCGAGAGCACCGGCCGGTGGCGCTCGCGATCGACGGACGCGGCACGCTGTGGGCAGCCGGACGCTATGGCCTCCTCGAGAACGAAGGGGGCCAGTGGGCGCACTTCGGCGGCACGTCGAGCGACGCCTCGGGGCGCATCGTGCCAGGCCTGCCGACCGCAGAGCTGCGCGACGTGGAGACCGACGGTGAGGGTCGCGTGTGGTTGCTCGGTGCCGACTCGGTGATCGTTCTGCAATGAAGCAGCGCGGGGGATGGGATGACACGGTCGTCGCGGTCATCTCGTGCGCGCTCACGGCGTGGCTCGCGTGTGTGGAGGCACAGGCGCGAGCAGACGCCGCTACGGAGACTCCCGCGATCGAGGCCACGGCGACGGACACGCCCGAGATCACGCCTGACCTGCTGCCGACGCCGACCCTCGAGCTCACGCCGCCGAGCCTGTCGACCCACGCGGAGGCCGATCGCCTCGAGGCGTGGCTCGCGATGCACGCGCAGCGCGCGTACGAGTCGCGGCTGCTCTGGGGCGTGATCGCCGTGCTGCTCGGAGGCTGCGAGATCCCGATCGAGTCGGTGCTCCTCGCGATGCAGCCGCCGCATCCCGCCGACGCGACCACGAACGTGTTCGGCGCGGTGGGGATCGTGTTCGGCGTGCTCGACTTCGCGTACGGCATCTACCGACTCGCGTCGCCTTCGGTCGCCGAGCGCCGGCTCGAGCGCTTTCGCGCATTGCGCGCGGCGGGCGACCCGAGCGAGCGCTCGCTCGGCCGCTTCGAAGGCGAGATCCGCGGAGACCTCGCGGGCATCGAAGAGTCGCGCTGGATGTGGACGGCGATCGGCATCGGGCTCGTCGCCGCAGGGGGAGTCGGCGCGGCGCTGACCGCAGCGCTCGCAGACTCGGACCTCAGCCTCGCCGTGGGCTACGGCTCGGCAGCCACGTCGGTGGTCTCGGGTGTGCTGCTCGCGATCATCCCCTGGGCGAGCCGCTGCACGCGTCGTTCGTGCCGTGGGCGAGCCCGTTCGGCGCGGGCCTCCAGATGAACGGCCGCTTCTGAGCCGTCGATCGAGCCCGTGGATCGAGCCCGTGGATCGAGCCCGTGATCTCGCGCGCCGGTCGTGCACAATCGCGCGATGGCCAAGTCGAGCACCGATCCGATCCTGAAGGCGCTGCGGGAGCGCGGCCTCCGCTATCCGGGCGCGCACCTCAAGAGCCCGTGGCCCGGTCACCTCGACCTCGCGGTGAAGGACAAGACGTTCGCGTACCTCTCGCTGGAAGGAGAGCCGCTCGGCATCGGCTGCAAGCTGCCGCAGTCGTCCGACGTCGCGCTGCTCCTGCCCTTCTGTCAGCCCACGCCGTACGGCCTCGGCAAGAGCGGGTGGGTCTCGGCGAAGTTCACGGACGCGAGCCAGATCGACGTCGCGATGCTCGAGGCGTGGATCGACGAGAGCTACCGCGCGCAGGCGCCGAAGAAGCTCGTGAAGGAGCTCGACGCCGGCGCCCCGCTCGCGAAGAGCGAGCCAGCCACGAAGAAGAAGGCCGCTGCGAAGAAGAAGGCAGCGAAGAAGTCATGACGCAACGCACGCTCACCGCGATCAGCGGCAACACCCAGCGCCTCGATGGCGGCGCGATGTTCGGCAACGCGCCTCGCCCCGTGTGGGAGAAGTGGATCCCCGCCGACGATCGCCACCGCATCCCGCTCGCGTGCCGCGCGATGCTGATCGAAGAGCGCGACGGCGATCGTGTGCGCCGCATCCTCTTCGAGACGGGCATCGGCGCGTTCTTCCCACCGAAGATGCGCGACCGCTTCGGCGTGGTGGAGAGCGAGCACGTGCTGCTCGCGAGCCTCGGCGCGCTCGGCCTGACCGACGCGGACATCGACGTCGTCGTGCTCTCGCACATGCACTTCGATCACGCGGGCGGTCTCCTCGCCGCGTACGAAGAAGGACAGCCGCATCGTCTGCTCTTTCCGCGCGCGACGTTCGTCGTGGGCGAAGAGGCGTGGCAGCGCGCGCTGTCGCCGCACGCGCGGGATCGTGCGTCGTTCATCCCGGAGCTCGTGCCGCTGCTCGAGGCCACGGGACGCCTCGAGCGCGTGAGCGGCGATCGCTCACCGACGCTCGGCGACGCGTACCGGCTGCATCGATCGAGCGGTCACACGCCGGGCCTGGTGCTCGCCGAGGTCGCGAGCGCAGACGGCGCGATCGTGTTCGCCGCCGACCTGATCCCCGGACGCCCGTGGGTGCACCTGCCGATCACGATGGGCTACGACCGCTTCCCCGAGCTCTTGATCGACGAGAAGCGCGCGCTGCTCGACGACCTCGTCGCGCGTCGCGGCCGGCTCTTCTTCACGCACGACGCGGAGGTGGCGATGTCGCGCGTGGAGCGCGACGACAAGGGCAAGTTCGGCCCCGGCGAGAGCTGGGCCGCGCCCATCCGCCTGCCGATCTGAGAGCTCCGGGCACGGCTCAGCGTCGCCTGCGCGCCACGAGCGCCAAGGCCGCCAGGGCGAGGCCGAGCACGCTCGCGCCCGCGCCGCGGCTGTTGCCCGGCGCGGTACAGCCGCACGTGTCGCCGCCGGCGCAGGTGAGATCGAGGCCGCCGCGCGGCGTCGGATCGCACGCGTCGGGCAGCGTGCCGGGCCCGTAGATCGTGCAGATCGCGGTGCTGTCGTCGGTCGTGAGCGTTCGCTTGCTGGTCTCGCCGGGCGGCGCGCTCGCATACATCGTCGCGAACGGATCGTCGGGCGTGTGCGCGATGCCGAAGTAGTGACCGAGCTCGTGCGTGAGCACGTTCGGCAGATCGATGCGCGAGTCCGTGCAGCCCTCGTCGGGACACACGGTGTAGGTGCCGCGCGTCTCGTTGATCTCGATGTCCGAGTCGTAGATCTCGCCGCTGCCGGGGTCGTGCCAGACGTAGGTCACCGCGTACGCGCGAGGGTCGTGCATGCGATCGGAGCTCCATCCTTCGGTGACGAAGAGGATGGAGTTCACGTTGCGCCCGCTCGTGTGGTGCACGGCCTCGGTGCACGTGTTCGTGTCGGTCATCACGTCGACGGAGAGGCCCGTGGTCGCGCCGTCGCAGTCGACCGTCGTCCACGTGGCGTACGCGTCGACGAGGATGGCCTGGACCTCGGTGATCGACAGATCGTTCGGAGGCAGCGCCGCCGACACGGACATCGAGGTACAGCGACGACGCCACGCGAGCGGGAAGATCCCCTCGTGGTTCTCGGCGAGCACACACGGCTCTTCGGTGCTCGGACGGACGTTGCCCGACACCATCTGACACCACGCCCGCGCGCTCGAGGGCGCGAGCAGGGCCGCCGCGATCACGAGGCCGCCGACGTACGCGACGCGCTCAGTGCGCACGGCTGCGCTCCGCGACCAGCGCCCGGAGCTCGTCCACGAGCTCGTCCCTCGCGCGCGGGGCCGCGAGCGCAGGCGCGCCGGGCGCGAGGCGACCGTCTGCATCGCGCGTCACGAGCTCGAGGCCGACGCCACCGGGCGTGACCACCTCGACGCCGCCGCGCGTCGCGATCGGCAAGACGCCCTGCGCCATGCCGATCGGTCGCAGCACCTCGCCCGCAGGCGTCGGGACCCAGCGGCCGAAGAGCACGATCGACTCGCCGCTCTGGTAGACGGCCTCGCCCTCGACGCGGAGGCCGAGGTCACCCACGGCGCCGCCGATGCGCAGCACCGTCGTCTGCTCGCCGACGGCGAGGCGACCGAAGAGGCTCTCTTCGACGCGCAGCGAGACGTCCGTGACGATGCGGCCCTGCGCGTCGTAGCGAGCCCGCTGGTCTTCGACGCGCGCGACGACGATCACGTCGGCGGCCTGCGTGAGCTCCGCGAGGCTCATGGCCTCGACGATGGACGCGCGCGCGTGCGTCGCGCTCGTGAGCGTCGCGAGGGCGACGAGGCAGACCCACGCCGCAGCGCGGAAAGACAAGGAACGCATCGCCCGCATGATGGTGGTGGCGCCTGGCCACGCGCAAGAGACGGAAGCGAGCACCGCAGCACGCACGAAGCGCCAGACGGAGAAAGGGCCCCGAGCGCCGTGGGTCCCCTCCCCCGCATGCGGGGGAGGAAACGCGGGCTGGGGCCCCGCGAGGAGGGGGTCCGCGAGGCGACCTAGGTCACGCGAGGCGACCTAGGTCACGCGACTCACTCCGAGCGCGACGTGATGATGAACTGCACGCGGCGGTTGCGGGCGCGACCACCGGCCGTGATGTTCGGCGCGACCGGGCGCGTGTCGCCGTAGCCGCGCGCCGTGAGGCGATCGGCCGCGACGCCCGCGTTGATCAGGTACTGACGCACCGAGTCCGCGCGCTGCTGACTGAGCTCCATGTTGTGCGGCGCGCCGCCACGGTTGTCCGTGTGGCCCTGGATCTCGATGCCCGTAAGCTCCGGGTGGCGCAGGAGCGCGTCGGCGATCTCGGTCATGAGCGGGATCGAGTCCGGGAGGATCTCGGCGCTGTCGGTGGCGAAGTTGATCTGACGACGGATCGTCAGCTCGCGTGCGCGGAGCATGACCTGCGAGCGCGTGGGGCGAGCGACGACGGTGATCGTCGGCTCGGCCGTCTCGCGCGGGCGGACGTCGAAGCTCGAGGTGGTGATGAGGTGCGCGTCCGACTCGACGCGGGCCGCGTACGTGCCGGGCGGCAGGCCCTGGCGCGTGAAGCCGCCGTTCGGATCCGTGAGCGCCGAGAACGCCTGCGGGCCCGTGACGTTCACGGTCGCGCCGGCGACGGCCTGACCGTTGTCGCCGATGACGCGGCCGCGGACGATGCCGAGACGCGGGAGCGCCTCGAGCGAGCAGCTGATGTTCACGTCGCCGCCCGCCGCGGGGATCGTCCCGGCGCAGTCGGCCGAGTGGTACTCGGGGTGAGCGATGGAGACGCGGACCTCGCCCGGGGCGAGCTCGTACGTGCGGAACACGCCGTCGCCGCCCGTGGAGAGCGCCGTGAGGTCGCTGCCCGTGAAGCTGACGATCGCGTTCGCGATGGCGTTCGTGGTGCCGCGCTCGACGACCGTGCCGATGATGCGGCCGCGGACCGGCGGCGGGATGCGGACCTCGACGGTGCGCTCGACCTCGCGCTCGATGACCTCGGCCGGGGGCGGCACGGTGTCGACGGCGTACGAGAGACCGAGGAAGACGTTGTACGGCGCGTTGCCCGCGAGCTCGCGCACGAAGGTCTGACCCGACGTGCCGATGTCGACGGCGAACATGAGCCCGAGGCCGCGGATCGGCGGCTGCACGCGCACGCCGAGCGTGAGCGTGGAGGGCATCGCCGCGAAGCCCTGGAACTCGAGGCAGCCGTCCTGGCCGGGCACGGGCGTGCTGCCGCCCGTCATCTCCGGGATCCAGAGACACGAGTAGCTGCGGCTGTTCACCGGCACGCGGACGTTCCACTCGACGATCGGCGAGATGTAGAAGTTCTCCGACACGTTGATCGGGACCTCGACGCCGAGGCCGATGTCGAAGAAGTCGGTGCGGTTGATGTTGAGCGCGAAGCGCTCGACGCGCGTGAGGAGATGACGGTCCTCGTCGCCGTAGCTGCGGCGCGCGTCCGGGCCCACCGTGGGCAGCGCGTCGTAGCGCGCCTGCTCGACCTGATCGGTGAGGACCGAGGAGCGGTCGTAGTAGTAGCCGAGGTTCACGCGCGTGATGAGCGGGATCTCGACGCCCTCGACGGCGCGCAGATCGGCGCTCGCGTTGAGGCGGAAGTTGAGGCTCGTCGAGTCGAGCACGAGGCCAATGTCGCCGACCGTGTTGAGGAAGTAGACGCCGAAGTCACCGCCGATGGTCAGCCACGGCAGCACCTCGTAGTAGGCCTTGAAGCCGAGCGTCGAGTCGCCGAGCACCTGGAACAGCGAGGGCGACTCGGTGTCGTTCGAGTTCGCGTAGCTGCGGATGGCCGCGTAGATCTCGAGGAAGTCGAACGGCGTGTAGCTCAGCGAGAGCGCGCCACCGATGTGTCGGTTCTCGTCCGAGAGCGCGGGGTCCGAGCCCGGCGCGCGGAGGAAGCCACCCGCGATGAAGAAGTCCGTGAGGAGCGAGACGCGGAACGTCTGCGACGGACCGGAGCCCGCGTCGGCGACGTGGAGACCACCGACGGTGCCGTTGTAGGTGTTGTGCAGCACGAAGCGGCGCTGACGCCACGCGCGCGAGCCGTTGGTCGCGAGCAGATCGCCGCGCGCATCGGTCGGGCGACCCTCCGGCGGCGCAGGCTCGACCTCGCGCGGCGCGGCGCGCTCTTCGGTCTCTTCGACGTCCTCGTCGCGCGTGCGGCGCGTGGGGCCGCCGCCCTCGAACTCGTCCTCTTCGGCGAGGTCGTCGGCGATCGATCGCTCCTGACGAGGCGGCGTCCGCTGACGGTCCTCGAACTCGTCGTCGAACTCGTCATCGAACTCGCCCGACTGCGCGTGCGCCGTCGCGAGGCTCGCACCCGTGGGTGCTGCGAGCGGCGCGACGAACAGGAGCGCGCACGCGGCGAGGAAGGTGACGACGTGAGAGGCCGTGCTGTTCAGTCTCATTCCTGGCTCCGTTCGAGGAGAAAGTGCAGCCGCCCGGATCGTGGACGGCGATGGCGCCGAGCCCGACCAGCGAGGCGCCATTCGCTGCGCGGCTTCATACCACCACCGAAGTGGAGAGCACAAACTCCGAAGCGAGCGAAAAACGCGGTGGACGCGAGCACATGGCGGCGCTCGACCGGTGGCCGCAGAGCGTGCGTTCCATCTCGCCCACCCGGAGAATCGCCGAGCGCAGCGCGAGGCGCGCAAGCGGGGTTGGGGCCCCGCGCGCAG
>CAZCVE010000018.1:0-153429 GCA_964502175.1 uncultured Sandaracinaceae bacterium
CGCGCTCGTCCTCGATCTTGCGTCGCATCGCGCGCGAACGTGACCGAGCCGCGCCGCGCGATCATCCCGGCTTTGCTGAGCGGTCACGACGTGATCGTTGCGTTCGATCGAGACGGACACTTGCCGCGTGAGGTGCTCACGCAAGTGAGGGCCGTGTTACGGCTCCGCCCAGCTTCTCTCACTTCGAAGTCGGCTTTCTCTCACTTCGAAGTCGGACCGACACGCCTCACGGGTGGATCCTCGCGGCGAGTCCGGCGGCGTCCGCGTCGGAAACGTGAAGAGGGCTCAGCGCGAGCTCGAGGACCACACGCCGCGCACGAATTGCTCGACGCGATCGAGCGGATCGCGGAGCGCGCCGGCCATGGGCCAGAGGCGTCCCATCTCGCGATCGAGCGACTGCGAGAGCACGCCGATCTCGTGCTCGAGCTGCTCGTTCTCGCGATCGAGCTGCACCTGGAGCTCGGCCACCTGGCTCGCGAGCACCTCGTGCACCGCAGCCTTCTCGCCGGTCGCCTGGTCGACGGCCGCCAGCTCCCAGAGGATGCCGTCCGACTCGGTCTCGCGGCCTTGGCTACGGAGCTGGGCTCGTCGCTCCTCGAGCGTGGAGCGCTGCGTCGCGAGCCGATCGAGCTCGCCCTTCTCGTGCGAGAGCTGCGCCGCGAGCTCGTCGAGCGTGCGACCGATCGTCGCGCGGTAGTCGCGCGCCTTCTCGGACACGCCCTCGAGCGCGCGCTGCTCGCGTCGCGCGGCGTTCGCCGCTTCTTCGAGCTCTTCGAGCGCGCGCGACGCGAAGGCCATCGCGTGATCGACATCGGTCGGCGGAGGTTGCTGCTGCTGCTGCTCGAGCTCGTCGAGACAGCCGCGCAGGCTCTCGTAGCGCTCGCGCCATCGACGCGTGCCGACGAGGCCGTGCTCGCCGCTCAGGCCCTGTCCGCTCGCGTCGGGGCCCTGCGCGATCGGCGGCGGCCGCACGCTCTCGGGCGCTTCGAAGTCGATCTCGACGTCGACGTCGATCGAGAGATCGTCGCCAGGCGCGACGGGGATCGAGCGGCGGTTGTAGTCCGCCGTGATCGGGCGACCCGTGACGCCCGAGACCGGGTTCGCGATCGAGGGCGCGCTCGTCTTCGAGTCTCGCTTCTGTGCGTCGCTCTTGCTGCCGAGCTTGGGCTCGACCTTGTTGGGCTCGACCTTGTTGGGCTCGACCTTGCTGGGCTCGACCTTGCTGGGCTCGACCTTGCTGGGCTCGATCGCGCGCGGCGTCGGATCACCGTCGAACGAGATCGGGATGCCGGTGTCGACGGGCACGCGACGCGCGAGGTCCGCGCTCGAGGGCACGTCCACGTCGTTCGGCGCGCGGAGGCTCTGGCTCTCGAACGGCGGCAGCGCGATCGGCACCGACTCGAGCGCGCGCGGAGGACGGCTCTTGCCCTCTTCCGGCGTCGGGACGATCGAGATCGCGCGCTTGCCGCCGCTGCCCGGCGGCCCCGCGACGGGTCGCGACAGCGCGCCCCACTCGAGCTCGGAGCCGAGGCGCTCACGGCACGCGCGCAGCTCTTCGAGGAAGTGGAACGCGTCGCGGAAGCGCTTCTCGGGCGTCTTCTCGAGGCAGCGCAGCACGAGCTCTTCGATGGGCGCGGGCAGGCCGGGCCTCCGCACCGACGGCTTGATCGGCGCTTCGGTGACGTGCTTGATGAGCAGGTCGCCGGGGTACTCGTAGTCGAACGGCAGCGCGCCCGTGACCATCTCGTAGAGGATCACGCCGAGCGAGTAGAGGTCGCTCCGGCCGTCGATGTTCGCGCTCTGGATGTACTCGGGCGCGATGTAGCCCGGCGTGCCGAAGATCTGCTGGCTGCCCGTGAGCGAGGGCTGATCCATCAGCTTCGCGATGCCGAAGTCGAGCAGCTTCACGAAGTCCGGGCGATCACGGCGCTGCACGAGCAAGAGGTTCTCGGGCTTGAGATCGCGATGGATGACGCCCATCTGGTGCGCGCGTGCGAGCGCGCCCGCGGCCTGCTCCGCGATGTCGAGCGCGCGCAGCGGAGGGAACGGACCCTCGCCCATCGCCTTCAGCAGCGAGTCGCCCGGCACGTACTCCATGACGAGGTAGAGCAGGCCGTCTTCCGTCTCGCGGAAGTCCGAGATCTCCACGATGTTCTCGTGGTTGATGCGGTTGACGGCGCGCGCCTCGCGGATGAAGCGATCGCGCTGCACGGGATCGCTCGCGAGGTCACGTCGCAGCGTCTTGATCGCCATCAAGCGATCGATCAGCACGTGTCGCGCGAGGTAGACGCTCGACATTCCCCCGGTGCCGAGCCGCTGGATCAACCGATAGCGGCCGCCGATCGTGCGGCCGATCAGCGGATCGACCGGGGGCTTCCGCACGGATCAGCTCCCACCGTCGACGTTCGTGTCGGCGGCGGCGTCGGGCGCGAAGGCAGCGTCGGGCACGACGACGGCGTCCGGCGCGGCGGCAGCGTCGATGCTCGGAGCCGCGTCGGGCGCGGCGGCAGCGTCGTCCGTGGTGCCGGAGTCGGACGTCGTCGCGAGGGCCGCGTCGACCGGCGCCGTGATCCCCGCGCAGTCCGTCTGACACGAGCCGCGCATGAGGCCGCCCGTGCAGCACGAGAGGTTGGCGGCGCAGTCGCCGTCGATCTCGCACGTCGCGCCCGCGCCGTTGGTGCACGCGGTGACCCCGAGCGACAGGGCGGCGAAGCCAGCGAGCACGACACCACGCAGCGGGGATGAAGCGAACGAGAGCGGAGTCGAAGCGGCCTCGGAACGAGCGAGCAAAGTGAGCCTCCGGAAACGGGCGCCCGACGATAGCGTCTCGGGCGCGGCCCCGCCATTGCCCAAACGAAGCACAGGGCGGGTCGGGGGAGGGGTTGAGGTAGCGAGCCCGCAGATAAACGCCGCAGGCGCGAGACCGAGGACTGCGAGCGGACGACGCCCCTCCCTCGACCCGTCCGGCCCAGCACGCAATCACTGGCCGGCCGAGCCCGCGCGAAGACGGTGCGGGAGGGCGCTACTCGCGCTTCTGCTTCGCGCGGTACGTCGCGCGGAGCGGCGTGCCCTCGAAGCCGAAGCGCTCGCGCAGCGCGTTCAGCACGTAGCGCTGGTAGCTGAAGTGGATGCCCTCGGGCTCGTTCGTCACGAGCACGAAGCGCGGCGGTCGCGTCTCGGCCTGCGTGACGAAGTAGAGGCGGACCGGGCGGTGGTTGTAGGTCGGCGGCGGGTGCCGATCGAGGACCTCTTCGAAGAAGCGGTTCAGCTCCGAGGTGGTCACGCGCGAGCGGTGCGCGGTGATCGCGCGATCGGCGATCTCGAGGATCTTCGCTGTGGACCGACCGGTCTTGGCCGACAGCAAGAGGATCGGCGCCCACGGCGCGAACGCGAGCGTCTCTCTCGCCTTCTCTACGGCGCGCTTGCGCTCGCGGTCATCGAGGAGGTCGCTCTTGTTGAGCCCCACGACGAGCGCGCGGCCGCGATCGACCACGAGGCCCGCGAGGCGCGCGTCCTGCTCGGCGATGCCTTCTTGCGCGTCGACGAGCAGCACCGTGCAGTCGCTGCGCTCGATCGACTTGATCGCCTTCATCACGGCGATCGACTCCACGGCCTCCTCGATGCCGCGCTTGCGGCGGATGCCCGCGGTGTCGATGAGCACGTACTGCTGCTGCTCTCCGCTCTTGGTCTTGCGCGTGAGGAGCGAGTCGATCGCGTCGACGGTGGTGCCGGGGCGCGAGTCGACGAGCTGTCGGTCTTCACCGAGCAGCCGGTTGGTGAGGGAGCTCTTGCCGGCGTTCGGGCGGCCGACCATCGCGATGCGTCGCGCCTCTTCGCCCCACACGGGCGCGCTGCCGTGGTTCGGAGGCGGGAGCGCAAGGACGATCGCCTGCTCGAGCTCGACGAGGTTGTTCCCGTGGAGCGCGGAGATCGCGATGATCTTCTGCATCCCGAGCCGGTACAGCTCGGCGCTCTCGAGGACCTGCGCGGGCGAGTCGGCCTTGTTCGCGACGAACACGACCTTCTTGTCGGCCTTGCGGAGGAGCTGCGCGGCGGCCCGATCGGCGGGCGTGGGCGGCGTCGTCGCGTCGAGCACGCAGACCACGACGTCGGCCTCGGCGAGCGCGGACCTCACGTGCCGCGCGATGCCTTCCTTCATCGGATCGTCCGAGTCGGGATCGAAGCCGCCGGTGTCGACGAGCACGAGGTCACGCCCCTGGAGGAACGTGTCCGCGTAGTGGCGATCGCGCGTGACGCCGGGCACGTCCTCGACGATCGCGAGGGGCGCGCCCGCGAGTCGGTTGAAGAGCGTGCTCTTGCCGATGTTGGGGCGACCGATGATCGCGACGATGGGGCGTGCGCCCACGGCGCCAGCGGGCAGCGACTCACCGCGCCTTCGACGACGCGACAGATCGCTCGTGATCTGCGCGCCTCCCGTCGGGGGCGCCTCGTCGACGAACGCGGGGGACTTCTTCTTGCGGACGGCCATGCGATCTCTCTTCAGGGCAGGCTGCCGTCGCGCACGAGGCGACGGACCTTCTCGGCGTCCTTGGTCCAGCCCGGCACGACCTTCACGAACGTGCGAAGGAAGATCTTGCGCTCGAGGAAGCTCTCCATCGCGATGCGCGCGGCCTCGCCGATCTCCTTGAGCTTGCTGCCGCGCGCGCCGATGAGGATGCCCTTGTGGGAGTCCTTCTCGACGACGATGGTCACGCCGACGCGGATCATGCGGCCCTCTTCGACCCACTCGTCGACGAGCACCGCCGTGCCGTGCGGCACCTCTTCGCGCGTCGCGCCGAGGATGGCCTCGCGCACGAGCTCGGAGACGAAGAAGCGCTCGGGCCGATCGGTGACGCTGTCGTCCTCGAACAGGAGCCCGTGGCCGTCGACGACCGCCGGGAGGTGACCGCGCAGCTCGCTCACGAGGCCGCTCACGCCGGTGCCGCGGCTCGCGCTCAGCGGGACGAGCGCGGCGAAGCGCGCCTTGTGCCCGGGCTTCACCGTCGCGAGGCGCTCGAGCGCGGGCAAGAGCTTGCCCTTGTCCTTCACGCGGTCGACCTTGTTGAGCGCGAGCACGACGGGCTTGCCGACCTCGCCGAGCAAGCTCAGCACGCGCTGATCCGCGGGCGCGAGCTCGCCTCCACGCGCGACATCGGTCGCGTCGACCATGAGCACGATCGCGTCGACACCATCGAGCGCGCCCTGCGCCTCTTCGACGAGCACACGCCCGAGCACTGACTTCGGCGACTCGAGGCCGGGGGTGTCGAGGAACGCGATCTGCGTGCGGCGACCTTCGTCGTCCGTCGCGTCGTGCACGCCGAGCAGCACGGTGCGCGTGGTGCCGGGCTTGGGCGTGGTGATCGCGAGCCGCTGCCCGACGAGCGCGTTGAGCAGCGTGGACTTGCCGACGTTGGGCCGACCGACGATCACTACGCGCCCGGAGCGCACGTCCGTGCTCTTCGTCGCGCTCTTCTTCTTCTGCGGCGCGTTCTTCGGGGGCACGACGACCTTGGGCGCTGACGCAGCAACCTTGGCCGCAGCGGCAGCCTTGGGCGCAGGGCCAGCCTTGGGCACGGCAGCCTTCGGCGCGGGGCCTCTCTCGTTCGACGTGCGGGGCATCAGGGGGGGCCGACCCTAGCAGGGCCTCACGCGAGGGCACGTCGAGGCCCGAACGCCCGCAGATCGTGCGACTCGACGCGAGCCATCGCCGTCCACTACCGTCGTCGTGGATGACGGCGGCGAAGATGCGCAAGGCGCTCGATGCGCACGTGATCGACCCGCTGATCGCGGCCGGCTTCCGCGGCACGTGGCCGCACTACCGACGCGCCCACGCCGACCGCATCGACCTCCTCACGTTCCAGCTCGACAAGCGCAGCGGCGGCTTCGTCGTCGAGGTCGCGAGCGCGCCTGCGCGCGGCATCCGATCACGCCTCGGCTACGCCGTGTCCGCAACGCGCGTCAACGCGCAGCACATGGCCAACCGCGTCCGCCTCGGCCCCCGCCGAGCGATGCGGAACCACTGGTACCGCTACGACGCCTCGACCGACCCCGACCGCTTCGACGCGGTCGCGACGAAGGTGATGACGCACCTGACGAAGACCGCGCGCCCGTTCTGGACATCCAATGGTTCCCCCGCTGACTGATCGCGCTCCCGTGAACACGAGACGACACTCGTTGCGCTTCGCCTGGCTTCTCGCGTGTGCGTCGGGACTCGCCGGATGCACGGAGTACGAGGTCCACAACGAGGCTCCGACTCTCCCCGATTCGAGCTCTCGAGACCGGAATCCAATCGCGCGACGGTGACCTTTCCCGCCGTCTTCTCGAGGGGCAACTCATGGCATCAAAGAAGCCGAAACTCGCACATCCCGACGCGCTCACACGCTGGCCGCTAAAGCGCGTGAAGTTCGTCGACCCGACCGGTCTGATCCGAATGGACGACGACCTCCGCGTCGTGCCTCCGGGGGACGGATGGGAGGCGCTCGTCGCCGCCATTGATGCGGGACTCTACGACCCATACCTGAACGCGGGTAGTCCCTGGTGCACGGACCGGCGCTATCGCGACAGGGGACCAACGCTCCTGTATGTGTTTGCCAGAGACGGGGCGATGGATGTCGTGCGCGCGCTCCTCGCGCGCGGTGCGGATGTGCGAATGCTCGGGGGGATCCCGTACCCGAAGGATCCACTCGGCGCGACACCGTTCCCGGCCGTGGTGGGCGCCGTCTATGGGGGCCACGTGGCGGTGCTTCGGTTACTACTCGACGTTGGTGGTTCCCCGGACGACGGTACACCCTTGAGTGGCGCAGTTCAGTACGATCACAGAGACTGTTTTGACCTACTTCTCGAGCGTGGTGCAGATGTCGCTGCGCGCGAACCGTGGGGTAACGGGACCTTGTTGGAGAAGGCGATCAACCTGGGTCGCGACTACATGGCGGCCGAGATTCGGAAGAGGCTCGCTGTGCGGCGAGCCGGCATCGCGCCGAAGCTGCTGCGTCAATCGAAGAAGCGCTCGAAGACTCCCTCGGGTCCCTTCTCGGCGTTCGCGCGGGCGCGATGGTCCGTGCACTTGTCCTGGGTCGTCCTCGCGGTTCGTGGGCCCATCGCGGGGATCGCCAAAGCGATCGGTGGCGGGACGATCCTCGAGGACGCTGCGACCAAGCGTGTCGTCGGGCGCGACGTCACGTTTCTCCTCCAGATGAAGAAGTCGAAGTGGACTTGGTACCTCTGGCGCCCCGAGCTCCACGATCCCGTCGTGCTCCCCGAGGTCATCGAAGAGCAGCGCGCCATGGCGCTCGAACTCTCGAAGAAGACGGGCCATCCGGTGCTGGTGTTTCGAGACGCGAACGTCGATCGGATCGAGCGCGGCAAGGTCACGCCGGTCTTCGAGGGGCGCTTACCGCCGTTCACGCTGGCGGAGTACGGCGAGCGGCCGAAGGTCTCGAGCAAGGAGGCCCTCGAGTCCGTGGACGCGCTCTGCGCGAAAGAGGGCTTGGAGCTCCCGCACCTCATCATGGAAGACGATGGCCTCGAGTGGATCATCGAGGTCGTCGGGACTCCCGTCGAGAACATCGCCCGAGTGGACGCGATCGTGAACGACGAGGCTCAGTGACCCCGTGGGCGGATCACATCGTGCCGACCACGCCGACGCTCGCGCCTTGGGGGCCGATGGCGAACGTCGGGAGGAGGCCCTCGCCCTCGACGCGCTCGTCGTCTTGGTCGCTGAGCGCGTAGCCGAGGAGCGCGCCGCCGAGGGAGAGCGCGGAGCCGACGATCATCGCGGGGACTCCAGTGCTCGAGCTGCCGATCTCCTCGACGATGATCTGCGTGATGGCCATGCCCAGCCACCCTGCGAGCGAGCCCACATAGGCGGCCCATGCGGCGCCGTGACCGCCTCCGAGCTCGCCTGCGAGGGTGACGAGCAGCGGCGTCATCAGCATCGATGTCATCGATGGCGCCAGCAGGTTCCATGGCTCGGGGACGCCGGCCGTGGGCTCTTGGAGGAAGACGGCGGGCAGCACACCGAGCACCGCGATGCCGTGCAGGCCGAGCAGCACGGCTGGCGCGATGGTGTTGCCGCGCGCGTGTGGTCTCGTGCGACGGATTCCGCGCGCGCCTCGGATGTCCAGGTGGGTGGCGTCGGGCTGCGCGAGGAGGATGAGGCCCGCGGCGAGCGCGAGCGCGCCTCCGATCGCGCCGACGACCGCCGACGTGACGGGACGTGCGCAGTCCGAGCCTCCGAACACGCCTGGGGAGCAGGTCGTGGTGGTGCCGATGATCAGCCCGGTCCCGAGCGCGGCGGCGCCGCCGAGCACGAGCGTGACGATGCCTCCCATGCGTCCCTCGTGGCGCGAGACGCCAACGAAGAGGAGCTCGTCGTTCGCCTCGAGCGAGAGCTGCAGCGTGTGACCGCGCTCGCTGCGTCGTGCGGCGGTCAGCGTCGCGATGGGCATCGTCACGGGGAGCGAAGCCACCCTGCCGGGTGTGACCTCCATACCGCCCGAGCTCACGACGTACTCACCCGAGTGCACGAGCACCGAGATCGCGCCGTACGACTCACCCGCCACGTCGAGCCGCGGCGCGGGGGTGCTGACGTCGGCGTATGAGGGCTCGTCCTCCGTCGTCGTCGCGCGCGCCTGTGCGTCGACGCGCGTGGTCGTGGCGAGGACGAGCAGGGACAGCGAGAGCGAGGCGCGGCGGAGCATGCGGGCGGAGGACAGCAAGCTGTGCACCAGAAGGTACCGCGCGTGCCGTGGGGAATTCGCAGCGATTCATGCGTGCCGCAGCGGCACAGCGTGAGCGAGGCGCCCTCTCTGAGATCACTGCGCGAGCCTGCGGAAGATGAGGTGCGTGCGCAGGGAAACGAGGCGAGACGTCCATCGAAGCTCGTGTAGGGGGCGTGGCGAGAGTTGCCCACTGGCTGAAGCCAGGGGCAGTAGGGCATCGCTCCGCGACTGCAAGCCCTTCGGGCTGGTGACGGATCGAGTGATGCCGCGGTGGATCGCGAAGAAGAGACGAAGAGGAGGAGAGGTGTGGGAGCGCGCGGTCTGTGAACGCACGGCGGCGATCGACTCGAGCTCGGCCGCGCGAGGGGCTCGCGCAAGGACTGCCGTTGCGTTCGATCGAGACGGACACTTGCCGCGCGAGGTGCTCACGCAAGTGAGGGCCGGCTAGACAGCCCCGCCCAACTTCTCTCACCGCGAAGTCGGACCGACAGGCTCGCGCCGCGAGGCTCTCAGTTGCGATGCGTCCGGTCGCGTACTCCGGCTCGTGGTTCTGGGCTTCGTCGCGATGGGTCGTGCCTCACGGGTGGGATCCTCGCGGCGAGTCCGTCGGCGTCCGCGTCGGAAAGGGGCAGAGGGCAGACGCGATGGCGCCGTGCCTGACGGAGGGGATGTTCGCGGCGCGTGCCTGTCGCTCGCGATGACTGGACCAGTAGAGCCCACGCGAGCGGGTCGTCTGTGCACGCATCGCGAGTCGAGGATCGAGTGACGGCGCGATGGATCGCGAGAAGACGAGAAGCCACGCGAGCGAGCGATCTGTGAACGCATGGGGGCTGATCGACCCGAGATCAGTCGCGCGAGGGGCTCGCGCAAGGACTGCCGTTGCGTTCGATCGAGACGGACACTTGCCGCGCGAGGTGCTCACGCAAGTGAGGGCCGGCTAGACAGCCCCGCCCAACTTCTCTCACCGCGAAGTCGGACCGACAGGCTCGCGCCGCGAGGCTCTCAGTTGCGATGCGTCCGGTCGCGTACTCCGGCTCGTGGTTCTGGGCTTCGTCGCGATGGGTCGTGCCTCACGGGTGGGATCCTCGCGGCGAGTCCGTCGGCGTCCGCGTCGGAAAGGGGCAGAGGGCAGACGCGATGGCGCCGTGCCTGACGGAGGGGATGTTCGCGGCGCGTGCCTGTCGCTCGCGATGACTGGACCAGTAGAGCCCACGCGAGCGGGTCGTCTGTGCACGCATCGCGAGTCGGCGGAGAACAGCCGCGCGTGGAAATGAGGGCGAGCAGAACGTGACGGCGGGACGACGAGAGAACCCATGCAAGCGAGCGGTCCTTGAACGCATGCGGGCTGATCGACCCGAGATCAGTCGCGCGAGGGGGCCGCGCGAGACGTGATCGTCGCGTTCGATCGAGACGGACACTTGCCGCGTGAGGGGCTCACGCAAGTGAGGGCCGCGCGACAGCTCCGCCCAACTTCTCTCACTGCGAAGACGAGTACCGGGTCGGAAGGGCCGCGGCGAGAATTGCCCACTGGCTGAAGCCAGGGGCAGTAGGGCATCGCTCCGCGACTGCAAGCCCTGCGGGCTGATGACGAGAAGAGTCGTGCGAGCGCGCGGTTTGTGAACGCATGGTGGCGACCGCCCTGAGCTCGGCCGCGCGAGGGCGCCACGCAAGGCCTGCCGTCGCGTTCGATCGAGACGGACACCTGCCTCGCGAGGGGCTCACGCAAGTGAGGGCCGGCTGGACAGCTCCGCCCAGCTTCTCTCGCTGCGAAGTCGAGCCTGCACGCTCGCGCCGCACGGGGCGGATCCTCGCGGGCGTGACCGTCGGGATCCGCGTCGCAGTCGAACTGGCTGTTGACCGGGTGCCGTGGGTCTCGGAGAGTTGCGCGCACGCATGGGTCTCGGCTCGATCATCCTCGGCATCTTCGCGTTCCTCCTCATGATCTCGGGGGTGATCTTCGTGTGGGTGCCGTTCCTCGGCACGATGCTGTCGTTCCTCTCGCCGATCCTCGCGATCGCGGGCGTGATCCTCGGCGGCGTCGCGATGTCGCGCGCCAAGCAGGGCATGGGCGAGAACGAAGGGCTCGCGACCGCGGGGCTCGTGCTCAACATCATCGCGTTCGTGCCGGCCATGCTCGTCGCGCTCACGTGCGGCCTCTGCAACACGATGTGCACGGGCGCGTTCCTCAACCCGCAGGAGCCCACGCACCAGACCGTGCCGTGGGATCGCGATGGCGGGCCGGGGTCGAACCCGTTCGAAGACCTCTTCGACCCGCCCGACGCGGCCGTCGACGATCCCGTGGCGCCGCTGCCCGATCCGAACGCGCCGCCCGTCCCGATGCAGCGTCAGGGCGACGAGACGCCGCTGCCTCCACCTCCGCTCCCGCCCGGTCCTGCGGGTGGTGCTCGGCCTGCACCGACGGAGGCTGCTCCGACCGGGTCCGCTCCCGCGGGGCCTGCACCCACGGAGCCTGCGCCCGCGGAGGCCGCGCCCACGGAGGCCGCTCCGACCGAAGCGCCGACTGGCGTGACCACCGATCCGCCCGCGGATCCTGCCCCCGAGACGACGCGCACGCGCCGTCGTCGCGCGAGCCACTGAAGATCATCGCGGCATGCTGCCCATCGTCTACGAGCTGCACGTGTTCGGCGTCACGCGACCCATCGGTGGCTACGGCCTCATGGTCTCGCTCGGCGTGCTCGCCACGGGCTTCCTCTCTGCGCGCGCTGCGCACAAGGCCAACGAAGACTGGGGCGGGGTGATCGCCACGATCGGCTACGCGACGATCCCCGCGTTCCTCACCGCGGGCGCGCTCTTCTACTTGGTCGAGCTCGTGCGCTCGGACTTCGACGTCGACGCCGTGATCGCGCACGGGCCCGGGCTCGTCTTCTACGGTGCGGTCCCTGGCGCCGCGATCGGCAGCTACGTCGCCTCGCGGTGGCTGCGCGTGCCGTGGTGGAAGATGATCGATCTCTCGGTCCCCGCGATCGCGGTCGGTCACGCGCTCGGTCGCATGGGCTGCCTGCTCGGGGGCTGCTGCTTCGGCGCCGAGTGGCACGGGCCGTGGGCCGTCACGGCCACCGATCCGATCGCGCCGATGTCGCATCCGTCGGTGCCGCGTCACCCGGTGCAGATCTACGAGTCGCTCGGCCTCTTGCTGATCGCGCTCGTGTTCGCGGCGACGCCGCTCGACGCGAAGTGGCTCGGCGCGCCCGGCAGCGGACGACGCCTCTCGCTCTACGCGATCGTCTACGGCGTGCTGCGCTTCGTCGTCGAGGGCTTCCGCGGCGATGGCATCCGCGGGCTCTACTTCGGTGGGCTCCTCTCGACGTCGCAGCTCGTGTCGATCGGTGTGATCGCGCTCGGCGTGGCTGGTCTCGTGCGCGCGTCGCGCGTGATCGCGGCCAACGCACGGGAGGCCAGCGCGCAGGAGGCCACCGCACGAGAGGCGAGCGCGCAGGCGACGGCGACGTGAGCGCGGCTCGCGGGCGTGATGCCCTCGCGACGACGCTCGCCGTGGTCGCCGCGAGCGCGCTCATCGTCGTCACGGCCTCTCGCGCGGGCGTCGACGCGCAGAGCGTCGCCGTGCCGGGCGTCGCCGTGCCGGGCGTCGCCGTGCCGGGCGTCGCCGTGAGCGCGGCGCCGATCGTGTGGATCCCCGAGGGCGCGTTCATCCGCGGCGCAGACCATGACGATCTCGCGTACGCCGTGCAGCTCTGCCAAGACGAGCACGACCTCACGCTCGCCGATGGCTGCGGCGACGAGCGCTTCACGAACGAGGTGTCCGTCGAGGGTCGCGTGTACCTCCGGCGCTACGGCCTCGATCGCACCGAGGTGAGCCGCGCGCAGTACCAGCGCTGTGTGGATGCGGGCGTGTGCGCGCCCTCGCGCGTGAGCGACGAGGATCCGGAGCTCGGCGCGCCGTCGTTTCCGGTCGTCGGCGTCGATGGGCTCGAGGCGGCGCGCTACTGCGCGTTTCGCGGTGGGCGCCTGCCCACGGAGAACGAGTGGGAGAAGGGCGCGCGCGGCACCCACGACGGGCGTCGCTTCCCGTGGGGTCTCGTGTACGACGGAGGGCTCGCGAACCACGGGCGCCCCGTGGTGCGGCCCGACGCGAGCGACGGCTACCGCGGCCTCGCGCCGGTCGGCGTGCTCTTCGGCCTCAGCCCGTATGGTCTCGCGGACATGGCGGGCAACGCGTGGGAGTGGACGTCGTCACGCCTGCGTCCGATCGATCTCGGGCCGACGGCGCGCCCGACCGATCACGACCAGCGCCTCGTCGTGCGCGGTGGCAGCTACCTCCATCCCGCCGTGTCGATGCGCGTCACCGCGCGCAGCTGGCTCGACGAGACACGGTCTGCGGCCGATGTCGGCTTTCGCTGCGCCTACGATCCGCCCTGAGCGCGCACATGCTGACGGCGGGTGGTCCGACTGCCGTCCTCGTTCGTAGAGGGGAGCACCATGGACGTCGTACTGATGAGACCCGACGTGGCGGTCGCCCTCACCGGGCCGCTCGCGGTCACCAGCGTGGCCGCGCGGCTCACCGTCGAGCGCGTGGACGCGATGGTCGCGTCGGCCTCGTACCACCGCGCCATCCACCTCGATGGCAGCTCCATCTCGCTCACGATCGTGAAGCCGAACATCCCTCCGCCCGACGAAGAGACGCGCGCGCACCTGCGCAGGATCAACATGCAGCCGGGCGTCTCGCGCACGTCGTTCGTCGTGATCGACGCGCCGGGCTTCTGGGCCGCCACCATGCGCGGCGTCATCGCGGGGATCGCCCTCGTGTCGCCGCAGTCGCCGCGCGGCGCGGCCTCGATCGAAGCCGCGCTGCGCGAGCTCGCGCCGCGGCTGCGCGGGATGGACCTCGACGCGCTCACGGCCGACATCGCGGCGTTCCGCGCGCACCACCTCGCGCAGGCTGAAGGGGGCTGACGCCCGGGATGGAGGGGTGATGGGCATCGCGCAAGCGGTGTAAGGGCAGGGCGTCTCGGGTGCGGGCAGGCTCTGCAGATGACCAGCGCCCGCACGAACCGAGCTCGCGCGATCACCGCCGCGCTGCTCGCGCTCTCTGGCTGTGTCGGTGATCTCGACGCAGGTCCGCGCGGTGGTGCGGGCGGTCGCGATCCCGTCGTCACGCCGGAGGAGCCGATCGAAGAGCTCCCGGACGTCTGCGTCGGCACCGATGATCCGGGCCCTGCGCCGTTCCGCCGCCTCACGCGCGACGAGTACGACAACACCGTGCGCGATCTGCTCGGCGACACGACGCGGCCGGGTCGCGCGTTTCCGCCGGACGAGTCGCTCGGCGGCTTCGGCGCGGGCACGGCGGTCTCGCTGCTCCAGGCGGAGCTCTACCGAGACGCGGCCGAGTCGCTCGCGGCCACCGCGGTCGCCGACATGGACGCGCTCCTGCCGTGTCGTCCCGCGGCCGTGGGTCAGGCCGCGTGCGCGCGCGAGCTGATCGAGACGCTCGGCGCGCGCGCGTACCGTCGTCCGCTCGAGGCCGCGGAGGTCGAGGCGCTCGTCGCGCTCTACGCCGCGAGCCGTCCGCTCGATGGCTTCGCGTCTGCGATCGAGCTGGTGGTCACCGCGATCCTCCAGTCGCCGCAGTTCCTCTACCGCGTCGAGCTCGGGGCGGTGGGCGCGAGCACGGACGTCGTCGCGCTGACGGACCACGAGGTGGCCACGCGCCTCTCGTACCTCTTGTGGAACAGCATGCCGGACGAGGCGCTCTTCGCCGCCGCGTCCACCGGCGCGCTCGCAGAGCCGAGCGGTGTCGAGGACGAGGCGCGACGCATGCTCGAAGATCCGCGCGCCCGCGGCGCGACGCGGAACTTCTTCACGCAGTACCTCGGCCTCGCCGACATCGACGACGTGGGCCGCGACGAGACGCTCTACCCCGAGTGGTCGCCCGCGATCGCGCGCTCGATGCGCCGCGAGGCGCTCGCGTTCGTGGAGCACGTGGTCTTCGAGGGCGACGCGCGCTTCGAGACGCTCTTCACGGGCTCGTTCTCGTTCGTCGACGAGAGCCTCGCGGGCCTCTACGGCGTGTCCGGCGTGACGGGCACCGAGATGGTGCGCGTGGAGCTCGACCCGGACCGGCGCGCGGGCCTGCTCACGATGCCGGCGTTCCTCGCGGTGCAGAGCAACCCGAACCAGAGCTCGCCCATCTACCGCGGCAAGTTCGTGCGCGAGCGCATCTTCTGCACGGAGCTTCCGAGCCCACCCGACGGCCTCGTCGTGGCGGCGCCCGATCCGGATCCGACGCTCACCACGCGCGAGCGCTTCGCGCAGCACCGCACCGACGCGTCGTGCTCGGGCTGTCACGAGCTGATGGATCCGATCGGCTTCGGCTTCGAGAGCTACGACGCGATGGGCATGTTCCGCGAGTCCGAGGGCGGTCTGCCGATCGACGATCGCGGCGACATCTTCGGCACGCTCGACGCGAACGGATCGTTCGATGGCGCGGTCGACCTCGCGCACCGCGTCGCCGAGAGCACCGAGGCGCGCGACTGCTTCGCGACGCAGTGGGTGCGCTACGGCCTGGGTCGCCACGAGACGGAGGCCGACGCGTGCACGCTGGCGGAGGTCCACCAGGCCTTCGAAGACAGCGACGGCGACGTGCTCGAGGCGATCGTCGCGATCACGCGCAGCGACGCGTTCCGCTACCGCCGCGCTGCGGCCTACGAAGAGGAGAGCCGATGACGTCGATGCACCGCCGCCGCTTCTTGGGTGCCCTCGGGGCCGCCGCCGTCGCTGCGCCGTTCGTGCGCTTGGCAGAGGGCTCGCGCGCCTCTGCGCAGGATCGCTCGGGGCCCAAGCGCTTCATCTTCATGCTCACCGCGAACGGCTTCCAAGAAGACGGCGTCGCGATCAGCGGCACGGGCACCGACTTCACGCTCGGGCCGACGCTGCGCCCGCTCCAAGCCCACCGGAACAAGCTCCTGTTCCTCCGCGGCCTGAACATGGACGCGTCGTACGACGGCCCCGGAGGCCCTCACCAGAAGGGCTGCGGCGCGTGGCTCACGGGCCGCCCGCTCAACGACGGAGACTTCACCGGAGGCAACGGCGATCTCCTCTCCGGCTGGGCGAGCGGCATCTCGCTCGACCAGTACCTCGCGAACCGCCTCGGTCGCGAGACGCGTCTTCCTTCGGTCGAGCTCGGCGTGCAGGTGCGCGGCGCGACGAACCGTCATCGCATCTCCTACGCGGGCTCGGACGAGCCGCTGCCGCCCGAGTCGAGCCCGCAGCGCGCGTACTCTCGACTCTTCGCGGCGGTGACCGGAGACCGCGCGGAGATCGCGCGGCTGCGTCGTCGTCGTCAGAGCGTGCTCGATCTCGTGCGTGGCGATCTGCGTGATCTGCGCGGTCGACTCGGCGCGCAAGAGCGACCCGCGCTCGACGCTCACCTCGAGCGCATGCGCGAGCTCGAGCGACAGCTCGACGCTGGTGCCGCAGCGTGCCGCGCGCCCGCCGCGCCCGCCGACTTCGACGCGATGCGCGAGGCGAACTACCAGCGCGCGGGCACGGCGCAGATCGATCTGCTCGTGGCCGCGATGGCGTGCGACGTCACGCGGATCGCCACGGTCCTCTGGAGCGGCGGCACCAGCACGCAGCGCTTTCCCGGTCTGGGCTTCGCCGAGTCGCATCACCCGCTGTCGCACGACGGCGATGGCAACGCGGCATCGCAGAACAAGCTGCGCGAGATCGATCTCTTCCACGCAGCGCGCTTCGCTCACCTCGTCGATCGCCTCGACGCGACGCCGGAGCCCGGCGGCGAGGGCGGCACGATGCTCGACAACACCGTCGTCGTGTGGGGCAGCGAGCTCAGCAAGGGCAACACGCACTCGCGCCGCGACATGCCGATCGTGATGGCGGGCGGCCTCGGCGGCTACTTCCGCACCGGGCGCTTCGTGCGCTTCGGAGGACGACCGCACAACGATCTCCTCCTCACGATCCTCCAGGGCTTCGGCGTGATGGACGAGTCCTTCGGCGTCGCGCGCCACTGCACGGGCCCGCTCACGCAGCTCTTGCGCTGAGCTTCACTCCCACGTCCACGTCGTGCGCCGCTCCGTCGTCGGTTCGTCCATGCCCGCGCTCGCACCCGCGCGTCGGCCGCCGCGAGCGCGATCGCGCTGGGTGTCGCGACGAGGCTCCACGGTTCCGTCGTCGGCTCGGACCTCCTCCGTGTGCTCGTCCGTCGTCGGCTCGCCGCGTTCGCCCGCGGATGCCCCGACCTCATCCGGAGTGATCGCCTCGGGCGTGACCGTGTCGGGGGCGGTCGTGTCGGTCGTGTCGGGCGCAGTCGTGTCGAGAGCAGTCGTGTCGGGCGCAGTCGTGTCGAGAGCAGTCGTGTCGAGAGTGCGATCGTCGTCGTCTCGGGGTGCGACGTTCGGCACTGCGCGCGTCGCCCACCACACGCTCACCGAGATCAGCGCGACGGCGCCCGCGAGCGCCACGGCCACGATCGCGCGCGTCGTGAGCGGCGAGCGCGCGGGGACCGGCTGTCTCGTGACGGGTGCGCGCCACGCGGTGGTGGCAGGCTCCACCACCGACGGCTCCGCGACGAGCGGCAGCTCTCTCGAAGGATCGGTGACGAGCTCGCTCGACGGCTCGATCGGCAGCTCGCCCGTGGGCTCGCGCGGGAGCTCTCCCGTGAGCGAGCGCAGGTCGGACGCGAGCTCGTCGACCGTGGTCAGCTCGTCGTGAGGCAGCGGCTCGAGCGAGGAGGCGTCGGCGAGCGCCATCTGCACCGTGGGGTCTTGATCGCGCAGCGCGGCCGCGAGCATGCGGTCGTTGTCGCGTCGGACGTCGTCGAAGCGCGCGCGCACGAGCTCGCCGAGGTCGATCGAGCCCTCCTCGATGCGGAGCTGATCACGCACGGCCGCGAGGCGCGTGGACACGAGGCGTGCGTCGCGAGGGCGATCGGCGCGCTCGCGCGCCATGAGCTCGAACGTCAGCGCGACGAGCTCGGTGGGCACGTCTGCGCGGAGCTCTCCGATGTCGGGCGGCGGCTCGTCGAGCGTGCGACGCGCCCGCTCGGTGGGCGTGACCTCTCCGTAGAGCCGCGCGCCCGCGACCATCTCCGCGATCACGACGCCGAGCGCGAACAGGTCGGTGCGCCGGTCGACCTCGGCGCCGCGGAGCTGCTCGGGCGCCATGTAGGAGCGCTTGCCCTTGCGCACTCCGGGCTGAGAGATCGCGGCGCGATCGCGCGCACGTGCGATGCCGAAGTCGGTGACGCGCGCGATGCCATCGAAGCCCACGAGCACGTTCGAGGGCGAGAGGTCGCGGTGCACGATCTCCATCGGCGCGCCGTCCGTGGTCATCGTCTCGTGCACGGCGTGCAGGCCCTCGGCGATCTGCCGCGCGATCTCGAGCGCGCACTGGAGCGGCAGCCGCGAGCCGAGGCGCTCGACGATGCGATCGAGCGGCACGCCGTCGACGAAGTCCATGACGAGGAACGCGCCCTCTTCGTCTTCGCCCACGTCGAGCACGGGCACGACGTGCGCGTTGCGCGCCAGGCCCGCGACGCGCGCCTCTTCGAGCAGCATGTCGCGCACGCGCACGTCGAGCGCGAGATCTCCGAGCGGCCGCTTGCGTGCGTACGCCCGCGCGAACGTGCCCTCGCGTCGCACGACCAATTCCAGCCGCCCCATCCCGCCAGAGGCGAGCTCTCGGACGAAGCGATAAGCGGGGCCGGACCGCGCGGGCGTCACGCGTCCGAGTCTACCGGACGGGCCGTCTCCGGCGCCGTCCCAGCGTGCGAACGCGTTGACCCGTTCGCGCGAGTGCGGCGATCCTCGACGATGATGTCGCGGCTCTCGCGCGTGATCGGTCTCGCGGCGCTGTTCGGCGCGGCGCTCGCCTGCGAAGCGCAGCGAGGGGCGCTCTACGTCGACGTGCAGACCGACCTCGTGCCCGAGCTCGAGCTCGCGACGCTCGAGATCGAGATCCTCGACACGCGTGAGCGCGTGGTCGCCCGCGCCGGACCCGTCGCGCTCCGGCGTGAAGACGCGAGCGCCTTCCTCGAGCGGGGCGTGCGCGTCGCGAGCTTCGAGGCCCTCGCGTCGGGCGTGTACACCGTGCGCGTCGCGGGCCGCGAGACCGCGCCGCTGGGCCTGCCGCTCGATGGGGGACCCATCCTGGTCGAGCGGAGCGTGCTCGTGTCGCTCGACAGCTCGCGCGTGGTTCGCGTGGTGCTCGGCGCGCGCTGCACCGACGTGGTGTGTCCCGACGGCGACGAGCCCGAGCTGACCGCCTGCCTCAACGGCCGCTGCGTGTCGCCGCGCTGCGACGTCTCCGAAGGCGCGGTGTGCGACGAGCCCGCGCCGTGTGTGTCTGGCGATCCCGAGGCGTGCACACCGCCGCCCGACTGCGCGGCGGCGATCTGTCGTGACGGCGCCTGCCTCAACGAGCCGATCGCCGGCGCCTGCGCCGACGGCGAGTACTGCGGTCGGTTCGGGTGCGAGTCGATCCCCGGTGTTCTGCCGCCCGACGCAGGCACGCCCGACGCGTACGTCGAGCTGCCCGACGCGTTCGATCCGCCGCCGCCCGACGCCTCGGGACCGTGCGGTCCGATCGGGACGCCGTGCGACGACGGAAACGCGTGCACGACGACGGACGTGTGCCGCGCGACGGGCTGCGAGGGCACGCCGCGGACCGGCACGTGCGGGACGCAGAACGAGTGCCGCAGCGACACCTGCATGGCGGGCGTGTGCACGGTCGTGAACCGGATGAACGGGCTCGCCTGCGGCACGCGCAACACGTGCCGCCTCGATGCGTGCATGGCGGGCGTGTGCACGCGCGTGAACGCAGGCAACGGAACCGACTGCGGCACGCAGAACGCGTGTCGCAACGACGGCTGCATGGCGGGGGTGTGCGAGCGCGTGAACCGCGGCAACGGCACCGCATGCACCGACTCGGACAGCAACGCGTGCACGAGCGGCCAGTGCGACGCGGGCAGCTGTCGCCCGACGCGTCGCGCGGATGGAACGGGCTGCGGCTCGGGCAACCTCTGCTGCTCGGGCAGCTGCATCAACCCGGACACGAACGGAGCGCACTGCGGTGTGTGCGGCGTGAGCTGTGGAGGACGCGGCTGTCACCAAGGCCTGTGCGAGTGCTCGACCAACCCCCAGTGCACGGGTGAGCTCGGCGGCGCGGCGACGTGCTGGGACTCGAACGTCGGCGGCGATCCGACCGATGGCCTCCACTGCCAGTGCCAGTGCGAGACGGGCACCACCTGCGCTGCGTGCCCCGGCGCCGCTCGTTGCCGCGAGATGACGGGCTACAACCGCTGCTACTACCCGTGAGCGTGCTCTCGAGGTCCATGCGGCGCGTGAAGGTGCGTGTGCTCTGCTCGATGCTGAGCGCGAGCGCGGTGCTGGGATGTGATCGCGCGGTGCCCACGCAGGTGATGGTGCAGCTCGATCTCCAGCCCGAGCTGCTCGCGGTGGCCGAGGCGGTCGAGGTGCGCGTGTTCGACGGTGAAGGCGAGGAGCGCGGCCGTGAGCGCGTGCGCATCGACGAGACCACCGCGTGGCCGCTGCGCCTTCCGCTCGTGCCGGAGGGCGGCGATGCGTCGCGCACGTGGCTCGTCGAGGCCGCGGTGCGAGGCGAGCGTGACGCGATCGTCGCGCTCGCGCGGTCGCGCGGTGGCTACGAGCGCGACGCGCTGCGGAGCACGCTGCTCTGCGTGTACGACGACTGCGAGAGCACGGCGTGCGGGCTCGTCGAGACGAGCTGTCTGATCGATGCGCCGTGTCGCACCTGCGAGGCCGGCGTGTGCATCGAGGTGCCCGAGCGCGCGGCGCTCGTCGCGGGAGAAGGGCCGCTCCGCTGCCCGCGCCCGATGTCCGACGCCGCGATCGATGGAGCGCGCTGTGACCCCACCGGCCCCGAGATCACGAGAGAGCGCTGCGGCAACGCGATCGACGACGACTGCGACGGCTTCGTGGACTGTCTCGATCCCGGGTGCGACCAGATCGGCTGCGACGCCGAGGCCGGCGTGTGCTGCGACGGAGCGTGCGTCGACACGACGACGAGCACCGCGAGCTGCGGTGGCTGCGGCCTCGCGTGCGCGATGGGCGAGACCTGCGAGCGCATCGGCGACGGCGCCGCGTGCAGCTGCGCGACCGGCGGGTGCGCGCCGTCGACCAGGTGCGTGACGCTCGAGGGCGTCGCGCGCTGCGACTGCGACGAGGCGACGTGCGGCGGAGATCGGACCTGCCTCGCGCTCGACGCCGAGCACCACGCGTACTGCGGGTACCCATGAAGGCCATGCTGCTCGCCGCGCTCTGGGTGATCGCGTCGTCGCTGCTCGCCTCGTCGTGGGTCGCCTCCGTCGCGCGCGCGCAGCAGGAGCGCAGCGTCACCGAGAGCGCGGGCGACGATCCACGCGCGCTCTTCGAGAGAGGCACGCGCGCGGTCGAAGAACGCCGCTTCGCCGACGCGCAGCCGGATCTGGAGCGGTCGCTCGCCATCGCGCCGCGGGCCGCCACGGCGTTCAACCTCGTCGTCGCGCTCGAGGGTCTCGAGCACCTCGTGCACGCAGGTGAGGTGTGCGCGCGTCTCCTCGACGGCGGATTCGGCGAGCTCTCCGCGCCCCAGCGCGTCGAGGCCGATGCGCGCTGCGCGGGGCTGAGATCGCGCCTCGCGCACCTCGTCGTGCGCGCGACGGGCGACGTGCCTCTCGAGATCCGCATCGACGGCCGCGCGGTCGGCAGCGTCGCGCCGGGCGCGCGGCTCGAGGCCGAG
This sequence comes from uncultured Sandaracinaceae bacterium, assembly GCA_964502175.1. Taxonomy (GTDB): domain Bacteria; phylum Myxococcota_A; class Polyangia; order Polyangiales; family Sandaracinaceae; genus JAFLCL01. The sequence goes on from CAZCVE010000018.1 coordinate 21,474, forward strand.
CTCGATCCAGGCTGGCACCACGTGAGCGCGTCCTCGACGGGTCGCCCCACGGTCGAGCGCTCGGTGTCGCTCGCCGAGGGAGATCGGACCGAGCTGCCGATCGAGGCCGGTGCGAACGACGATGCGGGCGAAGACGCGTCGTCGCGGGTGATCGCGCCCGGTCCCGCGGCGGGGTCGGACGTCGGCCTGATCGTCGGCCTCGTGCTCGGCGGCGTGGCGCTCGTCGGCGGCGCGGTGGTGCTCGGCGTCGTGCTCGGAACCGCGAGCCCATCGCCCAGCCCGGGAGACTTTCCGGTGATCAGCACGCTCGTCGCGTTCTGATCTCCCGGTGGTCGCGGGCCCGTCACTCCGTCGCTTCACGAAACGTCGTGTCCTCCACGCGGTAGACGACGCCCTGGCCCTCGCCCTCGCGCAGGCAGTCGCCGCTCTCGACGAGTCGACCGAGCGCGGCCTGCACGGTGCGCAGCGGCACGTCGAGGTCTTCGGCGATCTCTCTCGCGCGCGAGCCGCTGCCGCGCGCGGAGACCGAGGCGAGCACGCGATCGTCGAGGGATCGCTCTGCGCGCGGATCGAGGATCGCGAGCGGCACCCGAGGCACGAGCGCGATCCGACCTTCGCTGCGCGTGAGCTCGGCGTGACCCTCGAGCGCCGTGCGCACGCGGTGGAGCAGCACGTCGAACACGCCTTGGTGGAGGTGCGGCACGAACGCGAAGCCCCACACCGCGCGAAACAGCTCCTCTTTCACGAGGCCCTCGCTGCCTGCCAGCGCGAGGATCGCGAGCGCGGTCTCGCGACGCTCTTGCTTCGCGCCCGCCTCGCGTCCGATCTCGAGCGCGTCGCTCGCGAGGGGTCGACCGATCGCCAGCACGCGCCGCGGCGCGCGACCGGGCGCCACGAGCACGCGCACGGTGGCCTGCGCAGCGCCGCGCGGAGGCAACCCCGCAGGTCCCGACAACCACCCCGGGAGCTCCGTCACTTCGCCGCGCAAGAACGCGTCGAGCGAGTCGCCCCGCGTCACTGCGGAGCTCGGATCGATCGCGCGCACGAGGCCATCGACCTCCCACACCATCGGTGCCCACGCGCGCGCCTCGCGCCGCGCGCCGACCGCCGCGTCGAAGCGCACCCGATCGCCCCGTCCCGCCGCGTCGAAGAGCGCGGTCACCGACTCGGCGAGGCGTCGCGACGGAGCGTCCTCGGCTCGCGCTCGGGCGCGCGCCGCCGCATCGCCCGCGCCCGCGAGCTCGAGCTCGAGCGCGAGCCAGCCCAGCCACTCCGGCGCGGCCACGCGCGCGAGCGAGACCACGATGCGCGTCGTCAGGTAGGGCCGGCCCGCGTGTCGACGCACGCGGGCGAGCGCTGCGTTCGCGAGCTGCTCGGACTCGGGCAGCGCCTCGGTGCGAGCCATGCGCGATGCGCGTCGTGCGAGGGTCAGCGCGCGCGCGAGCTGCCCTTCGGACAGCGCGGCGAGCGCCGCGAGAGAGGCGGCGTCGATCACCAGCTCGGCGTGTCGCGCGCGCGACGCCTCGCTCTCCAGCGCGGTCGCGCGATCGACCAGTCCTTCGAGCTCGCCACGCGCGAGCGAGAGCCACGCGCTCGCGTGATCGAGCACCCGCACCGACTCCTGCTCGCCCGATCGCGCGCCCTCGCCCGCGAGCACGACCGCCTCGCCGAGCGCGTCGAGATCGAGCCGCGAGATCGCGCGTCGCATCGCCGCGAACGCAGGCGTTCCGCTCGAGTCCGCGCGCATCGCCGCACGCTACCAGGAACCGATCGGCGCGAGGCAGACGCGAGGAGGCCATGGGTCTCGCGATCCGCCTCGACTGACCGCAGACGACCCGCGGCTCAGTCTCTCAGGCGCCGCCTTCGGGACCGAAGTCGTGCGGCAGCGATCCGCGCGGCGAGCGCATGTACACGAAGGGCGTCGAGTGCAGCAGGTTCGAGACGCGCGACATGTAGACGTCCGCGTGCTTCTCGATCTGGCGCGCGAGGTGGCTCTTGTCGTTGCCCGTGCGGAGCAAGAGCCCCCAGCGCGGGTGGTTGAGCTCGCCCGAGGCTCGCGCGAGCGGCGCGATGCGCTCGTCGATCGCCACGAGCTGGTTCCGCAGCTCGCGCATCTCGGCGCGCACGCGAGGCACCTCGATGCCCTCGGGCCGCTCGCCGTAGCCGTGCTCCACGCGCTGCGCGAGCAGGCGAAGGAGCGAGTAGCGGTGCTCCATCTCTTCCTTCTCGGCCATCAGGCGCGAGAGCTCCGCCTGCGTGGGCTTGAACGTCTCGAGCGCGTTCAGCTCGTGCTCGAGCTCGCGCACGATGAGGCCCGTGCGCCACCGGTGCAGGCTCTTCGACGCGTTCACGTCGGCGAAGATGTGATCGCCCACGTAGAGGATGTCTTCGCCCGGGATGCCGAGGCTCTGCTCGACGAGGCGCGCGTTCGCGCCGAGGTAGCTCTTGCCGAGCTCGAGGCGTCCGGGCGCGGGCACGAGGCGGCCGTCGTCGTCGATGACCTCGAAGGCCGGCATGCGCTCCGAGAAGAACGCAGGCTTTCGCGCCGACACGATCACGAGATCGAAGAGCGAGCGCCAGCCTCCGTCGCCGAGGTAGCGGTCGAAGGCGTAGGACATCATCGCCTTCGTGTAGAACCACTCCGAGTTCGTGATCACGACGAGCTTCTTGCCCGCGTGCTTGAGGTCTTGGAGCGCGGGCACGAGATCCGGATCGAGATCCACGAAGCGATCGGGGTCCGCCATGATCTCAGCCTTGAGGGCGCCCTCCATGTGCGCCGCGTCGAGGTGCTGGCGAACGAGGTCGTAGACCTTGTTGTAGCCCATCACCCCCTCGAGCTTCTTCTCGTCGAAGAGGTCGACGAGCTGCATGTACATGCAGCTCTCGCTCAAGCCGAAGAGCGTGTTCACGAACACCCAGCGCTTGTCGGCGAGGTCGACGACGGTGCCGTCGTAGGCCTTCCGCATCGCGTCGAACTCCATGAGCCGCGTGCCGTGGCACGCGCGCTTCACGTAGCCGAAGCGGTTGGCCTTCACGAGGTTGCCGTTCTCGGTGTCGAGGATCAGCCCGAGCATCCCGAGCGCGGGCTCGAACTCGAGGTGCGCGACGGGATAGCCCTTCGCGAGCAACCGCTCCTTGCAGTGCTGGTACGCGCGTCCTTCCCACTGGTCCTGGTGGTAGTGGACGAGCGTGTAGTCCATGTCGAACCCGATCGCCTGGATCGATCGGAGGTTCAGCGTGCGGTTGCAGAAGATGCGCTGCGAGGGGAGCGGCAGCTTCGCGTGGCCAGGCAAGAGATCGATCGACATCGGCGCGCTTCGTATCTCACTTCTTCGTGGTCGGCTTGGCAGGCGCCGTGACCTTGGCCGGCGGCGACGCAGCCTTCGTGGGCGCAGGCGCGGCCTTGGTGCCCGGAACGGGCTTGCCGCTCGCGACCGCCTGCTGGATCGCCTGGTGCTCGGCCTTCGCCGCGATCTTCGAGCGCTGCTCGGTGATGATCTTCTGCGCGGCGGCGCTGTTCGGATCCGAGAGCGCCCTCTTGGTCTCGGCGGCGCGCTTGTCGGTGAGGGCCTTGATGACCTCGGCCTGCGAGAGCGGCTTGCCGTGCTTCTTCTGCACCGCCGGCTCGCCCGAGAGCTTCTCGTACGCGTAGCTCACGAGGAACGGCGAGATGGCCGCGCCGACCCAGCCTGCGATCTGCCGATCGAGGCCGACGCGCGACGCGATCACCTCGCTCACGTGCGAGCCGACGACGCTGATCGCGCCGTCCTTCGCGGCCTCGGTGAAGCCCTCGCCCTGGAGGATGCTCGTCATCGCGCCGATCAAGAACGCCTGACCCGGGTGGCCGCCCATGATGTCGAACAGGCCGAGCGCGGGCTCTTTCGATCCCGTCGCGGCGGCCTTCTTCGAGAGCGCGCTCTGCGCCGCGGGCACGGCCTCGCCGAGGATCTTCTGGATCTGATCGGCAGGCAGGCCTCGCTTCGTGAGCACCTCCACCGCGCTCTTGCCCTGCGCCGACGACGTGAACCCCGAGAGCAGCTGTTCGATCACGAAGACCTCCCTTTCGAGCCGCGGACTCTATCGCTTGCGCTCAGCGCTTGTCCGGGTCGCGAAGCAGGTTGCGGAACGGCTTTCGATTCTTCCAGCGGTACGCGCCGAAGTCGCGCCGGTCCGTGGAGACGATGTCGCCGCGACCGAGCTCCTCTGCGAGGACGACGAGCGAGGCGTCCGCGAGGTCCATCGGGAGCTCGCGGTACTTCTCCATGAGCTCGTGCACCCGCGGCAGGTGCTTGCCCTCGAGCGGGTGCACGGAGACCGCGCCCTTGTCGACGCTCGCGATGAAGCGGCTCTGTGCGTCCGAACCGAGGCGAGAGAGCAGGAGGTGGCACGTCTCGGTCAGGACCGGCCAGGTCGTGACGAGCGCCTCGTTCAGCTCTGCGAGCGTGCGACGCGCGGAGGCGTGCCACGCGTCCCGCGGGCTCGCGAGCGCTACGAAGAAGCCAGTGTCCGCGATGATCATCGGGTGGCACGTGCTCTGCGGCGTCGAGACGGGGCCGGCGGAGCCTCGACCGTCCGAGCTGGCGGTGCCGACGGCGACGGGATCACTGTGGCGCCGTAGGTCGCGAGCGGCTCTCGCACCTTGCCGTCGGAGAAGTCGAGGTAGCTCTTGTACGCGCCGGCGAGATCACGAGGGCCATCCGCGCACGCGAGGAACCCCGTCTCCTCGAAGATGGCGTGCGCTCGCGAGCCAGCCGGTGGCTCGAGGCGCTCGTGGTACTGCTCGATCGCCGTCAGCACCACGTCGGTCGTGCTCTGGCCGGTGCGCCGACGGATGTCCTCGAGCTTGCGAGCGAGCGCTTCGTCGAGCCGTGCGTTGATGCGTGCCATGTCATACGGACCGTATGACGGCACCGAACGAACGTCCAGCGGGGCGAGCGCGGGTGACTGGGCAACCGCCGCCTGCGTGACGTGCGGGCTCCGTGCTCGACTCGCGGCCTCGGGTTGGAAGGCGTGCGGTCGTGTCGGTACGATGGCCGTGATGAAGCGCGCGATCGGGTTCGGTGTCGTCGTGGCCCTCGCGGGGCTCGCGATCTGCTGCGAGTCGATGCCCGACGATCGGGACGCGGAAGGGATCGACGCGCCTGGTCGCGACACGCCCGGGCTCGACTCTCCGTCGGCGATCGACTCTCCTTCGGCGGACGTGCCGGGCTTCGGGGACATCGAGCTCGCCTTCCCGGATGCAGCGATCGCGCGCGTCACCCGCGTGTACGCAGGGCAGGACGATCAGCAGCTCGTCGTCTTCTCGCTCGACGACGCGGACGGATCGCTCGTCGAGATCGGTCGCACGCGCATCGCGGGCGGCACGTCGTTCGTGGCGATCGATCCGAGCGGCACGCGCGGCGCGGCCGTGCTCGAGGGCGACGACGAGGTGGTCGGTCTCTCGTTCGCGCGCGCCACGGGCATCGCGAGCGAGGTGGGCTCGCGTCGCGGCTCGCGCGGCGGCGGGCCGACGCACGTGTCGATCGATCGTGCGGGTCGCTTCGCGCTGATCGCGAACTACGGCGGCGGCACCGTCGCGTCGTACTCGCTCGGAGACGACGGCGCGCTGAGCGACGCGATCGACGATGACGCGCCCGGCATGAACGCGCACCAGATCGTGACGAGCCCGTCGAACCGCTGGGCGCTCGTGCCGTGCCTCGGATCCGATCACCTTCGCGTGCTCGCGTTCGACGCGGGCCTCGGCACGTTCGGCGCGTCGATGGATCACGACACGGCGGCGGACGCGGGCCCGCGTCACTTCGTGATCACGGCCGACGGCACGCACGTGTACCTCGCGAACGAGCTCGACTCGACGCTCGAGGTGCTCGCGTTCGACGACGCGACGGGCGCGCTGACGCACGTCCAGACGCTGTCGACGCTGCCCTCGACGTTCACGAGCCGGAACTCCGTCGCGGAGATCGCGCTCGGCGTGGACGAGCGCTTCGTCTACGTGTCGAACCGCGGGCACGACTCGATCGCGGTCTTCGCGATCGAGAGCGATCACCGCGTCGAGGCGCGCGGCCACACGCTGCTCGAGGCGGGTCGACCGCGCAGCTTCGCGATCGATCCGCGCGGACGTTGGCTGCTCGCGGGCTCGCAAGACGACGACGTGATCGTGCGCCTCCGCATCGAAGACGACGGCTCGCTCACGCGCGTCGGTGCGCTCCCGACGACGGGATCGCCCACGTTCGTCGGCGCGTTCGCGATCCCGGCGGAGTGATCTTCGTGGCGTGACGTCGGGAACTCGGACCTCGCGGACGTGTCTCAGCCCGCACGAGGTGCAGTCATGGCGTCCCTTCAGGTCGGTGGTGGTGGTCACGGTGGCAAGCGTCCGGTCGATCACGACGTGCCGCTCGTGCCGTTCATCGATCTCTTGCTCTGCTGCGTGATGTTCCTGCTCGTGACCGCGGTGTGGAACCGGCTCGCGTCGGTCGACTCGCCGCTCGCGTCGCCCGGCGATGCGACCGCGTCGCACGCACCGGAGCATCCGTCGCTCACGCTGCTGGTGAGCGCCGAGCGCATCACGCTCGGCTCGGACCTCGGTGACCGCGTCGAGATCCCGCGCGACGAAGGGCTCACCTCGCTGCGGCAGGCGCTGAGCGTACGACGCGCGGGTGACAGCGACGACATCGAGGTGGCGGTCGTGCCCGACGACGACCTCCGCTACGAGGACGTGATCGAGACCTTCGACGCGATCATCGGCTCTGGCTATCCGCACGTAGGCCTCCGCGATCACGAGTAGAGGCCCGCGAGGGAATCCGTGGGCGGGAACCTCCGTAGTACGCTCGTGTCCGTGCCTGGGATGACTCGCGCATGGCCCATGCTCCCGACCGTCACGGCGATCGCGGCCGCGACCTTGGTGGCAGGGCTCGCATTGGCGCCAGGCGCGCCGATCGCGGCGCAGCGACCGAGGCTCGACATCGGCACGTACGAGGGCGTTCCGTGGCCGATCATCCCGTCGCCCGTGTGGCCGCCGCCGCCTGCGCCGCGCGCGAGCGAAGCGCCGCCTCCGGCGCCGACGCGTGGTGGGCAGCGCGTGCTCGAGGTGCTCGAGGGCGTGAGGAGCTCGCTGCGCGACACGAGCTACCAGCACGCGAGCCTCATCCGCGAGCGCGATGGCATCTACCGCTGGGACTGCTCGGGCATGGCGGCGTGGGTGCTGCGTCGCGCGGCGCCGCTCGCGATGCGTCGCATCACGCGCGAGCGACCGGTGGCGCGCGACTTCGCGAGCGCGATCGAGCACGCGCCCACCGAGCGCGCGGCGGCGGGCTGGCAGCGCATCGAACGGCTCGCGCAGGCGATGCCGGGTGACGTCTTCGCGTGGCGCAGGCCGCGCGGCTTCCCGAGCCACAACACGGGGCACGTGGGCTTCGTGATGGATCGACCGCTGCCTGTGCCGGGTATGCCCGGCGCGTTCGCGGTGCGCGTGGCCGACGCGACCTCGCTCGCGCACCAAGACGACACCCGCGAGGGCGACGAAGACGGCGGCTTCGGCATCGGAACGCTGACGTTCCTCGTCGATCGCGATGCGCGTGGACAGAGCTACGGATGGTTCGGCACGACGAGTGAGGCCTACGTGGTGACGCCGATCGTGATCGGGAGAGTCAGCCGATGAGGGGAGCGACGATGACGCGGAGGGAGCTGCTCGGGACGCTCGGCGCGGTGGGCTTGTCCGTGGGAGCCGGGCTCTCGAGCTCGCCTGTCTCCGCGCTGTGCGCGAGCGCCGAGGAACGCTGGGGCTTTCACGGACGCTTCGTGCTCGCGAGGCCGCGCGGATCGGGCTTCGTGCTCGTGCACGACAGCAGCCCGATGACGATCGTCCCGGATCTGAGCGCGGTGCGGCTCGTGGGCGCGGGGCAGACCCCGCACCTCCTCGCGCGCGAGGACGTGAACGACTCGGTCGTGGTGCTGCGCACGGCGGCGGATCTCGCGCCGGGCACGTACGCGCTCCGCGGCGTGGGCCGCACGGAAGCGACGATCGAGATCACGGACGTCGCGCTGCCTGCGGTCGGCGCGCCGCGCACGCGCCCGCTGCGTCGCGAGCGATCGAGCGAGATGGGATCGCGCGGACGAACGATGAGCGCGGAGCGCCTGGTGCTCGACCTCACGGGCACCGTGCCCGTGGGCGCGGTCGTCGTCGCCGCGTGGACGCACGACGGTGAGGCGGGCACGACGTGGGCCGCGGTGAACACGAGCACCGGGCACCCCGAGGCCACGCTCGCGTCGGTCGGCCGCTGCAGCGGACACGGCAATTTTCCGCCGGTCGGCGCGTCGATCACGGTCCGCTACATCGACGCGTTCGGTCAGGTCGGCCCGCCGTCGCGCGCGCTCCGCGTTCCGCGCTGAGGTCGCTCTCAGCGTCCACCGAAGAGCTTGGCGGCCGCGCGGCGATCGTCGTCGATCGAGCCCTCGCGCTTCGTCATCGGCAGGAGCAGCACCGCGCGCGCGTCGGACGTCACGAGGTGTGCGCGATCGATCGCGCCGTGCGACAGGCCGTGGCCCTCGAGCACGTCGAGCGCCTCGCCCACGTCGGACATGCGTGAGGGATCGATCGCGTCGCGCGCCGCGCTCTTTCCCGTGGGCCAGTCGAGCACGATGCGGTCGTCTTCGATCGCGAGCACCGCCTGCAGGAACGGTGAGACGGCCTTCGCGAGCGCCTTGTGGTGCGCGACCGACGCCTCGTCGGCAGGCACGATCAAGACACGTCGACCGAGCACGGTGTCGTCGGCGACCTGCGCCTCGACGCCGTCGCGCACCACGATCTCGCGCGGCACGTAGCGGCCTCCTTCGCTGCCGGGAGGAGGATGGCTCGTTCGCCCAGGTCGCTGACTCGCGCGCTGGGGGCTGACGATCGCGCCCTTCTCGAGCGCGCGAAGGAAGGCCTCTTCGGCGGCGGGGAACGCAAGCGCGTCGAGGACGAAGAGCGCGTCCGAGGCGCTGCGCGGCCGCTCGTCTTTGCTCTTGGCCATCAGGGCCGCGAGCGCGCGATCGAACGCGGGATCGAGCCACGCGACGCGCTCGGCGAGCGACGGCACCGGATCGCCGAGGTGCTGCGCGACGAAGTCCGGGCCCGGGAAGGGCAGCGCGCCGGTGAGCATCTGGAAGAGCATCACGCCGAGCGCGTAGAGATCCGTGCTCGCGTCGGGCTGGCCATCGCCCGTGATCTGCTCGGGCGCCATGAACGCGAGCGTGCCCATCATCGCGCCCGTCAGCGTGGCCTGCGCGTCGACGAGGTGCGCCACGCCGAAGTCGCCGACCTTCACCTCGCCCGCGGCGCCGAAGAACACGTTCGCGGGCTTGAGATCGCGGTGGATCACGCCGCGTCGGTGCACGACCTCGAGCGCGCGCAGCACCGAGCGCGCGACGTGCTGCACGATCATCGGAGCGAGCGGCTCGGCCTTGCCGAGGCGATCCTCGAGCGTGCCGCCGGTCATCAGCTCCATCACGAGCAGCGGGCCTTCGGCCACGTACTCGAACACGCGCACCACGTTCGGGTGCTCGATCGCGGCTGCGATCTGCGCCTCGCGCGCGAAGCGTGAGAGCGCATCGCGACCCTGTGTGCCGCCTCCGGTGCTGAGGACCTTCACGGCGACCTCGCGCGCCGCGAACGCGTCTTCCGCAGCGAGCACACGCCCGGAGCCACCGGCGCCGAGCGCGCGGAGCACACGGTAGCGACCGAGGAGCAGCTCGCTCACCTCCGTGCGCGGGAGCGCCTCGCGCTCGGCGAGCACCTTGGACGCCGCGGTGGGATCGATCGGCAAGTCGGGCGCATACACGCGGATGCGATCGAGGACCTGACTCGCGGCATCGAGGAGGCCGAGGCTCACGAGCGCGCGCACGAGCCACGGCAAGGACTCACGCTCGAAGTCGGGGTGCCGCGCCGAGAGCTGGAGCGCCTTCACCGCATGCTCCGCGCGGCCGAAGCCGAGGAGGATGCGACCGAGCGCGAGCGCGCTCGCGGCGTCGTCCGGGGCTTCGGCGAGGCGTCGCTCGTAGAGCATGCCCGCGCGCCGCAGGTCGTTCGTGAGCTCGTGGATGCGGGCCGCGAGGCCGAGCTCTCCCGCGCGCTCGTAGAGCACGGCGGCCTCCGCGAGCTCGCCCGCCGCGCGACGCAGCGACGCCGCGTCCGAGATGCGCCCGCGGACCTCGGCGACGTCGGCTGCGCGTCGCGCGGCCTCGGGACGGCTCGCGAGCGCGTCGATCGTGCGCTCGACGAGGCGCAGATCGTTCGACGCGACGGCGTGCTTGTACGCGTCCTCGGGCCGATCGGACGCGAGCGCGAGCTCGACGGCCTCGGGGTGTCGCCAGACCTGCGCGAGCACCTCCGCCGCTTCTCGCATCGCGCCTGCCTCGCGAAGGACGCGCGCGGCCTCGTCGTGCTCACCACGCGCGAGGAGCGCACGCACGTCCGGCGCGCTCATCCGAGCTGCCTCGGGTCGAGCGAGAACGTGATCGCGCCGCCCTCGATGCACGCGAGGCCGCTGGTGGGGAAGGGCGCACCGCCAGCGCGGGGCGCGAGGTGGGAGGCGATGCCGCGCACGATCGGCTCGTGACAGACGCAGAGGATCGCGCCGTCACCGTGCTCAGCGGCGAGCGCCTCGAGGTGCTGCGCGGCGTGTCGCGGCGAGCCGTCGGGATGGAAGCGCGGATCGGCGTGGAGCATCACGTCCACCTCGACGCCGGCGCGCGCGAGCTCGTGCGTGACGATCTCCGCCGTCGACACCGCGCGCACGAGGTGGCTCGAGATCACGTACGCGACGCGACGTCCGACCCATCGTGCTGCGAGCGCGCGCGCCACTGAGAGCGCGTCTGCGCGACCCGTGCGGCTGAGGTGCCGCGCCTCGTCGAGGTCTTCGCCACGCACGGCATCGCCGTGTCGCATGAGGAGGATCGTCGTCATCGGTTCCTGGTCATGGGGCCCGCTCTCCGTCAGTCGTGGGATCGCCCTCGTTCGTGGGCGAGAACGCGGCTCGTGCCCCCGAGCCTACGGCCGTCGTCGGCGAGGTTGGGTCGTTTTTTTGACCGGGATCGTGGCCTGCCCGAGGGTCGCGCCAGTCCCCGGGTGGACGAGCCCCCGAGACGACTGGCCGAGGCCTCATGCAGATGAACGTCCCGCACGAACGAGCCGAGATCCGAGGGCGAATCCTCGACGGACGCTACCGCGTCGGTGAGGTGCTCGGCATCGGTGGAACCGCCGTCGCGTTCGAGGCCGTGCGCCTCGCAGACGGCGAGAACGTCGTCGTGAAGGTGCTGCGCCCCACGTTCGTGGACAACCCCGACCTCGTGCGGCGTCTTCGCCGCGAGGGCGAGGTCGCGCGCACGGTGCCGCACCCCGCCATCGTGCAGGTGCTCGATGACGGCGTGCTCTCTGGCTATCCGGGCGCGGACGGCTCGCCGTACCTCGTCCTCGAGCGCATCCACGGTGAGTGCCTGCAGCGCGTGCTGCGCCGCGTCGGCGTGCTCGCCCCCGAGGTCGTCGGTGCGCTCTCGATGCGCGTGGCCACGCTCCTCCACGCGGCGCACCAGCACGGCTACGTGCATCGCGACGTGAAGCCCGAGCACATCTTCATGGACCGCGGCCCCGACGGCTCGCTCCGCGTGCGGCTCCTCGACTTCGGTGTCTGCGCGAGCGCGCGCGCCCCGAAGGACGAGCGCGACCGCGAGCTCGGCCGCGTCTTCGGCACGCCGAGCTACTGCTCGCCCGAGCAGGCATCGGGCAACCCCGACGTGGACGCGCGCGCCGATGTCTTCGGTCTCGGCATCGTGATGTTCGAGGCGGTCACGGGCCGTCTGCCGTTCACGGGCTCGAACGTGGCGAACCTCCTCCGCCGCATCATCCGCGAGGACGCGCCTCGCGCGGGCCTCGTGCGCCACGACCTCAGCTTCGCGTTCGACGAGGTGATCGCGCGCTCGCTCGCTCGTGATCCAGAGGAGCGCTTCCACTCGATGCGCGCGTTCTCGCGCGCGATGTCGCCGCTCGTGACCGATCGCCGCACGGTCGATCGCACGCTGCTCTCGGTGCTGCGGCTCGACAGTGTCTCGCCCGAAGAGAACGTCCGCACCCGCCCCGACGTCCGCGCCGCCTGAGCGCCCGCAAAAAACGCTCAGAGCGAAAAATGAAGGGGAACTGGCGGGTCAGCGGATGAAGGCGCTGACGCGTCCGGCACAGTCGCCGGACCCCGATTTCCCAAGGCTCTGACCACTCTCGGCTCGCTCGGAGAACGGAAACGCGTCCATCCCGCTCGACCTCACGGCCGGCGGGCACACGTCTCCCGTCGGCCATCCGACGCGGAGCATCACGGGATCAGCGACGAGCCGCTACGACTCGACGAACGCGTACATGATCCGCGGCGGATACGTCCCCGCAGGGAACGCCGGCATCACACCCGTCTCCCGGAACGCGGCAGACGCGCTCCGATAGACAGGCAGCATCAGCCGATACGCCTCACGAAACCTCCTCACTTGCTCGTCCGTGCCCGAAGCCCACTTGCGCTTCGGCTTCTTGGGCTTGGGATTCGTCGGTCGCGAGCGCGGATCCCTCTTCACGATCGACTCCTCCGACGCGAGCGGAATCCCACTCTGCTCCCTCTCCGCCGCCGCCCGACGCTCCTCTGCGCGCATCTCCGCGATCAAGGCACGACGCTTGGCCCGTCGACCTTCTCGCGACAATCCCTCCCAGCTGGTCGGCCGAGAGATCTTCAGCGTCACCGTCTTCGAGTAGAGCGCACGCAGCGACTCCATCGCCCCCGCCCTGCGCCATCCCTCTGCGTCGAAGTACGTGTGACTCAGCGTGTCGACGTCATCGACATAGGCCCTCCAGCTCGAGACGCCCACGTAGTCATCGGCCTTCGCACAGAGGTGCGCGCGCACCGGATTGGCATGCAGGTAGTGGAGGCCCGTGTCGCCCGCGTCGTCGCTCAGCACGGCGTCGTCGTCGTAGCGCTTCATCCACAACGCACCGTGACGCCCGAGGAGCTTGTTGAGCGCCTTGGCCAACCCTCCCTTGAAGTCCCGCATGATGTCGGGGAGGCGATCCTCGTTGAGCCGCACGAGGATGTGGAAGTGGTTGCCCATGAACACGAAGCCGACGAGCTCCACGTCGTAGAGCTCCATCATCTTCGCGAGGAAGAGGTAGACGAGCGTCTTCACCTCCGGCGTCGGCGTGAGGAGGAACTGGTCGTCGACGCACTTCGAGCCGATCTTCCAGACACGAACGCTGCGCGGGTGATAGCGAGGCTTGCTCATGACGAGCCCCTGCTGCACGCCCCGGACCGGCCTCCGAGCACACGAAACGTTGGGAATTCGACCGAGATCTGGCGGATTGGCGGAGCCCTGGCGGGCGACTCCGCCGATGCAGTGGAGGAGCTCGTCCCCGCCGCGACCCGCCGACTCGAACCACAGCTGTGTCCGCAGCACGCCCCCGACGTCCCTCCTCACGGTCGAGCGATGCTCACCAAGCCGCGTCGGGGAACGTTCCGTCGAGGATCGCGTCGGCCCAGCGCGCGAGGCGGTCGTGGCTGTGCAGGATCTCTGCGATCGCCACGCCCACGAGCACCAGCCCGACGACGCCGATCAGCGCGCCCGTGACGCTCAGCGCGGCAGCGGCGTCGGGACATCGATCGACCGAGCAGCCTCCCTCCACGCTCGGCGCGACGACGAGCATGAGCACGAGACCCATCGCACCCGCGGTGATCGCGCCGATCCCGATCGTGTGTCCGCGCCACTCGTCGTCGTCGACGGCGCGCAGCACGAGACGCGCGCGGTGCATCGCGTCGAGGTCATACTGCCCGACGATGCCCGCGTCGATGTGCAGGCGCGCGAGCTGCCGCCTCACCACGCCGCTGTCGCTCTCGTCGTAGTGCGGCTCCTGCGCGACGACGCGACCGAGGAGCGAGAGCGTCGCGAAGACGACGACGAGCGTGGCCGTGAGCAGCCTCGTCGAGGTGGATGGAGCGCGTGTCATCGCGCCCTCACGTTCTCACGATCCGCCCCTGCCTGATCTCACCCGCGCCTCACGCGCGTGGGCGGTTCGCGATCAGAAGCCGATCGTGATCGACGTGGGACCGAGCGAGAGGGTGGGCCCAGACGCGCGACGTCCATCGGCCCAGCGCTCGGTCCAGCCGCCGGCGTCGACGTGCATGCCGATCGCCACGCCGCCTCCGATCAGCGCGCCGATGCCCGCGAGGCCACCGCCGAAGCGGAACGGGTTCATGTCTTCGCACCCGAGCGAGCACATGGGCTGGATCAGCGCGGGCAGCGAGAGGGCCACGAAGATCGCGATGAGGCCCACCGCGCCCGAGACGATGCCCACGATGTGCGCCGTCTCGCGCTGCGCGTCGATCTCGCGCAGCTCGTCGATCGCCACGCCGCGCGCGGTCGCGTCGAGCTCGAGCACGAGGTGTGGGTCGAGGTTCGTCGCGATCGCGACGTCGACGAGCCGCGCGAGCTGGTCGTTCGGCGCGGCGCGTCGGGCCTCGCGTGCGCGCAGACGCGCGAGCGCCACGTCGCCCGCGTCCCAAGCGAGCACAGCCTCTTCGAGCGTCGTCACGCCAGGCTCCCCCACCGCGGCATAGCCAGTCGCGGCCTCCTGCGCAGACAGCGGCGACGCGAGCGCGATCAGCGCGAGGAAGACGAACGTGGAGATCGATCGCGTCATGCGGGCCGGGGAGGATGCCAGCAAAGAGGGATCTTCGGGATCGCCGTCGGCACCGAGTCACCACTCCCCACGGTTTGTGGCCAGCGTTTCGGACGCGAGCCGGCGTCGGCGAGTGAATGCAGTGCGGCGCGAGGTGCGAGGCTCAACACATCCGCGAGAGAAGCTGGGCGGAGCTCTCTACGCGACCGTCACTTGCGTGAGTCTCTCGCGCGGCTGGTGTCCGTCTCGATCGAACGCGAGGTCGCGTCTTGCGCGAGCTCCTTGCGCGGCGCCCTTCGCATCGCGCATTTCCATCACGCGATGCGTTCACTGGAAGTGAGGATCCGTGATCAGCCGCGGCGCGGACCGGTGGCGCGCTCGCGTGGGCTCTTCTGGTTCGGTCATCACAATGCGGAGGTACGCGTCGCGACGGCTGCGTCCGAGGTACGCGTGGCTGCGTCCGTGAGGCACGGCGTCATCGCGTCTGCGCGCACCCTTTCCGACGCGGACGCCGACGCGTCGCCGTGAGGACCCGCCCGAGAGGCCGACGTCGTCGCGACCGAGCAGAGAACGCGAGACGCGTCGGCGACTGATTGCAGTGCGGCGCGAAGTCGCGAGAGAGGCGCGCGCGCACGTCAGTGTCTGCGGTGGGGGTTCTCGTAGACGCTGACGATCGGCACGCCGTCGTAGCGGAGCACGTACACCGGATCGACGCGGCCGTAGACCTCCCAGATCTGGAAGTCGACGATGTTGAAGTGATCCTCGTGGTGCACGATCGCGTAGTCGGCGGTCGCGAGGTCCCACGACACGCGCACGTCGTCGCGCAGGAGCCCGTCGCGCTGGAGCATGTGGAACGCCGTCGGTGTCGTGTCGCAGATCCACACGGTGCCGCGCTCGGGGACGTTCTCGTTGAGCCACGGCACGAGGCTGCCCGTCGTGAAGCCCCAGAACTGTCGGTTCATCCCGAGGTCGGCCGCGCCCGGAACGCCACCCGCGATCCACGTGTAGTACGAGAGGCCGAACGGGTGGCTGTGGATCGTCGCGAGCAGCGGGCTCGCCATCACGCCGACGAGCGCCACGCCGAGCGCTGCGTTGCGCACCACGGGGAGCGATGCGCTCGCTCGAAGCTTCGCGGTCCAGCGCTCGAGGTCGCTCGCGATCGCGTCGGTCATGCGTGAGAACGCGACGCCGCCGAAGAGCACGAGCATCGCGTACGCCATGAGGAAGTGCTTGGTGCCGCCGAAGATCGGCGTCGACGGCGTCATCATCACGACCATCGGCGTGAAGAAGCTCCCGAAGATCAGCACGTCCGAGCGCGCAGCGTCGGGCTCGAGCGAGCCGGACTGCCACAGGCGATCGAGCGCCCACGCAGGCAGGAGCGCGCGGGCGCGAAGCGCGATGCCCATCACGCCGAGCACCAGCGTCACGAGCGGGACGGTGAAGAGCGTGGTCACCCACGCGTAGGACGTGGGGCTCGGCGGAGAGAAGTACGTGTAGCCGAGGTACGCGATGTTGTAGTGCGTGTGGTTCACGTGGAACCCGACGTACTCGCCGATGCGCGGGATCGTGTCGTTCCACAGCCAAGGCCACATCGCGACGAAGAGCGGCGGGCCGAGCGCGGCCATGCCGAGCAGCCACCACGGCACGAGCGAGGTGCGTGGACGCGCGTCGCTCGGCGTGGACTCGCGCGATCGCGCGCGGCGCTCGTAGCCGACGACGAACAGCCAGTGCACGAGGAACACGAGCGGGAGGATCCACGCGTTGTGCTTGGTCTCGAGGCAGAAGCCGTACGCGATGCCCGTCCAGATCGCCCAGATCGGCTTGGTGAGCGTGCGGTGATAGCAGTACGTGACGAGCACCAGCATCGACACGATCGGCGTGTCGAAGCAGTCGAGGTGCGAGTGGTAGAAGACGCCCGGCACGAGCGCGTACGCGACCGCGGCGAAGAGGCCGGCGCGTCTGCCGTAGAGGCGCGTACCGAACAGGTAGAGCACCCACAGCGCGAGCGAGCTGAGGACCATCCCGGGGAAGCGGAAGGCCATCGAGTCTTCGGGGAAGAGATCCCAGCGCTCCTGCGCGAGCCACGAGAACGCGAAGAGGCTCTTCGGCAGCGACGGATGCTCGTGGTTCACGCCCCACGCGCCGTCGATGGTGCCGCGATCGAAGACGTCGGGCTCGCTCGTGAGCACGCCGCTCCACCAGCGCGCGTACGACTCGGCGGCGTCGACGTAGAAGCCCTCGTCGCGGTTCATGCCGAGGCCGCTCGAGGTCGCGAGGAGGAACGCGACGTAGACGATCGCGAGCGACGCGCCGAGCAGGTGATCCCAGCGCGTGGGCTCACGACCGTTCACGAGCGCGGGCACGCGCGGACCTCGCGGGATCGGCGGAGGATGCGACGACCCGTGGAGACCGACGCCGCCCGGAGGAGGCTCGCTCGCGGGACCGAGCAGCGGATCGTGACCGCGCAGGCTCGGATCGATCGCGATGTGCCCCGCGGTGTCTTCGACGCGCGGTCGCTTGCGACGCCCCGAGTCCTTCGTCGACTTGCTCACGAGCCGCTCCTCGACGAGCCCGCCCAGCAGAACGCGCGGAACTCCGGGTTCTCCGCCGAGACGGACACGGACACACGCCCACGCGTGCCGACGCGCGCTTCGGGCACGGCGGCCTCCATGCGCTTCCAGCCGTCGCCGTCCTGGTGGACCATGCGACCCACCTCTTCGTCGTCGACGCGCACCACGACCTCGACGTCTCCGCCGTTGCGCCAGCGCTCGCGCTCCCACCAGATGCCGCCGAAGAGGACGATGGAGGAGCCCAGCGGCACGTCGTCGTAGCTCGTGGTGATGGGCTCGCTGCCTTGCGCGTGCTGAGAGACGCAGTGACGCCCACGCAGATCGAGATCCATCGTCGTCGTCGCGCCCACCCACAGCCACGGCTGCCCGGGATCGCAGAGGTGACGCGGCGCGCCTTCGATCGGGCCGTTCGAGAGACCACCCTGCGTCGAGCCCATCGAGGCGACGGTGCGACACTCGAGGTCGAGGCCGTTCGCGCGCCGCGTGACGTGCGCCTCGCCCACGTGCTCGACGAAGTCGTAGAGCACCGACGGCGCAGGCAGCGCCCAGCGCTCGACGCGCACCTGGCCGAAGTCTTCGGTGAGCTCGGGATCGCCCTCGGGCACCTCGGTCGACTGGTGCCCGCGGATCGAGACGACCCACACGCGCTGGTAGGCGGCGAGGTCGCTGTGTCCCGCCATCTCGCGATCGACGAGATCGCCTGCCGCCTCGCGCAAGAGCGGGTCGGCCCAGCGCGGCGTGACGATCACCGCGTCCTGCGGCTGCCAGTCTTCGCGCACGCTCGCGAGCGCGTCTCGCCACTCGCTGCGGGGCGCGACGCGCGCCTCGATCACGAGCTGTCCGAGCACCTCGACGAGACCGATCGCCACGATCGCCCACCACAAGCGCGACGGACGCTTCTCCAGCGCCTCGCCCGCCTCCTCGGGATCGGTCGGCTCGCGCGGCTCGACGGCCTCGGGCACACGCTCGGGCTCGCGAGAATCGCTCGTCTGGGTGCCCGTCTCGGCCATTCGGAAAGCGCGGCAGCTTACACGACGGCTCGGGCGCTACCATCGCGCCATGGTCTCTCCCGGATCGGACGTCACGCCCCGGGCTCGGCCCTCACGGCCCGAGCGCGCGGTCTCGCACGAATCGTCACGCATGCGCGGCGACATGAAGTCGATCGCCCGCGAGCTGCCGTTCACGTCGCTCGAGGTCGAGGGGCGCGTGCCCGATGGGCTCCGCGGCACGCTCGTGCGAACCGGACCTGGCCTCTACGAGCTGTTCGGAAAGGCCGTCTCGCACTCGTTCGAGGCCGACGGCGCGCTCTCCGCGGTGCGCATCAGCGGTGGCCCGTCCGAGGCGCGCGTCGAGGGCGCGGTGCGGCTCATCGAGAGCGCGGGCCTCGCCGAAGAGCGCGCGCGAGGTCGTGCGCTCTTCGGCTCGCGCACGAGCTGGCCGCGGCGCCTCTGGAACAGCGTGCGCCTCGCGCGAAAGAACACCGGCAACACGGCGCTCATGACGTTTCGTGATCGCCTCTTCGCGCTCGTCGAGTCGAGCCCGCCGACGGAGATCGATCCCCGCACGCTGGGCACGATCGGCGAGACGCGGCTCGGCGTGATCGGCGACGCGTTCTCCGCGCACCCGCACCGCGTGATCGATCGGGGCGGCAGCATCGGCTTCGGGCTCGAGTACGGGCCGACGACGAAGATCCACCTCTACGAGTTCGCGGAGCGCGGCTCACCCGCGACGCGCGCGCTCGGCACGGTGTCCTTGCCTCACGCGGTGATGCTGCACGACTTCGCAGTCACGCCCACGCGCGCGCTCTTCCTCGTGTCGCCCGTGCGCATCGATCTCGTGCGCGCGATCCTCGGCCTCGGCGACTTCTCGCGGCTCATCAGCTACCACCCCGACGCGGGCGTCGAGGTGCTCGTGGTGCCCCTCGATCGGCCCGACGCGCACACGCGCTTCACGGTGGAGCCGTTCTTCCAGTGGCACTTCGCGGGGGCGAAGGACGACGGCGACGCGATCGACGTCACCTTCGTGCGGCACCCCGACTTCCAGAGCTTCGAGGGGCTGCGCACCGACGGTCCGCGATCGAGCGGCGTGCTCGTGCGCGCGCGCATCGATCCTCGCGCCGCGCGCCTCCGCTACGAGCCGCTGTGGGACGGTCACTGCGAGTTCCCGCGCGTCGATCCGCGCTTCGAGGGACGCGCCGACGCGCCGTTCACCCAGGTGTTCGTCAGCGAGGAGTACGAGGGCAACCGGCACCTCGTGCGCCTCGACACCACGAGCGGTCGCGCGCGCATGCACCCGCTCGCGAACGGCGTCGCGGGATCGGAGATCGTGTTCGTCCCGCGATCAGCCGACGCGCCCGAGGGCGACGGCTGGGCGCTCGCGCTCTGTCACGATCCGAACGAAGACCGCAGCCACGTGCGCATCCTCGACACGGCGCGCTGGGAAGACGAGCCGGTCGCGATCTGCCGCTTCCCCGAGTGGGTGCCGATGACCTTCCACGGCCTCTGGCTGCCCGGCTGAGCTGACGATCAGAGCCCCGCGAAGTTCACGGAGTACGCGCGCAGCGTGTCGGTCGAGTAGTACGAGTCGACGAACGCGCCGAAGAGGCCGGGGCCGCTCACGCTGCTCGTGATCGTCGACTGCACGCCGCACGAGTCGTCGCTGCAGGAGACCTCGGTGCCGCCCGCGCTGCGCAGGTAGAGCACCGTGTCGAACGACGCGAGCGGGCTGCACGTGTTGATGGTCACGCTGCGCGACGTCGACGGACAGATCGTGAAGTAGTGGAGGTTCTCCGGGCCCGCGCCGCGGCTGAAGCACGTCGCGCTCGCGGACGTGCCGCTCGTCGCGCCCGTGGTCCCCGCGAAGGTGCCGTTCGCCGTCACGCGCGTCGCCGTGCCCGCGCCGGTCGCGAGCGTCTGCCAGCGGAGGTTCACCGTGCCGGCCGTGGACGCGCGCGTGTGCACCACGACGTAGTGCGTGCCCGCCGCGAGATCGGCGACGGCGATGTCTTGCAGCGTCGCGCAGTCGTCGTCTTCGCATGCGACCGCGGCGCCCGCGCAGCTCGAGCGGATCGAGAGCGACGTGTCGAAGGTGGAGCCGAACGTGTCGACGTAGAGGATCGAGCGCGCCGCGAGCGTGATGCGGTACCAGATGTCGGTGCCGTACGCGCAGTCGCTCACCTCGCTGCTCGCGCCGACGATCGTGTCGCCGACGCGCGTGCCCGACGCGCCCGAGAGCGCGATCGCGCCGCCGCAGAGATCGTTGGTGGGCGCGGTCACGCAGCCGTCGTCGGGCGTGCCGTTGCAGTTCTCGTCGAGGCCGTTGCCGCAGACCTCTCCGACGGCCGTGCCGGGAACGCACGTCTGCATGACGCCAGAGACGCAGTTGTTCACCGTCCGCGCGCAGAGGCCCATGCCGCACGACGTCGTGCCCATGTCGTCGGGCGTGCCGTTGCAGTTGTCGTCGACGGTGTTGCACGTCTCGGGCACGGGGCTGCCGGGCGTGCACGTCTGCGGCACACCCGCGAGGCAGTTCATCACCGTGCGCGCGCACGCGCCGAGCCCGCAGCTCGACGAGCCGAGGCCGTCGTCGGGCGTCCCGTCGCAGTCGTCGTCGAGGTTGTTGCAGGTCTCGGTGCCGGCGCTCCCGGGCATGCACATCTGAGGCATGCCCATCACGCACGAGCTCACCGTGCGGCTGCACGTGCCCATGCCGCAGGTCGTCGTGCCGAAGCCGTCGTCCGCCGTGCCGTTGCAGTCGTCGTCGAGGCCGTTGCACGCCTCGACACCCGGCGTTCCCGGCACGCACGCGCGCGGCATGCCATCGACGCACGTCGACACCGTGAGGCGACACGCGCCCACGCCGCAGCTCGTCGTCGGCAGGCTCTCGTCGGTCGTGCCGTCGCAGTCGTCGTCCATGCCGTTGCAGGTCTCGGTGCCGGGCGTGCCGGGCGTGCACGTCATCGTGCCGCCGCCGGTGCAGCCGGGGACCATGCGCTGACACGCGCCCACGCCGCACAGGATCGGCGCGCCGAGATCGTCGTCGACGGTGCCGTTGCAGTCGTCGTCGATCGCGTTGCAGATCTCGGTGCTCGGTGCGCCCGGCGTACACGTCGGGACCTCGCCGCTCTCGCAGCCCGAGACGATCGTCTCGCACCCACCGCTGCCGCAGACGATGTCGAGGATGCCGTCGTCGGCGGTGCCGTTGCAGTCGTCGTCGATCGCGTTGCAGGTCTCGACGTTGCCGGGGTTCACGTCGTCTCGCGTGTCGTCACAGTCCGCTTCGCCGCACGACGCCGGCCCCACGAAGAAGCCGTCACCGTCGGCGTCCGTGCAGAGCGGCCCGCTGTCCGAGCCTCCGTCGATGGGACGTGGCGCGTCGTCGGGCGGCAGGCCGGTGTCGCCTTCCACGATCGGCGCGTCGACGCGCGGATCCACGAACGCGTCCGTCCGCTGCCCCGTGTCTCCGCCGCCACCCGAGGCGCACGCACCGAGAACGAGAGGAAGCGCGGCGATCCACGATCGGCGGACACGCAGAGAGGTCGTGCGAAGCGAGGCCATCAGCCATCGTGGATCGAAGCCGCGTGAGACCGCAATCGACGTGCAAACGGGCCCCCGCAGCGAGCGCCGGAGGCGCGGGAAGTCACAGCACGCAGCGGAGGAGGAGCGCGACCGTGCCTCCGGTGAACGCCCCCGCGAGGAGGCCTCCGACGAGGATCGCGCTCGTGCGGAGGAACATCGCCATCCGACGCGGCCGGACTCGCGCGGGCGCGACGCTCGAACGCAACACACTCGAGTGCGCGTGCTCCGCGCTCACGCTCGACGACGTTCCGAACGCCGGCCCCGTTCGCGTCGAGATCTTCGACGAGACGTCGGGCGCCTCGAAGCGCGGCGTCACGATCGTCTCTTCGCCGAGGTGCGCAGCTTCGTCGAGGGTCGTCGGCGGATCGCTCTCCGAGCGCCAGTCACCGACCCGCGGCGTGGCGTGCTCTTGCACGTCCACCTCGATGCTCTCCGTGGCCGAGAGCGCCGCGCTCTCCCATCCGTCGAGCGCATCGCGAGGCACCTCGCACGTGTGGATCTGGTGCTCGGGCGTGGTCATCGTCTCGGGCCCTCGCGCGCGTCCGTTGCGGCGCGTCCCGCCCTCGCGCGGCGAGCTCTCCGTCGGTCCCGCCGTCTCGCACGCGGTGCGCACCCACGCGCCGAGCTCGCCGACGTCGGCCATCGTCGTGCCCGCGAGCGCGCGCGCCACGAACCCTGCGTCGTGTGGACGGTGCGCGATCTGCGGGTGGAGGAGCGACTCGAGCAGGTGCTCGAGCCCCTGCGTCGCCAGCGGTCGCGAGAGCGGGCGACGCTTGCCGCGGAGCGCGTTCGTCACGGTCTCCACGTCGCTCGCGCCGTCGTGAGGACGCGCGCCTGCGAGCATCTCGAAGAGCATCACGCCGAGCGCGAACAGATCGGTGCGCGCGTCGAGGCTCGCACCGAGCGCCTGCTCGGGCGCCATGTACGCGGCCTTGCCCTTCACGAGGCCCGTGCGCGTGCGCTGCGTCTGCGCGTCGCTGCGCGCGATGCCGAAGTCGATGAGCACCACGCGGCCATCACGGCCGAGCAGCACGTTCGCTGGGGTCACGTCGCGGTGCACCACGCCGTGCGCGTGGGCATGCGCGAGCGCCTCGGCCACGTCGTGCGCGATGCGGAGGGCGATCGGCTCGGGCATCGGCTCGCCGAGCTCCGTGAGCCACGAGAGCAGGCGACGCAGATCCAGCCCATCGACGAGCTCGGTGACGAGGAACGGGCCCTCGAGATCGACGCCGCCATCGAGCACGCACAGCACGTTCGGGTGGCACAAGCGCGAGAGCACGCGCGCCTCGTCCGCGAAGTGCGCGCGCTGGATCGGATCGCTCGCGAGCGGCTTGCGCAGGCGCTTGAGGCACACGAGCGCAGGCCGCGCGTCGTCGACCGAGCGGGCGACGAACGTCTCGGCCATGCCGCCGGTGCCGAGCGCGCGCAGGGTCGCGTAGCGCGCGACGACGGTGTTCTGAGGGGGAAGGAGAGAGGAGCGAGTTTCCGAGCGAGCGAGTGATTCCGACATGACGACCTCCGTTGGGCGCCCTTGTCGGTGGCTCGTCGCGCGAGTTGCGTGGGTCGACGAACTTTTTCTCGCGGCCCGAGATCAGCGCCCGCGGGCTTGGTCGACCGCGGTCTGGAACGAGGCGAGCGGCTGTGCGCCTCGGAGCCACGTGCCGTTGATCAGGAAGCAGGGCGTGCCCACGGAGCCCGACGGAGTCGCCGCGTCCACCGCGGCCATGTCCGCGCGGATCGCCGCCTCGTGTCGGTGCGTGACGAGCGCGTCGTGCAGCACCGTGACGTCCATGCCAGGCAGCGTTCCCGCGAGACGCTCGATCGTGGCGATGTCGAGCGATCGGCTGTTCTCGAACAGCATGTCGTGGAAGCTCCAGAACGCCGTGTCGCCGAGCTGACGGCGCACCTCGCGCGCGGCCTCTGCGGCGGGCATCGCGTTCTGATGGAACGGGAGCGGATAGTCGTGCCAGACCCATCGGATCTGCCCGGGGTTGGCGGCGTCGAGCTGCGCGAGCGTCGGCTCGACCCGCGCGCAGAACGGGCACTGGAAGTCGCTCGCGATGTGGATCGTGACGGGCGCTGCCTCCGGCCCGCGCATCGCGTTGTCGGCCGTGATCGCGAGCGTCCCCGTCGCCGCAGCGGCGGAGGGCGTCGAGCCCGCGATGGGCCGCGGCGGCGGAGGCGGAGGCTCCGGTGCGTAGCGCGGCTCGGGGTAGATCGGCTCTGGCGCGCTGGTCGTGCGCAGGTAGGTGCTGAGGCCGACGATGCCGAAGCCGCCGATGCAGCAGAGGCTGGTGAGCGCGAGGCTCACGATCGTGATGATGATGCCGAGCGAGTTCTGTCTCATGGAGCCCGCATCCTGCGACGCAACGCCACGCGGCGGTAGGCGCTACGGAGCGGTAGGCGCGGTAGGGGCGGGCGCAGCGGGCTCGTCCGGAGCCGGCGCGCTCGGGCTCGGCTCGGTCGGGGTCGGCTGGGTCGGGGTCGGCTGGGTCGCGGTCGGCTGGGTCGCGGTCGGCTGGGTCGGCGCGGCGGCCTCTCCTTCGGCGGCGGGCCCCGCGTCGGCTCCCTCCGCGGCCCCTGCGTCCGTGGTCGTCGTGGCTGCAGCGTCTTCGAGCGCATCGATCGCGCCCGCGCCGATCTCGACGACGCTGTCGCCCGTGATCGCCTTCACCTGCGCCGCGATCGAGCAGTCGTGCGCGCCGCCCGACGTCATCGCCGGCACGCCCGGCGCGGCCTGTACCTGCACGCCCGGCAGCATGCGATCGATGCGCACGGGGATGAGCACACCGCGCGCTTGGATGCGCGTGCGGAGGAGCTGGCGGTTCTCACCGAGATCCCAGAGGTACACGTCCACGGGCGCGTCGCGACGGTTCTCGCCCTGCTGGACGACGAGGAGGAAGTACTCCGAGCGAAGGAGGTTCGAGAGGATCGGGACGTCGACCTCGATGTTTCGCGCGAGGGCCTCGTCGAGCACGCGAAGGCGCAGGAAGTCGGGCTCCTCGCGCACTCCGTCGAGCCACTCGGGCATGAGGAACGCGCCGTTCTCGAACAGGCCGCGCGCCGAGCTCGGCGCGATGCCGAGGCAGCGCGTGATGGCGTCTTCGGTCATCTGCGAGGCGCCTCGCTCGATGCCCTCGCGGCTCGTCGCGTCTTCTGCGCGAACGCGGAGGTAGAGGCCCTCACCGCCATGCAGGCCGCTGATGCGGAGGCGCGGATCGGCCCAGCGCTCGGGCTCACCGGCGCTCGCCGCTTCCATCGTCCAGTCCTCGATGCGCTCACGGAACGTGCGGTAGCGCTCGACGATCGGCGCGAGGTGCTCTTCGTGCGTCGCGAGCACCTGCGCGCGCATCGCCTCGGCGCGCTCGCCCTCGCGGTACTGGTAGCCGAAGTACACGCCCGCCAGCACGAGCACCCCCAGCGCGGCCCAGCGCCAGGGGATCTTCGGCATGTAGTCGGGACGCCCGTCGAGCTCGTCGGGATCGGGCCTGGCGGCGCGCAGGCGCTGGGCGCTCGGCTCTTCCTTGGGCGCTTCCCCCGGCGGGACCTCGTCTTCGTCGGACACGGCTCTCATCTATCACCTTTCGCGCGCCGAGCGCTGCACCCGTCCTCGTCGCGCGAGGATCCGACCGCGGCCCGAGGCGCAGGTTCCCGACGAAGGGCCCGCCCGAACCGTCGGGCCGCTCGCGCCGGGTCAGTCGTAGAGATCCGCGGTGCCCCAGTAGCGATCGAGGAGCACCGTCGGCGCATCGAAGCTCGGGTGCAGCACGTCGTCCGCGCACTCGACGGGCAGCGGCCCCTCCGGATCGTCGAAGAACGCGCGCACGAGCTGCACGGGACAGCTCGGCATCCCGTCACCGACCGAGCCCGTCGTGAGCACCGTGTGCGCGCCGTAGGGGATCTCCACGAACGTCTGCGCACGTCCCGTGAGGTGATCGCGGTAGCCGTAGCCGACCTCCGCCGGAGGCGCGGCCGGATCGAGCGCACCCGCGAGCACGAGCATCGGCACCGAGGGCGGCGCGTACTCGTCGCGGATCGGGCCCGGAACGTAGCGAGGCCACGTCGGCTGCGCGGCGTACACGTGCGCGATGCCGTCCTGGAAGAAGGTGTTCTCTGCGCGCGCGACCTCGAGCGGCGACTCGTCGACCTGACCCGCGGGCCAGAACTCCGCGAGGCAGATGTGCGCCTGCGTGACGCGCGACATGCGGGGAAGGCCCGCGCCGCCGCCGAACAGCTGACCGAACAGCATCGCGATCGCGGCCTGATCCTCGGTGCTGCAGCGATCGAGCCGGTAGATCAGCGCGGGCAGCCAGTTGCGCAGGTTGTAGTCCATCAAGAACACGCTGAAGACCGCGCGCCACGTCTCCCAGTCCACGCCGAGCGATCCGCACTGACCTCCCTGGAGCGCGGTCGTCACGCGCTCGAGGAACGCAGCAGGATCGCCCCCGAGGTGCTCACGACAGCGCGGCGCGTTCCTGCAGAGCTCCGAGAACACGCGCCGACCGATCGGCTCGAACGCGAGATCCCAGAGGTGCAGATCGGCACCCGGAGCGACGGGCGCATCGAGGATCAGACCGTCTGCGTGATCGGGATGGAGCACACCGAAGCGGTTCGCCCAGTACGTGCCGTACGAGCCGCCGTACACGAACACCGGCACGTCCTCGCGACGCGTGAGCTCGATCGCGAGCGCGAGGTCGTGCGCGGCCTGCGACACGTCGAAGAAGCGCAGCCGCTCGCCCCACTCGGCCTCGACCTCCGCCTGACACGACGGCCACTCCTCGCGCGTGATCTGGTACGCGCCGGGGCTCGTCCTGCCTTCTGCCGTGGGGCATCCGAGGCGCGTGGAGTCGCCCACGCCGCGGTGCTCGATCGTGTAGACCTCGAGCTCGGGATCGATCGCCATCGTGAGGAAGTCGTGCAGGCCGAAGAAGGCCTCCGCCGATCCACCCGGCCCGCCCTGCAAGAGCCACAGCTGTCGTGTGCCGCTGCCGCGGCGCGAGATCATCACGTCGATCCTCTCGCTCTCGGGGTCGTCGTGATCGAGCGGCATCGCGATCGTCGCGCACTCGTCGCGGAAGCGCGTGGGGCACGGCCCCCACGCGAGCGCAGGCAAGGGCGGCGCATCGACGACGGGCGCGTCGCCGACGCTCGGCGCGTCGGGCACACCTCCGTCGGACATCGAAGGAGAGGGCTCCGTGCAGCTGGCGGCGACGAGGCCGAGGAGCACGAGACCGAGGCTGGGCATCGAAGAATTCGTGTGGGCTCGCATGCCGCCCAGCGTGGCGGGCGCGCCGCGTCCGTCTGCTCAAACGACGCTCAAATGAGGCGAGCGACGAGGCCCGACTGCACGCGATGGTAGAAGCTCGCCCGCGTGTCGCGATCGAAGCCGAAGACGAAGGACGCGCTCGCGCTCGCCGAGCCGCTCCTCCCGACGCGTCGTCGTGATCCGATCGGCACGCACGCTCGCCTCGCGCCGCTCGTGCCCGAGCTCGTCGCGCTCACGCGCTCGCGCGATCCGTCGATCGCGGCCCGTGCGGTGCTCGCGCTCGAGCCGTGGCTCGTGGGCGCGCTCGATCCGTCGCTCACGATGCCGATCTGGGAGCGAGCGCGTCGCGTCGCCGCGCGCTGTACGCCGCTGCTCCGCGCGCGCCTCACGATCGCGTCCGCGCGCGCCGACATCGGCCGAGGTCTGCACGAGGACGCGCGCACGGCGCTGGCCAAGTTCCCTCGCACGACGCGCCCCTCGCTCGTCGCGACGCGCGCGATCCTCCTTGGTCACATCGCGCTGTGGGCGCGTGACGCGTCGCTCGCGTCGCGCTGCCTCGAGCACGCCGGACGCACGCTCGCCGAGGCGAGCCCGAAGACCGAGCCAGAGCGCGAGGCGTGCCTCGACGCCGAGGAGGATCTGCTCGTCCAACACACGTTCCAGGCGTTCCTCGACGGCGACCACGAGCGCACCGCGCGCCTCGCGCGAGAGGCCGCGTCGCGAGGCGCGTCACGACCGTCACCACGCTTGATCGCGCTCGCGCGTCGCTTCGTCGCGGAGGTGACGATGACGAACGACCCGCGCGCGGCGATCGAGCTCTTCGCGCGCACGCGGGACGATCTCGAGGCGATGGGCGATCACACGGGCGCGCTCTACACGACCTCACGCCTCGTGCTCGCGTTGCGCGCGGCAGGCGAGACCGCGCGCGCCGACGACGAAGAGGAGCGCTCGCGTTCGCGCGCCGCCGCGGCGAGCGAGGCCGCCCTCGAGCTCGCGTTCCTCGACGCTCCCGGCAACGCCCCGACGCGCGTGCGCGACCTCGCCTGGCGCGCGCAGATCGCGGCGGTTCGCGAGTCGGCGCTGCGCTGGGCCGAGTCGAGGCCCGACGTGCGATCGATCGCGCTGCGCTGCGACGCGAGGACCAAGACCGTGCGCCTCGGAGACACACGGCTGCCTCTCGCGGAGCGCCTCACGCTCTTCCGCGTCGTCGAGTGCTTGGTCGACGCGCACACGCGCGATGCCTCCGTGACGAGCGACACGATCTTCGCGCACGCGTGGCCGGACACACGCATCGGCGAGGCGTCACGCAAGAAGCGCGTACAGACCGCGATCTGGTCGCTGCGCCGCGAGCTCTTCGGTGAGTCGATCGAGCGCGTCCCCGACGGATACCGTCTGTCTCACACCGTGCTCCTGGAGCGCTGAACAGAGAGACAAGCTCGCTCGCCGCGCTGGCCGCACCAAGTCGCAGAGCCCGAAGGGCTTGCATCGCAGAGCGATGCACTACTGCCCCTGGCTTCAGCCAGTGGGCAGTGTGGGGACACGAGCCACTCCGACGTGCCCTAGCGCTACTGTCCACGGAAGCGAACCTCCCTGCTTTGGCGTTGAGACCCGCGGTCGCGGGCGCTAGGAACCGCGCCCTCCCATGGCCCCCGACGATCACGAGACCGACACCGACGAGATCGACGACAAGGACGATCCGCTCGCGCGCGAAGCCGAAGAGAACGTGCGCGGCACGGCGTTGCTCGGCGCGCTCGAGCGCTCGAACGTCACGCTGCCCGAGGCGGTCGCGCGCATCGCCTCGGATCGCCGCGTCGATCTGACGGGCCTCCCCGCCGCCGCCGCAGCGCTTCTCCTCGTGTCCGCGCGCAAGGCGAGCCGCGAGCCGTTCGTCGTCGTCGTGCCCGATCTCGACGCGGCGCGATCGCTCGCCAACGACCTCGCGTTCTTCACGGGCCGCGCCGACGACGCGGACGACGCCGACACCGCGAACGACGAGCGCCGCATCCTCGTCTTCCCCTCGCCGGACGTCTCTCCCTACGCCGACGTCGCGCCCGATCGACGCGCCGCGATGGAGCGCCTCTCGACGCTGTTCCACCTCGCGCACGGCCTCCCGCTCGACTTCGTCGTCGTGCCCGCGCCCGCGCTCGTGCGTCGTGTGCCGCCCAAGGACGCGCTCGTGCGTCGCTCGATGGTCGTGCGCGCAGAAGAAGACGTCGATCGCGACAAGCTCGTGCGCACGCTCGCCGAGGGCGGCTACCTGCGCGTCCCGATGGTCGAGGATCCGGGCACGTTCTCGGTGCGCGGTTCGCTCATCGACATCTACCCGCCCAACGCGCGGCACCCGGTGCGCATCGAGCTCGACGACTACCTCGTGATGTCGATCAAGCACTTCGATCCCGAGGATCAGAAGACGATCAGCACTACGGAGGACCTCGGAGCGCAGCGCAGAGGTTCGAGTACCTTCGAGCGCGATGGGCTGCCCATCGCGCGGGCCAACAGAGAGATCGCGTTCCACCCGGTGCGCGAGGCCTTGTTGGGCCTGTCGGAGATCGCGCTCGCGCGCACCAAGATCCGCGACCTCTGCGACGAGCTCGAGATCCCGACGCGCGCTGCCAAGCAGCTGATCGAAGACCTCGAGTCCGGTCGCATGGTGCTCGGCATCGAGGGCCTCTTGCCTGCGTTCTACGAGGGCCTCGAGACGCTCGCGGACTACCTGCCTGCGGGCCATCGCGTCGCGATCCTCGATCCCACCGCGGTCGGCTCGAGCATCGAGGAAGAGCTCGCGAGCGCCGAGGCAGACCACGCTGCGAAGGCCGCGCAGAAGGGCGCGTGCTTCCCGATCCCGCAGCTCTACGCGGACGCGTCCGAGGTCGTGACCCGCGTGCTCGCGGGGCAGGTCGCGCTCGTGCATCGGCTCGCGGTGGCGGGCGCGGGCGACGAGACCGAGAGCGCATTCGCTCAGCTCGATTCGGTCGATCCCGATCGTGTGCTCTCGCTGGGCGCCGAGGATCACGCGCTCCTCGTCGCGACGCTGGGCGCGCAGCGCGCGGGCAAGGGCAAGGACGACGCGCTCACGCCGCTCGCCGAGCGCCTCCGTGAGTGGCTCGACGCGGGCTTCCGCGTGGTGATCGCCGCGCGCACGCGC
Organism: uncultured Sandaracinaceae bacterium; assembly: GCA_964502175.1. Taxonomy (GTDB): domain Bacteria; phylum Myxococcota_A; class Polyangia; order Polyangiales; family Sandaracinaceae; genus JAFLCL01. Next base: position 51,706 of record CAZCVE010000018.1, read on the forward strand.
ACGCAGGCCGAGCGCCTCGGCACGCTGCTCCGCGGCTACGAGCTGAAGGTCGCGGGCAAGCCCGCACCGTTCTCTCCTGCGAGCCTCGAGACGCGTCCGCCGCGCGCGATCGAGATCGTGATCGGCTCCGTCGCGAGCGGCTTCGTGCTCGTGCAGGCCGCGCTCGCGCTCGTCACCGAAGAAGAGATCTTCGGCACGCGCGCACACAGGAAGAAGGAGAAGAAGCGCAAGGCAGGCAAGGGCGCCGAGGCCTTCCTCGAAGACCTGCGCCAGCTCGCGGTCGGCGACTTCGTCGTGCACACGGAGCACGGCATCGGCCGCTACCTCGGCCTCGAGAAGAAGGCCCTCGGTCAGACGAAGTTCGAGGAGATGCGGGGCGTCGCGTCGGTGTCCGTCGAGGTGCTCGTCGTCGAGTACGCGGGCGGCGATCGCCTGTTCCTGCCCGTCACGCGTCTCCATCAGATCCAGAAGTACGCGGGCGGCGAGAGCGCGAGCCCCAAGCTCGATCGCCTCGGCGGACAGACCTTCAGCAAGACGAAGTCGAAGGTCGCGAAGTACGTGCAGGAGATGGCGGACGAGCTCCTGCGCCTCTACGCGCAGCGCGCCGCGACCAAGCGCCCGCCGCTCGTCTCGGCCGATCGCACGTACCAAGAGTTCGAGGCGACGTTCCCGTTCGAAGAGACCGTCGATCAGCAGCGCGCGATCGAAGAGGTGCTCACCGATCTCGAGAACGAGCACCCGATGGATCGCATCGTGTGCGGCGACGTCGGCTTCGGAAAGACGGAGGTCGCGATGCGCGCGGCCTTCCGCGTCGCGCTCGCAGGCCGTCAGGTCGCGGTGCTCTGCCCGACCACGGTGCTCGCGCAGCAGCACTTCCAGAGCTTCCTCGCGCGCATGCAGGCCTACCCCGTGCGCATCGAGACGCTCTCGCGCTTCACCGACAAGAAGCGCGAGCCCGACATCCTCGCCGGCATGAAAGAGGGCAAGGTCGACATCGTCATCGGCACCCACCGCCTCCTGTCGAAGGACATCCACTTCAAGGATCTGGGCTTGCTCTGCGTCGACGAGGAGCAGCGCTTCGGCGTCACGCACAAGGAGCGCATCAAGAAGCTCAAGGGCGAGGTCGACGTGCTCACGCTCACGGCCACGCCCATCCCGCGCACGCTCCAACTCGCGGTGGGCGGCCTGCGTGATCTGTCGCTGATCACGACGGCCCCCGCGGATCGTCGCGCGGTGCGCACGTTCGTCACGCGCTGGGACGATCACCTGTTGCGCGAGGCGATCCAGCGCGAGCTCTCGCGCGGCGGCCAGGTCTTCTTCGTCTACAACCGCATCGACGGCCTCTACGAGCGCGCGGCCAAGCTGCAGGCGCTCGTGCCCGACGCGCGCTTCGCGGTGGTGCACGGACAGATGGGCGAGAGCGCGCTCGAGCAGTCGATGACGGACTTCGTCGCGGGCCGCTACGACGTGCTCTGCGCGACCGCGATCATCGAGAGCGGCCTCGACATCCCGCGCGCCAACACGATCCTCATCGATCGCGCCGACAGCTTCGGTCTCGCGCAGCTCTACCAGCTGCGCGGTCGTGTCGGTCGATCACGCGAGCGCGCGTACTGCTACCTGATCACGCCGCCGCCCTCGACGCTCACGGAGGACGCGCGCGCGCGCATCGAGGCGCTCGAGCGCTTCAGCGAGCTCGGCGCGGGCTTTCAGGTCGCGTCGCTCGACATGGAGCTGCGCGGCGCGGGCGACGTGCTCGGCGGACAGCAGAGCGGCAACGTGGCGCTCGTGGGCTTCGACATGTTCATGCACATGCTCGAAGACGCGGTCGCCGAGCTGCGCGGCAGCCCGAACGTGCACGACGTCGACACGGAGATCTCGCTCGAGGCGCCGATCTACATCCCCGAGGACTACGTCGAGGACGTGGGCTTGCGTCTCTCCTTCTACAAGCGCTTCGCGCAGGCCGACACGGAAGACGACGTCGTCGACCTCGCGCGCGAGCTCGAGGATCGCTTCGGCGCACCGCCCGCGGCAGCCATGGTCTACGTGCGCGCGATGCGTCTCCGCCCGGGCCTGCGACGCCTGCGCGTGCTCGGCTGCGAGGCGACGAAGGACCGCGTCACGCTGCACCTCCGCGAGGACACGCTGCTCGATCCCGCGAAGGTCATGCAGAAGGTCGCGATGCCCAAGAGCCCGTGGAAGCTCTCGCCCGACATGAAGCTCACGCGTCGATTTCCGCCGGAGCTCGCAGGCGAGAGCCTCGACCGCGTGGAGCAAGTGCTGAAGGACGTACGCGAGATGGAGCGCACGCCCTGACGCTCACGAGCGGCCGAGTCGGAACGGGAAGCTGACCCGAAACGTCGGACTCGCGAACGGTGGGACACGTGCACGCCGGGCGATGGCCTCCACGCAGGCGTCGACCTCCGGTGTCGGCGGCCGCGCGCGTCGACACTCGTACGACGGACCCGAAGGCACGCACTCCGGCGCGGGAACATCACTGCCCCACACGTCATCGGGGTCGACGGTCGCCTGGCTCACGACGCCAGAGGCATCGAACAGGAAGTTCACGCGGCGCTCTTGGCGCTGCCCGTTTCCACACGCGTCGATGTCTGCGGACAGAGCCACCATCGCCGAGACGACGTCGCCTCGGCTCGGCGTCCGAGGCAGTCCGGTGGACGATGCGGCAGCGGCTCCTCCCGCGGGTCGATCGTTCGTCGTCCCTGATGTGCGCGTTGCCCTCCGCGAGCCTCCGCACGCCGTGGCCGAGAGCAGCGCTGCAACTGCGATCACCACACAGCTCTTCGGACGGCCCCATCGTTTCTGCATGACGCGAGTCTGCGCGACGAGTCGCTCGAGGTTCAACCCTGTGGACGCCCCGTCCGTCGGTCGGGAGCGCAGAGGCGCCGTGCAAAGGACCTTCGCAGGGAGGGTTCAATCGTCGGATCGTGGCGCGCAAGCTCGACCTCGGACGATGTGCTGGATTCGTCGATAAACATGGGAGATTCTACGGTCGTGGCTCGGACATGACGCAGTCTGGCCGAGCTATTCCTGAACCCAATGCCGCCCCGGAACCCCCTCGCACTCGACGTCGCCGAAGCGCTGCTGGCCCGCGCGCGGCGCGATCTGCCGGTGATGCAGAGGATGTTCGTGCTGCTCGTCGCGAGCCTCGTGGCGATCGTCGACGAGCCGCGACACGCGCGTCGCGCGGGACAGATCCTCGAGGAGATCGCGCGCACGAAGTACTACGTCTTCGGAGGTCACCGCACGTGGAACGCGTTCCTGCGCGACGCGCTCGGCGTCTCGCGCACGACGGCCTACCGCCTGCGACGCATCGCGCTCGCGACCGAGGTCGACCCGATCGAGAACGGCAAGATGGCCGCGTACGAGCAAGCACGCGTCGCATCACCGCACCTCGGCCGACGAGCGAGAGCTCGCACGCGAAAGACCTGACACTGACCGCCATCGAGCGGGCAGCTCGCACGAGACCAAGCCCGCTCGTCGGGCTTGCCGCGAAGCACCGAGCGCTCTCACACTGCCCCGGGATTGAACCCCGGGGTGCTCTCGTTGCTCCGCCCTCGGCGTCTCAGCTCGGCTTGCGGTGCATGCGCCGCGCTTCACTTCGCGCCGCGCGTCGGTACGCCCGACCCCCCTGCGGGATCGGCTCGCCGCTCCACGTGTCGCCGTCGGGCAGCTGACCGACGAAGCGTCGCAGCTCGGCGAGGCGCCTGTCGCTCGCACGCTCCGTGGCGAACAACCACTCACGGAACGCCAAGAGCGTTCGGGCGATGAACGGCAGCATCTCTCGGCAGCCGCCCATCACACAGGCGGTCTCGAGCGTCTCGGCACTCCAGTCGTCCCAGCCCTCGACCCTCATCGCCTCCATCAGGTCGGACAGGACCAGCAGCGCGCTGGTCGCGCCGACGTTCACGTACGGATCGAGCTCGATGTGGCCACCTTTCGCGTACGCGGCCAGCAGCATGTACGTGGACTCGCAGTGGGCAGACACCTGGCGATTGCGGATCGAGACGAGCGCTTGCATGGGGAACCTCCTCTTGAGCGCCCCTTCTCGTCCCCGGTCCCGCCGAGTTTCCTCCGCCGATCACTTTTTCTTCGGTCGCCCTCTTCATGTCTCGCCGCGGTCGTCAGGCCTCCACGGGTTGGGCATCCTGGTGGCCATGACGCGCATCACGGTGATCCGAGGCGACATCACGACCCAGGACGTCGACGCCATCGTCAACGCCGCGAACGAGCGCTGCCTCGGCGGCGGCGGCGTCGACGGCGCCATTCATCGGGCAGCCGGCAAGAAGCTGCTCGAAGCCTGTCGGCAGCTCCCCGAAGTCGCGCCTCTCGTGCGCTGTCCCACGGGGAGCGCCGTCATCACACCCGGCTTCCAGCTCGCTGCCCGCTTCGTCATCCACGTGGTCGGTCCTCGATGGGGCATGACGGACGCGTCCGGGCTCCTCTCGTCGGCGTTCCGCGCCTCACTCGATCTCGCAGAGAAGGAGGGCCTGAAGACGATCGCGCTGCCAGCCATCTCGTGCGGCGTGTTCCGCTTCCCGGTCGACCGCGCCGCCCGCATCGCCGCCGATGTCAGTCGCGAGCGCCCGCGCGCCCTCGACGAGATCCGCTTCGTGCTCTTCGACGAAGACACGCACGAGACGTTCGGCCGCGCCATCTTGGGCGACGCCTGGCGTGCCTCGACCGAAGCTTGATCTTCAGTCGTCGTCGCCGACCATGCGGTCCGACGTCTCGTCGTCTCGCTGACGGCGGTTCTCCTCGCTCCACTCGCGCTGCCGTCGGCGCTCGCCGTCGGCGCGCGTCTCGTCGCCGGAGTCAGCGAACCGCGCGTCGTCGCGGTCCGGGATGCCGTTGCGATCGACGTCGTAGTCTCCCTCGTCGAACGCGACGTCGATGCTCGAGCCATCGCTCAGCTCGGCGCGCAGCGCGCCGCGCTCCACCGCGGGAACGCGCAGTACCGCGATGCCGACCCCGGTCGTCGACCACTCGCCAGCCCCGAGGTCATGCGACTCACCTGCTCCGGTGGACACGACGACGTGCACGCTCGTCGTGGGCGCCAGCCTCGCATCCGGCACGATGAGCCAACGCGTCGACGCACATCCCGAGACGACCAGCGCACACCCGACGACGGCGACGAACATCTTCGTCATGAACAACGCTCCTTCTGATGCTTCGCTTCTGACACGAGCGGCACGAACTCCGGAGGTGGCGTGGGCCAACGACGAGCTTGGGCTTGGGTGACGACGACGTCCGTGGTTGGATCGTCCCATGGAGCACCCGAGCGGGTTCGAGTGGTGGAGCAAGCCGCGGGCACCGCGCCGCGGGCTGCGGTACCGAGCGCCGCTCCTCGAGATCGTCGACGTGGAGAGAGGCCGCGCCACGGTTACGGTCGAGCACGTTCCGCCTGATGAGCTGCTCGCCGTCGCGACGAACTTCGCCGGCGGGATGCAACGCGCGGAGGCTCCCAGGCTGCCGGTGGAGCTGAACGATCAGATCGCGGAGCGTCGCGAGCGGTTCGGAACGAACATCCCCACCAAGCGCTTCGAGGCTTGGATGGAGGCCACTGAACGCGGCGACGCGGATGCCGCGCTGGCGCCCTTCCGAAAAGGCACGCTCCCCATCAACGCCCTGCTCCGGAGTTTCGGGGTCGCGTACATGCAGATCGTCCTCGCCGCGCCCAGCCACGCGCTCGCGCTGATGACGACGGAGCTCCTGGCGCTCGGAGCCGACCCCAACGCGCTCGGATCCAACGGGCAAGGGGTGCTCCATCTCATCCTGCAGCGAACACTGTTGAGGCAGTCGTTGGGACAAGGGCCCCTCTCGAGCGACGCGATTCCGCAGCTCATCGAGGCGTGGATCGCAGCGGGCGCCCGGCCTCGCCCCGACGTCAACGGGAGCACGCCGCTTCATTTCGCGATGCTCACGATGTTTCCGGGGGATGCCTGGCTGTCAGTGATCCGTCACCTCGTGAGAGGCGGTGCGGATCCGAACGCGATCGAGGAGGAGCGCGGGCGAACGCCGCTCCACCTCCTCGCGGATGCGCCGCGACGGCGACCCGAGGGTGTCGAGCTGCTCCTCTCGCTCGGGGCGGAGCTGCATCGTCGCGATCGCGATGGAGCGACCGCCTACGATCTCGCGCTTCTGAACGAGCGGGGCTCCGAGGGCCCAATCTCGGTGCTCCTCTCCGCTGCGAAGCCCGACACGACCTCACTCGTGGCCTTGGAGCTGTTGGTCACGAAGAACGCGGCGACATGGACGCCACCGATTGGCACGCTCGGTCACGCCATCGACGCCCACGACATGGATGCCCTGCAGGCGCTCCTCGACGATGGAGTCGATCCCGATGGACGCGGCTTTCGCAGAGAGTCACCGCTCCGAACCGTCCGTGAGCGTCGCCTCGCTCTCTTCGAATCGGCGCTGCTCGCTGCTGGCGCGTCGCGCGACGAAGCTCCGTCACACATCGCGTGGAGCGAGGCGACCGAGGAGACGTTCGCGAAGGGCCGCGCCGCGCTGGCGGTGCTCGCGCAGCAGTTGGCTTCGCTCGAGCCGGACACGGCGACCGCTGTCGAAGTCGAGGCGGCTGATGCGGCCACGGAGCGCGCGATTCGGGCTCATCCGACCCTCGTCGAGCAGCGTGTGGGCGGACGCACGGTCGTGGCGTCTGCCGCTACCTTTGGGCTCGCTCGCACGCTGACTGCGATCTTCGAGGTCGCGCCTCCATCGTCGGCCGCGGTGCAGAAGGTCCTGCTCGAGGCCTCGTCGACTCGACCCTCACTCGATGCGTTTCGCGCGATCCTGCGAGGCGGTGCGGACCCGCTGGATCGCGGAGAGTTCATGAGTGTCTTTCGGCGCGTAGCGCTCGACGGACGGATCGAGGCACTGCTCGCGTGTCTCGACGATCCGCGTCCACGCAAGCTGCTCGCCCGAGAGGCGCGGGGCACGCTCAAGCTGCTCACCGTGCACGGCCACGGTCGCAGCTTCTACGTCGCTGGCTTTCTGCGGCAGCTGTTGCTCGCGATCGAGGGTCGGATCGACGGAGTCTCCGTCGACACGAGGAGTCGGGCGCACGACGCACCGCCGGACTCGTTCGGAGTCGACGCCTACTTCGCGGATGTGAACCGCGGCGTGCTCTCGCCTGACGTGGTGGCCGTGCGCGCAGCATTCGATGTTGTCGTGTCTGCGCGGTCTCGCGGTCGTGTCGTGGTGCCCGCAGCACACACGGTCGGCGTGCCATGGGTGCCGCGTGCCGAGGTGGTCGTTCGGCTGGGCGAGAGTCCGTGGACGCTGCTCGTCGCATCGGGCGCGCGACCAGAGAGCCCGGCGCATGTCGCGCGCGAGCTGACGGAGTCGCTCGGCGTGCTGACTGTCTCGGCATCCATGGCCGGGCCGCTCGTGCATCGGCCCGGTGTGCCCACGGAGACACCGGGCGTCGGCGGCTTCGCGCCCTTCTGTCGGGAGGAACGTCTGTGGATACCTGCCCTGGAGGTCATGCTCGATCTGGGCATCGTGAGCTTGGCAGTCCGTGGTGTCGTCGAGGCCGCCGTGACGAACAGTGCCGTGATCATCGTTTCACACGATCGCTGGCTCGAGCGGAGTAGCGCGTCGGAGCGCGCCGTTCTCGAGCGCCTCGCCCATGACGCAATCGCTTCGCGAGATCCTGGTGTCCGTCGTCCGCGAAGCGCGACGCGGTGATGTTCACTCGATTCGGGTCACGCCCACGCTCACCGACAGCGTCTCTCCGCCGCCGCCCACGTAGATCACGCCCGACGTCGGGGTCGCGTCTCGGTAGTTCCTGCCCACTGCCACTCTCACGTGGTCGGTCTGCGTGAGCACGCCATTCGTGGGGTCGAATCCCTTCCAACCCACCTCGGGCAGATAGACCTCCACCCATGCGTGCGAGGCGTCTGCCATGCGGGCATTGGGGTGCTTCGGTCCCGTGTAGAGATAGCCGCACACGTAGCGTGCGGGGACGCCGATCAACCTCGCGAGACAGATGAAGAGGTTCGCGAAGTCCTGACAGACGCCCTGTCGGCTCGAGTAGCAGTCGAACGCCGAGCTCGCGAGCGTCGTCGAGCCGCTCTTGTACTCGTACTCGCTGAAGATCGTGCTGTTCAGGTCGATCAGCGTGTCGAGCACCTCGAAGTCGTTCCGTGAGGCGAACGTCATCGCGTAGTCGTGCAGCTCCGCGAGCTCGCTCTCCGCCAGCTCGAACGGCAACAAGAACGGCTGCAGCACCTGGCGCTGCCAGGGCATCCACGCGAGCGGGATCGTCGTGCGCACCCGCGCGCGCCGGAAGTCGAGCGGCTCCACGTCGAGCAGCTCCACCGTCGAGCGTGCGTCGATCACGAGCTCCTCGAACGGGTGCTCGATGATCACGCGCCGCGCGCGGTTGCCGAACACGTCCTCGAAGTCGTGCTGCTCCGCGCCCACCGAGCACGTCACCTCGGCGCTCAGCACTTGTTGCAGTCGATCGTGTCGCGGGAAGAGGCGGAACAAGTGCGCGCTGCGCTCGACGGCCACGGCGTACTTGTAGGAGGTGCGGTGGTGGATCTCGTAGCGCTGACGCTCGGCGCGCGTCGTCGACACGATGGGCCGCGCGCGAGGGCGGAACGCTTGCGGCGTGGGCGCAGGGATCGCGCCCGGTGAGCTCTCGTGCGTGAGGCGCGGAGGTCGCACGCTCGCCGGGCGCATCGCGGGCTCGAGCACCGGCTCGGGGGCGGGCGCCGGCTCGGGTGCAGGCGCGGAGAGCGACGCGATCACGGCGCCCTGTCGCGCGATCACGAGCTGGCCGGGCGCGAGCTTCTGCCACTCGCCCTCGTCTCCCTGCTTGGCCTCGAGCGGCGTCGACGAGAAGACGAGCCCTTTGCGGCCTCGGATCCCACGTCGCGTGAGGTCGACGGTGAGATCCTCGTCGCCGAACGCGAGCTCGGCGTGTGGCGCGAGGAACTCGCGGACGAACACGCCGCCTCGCTCGCGCGCATCGGCGTACACGACGAGATCGCGTCCGTCCGAGAGCGCGATCGTCAGCGCGCCGTGCGTGTTGAGCTCGCGCAGCCACGCGTGGAGCTCTTCGGCGGGGATGTCGCCGAGCGATCGCGCGTCGCGCGCGGCCGCGCGATCGAGCAGGTCACAGAGCACCTGCTCGCTGTCCGTCGAGCCCACCGGCTCGAAGCGACTCTTCAGGTCGAGCTTGTGCTCGAGGCTGCCGCTGTGCGCGATCACCCAGTCACGACGGCCCCACGCGCGCTGGAACGGCTGCGTGTTCGCCTCGGTCAGCGCGCCCCACTTCGCGGTGCGGATGTGCACGACGAAGATCGCGGAGTCCAAACGATCCCACGTCGACACGAGCGCGCCGCGCAGGCTCCCTTCGGACGGAGTCGCCTCCTTGAGCACCAGCGCGGCCGGCTCACCGCCCGGGTAACACGCGAGGCCCCAGCCATCGGGTGGCGTGCGACCCGGCGCGAGACAGTGGAGATCGAACGCCGGGGTGAGCGCGCCTTCGAACGACATCGCGAGCAGGTTCGGCATGCGTGCGCGCAGCGTACTCCGCGCGATCACCCACCGGTGAGGAAGTCGACCTGTCTCAGCCCTGGGATCCGCCGCTCGACTGTGACTGCGACTGGGACTGCGATCCACCGCTCGACTGCGACTGGGACTGCGACTGCGATCCGCCGCTCGACTGTGCCTGTGACTGCGACTGCGACTGCGCGGGTGCTTCCTCTGCCGCGATCGGCTCGACGCCGAAGAGCTCGTCCGAGATCGCCGCGGAGATCGCGTGCGTCGTGTCGACCACGTTGGTGAGCAACGCGTGGAGGCGCGCGGGATCGAGCGGCTGCTCCTTCGCGCGTCCCAGATCGACGTCGAGGCGATCGAGCAGCGCGAGCGCGCGCAGCGGCGGGACCTCGGGAGGTCGCGTGCCGATCATCGTCTCCCTCGCGCGCACCACGCAGTAGCGCACCGCACGCGGGAACCTCGACTCGAACACGAGGAACGCGGCCACGGCCTCGCCCGTCACGACGCCCTTGTGGATCTTCATGAAGGGCTCGAACCCGTAGCAAGCGCGCAAGAGCGAGAGCCAGTGCGACACCGCGATCGCGCGATCGGTGTCGGTGACCGTGCGCGCCGCGTGCGTGAACGCGTGGTGGTGCACGTCGAGGATGCGGGCGGTCTGGCCCGTGCGCTCGAGCAACACACCGAGCCACGCGAAGTGCATCGGCGCGTCGTGCAGCATCGTCCCGCGCAAGAGCCCGAGCACCAGCTGCACCTCCGTGCGCACCCGCCGGTAGTGCTCGTAGCGGTTCTCGCGCCACGCGATCTCCGCGGCCTCGCTCCGCAGGTAGAGGTGGAGCTCGTTCAGGCTCTCCCACACCTCGAGCGAGATCACCTCGCGGATCGAGCGCGCGTTCTCTCTCGCGCCCGCGATCGAGCCGACGATCGAGACGCCCACCTCGGGGTCGAGGGCGAGGTGCGCCTGCACACGCTCTCCATCGGCCAGCGCGTCCTCGCCGTGGCGCTTCGTGTACGCGGCCTCTTCGCCTGCGGTGATGATCACTGGGTGCCAGCACTGACGTGCGGTGAGATCGCCATCGAGCGCGAGGCTCGCGGTGACCTGCAAGAGACGCGCGGTGCTCTCCGCACGCTCGAGGTAGCGGCCCAACCAGAAGCAACAGTCGGCGACGCGAGAGATCATGACTGCAGCACCCAGGTGTCCTTGCTGCCGCCACCCTGGCTCGAGTTCACCACGTACGAGCCCTCCGCGAGCGCGACGCGCGTGAGCCCACCGGGCAGCACCCAGATGCCCTTGTTGCCTTCGAGCAACCCGGGCCCCTGCAAGAGATACGGACGAAGATCGACGCGCTTGGGCACGAGCGTGCGACGCACCGGATCCCACGTCGGGCAGCTCGAGAGCTCGACGCGACGCTGCGCGACGTAGCGCCGCGGCTCGGCCTCGATGCGACGCGCGAACTCCTCGCGCTCGGCCGCCGTGGACTGCGGGCCCATCAACATGCCGTAGCCGCCGGCCTCGTCGACGGCCTTCACCACGAGCTCCTCGAGGTGCTCGAGCACGTACGCGCGCTCGTCGTCTCTCGCGCACATCCACGTCGGCACCTGCGCGAGCAGCGGCTCCTCGCTCAGGTAGAAGCGGATCATGTCGGGCACGTACGCGTAGATCGCCTTGTCGTCAGCGACGCCGTTGCCCGGCGCGTTCGCGATGCCGACGTGCCCCTTCGTCCACGCGCGCATCAGGCCGGGCACGCCGATGAGGCTGTCCTTCCGGAACACCTCGGGATCGAGGAAGGCCTCGTCGGTGCGTCGGTAGATCACGTGCACGCGTCGCGGACCGAGCGTGGTCTTGAGCCACACGCGATCGTCGTCGACGAAGAGATCGACGGACTGCACGAGCTCGATGCCCATCTGTCGCGCGAGGAAGCTGTGCTCGAAGTACGCGCTGTTGTGCGGACCTGGCGTGAGCAGCACGACGGTCGATCGATCGGGGCTCTCGGGCGAGACCGCGCGCAGCGTCTCGGCCAGGCGCGCGGGGTAGTGGTCGACACGCGCCACACGCGCGCCCTCCATCGTCGCGCCGAGCACGCGCTTGGTGACCGACCGGTTCTCGAGCACGTACGACACGCCGCTCGGCGTGCGGAGGTTGTCCTCGAGCACGCGGAACGTGCCCTCCGGATCGCGGATCAGATCGATCCCGCTCACGTGGATGCGCACGGTGCCCGGCGGTCGCGCGTGCCGCAGCTCGCGGAGGTAGTGCTTCGAGCCGAGCACCATCTCCCGCGGCACGATCCCTTCGTCGAGGATGCGCTGCGCGCCGTACACGTCGTCGACGAAGAGCGAGAGCGCGTGGAGGCGCTGCGTGAGCCCGCGCTCGAGGCGCTGCCAGTCCGTCGCGGGCACGGGCCGCGGCATCAGACAGAAGGGGAAGATCTTCTCGGTGCCGCGCGAGTCTGCGTACACCGAGAACGTCACGCCGCGCTGCAAGAGCGCGCGCTCGGCGATCGACAGCATGCGCGCGAGCTCGTCGGGGCTCTTCCCCGTGAGCGCCGAGAGCGCCCCGCGACAGCTCACGTGCATCCCACCGTCTGCGCCCACGAGCTCGTCGTAGGTGCCCTCCATCGGCGTGTAGCCCGACAGCAGCGAGGTGAACGCGACAGAAGCAGCGGGGGTAGGGGTGCTCATGAGCCTCGTCTCGTCATGCGTGTCACTCGGGGTCCGACGGCACTGGCATCGGGTGGTCGATCGCGTAGCGACGCAGATCGAGCGTCCACGCGGTGTCGTCGTGCGTGCGCGCCGCCGTCGGGATCACGGGCGTGCGCAGCGGCGCCTCGATCGTGAAGCGCTGTGATCGACGGGCCATGGCCTCGAAGCGCGTGAGCGGCTGCGCCGTGTACGCGCGGCCCTCGGGATGGAACACGTGGTAGCCGCACGCGCCGAGCGAGCGCGACGACCAGCGATCGAGCACGTCGATGCGCAGCGGGTGGTGCACCCCCAGGTGCGCGTGGAGCGATCGCGGCGGCGCCCACGCGCGGAAGCGAACGCCCGCCACACCTTCGCCCGCGCGGCCCGTCGCGCGCATCGGGAGCACGTGCCCGTTGATCAGCACGACGTGTCGCTCGGGCACGAGCCCCTCGGCGCGCACCTCGACGCGCTCGACCGAGCTGTCGACGAAGCGCGACGTGCCACCGCCCTGCGGCTCTTCACCGAGCACGGGCCACGGCTCGAGCGTGTTGCGGATCTCGACGGTCACGTCCTCGGCCTCGAGGCGTCCCGCGAGCGGACAGCGGAGCTCGAGGAACGCGCGGTACACCTCGCTCGGCAGCGCGAGCGACTCGCGCGAGAGGAACGCGAGCACGTCCTCCATGTCGCGCCACAAGAAGGTCGGCAGGAGGAAGCGATCGTGCAGCGTCGTGCCCCAGCGCACGAGCGGCTGATCGTAGGGGCGCTTCGCGAGGGCCGCGACGATCGTGCGCACGAGCTCCGTCTGTGCGCTCATCATGCGCGGGTGCGGCGGCATCTCGAACGCGCGCAGCTCGATCACGCCTTGGCGTCCGTGCGGCGTCCGGAAGTCGAAGAGCTTGTCGATGCAGATCTCGGCGCGGTGCGTGTTGCCCGTGACGTCGACGAGCAGATCGCGGAACAAGAGATCGGCGAGCCACGGCGGCGTGTCGCCTCGTGACGCGAACGCGCGCGCGAGCGCGATCTCGAGCTCGTAGAGCGAGTCGTGGCGCGCCTCGTCCACGCGCGGCGCTTGGGACGTCGGTCCGACGAAGAGGCCGCTGAACAAGTACGACAGCGCGGGGTGGTGCTGCACGAACGTCACGAGGCTCGCGAGCAGCTTCGGGTCGCGCACGAACGGGCTCTCGATCGCGCGCGCGCCGCCGAGCGTGATGTGGTTGCCGCCGCCGCTGCCCGCTTGGCGTCCATCGAGCAGGTACTTCTCGGCGTGGAGGCCCGTCTCGAGCGCGGCGTCGAACACACGATCGATCAGGCTCGCGTGCGCGTCGAAGCTCGCGACTGGGGGGAGGTTCACCTCGAGCACACCGGGATCCGGCGTGAGCGTGAAGCTCGCGAGCTCGGGTCCCTTGGGCGGGTAGCCCTCGAGCAACACCTCGAGCGGCACGGCGTCGCGCGCGTGATCGATCGCCTCGATCAGCGCGAGCGCGCGCGCAGCGTTCGGCATCGGCGGCAGGAACACGCACAGCGTGCCACCACGAGGCTCGACGACGAGCGCCGTGCGGATGCGCGCGTCGATCGACGGCGTCGTGCGACGCGCGGGTCGTGCGCTCTCGGGGAGGTGACCTCGATCGACGAGGCGCGAGAGGCGCGCGCGCTCTTCGTCTTCGGTGCGTCGCGCGGCCTCGGGGCCTCGCGGATCCGGCGGCTCGATCGTCGGCTCGTCGATCGTCACGGACGCCGCACCACCCAACGATCGCAAGGGAAGTCGAAGCCCCGCGGGTGCGTCGCCGGGCAGGAGGTAGAGGCGATCGCGTCGCGTCTGCCAGCGCTCGCTCTCCCAGCCCGCGCCGCGCGGTGCGATCGGGATCACGAAGCCCGCCTCGGACGCGAGGCCGCGATCGAGCCAGCGCGCGAGTCGACGTCGCTCTTCGTCGTCGTCGAGCTTCGCGTGCCGCGCGTCGATCTCGCGATCGATCTCGCTCTCGGCCTCGACGGCCCAGCGCGGATCCTCGAAGAGCGGCGCGACGTAGCCCGAGAGCGCGAGGCGCTCCGCGATCGCGTGGGCGAGCGTGGCCGCGTGCGGCAGGAGCGCGGCGTCGTCGCGTCCGCGCGCGACGCCGGGCTGCGCGTCGTGCGCGACGTCCGCGAGCTGACCGCGATCGGTGCGGTGGCGCGGCAGATCACGCCAGATCGCACGACCATCCGTGCGCGCGATCAGCTCGAGCGCCCAGCGCGGCAAGGTCTCGCCGGGATAGCTCTTGCCTTGTCGCAAGAGCATCGCGCCGCCCGGCTGCAACCGACGCTGGATCGCGCGCGCGAACGCGAGCCCCTGCGACCACTTCGTCGGACCGAGCGCGTCACCGTTCCACTCGGGCCGCTCGGGGTGGAGGCGCGAGTTGAACGTGGGCTCGCCGCCGATCGTGAGCGCCACGCCCATCGCACGGAGCGCTTCGTCGGTGCGCGCGCCCGCGTCGACGAGCGATCGCCACGCCTCTTCGGTGAAGGGCGCGGTGGGCCGCACCTCGTGACCGAGCCGCGTGACGCGCGTGTGGAACTGCACGTCGTCCGCGAGCACGCCGGACGTTCCTTCGATCGCTGCTGCATGCTCGGGGCTCGCGGTGCACGCGAGCGGGATGTGCCCTTCTCCCGCGAAGAGGCCGCTCGTCGCGTCGAGGCCGAGCCATCCCGCGCCCGGCAGGAACACCTCGGCCCACGCGTGCAGATCGACGACGTCCTTCGCGAGGCCCTTCGGCTCGTCGGGCAGCATGCCCTCGTCGGTGAGCTGCACGAGGTAGCCGCTCACGAAGCGGGCGGCGAGGCCGTGCGATCGCAGGAGCGCCGCGAGCAACACGGCCGAGTCACGGCAGCTGCCGCGCCCTTCGGAGAGCGTCTGCTCGGGCGTGAAGACGCCCGCCTCTTCACGCAGCACGTAGCGAACGCGGCTCGCGACGCTCTGGTTGAGCGACACGAGCCAGTCGATCGTGCGCACGTCACCGCTCGGGCTCGTGGCCTCGCGCAGCGCCTCGAAGCGCGGACCGCGCGTGAACGCCGCGCGATCGAGCGCGAGGTACGGGCTGAGCTCGCCTGCGAGCGGTCCGTACGCGATGGGCAGGTGCTCGGCCGACGGATGCAGCACGAAGTCGAACGGGTTGACCGGCTGGAGATCGATCGCGATCTCGACGCCGATCTCGAGCGCGTCCGTCGGCCCCGCGAAGCGCGCGTGCGCGACGAAGTTGCCCGCCGGATCCTGCTGCCACACGACGTGCGCGCCGCCGCCGACGGTCAGGCCGTAGCTCTCCACACGAGCACGCGCGTGCGCCGCAGGCTTGAGGCGGATCGTGTGGACCCCGAGCACCGCGGGGCTCGGATACCGATAGGTCGAGACGTGCTGCAGAAAGACACGCACGCCTCGACTCTATCGATCCCTCGGCCTCCCTACGTGGGCTTCCTCGACGAGACCTCGATCTTTCTCGTCCGAAACACGACCGAAACAACGACCACGTGACGGATGCGCAGTCTCGATCACCCGAACCTCGCCGCGAACGGGCGCTGCTCGTCCTCGTCTGATCCCGACCGTGCGCCATCGAGAAGCTGCGCGCGAAGGGCGAGCTCAGGGCCCTCCTGGCGGTGCAGCGCGCTCGAAGGACTCGAGTCGGAACTCGGTTCGATACTCTTCGGGCCCGAGCCACATCTGGACGAGGCCGATCCCCTCGGCGATCCACTGAGTGCTCGGAACGGCGGCCCCGTGTGGTGCCTGCTCTTCCACCTCGACTCGAAACGCGTCGTAGCGCTGCCCCGACACCGTGAGGCGCTCACGCGCCGCAACACGGTGTGTACGCGTGACGTGGACGGCCATGCTCAGGATCCGCGCCGTGAACGTCCCTGCGTATCGGTCATTGGCCTCCAGACGCCGGGGTAGGCGCCAAGACTGATCCTCGAGGGCGACGGGAGCCGCGCCGCCGAGCGCGAGCCAGGGTTCCTCAGCGCCGTCGGCGTCACAATGGCGATCCAGCACGAGCTCATCATCGCCATCGACGCGCCATCGCAGAGAGATCCCTCGCTCCGAGTCGGTGCTGCTCACGAGGCGCATGGAGATGCGACCTGCGCCGGTCGTGCTCTCCCACCGATACGTTCGCGTCTCTCCGACCCGAGTCGGGACGTAGGGGTGATCGCAGCGCGCGCCTTCGCCGACGGTCACCGCATCGGCCTCCGTGGCGACCGGTCTCTCCGACGAAGGCGAGTCGGGCTCCCGCACGCACATCGCGAGACTCAACGTGAGGGTCACGCCCAAGCAGAGGAGCGTGACCCCGACGATGCGAGCCCGGACGCTCAAGGGGAGCTGCGTGTGAGCGGAACGGAGAGCATCTCGTCACCCGCAGTGTCCAGCCCGACCGCGACGACGAGGTCGCCCCACCCGTCGCCGTCGAGGTCGCCGGGAGACGACAGGCCAGTGCCGAAGAACGGCATTCCGCTGCGAATGGTGCCAAGCCTCGCGCCACGTCGAGAGAAGCGCACGATCGAGCCGTCGCCCGGTGCGGACGCCGCGACCTCGACTCCGTCGAGCACGACCACCTCTTCCCCCAGCCTCTGGGCGCGCGTTCCCCTCTCGACCCGCGGCGAGCCCCTGCCCGAGAAGAATGCGATGGCTCCCCGTCCGCTCGTCGCGTCGGGCATGCCGGCCACCACGGTGAAGTCGGACCTTGTACCGATGAGAACGGCGGCGGACATGCGACCCGAGGGCATCGGGCCGTCGAATCGATGGGTGATGCCTTGAGAGGCGTTGGCGATCACGATGCGCCCGGACCCGAACCGAGCACCGGGCGCGCCGATCAAGAACGATGGGGCCGCGGTGTCGCTGCCGAACGCAGGAGCGATGTGGGAGCCGAACTGATCGCCAGCGCGCTCGCCGGTGAGCGTCAGTGTCAACGTCGTCGCGCCCGCCTCGTCGAATCGAAAGACCTGGACCGAGCCCGCCCCGCCGTTCGCGTCGGGTGCTCCGACGGCGATGGCGTCTCCGAGACGAGCCACGGCGGCTCCGAAGCGGCCGTTGACCTCGGTGCCCGTCACACGAGCCAAGAGGCTGCCGTTCGCGGATCCGAAGACTGCGATGGCACCCAGCTGTCCCGTGCACGGGCCGCCTTGGAAGCAGGTCTCCGCGCGAGGTGCCGCGACCAGCACGTCCTCCAGCCCATCCCCGTCGAGGTCCGGAACAGGCATCACTGAGGACGTCAGTCCGCCGCTCAGGCCGAACTGAGCAGGATCAATCTCTGCGAGCGTTTGTCCGAACTCGCCCACCAGGGTGAGCGAACCAAAGAGATCCGGACGCCAGCACAAGTCGTAGTCGCCGCCGGGGCAATCGAGGAACGCGAGGAAGTCGCAGTTTGCCCCTGGCAGACCCGCGCACCCCCTGCTGAAACCAGGCACTCCTGGGAATCCACTCGACATTCCAGGCCCGAACCCAGCACCGGCGCCTCCGCCCCCTCCTCCGCCAGCGATGGGCACATCGCAGGCGGGCGCGTCGGGGTACGGACAAAGCGCGTCACAGATGTCGCCAACGAGCAGACCGCCAGAGTCCGTCTGATCGGGGTTCTGATCAGCATCCGTCCCGGGCTCGTAGGTGTCGTCGCCGTCGCCGAGCGGGCAGTTGTCCATCGGGCTTCCGGGCGGGGGAACTTCGAGGATTCCGTCCTCGTCGCGGTCGTTGTCGCAGTCGTCCACTACGCCATCGCCGTCGAAGTCGACCGAACCCGGCACCCGCGGCGAGCGATCGAAGAGCCCGTCCGAGCTGGGCGCGCAAGCGAATGCCTCCACTTCGTTGTTGCAGCCGTCGTTGTCGATGTCGCAGTCGCACTCGTCACCAGCGAGATCACCGTCGGTGTCCAAGTTCGTCGCGTTGGGAATTCCTGCGCACAGGTCGCAGAGAGCGCCGAAAGCGTCGCCATCTCCATCCTGCGGCTGGCCGGGATCGAACACGTTCGGGCAGATGTCGGTCTCCTGGGACACGCAGTCGTCGTCAGGATCGACGATGTAGGAGAACGTAGCCGTCCCCGGTGTGGCGCCGACGGCAGCCCCCGAGTACCTCGCGCCTCTCGGAAGCGGGTTGGAGAACCAACGTCGAATCGTCTCGGCGATGAGCGGTGTCGATGCCAGGATGTTCGCAAGATTGGGCGCGGGTGCGAAGGTGACCGTCGCTGGAGGGACAGGGAGCGCGGCGTTCGGGAGAAAAGGCCCTGTCGCCGCTCCCGGAGGCGCACAAAATGCCGCGCACACAGGCGCTGGATTGGTGGGCGTGGGCACGCACGCGCCGCTCGGCGGCGCACAGGCGACACAAACGGCCAGCAAGTCGGCGGGCGTGAGGCCTACACCTGCGTTGCAGGCGTTGTTCACGGCGACGAGATTGACGGTGGTCGTGGCCACCGCGGAACCGCCCAACGCGACAGTGTTGAACAGCGCGTCGGTGTACGCGCCGTTGACGGTCAGCGGCGGGCCGGTCGGCACGCCGCCGACGATGGGTCCGGCGACGAGATTGACCTGCACGGAGGCGCGTCCGACCACGGTGTCGATGGGGAGCCCAGCGACAGGCAGGTTTCCGACGGCCGCCGTGGTGCTCAACACGGGGGGGTTCACTGCGAGGTTGACGGCCGCGGCAACACCGATGGGAATCGGCTGTATCGGCGGGGGGGCCCCGTCCGTCGCGGTCGGGGCGAGGTTCTTGCGAACCTCGCCGTCGATGATGTCGGTCAGGATCTCGCAGACGATGAGGCCCAGCCAGTACCGGAAGGGACCGCCTCCCACCCGGACGAGATCGAGGATTGGGTTGATCCACCTCTGGATCTCGGGGCGCAGACCGAGAATGTCATCGAGGATGTAGAGCGGCGTGTCGGCGATCGCGAACGGGCACGCCGCGGTGAAAGACGTCCCACCCGAGATCGACGCAGGGTTGATCGCGGGGCCTGGCGTGACACCGAAGTTCAGTCCGATGTCGGGATAGGTTGCGTTCGTGTCGTCGCTGCCGTACCCGAGCCCGCTCGCGATCGAGGACCGATAGCCCGCGGCGACGACGCCGGGGGTCTCGCGACACGCCACCGCGGGAGTCGAGCAATCGCCACACGGCGTCGCCGTCACATCCATCGTCAGCGGCACGTTGTAGGGTCCGACGTCGAGAAGCACGTCCAGGCCATCGTTGAGATCGATGTTCTCGACCTCCAGGGGGAAGGCGAATCGCAACGCAGCGCCCGCTGGACGGCCCGGCGGAACGGTCGGTGGGGGCGGGGGCGTCACCCACGCCAAGGACGACGCGTCGAACCCGATCTGCGCGTCGTAGCCGTCCACATAGGGGATGGCCGGCAACGCGGGCAGCGAGACCCCACCGAGAATCGCCCCCAAGCCCGGGTCCATCGAGAGCGCGGCTAGTTCGGCGCTGAGGGTCCCGAAGTTGGCGAGGATCACCGGATCCAACGGGCCGTGCGGGCGTCGAGTGTGCAAGGAGGTAAGCGGGTCGTAGTCCTCGGTGTCGCCCTCGAAGTCCCACTCCAAACCGGTCCGCGTGAGGTCGCCGCCGAACGCCAGCGAAGCGCGGATGGAGTTTCGAATGGGGAGAAGGTCGGCGGCGGTCGAGGTGAACGTGCCAGCCGTGCTCGGAAGCGGGGCTCCGTTGTACACTCGACCTTGCTGGAGCGGCAGCTCACCCGTCGGTGAAGCCGACCGACACGCGGACACCACGAGCAGGAGCCCAATGCCCCCCCCCCCATCGTCCGAGCCGCGTGGCTGACCTGGAACCCAGTTCTTGCCGCATGGGACCGTCCCTTCCTCGATGCAGTCGAGCGAATCACGGGCTGCATGTCGACGTCAAGCGGGCCCTGGCCCTGGCCCTGTCGTGGGTCTGCGCGTGTTCCTCCGAGCCCGTTCGCATCAGCGACGAATGCGTGCCCGTCGATGAGCCCCAGTTCTTGCGGGGTTCTCTTGGGTTGCCTGGAAGGTGGTCTGTGGGTCTGATCGATGGGGACATGCTGGTGTCGTACGTCGTCGGGCCGTCTCCGGATGGCCTGGTGACGCTCCGCGCCCAGTGGTTCGATGAAGAGCTCCAGCCGGTGAGTGAGGACTTCGTGCTGGGCGCCGGGCTCTCATCGGCGACTCCCGAATGGGCCGCCCACGATGGGGCCCTGTGGGCACAGGTCTGGGGGCCGCCAGTGGGCGGCGTCGTCTCACCGATCCGTCGAAGCGTCGGCATCGACAGGCTCTCGCCGCGCAGCACCACGGTGGATCGAATGTCACTCGGAACCGAGCTCCCTGTCACGCGCGAGTTCGACACCGAAGACCTCACCCCGATTTCGATCGGGGCGTCTGCCGCCTCGGCCGGGGCCGACGGACGAGCGCCTGCCGCCGTCGCCGGCGGTGGCGTCGTCTTCGCCCTCACGGGAATACCGTCAGTGTGCCCTGACGCCTACTCGAACTTCTCGAGGATCATCGCGTTCGATGCCACTCGGGCCGAGATCGATCTCAGCGGCACCGACCCATGCCTCCTCGATGGTTCGATTGAGGCCCACGACATGCGGCTCGTCTCCCTCCGCGACGGAGGCCTCGGGGTCTTCTTTCGCCTCGGCATCAGTGTCGGGCAAGGCTTCCTCCACTACTCCCGCATCGATTCCGACCTACGGATGGTCGATACCCCGCCCCATCGAGTCGACACGACGACGGTGCCCTGGAGCATCGCTGGCGGGTTTCAGCCTCAGGCCGTTGCGCTCGGCAGTGGCACTCTCCTCTTCACACTTCGGAATCCCGAGAGCTCCACCAACGAGTGCCAAGACCTCCGGCTCGTCGAGCCAGACGGCAGCTCGCCGCGAGACGCGCCCTACCAGATGCGCTGTCGGCCGCCCGCCGGGTCACTGGCACGCATGCAGAACGGGCCGTATCTGAGCCAGTGGGTGGTCGTGGAGCCGCTCGCGTCCGGGCACGCAGTGATGGCGTATGGCGAGCGCACGAACTACTCGCCTCCAGGCACGGAGTATGCGCGGCGCATCACCGCGAGCACTCCCTGGGAGGAAGGCGTGTTCCTGCACACGATCGACGACGAGGGGCGTCGAGCCTCCGAGATCGTGCGGGTCACCGACCCAGAGAGCACGGCCATGGTGAACGCAGCCCAGCCTCGCACCCGAGACGACGGACCCTTTCCAGGCGAGTTCGAAGTGCAGGCGGTGACCGAAGGTGACGACGTCATCGTGGTGTGGAGCGACAACCGTCTCGATGTGCCCGGCTACTACGCACGCCGCTTCCGATGCACGAGCCTCGCGGAGTGACACGGCCAGGTCTACTCGGCCCGTCCTCGCGGGACGGGCTCCTCGCGCGGTGGGGGGCGACGGTGTTGCCCCGGTCTCTCGACCGAGATCGTCGGTCGTCGACCCACCGCGACGATGCGTGTCCTATGCTCGGCCGCGCATGAGCGAGGTGATCTCCATCCGCGGGCTCGAGAAGAGCTACGGCAAGCACGTGGCGCTCTCGGGGCTCGATCTCACCGTGGGCAGCGGTGAGGTCTATGGCTTCCTCGGACGCAACGGCGCGGGCAAGTCCACCACCATCCGCATCCTCATGGGCATCACGCGCCCGACGAAGGGCGAGGTGCGCCTCTTCGGCGAGCGCTTCGATCGCGACGTCGTGAAGCTGCGGCAGCGCATCGGCTACGTCGCGCAGGAGCAGAGCTTCTACGGCTGGATGAACGCCGCGCAGATGGGCCGCTTCGTGCGCGGGTTCTTTCCGACGTGGGACGAGGGCGAGTGGGCGCGCGTCGTGCGCGTGCTCGACGTGCCGCTCGATCGACGCATCGACGGCTTCTCGGGCGGCATGCGCGTGAAGCTCGCGCTCGCCCTCGCGCTCGCGCACCGACCGCCGCTGCTCTTGCTCGACGAGCCCACCGCAGGCCTCGATCCCGTCGCGCGCCGTGAGTTCCTCGACATCGTGCGCGCCGAGGCGTCGGGTCGGACCACCTTCTTCTCCACGCACCTCATCGACGAGATCGAGCTCGTCGCGCAGCGCGTCGGCGTGGTGGACGCGGGACGCGCGAAGTTCGAGGGATCCGTCATCGCGCTCGGCGATCGCGTGCGCCTCTTCGAGCGAGAGCTCGGCGTCGACGACTCGCTCGATGGATCGCGCGCACGCTGGCAGCCGCTGCTCGCCGCGCACGGCATCCGCATCGCGCACGTCGAAGCGCGCGGCGCGACGCTCCGCATGATGCTCGAGTGTGCGGACCCCACGCGCTTCGAGGCCGTCGAGGCCGACGAGAGCTACCGCGCCGCCGAGGGCCCGCCGCTCACCGTCGTCTCGCTCGAAGAGGCCTTCATCGCGATGGTGAGGCGCACGTGATCTCCCGGCTGTGGGTGCTGCTCGTCAAAGAGCTCAGGCAGCACACTGTCGTGCTCGCGGTCGCGACGCTCGGCCTCCCGATCGCGTGGCTCATGTTCCTGCTCGGCGCCCTCGGCGCGCCCGCGACGGTCTCGTACATGGAGGTGCACGCGAACTTCCTCCGCTTCGCGTTCCTCCCGTTCGCGTTCGCCGTGGGCAACCGTCTCGTCGTGGCGGAGCTCTACGGCCGCACGCAGCGCTTCCTCGAGGGCCTGCCGATGGGGCGCCTCGAGCCCTTCGTCGTGAAGTGGTCCCTCGGCGCCGCGATGCTGCTCGGGGTCTCGGGCACGTCGCTCGTCGTGAGCCTCGCGGTCGCGTCGCTGCGCGAGCCCATCGACGTGGGCTTCGCGTCTTCGCTCGGCGCGCGCACGGTGGTGTTCACGATCACGCTGTGGTCGTTCCTTTTCTTGATGGGCCAGCTCGGCAAGCTGCGCGTCCCGCTCTACCTCGTGCTCGGCCTCGTCCTCATCATCCTCGCGACCACGACCGAGCTCGAGCTCATGCGCTTCGGCCCGTTCGCGCTCGTCGGACAAGACCTCGCCGTCTCGCGCGCGGGCGTGCCGTGGGGCGAGACCCTCGCGTCGCTCGCGATCACGGTGGGCTGCCTCGCGATCACGATCGCGCTGAGCTTCGTGCGCGAGGGCGGCGTGCAGGAGACGCTCAGCAAGCCGATGAGCTCGCGCGAGCGCGCGATGGTCGGCATCGCCACGTGCACCGTGCTGATCGTGTGGTCGGGCCTGCAGCCCGAGCCCGAGCCCGCGCCGTACCAGATGACGGGCGAGTTCGTGGTGCGCGGTCGCGCGGTGCCGCTGGTGATCGGCTACGGCTCGGCCGCTGCACGCGAAGACGCCGAGGCGCTCCTCGCGCGCCTCGAGCCCTCGCTCCTCGCGCTGATGCCTGCGATGGGATGGACGGCGCTGCCCGAGTCGCGCGTCGTGCTCCGCGGCAGCCTCGACGGCCGCACGTTCGAGAGCGCGTTCCTTCGTCCGGGCGATGGTGCGCTCGTGCGCGCCAACTTCCGCGCGAGCGCGACGCCGGATCTCGAAGGCATCGAGGCCGCGCTCGTCCGAGGCCTCTTGGACGATCGATCGAACAACCGCGCGCACTTCGAGCCGCAGGCATGGGCGCGCTCGGGCTTTCCGCTGTGGTGGGCTCACTGTGGCCCCCATCGCAACGCGCGCGCGGTCGACTGCACGCTCCCCGCAGCGCGGCGCGCGCTCGCGCAACTGACGCTCCACGCGACGCCGACGGGAGGCCGCGGTGTCGACCGGCCGCGCATCGCGGCGTGGAACACGTTGCGCGAGCAAGAGAACGATCGCGTCGCCGAGAGCCTCGCGGCCACCGGCATGGTCACGCTCTCGCGTCTCACCAACGGCGCCGGCCCGGCGAGCTTCGCGCGCGCGCTCTTCTCGCAGTGGTCGCCGCGTGACTCGCGCACCGTGCTGAGCACGCTGTTCTCGCCGCCGTCCGCGCGCCTGCTCGCCTCGACGCAGATCGACGAGGCCACGCTCCACCGTGAGTGGCAGGCCGATCTCGTGCGCGATCGCGCGAGCCCCGAGGTCGCCGCGTTGCTCGGTCGCGTGTCGCCGCGCCCCACCGCGACGTTCACGATCGCCGCGCGCGAGGGCACGCTCCGCACGCTCGTCGTCGACGTGACGGTGCCGTGGGCCGACACGGACGGAGTCGTCGTCGGCGTGCTGACCGAGACGCTCCTTCCGTTCGACACGGTCGTCGAAGAGTTCGATCTCCGGCGCGATCGCTTCGTGCTCGGCCCGAACGAGCGCTCGCGACACATCGAGCTCACCGGTCGCGTCTCCGCTGGGGATCGCATCCTCCTCCTCGTCGAGGTCGAAGACCCGCGCAGCGGTCTCACGGCACCCACGCGCATCCTCGCGGAGCGGAGGGTCGTCGAATGAGGGCCTTCTTCACGCTGCTCCGGAAGGAGATCTCGGCGCTCTTGCCGCTCGCCCTCCTCGGCTTCGCGCTGATCAGCGGCGATCTGATCTCGCGTCCGATCACCGAGCGCATCGACGAGAACACGTACGACCACGTCGCAGGCATCTCGCCCGGCGAGGGCGGCTTCCTCGCGTTCATCTTCTGGATCCTCGCGTTCTTCGTCGCGTACGCCGCGTTCCCGCGCGAGCACGACGAGAAGACGATCGAGTTCCTCTACGCGATGCCGGTGCGCCGCAGCAGCATCTTCTTCACCAAGGCGATCGCGGGCGCGCTCGTGCTCACCGGCTGCGCGGTCGTGGGTCAGTGCACGAACTTCGTGCTCCAGGTGCTCGACCCGAACAGCATCGACGGCCACCAATTCCAGCTCGGCCTCGTCGGTCGCGTGGCGCTCCTCCACGCGACCGTCGCGGTGTTCCTCTACGCGCACGGCCTCTTCGCCTCGATCTTCCGCATGTTCGGGGTGCTGCCGTACACGCTGCTGTGGTTCGTGCTCCTCCTCGTGCAGGAGCTCGTCCCGAGCCTCGCGTGGCTCAACCCCGCGACGATCGTGAGCTTCGAGTACGTGGGCGACACGCTCGTCATCCCGTGGTGGCCGATCGCCTTCCACGGCTCGCTCGCGTTCGTGATGACCGTGGTCGCGTACCTCGGCTGGATGGGACCGATCGATCGCTTCCGCGAGACCTTCGCGGGCCGCTCGACCCTCGGGATCCTGACCTTCGGCGGCGGCGTGTTCGGTGTCCTCGGCTGCGGCTTCGGCATGATGATCTTCTGGGTCGCGTCGACGTACTCGAACCGTCCGCCCCCCGCCGATCCGAGCGCGCCGCCGCCCGTCGTCGAGCGCGACTTCGGAACGTCCGAGGCGCGCTCCGAGCACTACGCGTTCGTGTATCCGGGCGGGCTCGAGCAGCCCGTGCTGCTCCTCCTCGGCCGCGCCGATCGCGTGCTCGGCACGGCAGGTTCGATCGTGGGCGCCGAGCGCTTGCCGTTCATCACCGTCGATCTCGCCGAAGAGAGCGGTCACCACGAGGGCATCGCCGCCGGCACGCGCATCCGCATGGGCGCGAGCGGTCAGACCGACTGGCGCCTGCTCCACATCCTCGCGCACGAGAGCGCGCACGTGCTCCAGTCCGAGGTCTCTCACCGCTACCTGATGGAGCACGGCGGCACCACGCGCTTCCTCATCGAAGGCGGCGCCGAATGGGTCGCGTTCGAGACGCTCAGCGAGGGACGCCTGCGCGGCGTGATCACCGACGACGAGCAGCGCGAAGACGCCGAGCTACGCCGCTACTCGCGGATCGTCGCGACGCTCGCGTGGGAGCGGCATCGCATCCGCGTCGAGGACACCTTCGACGACGGCGGCTTCCGCGCGCGCTGGGACACGACGCTCGCGTACCCGTACGGCGAGACGTTCGCCGAGGCGATCGCGCGCGCGTGCGGCGACGCCGCGGTCGGCGCGACGTTCCGCACGTTCGGTCGCGACGGCGCGCCGCAGAACGCCGTCGGCGAGACTCTGTTCCGCGACGCGTTCGGCTCGATCGGCTGCGACTACGAGGCCGTGCTCGCTGCGCACGACGCGCTCTTGACCGAGACGGCCGAGACCGAGCGCGCCGTCATCGACTCGGTACCGCGCATGTCGGGCGGCGTCATCGGGCTCGAGGACGGCGCGGTGCTCCTCGAGGCCACGCTCGATCGCGCTCCGCTCGCGCGCGAGGACTACATGGTCCGCGTGCGCAACGACGCCGGCGCGCCCGACACCGAGGTGCGCGGCTTCCACGGCGAGATCGTCCCCGACTCGAGCCCACGTCGCGTGCGCTTCTACGTCCCGCGCCTCGCGATCACGGGCGCGCGCTTCGACTACCTCTTCTCCATGGACGTCGACCCGCGAGCCTTCCCCAACAGCGAAGAGTGGCAGTCCGCGACCACGCCCTGATCGCTCAGCGCTTCGGTCGCGGCAGCTCCACGCGGAACGTCGCGCCCTTTCCGATCGCGCTCTCGACGCTGACGCTGCCCTGCATGCGCTCGACGAGGTGCTTCACGATCGCCAAGCCCAGGCCCGTGCCTCCGACCGCAGCGCCGCCGTCGCTGCGCGTGCGACCCGCGTCGACGCGGTAGAAGCGCTCGAAGATGCGCGCGTGGTGCTGCGCTGCGATGCCGCGACCGCCGTCACGCACCTCGACGCGCGCGACCTTCACCACGCCTTGGACCGCGATCACCACGCGGCCTCCGCGCTTGCTGTGCTTGAGCGCATTGTCGAGCAGGTTCGTGAGCACCTGCTCCACCGCGCCCGCGTTGGCCTCCGTGCGCACCGCGCGTCGAGGCGCGCTCACGCGGATCTTCACGCCGAGCTCCTCGGCGCGAGGCGCGAGCGCCGTCGCCACGTGGCTCGCGATCGTGCGCAGATCGAACACGCTCGCGGGCAGCGGCTCGTCGGTCGACTCCGCGCGCGCGAGCACCGCGAGATCTTCCGCGAGGCGCTGCAGGCGCTTGGTCTGTCTGAGGATCGCCTCGAGGAAGCGCTGCGTCGCGGCGGGGTCGGCGACGGCGCCGTCGACGAGCGTCTCGGCGAAGCCGCGGATCGACGTGAGCGGCGTGCGCAGCTCGTGGCTCGCGTTCGCGACGAAGTCTCGTCGCATCCGCTCCACGTCCTTGATCGGCGTGACGTCGCGGAGCACGGCGACCGCGCCCGCGCGCTTCGGGAGCGGCGACACGAGCGCGTGGAAGATGCGCACGCGGCCGCGCACCGAGGCCTCGATCTCCACCTCGGTCGCGCGACGCTTCTTGCGCGCATCGCGCATCGCCTCGCGGAGCTGCTCGTTCTTGATGACGTTCTTCGCGCGTCGCCCGCGCACGTCCTCCGACGTGAGCGCGTCGAGCGCACGGTTGGTCAGCGCGATGCGGCCGTCCTCGTCCACGACGAGCACGGCCTCGACCATCGCGTCGAGCACGGCGCGCAGCCAGGTCCCCCAGTCGCGCTGACGACCGGGAGGCGGACGGATCGACTCACGCGACATCGCCCGACCCGAGGCTCAGCCTTTGACCATCTCTTCGCGCTTCTTGAGATCCTCGAGCGCGGCCTCGAGCTCGGCCATCTCCGCCTCGCTCATCTCTTCTTCGGCCTTCGTCTCTTCGACGCGCGTCTTCGCAGCCGGCGCCGCCGCCGGAGGCGTCACGCCCATCTCGCGCTTGAGGGCCTCGAGATCCGCGTCCGCGCCCGCCGTCATCTCGAGGCGCGCGAACTTGTTCTTGAGGATGTCGCCCGAGTACTCCTCGGAGAGCTCGCCCTGCGCTTCGACCTCGGCCTCGCGCTGCTCGATCTTCTGCTCCATCCGGCTGAACGCATCGAACGCGCTCGTGTCGGAGAGCTTGCCCATGGCCTTCTGGATCTCCTCCATCGCCCTCGCGCGGTTCTCGCGCGCGATGAGGAGGTCCTTCTTGCGCCTGGCCTCGCCGATCTTGTTGTTCAGCGCCTGGAGCGCGAGCTTCACCTGGTTGACGGCCTGGCTCTGCTTCTTGAACTGATCCTCGTAGCCGGCCGCGAGCTGCTCGTGCTCCTTCTTGCGCATGAGCGCTTCTTTGGCGAGCTCGTCGTCGCCCGCGCGCACCGCGAGCATCGCCTTCTTGTGCCACTCGTCGGTGACGGCCTTCTCGGCCTGCCACTGTCGCTCGAGGCGCTTCTGATCGGCGATGGCGACGGCGACCTGCTTCTTCACCTCGACCAACTGCGCGTTCATGTCGAGGATGATCTGGTTGAGCATCTTCCCGGGGTCTTCCGACTTCGAGATGAGATCGTTCAGGTTGCTCTTGATGAGCGTCGCGAGGCGGCCGAAGAAGCCCATGGTCGTCGTTCCCTCCGAGAAAGAAGTGCCAACGTCTTGTAGACGATGCGAGTCGATCAGGCGGACGCAGGCGGCGTCGACGCCCGAGTGCTGAATCGTGCGATGCCCTCGTGGTGCTTGGCGATCGCCACGGTGAAGTCGTCGAGCGTGCCCACGAGCTCCGAGTAGTCGAGATCTTGGAGGCGCATCGCTGCCGTCAGCAGGACCTTGCCGCCGCCGTCCTTCGACACGCCATAGGCACCGTGGAGCATGTCGCTCGCGTTGAGCTCGAGCAGCATCGCGTAGAGCTCCTCGCGACGCGTCGCGTCGATCGACGCGAGGTCGATCACGTTCACGCGGAACAGCACGATGTCGCCCGAGAGGCGCACCACGATGTTCTCCTTCGCCCCCGCGCGATCCTGCACGAGCCAGGTGTTCTCCTCGAGCTCGCGGAACGGATAGGGGCTCTTGCCGAGGTAGGCCTCGACGTCTTCGCGTGTGCGCATGGGCGGAGGGTATCCGATCGGGGCCGGGGGTTGGGGCCTCAACGAAGCAGGTGGGGCGCGCATTCCGTCGCCGCCTCGCGACGTTGCTTCACACATCCGAGTGTGTGAACACTCGCGGATGGCGACGAACCTCGCGATCGACGACGACCTGCTCGACCGCGCCCTGCGCGTCGGCGGGCTGAGCTCCAAGAAGGCCACGGTCAACGAGGCCCTGCGCGAGTTCATCGCGCGGAGGAAGCGGCTCGGCGCGCTCGAGCTGATCGGCACGATCGAGTTCGCGGACGACTTCGATCCGAAGCGCGCGCGCGCCAAGCGATGATCGTCCTCGACAGCTCCGTCCTGTCGCAGGTGTTCCGGCGCGTGAAGCACGAAGAGCCGCACGCGGTCGTCGACGTGTTCCGTCGTCTCGTCGACTCGGACGCCGAGCTTCTGGTCCCGGGCGTCGTCTACCAGGAGCTGCTGTCGGGCGTGCGAACCCCCAAGGCGGGCAAGGAGCTCGAGCGCGCGCTCGAAGGATTTCCGGTCCTCCTCGCGACACGCGGCACGCATCGTCTCGCTGCCGACGTGAGCAACGAGTGTCGCGCGAAGGGTGTGACGGTCGCCTCGTTCGACTCGCTGATCGCCGCGCACACGATCGAGCGTGACGCGGTGCTCCTCACGCTCGATGCCGACTTCCGCCATCTCACGCGGGCCTCTTCACGGCTGCGACTGCATCCCGCGTCGGCGTGAGGCGTCAGCGCTCGGGTCGGTCGTGGCCGGGCGCGAGCACCTCGAGCCTCGCGCGCGCGGGGACCTCGAGGTCGCCGAGCGTGATCGGATCGGCCTGGCCGCTCTCCTCGAGCGCCACGACGTACACGCGCTGACCCTCGCGCATCACGCGCAAGGACACACCGTCCTGTCCGGGCCACCAGCAGCGCGCGCTGATCAGCGACGCCGGCGTGTCGGGCACGTACTGGCAAACGCCCCGCTGCGCGCCGAGCGAGCTCACGATGCGCCCGTTCTGATCGCAGATCCGCACGAGCGACAGCTCGGTCGTCGGCGCGACGGGCGTGCCGCTCGCGCTGCCCGCCTCGACACGCTCTTCGGCCTCGTCGGACACGAAGCGCAGCGCGAGCACGCAGCGATCGGACTCGGGCGTGCCGGGCGCGCTGGTCGGCGCTGGCGTCGTGCTCCCGCAGCCGATCGCGGAGAGCGAGAGCGCGATCAGGGTGAGCACGGCGCTCTCTGGTCGTCGTGTCGTCACGTCAGCGTCCATCGATCCGGATGTGCCTCAGGATGACGCCGCCCGCACCCACCACGAACACCCAGCGATCGATGCTGCGCACCGCGCGCAGGCTCACCATGCCGACGTCGAGGTCGAGCGCAGACCACGTGCCGTCGTCGCCGCGCGTGAACGCGGTGCCCATGTCGCCGACCGCGAGCATGCGGCCGTCGGGCCCGCGACCGATCCCGTTGAGCATCGGGGCGCCGCCTTGGTGGTGCTCGGTGACGCACGAGCCATCGGCCTCGATGCGCACGATGCCCGCGGCTTCACCCACGGCGAACGCCGGACCGGTCGCGTCTTCGCGCACGACGCCACGCAGGCCCAGCGTGAGACCGCAGTCGACCACGCGCGCTCCGTTCGAGGTGAGGCGCACGATCGCGCCTTCGTTGCCGACGGCGATGGCGTCGCTCGGATCGCCCGCGATCGCCGCGAGATCACCCACGTTCGCGATGCGCGTGGGCACGAGCGACGTCGGGCTGCCGCGCACGACGGTGCCCTCGGCGCCCACCGCGAGGATCGCGCCTTCTCGCGCGACCACGCCGCGCAGCGCGGTGTCTGTCGGAGACGTGAGCATCTCCGCGCCGTCGAAGCGGATGCGCACGATCGCGCCGCCGTCGCCGACGGCGACGAGCGCGCCTTCGCCCATGCGCGAGACCGAGCCGAGGCCCGCTTCGGTGGGCGCCTGATCGAGCACCAGGCCGTCTTCGTGCTCGCGCACGAGCTTGCCCCAGTCGCCCACGGCGACGAGCGCGCCGCCGATGTCTGCGATGTCCCTCAGCGACGCGATGGGCCCCGACACGCGCGTCTCGACGTGATCGCTGATGACCACCGCGAGCCTGCCGCTCGTGCCGACGATCCACGTGGCCTCGTCGGCCGCGCCCGACACGCCGGTGAGCACTCCGTCGAAGCCCGTCTCGAGCTTCACGCTGCGGAGGCCCGACACGAGGCGCACCTCGCCGTCGGCGCCCACCACCACGGTGCGCCCGTGATCGCAGCTGATCGACGTGAACATCGAGCGCGTCGCGGGCTCGACGCGCACGGGTCGAAAGCCGCTCGCGCCTCGTCGCAGGAGCACGCCCTCGTCGCCCGCGACGTAGAGATCGCGATCGCATCCGCCTACCGCGCGCAGCGTCTGGCTCGTGGGCGCGTCGAGGCGCGACGAGTGGCCGTCGGTGATCCGGATCACCGTCCCCGCTTCGCCCACGACCGTGGCGACGCCGTCGCGCGCGTCGATCGCGAGCAGGTCCGGGTTCCCCTCCACGGGCACCGAGAGCACACGTTCGCCGAGCAGGCGCACGATCGCTCCGTCGTCACCGACGGCGATCTCTTCGGTCGCCGACACCGTCGCCACGGCGCGCAGCGTGGCGTGGGTGCCTCCGTCGATCGCGCTCGCGCCCGAGGGATCGAGGCGCACGATGGTTCCGTCTTCGCCGACCGCGATCGCGTCTTCTGCGCTCGTCCACGCGACGCCGTAGAGCGTGCGCTCCGTGCCCGTGCGCCACGTCAGGAGCAGGCCTCGCACGAGGTGCGCGGCGGTGCCGTTCGCGCCGACCATCGCGACGATGCCCGGTCCCGCCGTCGCGACCGCGTTCCACTGCGGCATCACGCGCGGCCGCGGGTTGAGGAAGCCCCAGCCTTCCCCGCTGCCACCGGGCTGGAGCGCGCGCGTCGTGGGCGGGCGAGGCTCGGGCAGCGCGAGCGCGTCGGGCTCGGGCTCGGGGATCTGCTCGTCGTCGGGCCCGAGGACCATCCACGCGAAGAGGCCCGCGCAGAGGATGCCGAGCCCACCGACCACGTACGGGAGCACGCTCTTGTTTCCGCCCAGCGCCATCGTCTTGGCCTCTTCGACGTCGTCGTCGTGGATGTGCGCCCCCACCGGCGGGCGCGACGGATCGGTGCGTCCGTGGCCGCTCGAGATGCGGGCCGCGGGCTGCGTTCGTTCGCTCGATCCCGGCGCCGCGTGGCCGCTCTCGAGCACCACGGGCAGCTCGCGCGAGGGCGGCGGCGCGTCCGTCAGTCGCGGCGCGTGATCCATCGCCGTGAACGTGCGCAGCGACTCGCGCACGTCGCGCATCGTGCCCGGCCTCGCGCCCGCGCCCTTGCTCATCATGCGATCGAGCAAGAGCTCGAGCTCCGCGGGCACGTCCTCGCGCCACGTCGCGATCGACGGCGGCGGCTCGGTGCAGATCTTCACGACGAGCATCGGGTAGCTGTCGTCGTCGAACGGGTGATGGCCCGTGAGCATGCGAAAGCCCATCACGCCGAGGGCGTACACGTCCGCGCGGAGATCGATCTCCTTGCGGCCCTGCGCCTGCTCGGGCGCCATGTAGTACGGCGTGCCGACCGTGGTGCCGGTGCGCGTGCGCGCGTCGACGGGCGCGCCCGCGTACCGCGCGACGCCGAAGTCCATGACCTTGATGCGCTCCTTGCCCACGGTCTCGTCGAGGAGGAACACGTTCTCGGGCTTGAGGTCGCGGTGGATGATCCCCTTGTCGTGCGCGACGGCGAGGCCGTCCGCGATCTCCGAGAGGATGCGCGCCACGCTGCCCACGCTCATCGGCCCGTGGTCGCGGAGGGCGCGCGAGAGGTCGCGTCCCGTCAGGAGCTCGAGCACGAGGTAGTGACGACCATCGGGCAGCGCGCCGGAGTCGTAGACCTCGATCACGTTCGGGTGCGCGATCGCCGCGATCGCGTGCGCCTCGCGACGAAAGCGCGCCTCGATCTCCTCGTCGTTCGCGAGGTACGCGTGCAGCGACTTCACCGCGACCGCGCGGTGGCGCACGGTGTCCTCGGCCTCGTACACGACGCCCATGCCGCCCTCGGCGAGGCGCTTGGTGATGCGGTAGCGCCCACCGAGCGTCTGTCCCACGAGCGAGGTCTCGGGCGGCACGCTCACGAGCGGGTGCGAAGTGCCCGCGTCGATGTTCGTCTGGTCAGCCAACGCCGCGAGGATACGCGACTCGCGCATGCGCGCGCGCCGAACGTCGTGCGATGCTCACGTCATGGTGCGGGCTGGACGGTGGATGCTCTTCGTCGCGAGTACCTCCTCGCTCGCGTGCGGGCCTCCGATGGCGACGGACGCGGCGAGCGATCCCGACGCGGGCGTCGATGCTCCAGCGCCGAACGTGCGATCGTTCGATGCCGCCTCGTCTGACGTCCCGGTCGACTCGTGGAGCGTCCGCGACGCTTCGGACGATTCGGGACGAGACGCCTGGAGCGGTCCATGTTCGCTCGAGTCCGGCGACGCCTCGGTGGATGCCGGCATCGATGTCGCGGATGCAGGTCCGAGGGCGTGGCGATCGGCAGGCGCGCTCTCTGCGCCGGACGGTCCCGCCCCTCGCTATCTCGGGTGGTCGGCGGCGATGAGCGGCGATGGGCGGCGCGCGATCCTCGGTGCGCCGTTCGACGACACCGTGCACGGCGAGAACGCGGGGACGGCGCGCGTGTTCGTGTCAGGCGATGGCGGTTGGGAGGAAGAGACCGTGCTGCTCGCGCCCGACGGCATGGCGAACGAGCGACTGGGGTATTCCGTCGCGCTGAGCGCCGACGGCGAGCGTGCGATCGTCGGGTCGGTTCCGCGCGACGCTGCCGAGCGCGGGCGCGGGCACGTCTTCGTTCGCTCGGGGAGCACGTGGGCGCGCGAGGCCACGCTGGTGGGTGAAGACGCGACGAGCTTCTTCGCGGGCCACGCCGTGGCGATCAACGCAGACGGTTGTCGCGCCGTCATCGCAGCCGAGCGCGCGGCCGATGGGCCCAGCATGGTCCGCGTGTTCGCGCGTATCGGCAGTACGTGGATCGCGGAGGGCTCACTCGTCTCGACGGGGGTGGGTGATGGGTTCGGGTCATCGATCGCCCTCGACGCAGCGGGTGACCGCGCCATCGTCGGAGTGCCTGGGGACGACACGTCGGCCGGAGACGATGCGGGGAGCGCGCGGGTGTTCGTCCGTGGACCGACTGGATGGATGGAAGAGGCCCGACTGATCCCTTCGGGCAGTCAGGCAGCCGCGTCGTTCGGCCGATCGGTCGCGATGAGCGGGGATGGACGTTGGGTCGTCGTGGGCGCGGACCTCCACGACGACGGATCGCTCGTCGACGTCGGCAGCGTCTGGGCCTTCCGGCGTGAAGATTCCGGTTGGATCGAGGACGCCAGGCTCGGTCACCCCGAACCCGACATCGATGCGTACTTCGGTGGCTCCGTGTCCCTCGACGCGCGCGGCGAGCGTGCGCTCGTCGGTGCCCGGTTCGACGACACCACCGCGGGCATGCACGCCGGCAGCGCACGCATGTTCGTGCGCTCGTCGGGGACTTGGTACGCGGAGGCTTCGTTGTTCGATCCCGCGGCCATGGCCTTCGACGCGTTCGGCCGTTCCGTGGCCCTGAGCGCTGACGGCGAACGCGCGGTGGCGAGCGCGTACTACGCCGAGGACACGTCGGGAACGGCGCACGTGTTCCAGCTCTCGCCGTGAGAGCCGACGCTGTCGTGATCGTCGCGACGCGTCGTTTCTGGTGAGCCGTGCCAAGCTCGGCGGATGCGGGTGTTCCTCGTCGCTTCTGTCTTCGTGCTCGCTTCGTGTGGAGGCGGTGGCGAGGGCTCGTCGTCTGGCACGCGCTCCTCGGGGGGATCGAGCGAGAGCACGGGCGGACGCACGAGCGGAGGAGAGGCTGTGCACGCGGCGTCGGGGTGCACGGGGCACGACGCGAACCGCGAGGCGATGTGCCTCGCGGAGGGATGTCAGTGGGGGCCGTCGCTCGTGTGCTCCGGGATCGAGCGCGCGCCCGATCCGAATGAAGCGCCTCGCCCCTGCGCATGCCTCTGCGAGGACGACCTCATCGAGTGCGCGTCGGTCCCCTGAGCGGAGGCGACGGCGGCCTCACGGGTAGTAGCAAGGGTTCAGGCCGTCGCGCTGATCGCACGTGCCTCCGCCTGCGCACTGTCCCGTGCACGTGAGTCGATCGGCCTCGTTGCCGGTGCAGCGACACTGGCAGCGCGACATGTACGAGGTCGCGAGGCCTCCGTAGCCCGCCGCGACGCACTCGGCGTTCGAGCCGGACTCGCACGAGCCCGCGCTGCAGCCGCGTGGGCAACGGATGCCGCAGACGCCGCAATTCGAAGGGTCCGACGACACGTCGACGCAGCTGTTGTTGCAGCAGCGCCCGAAGAAGCCGCACGCCCAGCCATCGAAGCCGCGCGGGTGGATGCACGCGCCGGCCTCGCACACGTCGAACGAGCACGGGTTGCCGTCGTCCGCGCAGATCACGGTGCCCGAGACCGGCGGGTGCGCGCACGCTCCACCCGAGCACACGTCCGTCGTGCAGACGTTGCCGTCGTCCTCGCACGCGCCGTCGCGCGGGGTCTCGCTGCAGCTCGCCGTGCCGTTGCACGTGCGCGTCATGCAGGTGCTCGACGTGCACGTGATCGGGGTGCCCACGCACGCCGCGCCCATCGCTGCGCCCGTGCACGCGTCGCCGTGGGTGCACGCGTCGCCGTCGTCGCACGTGGTGCCGGTGCAGTCCGCGTCCGTGCAGTCCGCGCGTCCATCGCAGTCGTCGTCGGTGCCGTTGCCGCAGATCTCCGCCGGGCAGCGGGTGTCGTCCGTGTGCGCGTCTGCGGGTCCCGCGTCTGCCGGTCCTGCGTCGGTCGGTCCCGCGTCCGGTGTACCGCCGGGGATGGGCAAGCACGTGCCCGCGCTGCGATCGCAGTACTCGCCCGCGTCGCACGCGCCCGGTCGCTCGCCCGCGATGCACGCGCCGTCGATGCAGCTCGGGAGCGCGCACGACGGCACGTCGCAGTCGTCGTCCGACTCGCAGAGGGCGCTCTCGATGCAGCCCGAACCCACGCAGCAGCTCGTCGCGCTCTCGGGGATCGACGGATCGCACGACGGGTCGACGCACTCGCCGTTGAGGCACTGCGTCTGCGTGCTCGCGTCGCCCGAGCGCGGGCACTCACGATCGACGCACGGTGCGTTGAGCACCACGCGCACCACGCGATCGCCCTCGAGCGTGAGCACGATGCGTCGCTCGACGAGGAACGCACCACCATCGATCGGAGCGCCTGGCGCAGCGGGGCGCCGCGCGATCACGCGCACGGTGTAGGCGCCCGGCGCGAGCCCCGTGATCTCCGCGACGCGCCGTCCGCGTCGGAACGACTCTGCGTCGCCGATCTGCGGCTCGACCAACACCGAGCGGGAGATCTCACCCGTGGTCCCGCTCCCGACCGCGCCCACGAAGAGGTCGACGTCGAGCACGCCGAGCTCGTACTCCGCGAGCAGATCGGTCTGCACGTCGACGGTGAGCGTGCGGGGCGAGGGCTCGCACGCCGCGAGGGCGAGGAGCACGAGCGCGACCCAGAGCGCGACGCGACGCATCGCACGATCGTACAGCGTCTCGGTCCCCGGACGTCGCCCGAAGCCGGGCGAGAGCAGCTCAGTCGCGCTCGCGCTTGGTGCTCGTGCCGGCGAGCCCGCGGAGATCGTCGACCTTCCAGGGCGGGCTCGACGTGATCTCGACGCGCTCCTTCGTTCGCGGGTGCACGAACGAGAGCGACGTCGCGTGGAGCAGTGGTCGCGACACGCTGCGCGCGCCGACGCCGTACTTCGGATCGCCCACGAGCGGCATGCCGATGTGCGCGAGGTGTGCGCGGATCTGGTGCGAGCGACCGGTGATCGGCCAGCAGTCGATCAGCGCGAGCCAGCCCATCGGCGCCTGCACGCGCTCGCGGAGCGCGATGCGGGTGCGCGCGTCCTTCGCGTCGCGATCGGCGCCGCGCGCCACGCGAACGAGGTTCGTGCGCTCGTCCTTCACCAGCGCCACGTCCACCACGCGGTCGGTTCCGTCGAGCGCGCGCGGCACCTTGCTCACGGCCTCGTACTTGCGCTCCACGCTGCCGTCCGCGAACGCGCGTGACATCCCCTCGGCCACGTCCTTCGCGAGCGACACGAGCACGAGGCCGGAGACGTTGCGATCGAGGCGGTGCAGCACGCCGACCGAGTCGTTGCCGAACCGCGCGCGGGCGAGGTCCACGACGTTCGCACCGTGGGCGCCGTCCGAGGGACCGCCTTGCGACAGCAGACCGGCAGGCTTGTCGACCGCCACGAGGTCTTCGTGTTGCCAGACGATGGTGAGAGAACGTGACTCGAGCTCGGGAGCAAAGGGGCGCACGGGCGCGAGCGTGACCGGTCTCGCCCGCGCGTCCACTCTTCTTTTCGGGCTTGGTGTTGAGTTGACACGAAGCTTCGTGTTGGCTATACACCAAGTCATGAGCCACACGATCCCGAGCACGTCCGCGCGCGTCTCGTTCGTCCCCAACGCTCCCCACGAGCTCTCGGCGCGCATGCGCCCAGCGCTCGGCCTCCTCACCGATCTCTACCAGCTGACGATGGCCTACGCGCACCACCGCGCGGGCACGGCGGACGAGATCGCGTCGTTCGCGCTCTTCTTCCGGAAGCCCCCGTTCGGGGGCAGCTACGCGGTGGCCGCGGGAGTCGACGAGGCGATCTCGATGCTCGAGGACCTCGGGTTCGACGCGAGCGATGTCGCGTACCTCGCCACGCTGACGGGCGCCGACGGCGTGCCGCTCTTCGACGCGCCCTTCCTCGAGCGCCTCGCGAGCTTCCGCTTCCGCTGCGACGTCGAGGCGGTCGCCGAGGGCGAGATCGTGTTCCCCCACGAGCCGCTCCTCCGCGTCACGGGCCCTGTGTTCGACGCGCAGCTCGCCGAGACGCTGCTCCTCAACGTCGTGAACTTCCAGACGCTCGTCGCCACCAAGGCCGCGCGCGTCGTGCACGCCGCAGCGGGACGACCGATCGTCGAGTTCGGTCTTCGTCGCGGCCAAGGACCAGACGGCGCGCTCTCGGCGGCGCGCGCGAGCTACCTCGGCGGCTGCGCGGCCACGAGCAACGTGCTCGCGGGCAAGCTCTTCGGCATCCCCGTGCGAGGCACGCACGCGCACGCGTGGGTCCAGTTCTTCGGCGACGAGCGCGAGGCCTTCGCGCGCTACGCGGACGCGCTCGCGGGCAACGTCGTCTTCCTCGTGGACACGTACGACACGCGAGAGGGCGTTGCGCACGCGATCGAGACGGCGCGCGTCCTCGCACAGAGCACCGACACGCGCGGGCCCAAGCCGCTGCTCGGCATCCGCCTCGACTCCGGCGATCTGTCGGTGCTCGCGAAGGACGCGCGCGCGATGCTCGACGCCGCGGGCCTCACGAGCACGAAGATCTACGCGTCGAACGATCTCGATGAGCACGCGATCTCCGCGCTCGTCGCGGGCGGCGCGCCGATCGACGTCTTCGGCGTGGGCACGCGCCTCGTCACCGGCGGCGATCAGTCCGCGCTCGGCGGCGTCTACAAGCTCACGGCCGTGCGCGATCGCGACGAGCGGTTTCAGCCGCGCATCAAGAAGAGCGAAGAGCCGGCGAAGGTCAGCTGGCCCGGTCGCCTCGAGGTCGAGCGCTTCACGCACGCAGACGGCACGACGTGCGACGTGCTCTCGGACATCGACGAAGACGCTACGTGGTCGGGGCCGCTGGTCGACGCGGCGACGGGCGCGGCCATCGACGGCGATGCGTCCGTGAAGCATGGCGCGGGTCGACGCCTGCTCACCCCCGCGATCGTCCAGGGTCGGCGCGTACGCGCGGAGCGGCCTCTCGCCGAGGCGCGTGATGCCGTCGGTCGAGCGATCGCCGCGCTGCCAGCGGAGCTCTTGGCGCTCGACGCCCAGAAGCGCGGGACGCGGGCGCGGGTGGCGGTTCCTCGCGCGCTGTGGGATCGACGCGATCGGCTCGTGCGCGCCGCGGGCCAGAAGGAGACGTCTCGATGACCGCCCAGACTCGTACGCGTGGGAGCAGCGATCGCGTTCGCTCCGTTCGTCTCGGAGCCGCCGCGCTCAACCAGACGCCGCTCGACTGGGATGGAAACCTCCGCCGCGCGCGCGCTGCGATCGACGAAGCGCGCGCGGCCAAGGTCTCGATGCTCTGCCTGCCCGAGCTGGCGCTCTCCGGCTACGGCTGCGAGGACCTCTTTCTCTCGCCGTTCCTCGCGAGCACCGCGGCCGAGTCGCTCGAGGCGCTGCTTCCACACACCGAGGGCATGGTCGTCGCGGTGGGTCTCCCGGTGCTGCACGCGGGCGTGCTCTTCAACGGCGTCGCGGTGATCGCCGACTGCTCGCTCGCGGCCGTCGTGGCGAAGCAGTCGCTCGCGGGCGATGGCATCCACTACGAGCCGCGCTGGTTCCGCGCGTGGCCGTCGCGCGTGCGCGACACGGTGCGCCTGCTCGGTCGCGACGTGCCGATCGGCGATCTGCGCATGGACTTCGGCGGCGTGACGATGGGCTTCGAGATCTGCGAAGACGCGTGGGTCGCCAAGCGCCCCGGCGCCGCGCTCGCGCTCGACTCCGTCGACGTGATCTTCAACCCGAGCGCGAGCCACTTCTCGTTCGGCAAGCGCGAGGTGCGCCGCCGACTCGTGGCAGAGGGCTCGCGCGCGTTCGGCGTCGCGTACGTCTACGCGAACCTGCTCGGCAACGAGTCGGGACGCGCGATCTACGACGGGCACACGCTCATCTCGGCTCCATCACTGTTGTCCGCGCCTCCGGCGCTCGAGGGCGGGGGGCTGAGCCCCCCACCAACCCCCCGCTCGTCGCTCGTCGAAGACTCCTCCTCCTCGCTGCTCCAGGGGTCACTGCGTGACCCCGCCGCAAGGCGCCCCGCAGAGCGTGCGCTCGGCGAGGGGGGCATGATCGAGGGCGTGCGCTTCTCGTTCCGCGAGCACGTGCTCGTGCACGCCGCGATCGATCTCGAGGAGATCCGAGCGCGGCGCGCCGCGACGGCGTCGTTCACGCCGCGCCTGCCGCGCGATCGCGAGCTCTTCGTGTACGCGCCCGTGCACGTGCCCGAAGCGCCACGCGAAGCCGCGACGAGCCACGTGTCCGAGTGGGAGCACGGGCCTCACGTGAAGCACGAGGAGTTCGCGCGCGCGGTCTCGCTCGGCCTCTTCGACTACCTCCGCAAGTCGAAGTCGCAGGGCTTCGTCGTCTCGCTCTCGGGCGGCGCGGACAGCGCGGCGATCAGCGGCCTCATCGCGTGGATGGTGCGCGCGTCGAGCGCCGAGCTGGGCCTCCCAGGCGTGCGCGGACGCCTCGCGCACGTGCGTGATCTCGCGAGCGCCGCCGACGAGAAGGCGATCGTCGGGCGCCTGCTGACGACCGTCTACCAGTCGACGATGAACAGCGGCTCGGTCACCAAGAACGCCGCGCGCGCGGTCGCCGAGGCGATCGGCGCCACGCACCACGAGGTCGACGTCGACGCGCTCGTGAAGGGCTACGTCGCGCTCGCCGAAGGTGCGCTCGGGCGTCCGCTCGCGTGGCAGACCGACGACATCGCGCTCCAGAACGTGCAGGCCCGCGTGCGCAGTCCGTCTGTGTGGATGCTCGCCAACGTCGAAGGAAAGCTGCTGCTCGCGACGAGCAACCGCTCCGAGGCGGCGGTCGGCTACGCGACGATGGACGGCGACACGTCGGGTGGCCTCAGCCCGATCGCCGGCATCGACAAGCACTACCTCCGCCGCTGGTTGCGCTGGCTCGAGACGGACGCCGACGAGACGCTGCGCATCCCCGCGCTCTCCGCCGTGAACGTGCAGGCGCCCACGGCCGAGCTGCGTCCCGCCGACAAGAAGCAGACGGACGAGGACGACCTCATGCCGTACGACGTGCTCGATCGGGTCGAGCGCTTGATGGTCCGCGATCGACACGCGCCGCTCGAGATCTTCGAGATCCTGCGCCTCGAGCGCCCCGACGTGCCCGCGTCGCGTCTCGCGCTTTGGGTGGAGCGCTTCTTCACGCTGTTCGCGCGCAACCAGTGGAAGCGAGAGCGCTACGCGCCGAGCTTTCACCTGGACGACGAGAGCCTCGACCCGAAGACGTTCTGTCGCCTGCCGATCCTCTCGGGCGGCTTCTCCCGCGAGCTCGGCGAGCTGCGCGCGGCCTTGGCGCGCGAAGGCGAGACCCCTCGATGAACGTGAAGGCGAAGGCGCCGCGCGAGTTCACGTACCGACACCCGAGGCCCGCGCTCACGGTCGACTGCGTCGTGCTCGCGTTCGAGGCGCGCAGCCTCTCGGTCTTGCTCGTCAAGCGCGCGCTCGCACCGTTCGAGGGCTGCTGGGCGCTGCCCGGTGGCTTCGTGCACGTCGACGAGACGCTCGAGGACGCGGCACGCCGCGAGCTGAGCGAGGAGACGGGGCTCGCCAGCGTCTATCTCGAGGAGCTCGAGACGTTCTCGCGCGTGGATCGCGATCCGCGCGAGCGCGTGATCTCCGTCGCGTTCGTCGCGCTCGTGCGAGGCCCCGCGGCGAAGGCGCGTGCCCACGACGCGGGCGTCAAGGCGGGCTCGGACGCCGCCGAGGCGCGCTGGTTTCCGCTCGCCGAGCTGCCTGCGCTCGCGTTCGACCACGACGAGATCCTCGACGTGGCGCGCGAGCGCTTGCGAACACGCCTGCGCACGCGACCGATCGGCTTCGAGCTCCTGCCCGAGCGCTTTCCGCTTCGCGCGCTGCAGGACCTCTACGAGGCCGTGCTCGGCGCGTCGCTCGACAAGCGCAACTTTCGAAAGCGCGTGCTCTCGCTCGACGTGATCGAGCCGACGGGCGCGCGCGAAGAGGGCGTGTCGCACCGCGCGGCCGAGCTCTACCGCTTCGACGAGAAGCGCTACCGCAAGCTCGAGCGCTCGGGATTCGTGTTCGAGATCTGATCGCGACGAACGAGGAGGACCCATGCGAGGACTCTTGTTGATCGACATCCAGAACGACTTCCTCCCCGGCGGTGCGCTGGCCGTGCCGCGCGGTGACGAGGTGATCGCCGTCGCGAACCGGCTCGTCGGTACCGGCGACTTCGCCGCGATCGTCGCCACGCAGGATCTCCACCCGGCCGATCACGGCAGCTTCGCCTCGCAGCACGCGGGCACCTCGCCCTACCAGCAAGGCGAGCTCGCGGGCCTTCCGCAGACGCTGTGGCCCGACCACTGCGTCGAAGGCACGCGCGGCGCGGAGCTCGCGTCCGATCTCGATCGCGACCGCATCACGTCGATCGTGCTCAAGGGCACCGACCGCACCATCGACAGCTACAGCGGCTTCTTCGACAACGCGCGCCGCAAGAAGACCGAGCTCCAGGCCACGCTCCAGCAACTCGGCGTCACGTCGCTCGACGTGGTGGGCCTCGCGACCGACTACTGCGTGAAGGCCACCGTGCTCGACGCCCTCGAGCTCGGCTTCCCGGTGCGCGTGCACCTCGACGGCATCCGCGCCGTCGATCTCACCGAAGGCGACGGCGCGCGCGCGATCGAAGCGATGCGCGCAGCCGGAGCGGAGATCGTCTGACGTGCGTCACCGCGCTCGCTGACGCACTTCGTCCGCGAATCGCCGAAACGACGGGCAGCGCTTCTCGAGGACGTCGATCCGGGTTCGAGAGGCCACTGCGTCGTAGGGGGCCGCCGTTGGTTGAGCTCCCATTGCGACGAAGGCCTCGAAGATGGCTTTCGGATGCGCGGGCGTTCGGGCGGCGCCCCACAACGACTCGGGGTCCGGCTGGGTGACGATCTTCGGCTCGGGTGCAACGGCCCCGTTGAGGGCGGTCTCGTCCGCGAGAAGCCATGCCTCGACGGTCTGCACGGCCACGCCGAGAGCGATGGGCTGTTCTCCGGCCACTCGCTCGATGGCCAGCCGCTCGTCCTCCAGCCGAGAGAGCCGGTCGGTATATCCATCCGCGTCGATCACGAAGGCGACCGAATGACACCCGAAGGCCTTCATCTCGCTCAGCGCGAGCGAAAGACGTCGCGTGTCCCCGCGTTCCTTTCGATGAGCACGCGGCGCTTCCACGCCGAGCACCTCGAACTCCGAGGTACTGCGCCCCTCGCGCGCGTCGACGACCTTGCGGACGAGGACACGAACCGCGCCCTCGTGAAGTCCCGTCGCGCGCCCGACGTCGCGCGCCCCTTCACTCACGACCAGCAGCGCGACCATCGTCCAACCCCAGGATCTTGTCTTCGCCTACGTTGAACCACAGCTCTCCGAGGCTGTGCCCATCGGCGAGCCACTCGGACACGAGCGGAATCGATTCCAGCTCCCGAATCACCACGCGTCCCTCGTGGGTTCGCCCGAATACTCGCACCGCTGAAGGGGGAAAATAGTCGAGCAGATAGGGCGAGTGCGTCGCGATGATGATCTGCGTCTTCTCGCCCAGCTTCTTCAGGTGCTCCGCCAAGAGCGCCAAACGCCTCGGATGAACTCCATTTTCGGGTTCCTCGATCAATAGGAGTGTGTGAGTCGCTGTGCCGACGCGGAATACCTCGGCGAGCAGGGCCGTGAACGCCAGCACTCCGCCGGAGACCTGGTCTGCCGGCACGACGAGGTTCTCCGCGACCTTGAACATGAGGGTGCGTGCCGACGGCGCGGGCTTGACACGTCGGAGCGAGATACCGTGCACGTTGGGGAACGCGTCGCAGAGCGCCGACTCGAGTGCGTCGAAGGCGCGCCTGTCTTCGCCCAAGATCTCGTCGAGAACTGATCCGAGCTCGTCCGCAGAACGGCTCGTGAGGGCGAACGGCCGAGACACGCCTGCGAACCATCCGCTCACCTGCTCTGCGACGCGATCTCCCGCAGCCGCTTGAGCGGAGAGCAGTGGCTGATCGTCCATCTTCGCGACGCGTACGTTCACCGACGTCTTCGCATCGGGTCGATGGTGGAACGCGATCCCGCCGGGCAACCGCACGAGCATCTCACTCACGAGGGTCATTCGCGTCGCCGCGCGTCGAAGCTCGAGGTGGTATTGCAATTCGCCATCGGCGTCGTTCCAGCGCGCCAGCCACCCCGTGCCGTCCTCGGCCTGCGAGCGCGCGCGCGCGGACAGTTCGTCCAAGCTCCAAGCGGTGACACGGCTTGCTTGCGAGAGCGCCCAGAGACTCTCGAGGAAGCTCGACTTCCCGGTGTCGTTCTTGCCGATCACCACCGTCACCGGGGCGAGCTTCACCTCGCCGGTGTCTTCCAGGCACTTGTAGTTCTGGATGCGGATGGAGCGCAGCACCCGCGCATCATCGGTGACCGCCGGGGCTCCGGCAAGGATCCGCCTCAGCTCACATGCGCGGGATCTCGGGCGTGCCGCGGTAGCAGCCCATGAAGTAGGGGAACGTGTCCGTCGCGAAGTACGCGTAGTCGTACGGAGAGCTCGCGTCGGTGATCGCCA
Organism: uncultured Sandaracinaceae bacterium; assembly: GCA_964502175.1. Classification (GTDB taxonomy): domain Bacteria; phylum Myxococcota_A; class Polyangia; order Polyangiales; family Sandaracinaceae; genus JAFLCL01. The sequence goes on from CAZCVE010000018.1 coordinate 96,070, forward strand.
TGCCGTTGCACTCGTCGAGGTCGCCGAGGCCGTCGACGAACTCGTGGATGTCCCACGCGGGCCCGCGCGTGCTCGTCGTGTACTCGGCCAGCGTGAGGCGCCAGCTCGCGTCGAGCGCGTGCGTGGTGGTGCACGTGGCGTCGTCGCACGCGAGCGGCGCGAGGATCGGATAGCCGTCGAACGCGTAGCCGATCACGAGGCCCGCGCGCGCTCCGCCGAGGCTCACCACGAGACACTCGGGGCGCGCGTGGAAGTGATAGACGCCGCGCGGCGCCGTGTGGCCGTTGCACTCGTCGAGCAGGTTCGCGAGCGTGTCGTCGAGGTACGGATCGCGGTAGCCGTCCATCGGGTTCTCCGTGGGCCCGAAGATCGGCATGCCCGTGACGGTCACGGCCGCAGCGCCGAGCAGCGGCACGTCGGTCGTGCTCGCGGCCTGCGCCGGATGACGAGGGATGCGCCACGTGTAGCTCTGCGCCGCGAGATCGTTCGGCGTGATCGGCACGAACGTGAACGTGGGGATGCCGTTGCTGACGATCTCGACGTGCGTGTCCGAGCAGCTCGCGGAGAGCGTCGGCGCCGCGTAGCTGCCGCCCGCGTTGCCCCACGACGCGCCCGTGATGTCGGGGACGGTGTCGAGCTGCCAGCACTCGGACGACGAGGGCGCGTCCGTGCCCGGCGCGACGAACGCGTCGTCGCCGCCCGACAGACCGGCGTCGTCGGTGGTGGTGCCGCCGCAGGCGCTGAGCGGGACGAGCGTACAGGCGGTGAGCGCGATGCGTGATGCCAGCGTCATGGGGTCTCCTCGTCTTCGTTCGCGTCGGTCACCTCGAGCGTGACGACAGCCTCGTGATCGATCTGCGTGAGCACCGCGCGCGCGATCGCGTCGTCGGTGAGCGTGGCGTCGTCGAGCTCGAGGCCGTCGAACGCGTGCGCGAGCGAGCGCGTGACCGTCAGCCGCGCGTGCGAGCCCTCGAGGTCACCGACGAGCGCGTCGGGCAGATCGGTGATCGCGCCGTCGCTGAGCGTGCTCGCGATCGTCAGCGTGCGCGGTGGTGAGACGACCTCGGCCTCCACGTAGAGCGTGAGGCCCTCGAGCGCGACGTCGCTCGGCGCGTCGGCGATCGGATCGGTCACGCCGGCCACCAAGAAGTGCGAGCGGCAGTAGCGGGTCTCGTCGAACGTCGCGCTGCCGAAGCTCACGCGATCCGGGCCTCCGACGAGATCGATCGCGCGCGGCGCGATGACGGTGGAGGGTTCGATCACGTCGCTGTGACCCGCGTGCGCGATGGACGGAGCCACCACGCGCGCGAGCGCGAGCCAGTCGTCCCAGACGTCGCCGCCCACGCCGAGACAGTCGACGAGCTGCGCGCGCGATTGCACGAGGTAGGCGCGCGACACGCGCACCTCGAAGCCGAGATCCGTGGTCACGCGCGCGCGGCCATCCGCCTCGCGCACGACGCCCTCGTGGTCGATCGCGACGACGTGCTCGACCGAGCGTGCCCAGAGGCCCGGCGCCCGCGGCGTCATCGCGCACGCGACGACGAAGCACGCGCCCACGGCGAGCTGACTCACGATCTTCGTCCGTCCCGTCACGTCCGAGAGGATGCCGCGACTTCGCTCCGCGTTCGGCCTCGACACATTCCGAAACGCCCCACGAACTTCGCGCTTGACGTCTGTTGAATATGATTCAACATCGGCCCCATGATGACGCCCATGATGACCACGGCGCTGACGCTCGGCCTCGCGTTCACGGCGGGCCTCCTCCTCTGGACCTTCCTCGAGTACGTGCTGCACCGCTTCGCGTTCCACGAGCGCAAGCTCGGTCAGCGCGTGGCGCGCGAGCACCTCGAGCACCACGCGAAGGTCGATCACTTCTCGCCGTTCACGCACAAGCTCGCGCTGGCCGTGCCGATCCTCGCGGCGATCTTCTTCGTCGGCTGGCTCGTGACGAGCGCGCCGATCGCGGCGGGCCTCGCGCTCGGCGTGGTCACGGGCTGGCTCTCGTACGAGGTGCTCCATCGCCGCATCCACGTGGCGAGGCCGCTCAACGCGTACGGCCGCTGGGCGCGTCGTCATCACCTGAGCCACCACTTCGGCAGCGCGAAGCTGAACCACGGCGTGAGCTCGCCGATCTGGGATCTCGTGTTCGGCACGCACGCGCCGAAGGCGACCGTGCTCGTGCCGCGTCGTCACGCGACGAAGTTCCCGTGGCTCCTCGACGACGCGACCCGCACGACGAAGGAGCTCGCGCTCCAGCCCACCTTCACCGAGAGCTACCGCCTCGTCGGCTGATCAGAGGGTGGCGCGCGCCGCCTCGCGCACGGCCTCGATGGCGGACGCGATCTCGCGCGGCCCACCGAGCGTCGGCTCGCGCATCGCGAGCAGCTCGCTCGCCGCGCGCACGGAGTCGGCGATCTCGGGCTGCACGCGCTGTCGCGAGATCATCGCGATGCCGGTGACGATCCCGCGGATCAGGCTCGCGCGAAACCCTGCGCCCTCGTGCACGCCGTAGATCGCGTCGACGTGGAGCCCCACCTCCGAAGCGATCTTGCGTGCGTCTGCGTCGGGCGTGCCGGAGCGCTCGCCGGCCACGTACACGTACACGAGCCGGTCACGGTGGGTCGTGCGGCGGAGGCGCGCGATCTCGTCGACCATCACGCGCGCGGGGCGGAACGACTCGGGCCCTTCCGTCGATGCGACGACGAGGCAGCCGTGCGTCCCGAGCGCTGCGCCGTCGCGTGAGAGGAGGATGCTCGCCACGCGCGGAGATTAGTGCGTCGACGTCGAGAGCGCGGATCAGAACGTGATCGCGACGCCGTCCGCGCTGAACGCGATGGGGCGGGGACGACCGCGGTCGATGCGTCCGCGGATGTCGAGGGCGAGGCCGATGAAGAAGGAGACGAGGCCGAGGCTCCCGGTGACCATGCCCGTCGTGAAGAGCGCGAGGCTCGTCGGGCTCATCCCGCAGAAGTCGCTGTTGCAGCCGAAAGGGATGACGAGACCGACGAAGCCGCCGACCGCGCCCGCGACCAGCGTCGTCGTGCCCAACGCCATGAGCCCCGTCCCGGTGCGGTGCAGCGTCACGCCCGGCGGGCGAGCCGGGGTCTCGAGCTGCTCGAGCGAGGTCAGCGACAGCGAGCTCCCGCCCGACCCGTAGGCCGCCGCGTCCACGGGCGTCCGACCGGCGCGCTGGGCGTGTGCCACCGTCGGCGCCGCGAGAACACAGAAAAACAGGAGAGCGAGGGTGGTGAGCGTCGCGGTGTTCATGGGCAGATGGCTCAGCACGGCGCGTGCCGCACTTTTTGTCGCGAGGTGGCACACGTCCGGCCACCGCGAAGCGACGTGTGTCGCCCACCTTCACTCCCGAGGGTCCGACCCTTGCCGGAAGGTTTTGAAACCGTCGGCGCCATCTCCGACCCTTGCCGGAAGGTTTTGAAACCGTCGGCGCCATCTCCGACCTCCGGCGGACGGTTCCGAAAAAGGATCGATCCGTCTCCGACCACTCCCGGAAGGTCTCGAGATCCAACCATCCCATCTTCGACCACCGCCGGAGGGTTTCGAGGCCTGCTCCACCCCTCTCCGACCACCGCCGGAGGATTCGAGGAACTCGGGGCGCGTCCGCAGGTGGCTGTGTGCGGGGGAACGAATGCGCTACAACGGCGCGTCCGCTCGAGGCTGAACGCGAGCGGATCACGCGGTGCGCCGAGCGACCGCTGGGGAGGTTCGATGCGATCGCTTGCTTGGTTCGGCTGGTTGACGCTCTGCGCGTCGCTCTTTCTGGTCTCTGTCCCCGCGGAAGCGCAGCGCGCTCGACCCTCGCGGCAGGCGATCGAACAAGCGCGCACCCGGATGGAGCAGGGCCAGGCCTACTTCCTCCAGGGTCGCTTCGCGGAGGCCGCTTCGGAGTTCGACGCGGCATACGGCATCCATCCGTTCTCCGCGTTCCTCTTCAACGCGGGCGTCGCGTACGAGACCGGCGGCGACCTGCCGCACGCGGTCGACTACTTCGTGCGCTACGTCGGCGTCGAGACGAACCCCTCGGAGCGCGCCGAGGTCGAGGCGCGCATCGCCGCGCTGCGGGCGCGCATGCAGGAGCGCGACGAGCGCCTCGCGCGCGAACGTGCGGAGCGAGAGGCCGCGATCGCCGCGGGCCAGCAGCCGCCGCCTGTCGCGGAAGAACCCGTCGTGGCCGAAGCGCCCACGGCGCAGGTCGTCGATCAGCTGCTCTCGCTCGTGGCCGTCGAGACGGAGCCGGAGGGCGCGACGGTCACGATCTCGAACGCGGCCGGTCAGGTCGCGACGGGACCGGCGCCGCTCGCGCAGACGCTCGAGCACGGCGCCTACCACATCGTGATCGAGCACCCGGACTACAACCGCTTCGAGCGCGACTTCGACGTGCAGCCGGGCGTGCTCAACCGACTCTTCCTCAACCTCAGCCAGGGCGAGTTCCTCGGCTACGTGCGCGTCGTGTCGGATCCGCCCGGCGCGGGCGTGATGGTCGACGATCGCGAGGTGGGCTCGCGCGGACAGACGCCGTTCGAGGGACCGCTCCAGATCGGTCACCACCGCGTGTGGATCGAGCGCGAGGGCTACCAGCCCGTCGAGCGCGAATTCGACATCGCCGTGGGCGACGAGGTGCGGCTCGACGTCACGCTCGAGCGCGTGACGTATGGACGACTGCGTGTCGTCGGCAACCTCCGCGGCGCGCGCATCCTCGTCGACGGCGTGCAGGTGGGCGCCGTGCCGTGGGAGGGCCAGGTCGAGGGCGGCACGCACGTGCTTCGCGTCGAGCACGACAACATGAAGGCGTGGGAGAGCACCGTGGAGGTGTCGCGCGGACAGCTGCGACCGATCCGCGTGCGCCTGCGTCCGGCCGTGGGCCGCGGCGGTGCGATCGCAGCGGGCGTCCTCGGAGGCCTCTTCCTCGCTGGCGGCATCGGCATGTCGGTGTACGTGAACGACCTCTACAACGAGCTCGATCGCGCGCGCACCGCGGGCACGCTGCAGGGCGACGACGAGCGGCTCGAGGTCGGCTACTGGATGTCGATCGGCCAGTTCATCGCGTACGGCGTCGGGGGCATCTGCGCGGCGCTCTCGCTCTTCTATGCGCTCTACGACGACCTCCCGCCCTCCGAGGGCACGGTGCTCGACGCGCGCGACTGGACGCTCTTGCCGATGGTCTCGCCGAACGGCGACAGCTTCGGTCTCTCGCTCTCGGGGGTGATGTGATGAGCCCGTTCACTTCCAAGAAGACGCGGGTGGTCGGTGTGATCGGCGTCGCCGTGATCGGCGTGGCCGGCTGCCGCACGTGGGACGACTTCACCGCGCTCGAGGGCGGCGCGTCCGTCAGCCGCGTGCGCGTCGAAGGCGAGGGCGGTCCTCGCTTCGGCGAGGTGCTCTTCGGCTACGAGGTGCCCGTGATGCGCGACTCGTTCGTGCGCGGCACGCGCCTCTACGCAGGCGGCGAGTCGGTGCGCTCGGAGACCGCGGGCAACTACGCGGTGTTCCGCATCTGGGACGAGATCCGTCCCGGTGACACCGCGGGCCTCGAGACGACGCTCGAGCTCGATCGCGGCGAGCGCGCCGAGGTGCCGCCTGGGTTTCGTGGCTGTCACGGCGAAGATCGCGAGGCCGGCAGCACCATCGTGAACTGCGGCTCGGGTCGGCGCGCGGGCGCGGGCTTTCCGTACATGCACACCACCATGGGCACCGACTGGTGGGGCTGCGTCGCGGTGACGGCCGGTGAGTTCAGCACGCAGGAGCGCATCCAGGTGCGCTGCGAGTCGATCGGCGCGCAGATGTCTCTGATGCTGCCGCTCGAGCGCGAGCTCGGCTGGGGCGCGTCGGCGGCGGGCATGCCCATCGATCATCCGTTCGGCGTGGGCATCTTCGGCGCGCCGGCGACCGACGGAACGGGCGCGATCTTCCGCCTCCGTCACCTCGTCGATCAGCAGACCGGGCTCGGCATGGGCCAGGCCGAGGGCGGCACGCGTCGCGGCCTCATCCCGATCACGGGCCTCGATCTCGACGACGGCGCGAACTTCGGCAGCACGGTCGCGCTCGCGGTGGATCGCTCGACGAGCACGCCCGTGATCCGCATCGCGGGAACGTTCGGCACCGACACGCGTCGCGTCGTCGTCGCGGAGATCACGGCGGCCACCGGCGCCAGCGTCAGCGCGCAGGTGATCGGCTGCCTCGCGGGCAACACGGACGACGTCGGCTTCGGCGACGCGCTGGCGTTCGGCGACTTCGACAACGACGGGTACCCCGATCTCGCGGTCGGCTCGCAGCCGACGGACGTCGCGGCGCTCCCGCTCGATCGCCCCGTCTACGTCTTCGACGGCGAGGACTTCGGCGGCGCGACGTGCAGCATCACCACGCCGTCGAGCGAGCGCGCGACGGCGCAGTTCGGCTGCCAAGCCACCGCGCGTGGTGTGACGGTCGACTGCGGCTCGAGCCGCTTCGGTCACTCGATCGCTGCCGGTGACTTCGACGGTGATGGGCGCGACGACCTCGCGGTCGGTGCGCCTGGCGCCGGCACCGGTCGCGCGGGCACGGGCGTGGTCCAGACGATCTCTGGCGAGGCGATGCTCAGCACGATGGGCACGAGCGAGATGCGCCGAGGCACGCTGTTCCTCCAGACCTCGGGTGAGTCGGCTGCGTTCGGCACGGCGGTCGCCGCGGTGCCTGCGCCGTTCGGTCGTTCGGAGATCGCCGCGTCGCAGGCCGCGCCTCCGTCGACGCACGTCTTCTACTGCTCGGACCTCACCGGCGACACGCCGTCGACCGTGATGATGTCGTCGATGGCGACCGTCGTGCGCGGCTGCGGCCTGCGCCCGGGTCGCATGCCCGTCACCATGCTCGATCCGGACGCGGTCCCCGCCGTCGGTCCCTGAACACGCACCGCTCGTCTCTCCCCGCTGACGCATGCGCAAACAGATCCTGCTCGCTGAAGACGAGGTGAACCTCCGTCGCGTCCTCGGCGCGCAGCTCGCGCGCGATGGCTACGACGTCAAGACGGCGGTCGATGGCCAAGAGGCGATCGATCACCTCGCCGCAGGCCACGTCGACATCGTGATCAGCGATCTGCGGATGCCGCGCGTGGATGGCCTCACGCTGCTCAAGCACGTGGTCGCGCAGCGCGCCGAGATCCCGGTGATCCTGATCACCGCGCACGGCACCGTGGACACGGCCGTCGAGGCGCTCAAGCTCGGCGCGTTCGACTACGTGACCAAGCCGTTCGATCGCGACGAGTTCCGCGCGATCGTCGCGAAGGCCGCGCGCACGAGCGAGCTCCGCATGGCGGACGTGGGACCCGAGGGCGAGAAGCACGAGATCAGCGGCAAGAGCCGCGCGATCCGCGAGGTCTACGCGATGATCGATCGCGTCGCGAAGACGCCGAGCACCGTGCTGATCACCGGCGAGAGCGGCACCGGCAAGGAGCTGATCGCCAACGCGATCCACAAGAACAGCGATCGACAGGACAAGCCGTTCATCCGCGTGAACTGCGCGGCGATCCCCGAGACGCTCGTGGAGAGCGAGCTCTTCGGCTACGAGAAGGGCGCGTTCACCGGCGCGGTCGGCAGCAAGCCCGGGCGCTTCGAGCTCGCCGACCAAGGCACGCTCTTCCTCGACGAGATCGGCGACATTCCGCTCGCGATGCAGGTGAAGCTCCTGCGCGCGCTCCAGTACATGTCGTTCGAGCGCGTCGGCGGCATCAAGCCGATCCACGTCGACGTGCGCCTGATCGCCGCGACGAACCGCGACCTCCAGGAGGCCATCAAGCAGGGCAAGTTCCGCGAGGACCTCTACTACCGACTGAACATCGTGCAGATCGGTCTTCCGCCGCTGCGCGAGCGCATGGAGGACATCCCGATCCTCGTGAGCCGCCTCGTGGCCCGACAGAACGAGCGCCTGAAGAAGAAGGTCGAGGGCGTGTCGGACAAGGCGATGGAGGCGCTCGTCTCCTATCACTGGCCCGGCAACATCCGCGAGCTCGAGAACGTGATCGAGCGCAGCGTGCTCTTCTGTGAAGACGGCGGCCGTGTGGACGTCGCCGATCTCCCGAAGGACGTCTTCGTGAAGCGCGACCCGCCGGTGGGGCTCGCGCCGGCGAGCGTCGTCGAGGAGCCGAACACCGCGACCAGCTCGAGCCCCGGCTCCGTGGTGCAGGTCCCCGTGATCACGACCACGCCGGTCGATCTCGACGCGCACGCCGACGACGAGATCGACGACGAGCCCGTGGCCTCCGGCGAGGTGGGCCTGAAGGAGCTCGTGCGCGAGGCGACCGCGAAGGTCGAGCGCGATCTCATCCTCGGCGCGCTGTCGCAGACGATGGGCAACGTCACGCACGCGGCGAAGCTGCTCAAGATCTCGCGCAAGAGCCTGCAGACGAAGATGAAGGAGCTCGGCCTGCGCGAGCCCAAGGACGACGCGGGCTGAGTTTCCCGCGCCTCCGGCGCTCAAGTCGGGGGCCCGACCCCCGAACCCCCATCGCTCCTTCGTCGCTCCGCTCCTCCATCGCTCGCGCCTCAAGGGGGCTTCGCCCCCGCCGGCTGGCTCCCCAAGAGCGTCGACGCGATTCTCTCTCGGTCTCTGAGTTGGCCGGGCGGGCTGATCAGAGGCGGTCGACGCGGAGCGAGTAGGCGCCCGCGTCGGCGTTGTCGAAGCCCGTCACGACGAGCGTGATCGTGTCGCCCGCGGCGACGGCGAGGCCGGTGACCAGCGGGCCGTCGGCGCCGCTGTCGTCGTCGCCTTCGAGGCACGCCAGCGTGTCGCTCGGGATGCTCGGGCCGTCGTAGATGACGAGGTAGGCGTCGTAGAGCGTGGGGGCGTCCGCGATCACCTCGACGTCGAAGGTGCCGTCTGCGCCGTCGTTGCAGAAGACGAACGTCTGGTACGGCACGTCGGTGCCCGCCGAGGAGAACGACGTCGCCGGGCACGTGCCCGCGAGCGGACGGAGCCACCGAACGCCGGTGAGCGACGTGTCGCCGCGCTCGACGTGTCCGCCGGTCGCAGGCAGGGGCGTGCACGTGACGGGGCCAGCGTCGTCGCGGGACACGAAGGCGTCGCCAGCTGCGAACGCATCGCGCGGGGCGAACGCGTCGGCCGCCGTGAACGCGTCGTCGGTCACCTCGAACGCGTCGGCGCCCGCGAACGCATCGCTGCTCGGGGAGGGTGCGTCCGCGCGCATCGCGGCGTCCGGGCTGGGCGTCGCGAACGCGTCCGCCATCACGAACGGCGCGTCGATCGGCGCGGCGGGCGCGTCGAACGTGGGCGCGCCTGCGTCGGGGTTCCTGCGCGGCGAGCCGCAGCCCACCAGCAGCGAGCCCAGCAGCGAGCAGAGCAGTGAGAGACCGATCGACGAGGTGAGGAAGAGGGCGGACGTGCGCATGGGGGCGCCAGGGCTATCACGCGATCCTCACGCCGGCCGCAGCGTTCCGCGTGCGCACGGGCAGACCATGCGACGCATGAGGTAGCCTCGGCCGATGTCATCGGGCTCGATCCTCATCGTCGACGACGAGAAGAACATCCTCTCCACGCTCTCTCGCGCCCTGCGCGTCGAGGACTACGACGTGGACGTCGCGGGCTCGGCCGACATCGGCATCGAGAAGGCGCGCGCCAAGGCCTACGACGCGTTCCTCCTCGACGTGAACATGCCGGGCACCACGGGCCTCGAGCTCATGAAGGCGCTGCGCGAGATGAAGGTCGAGGCGCCGATCCTCGTGATGAGCGGGCAGGGCACGATCGAGATCGCGATCGAGGCCACGCGCCTGGGCGCGCACGACTTCCTCGAGAAGCCGATCGGCACCGAGCGCTTGTTGCTCTCGCTCTCTCGCGCGCTCGAGCACGCGCAGCTCTCCGAGGAGAACCGCAGCCTCAAGGAGAAGAGCGGCGACACGTCGGGCTTGCTCGGCGACAGCGCCCCGATGCGAAAGCTGCGCGAGCAGATCGAGCTCGCGGCGCGCGCGAGCGCCACGGTGCTCGTGATGGGCGAGCGCGGCACGGGCAAGGAGCTCGTGGCCGCGGCGATCCACCGCGGGAGCAAGCGACAGAAGGGCCCGTTCGAGAAGATGAACTGCGCGGCCGTGCCGGCGGAGCTCGTCGAGAGCGAGCTCTTCGGTCACGAGGCCGGCGCGTTCACCGGCGCGACGAAGCAGCGGCGCGGCAAGTTCGAGCGCGCGAACAAGGGCACGCTCTTCCTCGACGAGGTGGGCGACATGCCCTCGCCGATGCAGGCGAAGCTCCTGCGCGTGCTGCAGGAGGGCGAGATCGAGCGCGTGGGCGGCGGCGATCTGCAGAAGGTCGACGTGCGCGTGGTCGCAGCGACGAACAAGCCGCTCAAGAAGGAGATCGAGGAGAACCGCTTCCGCGCGGATCTCTTCGATCGACTCAACGTCGTGCCGCTGCGCGTGCCCGCGCTGCGCGAGCGCATCGAGGACGTGCCGCTCCTCGCGGGCCACTTCCTCCGCGCGGCGTGCGCGCAGAACGATCGACGCGGCAAGAGCTTCACCGACGGCGCGCTCGCCGCGCTCTCGAAGTACGAGTACCCGGGCAACGTGCGCGAGCTGCGAAACCTCGTGGAGCGCCTCGTGATCCTCTCGCCCGACGACGAGATCGACGAAGGCGACGTGCGCGCGCAGCTCCCGATCGGCGGCGGCGGCTCGGGCGGAGGAGGCGGCCACTACCGACCCGGCGTGCCGCTCGAAGACATGGTGCGCGAGGTCGAGAAGGACCTCGTCTTGCGCGCGCTCGAGCACTACCAGGGCCACGTCACCCGCACGGCCGAAGGCCTCGGCCTCGAGCGCAGCCACCTCTACAAGAAGATGAAGGCGCTGGGGATTCGCGAGGGCAGCAAAGACAAGAGCGGCGAAGCCGACGAGGGGTGAGAACTCACGAGCTGCCCGCCAGCGCGGTCGTGTTTCGCGGTCTTCCGCACCAACGGTCGGAGTCCGTCGATTCCACCGGCAGCGTCGACTCGCTATTCGCGTCGTGGTGCGCGGACTGCGGTCTGCCGACGGGCACTCGCACGGGGCGGATCGTCGTGCGTGGTCGCTTGTCGACGAAGCGATCGGTGCGCGCCGTGTTCGTGCGCGGAGCTCGTCCCGTCCGCGAGCGTGTCTTCGGCTCCAAGCCCGGGTACCTGCCGGGCTACGAGACCGTCCTGGTGAGCGAGGACGTCGTCGATGTTCTGGCGAGCCGCGCGCCTGAAGTCCGCCGCGCGTTCGTTCCCGGACCCGCTGGGCATTGGGAGCTGGTGGGACCGCGCCTGGAGGTCATGGGCTGCGACTCTCCCGCGGTCCTCGAGGGTGTCGTGCTCGCGTGTCCCGGTTGCGGGCAAGTCTTCCGAGAACCGCGCGAGTTCCTTACCGTCGCCGTGACCGAGGCGCAGCGCGCGGAGTCGCGAGCCTTCGTCTCGGGCTTCGCCAACCGCGTGCAGTTGTTCATCGACGACGAGGGCTACCGGCGCGCCGGCTGGACTGCGAAGTCGACGGATCGCGCGCTCTCGCTGGCGGCGAGCGACTGCTTCGACCTTCGGGAAATCGCCCGGCCATTCGTGCCGGTGTCCCCTCTCGGAGCGGTGCGATGAGGGCATCGCGACGAAGCGAGTCGCTCCGAGGCATGCGGCGAAGCGCCGTCAGGGCCGAAGGGCAGATGCGAGCACCGCGCCGACGCAATTGGACGCGAGGTTCGCGTTGTCGACCACCAGTGTCCTCGCGAGTGAGCGCTCGACTCTACGACTCCCCCCTTCGAGCTTGGGCCCACATCGATTCCGCAACCGGGTTGACGGACGAGCGCTGAAGAGCGGTTGCGTCGCGCCGTCGGGGCGATCGAGGATCGAGCGGTGTCGCGGCTCGGCGGATGCTTCGTCGTGGGCCTCACGCTCGGCCTGATCGGCTGCGGCGGTGAGGTCGTGGGGATCGATGCGGGCGTCGATGCTCCTGCGTCCATCGATGCTGGGACGGCGTTCGACACGGCGGGGCTCGATGCGTTCGATGCGATCGCGGAGATCGATGCGCTCGTGCTGGACGCGGCGCCCGTCGATGGTGGTGCCCCGCGCGCGCCGATCGATGCTGCGCGTGATCGTCTGCTCGCGACCTACCTCGCGCGTCTCGATGCCCGGCCCGACGTCGTGCAGTCGAACGGCCTCCGAGGCGCTGACGTGAGCGACGTGTGCGCGCTGTGGAGCGCGATGCCGCCGTCGTCGCAGTCCGTGTTCCTCACGATCACGGCGCGACTCGGTGGATCGCGCCTCGGTGCGGACGGCGCGTCGGTGATCGATCACGTGACCACGCTGCATCGCGTGGCGGGCGGTGGGGACGAGTCCGCCACCGACATCGGCAGCTGCGGCGGCGGCGAGAACAACCGCGTCTTCGTGTCGATCGACGCGACGCTGCACGCGGCGCTGGTCGCGGGGCACGATCGCGAGGGCGCGGCGCTGCCGAGCGGCGCGCGGGACGTGGACGACGTGATCGCCGAGAGCTTCTGGCGTGACACACAAGACCTCGCGGGCCCGCACCATCCGTTCACGATCAGCCTCGAGACCGAGGGCGGTACGCCGCGCGGTCAGGTGCACTTCTTCCGCGATCCGATGAGCACCGAGGCGCGCGCGCCGCTCGAGCGCACCGACGTCGAGGACCTCGTCGACGGCTACGCCCTCGAGATCGATCAGGACTACGACTGCGTGCACGCGTCGAACCCGCTCTGCGAGTACCGCCTCTATGGTCCTGCGTGCGCGCCGCGCGAGCGCAAGACGGGCGTCGCGATGTACGCGGACACCTACGGTCCGATCGACCTCGGCTGGCGTCCCGCGGGCTGTTGATCGAAGCGTGTCGGCGCGGCGTCAGCGCAGCGTCGTCTCGAAGAGCGCGAGCACGCGCTGCCAGTGCTTCTCGGCGGCGGCCTCGTCGTAGACCGGGAAGTCGGGGACCGCGAAGCCGTGCTTCACGTTCGGGTAGAGCTCGATCTGGTGCGTGACGTTCGCCTCCGTGAGCGCCGTCGCGAGCGCGGCCTGGTGCTCCGGCGTGCAGCTGCCGTCGGCGTCGGCGACCCCCACGTACACGTTCGCGCGCATCGTCCCGACGCGGCGGTGGGGGCTCTCGGGCTTGTCGCTCACGAGGCCGCCGGCGTGGATCGCGGCGACGGCGGCGACGCGCTCGCCGAGGATCGTGCCTGCGAGGAACGCGATGCGGCCGCCCATGCAGTAGCCCATCGTGCCGATGCGATCCTTCGCGACACGAGGGTCGGTGATCGCGTCGAGCAGCGCGACCGTGTCTCCCACGAGCTGCGTCGTGTCGAAGCCGTTCATCAACGCGAAGATGCGCGCGCGCTCGGGCGGGTCGGTGAAGACGGTCGCGACGTCGAAGGGCGCGTACGGGGGCAGGCGCCAGTACGGGTTCACGATCATGCACGCGTAGCCGTTCGCGGTGACGCGCTGGGCCATGGTGGTCATCGCGTCGCGCGGACCGCCGGCGTCTGGATAGAAGACGACCAGCGGAAAGCGCGCGGCGTCCGTGTCGGGGAGATCGAGCGGCGCGGAGACGGTGGCGCTGGCGATTGAGGCGCTGGCGATGGAGGCTTCGATCGTGAGGGTCGGCATCGCGCGAGCGTGCCTCTGCTCGTGGTGTGCGGTCACGGCGTTCGCGCCTCCTGGGCGCGAATTGCGGGTTCGCGTCATTGGGCGTCTAGAAAGCCTGTAAAATCGTCGAGTTGCGAGGGCGAGAGTGACCCCGGCTTGCGTGGGGGATCGGGGGGCTGGTATCCCTCCGGCGTTCGAACGCGGAGATGCCCCCACGGAGCCTGTGCAGGCTGCCGACCTCCGGGAAGAAGGGAGCCCACCCCGGTCGGGACGACACTGACGCCCCGGGGAACGAGCAGGACATGAACGACCGCGACCAGGAGTCGCTCGAGCCCGAGGCCGAAGAGGCCGGGGACGAGCCGAAGAGGACAGATCCGATCGACGACGCTGCCAAGCTCGTCGACGGAAAGCCCGCGCGCCGGTCCTCGCGACCGCGCGCGACGCGCAAGCGCTCGAGCCCCGGCTCGGTGGCCGCGCCCGACGCGGGCGAGTCGGGCCGCGACACGGGCGCCACGTCGGCGGTCGACCGCACGACAACCGAGCGGGAGCGACCGCCCAGCGATCGACCCAACGATCGGGCGGGCGAGCGCGAGGTGGACACGCGCTTCCCGCGCGGACCGCGGCCCGCGATCTACAAGCGCGCCTTCCCCGCCGAGCACTTCGACGACGACGCCGTGAGGGTCGTGAAGCGCCTCGTGCGCAACGGCTTCCACGCGTACCTCGTGGGCGGCTGCGTCCGCGATCTGCTCCTCGGCAAGAAGCCGAAGGACTTCGACGTGGCGACCAACGCGCGCCCGCACGACATCAAGGCGATCTTCCGCAACTGTCGCGTGATCGGCCGACGCTTCCGCCTCGCGCACATCCTCTTCGGCGCCGGCAAGGTCATCGAGACGGCGACGTTCCGGCGCGATCCTGCGGGCGGTGAGCTCGAGAGCGAGATCGACACGGCCGAAGAGCCGCTCGTGCCGCGCGCGAAGTCTCGCGAGGACGACGCGGATCTCCTGATCAGGCACGACAACGTCTTCGGCGAGCCGCACGAGGACGCGCTCCGCCGCGACTTCCGCCTGAACGGGCTCTTCTACGACGTCGAGCGACAAGAAGTGATCGACTTCGTCGGCGGCATGCGCGACGTGGAAGCTCGCGTGCTCAGCACGATCGGCCTCCCGGACGTGCGCTTCCGCGAAGATCCGGTGCGCATCCTCCGCGCGATCAAGTTCAGCGCGCGCCTCGACATCGGCATCGCGCCCGAGTGCTACGACGCGATGGTCGCGCAGCGCGAGGAGCTCAAGAAGGCCGCGAAGGCGCGCCTCTTCGAGGAGGTGCTGCGCCTCCTCCGCGGCGGTGCGTCGCACCGCTCGGTGTGGCTGACGTGGGAGACGGGCGTGCTGGCGGTGCTCGTGCCGCAGGTGAGCGCGATGCTCGACGACGACGCGGGCCGCGCGCGCGAGCGCGCGATGCCGATCCTCTGGCGTCGCCTCGACGCGATCGACGCCGTGGTCGCCTCGGGCCGCGTGCCGAGCGACACGGTGCTGCTCTCGGCGTTCCTCTCGGGCGCGATCGAGGAGGCGCTCGAGGGCGCGGTCGACGCGCTCGACGCGTACGAAGACCTGATGGCGGGCGTCACCGACCTGCTCGCGCTCCCGCGCCGCATCAAGGAGCGCATGCGTGTGGTGCTCGGCTGTCAGCGGCGCTTGCGCAGCGGCAAGGTGGGAACGCTCCCGCAGCGCGAGTTCTGGCGCGACGCGCTCGACCTCTACGAGATCGAGTGCCGCGCGCGCGGCATCGAGCCGACGCTGCTCGCGATCGATCCGCACGGCGGAGGCCACGACCGAGGCGCGCCCGATCGCAGCTTCGATCGCGGGACCGACCGTGGCGCGACGGAGCGCGGCGCGGGTGACCGCGCGGCGAGCGATGGGCCGCCCACCGGCGGCACGATCGGTGGCGACGCGGGCGGAGATCTCGAGCGTCGTCGTCGACGCCGCAAGCGCCGCTGAGCCGAGGGAACGTGGCGGGGCGCGAGGCGAGGGCGTTCGGTCTCACCGTCGCCTTCGCGCTGTGCTCGGTCCCGATCGCGCGCGCAGACGACGCATGGCGCCCGCACATCCTCGACGCGCTCGCGCCGCGCGCGATCGGTGGCGCGAGCGATCGCGCGTGGCCCGCGAGCCCGCTCCTCGAGGAGGCCCGCGCGGCAGTCGGGGCCGAGCTGGCGTGGGAGCGCGGCGGAACACGCGGCGCGGGCGCGACGATCTGCGTGATCGACACCGGCGTCGATCTCTCGCACCGCGACTTCCTCGACGACGACGGACGCACGCGCGTGCGCTGGTTGCTCGACCTGGACGCGGGCCCACGCGGTGTACACGGCGCGCTCGAGCGAGGTGGGGGCGCGGTCTGGTCGCGCGACGAGATCGACGCGGCGCTCTCGCGCGGCGAGACGGTGGCCCCCGACTGGCACGGCCACGGCACGTCGATCGCGTCGGCGGCTGCGGGCGATGATTCGCCCTCCGTTCTGGGCGATCCGGGGTTCAGAGCGGGCATCGCGCCCGAGGCCGAGCTCGTCATCGTTCGCGCGCTGCGACGCAGCACCTTCGGCTTTCACGACGACGACGTGGTGCGTGCGGCGCGCTTCTGCGTGGAGCCTCGCGTGTCCGAGCCGGCCCGCACGGTGGTGCTCCTCGCGCTCGGCGGACACGACGGACCGCACGACGGAACGAGCGCGTACGAGCGCGCGATCGGCGCGATCACGCTGAGCGGCGCCGCGGTGGTGGCCGCCGCGGGCAACGACGGAGACCTCGCCGTGCACGCCGCCGCGCGGCTCGTGGGCGCGGCGTCGGCCGAGCTCGTGGTGCGCCTGCCGCCGCCGGAGATCGACGACGCGATCGTGGCCGTGGTCGTGCGGGGGGCGCGCGAGGTGCGGGCGTCGCTCGACGGAGGCGCGCTCACGCCGTGGGTCGTGCGCGGGCAGGCGAGCGAGACGACGCCGTTCCTGATCGACGCGACCGACGCGAGCGCGACCTACGTGATCGCGCACGGCGCCCTCGCCGCGGGCGATCTCGTGATCGAAGCGCGCGGCGCCGAGCAGGCCGATGGCGCGCTCGACGCGTGGATCGTGGAGGCGCGGCTCGGCGCAGCGCTGTTCTCACCGCGGTTCGTCGGCGCCCTCGCGAGCGCGTCCGAAGAGATCACGATCCCCGCGACGTCGGACGGCGTGATCGCCGTCGGAGCGTCGGTGTCGCGCGACTTCCTCGCGGGCGAAGATCGACCGGGTCTCACGCTCTCGGCCGACGAGCGCGGCCGCGCGCTCTTCTCGTCGCGAGGCCCTCGCGTGGACGGCGCGCCGCTGCCCACGCTGCTGGCCCCGGGCGGCTGGATCGTGGCGGCGCGCTCGATGGCGATCGATCCGACCGATCGCGAGAGCCTGTTCGGTGGAGCCACCGAGCGCTTCGAGGCGGCGCGGCGCGGAGAGGATCGCCTGGCCGTCGCGGGCACTTCGGTCGCGGCGGCGATCGTGGCGGGCGCGGTCGCGCTCGATCGATCGACCGGCGGCGGTGAGCTCGACGATCGCGCGGCGCTCGCGGCCAGCGCGGTGTCGCATCGAGCGTCGGTCGACTCGCTCGCGCCCTACGATGCGCGGGTCGGCGCAGGCGTGCTCGATGTTCCGGGCTACCTCATCCGCCGTCGCGAAGCGGGCACGATCGACGATGCGCTCGAGCTCGGCTGCACGCGCGAGACGATCACGCCGGCCACGCGCGACCTCGCGGTCGTGGTCCGCTCGCGCAGCGGCGGAGAGGCGAGGGTGCGCGCGCGCGTGGCGGGTGAGCCGTGGTCGGGCACGCGCGCGATGCGCGGTGGCCATGCGTCGCTGCCGGTCGAGGTGCCGCCGCTCGCGATCGACCGCGAGGTGGTGATCGAGGTCGAGGTCGACGGTCGCATCGCCGAGGCGTGCAGGCTGCCGGTGCGCGACCCCGGGCAGGAGCGCCCGCTCGCGGTGGGCGGCGGGTGCTCGCTGTCGCGGGGCGAGAGCCCCGTCGTTGTCGCGTTCTGCGTCATGGGCTTGGCGATCCATCGAAGCCGCGCCCGTCGCCGTGGTGTCGTGTTACGGTCGCGCCCGTGACGCTTCCGACGGTCGTCGCCCTCGCCTTCATGGTGGGCGCCCTCGCTGCGCTGGCCGGCCGCGCCGAGATCAAGCTGAGCCCGCGCCACCCGCTGCTCACGCGCTCGTTCGCGGCATACGTGATCTTCGCGATCTGCGTCTTGGTCCCGATCTCCGTCTACTTCTACGTGTTCCACGGAGACTGGTTCCTCCTCTACTTCATCGACGTGCGCGAGATCCCGTCGGCGATCGCGCTCGTCGCGTTCGTGCTCGAGGGGCTCGTGGGGGTGGTGGGCTTCTCGATCGGCGCGACGCTGCTCCGAAGCCAGCGCGAGGGCCTCGTCGGCGCGTCGGCAGCCCTCGCCCTCGCCATGGCCGTGCTCATCCCCCTGGTGTTCCGCGATCGCCTGGCGCACGTGGGCACCTACGCGCAGTGGCTCGGCGGCTTCGGGCTCGTCGACTTCACCGCCGGTCCCGCGTTCCTCGGGACGATCCTCATGAGCGTCGCGTTCCTCGTGGCGGCCAGCTTCCTCGTGGGACGGCTCTGGGTCGGCGAGCGTCGCTGACGGGTCCGAGGCTGGGTGGGCGAGCGGCTGGGGCGGGCGAGCGTTGACGCTAGACGCGCGGAATTGTTACCGTCCCGCTCGCTCCATGACCCTCCCCGGACTCGGTCGCGCGCTCCTCTGCCTCACCTTCGCGGTCGGCAGCACCACGCTGTCCGGCTGCGGCGCGGCCCTCTACCAGATCGACGTGATCGCGGCGGAGTCCGTGGTCGCGGAGGCGGAGCACGCGGGCGCCGCAGAGCTCGCGCCGTACGAGTACTACTCGGCGCGCGAGTACCTCGCGGAGGCACACCACGAAGCCTCGGAGGCCGCGTACGAAGACGCGCTCCGCTACGCACAGATCGCCGGCCGCATGGGCCGCGAGGCGCGCCGTCTCGCGCAGGAGCACCGCGAAGATCGTGCGGCCGCGCGCGACGTCGATCACGAGCAGCCGGGAGACGCGCGTTGACCCGCTCGCTGCGCTCTCTTCCGTGGGCTCTCTCTGCGGTCCTCCTCGCCAGCTTGGTGGGCGCTTGTTCGCAGGCAGCGCTCCTCCGTGGTCGCATCTCGGGTACGCGCGAGATCGTCGCCGAGGCCGAGCGCAACGGCGCCCGCAACTGCGCGCCGCGCGAGCTCGCGATGGCGCACACGCACCTCGAGTTCGCGGAGATCGAGTCGATCCAGGGCAACCCGACACGAGCCCAAGAGCACTTCGACATCGCCGAGCCCAACGCCCGCGCGGCCGTGCGTCTCACGCAGGCCGAGCGCTGCCTCCCGCGCGACGCCCCGGCGCCGCTGCCTCCGCGCCCGGGTGATCGCGACGGCGACGGCATCACCGACGACATCGATCAGTGCCCCGACGATCCCGAGGATCGTGATGGCCACCTCGACGAAGACGGCTGCCCCGAGACCGAAGACACCGACGGCGACGGCATCACCGACGACGACGATCTCTGCCCGATCGAGCCCGAGGATCGCGACGACTACCTCGACACGGACGGCTGCCCGGAGCCCGACAACGACTTCGATCAGATCCCGGACGACGCAGACCAGTGCGACAACGAGCCTGAAGATCGCGACGGCACGAGCGACGCGGATGGCTGCCCGGATCCGGACAACGACCACGACAACTTCCCCGACCTCACCGATCGCTGCCCCAACGAGCCGGGCATCGAGGCGGAGCAGGGCTGCCCGCGTGTCTACGAAGACGTCGAGATCACCTCGACCGGCATCGTCATCCACCAGCAGATCTTCTTCGAGTTCAACCGCGCGGTGATCCAGCCGCAGTCGTTCCACATCCTCGACACCGTCGCGCAGGTCCTCCGTGACTTCCCCGACATCACGATCGAGGTGCAGGGCCACACGGACAGCCGCGGCAACGACGCGTTCAACATGCGCCTCTCGCAGCAGCGCTCGGACGCGGTGCGCCAGTACCTGATCAACCAAGGCATCGCGAGCCAGCGCCTCACCGCGCGCGGCTACGGCGAGACCTCGCCCATCGAGAGCAACGCGACGAACGACGGCCGCGCGATGAACCGCCGCGTCGAGTTCCACCGCACCGACGTCCCCGCCAGCCGCTGACGATCACCGCGGCGTGGCGGGCACCGGCGCGTCCCTCGCGCGAGCGCCGTCGTGACGACATGACGGCCCCGATTCTCGAACGGAGCGTCCGTGAAAGTCTCGAACACCGACGTGTGGAGCAACCCCTCCGCCCTGCTGAGGTTCTCGACGTTCATGGACTCCGTGCTCGGCATGGACGAGCCGAGCGGAGGCTGGGGTGCTCTCGTCGCGGCCATTGATGAGGGTCTACTCGATGAGGTTCTCAACACGGGTTCGCCCGTGACCTCGTCGCGTGGTGAGGCCGTGCCGACGTTGCTCTGGTGTTGCTGTCTCTACGCGAGTCCCGAAGTCGTGGCGGCGTTGCTCGCGAGAGGGGCAGACCCGAACGTGTGGACGGGTCGGCCTGCGCCGGAGGCGACAGAGAAACTCCTTCCGCTCAGCGTCGCGTCGAGTCGCGGGAATGCGGAGATCGTTCGCCTCCTCCTCGATGCGGGGGCGACAATGGTCGAAGAGGAGACGCTGGTCGCGGCCTGCGAAGGAGGGCATCGTGACGTCTTCGAGTTGCTCGTGTCGCGAGGGGCGCGCGTAGACCGGACGTTGAGCTTCGAGGGGATCACGCTTCTCGACCATTGCGTCGGCCCCTACGGAACCTCGGCGGCAACGCGGGCCGGCATCACCGATCGGATTCGAACGATGTTGGCGGAGAAGTCGGCCGAAGGTCCGCCGCTTCTCGAGTGCGTCGGCCGTCCGCGAAAGATCGAAGGGCTGAGCGCATTCATCCGACCACGCATCGATCACGAGCTCTCACTCAGCTGGATCGTTCTCGCGGTCGAGCGACCGCTGGATGCAGTCACTGCGGCGATGGCGACGGAGGGTACCCGCGTGGAACGCGACGCTGCAGGACGAGCCGTTGCGGGGCCAGAGGGGCTCGCCCTCATGAGGCTCGGCGGCGTGCCGTGGACGTGGGTGCTCCTCGAAGCCGAGATGCGCGGCGCAGACTACGGCTCTGGGAGGTGGAGCGGACGCGGCGAGGAACTCGCGCGGCGACTCTCCAAGGATCTGCGCACGCGTGTCGCCTGCGTCGTCGGGCTCGAGACGAGCGAGTGGTCGTCTGGGAGGCGCGTTGCTGGCGACGAGGCCGAGGCTCGGTCGAAGCGCCGAGCGCTGGCCGTCGTGAGAACATTCGCCGGGCGTCTCGGGCTGTCGTTGCCCCACGTGCAGTTGACGTCGACGGGGCAGTGGCTGCGCTTCCGTGTGTACGCGACGTCGGCTCGGGCGATCGAGCGGATCGACGTCCTCGTGACAGAATGACCGCAAGTCCCAACGAAGGTGGTCGGGTCCGATGCATTGGCGGTTCCGTACTCTCGAGCAGAGCGTGTTCACCGGTCGCGAGCCGGAGCTTCGCCAGCGCTTCTTCGGCTATCGCAGCTCGCTCGGACCGCTGCCGGGTTGGTGGAGCGAGGTCGTCGTCGGCGGGAAAGCCCCCGACGTTCACCGTCCTGTTGCGCGAGGGGAGGTCGGCCTCGCGACCGGGAGGCACTCGGGCGCGGGTCACTCCAAGCGTTCGCGCACGGGCTCTCTCGGCGGGCAGCTTCGTTGGCGGGTGGCGGCGAACCAGGAGATGATTGTGAAGAACGAGAGCGGTAGCCCGTCGTCCAGACAACTCGTGCTCACCCTTGCCGAGGCACTCGTGCTCTCCGACTGGCTCGACCGGTTGGAGAAGTCGGAAAACGCGTCTTGCGACGGTGCGGAGCGCGCAGTGTTGGCCCGGATCGGAGCCCAACTCGACGAACAACTCGAGGAACTGTTCGCTCCGAACTACAAGAAACTCGTAGCGAAAGCGAAAGAGGAGTTGATCTCCCGGAACGTCGATAGCGCGTGATGCCGTGTCGCTGGTTTCATTCGATTGGTGTTCACGTCGTGGCCGCCGATCGGTCGAGCGTCTCGAGCGACAGAGCCCCCACCCTCGGCGCTTCGCGCCTCCGTCCTCCCCCGCGAGCGGGGGAGGGGAGAGCGAGCCGCCGATCGGCGGAGTCGCGGGTCGGCACGTGAAGACCGACCAGAGCGCGCGGGGCAGAGGCAGAACGGGCGCGGGTGCGTGGGCCATCGTGAGAACTGATGGGGCGGATTGCGGGGCGCTATTTCCGTGATGGCTCGCCGTCGTGCACCTTCGGGTTCGGAGGTCACGACGATGCGCCGCTCGAACTTCGACTCGTCCCGGCTGGGACTCCTCGCTTCTCTGTCTGCCCTCTCCGGAGGCGCGTTCGCGAGCGCGTGCTCGGGGACGCACATGACGGTCACCGACGCTGGGGCGCAGGCTGATGCAGCCGTCGTGATCGCGGACGACGCGCACGTCGTGGCCGTGCCCGATGCGTTCGTGTCGCCCGATGCGGCGCGGACCGTCGAGGGTGAGCCTCTCGAGGCGTGCCTCCTCGGTGGCGGTGAGCTCGTCGAGGTCGCGCGCGTGTTCAACAACGACGTGGAAGATCACGGCGCGCTCGTGACCTTCGGCGTGTCCGACACGGGCCTGCTCGCTGCGGCGGGCGCCGACGGAACGCTGAAGTTCTGGACGCTCGACGCGGAGCTCCTCGGCGTGGTCGACGGAACGCTGCTCACGTACGGCAGCGAGATCGTCGCGCCGATCACCGACATGGCGCTCTCGGGCGAGCGGGTGATCGCAGGCGACGCGCGCGGCCTCGTCAGCGAGATCCGCGCGGATGGCTCGTACCTTCCGCGCGGCGGCACCACGCCGGATGTTCCGATCGCGGCCGTCACGTACCGCGTGTCGTCCGACGGCGTGGAGCACATCGCGCACGCGCAGCACTTCGACGGCCTCCTGCCGCTGACGGTGCGTGAAGGAGAGACGGTGCGCGAGCTCGAGAGCGGCCTCGCGTCGATCCGCGACCTCGCGTACGGCGCCGATGGATCGCTGTGGGTCGCGGGCGCGCGCGCCGTGGGCTCCGAGCAGATCCCCGCCGTGGAGCAGCGCGACGGCGCCGATCCTTCGCGCGTGCTCCGCACGATCGACGTCGACAGCCGCGAAGGTGGCACCGTGATCGAGCTCGCCACGAGCCAGGACGGAGAGATCGTCGCCATGCTCACGAACGAGCGGCTCGAGGTCCACCACGCGGCAGGCGTGCGCACGATCCCGTTCACCGGATGGGCCGAGATCATCGGCGTCGGTGCTGCGCTCACCACGGCCGGCGGCGTCGCGTTCACGGTGGAGTCGGACGGCACGCTCGCGTCGCACGGCGTGCGCGAGGAGCGCGCGCTCGCTCGCGTCGACGTGGGCGGAAGGCCCGTCGCCGTGCGCACCGACGCGAGCGATCGGCTCGTCGTCGTGGGACGCAGCGACGCGTACCTGGTCGCCTACGCCTGCGAGCGCTGATCGCGGATCGCGAGCGCGAGCGCTGAGAGGCCCATCACGACGACGATCGCGAGCGCGAGCTGTCCGGAGGGCGCGAGGTCCGCGCGACGCATCGCGAGGTTCGCGATCACGGTGACGAGCCACGCGAGGCCGACGATCAGCGTCACGCGTCGCTCGAGCGCACGCTCGGTGTCGTGACGCAGCCGCGCGCGGCCGGTGACGAGGCCCGTCACCGCGAGCGACGTGACGAGCACGCCGAAGACGAACCAGAGCCAGCGCGTGGGGCGCCCACCGATCGAGCCGAAGTGCAGCGGGTCGGTGTAGTCGGCGGCGAGATCGAGCGGGGCGTCGAGGCCAGCGTCGTGCGTCGCGAGCACGTCGCCGGTCGCGCGATCGATCGCCACGAACGACGCGACGGCGCGCACACCCGGGCTCGAGCCCGCGCCGAAGACGAGCAGCGGTGCGCTCGCGGTGCGCGGCAGGACGATGCGGTGCGGCTCGAGCCACGGCGCGACGGCACGCGCACGATCGAGCACGCGCTCGAGAGAGAGTGGTGCGTCGCCGGTCGGCTGATCGCGGATCTCACCGGGGGGGCTGACCTCGAGGCTGCTGCCTGCGTCTTCCACGATCGTCTCGGCCACGTAGACGAGGCCCGTGACGCCGAAGAGCAGGGCAGGCGCGAGCGCGAGCGTGCCGAACGTGCGGTGGAGGCTCGCGGTGCGCGCGTGTGCGCTCGTGCCGGTGACGCCGAAGGCGAAGCGACGCTGGCTCGCGAGGCCCGTCGCGATCATCACGAGCAGCACGATCGAGAGCGGCGTGACGACGTAGAGGCCGGCGTGACCGATCGCGATCTGACGGTGCACGTCGCGCAAGACGGCGCTCGCGCCGAGCAGCGCGCGTGAGGCGCGCGGACGGCCCGAGGCATCGAGGTACACGCGGCGCCAGCGGCCCTCCTCGTCGACGATCCACGCGACGGCGCCGTGGTCACCGGTCAGCTCGACGAGGCGCAGCGATCGGTCGTTCGCGCTCGACCACGCCTCGATCGCGTCGAGCGCGCCGGCCTCGAGCTGGGACGCGCCCGACGGCTCGAGCAACTTCTCGAGATCGATCGACAGCGTCGCGAGCGTGCCAGTGGCCAGCGTGACGACGAGCGCGGCGCCGAGCGCGCGTGCGATCGCGCCGTGCAGCGCGTAGAGGCGACGTCGATCGATCACGCCGCCTTCACGATCACGACGGCGGGCACGACGGCTCGGTCGCGCTCAGAACAACACGGGCGCTCGCGTGGTGACGCCCGCGCCCCAGAAGCGGTCGGTGCCCGTCATCGTCGTCGCGAGGCGGCCTGCGCCCGTCATGCGATCGATCTCGATGAGCTCGCCGGCGTTCGAGAAGCCGTAGACCGAGCGGCCCCAGTAGCCGAGGCCGAAGATCTGACGGAAGTCCGTGCCGCCGCCGCGGATCGGACCGATCACGCGGATCGTGCTGCGGCCGGTGCCGTCGAACGTGATCTGCGCGAGCGTGTCGACCATGTCGTCCATCTGGCGGATGGTCGCGTACGTCGCGCCTTCGACCGAGACGAGGTCACCGCTCGAGAGCCAGCCGTCGGGGTAGCTGCCGAGGCGCGCGACGCTCGCGTCGGTCGCGTCGATCTCGTAGTAGACGCCCATGTTCGTGGCGCCGACCATCGTCTCGGCGGGGCGGAGCTCGCCGGGCGCGAGGAAGGTGAGCGCGTAGAACTGCTCGCCCTCGGCCACGTCGAACAGGCCGATCTGCGTGACCACGCCGGTCGTGACGTTCACGGACCAGAGCGCCTCGCGGCTCGACGTGAACACGTTGCCCGCGGCGTCGACGGCGAGGTCCACCATGTCGTCCGCGTTCGAGCCGTCGCTCTCGGTGAAGCGCGCGATCTCGGTGACTTCGTTCGTCTCCGCGGAGAACGAGAAGAGCGTGTCGGGCGAGTGCGCGAAGATCAGCGTGTCCTCGAGGGGCGTGCCCGAGTCGGGCAGCGGGCCGGTGTCGAAGCGGATGCTGTACGCATCGGGGCCACCGTCGAAGCTGCCCGCGTCGGGGAGGCTCATCATGCCGCGCGTGGTGCACGCGCCCGTGGCGAGGGCCAAGACGAGCGAGGCCAAGACGAGCGGGGAGAGGGCGATCGAGCGCGAAGTCATCCCGCCCATTCGCGCGCCTTCGGCCGCGAGTCAAGGACACCGGGGTTCCGCGGGCGTCCGAACCTGCGTACCGTCGATGTGATGCAGTCGACGAAGCAGCGCATCGAACGGCTCGCGCTCGGGTGTCTCGCGGTGCTCGGTGTCGCAGGGGTCGGTCTCGCGACGCCCGATCTCGCGAGCGCGCAGGGCGCGACGCGCGCAGAGCTCGTCGCGAGCGCGCGGTCGGCGGCGAGTCGTGGTGCGTACGAGGACGCGGTGCGCGGCTATTCGCAGGCGCGTGCGAGCGGGGGAAGTGGCCTCGACGTGGAGCTCGCGCTCGCCAGCTGGCAGGCGGGACAAGACGGCTTCGCGCTCGACGTCCTCGCGCAGTCGCGCGAAGACGAAGCGCCGCTGCTCGCGCACGCGATGCGCGCCGACCTCGATCCGGCGCTCGTGCTCACGCTCCGACCCGACACGCGCCGCGACCTCATCGCGCAGCTCGCGATCGCGCAGGCCGAGCTCGACGCCTCGCAAGGCCTCGTGTGGGCCTCGGCGCTCGCGGCGACGGGGACCATGCTCGCGTTCCTCTGGCCCACGGGCGCATGTCAGGGCGCGTGCGACGACGTGCGGCTCCACACGGCCGGCGCGCTGGGGCTCGTGTCTCTCTCGACGCTCGCCGCAGGCCTCACGCTCGCGATCGCCGGCCGCGTCACGCGCGCGGGCGCCGCGTCACCGCTCCGCGCCGACGCGCGCGGTGTCTCGCTCGTGTTCTGAGAAGCGCGAAAACGCTAACCCTCCGCGCGCTTCTTGAGCTCGCGCGCCACGCCGCCGAAGCCGTCGTCGAGCGAGCCTCCGAACATCGAGAAGACGAGGCCGCCCATCCAGCCCTCGATCGCGTCCTCGGTGACGTAGCGCGAGCGCGTCTCGGAGATCGGCGTGATCGTCTGCACGCGCTCCGCGATCACGCCCGGCATGGTGGCGCCCCACACGAGACGACCCGGCGTCGAGCCTTCGGGCGCGCGCACCTCGCGAACCGTCTCGCGCTGGGAGAGCGTGATGCGCCAGCGGCTCATCCGGACGCGCATGTCGATCGACTCTCCCGCGGCGAGCTTGCTGCGCATCGACACGGTGAACGGGTTCCACTCGCCATAACGATCGAGATCGACGAGCACCGCCCACACACGGCTCGCGGGCGCCTCGATCTCCACCTCTGCACGGAACACGCGTCGAGCCATCGGCGCACTCTACTCGACCGTCCCTGCCGGTCGCTTCCGCACAGTGTGCCGCCGCTTCACAGCGAGCCCCGGCGCGACTCTGGATTCGCGAGCGCGCTGGTCACGAATTGCGCTTCGTCAGGCTCACGCTCGTCGGTACGGGGCGTGCGAATGGGCGGCGATGTGGCTGCGCTCGATCATGCCGCTCGCGCTGGCGCTCTGGGTCGCTGTGGGCGTGGACCGCGCGCAGGCTCAGACGGAGGACGAGGCCGTGCCCGCCCCGCCCGACGCGGTGGGCTCGCCGCCCGGTCGCGGAACGATCCCCGTCGCGCGCGTGACGCTCAGCGGTCAGTCGGAACGTGGAGCTCAGCTCGGCGTGGATCTCGCGCTCGATTCCCGGGCACGCACTCTGATCGCTGCGAGGGCGCGTGGCGGCGTGCTCGTGTTCCACCGTTCAGCCGATGTGTGGAGCGTTGGCGACGCGTTTCATCCGAGCTCTGCCGGACGAACGGCGGTCCTGTCGGTGGCCATCGATGGTGCCGGAACGCTCGCGGTCGCAGGGTTCGATCGAGGGCACGTGTCGGTGCTGTCGATCAGCGGCAGACGAGTCGCGGAGCTCCAGGCGCTCACGCCCGACGGCGCGCCCGACAGCGGAGGGTTCGGCGCGTCGGTCGCCGTCTCGGGGGACGGAGCGTGGATCGTGGTCGGCGCACCGCGACGTCGAGGTCGGGTGGCGGGTGCCGTGTTCGTGTTCCGTCGCCAGGGCGAGCGCTGGCGCAGGGTCGGCGTGCTGGTCTCGCCGCTCGCCGATCCGGAAGACGGATTCGGCGCGCGCGTCGTCCTCTCGGCTGACGCCTCGCGGATCGTCGTCGCCGCACCGCGCGCGGCCTTCGCTGCTGACCGCTCGGGAGCGGCGTTCGTGTTCGCGCGAGAGGGCGATCGCTTCGTTCACGTCCAATCACTGGTCCACCGCGATGGGGAAGACGGTGCCGACTTCGGACGCAGCCTCGCGCTCAGCGCTGCGGGCACGACGCTCGTGGTCGGCGCCCCCATGCAGGACGTGGCGGAGGCCCGTGACGCGGGCGAGGCGGTCGTGTTCGAGGCGTCGGACTCGTGCGGCTTTCGCGCGGTGCAGGTGCTGCGTCCTTCGGTCGAAGAGATCGGCCGAGGCGTTCGAAATCTCGGTCGAGCGGTGGCCATCGGTGGTGACCGGGTGGCCGTGGCGCGGCGCGGTGCGGCGCCGCTCGTGGTCGAGCTGGGCAGTGAGGTCGCTCCGTTCGCGCTCGAGAGCGTGCGCCGGATCGACGATGCGCTGGGTACGAGCGTCGTTCTGTCGGGGGACGGGAGCTTGGTGTTCGTCGGCGCGCCGCACGACGAGTCGCGAGGGGTGTGGCGCGCAGGCGGAGTCGACGTGCACGAGATCGCGACCGACGGGGACGCGGCTCGTATCCGGGCGAGTCGACCTGCCCTCGAGGAACGGAGCCTCGAGACGGTCCGTCGCGCTGCGGCACGCGAGCGCGATCTGCACGAGCGCATCGCCCTGCAAGCCACGTTGGGCGTCGTTCTCGTGGGAGTCACCACCGCTTCGATGCTCGGGTTCCGCGCGGAGCTCAGGAGCCCGAGCGCTTGCTCTGGCTTCTTCTGCGTCGATGCCACTCATGTGCTCTCGGCGGTGAGCCTCATCGTGTTGCCCCTCGCCATGTCCGCGTTGGCCATCGGAGGCATCGGCGCGCTCGGGACGTCCGCGCGCGGACGCGCGCGGCGCGTGGATTCCTTCTTGGGCTATGTGGTCGGTGCGGTCCCCGGTGCGGGGATCGTCGCGTTGATCGCGCTGCTCGATCGCGGTGCCGTGAGCCACGACGAGGGCGAGGCGCTCCTCGGCGGAGGCATCGCGCTCGCAGGCCTCCTCGCAGTCGGCGGAGCGATCCTCGCGAGCGCCATCTCGGACGACTCGATCCAGGCACCACACGACGTGCCCGACCTCGTGCCTCTCGTGCAGCTCGGACACGAGCACGTGATCCTCGGCCTCGGCGGCGCGCTGTGATCAGGGCGGGACGGGGCGGAGGCTCACTCGGATCGTCGTGAGGCCGGGGGGCAGCTCGATGTCGAGGTCGTGGGGGAAGTAGCCGTCGGCGGTGATCGTGAAGCGGCGCGGGCCTGCGCGGAGCTCGATGGGGCGCACCGCGACCACGCGCGCGCCGCCGAGGAAGCGCTCGTCGGTGTAGACGCGCGCTGTGGACGGCTCGAGGACGAAGCGGACCGTCGCGTTGCTCACGGGGCGTGGGCTGGCAGAGCAACCGAGCGCGCCGAGCGCGAGCGTCGCGGCACTCGACGAGAGCAGGGCCCGACGGGTGCACGCTCGGTGTGCGGTCTTCTTCGAGGTCGTCATGCGCGATGCCATGGGAGGCGCGCATGATCGAACGCGCCGCGGAGGATCGACAAGGGGCAACGCACCTCGACGACGGCCGAGCCGTCGGCGCGCGGGCGGACGCGTGCTGTCACGGCGCTCCGCTCGATCGCGTCGTGCACCGCCTGCGCGTCTCGCGGGCCCGCGCTGACCGCGGCCAGCGCGTCGTCGGCCCAGCGCTGGATCATCGTGACGCCGCGCGCGTGACCGCGTCGACGCGACGCGAGGCGCGCGGCGGCGAGCGGACCGTCGTCGTCGTGCGCGGCGCCGATCGCCACGGCCATCACCGTGTCTGCGTCGATCGCGGGCTGCGCCTCGGTCCAGCCGATCGGGCGATCTTGGGCGCGCACCGATCGAGGCACGAGCGCCAGCGCGAGCGACGCCGCCGACATCGCGAGCAGGCGCGAGCGCTTCACAGGAGGGCTCACTGCACGCGCTGGATGAGGTGGAAGCCGAACTCGGTCTCCACGGGCTGGCTGATCGCGCCGACGTCGAGCGTGAACGCAGACTGCTCGTACGCGGCGACGAGGCGACCGCGGCCGAGCCAGCCCATCTCTCCGCCGCGCTCGCGGCTGCCGTCTTCGCTGGTCTCTCGCGCGATCGCGAGGAAGTCGGCGCCGGGCGCGACGAGGCGCTCACGGATCTGCGCGGCGATCGCCTGCGCTTCGTCGTGCGTGCGCGTGATCTCGGGGCCTGCGTTTCGCGCGCCCGTGAAGCGCACGAGGATGTGTCGCGTGTTGCGGAAGTCGGCGGCGCAGCGATGGAGGATCACCCAGCCGTACGGCGCCTCCATCACCTCCGAGGTCTGATCGGTCTGGAGCGCGAACGCGCGATCGCGGATCGCGGCGTGCCGCTCGGGCCAGTCTTCGCGCGAGAACGTTCCGAGGAGGCCTCCGCGCGCGCCGCTGCCTCGCGCGTCGGAGTCGTCGCGCGCCACGGTCGCGAAGTCGCGCGCGCCCGACTCGATGGTCGCGAGGAGCTCTTCGGCGCGGATGCGCGCGTCGGCCTGCGTGCGCGTGATCGCTTCGCCTGCTTCGGGCGCGCCTTGCCACTGCACGATGATCGCCTCGGCGCAGATCTCGTCGCTGGGCGGCGGCGGGATCGCGGGATCTGCCGCGGAGGCGGGCTGCGCGGTGGGCTCGGGCTGGGCGGTGGGCTGCGGCGCCGTGATCTCTGCAGTGGGCGCGGGCGCTTCGGTGCAGCCCATCGTCACGAGGCCCAGCATCACGAGACACACGAGGAGGATCGAGGCCGTTCGCATCGCGCGAAGGTACCGCGGCCCGTCGATCACGTCGCGCGATCACGCGCGCGCACATCGTGTCCCGCACGCTCGCGTCGTCAGAGCAGGAGCTGATCGAACGTCGCGCCATCCGGGCCGGCTCCTCCGCCCGAAGGGCTCGCGCACGCGGCACCGCCGAGCCCGGAGCTCGCGACCGAGTACGTGATCGTCGCGCCGAAGACGAGCGTGCTCGATGCTGCGAAGAGGCCGATCGACGGGCCACCCGCGCCGCCACCTCCGCAGCCGCCTTGTCCACCGGCGCCGCCGGTCCCGCCCGCGCCGCCCACTCCGCCGTGGATGATGCCGGGCCCGCCGCACAGCGTGCGTGAGCCGCCGCCGCCGCCATCGCCGCCCGGTCCGCCGGATCCGCCCGCGCCGCCCGATCCGCCGCGCCCTCCGTCGCCGCCGCCGCGCGTCACGAGCGTCACGTTCGTGAGCGTCAGCGTCGAGCTGAACGCCAAGAGCGCGAAGGATCCGCTGCCCGCGGTCCCCGGCATGCCGCTCGATCCGCCGGAGCCTGGAGCGCCGCCTTGCGCGCCACCGCCGCCGCCCGCGCTACCGAGCGAGCAGTCGCCCGCGGCGCCGCCTCCACCACCCGAGCCGCGCACGCCCACGCCGCCGGGTCCGCCCCCGCTCGACGCGTTGGGAGCCCAGCCGCTCGATCCCAGCGTGCCGAGGTTGGTGCCCGTCGCGCCGTGCGGACCCGTCGTTCCCACGCAGCCGACGCGCCCCATGCTGCCGCTCGACGCGTAGGTGGTCGCCGAGCAGGAACAGATCCCGATCAGCAGGCTGCCGCCACCACCACCGGCCATGCACGAGGCCGTGCCCGTGCCCCCGACCATGCCCATCAGGCCAGTGCCTGTGGGCGTGCCGCCGATCCCGCCTGCGCCGGCGCCCGAGCCTGCCGCCGGTGCGCCCATCGTCATCGTGCCGGCGTTGCCATCGAGACCGGTCGCGCCGACGGCGCCCACCGCGCCCACCGCGCCGCTCGAGCCGGGCGCCCCTCGGCCGGCGGTCACCGTGAGGTTGCGGAGCACGACGCTGCTCGCGCCGCGGGCCCAGATCGTTCGCGTGTACTCGCCCAGCGCCACCTGATCGGTCGTCTCGAAATTCACCGAGTCGATCGTCACCGGCACGCTCACCGTGAGCGCGCGCGAGTCGCTCGACCGCACGAGCGAAGCGCCTCCGCTGCGCGATCGGAAGCTCGCGTCGTAGCGGCCCCACAGGATCAGGCCGCTCGACGCGTTGAGCCCGAGTGAGATCGTGTGGTTGCCCGACGCGAGCATCATCGTGACCGGCGAGCCGCGGGCGGCGGCGACGCCGAACGCGCGCACGACGTTCACCGCGGTGGCGGGCGTGCTGCCCGATCCCGTCGAGAGGCCCGACGGCGCGACGTAGATGAAGTCGAGCGAGCCGACGATGCCATCGGCGCCATCGCAGTTCGCGTCCACCGCCGCGGCGTCCGCGAGATCGACCGCGGACGTGAACGTGCACGCGTACTCGCAGCCGTTCACGCCGCTGCCGTCGAGGTCGACGAAGCCCGTCATGCACATCGTCCCGCACACGCCGGCCGCGCACGTCGGCGTGGCGTTGGGCCGCGAGGGACATGGCGCCGTGCACATCGCGGCGCTCGTGCCGCAGTGCGCGGGGCTCGTGAGGCTCGTGGGATCGAACGTATTCGCGCAGCGGTTCGCGTCCTCGTCACAGACCATGCTCGCGCACGCGCTCGCCTCCGGAGGGCAGACGTGGGCCGTGTTCACGCATCGCATCGCCGTGCAGGCGTCGTCCGTGCAGAAGAGACCGTCGTCGCACTCGCTCGGGCCGGCACATGCATCGGCAGGCTCGCAGCCTCGCGTCGGGTGACACGACTCGGACGTCGGGCAACGCGACGAGTCGGGCGTGTGCTGACATCCCGAGGGCGTGCTGCACGCATCGACGGTGCAGTCGACGCCGTCGTCGCACGAGCGTGCGGTCGTCATGCAGAGCCCCGTGCCCGCGCACGCGATGTCCGTGCACACGTCGCCGTCGTCGGCGCAGTCGGTCGCCTCGCGGCACTCGCGGTACGCGTCCGGCGTGAAGGGCGCGTCGACCGACGAGAACGCGTCGTCCGTCGCTGCAGCGTCGCCGCCACCGTCGATGGATCCCGCATCGATGGGTCCAGCGTCGAGCGCGCCGGCGTCGACGAACGCGCCTGGATCGTCGGGCAAGCAGGTGTCCGTGCTCGCGTCGCAGTGCTCGCCGTCGACGCAGAGATCCTCGTCGGGCTCGACGCACACGCCCGACACGCAGCGCGGCGCGCCCGCGCACGCGGGACCGGCCTCGCACTCGGTGGCGGCGCTGCACACGGTGGGGTCGTCCTCGCAGAGATCGCCGAGCACGGCGCGATCACAGCAGAGCGGCGCCGTCGCCGGATCGTCGGGATCGCAGCGCGGATCGACGCAGCGTCCGTTGAGGCACTCGGTGAACGCGGTGCTGCCGCCAGGCGCGGGGCACATCACGCCGATGCAGCCCGTCGTGAGCGGCACGCGCAGCACGCGGTCGTTCGTGATCGACGTCACGACGCAGCGCTCGATCAGCACCGAGCCCGACTCCGCGCCGCTCGGACCGGGACGTCGTGCGAGCACGTTCACCGCGTAGGTGCCTGGCTCGAGCGGGCCGAGCTCCGCGATCGTGAACGTGCCGGCGCCGAGGCTCGCCTGATCGGTTCGCTCGATCGCTCGCCCTTCGGAGTCGATCTCGGCACCGAGCTCACACGAGCCACCGCGTCGCAGCGATGCCCGCGCGTGCCTGAGCTCGTCGCCCGCGCGAAGGCCCGACTGCACGCGGATCGTGAGCGTCACTCCCGAGGGCGGGCATGCCTCGAGGAGCATGCAGCCGAACGAGATCCCAACGAGGAGGAGCGCCGAGCGTCCGCGCATCCGAGGACGGTCTCGCGCCGTCGTCAGCGGGTCAATCGTCTCCGCGCGCGGGACTCGTCAGGGAACCAAGAGGTCTTGATGCACGACGTGCGGCGTGCCCGTGTCCGGGAGGATCAGCATGCGACCGCGGCCCGCGTACTGCGGATCGCGATACCGGAACACGACGTTCCACGCGCGCTCGCGACGTCACCCGTCAGTTCGCTCGCGTGTCCTCCGACCTACGCAGCGGAGGGCGGCCATGCCGTACAATGCCGATGGAATGTCTAGACCGACACAGCGCAAGCGACCCGAGCTGCCGCCGATCGACGAGCGGGCGGTCATGCCCGAGTCTGGCGTCGAGCTGCTCGATGGAAAGGTGCTGATCGTGCCGGGCGCGGATCCGCCGCACGCGACACGGCACCTCGAGCTCGCGTACGTCCTGCGCGCCCACGTCGCGCACGGCTTCACCGCGGCGATCGACATGCTCACGCGCACGAGCCTCACGAGCGACTTCGCGCCCGACGCGAGCATCTTTCCCGATGGGCCCGACGCCGAGACGGGCGGCCGACGTCTCGAGGTGCTGGCCTTCGAGGTCGTGTCCAAGCAGAGCCTCTCGGTGCCCACGCGCAAGGCGCGGCAGCTCGCGAAGCGCGGCGTGCGCCGGATCTTCGCGCTGGTGCTGTCGCGAGAGCGCGTGCTCGAGTGGGATCATCGCTTCGGCCGCTGGTCGCCGCTGCACCCCGACCTGACCCTCGAGGACGCGTGCCTCGTGCGACCGCTGCCCGTGCGGACGCTCATGGAGACCGCGGGCGCAGACGCAGCGGTGCTCGCGGCCCTCGAGGCCCGTCGCCCCGAGCTGTTGGCCGTGTTCGAGGCCCGAGGTGAAGCGCGAGGTGAAGCGCGAGGTGAAGCGCGAGGTGAAGCGCGAGGTGAAGCGCGAGGTGAAGCGCGAGGACGACTCGAAGGCGAGCGCCGCGCGGTTCGCCTCGCGTGCAAGCTCCTCGGCGTCGCGATCGACGACGCGCGCGCTGCGCGGATCGACCGCGCCGAGCTCGACGAGCTCGTCGACCTCAGCGCGGCGCTCGAGCGCGATCGCGCGTGGCCCACGCGGTGACCTCGGCCTGATCATGCGGTTCCGAGCCCGCACCCGCGATCTCGATCCGCTCGACGCCGCGAGCGTGTCGCGCTGGACGAAGCGATCGGACGACTCGCTCGGCGCTGGGCTCGACGCCGAGCAGCGTCGCGCGCTCGCGGGCCTGCTCGTCGAGGTGTGGCAGCTGGAGCACCCCGAGGTCTCGTTCGAGGAGGATGGCTCGAACGTT
Source organism: uncultured Sandaracinaceae bacterium (assembly GCA_964502175.1). GTDB lineage: Bacteria > Myxococcota_A > Polyangia > Polyangiales > Sandaracinaceae > JAFLCL01. Next base: position 130,471 of record CAZCVE010000018.1, read on the forward strand.
CACGCGATCGATCACCTCCCCGAGTTCGTGCCCGCGCCCAGCTACGAGTGGGGCAAGGCGCGGCACCCGGAGAGCGGCGTGCTGTTCTGGTGGACGCGCGCTGAACCGTTCGCCGAGCGCGAGACGCAGCGACCCCTCGATCCGTACGAGCCCGTCAGCCAGATCGACGTCGACGTGAGCGAGCATGCGATCGTGCTCGAGCTCCTGGACGGCGGCATGGACGACGCGCGCATCGAGATCACACGCCACGCGATCGTGCTCTTCGGCAACGACGAGGATCCGCCCTTCCTCGTGCGCGCGATCCTCGCGTTCACCGGCTGGGCCGCGGAGCGCCCGTCGTGGTGGTACGAGTCGGACGAGGGCGTGCACCTCGTCGGCGAGGTCCTCCCGTGCGCGCGCTGCGGCGAGCCTCGCGAGACGGGCTTCAGCCATGCCGCGCGCTGCGACGCGTGCGGCGAGCTTCGCGTGGGCATCGCCGTCGAGGCGTGACCGCCGTCGCCGTCAGGGCGAGGCCGGCGCGCCGGTGCCGGGCTCGGGCACGTCTTCGGCGTACGTCGCCGCGACGAGATAGAGGAAGAGCGCGAGCCGGCGCGTGCGGCTCGTGATGCCGACCACTGCGAAGCTGCCCGCCGACGTCGCGATCTGGCCCGTCACGTCGAGGGTCGCGAGCACGTGTCCGTCGGGCTGGACGAGCCGATCGTCCGTCGTCTGGAACGTGACCTCGCTCGGCCTGGCCTGCGCGGGATCATCGACGAAGACGCGGATCGCGCCGGTCTCGTCCATGCTCGCCCACACGTGTCCGTCCGCGACCGTGAACGAGCCGCCCTCCGCGAACGTGCCGACCACCACGCCGCCGAAGCTCATCACGCCGCTCGCGTCGATCGACGCGCGGCCGCGATCGAACGACAGCGAGAGCGCACGGAGAGGCAGCACGGGCCCGGCGGCCTGAGTCGCTGGCCTCTCCGCCTGCACGTACGTGGTGCCCCCGCAGCCCGCTCCGCCCGTCACGGTGGCGACCGCGAACGCGAGCGCGAGCGACACCGCGCCGCGCGAGCCCGTCCTGATGTGTCGCGCGCTCACTTGGTGAGCTTGCGGTACTTGATGCGGTGCGGGCGGTCGGCCGCGGGACCGAGGCGCTTCTTTCGATCCGCCTCGTAGTCCTGGTAGCTGCCGGTGAACCACACCACCTCGGAGTCGCTCTCGAACGCGAGGATGTGCGTGGCCACGCGATCGAGGAACCAGCGATCATGCGATGTGATGAGCGCGACGCCGGGCCACTCGAGGAGGGCCTCTTCGAGCGAGCGCAGCGTCTCGACGTCGAGGTCGTTCGTGGGCTCGTCGAGGAGCAGCACGTTGCCGCCCTGCGTGAGCACCTTGGCCAGGTGCACGCGGTTGCGCTCACCGCCCGACAGCACCTTCACCTGCTTCTGCTGATCGGCGCCGCGGAAGTTGAAGAGGCCCACGTACGCGCGCGCAGGGATCTCCGTGCGACCGACGACGATCTTGTCCTGTCCCTTCGCGATCTCCTTGAAGACCGTGTTCTCGGCCTCGAGCGCGTCGCGCGACTGATCGACGTACATGAGCTTCACGGTCTGGCCGACCATCACCTCGCCCGCGTCGGGCTGCATCACGCCCGTGATCATGCGGAAGAGCGTGGTCTTGCCGGCGCCGTTGGGGCCGATGATCCCGACGATCGCGCCCTTCGGGATGAGGAAGTTGAGGTTCTCGTAGAGGAGCTTGTCGCCGAAGGCCTTGGTGACGCCCTTCATCTCGATGACCTGATCACCCAGGCGCTCGCCCGGCGGGATCGAGATCTCGTTGTCGACGCGCTTGGCGCGCTGCGCCTCGTTGACGAGGTTCTCGTACGCCTGGAGGCGCGCCTTGCTCTTGGCCTGTCGCGCCTTGGGCGACTGGCGCACCCACTCGAGCTCCTGCGCGATCTTCTTCTGTCGCTGCCCGTCGCTCTTCTCTTCCTGCTGGAGCCGCTTCTCCTTCTGCTCGAGCCAGCCCGTGTAGTTCCCCTTGAACGGATACGCGTTGCCGCGATCGAGCTCGAGGATCCACTCCGCGACGTTGTCGAGGAAGTAGCGGTCGTGGGTGATGGACACGATCGTGCCCGGGTAGTCCTTGAGGTGGAGCTCGAGCCACGCGACCGACTCGGCGTCGAGGTGGTTGGTGGGCTCGTCGAGCAGCAAGAGATCGGGGCGCATGAGCAGCGTGCGGCAGAGCGCGACGCGTCGCTTCTCGCCACCCGACAGGTGGTTCACGCTCTGATCGGCGGGCGGCAGACGCAGCGCGTCCATCGCGATGTCGAGCGTGGTGTCGAGGTTCCAGCCATCGCCCGCGTCGATGAAGTCCTGGAGCTTGCTCTGCTCGTCGAGCAGCTTGTCCATGTCCGCGTCGGGCTCGCCCATCGCCATGCCGATCGCCTCGAAGCGCTCGAGCGCGTCGCGCATCGGCTTCACGGCCTCGTTCACGACGTCGATGACCGTGCGGTCCTTGCCGATGTCGGGCTCCTGCGGGACGAAGCCCACGGTCGCCGACGGACGGATCCACGCCTCGCCCGTGAAGTTCTTGTCCTGCCCCGCCATGATGCGGAGCAGCGAGCTCTTGCCCATGCCGTTCGGCCCGATGACGCCGATCTTCGCGCCCGGGATGAACGACAAGTAGAGGTTCTGGACGATCTTCTTGTCGGGCGGGTGGACCTTGGTCACGCCCTTCATCGTGAAGATGTAGTCGGTCATCGCTGCTCCTTCGGAGGGCCCCCAAGGGAGGGGGTGCAGGGCGGCTCGGCCGCGCGTGCGGGACGCCTCTATCGCACGGCGCCCGCGCCGCGGAAAGCCTCGTCCGCGAGGGGAGAAAAAGACCGCGCTGGAAGCTGCGAACGGCGGGCGCGCCCTGCTACCTTGCCGGGCCCATGACAGCGATGTCGCGATCGCGCGCGCTCGAGCCCGCCTGCGAGCGGGTTTCGTCGGCGATCCTGCGTCTCGCGATTCGTGGCACCGCGATTGCTGTCGCACGTGCCGCCGTGACCGCCGCCGTCTGGGCCCTGCCTGCGATCGCCCTCTCTGGCTGCATCACGCAGGACCTGCAGTTCGTGCCGCCGACCAACTTCCCACCGTCGATCGAGGTCCCGGAACGGGGTGCATACCCGCTCGACGAGGTGATCCGTCTGCGCGCGGACGAGATCGGCGGCGGCGGCGACGCAGGGGCCATCAACACGCTGCGTTTCGAGGTGCTCGTCCGAGATCCGGACGTCGACCAAGAGCTGCAGCTTCTTGTTTTTGTCGACTACCAACGCGGCATCACCCTCTTCCCCACCGGAAACTTCTTCGTGTCGCCCGCGCCGAGCGGCGCAAGTGATCGTCGAGTCCGGTCTGTGCTGGTTCAGGTGCCCGTGCGGGGCGAAGCGCTCAGCCGGGCGGGCTGCCACCGTGTCGAGATGCTCGTGTCGCAACGCTTCGGCATCGAGGACGGCGTGCCCACGCGCGACCCGATCGCCGACGGAGACGTCGGTACGGCCACGTGGTGGGTCGCCACGCAAGCGACCGAAGGCGACTCCGTGGACATGACGGGGTGCCCATGAGCGCCCGTCTCCCGAGCGCCCGCCGCAGCGCAGGCCGAGGAGTCGCGCGCGCGTCGATCCTCGCGATCGGTGCGCTCGCGTCGGGAGGCTGCTCGCTGCTCTTCGAGCCGCCCGTCACGCAGATCACGAACCGCTGCGACGTGAGCGAAGACTGCGCGGCGAGCAGCGTGTGCGACGTCGCCGAGCACCTCTGCATCAGCCCGACCGCGCCCGACTACGCCGTGCGTGTGGAGATCACGCCGACCACGGATCCCATCGGCGGGGAGCCGGTGCCGATGATCTTCGATCTCGGCGTGCTCCCGAACCCGAACGAGCCGATGGAGCTCGTGGCGCCGGTGCAGGTCCCGGTGCAGGGCACCGCGCGCTTCGACGGCGCACCGATCGCCGCGCAGATCACGTTCACGCGACGGGTGACCGACGAGACGGCAGCGCTGCGAGGCGCGCTCGCGGGCGTCGTCGTGGTGCGCGCGTCCTCGACGACCTCGGGCGAGGTCGACTTCGTCACGCAGCTCCCCGGCGGCGCGACGTACGACCTCTACGTCGAGCCGCAGAACGAGTTCCGCGCGCTCCTGCCGCCGCTCTCGGCGACGCTCGACGTGCCGGAGGGCGCGGGCGTGAGCTTCGCGATCGCCTACGACGAAGACGAGCTCGTCGAGGTGCGCGGCGTCGTGCTCGACGCGTCGGCGACGCCCCAAGAGGGTCTCTTCGTCCGCATGGTCGACCCGGCCGGTCGCGCGCTCAGCTCGCGTGCGAGCACGGACGCCGAGGGGCAATTCACGCTCGTCGCGCCGCGCGGCGTCACCGGCTTCTCGTTCCGCGTGCGCGGCGACACGACGCGACAGGACTCGAGCGCGCTGCTGCCCTCGATCACCATCGACACGAGCACGCTGCTGCCTGGGACGGACGGAACGTTCACGCTGCTCGTGCCGCGCTCCGATCGCGCGCTGCGCTTCGAGGGCCGCGTGGAGCTCCCCGCCACGCTCGGCATGAGCGCGCCCGCGTCGAACGCGCAGATGCATCTCTACTCGCCGTACGTGATGGACCCGGACACGGGCCTCGTCGGCAGCCTCGAGCTCGATCTCACGGCGGACGTCGACGGCCGCTTCGTCGGCTACGTGCTGCCCGGCGAGTACCAGGTGGAGATCGTGTCGGGCGACGAGAGCGTCGGCGTACTCGTGCGTGACCTCGAGGTGCTCGCGAATCCGTCGAGCATGGTCTCCGGACAGCTCTACACGATGCCCGCGCGCTCGATCCTCGGCGGCACCGTGCGCTTGGTCGATGGTGAGCCCATCAGCGGCGGACGCATCCGCGCCACCGCGCTCGGCACGATGCTCGGCGGCGACCCGATGCCCGCCGCGCGCCTCAACCGCTCCGCGATGGGACTGAGCGGCGCGATGGGCGAGTTCCGCCTGCCGCTCGACGTCGGCGTCTACGACCTGATCGTCGAGATGCCGATCGACTCCGGCTACGCGTGGCACGTCGAGCACGACTTCGGCGTCGGTGGATCGTCGGCCGCGCTGCGCCGCGAGATGCTCGTGTCGGCGCCGTACCGCGCCACCGGCACCGCGCGCTTCGCCGAAGGCACGCAGCTCGCAGGCGCGCGCATCCGCTTCTTCGCGATCGACACCACGTCGGGACGCTCCATCGAGATCGGCGCCACCGAGTGCGACGACGCCGGCGCGTTCGTCGCGCTCCTCCCGAGCTCGCTCGGCGACTCCGAAGAGTGAGCTCGGTCCGGCCGCCGATCGACACGATCAGCGCGGACGAATCCCGCGCGAGCTGCCCACGATGGGCGGCGCGCGCGGCGTGGCGGGCGCGGGAGTGACGGGCGCAGGCGCGGGCGTAGCGACCACGCGCGGTGCGCGCGACTCGAACCGTCCGCCGTACGGATAGCTGCCGGATCTGCCGATCGACGCCGTGGTCCCGTAGCCATAGCCGTAGCCATAGCCGCCGTAGCCCGCGTACCCGCCGTAAGGGAACACGGGCACGGTGCGCGTCGTCGTCGAGGTCTGCGCGGCCTGCGTGGCCGTCAGCGCGGCCTGCGTCGCCGTCTCGGCTGCGCGTGACGCACGCTCCGCGGCGGCGAGCGTGTCGCGGTCGCGTTGCTCCGCAGCCAGGCGCGCGCGCGTCTCTCGGTCGGCCGTCTCTCGCTCTCGCCGCGCCTCGTCGCGCTGCGCTTGCTCGCGAAGCCGCGCCTCGGCGGTCGCGCGCGAGACGACCACGGGCGGCGTGCTCAGCACCCGATCGCCTTCAGGACCGTGCACGACGATGTGGCCACCGCCGCTCAGCATCACCTGATCGCGACCCACGCGCGGCGTGGCGACCTGCGGACTCGGGACCTCGTCGCCTCGCTCACGCGAAGGGTCGACCGCAGCGTCGTCGACGAACGCCGCGACCGCTGCGTCACCCACGCGGAGCGCGTGCGTCGCGAGCAGCGCCGAGCCCAGCGCATCGCGCGGCGCCACGCTCCACGAGCTCGCGCCCGGACGCAGATCGGAGGGCCCGTCGTTCGGGCCGAGCGCGCGCCACGCCATCTCGCGTCCGCGCCTGCGCCACGTGACCCACGCGCTCGCGTGCGCACGGCCCGGCAGCCACACCCACGTGCGCGTCTCTTCCGTGCGCAGCCAGCGACCTTGGTGGAAGCACACCTCGCCCCACGCGTAGATCGAGACGAACGCGAGGCCCGCGTCGCGCGCCTCCCAGCGCCCGCCCGAGAGGTACGGCACGAAGCTCTCGTCTTCGGCCTCGCGCGGCACGAAGGCCTGGCCGTGGCCGGCCACGCTCACCCACGTCCCGTGAGGCGCGAGCAGCCCGCGAAAGGCGTCGGCCTGCGCCTCGACGGGCCCCGGGATCGCCGAGACAATCCCGACGACGAACCACCACACGCCCAGACACGACAGCGCTGCACGCATCCGAAGATGGTGCAGCGCTGGGGTGCACGTGTCGAGCGAGCCCGTCCGACGTCGATCCCGGGCCGACTCCGACGACTCAGCCTCGGCAGTCGGCCGGACAGCTCATGCCGCTCTCGAACGGGCGCGTGCACATCATGTCGCCGCACTCCGCGCAGTCGCGCGGGCACGAGCGCAGGCTCTCGGTGTCGCTGCACGTGCCGTCGCCGCAGCCCATCATCGTCGTGCTGCAGTCGTCGGGGCAGGTCATCGCGTTCTCCGTCGCGGGATCGCAGCGGCCATCGCCGCACGCGCCGGTCATCGCGCAGTCGTCGGGGCAGGTCATCGCGTTCTCGCCCGCGCGGAAGTCGCACTCGCCATCGCCGCACGCGGCCGTCATCGAGCAGTCCGCGGGGCAAGTCATCGCGTTCTCACCCGCGCGGAAGTCGCAGTCGCCATCGCCGCAGTCCGTCATCGTCCGGATGCAGTCTTCCGGACACGTGAGCACGGTCTCGCCGATCGCCGCGTTGCACGCGCCGTCGCCGCACGTGACGGGACAGTCCGCCGCGCAGCTCATCGAGTCCTCGCTGCGCGGATCGCAGATGCCGTCGCCGCAGCCTGCCATCGAGAAGCAGTCGCGCGGGCAGGTCAGCACCGTCTCGCCCATGTCGCACGTACCGTTCGGGCACGTCGTCGGGCAGTCGTCGGGGCACGTCTCGATCGACTCGCGCGGGCTGCACGTTCCGTCACCGCACGTGCCGGGCTCGGTGCAGTCGTCGGGGCAGTTCGCGGCGTTCTCGGTGCGCGGATCACACGCTCCGTCGCCGCACGTCATCGGGCCCGTGCAGTCCGCGGGACAGCTCATCGCGTCCTCGCTCGCGGCATCACAGATGCCGTCGCCGCAGCCCATCGAGATCACGCCGCAGTCCGCGGTGCAGTTCATCGCGGTCTCCGTGCCCGTGCACGCGCCGTCGCCGCACATCATCCCGGCGGTGCAGTCCATCGGGCAGCTGGAGACGTCTTCGGGCGCGACGCACGCGCCGTCGCCGCAGGTGCCCATCATCACGACCGGCGCATCGAGGCCGGGGCCGGCATCGGCGCGCGCACCTCCGTCGGTACCGCTCGCGCCGCCTGCGTCGATCGTCGTCGAGGTGCCGGTGTCTTCGTCGAGGGTGTTGGTCGCGCCGCCGCACGCGCCGAGCGCGAGCACGATGGCGACGAGACCGAGCGTTCCGAGACCAGACCCAGCGTGTGCAGCGGGGTGCGGAGCGTGTTGCGGACGGACAATTCCAAGCATGTGAGACCTCCCGAGCGCCGATCGTCCACGATCACGGGGCGTCCGGGAAGGACGGACACATTCGGTCACGAGAGAACAGGTCTCAGCGCGACAGCACGCCCACGCTGCCGGTCGCGCGGTCCACGCCAGCGCCGTGCTCGTTCTCGTCGGGGTGCAGTTCCTGCGTCCAGCTCGCGTCGTTCGCGATCGGCGCGATCGGCTCACGCGCGTACACGTCGACGCCGCCGCGCTCGACGAAGAACCCGACGGTGCCCGTCATGCGACGCAGCGGGTCGCCCGGCGTCTCGATCGACGCGTTGCCGTGCGTGAACACGCCGTCCGCCGTGTAGCGATCGAGCCCGCTCGCGTCGACGAAGAAGCCCACACCTCCAGCGTTTCCCGTGCCTCCCGAGCGCCCGACGAAGCGGTACTGGTCGTCGCCGTCGAGGTCGAGGAACCACGCGCTCGAGAAGTCGTGGCCGCTGCCGAGCACGCCCGAGTAGCGCGACGCGCTCTCGTCGTAGACGTCGTTCCCCTCGCGATCGATCAGCGCCGTGATCGCGTAGTGCGCGTCCGCCGCCTGGGCGTACCACTCGGCGTCGTAGTGATCGTCGCCCGCGCCATCGAGCAAGAGGCCGGTGCCGAACCAGTAGCCCGACGCCTGCGCGAACACGGCGGCCGTGTACGTGTCGTGTCCCGCGCGATCGCGGAGCACGCCGAGCCCGCCGCTCATGAACACACCGTCGCCGAAGTCAGCGCGCCGTCCGAAGCCGACGCCTTGGCAGAACGACGAGTTCGAGCTCCCGGGGATCTGCGGCGACCAATAGAGGACGTCGTGCGGGTGCGCGACGTAGTCGTCGTCGCCGCGCTCGCCGTAGAGCACGCCCACGCCGCGCGAGTACCCGAACCCCTGACTGTTCGCGTACGCCTCGAAGCGATCGTCGCCGTCGCCGAGGTCTTCGAGCAGGCCGATGCCGAACGACGCCGCGCCCTGCACGGCGGCCTCGCCCACGTAGGTGTCGGTGCCACCCGCATCCACGAGCACGCCCACGCCGAGCGCGCCGTAGCCCTGCGACATGCGGAGGCTGGCGTAGCGGTCACGACCTGCGCCGAGATCGAAGAGCATGCCGACGCCGAGACGTCCCGCGCCTTGTCGTGCGATCTGTGAGCGCGAGGCGGGCCCCTGTCCGCTCGCTGGCGCCACGCGCCCCGCGCCATCGGAGGGCGGTCGCACCGTTCCATCGTCGGCCGTGTCGAGCGGCACGGGCACGGGCTCGTAGCCGTAGTCGTCGTCACCGCCGAGATCGATCACGACCGACACGCCGTGATCGCTCGCCGTCGTCGCGCCCACGGGCACGCGGTAGATGTCGTCACCCCCGAGCTCGAAGAGGAACAGCACGCGCTGCCACTCCGCGCCTTCGTAGCGATCCACGCCGGGCCCGCCGATCGCGATGCGACCCTTGGGCGTGTCGATCACGAGCGAGCCGCTCGCGCCCGCGAGCGCCGCGAGCGCCGCACGATCGATCGCGCGCGTGATCTCGATCGCGCCTCCGGCGAACGCGCCGACGTCGACGTCGCCGACCAGCACGCCCTGCACGCTCGGCGCGGTGGGCGGACGCACCTCGTCGATGTTCGCGAGAAAGAGGCCCGACGGCTCTGCGAAGCCCGTCGCGCGCTGCACGTCGCTCAGGCCCGCGACCGCGGCCTCTCGCCCCACGAGCGCCGACGTCGTCGCATCGAGGATCGGCACGAGCGCCGCGCGGACGCGTGGATCGATCGCGTCGATCGCCGCGCGCATCGAGCTCGGGTCGAAGGTGGCGCCTGCGGCCGCAGCGAGGCCGACGAGCGCCTCGTCGAGATCACGCGACGTGACCGACGGCGTGTGCGGCGTCACGTCGGCCACGCGCGCGAGGAAGAGGAGGCGATCGGCGGTGTCGCCCGCGTCGAGCGACTCCTCCACGCGCGTCGCGAACGGAGGCACCGCGAGCCAGCCTTGGTGCACACGATCGGTGAACGAGAGTCGGAAGCGATCGTGCGAGAGCTCGGGCGCGTAGAGATCGAGGTGCTCGCTCCGAAAGCGCAGCTCGCAGCGCGATCGACCCGCCAGCGCGCTCGCCTCGTCGAGCAGCGAGCCCTCGTCCTCGAGCACGCACTCGCAGTCGGCCCACACGTCGTTCCACGGATCGGCGGTGTTCGCGTGAGGCACGCACACGCGTTCCCCACCCACCTCGCGCTCGATCGTGTCGGTACCGCAAGGCGGCGCACCCAGACACAGCGCGAGCGCACCGGTGCCATGGCACGTGGTGCCCGAAGGACAGCTGCGATCGGCCTCGCACGCGACCGCACGATCGGCCGCGAGCAGCGCCTCGCAGCGCGCCGTCGGATCGGTGCGATCGACCACGCACACCGACTCGCCCTCGACCTCCGCGCAGCGACGCATCCCGAGCGGACAGTCCGCGTCCGAGCGACACGACGTGGTGCAGCGCGGCGACAGCCCATCGGTGACGACGCAGCGGTCGAACGTGCCGCCGCACTGCGCGTCGGTGGTGCATGCCGCGCCGGGCTCGACGACCCGGCACGTGCCCGCGATCGGCTGACACTGGAGCGGCATCCCCGCGAACACCTCCACGCACGTCGACTCGATCGCGAGCCCCGCGCAGTCGAGGTCGCTCTCGCATGGGTGCCCGCACGCCAGCTCGCGCGTGCCGAGCGGCAGGCACAGCACGCCGCCGCCGCAGTCTGCGCTGCGTCGACAAGGCCGACAGAGCGTCGACTCGGGCGCCACGAACGCATCCGCGGGCTCGGCGAACGCGTCGTCCTCGATCGTGCTCGCTGTGTCCGCGCCTGCGTCGGCCTCGGGCATGGTCGGACCGGGGCACCCCGCCAGCGTCGACGCGAGCGCGAGAGGGCCGAACACCAAAGGCACGAGGCTCGTCCACCGCATCGTCGAAGGATGCCCGATCGCCATGCGCATGAGGGGATCGACGCGCTCCGCGCTCACGGGCCGCGCTCTCGGGATGGAAGGCCGTGCTGTCGCGCTCGCCCTGAGCGTGGCGACGGATCGTCACCGGCAGGCCCGAGCGGTTCGCGTGGTAGGACCGCGGCCATGACCGCCACGGCGCGCGCGTACTTCGACGACGTCTTCCTCGACGAGCTCGAGTCCACCGTGCTCGAGCACGCGACGCACGCGGGACGTCCGAGCGTCGTGCTCGATCGCAGCGTCTTCTATCCAGAGGCCGGCGGGCAGATGGCCGATCGCGGCACGCTCGACGGCCTCGCGCTGATCGACGCGCAGGTCGACGACGAAGGACGCGTGCACCACGTGCTCGACGGCGCACGGCCCGACATCGGCGCTCGCGTCCGCGCCGCGATCGATCGTCCGCGGCGCCGCGCGCACATGGCCCTCCACACGGGGCAACACATGCTCTCTCGCGCCCTCGTCGACGTGTGCGGCGCCGAGACCGTGAGCTCTCGACTCGGCGAGCAGGCCTGCACGATCGACGTCGATCGCGATGGCCTCGCGGCCGCTGGCGTGGCCGACTGCGAGAGCCTCGTGAACCGTGTGATCGACGAAGATCGCAGCGTGCGCGCCTGGTTCCCGCACCCGGACGAGCTCGCGAGCCTCGCGCTGCGTCGCGCGCCCAAGCAGACGGAGAACGTGCGCGTGGTCGACGTCAGCGGCTTCGACGTCTCTCCGTGCGGCGGCACGCACGTCACGCGCACCGCGCAGATCGGCCTCCTCCGCGTGGTCAGCACCGAGCGCTACAAGGGCGGCACGCGCGTGACCTTCACCGCGGGCCCGCGCGCTCGCGCGATGCTCTTCGACGAAGATCGCGCCGTGCGTGAGCTCGCCCGCGATCTCGTGTGTGCGCCGCACGACGTCGGCGCGAGCGTCGGGCGCGTGCGCGGTGAGACCACGGCTGCGCGCGAAGAGCTCGGTCGTGTGCGCGCCATCCTCGCGCGCGCGATCGTCGACGAGGCACGCAAGACCGCTGAACGCGAACGCGTCGTGCTCGTGCTCCCCGAGGGCGGCGTCGAGCTCGCCAAGGCCGTCGTGGCAGGCCTCACGCGCGACGGTGCGCTCGCGGTCATCGTCGGCGCGCGCATCGACGAGGGCCTCCACACGATCGTCGCGCGAGGCCCCGGCTCGACGCTCGACGCGGGCGCGCTCTTGCGGTCCATCGCGAGCGCGTGCGGTGGCCGCGGCGGTGGTCGCCCCGAGCGCGCCGAGGGTCGCTTGCCGGCGGACGCCGACCTGCTCGCGATCACCCGCGCGCTCTGAGCGGCCAGCAGATCACGCAGCCTTCGCGCGGCCCGTCACGCTCGCGCGTCCGCGCAGCGCCTCGAGGCCGAGGCCGTCTGCCAGCGCCTTCGCGTCCGCGCCCATCGTGCGCGGCGTGACGAACGCGTCCACGAGCACCGTCTCTTCGGGACGGAGCGGGATGAGCCCCGTGAGCCACTCGTGCGCGCGACCTCGCGCGGGCAGATCGAGCATCGGATCGAGCTCGGTCTGCGTGAGGAGCACCCAGCTGAGGATCGCGTGATCGCCCGCCAACGCGGGAGGAACCGTCTCGAGCTCGCGGTATCCGGCGGCCTCGGCGCCGATGCCCGCGCTCGACGCGATGCGGCGCTCGAGGCTCGCTCGCTCGCGCTCGACGACGCTCGTGTCGTCGCCCTCCGTGACGACGCGATCGACGTGCTCGATCTCTCCCGCGCGCTCGATCGCGCGCGCCATCACACCCACCGCGCGATGTGCCTTGTCGGGCGCGGTGCGCGCTTCTTCGAGGATCGCGAGCGCGTCCGCGCGCGGAAGAACGAGCGAGATGCGGTGAAGCGTGCGCGGGGCGTCGCAGGGTGTCGCCGGCGGCAGCGCGCCCGTGTCCTCGGTCGCCTCTTCCACGTCGTAGAGCTCGCGGTGGCGCGCGCGCGCGTGCACGAGCGCCCCGAGCACCAGCATCGGGCCGAGCAGATGCCCGAGGTAGAGCACGCTCGAGAGCCCGCCTCCTTCGGCGCTGATCTGCCAGCTCGCGCGCTGGTACGCGCTCAGCGTCGCGTCCTCCGAGGTACCGCGCGGGCGCACGCCGAGCGACGCGGTGCCGAGGCTCGTGGCGAGTCCGCAGACGAAGAGCGCAGCGCTCACCGCGTCGGGGGCCAGCCCGAGGAATCGTGGCCGTCGTGAAGCTTCGATCGACATGGGCACTCCTCCTTTCTTCTGCACACCAGACGTCGCGAGCGAGCGCGTGGATCAGCCCGGACCCTCGATCTCCGGCGGACGCGGAGGCACGAGGAAGTACACGCGGCGCGCGTCGAGCGGCGAGCCATCACCGCGCACCGTGAGGAGCGCCTCGAACACCAGCGGCCTGACGTCCGGCATGACCGTCGTGTTCATCAGCGGCACCACGTCCCAGCAGACGCGCGTGCCCGGCGTGACCGCAGGAAAGGCATCGGGGCGCGTGTCGGCGTCGGTGTCCTCGGTCGCCGCCATCGCGCAGTCCGTGGCGGTCGTGTTCGTCTCGAGGTAGTCGATGAATTGCAGCGCATCGCCCGCGTCTCCCGGCTCGTCCGTCGCTTCGATGGTCGCGCGCAGCGGAACGCCTTCGACGATCTCGTTGATCGCCGCCGTCACGACCGGCACCACGGACGAGTCGGCGCCCTCGAACACGAGCGGCGCGCCCGCACGGTCGACCGAGCCCGACATGCTCGCGAGCGACACGAGGTCGTTCCGGCCCGCGCCGCCGGACGCGCCGCTCCACACGCCGATCATCGTGATCTCGTTCGCGACGAGCGCGCCCGCTGCCTGGGCCGCGGTCGCGCTGCCGCCGTTGTTGGGCTCGTCGGTGAACGCCACGAGGATGCGCACCGCGTCCTCGCGGAAGGCGGGGCAGCCGAGCCTCCCCGCGGCCGGATCGGCGCAGCCGGTCTCCGCGCCAGGCGCCGCCGCCGGATCCGCGATGCTCCACACCGCGTTGAAGAGCGACTCCGTGCTGCCGGTGGTCGTGAACGAGAGCGCCGTCGACGTGGCCGCGGCGCTCGGCTGGAGCGAGAGCAGGTTCGTGTAGGTGCCGAGGTACCAGCCTCCGCCGGTCCACGGACTCGTCACGCACGACGCGATGCCCGGGTCTTCGATGCACGAGCCGGTGAGGCCGCACACCTGTCCGGCGCCGCACTCGGAGTCGCGCGTGCAGACCACGCCGAAGTCCATGCACGTGAGGTCCGTCATGATGGTGCCCACGGCGGTGCGGAGGGCCGCGATCTCGCCGGCCATCGATCCCGAGCGATCGAAGAGGAAGTAGACATCCGCGAACTGGATGCTCGTGCGGAACGCGAGCGTGTCGCGCGTCGGATCGGGGGCCTCCATGTACGGGACGACGAACACGAAGTCGCCGCGCGTGCGCGGGCTGTCCGCCATGTCCACGGGATCGGTGCCTGCGCCGACCTCGATCAGATCGCTCACGCCGTCCATGTCGGTGTCGGTCGACGTCGTCGAGGTCCGATAGACGGAGTCTTCGTCGCGATCCGAGAGGCCGTCGTCGTCGCTGTCCGGATCGCGGAAGTCCGCGATCATGTCCATGTCGCTGTCCACCGGCGGCGTCGCGAGGTCCGCGTCGCCCGCCTCGATCGAGTCCGGGATTCCGTCGGCGTCGCTGTCCTGGTCGAGGAAGTCCGCCGTCATGTCGAGGTCGGTGTCGACGTCGAGATCGTCTCCGTCCGTGATCGTGTCGCCGTCGCTGTCGACATCGAGGTGATCGGGCAGGCCATCGAAGTCGCTGTCGAGCGGAGGCATCGTCATCCCGCGCAGCTCGCGCGCGTCGGGCAGGCCATCGCCGTCGTCGTCGAGGTCGATCACGTTCGAGCGGCCGTCGCCGTCGGGATCGGAGCTCGACTCGCTCGCGTCGGGGATGCCGTTGTTGTCGGAGTCCGTGTCTTCGAAGTCCGGCGTGCGGTCACCGTCCGAGTCGCGCGGCACGGTCGACAGGTCCGCGTCGCCCGCTTCATCGGCGTCCGAGAGCCCATCGCCGTCGCTGTCGGGATCGAGCGAGTTCAGCGTGCCGTCGCCGTCCGTGTCGCGTCCCGACGCGCCTCCTTCGTGCTCGTCGCTGATCGTGTCGCCGTCGAGGTCGCCGGGACCGTCGTACGCGTCGGTGCGCCCGCTGTCGGGTCGTACGACGACCGGCGAGTCGCAGCCCGCGAGGGGTACCGTGATCAGCGCGAGCAGCGCGGCCCATCCAGCAAGAGAGCGCATCGCCCGAGGATAACAGACGATCCCCAGGACGACGCCGCCCTGACCGAACGTCGAGCCCTCCGAGATCTCAGCCGACGCTCGAGGCCGCGGCGTGACATCGACGGTCGCATTCTGCATCCTCCGCGGCCATGTCCAGCTCCGACGATTCTCGTGCGCGACCCTCGACGCCCGCCGCCGCTCTACCAGCCGCTGGGGCCGCTCTACCGGGCGCGGCGCCGCGCAACGCGCAGGCCGAGCACCGCTGCGCCGAGATGGGCCCCGGAACGCCCACGCCCGTCGAGGATCGTGCGATCGCGCGCAAGGTCCTCGCCGCCGGCGACGCCAAGCACGCCGCGCTCCACTGCTCGTTCGCGCTCGCGCTCCAGCCGAACGACCCCGATCAGCTCGCGCTGTGCGACGCGCTCTACGACGCGACGCCCGATCCGCTCGCGCTCGTCCCGCTGGAGGGCACCACGTACTTCGGCGTCGTCGCGCTGCGCGCCATCTTCCTCAAGAAGGCCGGCAAGCTCGTCGAGGCGCTCGAGCTCCTCGTGCAGGTCGTCGCCGTGCGTCCGGATCTGCCGTTCGGCGAGTGGCTCGACACGTGGCTCGACGACGACGCGATGAGCAAGCTCGAGCCGCAGGTGGCCGCGCGCCTCTTCGACCTCGGCCTCCAGCGCCTCGTGTCGACCGAGCTCGGCGTGGCCAACGGTCGTGGTGTGGCGGAGCGCATCGCCGCGGCCGCGCGTCGCATGCGCGACAAGCACCCGACGAGCTCGCCGCTCAGCTTCGCGCTCTCTCGCGCGCTCCGCATGTCGCGCAAGCTCGACGAGGCGCTCGCGGTCGCCAAGGACGAGCACGAGAACCGTCCGAGCTACCTGTCGTCGGTCTTCCTCGCTGGCGTCCACCGCGATCGCGGCGAGCTGAAGGAGGCGCACGCGCGCTTCGAAGAGGCCGTCAGCAAGCAGCCCGACGACATCGCCGTGCGCCTCGACATGGGCGATCTCTCGCTCGATCTCGGACGCCCCGACGACGCGATCGCCCAGTACGACTGGGTGCTCGGCAAGGAGCCCGAGAACGTGTGGGCCAAGCCGTCGAAGCTCTACGCGCAATACGCGAAGAGCGGAGACAAGGTCGCGCGCAACGAGCTCGAGCAGCTCGCGGACACGGACACGAAGGGCCGCGCGCGCGCCCTCGCGCTCGCGATCACGCCCTACCTCGGCTTCCTCCCGCGCCGCCCCGAGTCGGTGCTCGGCGCCGTCGACGCGATCCGCGAGCAGGTGAAGCAGAAGGGCATCGAGGAGATGAAGAAGCAGCCGCTCAAGCTGCAGATCAGCTCGCTCGAGGCGCCCAGCGCGATCCGCTGCGCGGCCGCGCAATTCATGGAGCTCGGCCTCGCGGTCGACGTCGAGATCGGCGGCATCCCGCAGCCCGATCCGCGCTTGCCTGCGCAGAAGACCGTGTACGAGCTCTTCAAGTACGAGGGCGCCTCGACCAAGCCCGTGTTGCCGCCTGCCGGCGAGAAGGCCGCCATCGCGATCGCGCGCCTCGCGGCCACGCGCTTCCACGGACCCACGTGGGCCGAGCTCGCGCGCCGCACCGCCAAGGAGCTCACCTTCGAGAAGACCAACGAGGTCCTCTCGCTGATGGTGATCTTCCCGCCGCTCCCGCGCGCCGTGCTGCCGGACGGCAAGCCCGCGCCTTCGCCGTTCAAGCTGCCGGACTGGTGGTTCCGCGTGCAGGTCGCGTGCGCGCTCACGCTCGCGTTCATCGACGACGGCTGGGAAGAGTCGGTGCGCAAGCGCGCGCTCGAGTCGATGATCTTCGGCCCGCCCGACTGGATCACGACGGCGGGCATGGTCGCGCTCACCGCGCTCGCCAACGTCGATCCCGTCGCGCGCCCGCACGCCGAGGGGCTGCTCTACGGCCTCATCCGCCCGGCCGCGTCGCCGATCGAGCTCGCCTGCGTCGCGCAGCCGCTCGCGCACTGTCTCCTCCAGCTGCCGGGCCTCGACGCCGACACGAAGGCGTCGTTCCGCGAGCTCCGCGCCGAGATGGAGACCTGAGAGATCGCATGACCGTGCGTGCGGGCATCGTCGGTGTCGCCGCGCTGATCGTCGTCGCGGTGCTCGCGGCCGCCTGTGGCTCGAGCGCGCCGCCCGTCGCGCACAACACACGCCGCCTGAGCGGGGAGGCCGCGCTCGAGGACGAGGACGCGCCGCGCTTCGTGATCGAGGGCGTGACGCTGCCGGAGCCTCCCGCCTCCGTCGACGTGGACGATCCCGCCCTCGAGCCGGTGCTGCACCACGCGCGCGAGCTGCTCTCGCGGCCCCTCCCGGTCGCGGAGTCCGACATGCCCCCTTCCGAGGTCGGCGGCTACGTCGAGGGGCGCCTCGCGATCTGGATGAACGCGACTGCGCAGGGCATCCGCTCGCTCTGGGACGCGATGCAGAACCTCGGGACGGGTGTGCTCTCCGCGCACGTCGTGGCCCGCACGATCACGGGCGCCACGCTCGTGGCCCTCGCTGAACGGTTGGAGGCGCTGCCGCTCCCGCTCTCGGTGCGCAACGACCCCTCGATCTCCGACGCGATGCGCTCCGCGCTCGACAACGCGTCTCGTCCGATGCGCGACCGCGCCGTGCAGGCTTTTGGCGCCTGCGCGAGCACCGCCGTGGGCTCGGCCGATCCGACACTCGACGAGTGGCGCCTTCACTGCGACAGCGAGACCGACCGTGCGCGCGGCGCCCACTGAGCACCTCCACCGCGACACGACTGTCGTGGTTCGCCCTCAATTGACGCGTTTCGTCGAAGAGCATTGACGCGCCGCATTCTTGCGCTGCGCTCGACTGCCTCTCACGATCATCCTTCATGGGCCACTCACGCAGCACCGCACGCAAGGTCGAAGAACCTCCAAGTCGACCCACGCATCGGGACCGGACGTCGACGCGGACGTCCATCGCTTCGTCGATCAGCTGGCCGCTCGCGGCCACGGCCCTCTTCACTCCCCTGCTCGTCCTCCTGCCCTCGTGCGGTACGAGCGACGTGCTCGCGCTCCTGCCTCGGTTCGGCAGCGAGCCGACGATCACGGCGCTCGATCCGCCCTCGATGGACGTGAGCGAGCCCGCGACCGATCCGCGGGACGGCTGCGATCGCATCCCCGTCTACGTCGACGGCCGCGCGAGCAGTCACCTCTGCGCGAGCGACGCCGAGGCCCGCGGCCTCACGGTGATCGATCTCTCGAGCACGTACGCGCCGCACGTGTTCGACGAAGCGCCGGATCTCGGCGAAGCGGGCATTCCGCCCTACCGCGCCACGTACGTCGCGCTCGCCGACGAAGACTGGGACGCGCTCCCCGAAGACGTCGACCCCGAGCAGTACCTCGAGCTCTTCGGCATCTCGCCCACGTTCCGCGTGCTCGCCGCGCGCCTCGGCGACGACGCGCGTCACCAGTGCCACGCCGCGATCGACGACACCTCGCTGCTCGCGATGGGCGGCACGCTGCGCACGTGGACCACCACGGTGGCCGAGCAGCGCACGCGTCAGCGGCAGGTCCGCTACCACGAGATCTACTTCGAGCGAGAGCGCACGCGCCTCGGCCTGCCCGACCTGGAGTCCCTCGCGGGTCGCACCGAGCGCGAGGTGTCGCTCCGTCAGTTCCTCCGCGAGCGCACGATCATCCGCGGCATCGAGACGCTCCAGGATCACCTGATCTGCGATGACCTCCTCGACGCGCGCCGCTACGTGCGCGGCATCTTCGACACGCGCACGGCGATGGCGCTCGCGGTGAGCCAGCGCATGCACGTGGTGGTGGCGGCGGGGACGCTCGACGCGGCCAGTCGCGCCGCGATCGCCGAAGACTCTCGCGAGGCCGACTTCCGCGCGGCGCTCCGCACGCTGCGCGAGCGCGTGGTCGACGCCAGCGCCGTGCTCGAAGACGGCTCGGCCCGGAACGAGTGGGGAACGGTGCTCGGCCGCACGCTCGACCCGATCGAGATGCGCACGTCGGTCGGTCACGAGCCGCTCCCGAACGGCGCCCCCGACTGGATCTCTCCCGCCACCGAGCGCGCCGCGCGCGCGCTGGGCTGGACCACGCCCGAAGGCGTCACTGCCTTCTTCGCCCGCGAGGGTGCCAGTCAGGAGGGTGCCAGTTCTCAGCGTGCCAGTTCGCAGGGTGCCAGTTCGCAGGGTGCCAGTTCACAGGGTGCCAGTTCGCAGGGTGCCAGTTCGCAGGGTGCCAGTCGTGTGGCCGTCGAGCTCCCCGCGCGCCCTCGCTATCACTCGCACCACATGGAGATGCGCGTCGAGATCGACCGCGGCGACGTCTGGTACGAGTACCCCTATACGTCCGAGGGACGCCGTCGCAGCCAGCCCGTGCGCGTGCGTCCGACACTGACGCTCTTCGCGCGCGACGGTGAGCGCGAGGTCGCGCTCGTGCGCTGGCCCACCACCATCGGCGGCTGGAAGCCGGAGCGCTCGCGCGCGGGCGGTATCGGCCTCCGCTACAAGGAGTCGCCCGAGGGCCCGCGCATCTGGCGTGACGTCGTCGCGGCGCCCGCGTGGTTGCCGCCTCCCTCCACGCCCGATGACGAGCTCGTGCGCCGCGGCCCGCGCGGCCGGTACGTCCCGAACACGTCGCTCTTCGGCCCGAGCTACCGCAGCGCATACGGGCTCGCGATGGTGATGAACCACCGCGTGATCCCGGGCCGCGGCACCACTGACACGGGCGAGCCCGCGCCGCCGACGCTCTACGACGAAGGCGTCAGGGCCCACGGATCCGTCAGCTACGGCTCGATCCTCCGCGGCACGAGCCACGGCTGTCACCGCCTCTACAACCACCTCTCCGTGCGCATGACGGGCTTCCTGCTCGCGCACCGCACCCACGTGCGGCACGGCTCGATGCAGGTGCTCTACTCACGCCGCGCGCGCTCGCCGAGCGGTCCCGTGCAGGTCCGCGTGCGCTCGCGCGGCTACCGCTACGAGCTCACGCCGCCGATGGAGGTGAACGTCCTCCGCGGCAACGTCCTCGGTGACGTGCAGGAGGCGCCCGACGGCATGCGCCCGCTCCCCCGCAGCGCCCAAGCCGACGCGACCGCCAGCGCCGCCGCGGACGAGAACCTCTAAGCGACCTCGGCGGTCCAGCTGACCTGGATCGTCGGATCGAGCGACGCCGACACCGAGCAGTACTTCTCCACCCCGAGTCCCACAGCGCGCTTCACCTTGTGCGCATCGAGCGGTCGCTCTCCCGCCTTGCCGTGCGCGACGAACCGCAGCCTCACTGCCGTGTAGGGCGCCGGCGTCGCGTCCTTGCGATCGCCCTCGGCGTGCACCTCGAGATCGTCGAGCGGCTCACCCTGCTTGCGCAGGATGTGGACGATGTCCATCGACGCGCAGCTCGCGATCGCCGTGAGCAGCACCTCCATCGGACGCATCCCGCGCCCCTCGCCGCCGATGTCGGGTGATCCATCGATCACCACCTCACCACCACTGCCCGCCACCGCGCGAAACGCAGCAGTCCCGATGCGATGCATCTCCAGCGTCATCGGCTTCGACATCGAGACCTCCTCAGCAAACAGGCCCCCTCCCGCCAGCGGGAGGGGAGGGGGTGGGTCGGCGGTGCTCCGACCAGCACCACACTCGCTCTCTCAATCGAACAGCGTCGACGACAGATACCGATCTCCGCGGTCACACAGGATGCAGACGACCGTGCCGCTCTGCCCTGCATCGAAGAGTCGCTTGCACGCCCGCCGCGCCGCCCACACCGCGCCTGCCGCGCTCATGCCCACCAGCACGCCTTCTCTGCGCCCGAGCCGCCGCGCCTCGCTCTCGGCGTCGCTCTGATCCACGTCGACGTGCTCGTCGACCCACTGGCTGTCGTAGATCTTCGGCATGTACGCCTCGGGCCAGCGGCGGATGCCCGGGATGCACGAGCCCTCGGTCGGTCGACAGCCGAGGATCTCCACCTTCTTCCCCGCGGCGGCCGCGCGCGCGCGGAGCGCTCGGCTGACGCCCATGATCGTGCCCGTCGTCCCCATCGCCGACACGAAGTGCGTCACTTCACCGTTCGTGTCCCGCCAGATCTCGGGCCCGGTCGTCTCTTCGTGCGCGCGCCAGTTGTCGGGGTTGCCGAACTGGTCGAGCATCACGAATCCCTCGCGCTCCACCATCATGCGGGCGCGGTCGATCGCGGCCTCCATCGACCCCGCGCTCGGCGTGAGCACGACGTTCGCTCCGTACGCGCGCATGAGGCGCACGCGCTCCGCCGTCGCGCTCTCGGGCATCACGAGCGAGATCGGATAGCCGCGCGCCGTCGCGATCATCGCGAGCGCGATGCCGGTGTTGCCGCTCGTCGGCTCGACGAGGCGCGCCCCTGGCCCGATCACGCCGCGCGCTTCGGCGCCGAGGATCATGAACTTCGCGGGGCGATCCTTCACGCTGCCCGCAGGGTTGTTGCCCTCGAGCTTGCCCAAGAGGCGGATGGCCGCGCTGCGTGGATCGTTCGCAGGCAAGCCGGTCTGGAGCGCGACCATCGGCGTCTCGCCGACCCGATCGAGGATGGACATGGGCCCCTTCATGCGTTCCCCAGCCACACGCCGTCAAGCACGTCGCGCACGCCCCAGGGCCGGCGACGGCCTGCGTGGTAGCTTCGCCATGTGCTGCTGCGCGACGCCCCCCTCACATTCGGTGAGTTCATGACGCACGAAGCGACGCCGCTCGCGACGATCTTCGCCGAGCTGCTCGGGCTGCTCGTCACGCGCGAGGACGCGGTGTTGTTCGGCGCGCAGGCGGTCAACGCGTACTGCGATCCGCCTCGAATGACAGAGGACGTCGACGTACTGACGACGCGCGCGCCAGAGCTCGCGGAGACGATCCGGCAGCACCTCGCCTCCAAGTTCCGCATCGCCGTCCGCGTTCGCGAGGTCGGCGGAGGACTGCACGTCCATCAGCTCCGCGAGCCGAAGAACCGCCATCTCTGCGACGTGCGTCCAGTCGAGGCACTCCCGCCGTTCCGTGTGATCGAGGGCGTGCGAGTCGTCGAGCCACGCGTGCTCGCGTCCATGAAGGCGACGTCCATCGCTGCGCGAGCGACCCGTGAAAAGGGCTTGTCGGACAGACTGGACCTCGCTCGGCTCATGCGCGCTTTCCCCGTCCTCCGCGAGCCTCACTCGATCACCGAGATCGCTGCCGAGAGAGGGCTCGACGCGGCGGCCATCGAGGCTTGGCGCGAGCTCGCGGCCCTGGATCTCCAGCCCGACGACGACGACGACTGAGCTGGCCCTGCGAGGGAGCTCCACTCCCTCGCGCACCCAGTCGCTCGGTCGTCGAAGACTCCTCCTCGCTCCTGCTCCAGGGGGAGCTGCGCTCCCCTGCCGCAAGGCGCCCCATCGGTCGATTCATTCTCCGTCTCGCGACGAAGGCTGTCGTGAATGCGCATCCGACCCGCGCGTCCGAGGCGCCATGCGCCTCGTCCTCGCCCTCACGCTCTCGATCCTCGCCATCTCGTCGATCACCGCCAGCGCGGCACACGCGCAGTCGATCGACTGCCAAGCCGTCCGGCGCACGCGCATCTTGGCGAGGCTGCGCGGGCTCGATGCGCCCAATTTGGCAGCGCTCGAGCGCACGACGTGCGGGGGCATCGCCGATCTGCGCGGCCTCTTCGCGACGCTCCGTCCCTCGGACGACTGCATGCGCATGACGACGATGTACGCGCTCGCCGCCGCGGTCGGCGACGAGGACCTCGGTCAGATCGACGGCACGCGCGTCGCAGTCTGTCGCGCCGGCAACCTCGGCGACGTCGACGAGTGGCCGAACGGCCGCCGCATCCGCTCGGCCACCTCGTGGGTCTACCCGAGCGGCCGCCGCTTCACGGGCGTCGGCCGGCAGCTGCTCTACCCGACCGGCGACACCGCGCGCCGCGGCGACGGCACGTGGCAGTGTACCCGTTCGGCCATCCCACCCTCGCGTAGCTTGCTCGTGACCGCGCACTCTG
>CAZCVE010000019.1:0-72953 GCA_964502175.1 uncultured Sandaracinaceae bacterium
GCGCGTGGAGCGGGTGGGGGCCCCGCCGCGGGGGAGGGTCCGCATGGACCCTCGGGAAATCAGAGGTCCATCGGCTCGCTCGACTCCTCGCTCTCGGTCTCTTCCGAGGGCGGCGGAGGCGGCGGGGCGTTCTGCTCGGCGGTGATCTCGCGCACGTAGCGCTCGGCGATCTCGCGCTGCGGCAGGCCACCGGGCGCGACGCTCAGGAAGCGCTGGAAGAGCTCGATCGACTGCGGCCGCTGATCGAGGAACTCTGCGCGGAGGACGGCGTAGTCGAACAGCGCGCCCGCGTGGCTCGGCGCGCGCTCGAGCGCGGCCTCGTACTCGCGCTGCGCGGCCTGGTGCTCGCCTTGTCCGCGGAGACAGATCGCGAGGGCGACGCGCGCGTCCACGTCGTCGGCGTCGTGCTCGAGCACCGCGCGAAACTCCGCCGCGGCGCCGGGGTAGTCGCCCGCGTGGAGGAGCACCGAGCCCTGGTTCTCGTGGGCCTCGGAGAACGCGGGATCGAGGGTGATCGCGCGACCGAAGGCCTCGAACGCAGCCTGCGTGTCGCCGCGCGAGAGCTCGAGCAGACCGAGATCGTTGTGGAGCTCGGCCGTCTCACCGAGCGCGAGCGCCTTGCGGAACACGAGCTCGGCGACCTCGAGGTCTTCGCGCGCGCGGTAGACGCGGCCCACCTCGGCGAGCGCGCGGGCGTTGCGCGGGTCGCGCACGAGCGTCTCGCGCGCCTGCTGGAGCGCGCCGTCGTAGTCGCGCGCTGCGCGGAGCAGCGTGGCGAGCGCGACGCGCGCGTTGAGATCTTCGGGGTGCTCACCCACGTACGAGCGCAGGAGCTGCGCGGCCGCCGCGGAGTCGCCGAGCTCACTCCTCACCTCGGCGAGCGCGACGAGCACGTCGCCCGAGCCCGGCGCGATGAGGCGCGCGGCCTCGAGACCTTCGGCCGCCGCGACGAGGTTGCCGCTCTGACGGTCGAGGTACGCGAGGTTGTAGCGGGCCTCCCAGAGACCTGGCGAGAGGCTCAGCGCCTCTTCGAAGTGAGCGCGCGCCGAGTCACGCGAGCGACGCGTCTCCTGCGCCATGTCGCGCACGCCGGCCTGGAACGCGACGAGCGCGTCGGGGTCGATCGCGTCGTTGTCGGTGGCCTGCACCGTCGTGCCCCCGCCACCTTCGGCCACCGCGCCACCACAGCCCGCGCCCGCGAGCGCGAGCGCGACGAGCAGAGCGCGAAGAGTCAGGCGAGACACGCCCGCGAGGATATCGACCCCACGCCCCGCGCGGCAACGCCGATCAATGCTGACGTGCGGACGGCGGCAGGCGTTCCTCCGCCACGGCGCGAAGCAGCGCGAGCAACCGTGTCTCGTCGTCCTCGCGCAGGCTCCGCCAGCTCGCGTCGAAGACCGACGAGAGGTCGGAGGCCACGTCCAAGACGATCTCCTCGAGGATCGCGCCTCGATCGGTGCCGACCTTCGAGCGAGCGCTCGCGACGCGTGCGTCGTTGATCAGGCGTCCCGTCGCGCCGACCTTTGGATAAGAGCGAAATCGCATCCCGGACGTACGCGCAGCGCGGCGATTCCTGACCTCCTAGGCACGAATTCGGAGGGCGATCTCGCGCCGTGATAGACGCGCTCGATGCACGTGCATCTCATCGGCGTCGCGGGCACCGGCATGGGCGCGCTCGCGGGGTTGCTCAAGGCCGCGGGGCATCGCGTCAGCGGATCGGACGTGGCGTTCTATCCGCCGATGGGCGAGGCGCTCGAGCGGTGGGGCATCGAGACGAAGACGGGCTTTCGGCCCGAGAACCTCGAGCCGACGCCCGATCTCGTGATCGTCGGCAACGTGTGCCGCAAGGACAACCCCGAGGCGCGCGCCGCCATCGATGGGGGCCTGCGCTACGCGTCGATGCCTGGCGCGCTCGAGGAGCTCTTCCTCCGTGATCGCCCTTCGTTCGTGGTCGCGGGCACGCACGGCAAGACGACGACGACCACGCTGCTCGCCGTGTTGCTGCACGCGCTCGGCAAGGATCCGGGCCTCCTCGTGGGCGGCATCCCGCTCGACTTCGGTGAGAGCTACCGCGTGGGCGGCGCGAACGCGCCGTTCGTGATCGAGGGTGACGAGTACGACAGCGCGTTCTTCGAGAAGACGCCGAAGTTCTGGAGGTACGCCCCCAACGCCGCGATCCTCACGTCGATCGAGCACGATCACATCGACATCTACCCGACGCTCGAGAGCTACCTCGACGCGTTCGTCGAGTTCGTGCGGCGCATCCCGGACGACGGCGTGCTCGTGGCGTTCGCGGGCGATCCGCTCGTTCGACGCGTGTGCGCAGAGGCGCGCTGCCGCGTCGTCCTCTACGCCCTCTCGACCGACGACGTGGGCGACACGAACCCCGTGTGGACGGCCGCGCCGATCGCGCCGAGCGGTGGCGCGCAGCCGTTCGATCTCTTCGTCGGCGGCACGTTCGGCTGCAACGTGCTGAGTCCGCTGTCGGGCGATCACAACGTGAGGAACGCGCTCGCCGCGATCGCGCTGATCTGCGAGACGTCGGGCGGCACGATCCCCGTGACGGATCCGGTGCGCGCGCTGCGCTCCTTCCGCGGCGTGAAGCGACGACAAGAGCTGCGCGGCGAGGCGCGCGGCGTGCGCGTGTACGACGACTTCGCGCACCACCCGACCGCCGTGCGCGAGACGCTCGCGGGCCTTCGCGCGCGTCATCCCGAGGGACGTCTGCTCGCAGCGTTCGAGCCGCGCAGCGCCACCGCGTGCAGGAAGCTCCACGAGGAGGGCTACAAGGACGCCTTCTATTCGGCGGACCTCACGGTGCTCGCGCCCCTCGGCCGCATGAACATCCCGGACGCCGAGCGCATGGACCTGAGCGAGGTCGCGCGCGGCTTGAAGGAGCGCGGCAAGGACGCGGTCACGCCCGCGTCGCTCGATGACGTGCTCGCCACGCTCGTTCGCGAAGCGAAGCCCGGTGACACCGTCGTGCTCATGTCGAACGGCGACTTCGGCAACCTCCACCCGAAGCTGCTCGCGGCCCTTTCCACCGCGTCTCGGTCATAGAAGCGACGGATCGCGACTCCGAACCAAGTCGCGACATCGAGCGTGAAGATCGCGCGCCGAGACACGATCGCCCTCGTATTGCGCCCGAAACGCTCTCGCCGTCGCGGCGAAGGGGTACGAATCGTCGCAGTAGGCCTCCACGTTCGCCGCGGCCTCTCCCCTCTCCTCCGCCGACGGCGCGAGGCGGACGAGCTCGAGCGCGGCAAACATGTGGAAGACCACGAACGCACGACCCATCACGAGATCTTCACGATCGTCGAGACGCAGCAGGTCGATGGTCACCCGACCCCGGCTCACTCCGCCGTTGGCAGGTCGGCACAGCAATCCGTCGAACACGAGGTGCTCGGTCGGATCGTCTGCACGCGGTCCGACTGGGAACAACAGATAGGGTCGTTCCGACTCGTCGATCGCCTCGATCGTGCTGCCGCGCTTCTTCAGGCGGCCCGCGATGGGGAAGTGGTCGTGCTTGAGATCGCTGTTGCACGGCTTGCAGGCAACCGCGTAGTTGTCGAGATCGTGCGCGAGTTCGGGATAGCCCGTCGCGCGGCCGCCGCGAACTTCGTACCGGCCGCGCTCGCTGGCTGGAGCCCACGGCTCGACCCGCCCCTTGGGTCGATAGTGTTCGACGTCGGTCACGCCCTTCCCAACGAAGTCTCCGTCAGGTGCCCACTCGACTGGCTTCTCGCAGTACGCGCACTTGCCACGCTGGAGGTCGAGTAACGCGACCTTCACTTCGGCCCAGATCGTCTTCTCGTCGAGCGCGTTCGACTCGAGGGCGGTCGCGTTCAGCGCTGCCGCGCGGGAGAGCCAACTTTGGACGTTCTTTCGGGAACCGAGCCGTCGCTCCAGAGCCTCTTCGAGCTCGGCTCGAGTCCAGCCGTGCCGGATCAAGCCGCACCCTCGCCAAGGGTCAGCATCTCCAAGAGTCGCCTCGCCGCCGCCGCATCGCCACCTCGCGCCTTGGCCGAGGCCCTCTCCAGCCGCGCGCGGAACTCCGGAGCGCGTGTGCTCTCGAGACCGAAGACTTCGTTCGTGAGGATCTGATCGGCACTTCGTCCGCGAAGCTCCTCGCCGACCGTCTCGATTCGGGTCGTCGCGACGTTGGTCTTCGGGTGGTGGTGTGTGACGAGCGCACGGATGTTCTGCGACGGAATGCTGCCGACGAGCAACGGGCTGTGTGACGTGGCGACGAACTGGAGGTTCGGTAGGGCGAGCGAGAGCCGCCCGATCACGACCTGCTGCCACTGCGGGTGGAGGTGGAGATCGATCTCGTCGATGAGGACGACACCACGGTTGTCCACGAGCTTCTTGCCCGGGGGGCAGCCCATGCAGACGTGGTACAGCAGGTCCGCGATCCAGCCGACGTAGGAACGATAACCGTCGCTGAGCGCCGCGAACGGAACCTCACTGCCGCCGAACTTGAAGCGGTAGCGACCGTCCTTGTCAGGCGTGGCGACCAACTCGCCCTCGAACATCAGCTGATTGACCAGACCGATCACTTGCTTGTGTCGTCCCGGATTCGAACGACGGAGAGTCGGCAGCCAGCTCGCGAGCGGAACGAGGTTGACGTGTTCCTCGAAGAGGCCGGCGACGCGTTGGTAGCGGAGAAGTCGCTGCTTCGAGCGCACTGGATCGGATGACCCCTCCGACTCGACACGGCGACTCGCGCCGTAGCCGACGAGCAGAAAAGCCGGTGAAGCGTCGTCGTACATGGACTTCGCCCATGACGGAAACGTCGTCGGCGCAAAGCGATCCGTGTATCCCGCTGTGGCCTTGATCGTGAGGTGGGTCCGGCGGACGACCGGGCGATCAGCATCTTGGCGAGGGTGGAGGCGAAGTTGCGCTCCGACACGCGCGTCGCGCGGGGCGCCGCGTGCGCCGCTGCGACGCACGAGCGAGAACGGGGCGTACCCCGAGCCTCCGATCACCGGAGCGAGCACGCCGAGCGCGATGGCGCGCAGGAAGGTGGTCTTGCCAGCGCCGTTGTTACCCAGCAACAGCGTGAAGTTGGAGCAGTCACCGTCGGATCCCGGGATCTGCAGGTCGAGCCGCTGCTCGACGACGGTTCGCAGATTCTCGATCGTCGTGCTCGAGACGTACATCCCGCGGAGACTACTCGAAGCCCCGCCCCGACACAGGGCGCGGAGTCATCAGTCGGCGGAGACGAGGCCGAGGCGGATGGCTTCGCGCACGAGGCCCGCGGCGTTCGTCACGTCGAGCTTCGTCATGATGCGGCTGCGGTGGCTCTCGACGGTCTTCACGCTGAGGTCGAGCGCGCGCGCGATCTCGGCGCTCGACAGGCCCTCGGCGACGTAGCGCAGCACCTCGCGCTCGCGCGGCGTGAGCGAGCCCGCGCCGCCGTCCGGATCGCGGAGGAGGATCGCCGCGATGCCGTGGCTGAACCAGGGCTCGCCTCGTGAGACCGCGCGGATGCCGGACACGAGCTCCGAGACGCCCGTCCCTTTGACGAGGTAGCCCGACGCGCCGGCGCGCACGGCCGGTCGCACGTGCTCGGGGCCGCCGTACATGGAGAGCACGAGCACGCGCGTCGCAGGACACGCCTGCTTGATCGCCTGCGTCGCGTCGACGCCGTTGAGCCCGGGGAGGTTCAAGTCCATGACGACGACGTCCGGAGACAGCTCCTTCGCGAGCTTCACGCCGGCGTTCCCGTCGGGCGCTTCACCGACGACCAGGAGGTCCGACTCGAGCGCGAGCATGGCCTTGAGGCCCTCTCGCACGATGGTGTGATCTTCGACGAGGAGGACGCGGACTGAGGTCATGAGTCGACAGGTGTGGTGCGGAAGACCCTCGCCGGTCAATCAGGGGAATCCCCCGACGAGGTGCCGAGCCGTGAAGCAAGTGCGCGCGCCGCGAGATACGATGCGCGCCATGAATCGCGTCTTCCTCGCGCTCCTCTTCGCCGTGCTCGGCTCGTCGGTCTCCTCGCGCGCGCTCGCGCAGAGCCCGGCAGGCGACGACGCGACGCCTGCCGCCCGCGCGGACGGCTGCGGCATGACCGAAGAGAACGCGACGTTCCGTGATCTCGCGGTCGGCTCGGTGGTGACTCTCCAGCGTCACCGCTGGGTGCGCGGCGAGGCGAACTGGCGCGACGAGATGACCCGCTTCATCGGGCGGGCCGCGCGCATCACGCGCCTCTCGGGCGTCGACGCGCAGGGGTGCTCCGGCGTACGCGTCGACGTGGACCACGAGCAGTACTTCTGGCGCGTGCGCGACCTCGGCATCGGCACGGGCCGACAGCTCTCGGCGAGCACGCAGGCGGGCGCCGAGTCTGCGTTCCCCCAGGACTGCCACATGGCGGAGGGCCGCGAGCGCTACGGCGCGGCGACCCAAGGCGCGCAGGTGACGCTCGGCCGCCATCGCTCGGTCGACGGCGACACCAACTGGTCGGATGAAATGAGCCAGTTCGTCGGTCGATCGGCGCGCGTCGTGGGGCCCGCGGGCATCGACGGACAGGGCTGCCCCGGCGTGCGCGTCGACATCGATCAAGGCAACTGGTTCTGGCGGATCCGCGATCTCCGCGCGAGCACGGCGGGAGCGGACCTCGCGTCGCTCACGCTCGTTCCGAGCGTCGGCGTCTCGAGCGATCACGGCCGCCCCGCGATCTCGTCGGTGGGCAGCGGCTCGGGCCTCTTCGGCTCGGGCGGCTCACCCGGTCCGCAGGCGTGTGGGCTCACCGATCAGACGGTGCGCTGGGACGGCATGACGGTCGGGGCCGAGGTGGTGCTCGGTCGTCACCGCGACGTGAACGGCGACGACAACTGGGACGTGGGCATGGACGCCTTCGTCGGTCAGACGGCGCACATCACCGAGCTCGTCGGCGTGGACGATCAGGGCTGCGCGGTCGTGCACCTCGACGCCGACGGTGGCCAGTGGTTCTGGCGCGCGAGAGACCTCGTGATGACGGGCGGCACCGGAGCGCCCGGCCGCGCCGGCGGTGGCGGCGTCGCGACGGCTCCTCAAGCGATCACGCTCGCGCCGGGGTTCGCCGATCCGCGCACGGTCACCGTCGCCGCCGGCGGCCCCGTGGCGGGCTCGACGATGGGCGCCGCCGACGGCTGGTGCGCCGGCAACTACCCCGCGGCGGCGCAGATCACGCTGACGCTGAGCGCGCCGCTCACGAACCTCCGTGTGCTCGGTCGCGCGGAGCAGGACACCACCCTCGCCGTCCGCTTCCCCGACGGCCACGTCGAGTGCAACGACGACGGCGGCGGCTACCCGAACCCGCAGCTCGACATCCCCGTCGCCGCGGCCGGCAACTACCAGATCTTCGTCGGCTCGTTCTCGAGCTCGGGCATGGGCGTGCCGACGACGATCGGCATCACGCGCAACCTCGGCATGACGCCGCAGCAGCTGCCCTGATCCTCGATCCCGAGGCGCGCGGCGAGCTTCACCGCACGAGCTTCGAGATCGCCTTGAAGGTGTCCGAGCCCGCCTTCCCGACGAGGTCGAAGAGGACGACCTCGCTCGAAGACACCCACGCGCCCGCGTAGTGATAGAGGCTGCGCGCGACCTCGACGTTCGCCTTCTCGCGCGAGCACACGGCGTCGTACGCGACGTGCACCGAGAAGCCGAGCGACGCGAGCCCGCGCGCGCTCTGGTACACGCAGATGTGCGCCTCCATGCCGGCCACGATGATCGCGGTGCGGCCGTCGGCGCGCCACCGCAAGAGCTGCGCGCGCACGGCCTCGTTCTCGGTCGCGTCGAACTCGATCTTCTCGTGGAACGTCGCGTCCGCGGCGCTGGCCTCGTCCTTGAGCGACGGCACCGTCGCGCCGAGGCCCTTCGGGTACTGCTCGGTGACCATCACGGGGATCCCGACGATCTTCGCGCCCTCCACGAGCCGCACCGCGCGCGCCACCGCGCTCTTGCCTGCCTCGTCGGGCATCGCCGCGAGCAGGCGCTCCTGCACGTCGATCACGAGGAGGGCAGTGCTGGCGGAGCGGAGGGCGAGCGGGCTCGGTGTGGTCATGACCACGTTCTAACCCGAACCCATCTCGGAGAGCCTCACGCGGTGCGGGGCAGCGTCACGACCACCTCGAGGCCGCGCGGCGCGCGATCGCGGAGCGTGACGCTCCCGCCGTGCGCGACGATCAGCTCGCGCACGATCGCGAGGCCGAGGCCCGTGCCCGGTTGGTGCGCCTGCGCCGGGCGATCGATGCGGTGGAAGCGATCGAACACCTTGGCCTTCTCGCCGTCGGGGATGCCCTCGCCACCGTCGCGGATCACGAGGCTGGCCGAGGTGGCGTCGGCGTCGAGCGCGATCTCCACGCGCCGCTCGCCCTCACCCGTGTACTTGATCGCGTTGTCGACGAGGTTGACGACGACCTGCTCGAGCGCGCCCGGATCGAACGACAGCTCGATCGGCTCGCCATCGCCCGGGCCGACGAGCTCGAAGCCCTTGCCGCGCGCGTAGCGCTCGAGATCGCCGACGATCGACTGCACGTGAGCGCGCAGATCGGTCGTGCGCGGACGGATCGGTCGGCGTCCCTCTTCGAGCCGCGAGGCCTCGAGCACGTTCTCGACGAGGCGCGTGAGGCGCACGGTCTCGCCGACGAGCTCTTCGTGCACACGCTGCCGGCGCTCGGGCTCGACGAGATCGTCGGCGAGCATCTCTGCGTGCATGCGGATCGTCGTGAGCGGCGTGCGGAGCTCGTGGCTCACGGCGGACACGAACTGGCTCTTCTGTCGCGAGAGCGCGCGCTCCTCGCGCGAGGCGCGCTCGACCGCGACGAGCGCGAGCACGACGATGAGCACCAACCCGATCAGGAGACCGCGCTCGATCCACGCGAGCCACGACAGCGGCGCGCCGAGCGTGGCCGAGCGATCGACGCAGACCTCGAGATCCGGCGCCACGCTCGAGATCGATCGGTGGATGGCGCAGTCGGCGAGCGCGGCGTCGTCGGCACGCACGAGGCGCGCGGCGGGGGAGGTCACGACGAAGCGCGACGCGAGGCGCGGGAGCCACACGTCCTCGACCTCCGTCGGATCGAGCACGACGCCTTGCAGGAACGACGACTGGCCCTCGCTCACCGTGCGCAGCAGCACGGGCACTCCGTCGATCCGCTCGAGGCGCATCGGCGTGTAGACGACCTCGATCGGAGGCGCGCGCGTCACGTCGGGTGGCAAGGAGACCGTCTCGATCGGAGGCGCGGTCACCGGCGGTCGTGGTCGCGACCGCACGCGACGTGACGTTGCGTGCTCCTGCGTCGCTGCCTGTGTGGACGACGCCGCCTCTGTGGACGACGCTTGCTGTGGCGCGAGCTCTGGCGTCGGCTGCGCTGGGGCCTGCGGCTCGGCCTGTTGGGCTTGCGGCTCAGCCTGCTGAGCTCGTTGCGCCTGTTGGGCCTCGAGCGTCTCCTGCCACGTCGTGCCGCCCGTGGGCTCGTTCTCGTCGGGCATCGCGCGCGTGCGTCGCGAGACCTGCGGCGCCGCGCGACCGCGCTCCCAGAGATCATTGCGCACCACGGGATCGCCCGCCTGCGCGAGGTTGATCTCCTGCGCGAGCTGCGAGCCGTAGCTGTTGAGCTCGAGGGCCTGCACGCGCTGTTGCTGTGCGGGCTGCGACGGCGGCGCGGGCTGCTCCGTCGGCTGCGGGGGCGCGACCTCCTCCCGTGCCGACTGCTGAGCAGGGGACGCCTGCGCGGGGGACGCGACCTGCTCACCACGCGGCGCGCGCTGTCGGCGCGTCTGCGAGGACGACGGCGCTTGCCACAAGGTGCCCATCGCGCTCGCGAGCGACTCGTCGACGACGGGCGGGTCGGGGCGCGCGATCTGGATCGACTCATCGCCCGTGGCCTCTTCGGGCGCGTCGATCTGGGCGATCAGCGCGTCGCGGCGCGCGGGCTCGAGCAGCGACGCGAGACGCTCCTCGCGTGCACCGCGCGGCGTGCGATCCGCGAGCGGCCCCTCGGCGTAC
This sequence comes from uncultured Sandaracinaceae bacterium, assembly GCA_964502175.1. GTDB lineage: Bacteria > Myxococcota_A > Polyangia > Polyangiales > Sandaracinaceae > JAFLCL01. The sequence goes on from CAZCVE010000019.1 coordinate 9,998, forward strand.
GGCGTGGTGATGCGTCCGTCGGGCGCGAGCTGGAAGTGGCCGACGACGCGCGGATCGGAGGGCCCGGTCGCGAGCGGGGAGATCGCGACCGGATCGGTGAGCGAGAGCACGTCGGGCGGGCTGTAGTAGTGGCCCCACACGTAGTACGGCCGCTCGTCTTCGCGCGCGCGGAGCTCCTCGAGGCTCTCGTCGATGGCCTGCTCGAGCGAGCCGAGCATCGCCTCGATCTCCGCACGCTCGCGCGCCTCTTCCTGCGCGCGCTCGCGCACCGTCGCCCATCCCCAGCCGATCGCGAGGAGGAGGGTCGGCAGCGCAACGCCGAGCGCGAGCACCCGCGAGGTGCGTCGCTCTCGCGGCGGAGCCTCACGCGATGACTGCATCGAAGCGATAGCCCTTCCCGCGCGTGGTCACGATCCACTGCCCACCGCCGCGCACCTTCTCGAGCTTCGCGCGGAGCTGCTGCACGTGGACGTCGACGGTGCGCGTGCGGATCGTCCCATCGCGGTAGCCCCACACGTCCACGAGGAGCTCCTCGCGCGTGACGATGCGATCGCGGTTCGTGACCAGGTGCTCGAGGAGGAGCGCCTCGCGCGTGGTGAGCACGAGGCTCGTCGCGCCGTCGTCGACGCGGTGGACGTCGAAGTCGATCTTGACGGGCGGCGTGCCGACGCTGATGCGTCGCGGCAGCCGCGGGTCTTCCTTCTTCTCGCGGGGGCGGCGCAGGAGGCCCTTGGCGCGCGCGATCAGCTCGCGGATGCCGAAGGGCTTCGTCACGTAGTCGTCCGCGCCGGCCTCGAGCCCGCTGACCACGTCTTCTTCGGAGCCGCGCGCGGTGAGCACGAGCACGGGCACGTCATCGCCGCGGCCGCGCACGCTGCGGAGCACGTCGAGGCCGTGCACGTGGGGGAGCATCAGGTCGAGCACGATCAGATCGAAGCGAGCCCGCGAGAGGAGCTCGAGCGCGACGCGGCCGTCGGGCGCGCCCTCCACGACGAGACCCTGCGAGCGGAGCAGCGAGAGCAGCCCGTCGCGGATGGGCGCCTCGTCCTCGACGACGAGAACACGCTGCGCAGCCTCTTCGATCGGCGTCTCGTCTGGCGTGCTCGACACGACACGCAGCGTACCGAGCGCGACGCCTCCGCTCCACGCCTCGTGTGTAAGGGTTTCGTCAACGCTCGGTCGAGACAGGCCCGGTCTCACGCACACCTCACGGCGAGCCCGGATTTACAGAGTCCTGACGTGACGGCGTGGGGCGCTCCTTCATCCTCGGCTCATGACCCAGCCGACACGCACGCTGCGCTCCCTCCGCATCGGTCTCTTCACGTTCTTCGTCTGCGCGCTCACGAGCTGCGGCGGCGGCGCGATCGAGCTCGACGACGACGTGGGCCACGTGGCGAGCGGCGGCGAAGCTGCACCCTCGATCGAGGCGCTCGCGATCGCCGCGGTCTCGGAGGATCGCGTGACCGCGGAGCGCGCGATCGCGTCGCTGCGCGCCGAGGGCCCGCGCGGCCACGCGGCGTTGATGGCGAGCCACGCGGCGCAGATCGCGATCCTGCGCGACGCGCCGCCCGTCACGCCGAGCGCGGCGGACGAGCGACTTCGTCACGCGATCGACCTCGTGAGCGGACAGCGCGACGGACACGCGTCGGGCCTCTACTGGCACACGGACCTCGAGGCAGCGGAGCGCGAAGCGCGCGAGACCGGGCGTCCGATCCTCTCGCTGCGCCTGCTCGGTCGGCTCGACGAGGAGATGTCCTGCGCGAACAGCCGCTACTTCCGACTCGTGCTCTATCCGAACCGCGAGGTCTCGCAGTTCCTCCGCGAGCGCTACGTCATGCACTGGTCGAGCGAGCGACCCGTGCCGCGCATCACGATCGACATGGGCGATGGTCGTCGCCTCGAGCGAACGATCACGGGCAACAGCATCCACTACGTGCTCGACGCCGACGGCCTCGTGATCGATGCGATGCCGGGGCTGCTCGGCCCGCGCGAGATGCTCGCGTTCGTGAACCAGGCCGAGGAGATGCACGCCGCGCTGACGGGGGCGCGCGAGAGCGACCTCGGCTCGGGCGAGGCGGCGATCACGGCGGGGCATGCGCTCGTGCTCGGTCGGGCGCTGATCGCGTACCGCGCCGCGCGCACGGACTTCCCGACGATCCCCGATCGCTCGGGCACGGTGCTCGCGAACGGTCTGCCGTCCGCGATCGACGCGATGCCGCTCACGGTGAGCAAGGTCGCGGTCGAGGCACCGATGCTCGACGCGATGCGCGCACCGGCCGCAGCGCCTGTCGCCGTCGGCACGCTCGACTGGGCGCGCGTGGGCATCGAGGCGTACGACCGCGACCCGAGCAGCGTCTTCGACGACACGAGCCGCGCGCTCCTCCGCCTCAAGACGGGCCGCGACGACGCAGCCTCCGCAGAGCTCATCGCCGCGCTCTCGCGCACGATCGTCGGCGACTCGGCGCGCAACGCCGCGACGTTCCGCTTGAGCGTGCTCGAGTGGCTGAGCACGCCTCGCGCCGAAGGCACCGCGCGTCCCGACCTCGCCCTGTTCAACGAGCGCGTCTACCGCGAGCTCTTCCTCACGCCGGCGAGCGACCCGTGGCTCGGCCTCCAGGATCCCACCGTGTGGGACGCGATCGAGCGCCTGCACTGAGTTGGCCGGGTCGAGAGGCCTCCGGCCCCTCGAGCTCCCCGTCGCTCGCTCGTCGAAGACTCCTCCTCGCTCCTGCTCCAGGGGTCTGCTTCGCAGCCCCCGCCGCAAGGCGCCCCGTCGAGCGCACGATTCTCTCTCGGTCTCTGAGAGACCGAGAAACTTTCGTTTCTCGGGATCGAACTGTCGTACGGGGTTTGGGGGCAACGCCCCCAACGCGCGGCGCTTGCGCCGCGGAAAACTGAGCTGACCGCGCTGACGTCAGTCCGCCCTGACGTCATTGCCCACGCGCGGGTGCCCTTGCATGATGCGCCCGATGAGCGAACCGCAGTCGCCCCGCGACGAGATGAACGACCTCCTGAACGACGCCGTGGAGGTCGCGTCCGAGCTCCTCGAGTCCAACGGGGAGTTCGATCCGTTTGCGCTCGCGATGCTGGGCGACGGCAAGATCCTCCACCTCGAGGCCGAGAACAGCGAAGAGGAGCCGCTCGACGCCGAGCACCTCGTCGAGAGCCTGCGCAACACGCTGCGCGAGCGCCTGCCCGAGCTCCGCGCGACCGCGGTGATCGCCGACGTCACCGTCGAGGACGAAGACGAAGAGGCGATGACCGCGGCGATCTCGATCCAGATGGAGCACGTGAACGGCGACCCGGTGACGTGCTTTCTCCCCTACGAGCTGAACGGCGAGACGATCGAGCTCTCGGAGCTGGTGGGCGAGCCCGGCGAGCGACACGTGTTCCCCGTCGAGGTCGTGAATTAGCCACGGACCGTGTGACTCCCGCCGCTCAGATCGACGTGCATCGCGCGCTGCTCGCGCTGATCGAGCGAGGCGGTCGCGGTGCGCTCGCGACGGTGGTGAAGGACGCAGGCTCGACGCCGCAGGTCGCGGGCGCGCGCTTGCTCCGCGCGAGCGATGGCGCGCTCGTGGGCACGGTGGGCGGCGGCGCGGTCGAGCACGCGGTGATCGCGCTGCTCGATCAGGTGCTCGTCGATCGCAAGCCGCGCGTGGTCGCGCTCGACCTCGCGCGTGATCTCGGCATGTGCTGCGGCGGTCGCATGGAGGTGTTCGTGGAGCCCATCGAAGGAACGCCGCGTCTGGTCCTCTTCGGCGCAGGGCACGTCGCGCGGGCGGTGGCGGCGATCGCGCCGTCGATCGGGTTCTCGGTGACGGTCGTGGACGATCGCGAAGAGCTCAACGATGCCGCGCGCTTCCCCAACGCGACGCGCATCCTCGCGGAGCCGCGCGACGCGCGCGCCGAGCTCGCGGTCACCGACCGCGACTGGCTGCTCGTCGTCACGCACGACCACCGCCTCGACGAAGAGGCGCTCGACACCTACGCGCGCGGACCGCACGCGTACCTCGGGATGATCGGCAGCCGTCGCAAGGTGAAGAAGGTCCTCGATCGCATCGCGGCGCGCGGTCCCCTGCCCCCGCTCGATCGCGTCTACGCGCCCGTGGGGCTGTCGCTCGGCGCCGTCAGCCCCGAGGAGATCGCGATCTCGATCGTCGCCGAGCTCGTCGCGGTGCGACACGGCCTCGCGGGAAAGCCCGCCGTCGGCGCCCACCTGCGCGACGTACCGGACGACGATCCCGAGACCTGACCAGGCGCCCGCCCACTCAGAACTTGGCGAACGCCCGCCATACCGCGACAATCGCCACCAGATGTACGACTGGGTCAAAGGTCGACCCTCACTCCTCCTGCGAACACAGGATCTCGAGGTCTGGCCAGGCGGGCCGACCGTTCCTGGCGCCCCGAAGCTCGAACCCGAGCCGCGGAGCTTCGTCGGGATGACCGAGTTCGAGGGCAACGTGGCGCTGGCAGTGTTCACGGACGCGCTCACCACGGCCGTTCCGCTCGAGCTCGGCGGGCTCCTGCTCGTGTCCGCCTCGTACTGCGACGACGACGCGTCGGTGGCCGATCACCTCGACCTCGTGCCGATCGCGGGCTGGCAGATCTTGCCGCGCCGCTTCATCTCCATCGGCGAGGACTACGTGCTCTTCGACGGCGGCCAGAAGGGCCTCGACATGACCGACCCGAAGAAGGAACAGGAGATCCTCGCGACGAGCGGCGGCGCGATCCCCGTCCAGCTTCCGCCCGGCAGCTACGAGGTGGAGACGCTCGGGCCGTGGCGCCCCGACGATCGCACCGAGCTCTACCTGACGCGCATCGTGCGCGAGAACCCGTCGGGCATGACGCCGCTCGGCCCGCTGCTGGGCTGACGAGTCGCCCATGCGCGCACGAGAGCGTGAAGGTGCGCGCCTGCTCGCCACGCTCCTCGGCGTGACGGTCGCGGGCTGTCCCGCGACGCCGAGCCCCGACGACGCCAGCGCAGAGGACACCGGCGCAGAAGACACGTCGAACGCGGGCGGAGAGGACGCAGGCCCGCCTGACGCCTCGACGCTCGACGCACAGAGCGAAGGTGGTGGCTCGTTCGCGCTGAGCGACGGAACGCGCCTCGACGTCGACGCCGAGGGCACGCTCGCCCTCTCTCGCGCCGACGGCTCGCCGCTCACGTCGATCGCTGCACCACGCCTCCGCACGTTCGACGAGAGCACGCGCATGCTGCTCGGCGTCTACACGACGACGCGTCGGGGCGAGGTGACGCATCCGCTCCACTTCGCGCGCGTGAGCGACGCGGGCGAGAGCGTCGTCCTCGTGTTCGTGGATCCGCGCGGCGGCGAGCTCGAGCTGCGCGCGAGCGTCGGCGTGCCCTCGGAGCGGACCACGCTCGAGGTCGCGCCGAGCGGCACGACGCACGACGCGGTGCTCGTGCCGTTCGCGTGCGACGCGGACGCGAGCTTCCTCGGCTTCGGCGAGCAGTACGACGCGCTCGATCACCGCGGCGAGTCGTTCGAGCTCTTCTCGAGCGAGCAAGGCATCGGCCGCGTGCCCGGCCGACCACGCTCGCCCACGAACGGCGATCGACACACCACCTACTTCCCGATGCCGTACTGGCTCGATCTGCGCGGCTTCGGTGTGCTCGTCGACGCCGAGGTGCGCATGACGGCAGATCTCTGCGCGAGCGATGAGGCGCGCGCGGTGATCGAGGTACAGGCGCGCGACACGTTCCGCGTCGAGGTGCTGCACGGTCCGTCGCCGATGCGCGTGATCGAAGAGCTCGGGGATCACGTCGGCCGTCCCGCGCGGCCGCCAGCGTGGGCCTTCTCGCCGTGGATGGGCATCCAAGGCGGCCGTGATGCGGTGCTGGCCGAGCACGCGCGCCTGCGCGCCGAGGGCATCCCGTTCTCGGCGCTCTGGTCGCAGGACTGGTCGGGACGACGCGAATTCACGCCGGGCCGCTTCGGCGTCGACTACCGCTGGGTCCCCGACGACACGCTCTATCCCGATCTCGCCGGGATGATCGACACGCTCCACGCGGACGACGTCCGCTTCCTCGCGTACGCGAACCCGTTCGTCGTCACGACGAACCTCCACTTCGCGCCGATGGCCGACGCGGGCCTCTTGATCGAAGACGACGACAGCGCGCCCTACACGTTCACGTCCGTCTTCACGATGGCGTCGATCCCCGACTTCTCACGCGACGAGACGTACACCTACGTCGAGGGTTTCCTGCGCACGATGACGCGACCCTCGAGCGAAGGGGGCCTCGGCATCGACGGCTGGATGGCTGACTTCGGAGAGTGGATCCCACCCGACGCCACGTTCGCGGACGGACGCGACGGCATGGCCTCGCACGCGGGCTACCCGCGCAGCTGGCACCGCGCGTCTCGCCGCGCGTTCGACACCGAGCGGCCGGACGGCGACTGGGTGATGTTCACGCGCTCGGGCTGGACGCGCTCGCACGACACCGTGCAGGTGGTCTGGGTCGGCGATCAGGAAGCCGATTGGTCCGAGCACGACGGCCTGCCCACGGTGATCCCGTCGATGCTCTCGCTCGGTCTGTCCGGCATCCCGTTCGTCACGCACGACGTCGCGGGCTTCTCGGGCGGGCCGAGCACCAAGGAGCTCTTCCTGCGTTGGACCGAGCTCGGCGCGTTCACGCCCGTGATGCGCACGCACGAGGGCCTCATGCGCGCGGCGAACTGGCGATGGTCGAGCGACGCCGAGACGATCGCCCACTTCCGTCGCTTCGCGCGCATCCACGAGGCGCTCGGCCCCGAGCTCGCCGCGCTCGCCGACGAGGCCAGTGCGACCTCGCGCCCGATGCTTCGCGCGCTCGCGCTCGTCGACCCGGACGATCTCGCGTCGCGCGGTGTGATCGACGAGATGTTCCTCGGCGACGACCTCCTGATCGCGCCCGTCCTCGACGAAGGCGCGGTCCGCCGCGAGGTCTACCTGCCGCGCGGTGTGTGGTTCCACGTGTGGAGCGGCGAGCGCTTCGAGGGTGGAAGGACGATCGAGATCGACGCCCCGATCGGCAGTCCGCCCGTCTTCTCGCGCGACGTGGATCGCCCCGATCTGAGGGCGATCACCGGCGCTCGGTGACCCGCAACGTCTCAGCCGTCCCAGCTGGCGCCGCCTCGGAGCGAGATCGCCCACACCTGATCGGCGCCAGCGAGCATCGGCCCGTGCGGCTCATCGAGGTTGATCTGGAATCGAAGCTCCAGATAGCCCGGTGGGAAGTGAACTCGGACGAACGGCACGACCGAAGCCTGGAAGTCCGGATAGATGCCCTCGACGCTGGCGCACATTCCCTCCTCGTCGCATCGCGTCTCGGGTCCGTCATGAACCCAGAAGACGCACCAGCGTGTGTCGGCGCCGAGCTCGATCTGCCCGAAACGCCCTTCGACGAGCCCCATGAGGCCAAAAGGCGGGATGTCCGTGGTGACCAACCACTGGTCCCACTGCCACCCTCGGGAGCAGGGGAGGTCCCACCGATCTCGACGTCGGCGGCGGACCACTGGATCCTTCGTCCGCGACAACGAGTCGCCGCCCGACCGACGAACCTACCTGCGCGGGTCACAATGGTGGGAAGGGACGGATGAGCGGACTCGGATCGCCATGGGAGCCCTCGAACTCGACTTGCCACACTCTACCTGCCACCACATAGCCCAGAGCATTCTGGGTTCGAACTTCAAACAGCCGTCGTCCCTCGGTCGCAGGCGCTGGGCAACTCGAAGAACCTTGTTCCACCTCCGTGACGACGAGTCCGTCGAACGACGTGTGGATCTGAACGAACTCCACGCTCGTGAAGAGAACGTCGACCATCGTCTCGAACGGGTATTGCTTCGTGCTTCGCAACAAGAGCTGCGAATGACTCACGGAGTAGAACCATAGTTGAAAGCGCCGTTCGTGAGCTACAGCTGGCATGGGTTCAACGTCGCTGAGAAGGGTCTTGGATCGGATTCCCCCGCTGGTCGACGAACGAAGGTGGATCCCCTGATTTGCGAGCGATGGACGCGCTGCGATCGCACCCGGGTCCTCACTCGATCGTGAAGGCCGCGCGCGCGAGCTCGTGGCCTTCGAGGTCGCGCACGACCGCGTACCACTGACCGGGCGTGTGCACGTTGCGCGACCACGCCCACGTGCGGTGGCGACCGACCTCGCTCGGGACCTCGAGCGTGACGAGGCCCGTCACGTGCGCGTCGCGGCTCTCGATCTCGGGCTCGAAGCTGATCTCGACCTCCGTCGCGTCGCCGCGGTTCGCGAGATCGACGAAGGCGTAGAGGCGCTCGTCCTCGCCGTCGAACGTGTCGGACGCGCCCGCGGGCTCGCGCGACTCGATGCCCGTGGAGACCACGAGGCGACGCACGCGGAGGCCCTCGCCATCGCGCGTTCCATCGAGACGCTGCGAGCGCGCGGTGCGCGTGAGCGAGGGCGACGGGAGGCGCTCGGCCTCGACCTGTCGCGTCGTCGGGTGGGTCGTGGCGTGCGGAGGCGTCGTGAGCGGAGGCGTCGTGAGCGCGCTGCTCGGCGCGGGCGAAGGCGCGCGCACCGAGACCATCGCGACCTCTTCGGCGGGCGCGAGCTCGCGACGCTGCGTCACGACGACCGACGGCGCCTCCGTGCGGGCCACGCTCGAGCCACGCGACACCGCGACACCGACGCCTGCACCCGCACCGAGGAGAGCGACGACGAGCGCACCGAGACCGAGCTTTCGCGAGAGCGACATGGGACCTGCCTCCAGTCCGTCGCCGAAGGGCGGCGGATGTCGGGATGCATCGCGAGGTCCGTGCCGAGCCTTGGATCACCCTGTTTCGTAGGCGATCCATCGATCGTGCGGCTCGGATCGTGGCACCGCAGACACGATCGTTCCCCTGCACGCCCACACGCGGATCACGCGACGTGCGCGCGCCGCTCGGTCGTGGGAAGCGTCGCCGCGATGACGCGCGTCTCGCAGGTCTTTCTGCACCGGGGCTGCGAGCTCCACTACGAGGTGAGCGGCGAAGGGACGCCCGTGGTGTTCATCCAGGGCATGGGCCTCCATGGCCGCGGCTGGGCCCCGCAGATCGACGCGCTCGAGGCGCGCTTTCGCTGCCTGTCGTTCGACAACCGCGGCATGGCGCGGAGCCAGCCCGTGGGCGAGGCGCTCACCATCCCGCTCATGGCGGACGACGTGATCGCGCTGATGGATCGCGAGGGCTTCGCGCAGGCACACCTCGTCGGTCACTCGATGGGCGGGCTCATCGCGCTCGCCGTCGCGCTCGAGCACCGCGGGCGCGTGCTGAGCCTCTCGCTGCTCAACACCTTCGCGCGCGGCACGGACGCGTCGCGGCCGCGCGGCCCGATGATCTGGCTCGGCGCGCGCACGATGATCGGGACGCGCCGCATGAAGCGCCTCGCGTTCCTCGAGATGGTGATGCCGGCGCACGCGCTCGCGGGTCGTGATCGCGACGCGCTCGCGAAGGAGCTCGAGCCGATCTTCGGACACGACCTCGGCGAGCGACCGCCGATCGTGATGTCGCAGCTCTCCGCGACGGGCGCGTACGACGCGTTCCCGCGCCTCGGTGAGCTCGCAGCGATCCCGACGCTCGTCGTGAGCGCCACGCACGACGTCGTCGCGCCGCCCGCGTTCGGGCGCGCGATGGCCGAGGCGATCCCGAACGCGCGCTACGTCGAGATCGCCGACGCCGCGCACGGCTGGCCGATCCAGAAGGTCGACGAGGCCAACGCGCTCCTCAGCGAGCACCTCTCGGCCGCGCGCGCCTGATTCACGCCACGTCGATGCGCGCCCGCTCTCCTGCGGCGCGATCGCGGGCCCACCACGGCGGCGCCCGGTCGGCGCGGATCACGACGCGCTCGGGATCGATCGCCGTGCCGAACACGCGATCGAACACGAGCGTCGTGAGCCCGAAGTTCACCTTCGGATCGACGTAGTGGTGATGGAAGTGCGCGCGCCAGAGCGCGTCTTCGAACGGCGTGCGCGGTCCGCGCTCGTGCATGCGGTTGTGAGAGAGTGTGATCGCGACGTAGCCGACGCCCAGGCCCGCCGCGAGACCGAGCGCGCGCGAAGCACCGAGGAACGGGGTGGCGACGACCGCGAGCGCGCCTGCCGTGCCGGCGATGCGTACGGCGTTCTCGCGGATCTCGGCCCACGGATCGCCCTCGGTGTGCGCCGTGCGGTGATGCTCGAGGTGCGCGACGCGCGTCGGATCCTTGCCCGAGCCGTGCGCGATCCACGCGTGCCACGCGTACTCGAGGAAGGGGCTCGCTGCGAGACCGCCCGCGAGCCATGCGAGCCCGGGCATCACTCGCCGGCCCACACGCACACGGCGTCCGTCACCGCGAGGCCGGCCACGTCCTGTCGCTGCTCGCCGCAGAAGTGCATCGACGAGCACCAGCTGCCGCCCGTGGGACAGCGCGCCTCGCAGCGCGCGCCGGTCGCGCCCGTCACGCACGAGAGGCCCTCGTCGCACTCCGAGTCGCACGTGCACTCGACGCGCGTCGAGGCCGCGAGACGGAACGTCGGTGCGCACGTGCCGCCCTCGCACGCGTAGCCGTCGGGGCACGCGCTGCTCGGGCTGCAGGCGGTGCCCGCGCTGCACACCAGATCGAACCCGTCGTCGAACGAGAGACAGCTGCCGCCCTCGCTGCAGTCGAGGCTCTCTTCGCACGGCTCCGCGCACGCGGTGTACGGGCCGCCCTTGCCGATCGCCGAGAGGCACACCTCGTAGCCGAGGCAGTCGCAGTTCTGGAGACAGTCGCCGCCGTCGGGCCGGCACGCGGCGCGGATGCCGGGACCGATCGTGATCGCGAGCGACGCCGTACCGCCCTCGCTCGCGTCGCGGATCGTCCAGTCGCCGCTCTCCAGCTGGAGCGTGATCGTGCGCGCGTCGGGACGCGCGAGCTCGCCGCAGCCGCGACCCTCCTCGACCCAGTCGCGCACGGCGATCGAGACCGTGTGCGTCGCAGGATCGATCTGCACATCGGTCATCGCGCGCGAGTGGCACGTGTCGGACTGCGTGTAGCTCGCGCGCACGCGGAAGCTGCGGCCTGCGTGCACGTCGAGCGCCTCGAGGCTCTCGATCGTCTCGATGTGCATCGCGCGCAGCGTGTGCGTGAGGCAGGTGCCGGGCGCGTCGACGCGCGCCTGCACGTCGGGCGACGGCGCTGGCGTGTCGAGGCTGGGCGCATCGAGGCCGGGTGCGTCGACGAGGAAGTCGGGCGCATCGACGAGCGGCGCCGGGGCATCGAGGCCCGGCGCGTCCTCGCCGGCCGCCGCGTCGACGGGGGTGTGCGACTCGCCACAGGAACAGCCTGCGTCGAGCGAGACGAAGAGGACGAGCGCCGAAGACAGCACGAGTCGCGTCGAAGTCATGCCGAGAGCCTACGCGGCGTGCTCGCGATCCGCGATCCCCGCCCTGCTTCGTACGTCAGCCGATCGGAGAGACGGTCGCGGCGAACACGTCCGGGCTCTCGGCGATGCGCGCGAGCACGTCGACCGTGGGCTCACCGACCAGCTCGATGCGCGCGCACGCCGCGGCGTTGCCCGAGAAGACGATGTTCTGCATGTCCTCGACGTTGTGCTTGGCCTCGCTGAGGATGCGCAGCACGTGCGCGAGCACGCCGACGCGATCGACGTGGCGCACGACGACCACGTGCGTGGCCGCGCTCTTCTGCGCGAGGTTCACGCAGTTCGGGATCGGCTTGCCCGCTTGGTACGCCGTCACGATGCGGATCGTCTCTTCACCCACGGCCTCTTCGGCTTCGTCGGTGGACGCGCCGATGTGGTGCGTGCCGTACACGTTCGGGTGATCGAAGACCGCGCCGCTGATCTCGGCCTGTCCCGCGCTCGGCTCCTTCGCGAACACGTCGAGGCCCGCGCGGATCTTCTTCGTCGTGCACGCCTCGAGCAGGGCGTCCTCGTCGACGACCTCGCCGCGCGAGGTGTTCACGAAGTACGCGCCAGGCTTCATCGCCCCGAACACGCTCGCACCGATGCGCTTCTCGGTCTCTGGCACGAACGCGAGGTGCACCGTGACCGCGTCGGCGTCGCGCACCGCGGCCTCGATGGTGGGCGCGAGCTCGATGCCGATCGCCTCGGCGTCTGCCGCAGGAAGAAAGCGATCCCAGCCGACGATGCGCATGCCCATCGCCTTGGCGCGCGTGATGACCTCGCGGCCGATCTGACCCACGCCGAGCACCGCGAGCGTGCGACCGCGGAGGCCGCGCGCCTCGCCGAACGTCTTCTTGTCCCAGCGGTGCGCGCGCAGCGCCGCGACGTTGTCGGCGATGCGTCGGTCGAGGTTCACGAGGTGACCGATCGCGAGCTCCGCCACGGCCGCTGCGTTCTTGCCCGGACAGTTCGCCACGTAGACGCCGCGCGCGCTCGCCGTGGCGAGGTCGATCGTGTTCACGCCGGCGCCCGCGCGGATGACGAGCGAGAGCGCCTTGCCGGCCTCGAAGTGCGCCTTCTGCACCTTGGTGCTGCGCACGACGAGCACCTCGGGATCCGTCTCCCGGATGCGCGCCGCGAGCGCGTCGCCGTCGAGCTTCGGATCGAGGTCGACGCGGGCGCCGAGATCCTGCAGGCGACCGGCGACGAACGGAGCGAGCTTGTCGGCGATGAGAACGCGCATGGGACTCCTACGAGCGGTGGATCAACTGGCGTCGATGCACGCGAGGGCGCCGGAGCGAACGTCGCCGCCGGTCGTGACGACGACGAATCCCCACGACGGCGTTCGGCCCGAGGGCGAGAGCGCCTCGACATACGGACGGCCCGCGACCGTGCCGATGCCGAGCGCGACGGGATCGCCGATCGGTCGCCCCATCGAGTCGAGGCGAACGGCGCTCTCGTCGTCGACCTCGCGGTAGAGCACGGCCCACTCGCCGCGGTCCGCGTGGAACGTCGCGACCGGCGCGCGACGGTTGCGCGACATGTCGGCGGTGACGGCGATCTCGGCGCTGAACGTGACCGAGGCACCGCTGACCTCCGTCGTCCGAACGACGACGCGGTTCGTCGCGGCGCAGCCGCCTTCGGTGTACGCGACGGCGATCGCCGCGCCTTCGCCCGTGGTGACCGTGACCTCGGCGGCAGCCGTCGTGGCGATCGTGGAGATCATCGCGGCGGACACGGACGTGAGCGTCGTCGAGACCGCGATGCGGTTCACCACGATCTGCCCCGCGGCGCCCACGTGCGCGACGACCCAGCCCTGCCCTCGCACGAACGTGACGCTCGGGCCGAGCGCGTCGGTGCTCGTGCCGAGGTCGAACGCGGGGCTCGCGTCGATGCGCGGCGTGCCGCCGCCGATGGTGCGGAGGACACGCGCGCGCACGGGAGCGTCTGGCGCCGAGCCGCACTCGCGCATGCCCGCGTCGTCGATCCACACGAGGAGCACGTCGCCGTCGGGCTCCGGCGTCAGGGTCGCTCCAGCGAGGCGCGTCTGATCGAGACAGCTCGTCGCCGCGATGGTGCCGTTGCTGCGCAGCCATCGCGCCTGGACCGGGCTCGTCGCGTCCGCGCCACAGTTCGTCGCCGCGGCGACGGGGTCGTAGACGACGAGCGTGCCGTCGTCGCCGAGCGTCGCGTGCGCGCCTGCGCCCGACTCGGAGTCGTCGGTCATCGCGGGCGTCATCACGAGCGCGCTCGACGCGCCGGGCGTGATCGCGCCGAGCTGCAGCGGATCGGCCGTGCCTCGCGGCGGCACGCGCACGACGGAGACCTCGGAGCCCGTGTAGCCGCGCGAGAAGGTCACGCGACCTGCGGCCGCGCCGAGCATCGCGCTCGTGTTGCTCATCGCCGAGAAGCTGGGATCGACGACGCCGTCGCAGTCGTCGTCGACGAGGTTGCATGCCTCTGTCGCGATCGGCGAGCGGTCCGGGTCCGCGTCGTCGCAGTCGGCCTCGACACTGCCCGCGCACATCATCGGCGGCGCGCTGTCGCCGTCGTCGTCGCGCGTGCGGATCTCGCAGACACCATCGCCGCCTTCGGGGTTGTTGCACTGCCACGTGCGGCACGTGTCGCCCGTCGGCGAGATCGTCTCGAGCGTCGCGCACTGCGAGTCTTCCGTGCAGCGCTGCTGCTGGAAGCGGTCGAGGCCGAGGAGGCTGCACGCGGGCAGCGCGGCGATGGCGAGCATCGCGAGCGCGAGTCGGAACCTGCGCATCAGAACGTCCCCCGGGCATCGAGGCTGATCGACATCGTGCCGTCGGGCAGGACGAACGCAGACGGTGTGACGACGGGATCGCTCGGCGGTGGAGGCGTGTCGAGCGGCGCGCCGTCGGTCCAGTCCGTGAGGAACGCGCAGATGAGCGTCGTCGTCAGGAACACCCCTGACGTGATGAACATGATGTCGGCGATGAGCGCGGAGTCGGTGATCGCGCCCGTGTCGCGCGGCAAGCGCGGATCGAGCGTGTTCTGCGAGCTCTGCGTGATGATCGCGTTGATGCCCGCGCCCGCGCCCGCGATCGCGGTGCCCGCGGTGAGCGCGACGCCCGTCCAGAACACCGCCGGCGGAAGCGGCTGCCGCGTCACCGTGATGTTCTGATCGATGTTCTGCTCGATGTTCTGCTCGATGTGTTGCTCGATGGTCTGCTGCGCGCGCTCGAGCTCGAGCGAGACCTCCGCGGTCTGGCGCGCGGTGACCTGGACCTGTCGTCGCGCAGGCAGGAAGCCCGTCGCGCGGATCTCGATCGAGTGCGTGCCTCCGGGGACGAGCACGGCGCCGGGCGCCTCGCCGACGATGCGATCTTGGAGCCAGACCTCCGCGTGCTGGCCCTCCGGCAGCGCGGGCGTGAGCGTCACGCGGATGGTGCCGAGGAGGTTGCGGAGCGCGCGCAGCTGCGCGTCGACCGTGGGCCGATCCGGCGCATCCGCGGGCGCGATCTCGAGGTAGCGCTCGTAGTCGCGGACCGCGAGGTCATAGCGGAAGAGCTGCTCCTGGCACTGCGCCATGTTGAACAGCGTGTTCGGGCGCGCGAGGAGCGCGTAGCTGCGCTCGAGCTCGGCGATCGCACCGCCGCAGTCACCTGCGCGGGCGAGCGCGAGGCCTTGGAGGAAACGCTGTCGCGCTTCGTCCTCGAGCGACGGCGTGGCGACCTCCGCCTCGGCTGCGGGCGCGGTGTCCTGGGCGTGGGCGGCGATCGAGGTCGCGAGCCCGCTGAAGAAGACGAGCGCAGCGAGCGCCACGCGCGAGGGTGATCTCATGGCCGGCATCGTACCAAGGTCGACCGCGATGGGGCGTCGTAACGACGCGGGACGCGGCCGCGGTGGTCCTCGCGACGAGGGACCCGAAAAAAGTCGGTCACGAAGCGCATGCTCGGGGCCACAGGCCTCACGAGGCCTGACAGGGCGGCGGACCACGAGGAGATCACGATGCTCGCGAACACGACGACACCGACACCCCGCACGGCGCGCCACGTCGTGGCCGTCCTCGCGGCGATGCTCGCGCTCGCAGGCTGCGGACGCGAGGCGGAAGCGGCGACGGTGCGACCCGAGCCCGCGACGACCGCGAGCGCCGAGGCCGAGCCGAGCGAAGCGGCCCCGGAGACGACCCCGGAGACCACCACGGCCACGGCGGCGACGACCCCCGCCGAGGGGAGCGCGAGCGACCGTGCGGTCGCCGCTCCCGTCGCCGAGGCGGGCGAGGTCGCCGGAGTGGGTGGGACCGAGCCCGGTGCAGTCAGCGCGGGCGCGGGTGCGGCGGGAGGTGCTGCTGCGGTCGCGCCGACACCGCCCGCGCCGCCGGCGACGCCGCAGCCGAGCCCGCCTGCGCTCCACGAGGCGATCCGTCAGGTCGTGCGCATGCCCTCGGATCGCGCGCTCTCTCGCGCCGCGCGCAGTCACCGCATGCGCATCCAGAACCTCTCGTGGGAGGACACGGGCCGCGACATGGGCAGCGCCGTCGGCCCCAACATCTCCGACCTCACGCTCGAGGTGCTCGAGCGCGTGGCGGGTCGCAACGGTCGCACGCGACAGCGCACGTATCTCCTTCCCGTGCTCCGCTATCCGAACTTCACCGATCGCACCGCGGACGTGCCGTCCGATCGCTTCTGGGTGCGTGTGGGCAACCAGGCCGCAGGCGCGCAGCCCAACGATCTCACGCCGGTGCCGCTCACCGAGGTGCTCTCGCACCTCCGCACGTACCTCTCGGATCCGAACAGCCTGCGCGGCGAGAACGAGGACTTCACCGCGCCGCGCGACTCGCACTACCTCGTGAGCGCGCAGCACGTGTTCGTGCCCGTGCCCGACGGCGTGCAGGTGGAGTGGGCGCCCGTGCTCTTCAACTACCAGAGCGATCCAGGCTCGCCCGCGGTGCTCTGCCTCGTGATCACGCGCGAGGGCACGAGCATCACGATCATCGAGAACCGCCCCGATCCGCTGCACCCCGACGGCTGGGGACAGCGCCTCTACTTCAACCACGCAGGCCAGCGCACGCTCTTCACCGCGGAGCGCCGCAGCGACGTCGCCGAGCGCATCGAAGCGGGACAGGCCCGCGCGGAGGACGCGACCGCGCTCGAAGAGGGCGCCGACATGGTGATGATCGTGCAGGTGCCGCTGCGCTTGCCGTACGTGTCGCGCCGCATGGCCTCGGCCGGTGCGCCCTCGCCCATGATGGCGGATGGCTTGGGCGGCGGCGGCGCGGGCTACGGCAGCGGCAGCGGGCGCGCGGCGAGCGACGTCGAGCGCGCGGTCGTCGGTCACGGCCTCGAAGAAGGTCCGTTCTCCGAGGTGCGCAACCGACGCATCCGTCGCGATCCGCGCTTCCCAATCCGCGTCACCGTGCAGTTCTATCGCGCGACCTCGAACGGCGTGGTGAGCGAGGCCGATCTCACGTCTGCGGTGGAGACCATCGAGCGCGTGTACTCCGAGGCCGACTACGTGGGCTCGTTGGTCGTCGGCAGCCAGGACCGCCCCACCTCGTGGGTGCGCCCCACGACGCCCGCAGCGCCCACGCCCGCAGCGCCCACGCCCGCAGCGCCCACGCCCTGACCGATCCCTCGGCGGCGAATCCGCCGGGGGCCCCCTCCGATCCGCGCAGCGTCGGCGTATCCTCGCTCGGGCGACATGGCGGACTTCGACGAGCGCTCTCTCTTCGCCAGCGGACCCGTGGTGGTGTTCCGCTGGCGCAACGCGCCTGGCTGGCCGGTCGAGTACGTGTCTCCGAACGCCGCAGAAGTGTTCGGTCACTCCACGGACGACTTCACGAGCGGGCGCATCCCCTACGCGTCGCTGATCGTGGAAGACGACGTCGAGCGCGTGGGTCGCGAGGTCGCCGAGGCCTCGTCGAGCGACGCGTCGAGCTTCGTGCACGCGCCCTACCGCGTCCGTCATCGCGACGGGAGCACGCACTGGCTGCACGACGTGACGCGCATCGTGCGCGGTGACGATGACGTGCCGACTCACTTCTTCGGCTACGTCGTCGACGTGACCTCGCGCGTCGTGGCGGAGGAGCAAGCGCGCGAGCTCGAGCGACGCCTGCTCCACGCGCAGAAGCTCGAGAGCCTCGGCGTGCTGGCGGGCGGCGTCGCGCACGACTTCAACAACCTGCTCACGGGCATCCTCGGCCACGCGAGCCTCGCGCGACGTCAGCTACGCGCCGGACACGACGGCACGCCGGAGGCGCTCGAGCAGATCGAGGTGCTCGCGCGACGCGCCGCAGACCTCACGCGTCAGCTCTTGTCGTACTCGGGTCGCGGCAGCTTCGTCGTCGGCCCCGTGGATCTCGGCGAGGTGGTCGAAGAGACCGTCGCGATGCTCGGCGTCGCGGTGTCTCGGACCACGACGCTCGTGGTCGAGCGCGCGGCTGATCTGCCAGCCATCCAGGCCGATCGCTCGCAGATGCAGCAGATCGCGATGAACCTCCTCACCAACGCAGGTGAGGCGCTCGAAGGTCGCGCGGGGCGCGTGACCCTCCGCTTGTTCCCCGAGGAGCGCACGAGCCTCACGCGACGCACCAGTCGGCAGGTCGTGCTCGAGGTGGAGGACACGGGGCGCGGCATGAGCGACGAGGTGCGCGAGAAGCTCTTCGACCCGTTCTTCACCACCAAGGGCGCGGGACGCGGGCTCGGCATGTCCGCCGTGCTCGGCATCGTGCGCGCGCACGACGGTCAGATCCACGTGCGCTCGAGCCTCGACACGGGAACGTCGATCCGCGTGTCCTTCCCCGCGATCGAAGGGAAAGCGCGCCCTCGCACGGAGCCCGACGCGATCGGTCCCTGGCCCGCGCGCGGCACGATCCTCGTCGTCGACGACGAGCCCGGCGTGCGCACGACGCTGAGCGCGATCCTGCGCCACGTCGGCTTCAGCATCTTGCTCGCGTGCGATGGCACCGAGGGGCTCGCGCTCTTCGAGCGCCACCGCGACGAGATCTCGCTCGTCTTGCTCGACCTCACGATGCCCGGCCTCTCGGGCCCCGAGACGTTCGCCGCGCTCCGGGCGCGCGACGCCACGCTGCCGATCGTGCTCACGAGCGGGTTCTCCGCGAGGCACGACGCGATCATCGAGCGCGCGAGCGCGTTCCTGCAGAAGCCCTACACGGCCGACGAGCTCGAGCGAACGCTCGCCGCCGCGTTCGCCGCGCACCTGCCCGACTGAGCTGGCCGGGTCTCATTCCACCGTGTCGCAAGCCACGTTGGGCTGGAGGCCGACGTTGTTGCCCTCGTGGCACTCGCCCTCTTCGCCGTCCGGATCGGCCACGACGTAGACGTCGATGCGCTCACCGAGCGGCAGCGTCGCCACGCAGCTGACCTCGTCGCACTCGGCGACGCCGAGGAACACCGGCGAGCTCGCGCGACAGAGCTCGGGACCGTCGCGCATGCCCCGACGGAACGAGACCTCGAAGCCCGCGCCCATCGGCAGCGCGCCGCGGTTGCACACGCGCGCGCTGAGCGTCGCCATGCCGTCCGAGTCACACGGAACGCGCAGGCGGTCGGAGATCTCGCGCGTCGTGAGATCCGCGACGCCGAGCGCCTCGAGATCGCCCTGCACGTTCTGTCGGAAGTTGTTCAGGCCCGGCTCACGCCAGTTCGTCACGACCGCGGAGCTGCGCGGGATCTCGCCGAGATCGCCGACGTGCGTGATCGCGTACGCGTGCTGGTTCCAGATGCGACGCGACGCCGCCCAGCGATCCATCGCGTCGCGCAGGACGACGATGCCGTGCCGCGCGCTGTAGCTCGTGGCGGGTCGCAGCGGATCCTCCGCCGGACAGCCGAGACCCATGAGCACGTAGTCGTTCGCCGACGCGACGATCTCGGTGTGGAAGTCGCCGTCGACGTCTGCGATGACGGGGTTCTCGTACGCCGTCGCGCTCGAGCGCGGCGCGCTGTAGACGATCTCGCCCGTCGCGCCCTCGTAGATGCGCAAGAAGCACTCGTCGGCGTAGACGACCTCGGCCGCGCCGTCCGAGTCGAAGTCGAACACCGAGCTGCCCGTCACGTTCGACGTCTGATCCTGCGAGGGCTGCGCCCACAAGATGCCCGTCGTCTCGGCGCGACCGCCGCAGCCCGCGGCGCTGCCGCCGTCGACGCAGTCGAGATCGAAGACCGCGTAGCGAGAGCCACCGGCCGCTGCGACCTCGACGCGTCCGTCGCCATCGAAGTCGGCGATCGTCGGCGCGCCGCCGGTGCCGCCGTCCGGGTACATGGGATCGAACGGGATCGGGAACGGCCCGAAGATCACCGTGCCCTCGACGGTCTGCACGCGCACCGTGCCGAGGCTGACCACGGCGATCTCCGCCACGTCGCGCCCGCCGAGCGCGGCGATGGGATAGTTTCCGAAATCAGCGACGGCCACGTGCCCGCGCGGCTGGGTCATCGTGACGTAGCTCTCGAGCTCGAGCTCGCGCGTCGCGCCGTTCCACGACCAGATCGCGTCGCCACCGACGAGCTCCATCTGGCCGTCTTCGTCGACGTCGGCGACCACCGCGATGCCGCCGAGGTGGTAGCCGAGGCGATCGGGGATGCCCGCGTACATCAAGCATCCGTCGGCGTCGTAGATCGCGTGATCGTCGAGGATCTCGGGCCTTCCGTCGTCGTCGAGGTCGTGGATCGAGACGCTCGTCCAGCGGTTCTCGTGCTCGATCGGGTCCTCGGTGCGCGTGCCGTCGGGGTTGCACACGGCCGACTGCCAGAGCTGCACGAACGTGTCCGTCGATGCGTCCCACCGCCACGCGACGAGACCGTTCGGACGGCGCAGCGCGACGATCTCCGCGCGGCCGTCGCCGTCGAGATCACCGACCGCGGGGCTCGACGCAGCGACGAGCGGCGCGTCGTCGAGCGTGGCGAGCTGCGTGCAGCCGCGGCCGTCGATCACGCGGAGGACACCGTCCGAGAAGATGCTGCGGTTCGTCGGGAACGAGACGAACACGATCGAAGGGCGGAGCGTTCCGTCGTCGTCGTCCATGTCGAAGTCGACGACGGCCGGCGTGCTCATCGCCTGGTTGTGCATGGGGTAGAGGTCGCCCGCGGGCGGGCCGGTCCACTCGCACTGCACGTCGGGCTCGATGCCCGTGAGCGACCCAGGACGAAGGCACGTCGCGTCCGAGACGCGCGTCGGCGGCACGCCATACGGCACGCAGAAGGAGCCGTCGCAGTAGCTGTCGTCCCAGCAGTCGTCGTTCTCCTCGCAGGGGCCGAGGTCCCGCAGGCACATCGTGCCGCCGTAACAACGCTGTCCCGCGTTGCAGCAGCTGCCCCCGCACTCGCGCTCCGCCGGACAGAAGAACGGCGTGTCGAACGTCACGAACGGTGCGTCGGGGACCTCGGCGGCGTCGGGCTGATCGACGCACATCCCGCCGACACATCGCTGGCCGGGGAGGCAGTCGGCGTTGAACGAACAGCCCGTGGGCACGGGGCCTTCGCAGTCACAGCCGACGGCGAGGACGGACACCGCGAGCGCGGACGCGAGCACGAAGATCGAGCGAAGGTGAAGCGAGGACGCCGAGGCGCGGTACTGCATCCGACGAGAATGCCATAGCGAGGAAACCTCGCGGTGACATCACGCGTTTCCTCCGGCCCGGGCTTGGGATTCGTCAGTACTGGGGGGCCGGCTGGTCGGGCTGCGGGCACCCCGCCGTGGTCTCGCCCGCGGCGCAGGGCACCGTGCCGAACGAGAGCCGGTAGCCGCCCGGCGTGCGCATCTCACCGCTCAGGCGCTGATCGCCCGCGCTCCACGTGGCGGGCAGGAGCTCCCACCCCGAGCAGATGCCGGCCGACGCGCCAGGCAGCGGCGCGCTCCCTTCGCGACAGATCGACGGCCCCTCCATCGCGAGCACGAGCCGACCGTTCCGGTGCGCAGGCTCGCGCGGCTGGCGGATCGAGACCACGACCGGCGCGCTCGTCGCGTTGATCGCGCCGTCGAACGACAAGATCGATCCGATGCGCGCGAAGCCCGGAGCGATCTGCGCTGCGGTCACGCGATCGCGCAGCTCGGCGAAGCGCACGCGTCGGTTCGCGACCGGCAGGTCAGGCGGGATGAAGAGGCGCGCCTTGCTGTGGAGCTCGAGGATCGCGCCGCGACGATCGATCACCGCGGACACGTCCGTGCGTCCGCTCTCCATGCGTGGACCGGCGGGCGCCGCGGGCTGCGCAGGCGCTTCGTCGTCGGCCTCTTCGTCGTCTTCCTGCGCGATGCCGACGACCGAGACGGTCATGGCGCACAGCGTCATCGAGAGCAGCAGCAAACCGAGCAGATTGCGTCGCATCCCGGAGGTGTACACCGCGAACGACCATGATAGGAACGCGCCCGAATGGCCGACCTCATCGCGCTCTATCGACACGCGGTCCGCGCGCGCCTCTTGGACGATCGGCTCACCGTGCTCTCGCGCGCCGGCCGCATCGGCTACCACCCGGACGCGCAGCGCGCGGAGCTCCCCATCGTCGCGGCGACGGCAGCGCTGGCACCAGACGACTGGGTGTTCCCGACGCCGCGCGATCACGCCGCAGCGCTCGTGCGGGGCGCCACGGCGCAGCAGTACCTCGACCACGTCGTCGGCAACGAGGCCGACGTCCTCCGCGGACACGGCACGCCCGGCACGTTCGCGTCGCGCGCGCTCCGCGTCGGGAGCCCGAGCATCCAGGTCTCGCAGCACCTCACGCACGCGACCGGGCTCGCCTGGGCCGCGCGCCTGCGCAAGACGAGCGAGGCCGTGCTCGCGTTCTTCTCGGAGACGGCCGCCGACGCGGGTGACTTCCACAGCGCGGTGAACTTCGCGGGCGTCGTGAAGGCTCCGATCGTCTTCCTGTGCAAGACCGACGGCTCCGAGGCCCCCGCGCCGGACGTCGAGGTGCACGCGAAGTCGATCGCGTACGGCGTGCGCGCCGTGGAGTGCGCCGCACACCCGCTCGAGGTCTACGACCGCGTGAGCACCGCGCTGGCGCTCGCGCGAGCGGGCGAAGGCCCCACGCTGCTCGAGGTCCGCATCTCGACGGAGCCCGATCCGCTCGCGAAGCTCCACAGCGCGCTCCTCGCGGAAGGCGCGTTCACCGAAGACGCCGACTTCGCGTTCCGTCGCGAGGTCCTCGCGGAGCTCGAGCAGGCGACCGTGTCCGCGTTCGACAAGGCGCTGCCGCCGATCGACTCGCTCTTCGAGCACGTCTTCTCCGGTGGAGAGAACGGCGCGCTCACCTCCATCCTCGAGACCCAGCGGGCGAGCCTGCGCGCCGCCCACGAAGGAACGTCGCGATGAGCCAGAAGAACATGGTGAAGGCCATCAACGAGGCGCTGCGCCACGAGATGGCGGCCGACGATCGCATCGTCGTGATGGGCGAGGACGTGGGCAAGGTCGGCGGCGTGTTCCGCGTGACCGAGGGCCTCTGGGAAGAGTTCGGCGACGACCGCGTCATCGACACGCCGCTCAACGAGGGCGGCATCATCGGCACCGCGATCGGCATGGCCGCGTATGGCCTTCGTCCCGTGCCCGAGATCCAGTTCGCCGACTTCATCTTCCCGGCGTTCGATCAGATCGTCAGCGAGGCCGCGAAGTACCGCTACCGCTCGGGCGGTGAGTACGGCTGCCCCATGGTCATCAGGACGCCAGTCGGCGGCGGCATCAAGGGCGGCGCGTACCACTCGCAGTCGCCCGAGTCGCTCTTCATCCACACCGCCGGCCTCAAGGTGGTGTGCCCGTCGAACCCCTACGACGCCAAGGGCCTGCTCGCCGCGGCGATCCGCGATGAAGACCCCGTCCTCTTCTTCGAGCCCAAGCGCGTGTACCGCGCGGTGAAGATGGACGTGCCCGACGAGGCCTTCACGATCCCGCTCGGTGAAGCGAAGGTCGTGCGCGAGGGTGAGCACGTCACCGTCGTGGCGTGGGGCGCGATGCTCTACGAGGCGATCGCGGCGGCCGAGAAGGTCGCGGAAGAGGGCGTGTCGGTGGAGATCGTCGACCCGCGTACGCTCTGGCCGCTCGACATCGACACCATCGCGCGCTCGGTGGAGAAGACGGGCCGCATCGTCGTGGTGCACGAGGCGCCCAAGGCCTGCGGCTTCGGCGCGGAGATCCTGCAGCTCGTCTGCGAGAAGTCGTTCCTGCACCTGCAGGCGCCGCCCGCGCGCGTGACCGGCTTCGACACGCCGTTCCCGTACACGCTGGAGAACGACTACCTCCCGCTCGCGCACCGCATCGTCCCCACCCTGCTCGCCACTGCCAAGTACTGAGGCGTCGACATGCGATTCGAATTCAAGCTCCCGGACATCGGAGAGGGCGTCGCCGAAGGCGAGATCGTCGCGTGGCACGTGAAGCCCGGCGACGCGGTCAAAGAAGATCAGGCGATGGTCGAGGTGATGACCGACAAGGCGACCGTCACGATCGGAGCCCCGAAGAAGGGCACGATCCTCGAGACGCTCGCGGCCGTCGGCGCGATCGTCCCCGTGGGCTCGCTGCTCGTGACGATCGAGGTCGAGGGCAAGGGCGGAGACGCGCCCGCGCCCGCGGCCCACAAGCCGGCCCCCGCTGCCGCACCGAAGGCCGAGACGCCGAAGAACGAAGGTCCCGCGGCCACGGCCGTCGGCGACATCAAGGACACCATCGCCGGCGGCGCGTTCTTCAGCGGCAACAAGCCTGCTGCCCCCGCGACCCAGAGTGCGCCCCAGAGTGCGACTCAGCCTGCCAATCAGACTGCCAGTCCGTCAGCCACGCAGACTGCCAGTCACGCAGCGCCCGCCCGCGTGCGCGACGACTCGTACCACTCGGAGCGACCGCTCGCGACGCCGGTCGTCCGCAAGCTCGCGCGCGACCTGAACATCGACCTCCACAAGGTGCGACCGACTGGAGAGGGCAACCGCGTCTCGCAGGACGACGTGCGTGGCTACGCCGCCGGTGGACGAGAGTCGACGGCGCCGGCCGCAGCGGCTTCCTCCGCGGGCCCGCGCGTCGGCAACCTCGGTCGCGCGCCGATCGTGATCGCACCGCCCGCCGGCACGCCCGCCTCGCTCGAGGAGCGCAAGCCGTTCGTCGGCGTGCGCCGCAAGATCGCCGAGCGGATGCAGACGTCCACGAACACCGCGGCGCACTTCACGTTCGTCGAGGAGTGCGACGTCGGCCGCATCAAGGAGCTGCGCAAGCGCCTCCAGCCGGCGGCAGAGAAGCAGGGCGTCAAGCTCTCGTTCCTGCCGTTCATCGTGAAGGCGGTCGTCGCCGCGCTGAAGAAGTTCCCCGTGCTGAACAGCGCGCTCGACGAGTCCACCAACGAGCTCGTGACGCGCCGCTACTTCCACATCGGGATCGCGGCCTCGACGGATCAGGGCCTGATGGTCCCCGTGGTGAAGAACGCGGATCAGAAGTCGATCCTCGAGATCGCGCGCGAGATCGACCGCCTCGGCAACGCGGCGAAGTCAGGCTCGATCGCGTCCGCGGACCTCGCGGGCTCGACCTTCACGATCACGAGCCTCGGCACGCAGGGCGGCCTCTTCGCGACGCCGGTCCTCAACTTCCCCGAGGTCGGCATTCTGGGCGTGCACCAGATCAAGAAGAAGCCGGTCGTGAAGAACGATCAGATCGTCATCGGCGAGATCATGCTGCTCAGCCTCAGCTTCGATCACCGCATCGTCGACGGCCACGTCGGCGCCGCGTTCGCGTACGAGATCATCGGCGCCCTGGAGAACCCAGAGTCGCTGTTCCTCGACATGACCTGATCGGTCTCTGACTCGGACCGCCGGAGGTACGCGCGATCGAGGTGCGCCCCCGCCGCGAGGAGCTCGCCCACCGCGACGCGCTCGGCCTCGGTGAGGTGCGACAGATCGGGCGCGACGTGCACGCGCATCGTGCGCGAGAGAACGGCGTCGCTCTGCGCGACGTTCCACACGGGCGTCAGCGCGCGCGGCGGACGCGCGGGCTCGTCGTGCACCTGCGCGCCTCCGCAGCCAGAGAGCACGAGCAGCACGGACGCGAGGAGAGGCGGTCGCATGGTCAGATTCTGTTCTTCAGCGAATGAAGTTCATCGACGAAAGGGCAGGAGCTCTTGCCATTCGTGCGTGCGGATGTCCCGCACACGGCTTGCCGGTCGTCATGGCTCGGAGGCTGCGCAGTGCCGCGCTCCGAGAAGACCCTGCGAGCGCACGGTCATGCCGAATCGCAGCAGCTACGACCGGTCGAAGACCGCGGTGACCACCTCGCGAGCGCCGCGGTCGGTGACCTCGACATCCGCAAGGCTCGCGGCCACCGCCACCAGGTAACGCATGCCCCAGTTGACTGAGAGGCCGAGCGCAGTGTTGCGATTGCCCGCGTCGAGCACTGTGGGTGCCTGTGCGACGCCAGCGTGGCGCAGTGTCTCGGCGAACTGATCGCGGAACACCTCGGCGGCGCTCGAAGGGACCCAGGGTGATTGCGGCGCGGCCTGAGAGAGTTGCGCGTCGAGCGTAACGACATTGCTCGCGGCGGCGTGCCATTCGCGCTCACCCGGCATCACAGCGAGTCGATGCGTTGCGGCTGCAAGGATCATCGTGGTCTCCCGGAGTGCCCGGACCGGCTGCTCGGTCGCCGCCGCAAGCAGTCCGACGTGTCGCGTGAGCACAGTGAGCACAGACGCGCGACGATGCGCTGGATCGCCGCCCACGGAGAACAGAGTGATGTCCAGCGCTCCGCGGACATCGCGGAACCATGCATCCAGCCGCGACGCGGCGCGAACAGGTACGACCCCGCTCGTCACGCCGCCTCGATCCACGTCGACTCAGCATCGAGATCGTCGAAGTAGCTGTCCGTGATCATCGCGCCGGCCGGCTGCGAATCGAGGAGCGCGACACGAATCGACTCCGCGATGCTCGCTGACTCCGCGCCGGCCGCACGATCGACGACGAGCGTCATCGTGTTCATCGCCACGAGCGCGTGAATCATCGTGTCGGCGTTGGCGTCCGTGGCGCCGTCTGCGTCCCATGTGTCGCGGCTCACGGCGTTCTTGTAGACGAACATCTCAGCGGGCAACGTCTCCGGGTCCAGACCCGCGATCGGGACGGCCGCGCCGCTCGATCGGGCGTCTTCGACGTATGCCTCCGGCCACGCGGAGCGAAGCATCTGGACGAGCACCCGTCGCGTTGCGGAGTCCGACGACCACTCGAGCACGATGTCACGCCCACCGATCATTCGATCCCCGTCGGTCCATGCGACGTCTGCCGCGGAGGCGGAACGACATAATCGCGTGGTGAGTAGAGAACGTAATCTCCGCGCCCGCCCGGCAGAGGCAGCAGATCACCCGCATCCGTGAACGAGAAGACGTACCCAATCTTCTCACGCGGGATGCGGAGGCGCTTGGCGAGCTTTGGCTCGCTTGACGGGAGGTTGGTGAAGTACGCACCGCGTGGATGGTCACCGGGCGGCTGCGCTGCGAGGAACGTCCAGTGGGACTGGCTGCGGATCGCGTTGTATCCGTTGGTGTCCGTGAAGTGGTTCATGCTGCGTCCATGGGGTGCGCTACGCAGCGCACCGGCGACTCCTCGCCGCGTTGCGGGTCGACAGACTACCACTTCATCGCTCGCTCAGAGGAGGCCAGAGCACTCGAGGTCGAACGACGCGCTCGCGTTGTTGCCTTCATCGCACTCGCGCGTGCGGCCTGCGCCCGCGCCGTCGTCGTCGACCGTGACGCGGATCGTGATCTCGGGGCCTCGGCCTGCCGACTCCATCGGCACCACGAGCTCCACGCGGCCGACGCCGCCGGGCGGCAGCGCGGTCGCGAGCGGCACCACGCCGAGCAACACCGGGCCTCCTGCTTCGACCGCGAAGAACGCGACGTCGGTGCCCGCGGCCACGGCAGCGGCGCCGCGGTTGGTCACGTCGGCGCGCAGCGTGAGCGTGTCGGGGCACGCGGAGAAGTCCGCGGAGATCGCGATCGGCAAGAGATCCGGCACGTTCAGCGCGGGCGAACCGAAGCGCGCGTTCACGCGGTAGCCGATCGCGTCGGCGCTCGTCCAGCTCGCGGCCTCTCTGCGCGGGATCGCGCCGTGGTGGTTCTCCGCGGCCGCGCAGGCCGAGTCCACGCCATCGCACACGTTGGTCACGTGATAGCTGTGCTGATTCCAGATCGCGCGCGTCGCCTGCCACGCGTCGTTGGCGTCGCGGTACACGCGCACACCGTCCGTGAGCGGCATGCCGGCGGGGCAGCCAAGCGCGCCGCTCGGGAACGCGCGCGCGTAGTACGAGTCGGCGACGAGCACGAACTCCGCGCGCGTGTCGCCGTTCAGATCGGCGACCGTCGGATAGTTCGACGCGGTGCCCGAGCTGTTGTCGATGTCGAGGAGGATCGCGCCGTCTGCGCCCGCGAACACGCGCGTGCGGCACGTGTCCTGGTAGACGACCTCGGCCACGCCGTTGCCGTCGAAGTCGAACATCGCGGACGCGGTGATGTTCGACGACGCGTCGTTCACGGGCACCGTCCACGCGGCCGTGATCGCGGTGCCCACACGCAGCGTCACGTAGGCGTTCGCGGTCGCGACGCCGATCTCGGGCGCACCGTCGCCATCGATGTCGGCGATCGTCGGCGCGCCGCCGCGACCCGAGACCGCGGCTGCGCCCACGGTGAGGCTCGAGAGCGACAGCGTCGGCACGAACGCGGTGCCGTCCGCGCGCAGCACTCCGACGCGACCACCCTCGACGACGACGATCTCGGGCGTGCCGTCGCCATCGAAGTCAGCCACCGCGGGGTAGCCGTCGCCGATCGCCGTGGAGGTCCACCGCGGCGTGCCGTCGGCCTCGTAGGCCGCGTTGCCTGTGACCACCTCGAGCGCGCCCGGCTCCGCGTCGAGGTTCACCGCGATCCCGATCGGCCCGAAGCCGACGTTGCCGACGTGCGCGGTCGGCGATCGCCACACGAGCAGCCCGTCTCGATCGAAGACGGTGCCGCCGACGATGATCTCGGCGCTGCCGTCGCCATCGAGATCGGCGATGGTCGGCGCGCCGCCGTAGAGGAACACGTCGACGATCGCACCGCTCGCATCGTGGCCTTCCCACAAGAACGCGCCGGTCTCCGAGTACGCGACGATCCCCGATCCGCCGAGCGATCCGCGGTGCAGGCCTGCGATGATCGTGAGCGACGCGTCGGCATCGGTGGCGTCGAGGTCGGCGACCGCGAGGTGGCCCCACGAGTTCAAGAGGTGCGTCGTGTCGGCGGGATCGGTGCAAAAGATCTCGCGCGCTCCGCCCATGCAGTCGCCCGGTCCCGAGAGCGCGCAGAGGATGCCGTAGCCCGGGATCGATCCACCGAACGCCGCGGGCGCGTCCTCGTACGCGATGACGAGCACGTCGCTCGCGCCATCGTGATCGACGTCGGCCACGATCGGCGTGACGAGCACGCCCTTGTACGTCGGGTGATCGACGCTGCCCGTCCAGTGCCACATGAGCTCGGGCTCGAACGTGCCCGTCGCGGGCGGCAGCGTGCACGTGCCCGCGGGCGGCGAAGGCAGACAGCGCAAGATCGTCTCGTCGCAGTACTGCTCTTCGGGGCATCCGCGCACGCTCGCGCCACCGCACGCGCTCGGCAGGTCGCACTCCGCGCCCGGCATGCCGCAGCCCGAGGCACCACACGCCTCGCCGCTCGCGCAGCAGGTCTCGGGCGTTCCGCATGCAGCCGCCGCCCCGCAGTCGAGGTGACACGTGCCATCCACACAACGGAGCCCGCTGGGACACGGAGCCTCCGCGCCGCAGCGCTCGCCGAAGCCCTCGATGCCCGCGTCGGGCGTCAGCGCCGCATCGACCGGCGTGGTCGGCGTGTCGCGCTCGCCGCCCGCGTCGCGCGGTCCTGCATCGGCCGGAGCGACGCACTCGCCATCGACGCACACGCTCGCGCCCATGCATTCCGTCGAGCTCACGCAGGGCGCTGGTCCCTCGCCGCACGAACAACCAGCGACGAGCCCAGCAAAGAGGAGCGTGAGGGCGGCGTGTCTCATGCGCACGACCCTAACACCACGTCGCGGATCACCGCCGCGCCGCCCCCTACGGCGATGATCGAGACGTCGAGCCGTAGCTGCGATCCCGCCGGTACATCACGTCCGAGCGGAGCACGTACTTCGTGCCCGTCTTCAGCACGGCGCCTTCGTGGAGGAGCCGGTGCTGGAACCAGAGCGCCATCCCGCGCTTGGGGATCACGCTCACGCCGTAGTCGAGGAAGTTGGTCTCGCCGCCGCCGAATCCGTCGTTGAGATAGACGATGAACGTCAACAAGCTCTCTTCGCCCGCGTGGCGGCGAAAGCATCCGTCGTAGTGAGGCGCGAAGTACTGGCCCGGCTCGTATCGGTACGCGCGGAAGCGCTCGTTGCAGCCCACCGCGTGCCAGCACGCTTGGAGCACCTCGGGCACGTGCGGTCGCGTCCGATCGAAGAGCGAGGCCGCGAGCGCGACGTCGTCGAAGCTCGCGCGATCGTTGTTGCGGATGTCGGGCCGCATCACGGGACCGCGGTGCGTGGTGACGGGCGCAGGCGCGATGCCCTCGCGCTCCATGCGATCGATCATCGCGTCGCACTCGCCCGCGGGCAGGAAGTCGTCGACCGTCCACGCGAGCGGCGCCGTCGCGTCGAGCGAGTCGCCCTCGAGAAACGGTCGCGGCCGCGGATGGCGGATCACGGTCATGCGATCGAGCATCGCACGGACGCGTACGTCACGTCGGTGGAGGCGGCCCCATCGCGACGTTGATGGTGCCCGTCGCGATCACGACCTCGCCCTCGGTCACGTCGAGCAGCGTGCAGTCGTATTGCGCGGCCGGTGGCATCGCGAAGACCTGCGTCGCGCGCACCTCGAGCCTCCGGTCGATCGCGATCGAGGGCGCCGCGAGCTCGATCTTGCGCGTGCCGAGCAGCGCGCCCGACGCGAACGCGCCGCCTGCGACGAGGCCCGCGTAGCCGAAGTGCGCCGCGGCGGCCTGCGCGAAGAGCTCGACCGCGACGAAGCTCGAGATCGCTCCTTCTTCGACGAAGAGATCGCCCGCACGAAAGGTCTTCTCGATCGTCACGCTCAGGAGGTCGTGCGCGAGCAGTCGGTCGACGAGCAGCATCGGCGGCCGATGCGGCATGAACGCGGTGGGCGACGGGAAGGGCACGGTGCGCGCTGTCTAACATGCGCCCCGCGATCGATTCAGCGCGTCCACGCGAAGAGCGCGAACTCGTTCTCGATCGGGCCCGCGGCCGCGGCGTGGTGCCGCGTGATCTCGTCGGCGTCGAGCGCACGCGCGTACACAGCGACCTCGTCGATCGCGCCGGTGAAGCCTCGCGCCTCCGCCTCACCGTAGGCGTTGCGGTGACCGATGAGGAGATCGCCCGTCACGCGCAGCGGACCGGTGACCGCGGTGTCTCCGATGCGGCGACCGTCGAGGTAGAGCACGCCCTGCATGCCGTCCCACGTCGCGACCACGTGGTGCCACTCCTCGGCGACGAGCGCGCCTTCCGCCGACATCACGGTGTGACCCTCGAGCTCTTCGTCGCGGAAGTTCGCGTAGATCTTGTCGCCGCTGTCGAAGGCCCAGACGTGCGGGCCGTAGTCCATCGCGTCGGCGATCTCGAGGATCGGCTGCACGCTCATCACGTCGGTCGGGCGCACCCAGCACTCGAAGCTGAGCGCGCCGCTCTCCTCGAGCGACTCGGGCGCAGGCAGCCGCAGGAACGAGCCCTCGGCGAGGCCCGCGGCGCCGTCGCCCATGATCGCGCCCATCGGCACGCGCGTCACCGTTCCGCCCGTGGCGGCGGCGGACGCACCGCCCAGCTCGTCGCGGCGCGCGCCCGAGCTCTCGTTCAAGCGCAGGTAGAGCTCGGGGCTCGAGGTGCGCACGAGCGCGTCGTACTCGACCTCGAGCGCGAGCTGATCCTCGGGCGCCGCAGCGCAGGTGCCGTCGCAGTGCAGGCTCGCGCACTCGAGGCCGCTCTCGCACGCCCAGCCGTCGGCGCGACGCGGACGACACTCGCCCCACACGCCCGGCTGCCAGCGATCGGGCAGGCTGCAGTACTCGCCTCCGTCGCAGTCCCACGGGTGCGAGCACGCGGCGTCATTGCGCGCCTCGCACACGCCCTCGGGTGATCCGTCGATGCGGAGGTGGATGCGGCACGCGGTGCCGTCGGCGCACGAGAGCGAGGACACGAGCAGCTCGTGGCCCGTCATCGACGGAGGCGTGCAGTCGGCGCCGTCTTCGCCCGTGCCCGCGAACACGTCGAGGAACGCGTCGACGTCGACGGGCGTGTCCCAGCAGCTCTGCGCGCTCTGTTCGAGCGAGACGAGGAACGCGCCCGCGCGCGCCGGGTCGTACGCGAGGCGCGCGTCGAGCGCGAGCGCGCCGACGCTCTCTTCGCACGCCTCGACCTGCGCCGTCTGACACGCAGCGCGCATGCTGGTCGCGCCGAAGCAGCGCGCGTCGGCTTCGCACACCGTGCGCGCGATCTCGGCGCACAGCGCGGACGCCTGCGTCGGGGTGCCCGGCACCGACTCACAGCCCGCCGCGGCGAGCGACACCACAGGAACCGATGCGATCGAGAGGGCGAAGACGAGGCGAGACACACCACAGCTCATCCGTCGTGAATAGCAGTCACCGTGCCCCGGGCGGAACCCCCAGGCGCGATCTCGAAACCGCACGATTCTTCAGCGATCTGCGGTCTCGCGTGCGCGTCGGGCCCGCCGCGAGCGCCGCGCCCGTCCGGAACCTGGACACTCGAGCCCGCGGAGATCGAGCGTTTGGGAGCGTCGATCAGTCGCTGCAGGCAGACGTGCGCGTGTCGTCGATCTGCTCGCGTCCCCACGCGAGCTCGGACTCGAGCCCGCGCTCCGAGAGGCCGAGGTCGCCGAGCAGCAGCACCGCCTCGAGCACCACGCCGCGGCGCGCGTCCGGACGAAACACGAAGAGGCGGTGAGGATCGTTGGCGCGCTGCGACGGGTCCTTGCACGTGTCCGCGTCACAACGGACGAGGCCGGCTTCTTCGTCGACCTCGAGGTGCGTGTCGAGCGTGCGCACGGTGCGCGAGAGCTCGGCGCCGCACTGACGGCGCGCGTGCCGCACCTCGCCGTCGTCGTCGACGTAGGCGCTCACGACGACGAGGCCGTGCTGCGAGTCGATGAGACCGCGCACCGTGCCGTCGCGCTCGATCGCGTCCGCCAAGACCGCAGGAGTCGGGCGCGCGCCGGTGTCGTGTGCGTCACGGACGTTCGCGCTCCCCGTCGTCCCCGAGGCCGCCGCCGACGGCGACACGACGGGGAGAGTGCTCGCGCAGGCCGGAAGCAGCGCGAGACCGAGACAGACCGCAAGACGCGTGGACTGAGCCATGGCGACCTCCGGGACGACGGGGAGCACGACGTCCGACATCTCCATCGATGCACGGGACACGAAAGCCATTCAGTCGGCGAGCTGGCCTCTCGCGTCCAGCCGCGGACGTGACACGCTCGGCGCGATGTCCCTGCTTCGTGGTGGTCGTCGCGCTCCGATCCTTCGACTCAGCGGGCTCGCAGCGCTCGCCATCGCCCTCACGTCCAGCCCACCGCGCGTCGGTCGCGCGCAGCGCATCGATCCCGACATCACGCGCGTGAGCGTGCTCCCGCCGCGACCGATCGGAGGACGCTCGGTGGCTGCGCCCCGACGCGGTGTCCCCGTGCTCGTCGAGCTCCGCCCCGAAGCCGCACGCCTCTCGCCCGATCCGTTCGTCGAGCTCGATGCGCTCCCCGACGTGGAGCTCGTTCGTCATCACGGTGGGCTCGCGCTCGTGCGCGTCGGCGTCGTCGGCGTCTCTGCTCTCGCAGGCTCGCGGCTCGTGCTCCGCGCGATGGACGCGCGCACCGCGAGCACGACGCCTCCGCTCGATCGCTCACGCGAGCTGCTCTCGCTCGAGGCCGGCTGGGGACGCGGCACGGTCGATCGCGCGCCCGAGGATCGCTACACGGGAGCGGGCGTCACGATCGCCGACGTCGACTCCGCGGTCGACGCGTTCCACCCCGCGTTCTTCCGCGGCGATGGTGGCTACCTCTCGTGGATCGACGTGAACGACGACGGCGCGTTCACGCCGGGCCGCGACGCGATCGATCTCGACGGCGACGGCGTCGCATCGGCGAACGAGACGGCCTCCGTGCTGAGCGCGAGCCCGCTCGATCTCGGCACCGGCATGACTGCGGGCGGCGTACGCCGCGCGGGCTTCGATCCCGGGTATGACTGGCTCTACCTCGACGACGACGGCGACGGCGAGCGCGACACGGCGCTGAGCGACAGCGGAGTGACCGGCGACACGCCCGCGCTCGGCGAAGCGATCTTCACGCCCGACGATCTCGATCGCGACGGCGTGCTCGAGCCCAACGAGCGCGTGGTCCGCCTCGGCAGCTCGAAGTTCGCGCGCCTCTGGATCGATCTCATCGGCCCGGACGTGCCCTACCACCGCGAGCTCGTGCGCGGCGTCGATCTCCACACGGCGCGTCGCGACTACACGGGCGGCATCTACGGCTACGCAGACACGCTGCACGGCAGCGGCGTCATGGGGATCCTGGCGGGAGATCTTCCGCTCGTCGGACGTCGCTGGGTCGGCATCGCGCCCGACGCGGAGCTGCTCGGCGCGTTCTACTGGGGCGACACGCAGAGCGAGCCCGTGATGTGGGCGCTCGAGAGCGGCGCGGACGTGGTGCTGCACGAGTACGTGTCGTGGACGCGCGTGTCGCTCGACGGCGGCGACCCGCTCGCCGTGGTGATCGATCGATCGAGCGAAGACGGCGTCGCGCACGTCTGTCCTGCCGGCAACATCGGCGGCGCCCGGAAGCACACGCGCCTCGAGACGACGGCCGGCAGACCGAGCACGCTCACCATCGCCGTGCCGGGCGACGTTCCTTACTGGGAGTCGTCGATCCACGCGCCGACCCGCCTCTTCGACACGTTCACGCTGCGCCTGCCGACCGGCGAAGAGATCGCGCTCCAGGCCGGCGCCATGACGCCGCTGCCGATCGGTGATGTCTACGTGGGGCTCGAGACGACGCTGCGAGACCGCGACATCTTCACGTTCGTGATCGCCACCGAAGACGGCTCTCCCGTCGCCGCGGGCGATCACACGCTCACGATCCAGACGACCGCCGACGCCACGGTCGACGCGTTCTTGTCGGACTCGGTGTCGGGCTTCGGGTTCGGCGTCGCGTTCCCCGCGGAGATCGCGTCCGACGCCAGCACGATCAGCTGGCCCGCGACGAGCGATCTCTGCACGGCCGTCGGCGCGGTGCCCGCGTACCTCGAGTCCGAAGCGGGTTGGGCGCGCGGTGGACCCGAGCGCGCAGGGGAAGTGCGCGCATACTCGTCGCGCGGACCGCGCATCGACGGCGACGTTCGCGTGCACGTCGTCGCTCCCGACAACCCGTGGAGCGTGCTCGGCGGCGAAGAGATCTTCCCGATGTACCCGGGCTCGTACCTCGCGCCCGAGGGCGCGTATCAGATCTTCGGCGGCACCTCCGGCGCAGGACCGCACGTCGCGGGGCTGGCAGCGCTGCTCGTCGAGAGCGGCGTGCGCGGCACGAGCGTTCGCGAGCGCCTGATGGCCACCGCGATCGACGACGGCTTCGCGACGCTGCCGAACAGCGACTACGGCGCGGGCCGCATCGACGCCCTGCGCGCGCTCGCGAGCGGCGACGCGGAAGACGGCGGCGACGCTCCGACGATCACGCTCGTCGCGATCCCCGCGCAGGTGGACGTGGGCGGCAGCGTGAGGCTCGTGGCGACCGCCGCAGACCCCGAAGGCAGCGCTGTCGAGCTGCGCTGGGACGACACCTACGACGGCACGTGGGACGGCGAGTACGCGAGCGCCACGGAGCGCGCGATCTCGCCCGCGCTCGACGGCGGAGCGACCGAGGGCTGGGTCTTCGCGAAGGTGCGCGCGCGCGACGCGCAGGGTCTCGTCGCGGAGGCGAGCGTGCGGATCCGCGTGGGCGCGTACCCGGCGGGCGCCGACGCGGGCATGCCTGACGCCGGCGGCGGTGCGGACGCAGGCATGGGCGGCGAGGGCGGAGCCTGCGGCTGCCGCGCGCACGACGGACGCACGTCCCGGCTCGCATCGATCACCGCGATCGCCCTCTTTCTCGGGGGATCCGCGCGTTCACGCCGACGCTCGCGCCGCGGCGCACGTGTCGTTTGACAGTGACCGATCGCTCTCCAATACTCGCGCGCCCTTGGCGAGGTAGCTCAGCTGGTTAGAGCAGGCGTTTCATACGCGCCGGGTCGGTGGTTCGAGTCCACTCCTCGCCATTCCTCTTCATCCTCCGCGTCTCTCGACTCTCTTCCGAGAGTCAGCGCGGAGACGGAACACCCTCTCGGAGCCGTGACGAGAAGTCCGGCTCACTCGTTGTGGGCTGGCCGTCGATCTCGCGGACGCGAGCCGTGATCTCGCTCTCCTCGCGCAGCGCCTCGAGCGAGCGCGAGTCGTCGAGGAGCCCGCGCTCGTAGAGCAGCTCGTCGACGTGACCGTTGAGCACGACGCGCCAGTCCCAGGTGTCCTCGACGCCCACGGCCGCGACGTGAGTGCGCGTGGCCGTGCTGCAGTTGCGCGAGAACGAGTCGTAGAACGCGGGCTCGGCAGCGATCGACTCGACCTCTTCGAGGTAGTGGGCGAGCAAGCGCTGCGCGAGCTCCGCCTCGGTGTTGGTGCGGTAGAGCCAGAGCCGCTCGCCGCGGTGCACGGCGCGCAGCGTGAACAGATCTTCTTCGTCGGCGATCACGTCGAGGATCTCGTACTGCCGGAGGGCGCCGCGGAACGGATCGAAGGGCTCACCCACCTCGCGGCGCGACTCGATCGAGATCGTGATCGGATCGCCGTGCAGCATCGTGAAGCTCACCATCGTGTGCACGAGGTTGCGCCAGCCCCAGCTCGACACGATCACGTCGAGCCCGGTCACCTCCGAGAGCAGCGCATCGCGCGCGACCCAGCGCTCGTCGGCCTCGGTCCCGCTCCGCCAGCGAAAGCTCCGCACGTTCTCGAGGTGCACGCGGTCGCCGTCGATCGAGGCGCGCGCGAGGCGAGACTGCTCGGGCGACCACGCGCGATCGTGGCTCGCCTCGAGCGAGAAGAACCACGCGCAGAACGCGAGCACGGCGATCCACTGCAGCGCACGAACGACCACGACGCGAACGTACACGAGGAGCGCTCGGCGCTTTGCTACCATCGCGCCCATGCTCGATCTGCTCCTCAAGAACGGAACGCTCGTGGACGGAACCGGCGCGGCCTCGAGGCGCGCGAGCGTCGGCGTGCGCGACGGAAAGATCGTGGCCGTCGGTGACGTGGACGAAGCCGCGAAGCGCACGATCGACTGCGACGGCCACCTCGTCACGCCCGGCTTCATCGACGTGCACTCGCACTACGACGGCCAGGCGAGCTGGGACGGCGACATGCTGCCGAGCTCCGCGCACGGCGTGACGACGACCGTGATGGGCAACTGCGGCGTGGGCTTCGCGCCGTGCCGACCGCGCGATCACGAGCGCCTCATCAAGCTCTTCGAGGGCGTCGAGGACATCCCCGGCACCGCGCTCACCGAGGGCATCACGTGGCAGTGGGAGAGCTACGGCGAGTACCTCGACTACGTCGATGCGCGACCGCGCACGATGGACGTGGCCGCGTACCTCACGCACGACGCGCTCCGGGTGTACGTGATGGGCGAGCGCGCGATCGCGAACGGGCAGCCCACGTCGGACGATCTCGCCGCGATGCAGGCCATCGTGCGCGCCGCGATGAAGGACGGCGCGATCGGCCTCTCCACGGGCCGCACCGACAACCACCGCGCGATCGATGGCAGTCACACACCCGCGAGCGAGGCGACCGAAGAGGAGCTGACTGCGCTCGCACGCGCGATGGCGGAGTCGGGGCGCGGCGTGCTCCAGGCCGTGAGCGACTTCGACATGGAGCACGGCGCGGACAAGTTCGAGGGCGAGTTCGATGTGATCGAGCGCTTCGCCGAGGCGGCCGAGGGACACACGCTCTTCGTCAGCTGGATGCAGCGCGATCTCATCCCCACGCAGTGGAAGGACATCCAGCGACGCACCGAGGCCGCGAACGCGCGCGGCGTGAACATCCGCTTGCAGGCCGCGCCGCGCGGCATCGGCGTGCTGCTCGGGCTCGAGGCGACGTTCCATCCGTTCATCGGCTTCCCCAGCTACAAGAAGATCGCGCACCTGCCGCTCGCCGAGCGCGTGAAGGAGATGCGCGATCCGAGCTTCCGCACGCGCATCCTCGGCGAGACGAGCGACAAGATCGCGGGCGACGGCAGCCCGATCCCGCCGCTCGCCGATCGCCTCCTCTCGATGATCGATCTGGTCTCGATGCGCATGTTCCCGCTCGGCGCGACCCCTCGTTACGAGCCGGGCCCGGGCGAGTCACTCATGGCGCGCGCGGTGATGAGCGGCGGCAAGCCGCTCGACGCGATCTACGACGCGCTGCTCGAGCAGGACGGCCACGCCCTCCTCTACTTCCCCGTCTACAACTACGCGGGCATGAGCCTCGACGTGGTCGCCGACATGCTCCACCACCCGCTCGCGATCCCCGGCCTCGCCGACGGCGGCGCGCACTGCGGCACGATCTGCGACGCGAGCATGCCCACGTACTTCCTCATGCACTGGGCGCGCGATCGCGAGAAGAGCCGCTTCACGATCGAAGAGGCCGTGAAGAAGATGACCGGCACGTCCGCGTCGATGATGGGCTTCCACGACCGCGGCACGATCGAGCTCGGCAAGAAGGCCGACCTCAACGTGATCGACTTCGCGAACCTCTCGCTGCGCTCGCCGCACCTCGTGTCGGATCTGCCCGCCGGCGGACGTCGCTTCCTCCAAGACGCGAAGGGCTACCGCGCGACGATCGTGAGCGGCGGCGTGATCGCCGAGCACGACCGACTCACCGGCGAGAAGCCCGGCCGCGTCGTCCGCCTCGGTCGCTGACGACGACCGTGTCGGGCGCGATCTACGACGCGATCGGCGACGGCTACGCCCGACGGCGTCGGCCCGATCCTCGGATCGCGCGCGCGATCGAAGGAGCGCTCGGCGATGCGCGCACGGTCCTGAACGTGGGCGCCGGCACGGGCTCCTACGAGCCGCGCGATCGAGACGTGCAGGCGGTGGAGCCGTCCGAGACGATGATCGCGCAGCGCGCGATCGACGCCGCGCCGTGCGTGCGCGCGTCGGCCGAGTCGCTTCCGTTCGACGATCACTCGTTCGACGCGGCGATGGCGATCCTGACGATCCACCACTGGTCGGACTGGCGCGCGGGACTTCGCGAGATGCAGCGCGTGGCCTCCCGCGTGGTGCTCTTGACCTTCGACGTCGAGGCCTCCGACTTCTGGCTCACGCACGACTACCTCCCCGCGCTCGCAGAGCTCGATCGCGCGACGATGCCGAGCCTCGACGCGCTCCGAGAGATGCTCGGCGACGTCGCGGTCACGCCCGTGCCGATCCCACACGACTGCGTGGACGGCTTTCTCGGCGCGTACTGGCGGCGACCGGTCGCGTACCTGGATCCCGTCGCGCGCGCGTCGATGTCGTCGTTCGCCCGCATCGACGCCACGGCGGGTCTCGAGCGCCTCGCGAGCGATCTCGACGACGGACGCTGGGACACGCTGCACGGGCACCTGCTGATGCGCGACACGCTCGACGTCGGGTACCGACTGGTGACGACGACCACGCCGAGCCCGCGCCCGTCACCCGCCGATCGGTCGGGCTCGACCTGAACGAAGCGCGCAGTTCCGGTCGCGCCTCGCGCGGGCGATGCTCCGGCGATGCTCGAGCTCACCGCCATCTTCCTCGCCGCTGCCGTGCTCGCGGTGCCTCTCTTCAAGCGCTTCGGGCTCGGCACCGTGCTCGGCTACCTCGCGGGAGGCGCGCTGATCGGGCCCTCGGGGCTCGCGTACGTGAGCGAGGTCGAAGAGACGCTGCACTTCGCGGAGTTCGGCGTCGTGCTGCTGCTCTTCGTGATCGGCCTCGAGCTCGAGCCGATGCGCCTCTGGCGCTTGCGCGGCGCGGTGTTCGGTACGGGTGGCCTTCAGGTGCTCTTGTCCACGATCGCGATCTCTGCGGTCGCGATGGCGTTCGGGCTCACGTGGCAGGCTGCGCTCGTGGTGGGCCTCGCGCTCGCGATGTCGTCGACCGCGTTCGCGACGCAGATCCTCACCGAGAAGCACGAGATGGCCACGGCGCACGGCCAGGCCGCGTTCGGCATCCTGCTCTTCCAGGATCTCGCGGCCATCCCCGCGCTCGCGTTCGTGCCGCTGCTCGGCACCGGCGCGGTCGAGGGCGAAGAAGCGAGCGGTCGGCCCGTGTGGCTCTCGGCGCTCATCGCCGTGGGCGTCATCGTGGGCCTCATCGTCGTGGGCCGTCTGCTCCTCCGGCCGCTGCTCCGCATCGTCGCGTCGGTGCGCAGCCACGAGCTCTCGATCGCGAGCGCGCTGCTCGTCGTGATCGCGACGGCGCTCTTGATGGAGGCCGTGGGCCTCTCGACGACGCTCGGCGCCTTCATGGCCGGTGTGCTGCTCGCAGACTCGGAGTACCGGCACGAGCTCGAGTCGAACATCGAGCCGTTCAAGGGCCTCTTCCTCGGGCTCTTCTTCATGGCGGTGGGCATGTCGGCGAACCTCGGCGTGCTGCTCGAGCACCCCGTGCTCGCGATCGGTCTCTCGCTCGCGCTCGTCTTGGCCAAGGCCGTGATCCTCTTCGGCCTCGGTCGCTGGAAGAAGGAGACGAACGCGAGCGCGCTGAGCCTCTCGGTCGCGATCTCCGCGGGCGGTGAGTTCGCGTTCGTCATCTTCGCGGTGGCAGGACCCGCGGGCGTGCTGACCTCCGAGCAGATGGAGATCCTCGTCGTGATCGTCACGCTCTCGATGGCGTGGACGCCGCTCCTCTTCATCGCGCGCGACCGCCTGCTCGAGCGCAAGAGCGAGGGCAGCGCGCGCCCGTTCGACGAGATCCACGGCGACGGCAGCCGCGTGATCATCGCGGGTTTCGGCCGCTTCGGTCAGATCGTCGGACGCCTCCTGCGCCTTCGTCGCGTGAGCTTCACCGCGCTCGACTCGAACCCCGAGCACGTCGACTTCCTCCGCAAGTTCGGCAACAAGATCCACTACGGCGACGCCTCTCGCCTCGATCTGCTGCGCGCCGCGAAGGTAGAGGACGCGCAGGTCTTCGTGCTCGCGATCGACGACTTCGAGGCGTCGATGCGCACGCTCCACGTGGTGCAGGAGCACTTCCCCCACCTCCGCATCGTCGCGCGAGCGCGCAACCGTCAGCACGCGTATGCGCTCTACGGCGCAGGCGTCGAGACCGTCATCCGCGAGAACTTCCTCGGCAGCGTGCACGCCGCGGAGCGCACGCTCGAAGAGCTCGGCTTCGAGCGCGCCGACTCGAAGCGCTCCGCGAAGCAGTTCGCGCAGTACGACGAAGAGATGGTGAAGAAGATGCACGTGCACCGCGACGACGAGAAGAAGCTCGTCGCCTCCGCCAAGGAGTACGGCGCGGAGCTCGAGCGCATCTTCAACCAGGACGCGAACGAGGCGAGCTGAGCGCGGCTTGCCCGGCCCGCGCGCGCGGGCGATCGTGCCCTGTGCCCCGAGCCATCGACACGACCGCGGCCGCCCTCGCGCTGACGCTCGGCCTCGCGGCGTGCGGCCCCTCGGTGGTCGACGACGACGCGGGCGCAACCTCGGACACGGCCGCGCTCCACGACGCGCCTCCGTCGATCGATGCAGGCACGCCCATCGACGCGGGCACGCCCATCGACGCAGCCACGACGAGCGACGCGCGATCGCCCGACGCCGCGGTGGATCCCGACGCGCACGTCGCGCCGATGCGCTGTCCGGTCTCGGACATCGCCGACACGACGTACGGCCTCGACACGGGCGCGTTCCCCACGGACGGCCACCCCGACGTCGCGGTGCACGTGCCCGACGGCTTCGACGCGTGCGCGCCGCACGGCGTCGTCTTGTTCTTCCACGGCTTCCGCAACTGCGTCGCGAACGTGATCGGCGCGACGCCGACGGAGTGCACGCCGGGTGCGGGCGCGCGCTCGGCGTTCGCGCTCTCGAACCAGCTCGACGCCGCGGGCGTGAACGCGATCCTCGTGGCTGTCGAGGCCCGCTACGACGAGGCCTCGAGCGACCCGGGCGCGCTCGCCGAAGATGGCCGGCTCCGCTCGATGCTGAGCGAGCTCTACGACGAGCACCTCTCGCCGATGCTCGGCCGCCCGACGCGCATCGACGACGCGAGCCACGTGGTGCTCGCGAGCCACTCGGGCGGCTACGTCGTGCTCGCGCGCTGTCTCACGCGCGGCGGCGTTCGCGTCGATGAAGTGGAGCTCTTCGACTCGCTCTACGGCGAGATCGCGACGTACGGCGGCTGGCTCGACACGAACCTCCTCGCGTTCGACGCGTCTGCCGCGAGCCCGCTGCGCTTCTCGCTCGTCTTCACCGAAGGCGGCGGCACCGCGGCGAACTCACGCGCGCTCGGGAGGGACCTCGACGACTGGCTCTCGACGCGCGGCGACCGAGCGAACCTGCTCTTCGACGACACGACCGCGACCCTCGAGCCGATCGCGTTCCGCACGCCGCTGATCGTGAAGCGCAGCGGCCTCAGCCACGACGGCGTGGTCTCGTACTACTTCGAGCGCTTCCTCGCCGGCTCGGACCTCCCGCCGATGCCGTGAACGCCCCCTCTCTCCAGAGCAGCCTCAGCGGAGGACGACGCGGTAGAGCATCACGTGGGGGCGCTCGCTCACGAGCTCGATGCGGAAGGGGCCGATCGTCGAGTCTCGACCGTCGCGATAAGGGGCCCACACCGCCCAGCTCGCGGGGCCCCAGCCCTCGGCGTCGTCGCGCGTGAAGAGCACGTACTCGACGTCGTAGCGATGGAGGATGCGCGCCATCGCGTCTTCGCTCTGCGAGGGCAAGAGCACCGCGGGGCTGTCGGTGTTGGCGATCACCCACCACGGCGTCGTCGTCGCGACGTTCGCGCCATCGAGCATCGGATCGAGGGCCGCGAGCTCCGCCTCGAAGTCCGTGCGCAGGATCGCGAGCGGGCGGTACGGACGCAGCCACATCAGCGTGGGCACGAGGATCGCCGCCGTCGCCAGCGCGAACACGGTGCGCGAGAGCTCGGGGCGCCTCTTCTTCAGCGCGTCGGCGGCCGCGCGCGCGGGGAGCTCGGCGCTCATCATCACCGCGAGCGTCATCGCAGGCACGAGGCCGTGGAGCGTGCGGCCCTCGGAGAAGACGACCGGCCCGATCCACGCGATCACCAGCGCCCCGAAGAGCGCCAGTGTGAGTGCCAGTCTGTGGAGGCCGGAGTCGTCGGTGCGAGAGCGCCAGAAGGCGAACAGCCCGACTGGCAGCATCCAGAGCAGCGCCTCTTGCGCGAGCACGTAGTCGATGTTCTGGAAGGCGCGGTAGACGTCGTCGAAGGCGTTCTCGAAGTTCGTGAGCGCCACGCGGCTCGTGAGCAGGTCGACGATGGAGCCTGGATGACGGCGCGGGTCGTAGACGTAGAGCTGGAGATACTCGGTGAGGAAGGGTGCTTGTCGTGCGCCCGGTGGCGTCGCGCCGCCGAAGCGCGCGAAGTTCGACTGCACGTAGAGGCCGAGCACCACGCCGATCGCCAGCACGAGGCCCGCGAACGTCTTGCGGCCCGCGGCGGTGCGCACGCCCGGCAGCACGCGGAGGAGCGAGAACGCCCACACGAGGCCGCACGTCACGAGGCCGTCGGCGCGCGTGAGGAACACGAGGAACGCGAGCACCGCGGCGAGCGCGTGACGCTCGTACGCGAGGGCGATGAGCGAGCCGAGGAGACCGAGGTGGAAGACGACGAGGGTCTCGGTGTCGAAGCGGAACGCCTGCATCGCGGGCGAGAGCGCGAACGCGAGCACGGCCGCGAGCTGGGTGGCGCGGCTCGCGAGCGGACGCGCGACGACGACGAGGTACGTGAAGAGCCCCACCGACAGCGCAGAGAGCGTGGCCATCGTCACGGACGCGACGAGGTGCGTGCGCCCGAAGATCGACATCGGGACCGCGAGCAACACCGAGGTGAGTCCCTGCCAGTAGTCGAACGCGGGATGCACGATCGCGCGCGGCGGCGACAAGAAGTGCCAGACGATCGGCTCCTCGAGCGTGCCGTTCGCGGCCATCCAGCGCGCGACGCCGAAGTAATACGACGCGTCGTTCTCGCGACCGCCGACCATGTCGAGCGCGACGCCGAGATAGACGACGAAGAAGCCCGCCGCGAGGAGGAAGAGCGACGCGGCGTAGAGATCGATCGCGCCGCGTCCGCCCGGATCGAGGCTCGGCCGCATCACGTCGCGGCGCGCCCGAGAGACGAAGAGATAGAGCGCGAGCGCGGCGACGCCGGCGCAGCCGAACGGTCCCGGCGCGATGGCGACCAAGCACGTCACGAAGAGCGACGGCGTCGCGAGCGCGAGGTCGTCGAGCGAGGGCCGCGCGACACGGAGCCGCGACGACGGGGTGACGGTCGTGCTCTCGGCGGAGCCTGCGACGAGGCCCGCGAGCAGACCGACGGCGAGCACCACGAAGGCCGCGAACAGGACCGGAACGCCGAACGGTCCGATGCCGCCCGTCGGTGTGGCGCGCCACGCGATCGCGAGCGCGGCGAGCACGAGCGCCACGCGCGAGACCAGGGCCGAGCCTGCAGACGGAGCCGACACGGCGCGGAGACTACATCGCCGAGTCAGAACGCGGCGCCGATGCCTGCGCCGCCATGCAGCATGTTGTAGCCGCCGCCTCCGCCGAAGCCGACGCGCACGGTGAGCTCGAGCGCGCCGAAGAGGAAGCGCACGTCGCCCTCACCCCCGAAGTCGAACGCGAGGCCTTGGCCGAA
This sequence comes from uncultured Sandaracinaceae bacterium, assembly GCA_964502175.1. Lineage (GTDB taxonomy): Bacteria > Myxococcota_A > Polyangia > Polyangiales > Sandaracinaceae > JAFLCL01. Next base: position 54,257 of record CAZCVE010000019.1, read on the forward strand.
GAACGCGCCGAGCACGATGTTGATGGCCGCCTGACAGCGCACGATCGCGTCGGCGCAGAAGTAGGTGGCGAGGCCCGCGCGCACACCCGCCGAGCCCAGCACGCCTCCACCCACGTACTCCGCGCCACCGAGGCCCAAGATGAACGGGGCGAAGCTCGTGGGCTGCCACTCGGCCTCTTGGTAGAGGCGCAGGTACGGAGAGCTCGAGCCGTTGAGCGGTAGCCCCACGCCGGCACCGAGGCGCAAGCGCCACTCGGGATCGGGCGGCGGCGGGAGTCGCTCTTCTTCTTCGGCGAAGCGACGCTCCTCTTCTTCTTCGGCCTCCTCGCGTGACATCGGAGACGGCGGGGCCGGGACGATCTCCACCTCTTCGTCGTCTCCGTCGTCTCCGTCGTCTCCGTCGTCACCGTGGAGGCCCGGGTCGATGCCCGCGCCGCTCGACGCGCTGGCGGTCGTGTTCGAGGGTGTCTCCACGGCCGTGGTCGTCGGCTCGCCGCCCTCCGCGTTCGTCTCGGAGCGCGCGACGGACTCGGGGTCGACGTCCTGCGCAGAGAGCGGCGTCGCCAGGCCCACCGCGAGACACGACGCGACGAGCCACACGAGCCGCGCGTGCTTCGCGCGCGGTGCCGACCGAGTGCTGTCGGGGGGAGACACGGTGGGGCGAGGAGCGCGGACCTCCATGACCCGAGCGTGTCTGCCCCGCGAGGATCTGCAACGTGAGGAACGCGTGAGGACACGAGCGTCGTCGGGGCGCTCAATGTGAACCCAATGGACCGAACGCGCGGCTCACACGTCCATGGCCGCGTGCACCTCCGGCTCACGACGATCGTGGGGCCCTTCGTCGTGTCCGCCGTGCTCACGCTGCCTCTGCGCGTGCACGCGCGCGCGATCGAGCCCGCACCTCCATCCACCCCCGCCGCCTCGCTCGTGATCGAGGGCGAGCTCGCAGTGATCGAGGGCGACGTGCACGTGATCTGCGGCTCGTTCGACGCGCTCACGCGGTCTCGTGCACGTCGAGCTCGGGGAGCATCCGGTTCGTGATCGCGGCGAGGTGACCGTGGTCGAGATCGCGAGCCCCGCTCTACATCGCGCGCGGTCAGATGCGCAGAGAGAGCGAGAGCATGAACGAGCGTCCGCGCTGCGGCATCGTCGGCGAGGCGAACGGGGTCACGGGCAGCGCGACCCGCCAGTCGAAGAGGTTGTAGACGCCGACGGCGTACGTGAGGCCGATCTCGTCGATGCCTCCCGACGCGACGACGTCGGTGATCACGGCCCAGTCGGTCTCCTCGTTCGTGGTGAGCCCGAGTCGGCGCGGTGCCTCCACGCTGAGGCGCACGGCGCCGCGCAACAGGCGCTCGAGGATCGGAAAGATCGCGCGCGTCGAGCCATAGAGATACGGAGCGTTCGGGACGCGCAGGTTCGAGGTCGCGCCTTCGGCCATGGGCGCGTCGAGGAACCCCGCGTAGAGACCGCCCGCCTGCGCGCTGAAGGTCCAGCCGCCTCGGAGCTCACGCCGCACCTCGACGTCACCGCCGGCCGAGACCTGGTCTGCGGAGACGTTCGCGTAGTGGACGAGGCGGAGGTCGTCGGGATCCTGCTCGGCAGGCACGCGAAGGCTGTCGATGAAGTCGTCGCCGTACTGCGCATAACCGGACACGAGCACCGACCAGTCGTCGTCGAAGCGATGCGTGTACTCGAGCTCTGCGCTGTAGAGCGCCTCGGGCCGCAAGGCCTGTCCGCAGCAGGTGGAGGTCAGCGTCGTGATGCCTCCGTCGTTGTAGTACTGCTCGTACGTGCTCGGCGCGCGGAACGCGCGGCCGCCCATGAGCTTCAGCGTGTCGACCGCGGTCAGGCGCGCGATGATCGCGAGGCGCGGATTGACGGAGACGAAGCTCTCGGCCGGCGACGGCACGAGCCAGCCATCGACGCGCGCGCCTAGAGAGATGCGGAGCTCGCGGAGGGGCACCCAGTCGGCGAGCACGTAGCCCGCGACCGTGCCGAAAGGGTTCGAGGTGTCTAGCAGCGTGTTGCGACTCCCATCGAGCTCTCGCTGCCGAACGTTCATCGTGACGATGGGGTGATAGGCGCCCTCGGCACCACCAGAGAGACGCAGCTGCGGGATCACCTGCGCGACGACGCGCGCCTCTCCGCCCACCCAGAGGCCATGATAGGTCTCCTCATAAGGCTGCTCGAAGCGCGACATCGTCGCTTCGTCCACGGCGTCATAGAGGTAGTCGAGGCGGAAGTACGTGTAGTTGGCGTACACGCGAGTCCGCAGCTCGACTTGCTCGCTCAGGCGCGGCTCGAGGCGGACCTCGACGAGCCCGCGGTGGTCGTCATAGCGATTCTGGGGACGATCGAAGATCGTCGCGAAGGAGCCAGTCGGGATCGACTGACCCCGTGCCGTGTAGAAGGCCTGGACGATCAGCGGCCCGACCCAGCCGCGCACGGAGCCCGTGATCGCCTCGAACGCGTCGACGCCGTGGGCGACGTTGCGGTCGGGCACCCCGTCTCGCGTCGAGTCGAAGAACAGCGCGACGTCTCGGCCCGCCGAGCGTGCGATCGAGACCGAGCCGCGCAGACCCGCGTCGTCCGCGAGGCGCACGTCGAAGCCGCCACGACCGCGGCCGACGTCGCCGTCCATCAAAGACACCTCGAAGCGCGCCGAGGTCGGCTCGTCGTGAGGGCGCGGCACGAGGTTCACGACACCCGACACGGCGCCCGTGCCGTAGAGCACCGAGCCCGCGCCGCGCACGATCTCGATGCGCTCGACGTCTCCGAGGTCGACGCGGCCGTCGTAGCCGATGAACGACTGATAGAGGATGTTCTCGTTCAGCGCCGCGCCGTCGGACAGCACCAGCAGACGGTTGTTGTAGTCGCTCGGCTGACCGATCCCGCGCACCGACGCGTTGCCGTACGTGCTGTCGGACGTCAGCGCGAAGCCGCGCTGTCCGCGCAGCGCCTCGTAGATCGTGGGATAGCGGAAGGCCTCGATCTCATCGGCGGTCACGATCGAGACCGAGGCCGGCGCGTCCTCCACCCGCTCCGAGGTGCGTGAGGCGGCCGTGACCTCGCGGAGCGCGCCGAGCCGGACGTCGGTCAGGTCGACCTGTCCGCCTGCCGTGACCTCGATCGTCGTCTCCTCGGGCTCGTAGCCGCGCGCGCTCACGCGGACGACGCGCGTGCCCACGGCGATGCCCGGCACGACGAGCGGCGTGAAGCCCAGCCAGACGCCGTCGATCTGGACGAGCGCGTCCTCGACGTCGGCGCGCACCACGACCGACCCCGTCTGCGCGGCGAGCACGACGTGGGTGCGCGCGGTCTCGCCTTCGAGGATCGCGACCGCGCGCGTGAGCGGCTCGTGTCCCGTGGCACGCGCATGGAGCACGTGCGGCCCGGGCGGCAGCGGCAGCTCGCACGGGATGAGGCACGTGGCGTCGCCGTCCTCCACGTCGACGCGGATCTCGGTGCCGACGTCACCGGTCACCGAGAGCACGCCCACGATGCGCTCGAGCGCGAGGCTGACCACGACGCGCTGACCGGCCTCGATCACCTGCGGCTCGCTCGTCTGATCGCGGTAGCCCGGCAGGCGCGCGATCACGCGGTACGTGCCCGGCGCGAGCGCGATCGTGCGCGGCGCGCTGCCGACCGATCCGAGATCGACACGATCGACGAAGAGCTCCGCGCTCGACGGCGAGGTCTCCACCACGACGAGCGCGACGCGCGGCGCGATCTCGGCGATGGCTGCCTCGAGCGACACGCGCGTGTCCGGATCCGTCTCCGCGCCGAGGACCTCGCTGTAGTAGCGGTACGCCTCCGGGAACATGTCGAGGCGCTGGTAGGCGCGCGCGATGTTGAAGACGACGTTGCGGTTGGGCGCGAGGCGGTTCGACGCGAGGAAGTGCTCGAGCGCGCCGAGGTAGTCGCCGTCGCGGTAGGCGTCGTTGCCGAGGCGGAAGTGGAGATCGGCCTCGTCGGCGGTTCCGTCGGCGCGCGCGAGCTCGGTCGCTGGAGGAGAGAACGCGACGAGAGCGCCGAGCAGAAGCAGCGTGGCGAAGCGGCGCGGTCCCGAGGCCGAAGAGGCGGGCACGTCGCGCATTGTCTTCGTTTGTCGTCGCGGCGTCGCGGGGTACGTTCGGCGCGATGAAGCGAGCGCTCCCGCAGCTCCAGCCGACACGCGAAGGCCTCGGAAGGCCCACGATCATGGATCGCGCGCTCGCGTCGAAGCACGGCGTCCCTTATGTGCACCTCGCGGTGTTCGCGATCGACGTCGATCGCGTGCGCGACGAGCTCGAGGAGCTCGGCAAGAGCGAGGCGCTGCCGTTCGCGTGGGAGGTCTTCCTCACCGCGCGCTACCTCGCGTGGCGCTGTGACCCTTCGGACGACGCGATCCGCGCGATGATCGAGGACGCGACGCTCGCGGTGCTCGAGCTGCCGGCGAGCGAAGAGGGCGTGCTCGGGAGTCAGCTGCCGTTCGCCGTCTGGTCGCTCGTCGCGCGCGGGTCGTGGCCGAGCACGCTCGAATCGTGCTTTCGCGCGTGGAAGAAGAAGCCGCGCGACCTCGAGAAGGAGCTCGGCAAGCTCTTCGAGCGTGGTGACGCGCTCGAGCGAGAGCTCGCTCGAGTGGCGCTCGCGACCGTGATCGATCCGCCGCTCGCCCCGCCGACGCGCGACGCGCTGACCTCGCTGGCCGACGAGCCCCCGCAACCTTGACGGTTTCGGGGGCGCGCGCGAAACACAGCGCCCTATGCACCCGATTCTGTTCGCGATCCCGACGCCGTGGGGCGAGCTGCCGATCTACTCGTACGGCGTGATGCTCGGCACCTCGATGATCCTCGGGTGGAGCATCGTGATGTATCTCGGGAAGCGCGAGGCGTACTTCGTCGACGCGAAGCGCAACGAGGACTTCCTCGCGAACGCGTTCATCTTCTGCGCAGGCATGGCGCTCGCGGGATCGCGCGTGCTCTACATGATCACGAACCCCGACGAGTTCGACTCGATCGCGCAGTTCTTCGCGTTCCGTCGCGGCGGTCTCGTGGCCTACGGCGGCTTCCTCGGTGGCTTCTTCGCGGCGATCTACTGGGTGCGCGTGCGACAAGGCATCGGCCTCCTGCGCTTCGCGGACGGTGCCGCGCCAGCGCTCGCGCTCGGCCTCGGGCTCACGCGCATCGGCTGCTACCTCTACGGCTGCGACTTCGGCGGCTTGTTGTCCGAGGACGCGCCGGGCTGGCTCCAGTCCATGGGCACGTTCCCCCACTGGGACGACAGCACCGGCTCACCCGCGTGGATGTACCACGTACAGGAAGAGGGCCTCGATCAGGCGGCCGCGCACTCGCTGCCCGTGCACCCCACGCAGCTCTACGAGAGCGCCGCGGGCTTCACGCTCTTCGCGATCTGCCTCTTCGTGTGGTCGCGCCGAAAGTTCCACGGGCAGGTGCTGCTCACGCTCGCGATGGCGTACGGCGTATGGCGCTTCCTGATCGAGTACGTGCGCGACGATCCGGGCCGCGGTGAGTTCGCGGGCTTCTACACGTCGCAGCTGATCTCGCTCGCGATCGTGCCGATCGCAGCGTTCGCCTACTTTCAGGAGAACGAGCGCTACAACCGCAAGCCCTACAAGGTCGTGCGCCTCGGCGACCCCGAGCCCACGCCGCCCGCCGAGCCTGCGAAGAAGTCCGACGACGACGACGCGGCCGACGAGAAGTCGGACGCGAAGGCCGAGCCGACGACGAGCGACGCCTCGAACGACGCCGCGAGCGACTCGTCCAGCGAGGCCGAGTCGAGCGCGTCGGAGAGCAAGTCCGAGAGCCGCACGAGCGGCAAGAAGAAGAAGAGCAAGAAGTAGTACGTCGTAGCGAGCGCCCCGTCCGGACCGCGGCCGGTTTACGCTCGGGCGATGGACGTCCGACGCGCTTTCTTCTTCCTCGCCGCCTCCACGCTCGTGACCCTCGTGGGTTGCGACTGCGGAGCGCCTCCGCCGACGGGCATGCGGTGCACCTCGAGCACGCAGTGCACGGGCGGGCGTGTCTGCACCGACGGCGCGTGCGTGTTCGGCCCCGACGCGTTCACGATCGGCCCGCCAGACACGGGCGTCTTGCCGGACGCGTGGAGCTGCCCCGCCGAGGATCGCTGCGCGTCGATGTGCTGCGCCGACGGCGCGGAGTGCGTCGACGAGACCGTGTGCCTGCCCGTGTGCGAGACGCTGCGCTGCGGTGACGATCACACGTGCTGTCCCGCGGGCGACCTGTGCATCGCCGACGCGTGCACCACGCCGGGGGACCCGTGCACCGAAGAGCTCGACTGCCCAGCGGACGCGTTCTGCGATGCGTCGCTCGGTCGCTGCTTGCCGCGCGGACCCGCGCGCTGTGAGTACTTCCCGCCGCCCGGTGTGTTCACGCCCGAGGAGCAGTGGGCGTGGAGCGGCAGCACGGTGTCGCCGACGTCGGTGCACGTGATGATGGCGCCCGTGGTGGGCGACGTGAACGGCGATGGAACGCCCGAGGTCGTGTTCCACACGTACACGGCAGCAGGCTCGTACGGCGGTCCTGGCGTGCTCCGTGTCGTGCGCGGCGACGACGGAACCGAGGTCCTCAACGTCGACATGCCCGCGGCGTGTCCGCAGTACGGCATCGCGCTCGGCGACGTCGACGGAGATGGAGTCGTCGAGATCATCTCTGCGTCCGGCGCGTGCGGCGCGGCGCAGCTCGTCGCCTACCATGCCGATGGAACGGCGCTCTGGCGCAGCACGAACGCAGACGGTTCGCCGTGGACGCTCAACGTCAGCTTCGGCGCGCCCTCGATCGCCGACCTCGATGGCGATGGTCAGGCCGAGGTCATCCACGGCGGCGCGGTGCTCGACAGCGCGGGTGTGCTCCGGTGGTCGGTGCGGACGGCCGCTGGCACGCACTCGTCGTATCCGTCGTCGCTCACCGCGGCGTACGACGTGGATGGAGACCCAGAGCTCGAGGTCGTCGGCGGCAACGCCGTGTGGAACCACGACGGCACGGTGCTCTGGGAGAACACGATGCTCGAGGACGGCTACGTGGCCGTCGCCGACTTCTTCGACGACATGCAGCCCGACGTGGTGGTCGTGCACCAAGGCAGCGTCTCGATCCGTCGCGGCAACGACGGCATGGTGCTGTGGGGCCCGGTCGCGATGCCTGGCGGCGGACGCGGTGGCCCGCCGACCGTGGCCGACTTCGACGGCGATGGGCTGCCCGAGATCGGCGTCGCGGGCTCGACGGCCTACGCGGTCTTCGATCCGGACGGCGCGATGAACGTGCTGTGGCAGCGCACGACGCAGGACTCGAGCTCGAACATCACGGGCTCGAGCGTGTTCGACTTCGACGGCGATGGCCGCGCCGAGGTCGTCTACAACGACGAGTGCTACATGCGCGTCTACTCGGGCGCCGACGGCACCGTGCTCGCGCAGGTGGGCCAGAATTCGCACACGCTCATCGAGTACCCGCTCATCGTCGACGTGGACGCAGACGGAAACGCGGAGATCGTGTTCGCCGCGAACTCGGCGGTGAACCGCTGCGGCTCGATCCCGATGTACGACGGTCTCCGCGCGGGCATCCGGGTGTTCCGCGACGCCGCGGACAACTGGGTCGGCACGCGCCCCGTGTGGAACGAGCACACCTATCACGTGACCAACGTGCGCGAGAACCTCGGCATCCCGAGCGGCGAGATCGCGAACTGGTCGCGCTTCAACACGTTCCGTCAGAACTCGCAGAGCTTCGACGCGCCCGATCTCGTGGCCGTCGAGCCGAGCTCGGACGGCGACGGCTGCCCCGACGCGCTGGTGTTGCGCGCGACGATCAGGAACGACGGCGCGGTCAGCGTCGGCGCGGGGCTTCCCGTCACGTTCTACCTGGGCACCGAGGCCACGCCGGGGCGCGCGGTCGCGACCGTTCTGACGACGGCGCCGATCCCTCCCGGTGGCGCGACCACGGTCACGGCCACGTTCACGCCGACGATGACCGAGCTCGGCATGGACCTCCCGTTCTTCGTGCGCGCCGACGATGTCGGCGATGGCAGCGGTGAGAACAACGAGTGCGACGAGGGGAACAACGTGATCGAGGCGATGTACGAGTGTGGGTCGGTGGGTTGAGACCTCACGAGCGCGGCGACCGCGCGGAGGTTGAACGTCGAACGGCCATGCTGGTTTTTGCCCTGTTTGGAGGGCGATTCGTGAGAGCAGTTCTCACTGAATAGACTGGATGGCCGTTTCGTCGCCCGCCTACAGTGTGCGTGAGCCGTGACGTTCCGGGGTGGGGCCCGGGGTCTTGGGCACGAGAAAAGGTGGAGCGATGAGCGAGAAGAAGAAGTCCCTCTCGAATGAAGAGATCACGACGGCGAACGTGAGCCGTCGAAGCACGTTCGGCATCTTGGGCGCGGGCGTGATCGCCGCGTCGGTCGCGACGGTCGGCGTGGCGAGCACCGCGCAGGCGATCCCGAACTGCACCGATCGCGACCCGCAGGATCCCGGCGGCAACGGCCGTGGTCGCGGCATCAGCGACAGCGATCCGAACGATCCGGTGGGCTGCGGCAGCCGCGCCTGCAGCGACAGCGATCCGAACGACCCCGCGGGTCGTGGCCGCCATTGCTGAGTTGGCCTGGGGGGTCGTGCGACCCCTCCCCCACGAAGACGTGGCTGCGGTCGCGCTGCGCGCGGGGCCCCAGCCCCACTGGCTCTCGGGCTGAGTTGGTTGGATGAGGACCGAAGCGGACCCCGGCGACGGGGTCCGTTTCTCTTTTCCGTCATGCCTGCGTGGCCTGTTCGTTCGGCGTGAGGTGGCTCGTTGAAAAGCCCGAGGGGAGCCCGTACAAGCGGCGCCATGACGCGCTCGCTGGTGCTCATCCTCGACTTCGGCTCGCAGTACACGCAGCTCATCGCGCGACGCGTGCGTGAGCAGCACGTCTACTGCGAGATCCATCCCTGCACGCTCTCGATCGACGCGATCCGATCGATGAAGCCGGGCGCGGTGATCCTGTCCGGCGGTCCTGCGAGCGTGTTCGAGGAAGGCGCGCCCACCGTCGATCGCGGCGTCTTCGAGCTCGGCGTGCCCGTGCTCGGCATCTGCTACGGGATGCAGCTCACGTCGCACCTCCTCGGCGGAAAGGTCGAGCCCGCGGGCGAGCGCGAGTACGGCCCCGCGACGATCGAGATCCACGAGGCGGTCGGCATCCTCGCGGGCTTCGGCAAGGGCGAGCGCGTCGACGTGTGGGCGAGCCACGGCGATCGCGTCGTGTCGCTCCCGCCGGGCTTCGCACCGATCGCGAGCTCGCCGAACGCACCGTTCGCCGCGAGCGCGAACACGGCCCGCAAGATCTACGGCGTGCAGTTCCACCCCGAGGTGGTGCACACGCCGCGCGGCGCCGAGATGCTGCGCGCGTTCCTCTTCGACGTGTCGGGCCTCGCGGCCGACTGGACGCCGGGCTCGTTCATCGAGGAGACGATCGCGAAGATCCGATCGCAGGTCGGCGCCCACATCGGTGAAGGGGGCCACGCGATCTGCGGCCTCTCGGGCGGGGTCGACTCGAGCGTGGCCGCGGTGCTCGTGGCGCGCGCGATCGGCGAGAAGCTCACGTGCATCTTCGTGGACAACGGCCTGCTCCGTAAGAACGAGGCCGTCGAGGTCGTGAAGATGTTCGCGGAGCACGTGTCGGTGGGCGGCAAGCAGCTCCGCCTCGTGCACGTCGACGCGAGCGAGCGCTTCCTCACCGAGCTCGCGGGCGTGAGCGATCCCGAGCAGAAGCGGAAGATCATCGGCCGCGTGTTCATCGAGGTCTTCGACGCGGAGGCCAAGAAGATCGAGGCCGCCGGCGTGAGCGTCACGCACCTCGTCCAGGGCACGCTCTACCCCGACGTGATCGAGAGCGTGTCGTTCAAGGGACCGAGCGCGACGATCAAGACGCACCACAACGTCGGCGGCCTGCCTGCGCGCATGAAGCTCAAGCTCGTCGAGCCGCTGCGCGAGCTCTTCAAGGACGAGGTCCGCGAGGTCGGCGCCTCGCTCGGCATGCCGCACCACGTGCTGTGGCGTCATCCGTTCCCCGGGCCGGGGCTCGCGATCCGCTGCCTCGGCGAGATCACGAAGCAGAAGCTCGACGTGCTCCGCGAGGCGGACGCGATCTTCCTCGAGGAGCTGCGCACCGCGGGCGCCACCTACCCCGCGCAGTACGAGCTCACGTGGCAGGCGTTCGCGGTGATCCTCCCGGTGCAGTCGGTGGGCGTGATGGGCGACGGGCGCACGTACGAGAACGTGTGCGCGATCCGCGCGGTCACCTCGAAGGACGGCATGACCGCCGACTGGTCGCGCCTCCCGTACGACCTCCTCGCGAAGGTCTCGACGCGCATCATCAACGAGGTGCGCGGCATCAACCGCGTCGTCTACGACATCTCGAGCAAGCCCCCCGCGACGATCGAGTGGGAGTGAGCGCGACGCGCTCGTCGATCAGGGCGCCGTCGTCACGGTGATCGTGGTCGCGTCCGAGAGGCGGCCGTTCGCGTCGACCCAGCGGAGCTCGCCGCGTTCGTTCGCGCGGCCCATCGATCCGTCGCCTCGGGTCGCACAGATCAGCTCCACCTCCCGAGCCGTCGAGCCAGAGACCTCGGTCCACGCGCCGCTCGCGATCGAGGGGGCACCGGGGATCGTGCGCGTCCCCCTTCCGACGCGGATGCGCGAGAGTCGATGGATTCCCCTCACGTCGACCACGCCGGTCGTGAGCGAGCGGGTGGGGACGAGACGATGCAGATCCTGACGATCGCGACGAGCAAGAATGGAAGCACGACAGCGAACCAGCCGATTTGCGCCCGCATTCAGACAGGGTCGACGCATGGGACGCTCGTTGCAACCGGAAGCGGCTCAGCGGAATCGCCGCAGCGAGCGTCACGGGTTCGACGTCACGGTGATCGTGGTCGCGTCCGAGAGGCGGCCGTTCGTGTCGACCCAGCGGAGCTCGCCGCGCTCGTTCGCGCGAGGGATGTGGCCATTGCGCGCGCCGCACGGCGGGCCAGCGCTGCAGATCAAGACGAGCTCGCCCGTCGTGCCGGCTGCGACCGGCGCCCACGCGCCATAGAGGCCGCCTTCGGCGTCGTGCCAGTCGACCCAACGCGCGACGAGCAACGCGGCTCCCGCGGGCGGCGGCTCTCGCAGGGAGACGACCACACGCTCGTTCATCGCGCCGGCCGGCTGCGCGGGATCGAGCGGAGTTCGATGGTTCGTGACGCGATCGATCGACGGTGCGGTCGCGACTCGCGGCGTGCCCCGCGCGACGCGCAGCGATCGCACGCCCGGGATGCCCGTGACGCGCAAGGTGCCGCTCGCGAGCCGGCGCGTGGGCACGATCCGATGGAGGTCGGGCGCGATCGTCTCGACGCGCGTGCGGATCGCCGCGCCGCTCGCATCCATCACGCGCACTGCGTTCGGGTCACGGTTTCCGCCTCGGCCCGTGGCGGGCTGCGGAGACACGACGAGCGCGCCGTCGGATGCGAGCGTGAGGATCGAAGGAGCCGGCGGCAGGCCGGTGATCGGATCGTCGGACGCGCGCGGCGGACCGTGCGGCGCGAGGAGCGAGAGCGCGTACGGGCGTGCGACGCGCAGCGCCTCCACGCGACCCGCGAGCCCGACGAGGACCAGGGAGAGAGTGAGTGCGACGAGCGTCGTGCGAGTCCGCATGGGCGAACGATCGTGCGCGCATCGTGCGAGCGTTCGCAATCGCGTCTTGGGGCATCGAACTTCTGGGCCGACGTACTCGAAGAACCCGCAGCGAGCTTCGCGCGCGCGAACCACCTCATGGCGATCGAGCGGAGCGCGCGCTGGCTCCTGTGGATCGCCGGGCTCTCGTTGGTGAACATCGCGTTCACGGTGGGGGGCTCGGACTTCTCGTTCGCGGTTGGGCTCTTCGGTTCTCAGCTCGCCGCGGCGGTCTCCATGGCGATGGCCGCCGAGCTCGCGATGCCCGCGATCACGTGGATCGGTACCGCGCTGGCGAGCGCACAGCTCGCCCGCGATCGACGCTGACGCGGACCTAGCGGCGCGCGAGATCGGCGAAGCCGGCACTTCGTTCCTCGCGTCTCGTCGATCGTCGAGACGTCGGGCTAGGGCAGCGTGAGATTCTCGACGAGGGCGAGCCCCAGTCGGTTCAGCACGATGAAGTGGAACATGTCGGTGTACAGCGAGAGGGGCATGACCTCGTCGAGGTGCGCGGTGTCTTCGCGGTAGACGACATTGGTCCCGAGCGCGTTGAAGAAGCGGGCGCCCCAGGTGTCGAGGATGACGTCGCCCTCCTCCCCGAACACGCTGTGACCCGTGGCCGTCTCCACGGGAACGGCTGGGTCGCGCTGCATCACGCAACCGTCGTATCGAGCCGCGGTCTCGGCATTCATGGAAGCGCGCAACCACTCGTCGGTCGCGGTCGTGAACGCTGCGGCGTCCGCGCGATGATCCTCGAGGATGAAGCCGGCGGTTTGCCCCGCGGGGATCTGCGGAGCGGTGATGACGTAGAGCCCCGCCGCCTCGCGGTGAACGAGTACGACGTCGTGCACGGGATGCGTGGATCGATTGCGTAGGATCAGGTGCCTCCGCCCGGGTCCGTACTCCGGTCCACGCTCGATCGTGATCGCGGCGGTCTCGGACGTGTTGGCCTCGTAGAAGACGAACCGCTCCGATTCGCGCGCACCATTCACCCAGCGTGCTGCGGGCATGGCGCGCAGCCGATCGACCCAAGGCGTGGTGCTCGCAGCCGCGGCGTGTGTCGGCGCGTCGGTGAGCTCGAGGTGATCCCACGCCAGCTGACGCGTTGGGTCGCGACCGAGCAAGAGGGGCGGACCGAAAGGGGAGCGCCTCGCGCGGTCGGCCAGCAGCCGCGTGCGGCTCGCCAGCGCGAGCGGACCGTTCGCGTCCGACGCTGGCGTGCGATGGTCGACCTGCGGGTACCACGCAGAGGCCGTTCCGTACCTGACGCCCACCTCGAGTCCGATGGGGATCGGGCCGCTCCCATAGGTGAAGAACTGCATCACGGGGAGGAAGCGATCTCCGCTGTCGCTGTCACCGTGTCGGACTGGCGGATCTGCGGCGCTCGCTCCGCCGGTGCCAGCGCTCGTGTGGAAGTTGGCGGGAACGCCCGGCCCCGCGGTCCGCACGCCGTTCGCGCCGAACACGACCACGCCCCATTCGTGCGCCCAGATCGGCTGCGCGCACCAGCTCATCGCATGCGTGCGCTCGGGGGTGAGCCCGAGGCCAGCGGCGAGGGACACGCCGGCAGCGAGCAACAACGCGACGTTCACGCGGACACGGCCCATATCGAGACTGCGAGCGTAGGGGAGTGCGACGCGTGTCGCCAGCGCCGGTCTGACGAGTGGTCAGAGAGCGAGCACGCGGATCGTCGCGACGTTCACGCGCGCGAAGGGCTCGGTGCCGCCGGTGCCCGCCGTGTAGCTCGCGAAGTGCTGGAAGCTCGACATGTTCACCGTGCCGTCGTCGCCCTGGATCGTGATGCGGTAGGTGCGTCCGGCCTCGAGGGGCACGCGGGCCATCGTGGAGTCGGCCCAGCGCGACCAGTCGCCGAGCTGCGGCATCACGACGACGCCTTCGGACACGATGGTGCTCGTCGCGACGTCCTCGACGACGACGCGCTTCACGACGCATGTGATGCCCGTCGTGATGCCGCCGGCGCCGTTTCCGTAGGTGAGCTGCACGAGGTGGTCGCCCGTCTGCGTCGCGGTGTGCGTGACCGCGAGGCTGTGCCCCGGATCGCCCCATGGCTCGTAGTGCGCGCGCCCGTGGGTCGTCACGAGCGAGCCGCCCGTGGCGGTGAACGCGCCCGCGTCGTAGCTCGCGATGCGCGCGATCGACGGACCCCAGAAGCAGCTCGGCGCGGAGTGCTGCGAGCACGTGCCGCTGGCGACGAAGCAGCTCTCGATCGCGTAGCAGGGCGTGCGCGCGCTCGCGGCGTCCCAGCTCGCGTCGAGGTGGCTGTCGGTCGCGAGGTCGGTCGCGATGCGCGCGCCGTCTCGGTAGACGCTGATGCGAACGTCGGCGGCAGCTTCGCTCCCGCGATCGAAGCGCACGCGGAGGTGCCCTGCCTCCACCTCGAGGCCCGCGATCGAAGGGGTGCGGGGCGCGAACACGTCGCGGTAGTCGGTGGGATCGGTGCTCGTGATCGTCGCGCCGTCCTCGCTCGAGGCGACGAGGTCGACGTCGACGCGGCTGTCGGGATCGAGCGTCGAGAACGGAATCGGTCCGTCGACCACGACGCCGTTCACGCGCACCTCGCTCACGGTGAGATCGCGACCCGCCGCCGCAGGCGTAGGGGGCAAGTGGAGGACGACGCTCACGCGACGTCCGTGCACCGGCCACTGGTCGAGCACGAGCTCGGACTGACCCGCGAACAGATCGCGCACGAGATCCGCCGTGAGGTACGGCGTCACGTGCAGGCCATCGGCCTCGGGGGAGAGACCGAACACACCGCGCGTGACCATCGCGAGATAGCCCGCGACGCTCCAGAGCTGCCGCTGCGAATTCACGACAGGCCCCGAGAACGCGCCGTCCTCGCGGTACGGCAGCCCCGAGGGCACCTCGAAGTTCTCCATGTTCGAGAGCGAGAGCGCCGCGCTGCGCATCAGCGTGTGCACGGCGTGCGTGGCGGCCGCGGGGTGACGCGCCGCGCCGGCGGCGAGCAGCTCGTACGCGGTGACGAACGGCCACTGCGCGCGGTTGTGGTAGATGGCCGTGTCCTGCTGCTGCGGCGCGATCACGGGCGCGCCGTTCTCGAAGTGCGGGTAGCGAGAGAGCGCGCGGCGCGCCTCCTCGTCATCGACGACGCCGCTGAGGATCGCGAGCGAGGTCGCGAGGAGATCGACGCGGCGCACCGGCGCGCGGTCGAGCACGCCGGGCGTGAACGCGAGCAGCTCGCCGCGCGACTCGTCCCAGAACACCTCGTGGATGCGCGTGCGCAGCGAGGCGGCATCGGCCGCGAGGCGATCACGCTCGGTCGTCTCGCCGCGCTCGCCCGCGAGGCGCGAGGCGAGCTCGAGCGCGTGGAGGTGGAGCACGTTCGTCGAGAGCGACTCGCTCTCGGCGATCGGCGTCACGTTGCCCACGGTGAAGCCGGGATACGTCTGCTCGCGCCAGTCGAGGAACGACGTCTCCCCGCGGTAGAGGCCGCGGCTGTCGTCGAACACGACCTCGCGATCGTGCGCGATCGTGCGGGAGAGCGCGCCATACGCGCGGTCGCGAAAGGTCGTGTAGTCGGGGCCGTCGAGCTGAGCGAGGAGAGACTCCGCCCCGAGCGCCCACACGACGCGATCGCTCGACACCGGATAGCTGCCGCCCGTGCCCGTGTCCTGCACGATCTGCTCGCCACCACCGCCGCGTCGCTCACTCAGCTTGAACAGCATCGAGTTGAGCGCGCGCGTCGGGTCGATCGCCGCGAGGCCGAGGTCGACCGAGTAGCTCGTGTCGCGCGTCCACACGTACGTCCACAAGCGGCCGGTCTCGAAGCAGCCACCGTCGGGGCACGGCAGCGGGCGCCCCATGTCGAAGCCGAAGTCTTCGATCGAGCCGACCGAGTTCTCGTGGGCCTCGTCCATCGCGAGCGCGAAGAGGGCGTCGAAGAGATCGTGACCCGTGCGGAGCGCGGGATCGGTCTCGCGCTCTTCGAACGTGCGCGGCGAGCCCGGCAGCATGTCTCGGCGCGCGCCCGTGCTCGCGAGCACGTAGCTGCGTCGACACGCGTCGCGATCACCGACGATCGTGAGCGTGGCGCGACCGAGCGCGTGATCGAGCACGTCGCTGCCGACGACGCGCGTGCTCGGTGCGAGACAGCGCGTGGGCCCCGAGTCCTCTCCGGTCGTGACGTCGGTGCCTGCGTCGGAGGGCACGAGCACGTCGTCCGGGAGCACGATCGCAGCGTCGATCGGGGTGCCGACGTCGAGGCCTGCGGCGTCGACGCGCGGCGGGTCACCTCCGCAGCCCGCGGCGAGGGACAACGCGACGAAGACGAAGCCCGTTCGGTGATCTGATCGCATCCAGAAGCTCTCCGCGCGCGTGGACGTCTCCGTGAGAAGACGGCACATTCGTCCGATGAAGTCGCGCACCTTAGCGTTTGCGTGGGCGTCGAGCATCGCGGTGGCGAGCTCGATCGGTTGCGCTGCGGGCGAGATGGCCGACGCAGGGCAAGACGCGATGGGCCGCGACGCGCCGTTCGTGGCGCACGACGACGCCGATCTCGACGCGCTCGAGGGCCCCGACGCGGGCACGCCTCTCGACGCTTGGACGGACGACGCCGGCACGATCGCCTGGCCCGTACGCAGCTGTGAGCAGACGTTCCGCTACTCACGCGGAGGAACGCGCGTGGAGATCGCGGGCGACTTCGACGCGTGGACGCGTCATGCGATGAGCGACCACGAAGGAGATGGCAGCTTCGAGATCACGCTCGGGCCGGACGACGGCCTGCGCGCGGGCGAGATCCACGCGTACAAGATCATCGTCGACGACACGTGGATCCTCGATCCCGAGTCGCGCATGCGCCGCTACGACGGCGCCTGCATCAACTCCGCCTTCCGCGCACCCGCGTGCGACGCGGGGCCCGAGATCGTCGTGACCTCGCCGGTCGCCGTCCTCTTCGACGAAGCGCGCGGGGTGGGCTCCATGACCACGGAGGTCCAGGTACACATCGCGAGCGACGGAGCGCTGCCGCGCGAGACGCGCTTCACGCTGGACGGCGCCGCCGTGAGCGCGACGGTCGACGAGACCGGCCACTACCGCGTGAGGCTCGCGGACCTCCCGGTCGGCCGACACCTCCTCGCGGTCCGCGCGACGGACGCGATGGGGCGCGAGGCAGAGCCCGTCGATCTCCCGTTCTGGGTCGAGGCGCAGGCGTGGAGCTGGCGCGACGCGGTCATGTACATGATCGTCGTCGACCGGTTCGCGAACGGCGATCGCGGCGACGACGGGCCCGAAGGCGCGCCGGTCGAGTACCCCGCCGACTTCCACGGCGGTGATCTCGAGGGCGTCCTCGACGTGATGCGCACGGGCTACTTCGAGGATCTCGGCGTCAACGTCCTCTGGCTCTCGCCGATCAACCAACAAGCGATCGGGCACTTCCCCGGGCGCGACGACGGACACGAGTACGCCGGCTACCACGGCTACTGGCCCTCTCGCGCGCGAGACGTCGAGCCGCGCTTCGGTGGCAACGAGGCGCTGCTCGCGCTCGTGGAGGAGGCACATCGCCGCGGCATCCGCGTGCTGTTCGATCTCATCAACAACCAGATCCACGAGCAGCACGAGTACTTCACGCCGCACCGCGACTGGTTCCGCACCGGCTGCGTCTGCGGCCAGGACTCGGGCTGCGGCTGGAGCGAGCGGCCGCTCGATTGCCTCTTCGCGAGCTACCTGCCGGACATCAACTGGCGTGTTCCGGACGCCGAAGAGCAGTTCATCGACGACGCGATCCACTGGGTCGATGCGTTCGGGATCGACGGCTTCCGCATCGACGCGGTGAAGCACGTGGAGACGAGCTCGATCTTCAACCTTCGCGCCGCGCTCCACCGCCGCTTCGAGCAAGGCGGCGAGCGCCTCTACCTCGTGGGCGAGACCGCGGTGGGCCAGTGGGACACGGCCGACTACGGCTGCGGAGAGACGTTCCCGAACGGCTACGGCTGGATCGACGCGTACGTCGGCGTCGACGGCCTCGATGGTCAGTTCGACTTCCCCTCTCACCACCGCACGCAGTACGGCCTCGTCACCGACACGATGCCGTTCACCGAGCTCGAGTCCGTCGTTCGCGACATGGAGACGCGCTACCGCCCCGAGGGCCTCCACGTGCGCTTCCTCGGCACCCACGACTCGAACCGCATCGCGAGCCGCGCGGGGATGAGCCCTGCGGTCGACTGTCGCTGGCCCGGAGGCTCCTGCCCGACGCTCGCCACGACGCCCACCGACGCGGCGACGTTCGGCCGCATCCGGCGCGCGTTCACCGCGCTCTACGCGATGCCTGGCATTCCTTTCCTCTACTACGGCGACGAGATCGCGATGCCCGGCGGCAACGACCCCGACAACCGTCGCGACATGACGTGGACGGACGCGCTCACGGGCGTCGCGATGGGCGAGACCGCCGTGTCGTCCGAGCAGCGCGCGCTGCGTGAGCACTTGAGCGCGCTCGGCCACGCGCGCGCCGACTCGTCCGCGCTTCGGCGTGGACGCCGCGTGCCGCTCGTCGCGGAGTCGGACCTCTACGTCGTCGCGTGGGCGGACGAGGTCGAGGGCGCGGTCGCGGTGGTCACGATCAACCGCGGCGGAGGCGCCGTCACCGCGCGCGCGATCGATGGCCTCGTGCCCACGGTCCGCGGCACAGCCACGCGCTTCGAGGCGGTCGCCGGGTCGGGCACGGCCAGCCTGTCGGGCTCGCGCATGACGCTGACCCTGCCCGCAGGCGGCGCAGCGGTGTTCCTCGGGCGTGAGTGAGCGCGCGACGAAGAGTCGCCGAGCGCTCACGAACGTGTGGGCGCGGAAAGTCGAGTCGATGAATCGTTCGTTCGGAGTCTTGCTCGCGTGCGCGGTCACCCTCCTCGGCTGCGGTGACCCCGCCCCTGCCGCGCCGCGGCCCGCGCCTCCACCCGCCACACCGACTGCCCCATCGGCGGGCGCTCCGCCGCCCACAGCAGCGCCGACTGGCACTGATCCGACTG
>CAZCVE010000019.1:73053-152262 GCA_964502175.1 uncultured Sandaracinaceae bacterium
GCACCGATCCGACTGGCACCGATCCGACTGGCACCGATCCGACTGGCACCGATCCGACTGGCACCGATCCCGAAGCGGCCGTCGATCCCGCGCATCCCGATCCGGAGCATCCCGAGCGGAGCTTCCAGGTGCGCCCCGAGATGGAGCAGTCGTTCGAGGCCTACGCGTGCATGGGCCGACGCGACTACGCGTGCGTCGAGCGCCTGCTCGGTGATGGTCACGCCCAGAACGCGCGCGAGGTCGGTGTGCTGATCCGGGCGCAGCGCTCCTCGGGCAACACCGAGGGTGCGTGCGCGAGCATGGCGTCTCTCTTCGAGCGCTTCCCCGACAGCCCGGAGACCGCGCGTCACCGCGCGATTCACCTGCAGACCTGTCCGCACTGAGCCTGTCCGCACCGAGCGACGTCGTCGGGTCAGATCCTGTCGTGCGCTCGCCGCTCGCGTGCACCGAGCGATCGGGCGGTGAGCGCGAGCGCGAGCGCGAGCACGAAGAGGCCGAGCGCTGGGCCGGGGGACGTGCCGTCGGGCCGCTCGAGCAAGGCGCCTGCGGCGAGCAAGAGGGCAGTCGCGAGGGCGGCCAGGGTGTGGGGGATCGTGGCGACGGACGAGATCGGCGCGACGCGCGCGTCGTCGCCCGCGCCTTGCACGTCCCGGCTCGCATCGCGGCGCGCGTGGTCACTCGGCGGAGGCATCGGCTCTCTCGGGGACGCGGTGCGTCGTGGTGTCGGTGGCGCGCGCGCGCACGGCGCGGGCCTCCGAGAGCGAGCGGTGGAGCCAGCTGGCCGCGAGCAGGGTGGTGCCCGCAGGCAGGAGGAACGCGCCGTACTCGAGCTGGCGCGCGGCGATCACGCCCACCAGCGCGCCGCCCGCGAACGCGAGGATCTTCCACGCGCGGATCCACGCCGACTGCCGCGCGGCGTCGACCACCTTCTTCTCTCCGCCGCTGAACGCCGTCGCGAGCGCGACGGCGAAGTCGGTGACGGGGCCGGTCATGTGGGTGGTGCGCACGATCATGCCTGTGGTGGTCGCGACGGACGCGTTCTGGAGACCCATCGCGAAGCCGAGGACGGAGAGCAGCACGAAGTCTCCGGGCGTCTCGATCGTGCGGCCGAACGGGCCGAAGACGTCGAGGGCTCCCGCGATCGCGGTGCCGAAGAGGATGGTCGTGACGATCGCCAGCGGAGCCAGAGGCCACGGCTCGCGGTGACGCAAGCGACGGCCGTCGATCAAGACCACGCTCGACATCGCTCCGAGCACGAAGCAGCCGAGCACGCACGCGTACTCGAGCACCAACCATGGGTCGGCGTGATCCGTTCCCAAGAGCGTGAGCGTGCCCGTCACGTGCGTGACGAAGCGCTGGCAGGCAGCGAGCGCGATCGCGTTCACCGCGCCTGCGGAGAAGGACAGCGCGACCCAGATCCCGATCTGCTTTCGCGCGTGGACCTCACTCGGGGACAGGATCGGTGTGAGCCCGGTCATCGGCTTCGGTCTTCCGTCGTCGTCACGCCGCTTGCTCTTCACGGTGCGTGCCAGCACGACAGCCTTCTCTCGCCTCGAATCTGTCGGTCGACCACGACACCGACACCGCGAGCACGCCGACAGTGTCGGGCTCGACGGACACGTCCACGACGCTGGGCGGTGGCGCGCTACGCTCGCCCGGCTCCTCGGCCTCTGCGCGGGAGCCACCGCTACGTCGAACACGGCTCTGGATGCGCCTCGTCTCTCGATTGCTCGCGTCGCACGCGGCCCCGGTGGCCGTGATGTCGCTCGCGTTGCTCGTGGTGCTCGGCGCCCTCGTCCACATGACGCGGCTGTCGCGCGAGCTCGGGGAGCGCGAGCTGCGCGCCCTCGCGAACGAGGGCTCGATCCACCAAGCCGCCTGGGAGCTCGACCTCGCCCTGAGGAGCGCCCCGACGCGATGCCGCGACGGCGACACGGCCACGCTCCGCGAGGAGGTCGACACGGCGACGCGCACGCTCGAGGCGCGCCTGTCGACGACGCCCGACGCGAGCGCGACGATCGTGAGCGAGGCGCGCCGCTACCACCTGCTCGGTGCGGAGGTCCTCGCCGGCGAGACCTGCCCCGCAGCGCTCGCGGTGCAAGACCGCCGCACCACGCTCGACGCGACCCTGACGACGGCGTGGGTCGAGCGGCTCGCCGAGCTACACACGGCCGCGCGCGCGCACGATGAAGAGGTACGCCGCATCGGCACGCGGGCGACGTGGTTTGGCGCGCTCTTGGCGATCGCGGGCTTCGTGCTCGCGATGCTCGTGGCGCGGACGATGGCGCGCGACGTGAGCCAGCCTCTCGGCGATCTGTCGCGCACGGCGCAGCGGCTCGCGCGCGGAGACTTCTCGAAGCGCGTGGCGGTCGAGGGCCCGGCCGAGATCGTGGAGCTCGCCGACGAGCTCGAGCAGATGCGGATTCGTCTGGCCGAGATCGAGGTCCTCAAGGAGGGCTTCCTTGCGTCGGTCTCTCACGAGCTCCGCACGCCGCTCTCGAAGATCCGCGAGGCGCTCGCGCTCTTGTCCGATGGGGCCGTCGGGGCGCTCGACGAGAAGCAGCGTCGCGTCGTCGCGATCGCGAGCACGGCGTGTGAGCGCGAGGTGCGGCTCGTGACCACGCTGCTCGACTTCTCGCGCCTCCGCGCTGGCGGCGCGCTGCGGTGCAAGGAGGGCTCGTCGATCGACGAGATCCTCGAGACGGCCGTCGCCGAGGAGCGAGCCGACGCGCGAGGGCGCGTGGAGGTGCAGCTCACCCGAGACTCCGAGGCCCCGCGCGCTGCGCTCGATCCCGCGATGCTCGAGCGGGCGATCGCGAACGTGGTGCGCAACGCGGTCTCGGTGTCGAAGCCCGGCCAGGTGGTGCGGGTGGTGCGCGAGATCGACGCGAGCACCCCTCCGCGCGTGCGCATCGTCGTGAGCGACGAGGGTCCCGGCGTGCCCGACGATCTTCGCGACTCGATCTTTCAGCCGTTCGTCACGCGTACGGTCGCGCGTTCGCCCAAGACGGTGGGCGTCGGCCTCGGTCTGGCGCTCGCGCGTGAGGTCGTGGTCGCGCACGGCGGGGACCTCCAGCTCGACGCGGACGTGGAGCGCGGGGCCCGCTTCGTGATGACGATCCCGCTCGAACCGCGAGCGAGCGGACGATCGAGCGTGCGCCCACCGCCCGCGTCTGCGATGGAAGCGGGTCGAACGAGGACGGTGAGATGAGCGGAGCCGAGTCGCTGGGACACGTGTTGGTGGTCGACGACGAGGAGGATCTCCTCGAGCTCCTCGCGCTGCGCCTCGAGCACCACGGCTTCCGTGCGAGCGTCGAGACCAGCGCGCGCGGCGCCCTGGAGCTCATGGAGCGCGAGATCATCGACGCGATGATCGTCGACCTGCGCCTCGACGGAGAGAGCGGCCTCGATCTCCTCGACGCCGTGCAGCAGCGATCGCTCGACCTCCCCGTGATCATCTTGACCGCGCACGGGACCGTCGAGGCCGCGGTGGATGCGATGGGCCGCGGCGCCTACGGCTTCCTCACGAAGCCGTTCCACGATCACGAGCTGCTCGAGAAGGTGCGCCACGCGATCGAGCGCGTGCGGCTTCGTCGCGAGGTCGGCGGGCTTCGTCGGCTCGTCGGAACGTCGGACGCGGAGCGCTTGCTCGGTGCGAGCCAGAAGATCGCGGAGCTGCGCGACCGGCTCGCGCGCATCGCGCCGTCGGACGCGACGGTGCTCGTGCTCGGCGAGTCGGGGACCGGCAAGGAGCTCGCGGCGCGATCGATCCACGCGCTCTCGAGCCGCGCGAGCGCGCCGTTCCTCGCGATCAATTGCGGCGCGCTGCCGGAGCCGCTCCTCGAGAGCGAGCTCTTCGGTCACGTGCGCGGCGCGTTCACTGGCGCCGTCCGCGACAAGGACGGCCTCTTCGCGGCGGCGCGCGGCGGCACGATCTTCCTCGACGAGATCGGCGACGCGCCGATCTCGGTGCAGGTGAAGCTGCTCCGCGTGCTGCAGGAGCGTGAGATCACGCCCGTGGGCGCGACACGCTCGGTGGAGGTGGACGTGCGCGTCGTCGCCGCGACGCACCGTGACCTGCGCGCGGAGATGGAGGCGGGCCGCTTCCGCGAGGATCTCTTCTATCGCCTCCACGTGGTGCCGCTGTCGATGCCGCCGCTGCGCGAGCGGCTCGATGATCTTCCGCTGCTCGCCGAGCTGTTCCTCGCACGCTCGGCGTCGCGTCACGGGCTCGGCACGCCGCACCTCTCGGCGGAGGCGCTGCGGTTGCTGCTCGCGCACGACTGGCCGGGCAACGTGCGCGAGCTGGCGAACGTGATCGAAGGCGCGTCGCTGCTCGCCGCGAGCGGCGTGCTGAGACCGCAGCACGTGCAGGCCGTGCTCGCGCCGAGCCGCACCCCGCGTGAGGCTCCGCGTGAAGAGACGACGACCGAGCGCGACGACCTCGGCGCCGCACCGCACGCGCTGCTGTCCGAGGCAGAGCTCCCTCCGCTGCGTGAGGCGCGCGAGCGCTTCGATCGCTCGTACATGGAGGAGCTCCTCAAGCGCGTCGGCGGAAACGTGAGCGCGGCTGCGCGCGTCGCAGGCCGCAACCGCACGGACTTCCACGCGCTCATGAAGCGACTCGGCCTCTCGGGCTCCGACTACCGCGAGTGACCGCGCGAGCGCGAGGGCGCGTCGAATAAGGACCGAATAAGCCGCGGCGCGCGGCGCGCGTGGGAGCTTGGTCGTCGTGCACACACAGACGACCCGACGAGCCCTGGTCTCCTCCGCGTTCGCGTTCGCTTCGACGATCGCGGGCTGCTGCTTCGGCGGCGGCACCGCCGAGCCACCCGCGCCCGCACCGCTGAGCCCCGCGCAGGAGACGCAGCTGACGGACTACTGCCGTCAGCACTGCGAGAGCACCAACCCCGGCGCAGAGACCTGGCTGCGCGACGCGTGCGCCGCTGGGTGTGCGACGGGACATCGCGAGGAGATGGCCGCGGGCACGTGGACACCGCCCGTCCCCGATCCGAGCGCGGGGCCCGCGGGCTGTCCCAACAGCACCGAGTGCATGCAGACGTGTCAGTCGCAGTGCGAGGCGCAGCACGGCCCGATGTCGAACCTCGAGGCGTTGCGCGCGTGCATCCAGAACCAGGGCACGCCCGAGGAGTGCGCCACGGCCGGCATCAACGCCGCAGCCGCCACGTGCTTCCGCAACTGCCGCGGTCTGCCCTGATCGCGCACGTGCGCGGCGAGCGTGCTGCGCGAGCGAGCGTGCTGGGCGAGCGCGCAGCGCTCAGCGCGAGAAGATGCGCAGGACGTCGTCATCGAGCACGAGGCCCTGCGTCTCGGCACGAAAGCGCTGAGAGAGATCAGGCTCGAAGCGTGCCGTCGACGTCGACTGCATCCACGGTGAGCTCGCCCCTACGAGGTGCCTGTTCAACTCGGTGCGCGTCTCCGCCGAGAGCTTCGCCTCGTGTGCGAACGCGAGCTCGTAGCGACGCGTCGCCTCGACGAGCACCTCGGCACTGAGCGCGTGCTCGCGGACCGGGTGAAGCGAGACGAGCGGCGCGTCGATGCCTTCGAGCGCAGCGGCGTGGAGACGATCGTGGCCGTCGAGCACGACGTAGCCGTCGAGCGCCGAGACCCACGCGAGGAGCGCGGGCGGCAACGTGCCGTCGCTTGCGTGCTTGCGCCACGCCTTCACGCGCGAGGCATCGTCACGAGACGCGTCTCGCAGCGCGAAGACGTTGCACTCGTCGGTGCTCTGCGACGACCAGCGCACTCGTTGCGTGCGGGGGGCGCGATGCAGTGCATCGGCACCCCTCGCGTGGGTCGGCGGCGCGAAGGCAGGGCGCTCGAGCTCTCTCCTCGGTGAGAGCGGCGCCAACGCGTACGTGCCCGCCGCGACGAGCGGCCTCGACGCCTCCACGAACAACGTCCTCGCGAGCCAGCCGACCCAGCCCGCTCGAGTGATCGATCTCGCGAGGTCCGACGCGATCGGGGGCACGATCGCACTCGAACGATCAACGACGCGTGTCCACACGACGCTCTGCCATGCCGCTTCGTGACGTGCGTACGCGAGGGAGGCCCCGTCGAGCGCGACGCGCACCCAGCCGCCTGGCGCGCTCCCGAGGTGGAACCGGGGCGTCTGCGCGGGATCGTGCGGCACCTCCACGCGCAGCGCGTCGCCGACGAACCCGATCGCTCGGCGCGCGCGCTTCGCCTCCATCGCGGCCTCAGCCGAACCCGATCAGCCGACCAGGGCGCGGCCGACGGCTTCGAGCGCGTCGAGGTCGTGCACGTCGTGATCGAACACGGGCACCTCGAGGAGCGGAAGCGACGCGTCGATGCGCTTCTTCAGGCGATCGATCTGCATGCGATCGGCCTGCGCGCGCGTCTTGGCATCGTCGTAGGCGCGGCGGACTCGGCTCACGATCTTGCTCGGGTCGTGCGCGCCCACGTGCGGCTTGGCCTCGGTCTCGAGCGTGGTCGTGGTGGCCTTCACCTCGGGCAGCACGCGGTGGACCTGGTTCACCACGAGCGCGTCGCGCTTCATGCCCGCCTGCCCGAGGCGATCGGCGAAGAAGATTGCCTCTTCGATCGCGAGGGGCGCGGGGCTCGTCACGATCACGAACGCGACCTCGGGCGACCGCAGCGCCGCGCCCACCTCTTCGCTGCGCTTGCGGAAGCCGCCGAAGAGATCGTTGAACTCGGTGAGGAACGTCGCGACCTGCTCGAGGAAGCCCGCGCCGGTGAGCTTCGAGATGCCCTGCAGCACGATCTTCGCTCCGCGGCCCACGAGGCTGAACGACATCTTCCCCGAGCTCTCGAACGCCGTGACGATCCACTGCATCGTCGGCGAGTCGACGAGGCCCGCGAGGCGCTCGGGCGCGTCGAGGAAGTCGAGCGCGTTCGACGTCGGCGGCGTGTCGAGCACGATGAGGTCGTAGCGGGGATCGCTCCGCACCGCGTGGAGCTTCTCCATCGCCATGTACTCCTGCGTGCCCGCGAGCGAGCCCGAGATGTACTGGTAGAGCTTGTTCTCGAGGATGCGCTCCGCGCGCTCGGGCGTGGACGCGTAGCGGCGCACGAGATCGTCGAACGTGCGCTTGCCGTCGAGCATCATCGCGGAGAGCGAGCCCTTCATCGCGAGGCCTCGCTTGCCGAGCGTGGCCGCGTCGACGACCTTCTCGTCGGTCGTCATCTCCTTGAGGCCGAGGCTCGTCGCGAGGCGACGCGCGGGATCGATCGTCAGGCAGAGCACGCGACGACCGTTCATCGCGGCCCACAGCGCGAGCGACGCGGCCGTCGTGGTCTTGCCCACGCCTCCCGAGCCGACGCACACGACGACGCGGTGGGTCTCGAGGATGCCCCTGAGCGGGCTCACGTTCGGGCTCTCGTGCGGGCTTGTCGTCGGCGCGGCCATGCGAGCGGCGCGAAGATAGGGCCTCGGCCTACCGAAGTCACGCTCGGGAGAGTGGTTCGAGTAGGCTCGCTCGCCGTGCCGTCACGGCCGTTCGATCGCGCGTTCTACGGGCTGGCCAGCCACCGCGGCAGCTGGGAGCGCTGCACCATCAAGGGCACCGTCGTGCGGTCACGACGCCGCTACCTCGACACCCGCGCGCCGCACGCGCTGCCCGCGATCCTCGCGGACCTCGGTAGCGAGGCGCGCCGCTACCTCGAGGGCGGCGTGCTCGTGTCGCAGCGAGTCCCGTACGGCCCGCTCGTCGAGATCGACTCCGCGATCGTGATGCACGCGATGGACGGAGAGGTCACGCGCATGCACGAGTTCGCGCACGAGATCGCGGCCTTCGATCTCGACGGCGGCCTCTACCGCGGCCTGCTCTCGGCCCTCGGCGGAAACCTCTCGCTCCGCCTCTACACGACGCTCTACCAGACCTACTGGCAGCCCGGCCGCGTGACCGCGAGCATCGCGAGCGACCGCACGACGATCACACTCGAGGACGTGGTGATGCCTCGCTACATGTGCATGCACGGCTTCACCGGCTACATCGAGCGCATGCTCGAGATCGCCTCGTCCCCGAGCGACGTCGTGCACCGCTGCCTCCACGACGGCGCGACCGAGTGCGCGTGGGTGGTCACGCGGCGACAGCGCTGAGCGCCGCGCTGCCGCGTGCGCGTGCCTCACAACACGATCAGAGGGGCGCGAGGGCGTTCAGCACGCGGGTCCACGCGTCGTCGAAGGCGCGATCGCGGAACGTGAGCAGCGTGATGCCCGCGAGGCGGGCGGCCGTCTCGAGGCGAGCGCCCTCGGAGGCCTGCGTGAGCACGAACACCGGGTGACGATCGGCCAAGGCGCGATCACGACCAACGGCGCGCGCGAGGTTTCGCCGTCGTTGGTTCAAGAACCACCAGAGCGCCCACTCTTCGCGACCGAGGCCCATGCCGAGGAAGACGAGCGGCGAGGTCATCGCCGCGCTCACCCACGTCTTGGCGTGCGGGCGCTGCGCGTCCCACACGGCCTCGCGCTCTTCGGGCGTGTACGCGTCCGAGTCGAGGCCGCCGCGGCGCTTGCGAGGGAAGAGCGCCCGCCTCATCGCCTCTTCTGCGCCCTTGTGTCCGCGGCGCGCGCGCTCGAGCTCTTGGATGAGGAGGCCGTACTTGCGCTGCCCGAGCTGGAGCGACTCCGCGTCGAGCACCGAGCCGTGCGGGTACCAGACGCGCGCGCTCGACTCCGCGTGGATCGCGTGATCCCACACCGGGTCGAAGCGATCCTCGCTCTCGCGGACCCACGCCGGCAGGGTGGCGTGGAAGCCGAGATCGAAGTTGAAGCTCACGACGTCGCGGAAGCGCCCGGACGCGAAGCGCGTGGCGAGCTCCTTGGTGGCACCTCCCGCCGGATACTCGGTCAGCAGCACGGCGCGCACGTGTCGCTCGAGCTCGGCCTCGACGCGGTACGGCTTCTGTCGTGAGCGCTGCGCGATCTCCGTCAGCATCGCCTCCCACACGAGCGTGGTGTTGCCGATGAGCGCGTCGCCATCGGGCACCGACAGCTCGAGCCCGAGGTCCTTCGCGACGCGCACGAGCAGGTCACGCCAGTCGAGGCGCTTCTTCGCTTGCGCGTTGAAGCCCGTGCCGAGCACCGGGACGATCAGCGCCCTCCCCTCCGCGTCGCGACGCCGCGCGAGCGCCTCGAACCGCTGCCACGCAGGCTCGACCGCCGCGTCGAACACGAGCGGCGGCTCGGCGTCTGCGGAGCCGCTCTCTCCCGAGCTGGCGTCGCGCAGCTGCCCCTTGGGAACGAGACTCTTCGTCGGAGCATTCATGGCCAGCGCGAGCATACGTCTCGGACGCGATCCGTCGCGCGCGACTGACAGCGCAGACCCGCGCGAGCACTGCAATCACAGAGGGATCTCACGGACGCGGGTGATACGCTGCGCGCCATGTCGGTGACCGAACACGAGCCCTCGCTCCTCGAGCGCGGTTGGTCTCTGCTCCTGTCCGCGCGCGACGCGACGCAGCGCGAGCGCGCGCTCCGCATCGCGATCTCGATCGTCGAGGACGACCCGCTGCAGCTCGCCGCGGTCGCGCTCCTCGTGAGGCTCGCGATCAGCTTCGAGCGTGAAGACGCCGCCGCGCCTGCCGCGAGCCGGCTCGCGGATGCCTACGTGCGCCGCGGAGAGCTCGCGGCCGCCACCGCTGCGGCGGTGCTCGTGGATCGCGCAGGCGCAGAGGGCGCGCAGCTGCGGAAGGAGATCGCGAAGGCGTTCGGTCAGGGCTCGAGCCGACTCGCGGACGTGTCCTCCGCGCCGCCCGCGCTCCCCTCGACGCCCGCCGCCGACGCAGCGCTCGACGCGCTCACCGGCGATGCGCTGCTCGCGCGCGCCGAGCGCGCGCTCGCGTCGTTCGCGTCGAGCAAGGATCCCGTCGCGCAGGGCAAGGTGCCCATCTTGCCGCTCTTCTCGCAGCTCGCCCCCGCGCCGCTCGAGCGACTGCTCGGCGCGCTCACGGTGCGGGATCTCGACGCGGAGGGCATCGCGATCGAGCAGGGCAGCGAGGGTCGCGAGGCGTTCATCGTGGTCCGCGGGACGCTGCGCGCAGAGCGGCGCGCGCCGATCGGCGAAGACGCGGGCCCCACGCTGCTCGCGGTGCTCGGGCCGGGCGCGATCTTCGGTGAGATGGCGCTCGTGTCGAGCGCGCCGCGCGCCGCGTCGGTGTTCGCCCAAGAGCCGACCACGCTGCTCGTGGCCTCGCGCGAGACGCTCGAGTCGCTCGCCGGCACCGAGCCCGCGATCGGTCGCGAGCTCGGCTCGTACTGTCGCGCGCGCATGCTCGCGAACCTCGTGCGCACGAGCGCGCTCTTGCGCGCGATCCCCGCGGCCGACCGCGAGGCGATGATCGCGCTCTTCGACGCGAAGACGTTCGGCGAGGGCGAGGTCCTCTTCGAGCAGGGCGGAGAGCCCGAGGGCCTCTACCTCGTCGCGAGCGGCGGCGTGCGCGTGTCGACGACGGACCCGGCCGGTGGCGAGGACATCGTCGTCGCGGACCTCGGCCCGGGCGACGTCGTCGGCGAGATCTCGATCGTGCTCCGCAGGCCCGCGACGGCGACGGTCACCGCGGCCTTCCCGACCGTGGCGCTCGAGCTCTCGCGCGAGCGCTTCCAGGACGCGATCCGCACGCACCCCGCGGTGCTCACCGAGCTCTACCAGCTCGCGACGCAGAGGCAGGACGAGCTCCACAGCGTCGTCGCGCAAGAGGCGCTCGACGTGGAGGACGTGGTCCTCCTGTGAGGCTCGAGCGGGCGCAGTTCCTCGCGGCACTGAGCCACGAGCTCCGCACACCGCTCAACTCGATCCTCGGCTTCACGCAGGTCTTGCTGTCGGGCCTCGACGGACCGCTCAACGCGGGGCAGCGCGAAGACCTCGAGGCGATCGCGAGCGCGGGCGAGTACCTCTCGGCGCTCGTGCGCGAGCTGCTCGACACGTCGGCGGAGACCACGGGCGAGCTCGAGGTCTTCGGCGTCGTCGATCTCGCCGCGGTCGCGCGCGACGCGGCGCGCCTCTTCGCGCCGCAGGTCCGCAAGTCGCATCACGAGCTCCACGTGAGCGCGACCGACCCGCCGCCCAAGCCGCTCGGCTCGCCGCGCGCGGTGCGGCAGGTGCTGCTCAACCTGATCGGAAACGCCGCAAAACATGGGCGTCCAGGGCCGATCCACGTCTCGGCGCACGCGCGCGGCGAGGTCGCGGTGCTCGCGGTGACGAACCTCGGGCGCACGGTGTTGAGCGCGCGCGACGCGCCTTTCGGTGCGTTCGAGCGCGGTGGGGATCGCGACGGCCGCGGCACCGATCCGGAGGGCTGGGGCCTCGGCCTCGCGATCGTCGACGAGCTCGCCTCGCGCATGGGCGGCGCGATCGAGATGGAGAGCCGTGAAGGCCCCCGCGGTCCCGAGACGACGTTCGCGCTGCTGCTCCCGATCGGGCGACACACGCGCCTGCGCTCTGCGCGCGATCGACGCCACGAGACGTACGGCGAGCCGAGCTCGAGCCACACGATGCCCACGCGCACGCACTTCGTCGCGGCGATGAGCCACGAGCTGCGCGCGCCGCTCGGATCGATCGCGGGCTTCTCGAGCCTGCTCGAGGAGGAGATCGAGGGTCCGCTCACGCAGGCGCAGAAGCAGAGCGTCACGCGCATCCGTCGGAGCGCCGAGAGCCTCGTCGCGTCGCTCACCGACATCCTCGACGTGGCGCGCGCAGACGTGGGTCGGCTGCGCCTCGCGCTCGAGTCCACCGCGGCCTCGGGCATCGCCGACGACGTGCTCGCGGGCGCCGCGCGCCTCGTGTCGGATCGCGAGCCGCCGTGTAGCCTCGGGCTCGACACGAGCGCGTGCACGCAGCTCGGTCACGTCACACTCGACACGCGACGCGTCGTGCAGGCCACGCTCGCGCTCGTGCGTCACGCCCTGCGCGCAGGGTCACCGAGCGGCATCCACGTGGGCTTCCGAGCGAGCGAGCGAGACGCGTCCGGCATGCGCCTGCTCCGCGTGGAGGTGCACGATGCCTCGTCGCAGGTCAGCGCCGACGACGCCGAGGCCGCGTTCGATCCGTTCGCGCGCCTCGTCGATCCGACGGGCCGTCGCATCCTCGGCCTCGGCCTCGCGCCCGCGTTGGCGCGAACCCTCGCGCGCATGCACGGCGGCGATGCCTGGTGCGAGACCGCGCGCGGGGCGACGTGGGTCCTCGCGATCCCGACGCCCTAGGACGTCGGTTCGGAAGTTCGATCCGGGTTGTCGTTCTGCCCGGAGCGAGCTGCCGGACCGACGTACTAGAAGAACCCGGAACGAAGTTCCGGGCAGAAGTCCTAGATCGCTGCGGCGCGAGAGCGGATCACCAACGAACGACGGCGGATCCGAACGCGACGCCGGCGCCGAGCGCGCAGAACAAGAGGTGCTGGCCCGGCTGGATCACACCGCCGCGCACGGCCTCGTCGAGCGCGATCGGGATCGAGGCGCTCGACGTGTTTCCGTAGCGCTCGAGGTTCAGCACCATGCGCGAGGTGGGGATGCCGAGGCGATCACCGACGGCCTCGAGGATGCGCTGGTTCGCCTGGTGGGGGACCACCCAGTCGATCGATCCGGCCGTGAGCCCCGCCTTCTCGAGCGAGCGGGCGCTCACCTCGGAGAGGTAACGAACGGCGGCCTTGAACACCTCTTGGCCGTTCATGCGCACGAGGTGACGACGCGCCGCGATCGCGGCGTCGGTCACGGGCTCCTCGCTGCCGCCCGCCACGATGGTGAGCGACTCGGTGAGCGAGCCGTCGACCCCGAGCGCAGTCGCGAGCAAGCGACCGCTCGAGCTCGGATCGGTGGGCGAGAGCACGACCGCGCCGGCGCCGTCGCCGAAGAGCACGCACGTGCCGCGATCGGTCCAGTCGACGATGCGCGAGAGGAGCTCGACGCCGACCACGAGCACGTGCTTGGCGAGGCCGCTCTCGATCTGTGCGCGGGCGAGCGTGAGGCCGTAGCAGAAGCCGCCACACGCAGCGGCGAGGTCGAACGCGGCGCAGTCGATGCGCGCGCCGAGCTGGTGGTGGATGACCGAGGCCGTCGACGGCAGCGGACGATCGGGCGTGACCGTCGCGACGATGATCATGTCGAGGTCGCGCCCCGTGAGCCCCGCCGCTTCGAGCGCGCGCGCCGACGCGCGACGCGCCATGTCGCTCGTCTTGTCGCCGGCCGCGGCGATGCGGCGCGCGCCGATGCCCGTGCGCGAGCGGATCCACTCGTCGCTCGTGTCGAGCGTGCGCGCGAGATCGAAGTTGGTGCGGATCTCCTCGGGAAGATCGCTGCCCGTCCCGACGATGCGCGCGCCACGCGAGGCCTCGTGAGGCGGCGCCCCCGTCGGGTCTTGCGTGTTCTGGTTGGGCGTCACTCGATCTCCTGCGGCGGCGCGGGGAGGCGACGCGCGAGCGACTGTCGCACGGCCCCGCCGAAAGGCGAGCCGTGTGTTGGGGTGCGATCGATCGCGTCGTGCGCAACGATTGCCGACCGCGCGAAACACTGTCTCGACCGAGGGATCGTGTGTCTCTACTGCGCCTGCAACCATCGCGATCGCAACGAGGTTCGCTTGCGCGCGACGCCTCGCCCCGGACGACGTGAAGCACCGGCGCTCCACGCTCGCGCACGAACGCTCCATGGCGGCGGCGCGCGCCGTGTGCTGCGTCGCGCCATCGGCGCGTTCGCATGGCTCGCGATTCTTGCTATTCCTCGGCGCGCAGAGGCCTGCTCGAGTGACCGCGCCCGAGCCCACGTCCACGAGGGAGATCCATGAGCGAAGCCGTCGAGAAGATCCTGTCGAACTACGCGGGCGAGAGCCCCGGTGTCATCGGCAACCTGCGCCGCATGCTCAACCACGGGACGCTCGCCGGCACCGGCAAGATGGTGATCCTCCCGGTCGACCAGGGCTTCGAGCACGGACCCGGTCGCACGTTCGAGCCGAACCCGGCCGGTTACGACCCGCACTACCACGCGAACCTCGCGGTGAAGTCGGGCTGCAACGCGTACGCGGCGCCGATCGGCTTCATCGAGGTCATCGCGCACAAGCACGCGGGCTCGCTGCCGTTGATCCTCAAGGTCAACAACTCCGATCTCCTCGGCAACCCCGCGGCGCCGCAGTCGGCGCTGACCTCGA
Source organism: uncultured Sandaracinaceae bacterium (assembly GCA_964502175.1). GTDB lineage: Bacteria > Myxococcota_A > Polyangia > Polyangiales > Sandaracinaceae > JAFLCL01. Next base: position 87,189 of record CAZCVE010000019.1, read on the forward strand.
GCGTGAGGGACGCGGTGCGACTCGGCTGCAGCGCGATCGGCTTCACGATCTATCCGGGCTCGCCTGCGCGTAACGAGACGTACGAGCAGATCCGCGACCTCATCCGCGAGGCGCGCGAGGCCGGCATCCCGACGGTGCTCTGGAGCTACGCGCGCGGCGGCATGAGCAAGCAGGGCGAGACGGCCCTCGACGTGATCGCGTACTCCGCGCACATCGCCTGCCAGCTCGGTGCGCACGTGGTGAAGGTGAAGCCGCCGACGGCGCACATCGAGCGCGACGACACCAAGAAGTTCTACGAGAAGATCCCGCACGAGACGCTCTCCGAGCGCATCGCGCACGTGGTGAAGTCGTGCTTCGACGGTCGCCGCATCGTCATCTTCTCGGGCGGCGAGGCGAAGGGCACGACCGAGGTGCTCGCCGAGATCGAGGGCATCGCGGCCGGCGGCGGCTTCGGCTCGATCATGGGACGCAACGCGTTCCAGCGATCGGAGGCGGACGCGCTCAAGCTGCTCGCCGACACGATGGCGATCTACAAGAAGTGACCTCGGCGCCCGCTGGAATCGCGGGCTATGCTCGCGCGCTCTCGCGGAGGACCCGATGATCGATCAGCTGCTCAGCCTGCCTTGGTACTTCTGGTGCGTCGGCCTGACCGCGGGAGGCATCACGATCACGGTGATGATCGTGTGGGGCATCATCCAGTCGCGCCTCGAGAAGGAAGAGGAGAAGGTCACGGCCGCCGGCCAAGGGCTCGCCCCCGTGCAGCACCCGGAGCCGCTGCACACGTGGATCAAGATGGCCTGCGCGCCCCTCGACGACGGCCAAAGCTGGGCGGAGATGACCGTGCAGCAAGCGCAGAACATGCTGCGCAACGACTGGTCGATCATGGGCGGCCCGCTGCTCGAGAACTGCCTCATGCAGCTCGGGAGCTCACCTCCCACGGCGTGGAACGAGGTGCGCCTCCTCCGCGTGGCGCTCGCAGGCTGGCGCGCGGGCTACATCGACGTCGCGAAGATGTGGGCGGGCGTGCGGCCCATCGCGCAGCGCCTCCAGGCGCGAAACCAGAGCTTCGAGTCCGTGTGGCTCGAGTACCTCGTCGGCTACCGCGAGTGGGCGCGCCTGCCGCCCGACGGCTCGCTCGACGACATGAAGACGCAAGAGCGTCGACAGAAGATCGAGCAGTGGAAGATGCGGCCCCCTCTCGTCGACTTCCGCGCCGGTCTCTGACCGCAGACCTGATGCGGATGAGTGAATCAACCACGACGAGGCCCACAGCAATCGCTGGCGCGGGGTTCTTCTTGGGGTCGGAGGTGCCTGCCGGCAGGGGCAGAGCCCCGAGAGGCGCGAGCGTGGGAGGAGCGAAGCGACGAGCGCGCGATGGGGGCTACGGGGGTCGAGCCCCCGGCCCGCGCCTCACGGCGCGGAGCAAACAGTGTCATGAATAGGCCTTCGCAGATCCGTGTCGAAGCCCGTGCGTTCTCTTGGTGAGGCGAAACCTCGGAGGCCCTCGTGACCCGCTCGAACAAGCTCGCTCGTGATCTCGTGCTCGTCGTGTTGTCGCTCGCCGCGCCTTCATGGATCGCGAGCGACGTGATCGAGCCGAGCGTCGTCGTCGCGCAGGACGCGCCCGCGGAGACCGTGACCCCCGCGCTCGTGGCCGCGCGCGTGCAGGCCTTCTACGACCAGACGCGCACCGTCGAGGCGCGCTTCCAGCAGCACTTCTGGATCCGTGCGCACGCGCGCACCCAGAGCTCGCGCGGCACGATCGTCATCCAGCGCCCCGGCCGCATCCGCTTCGACTACGCCGATCCGCGCGGCAAGGTCGTCGTCTCCACGCCCGCGGGCTTCACGTACTTCGAGCCCGGCGAGGACGGCGCTGCGGGCCAGTACATGCGCGGCGCGACGGAAGGCGCGTCGGCGGCGCTCGGCTTCCTCACCGGCACGTCCAACATGGCGCGCGACTACCGCCTCGCGCTCCGCAGCGTGGGCGCCGGCGCCCCCGATCACACCGACGCGCTCGAGCTGCGGCCGCGCCGCGCCGATCCGCACTACCGCCGCATCGTGCTCTACGTGAGCAACGACGCAGCGACGCTCGGCGTCGTGCGTCGCGTGTCGATCGAGGACCCGGACGGCAACTGGAACCGCTTCGACTTCTCGGGCTTCCAGTTCAACCGCGACGTGAACGCCTCGAGCTTCGAGTTCCAGCCGCCGAGCGGCGCCCGCGAGATCACCGCGCCGGCGGGTGCGAGCGGCGCGGGCGCGAGCGGGACCGCCCCGCGAGGCACGGCGCCGTCGACCACGACCCCCGCGGGCACGGCCCCTGCGGGTACCACCGCTCCGGGTACGGGGACGGGCGCGGCGGGGCTCCCCGCCCCCGGCAGCGGCTGAGCCCGGCCCGACGCTGACGCGGTGCGGCGCTGCAGCGCCCCGAGAACACTGGTACGTTCGCCCTCCTCTCGTCCTGGAGGCGCGCAATGCAGGTCGTTCCGAAGGCGGGTCGCACGAGCGCGACCGTCTCGAGCGTCGTGATGATCACTGCCGTGATGTGCGGCACCGGCGTCGCGGGATGCGACACGGCTCCGTCGCTCGTGATCGAGCCGACGATGACCGTCATCGGTGAGCCGAGGTCGCGCATCGCCCCCGCGATCACGACCTCGGACCTCACGGTGGCCGCTGCGGATCCGCAGCTGCCCGGCTTCGACGGCTGGCCGATCGTCTTCGAGACGCGCGTCACCGATCCCGGCCAGCGCTGTCGTGCGCAGCTCACGCGGAGCGCGGCGCCGATCGCCACGATCGTCGGCACGATCGAAGGCACCACGTGCACCGTCAGCTGGGACGGTCGCGGCGCCGGCGGCACGCGCCTCGCGCCGGGCCCGATCGACGCCGAGGGACAGGTCCTCGACGCGGCGGGCACCGTGCTCGCGCGCGCCCCCGATCGCATCGAGCTCGTCCGCGTGGGCATCGATCGCATCGAGCTGTCAGGCGAGACCGGCGCGCGTCAGCCGCTGCTCTACCGCGCGATGAACGGCCGACGCGACGGCTGGTTCGAGATGCCCGTCGACTTCACACCGTTCGCGATGGGACCCGATGACGGCGAGACGGCGAGCTCTTCGCTCGAGCTGCCGGGCGGTGCCGCGCGCGCGATCCCCACGCCGTGGGCCGATCTCACCTCGCCGCCGCTCGAGGGCTCGAGCGCCGAGGACGACGTCTACAACCTCCCGACCGCGTGGGTCGTCGGCTCTCGCATCGACTACGACGTGCACCTCACGTCCGACCTCGCGGCGATGGAGGCTGGCGGATCGCCGACCGTGATGGAGGTGCGCATCGCGCCGCCGAGCGGCCTCACGATCACGGGCGACGCGACGTTCCGCGACGACGCCGTCGTGCGGATGAGCGGCACGCCCGTCACCGCCGTCGATCGCTACGACACCGAGCACGCGTTCGCGTTCGAGTCGCGTCGACCCGGCGGCGAATGGCAGCCGATGCCGGGCAGCTTCGCGATCACGCTGCGCATGTACGGCCTCGTCGCCGCGCCGGCGTTCGCGCGCACGAGCATCCCGCATCGTCCGTGGGTCGACGTGGTCGACGCGATCGCAGGCTGGGTCGACGGCGCGAGCGGCGAGCAGGACGCGGTCGCTGGGGCGATCGTCGACGGCGTCTACAACCGCAGCGGCCTCCGCTACGACACGCGCGCAGGCGCGTCGCGCTATACCGACTACATGTCGGGCTGGGGCGGCGGCAGCTTCGAGATGCAGGCGTTCCAGACGCGCGCGTACGGCTCGGTGATCAACTGCTCGGACGCAGCGTCGATCCTGAGCTCGTACGCGAACATGGTCGGCCTCGACTTCCGCTACCGCATCCTCACGCACCGCACCGCGGACGGCTTCCGACTCAACTACCTCCAGGGCATCGGCTCGCCCGACTTCCGGTTCTCTCCCTTCGACAGCGGTCGCAACTCCTTCCGCTTCCACGCGATCGTGAACTCGCGCGACATGCGCACGTGGGACGCGACGCTCGCGGTCGACGGCGACGGAACGCCGAGCGCCTCGCCGTTCACGCAGCTCCTCGTCGAAGGTCTCGCGCCGATGGCGTACCTCGAGGCGCTCTCCCCCGAGGCCGCCAACATCGTCACGCAGATGGACGACAACGTGAGGATCCAGTGATGCGCACGGCACTCCAGCTCCTCGGGTCGTGTCTCGTGTTCGTCGTCGCGCTCACGGCGTGCACGGCCGCCGCGCAGCCTCGGCCGTCGTCGGCGACGGCGCGTGGTCTCTCGCTCGATCGCGTGCTCGCAGAGACGGGCCTCGCGCTCGAAGAGATCGTCGTCCCGAGCGATCCGCGCGGCGCCGTGCGCCTCGAGCTCCGCGACGCGGCCTCCTCTTCGCAGGGCGCGCAGTCGCTCGTGGCGCTCCTCGACGTGCGTGTGCTCGGCGACGCGAACGAAGCGCGCGAGCGCCTCGCGTCGATCGAGGCCTCGCTCTCGAGCCACGGCGTGACGCCGCTGCTCGGCATGGGCGATGCGGCCTACGTCGACGAGGCCGGCACCATCCTCGCGCTCGCGCGCGGCAACGTGCTCGTCGTCGTGCGCGCGATCCCTCGCGATGGCGCGCCGATCGACGTGCGGGCGCTCGGGCAGGCCCTCGTGCGCGCGTGTGATGCGTCGCCGCGGCTCGGAGCCGGAGGCGCGACGCGTGCCCTCGATCGGGGCCTCGTGCCGGAGCTCCAGGCCGGCCGCGACGTGACGATCGCGCTCCCCTCGGGCTTCGTCGCGATGCGCGTCGACGTCGAGGGCGAAGGCCTCGCGCGTCGCGTGGACGACACCCACTGGCAGCTCACGCGCGTCGCGCACCGCGAAGACGTGCAGGTCGTGGCCGTCGACACGTTGCTCCGTGTCGCGCGCTGAGGCACCTCTCGTGGCAGAGAGGCCCGCTCGATGGCGAAGACCGACACAGTGGCACGCATCACCTTGCTCGAAGGCGAGGTCGACCGCCTCCGCAAGGAGCTCGCGATCCTCGAGCGTCAGTGGGCCCGCAAGCACCTGCTCGCCGCCTTCGGCCTCCTCGCGCTGCCTGCGCTCTACTTCGGCACCCTCTACGCGATGATCTTCCTCCTCTGCACGCCCGCGCTCGTGGCGACCCAGGCCTACCTCATCGGCGTGCGCCGCTCGGAGTGCCGCGAGCTGATCGAAGAATCCAGGCGCGAGATCGCGCGCCTCAAGAGCCTCGTCGCACCCGTCGAGGCACCGGCAGGAGCGGTCGCGTGAAGGACCTCGCGACGCACGAGCTGACGATCGAGGGCATGAGCTGCGGCCACTGCGTGGGCGCGGTGAAGACCGCGCTCTCGAAGGTGCCCGGCGTGACGAAGGCCGAGGTCTCGCTCGACGCGAGCAAGATCGGCCACGCGCACGTCGAGGGCGAGGTCGCGCGAGACGTGCTCGTGCGCGCGATCGAGGCCGCGGACTACAGCGTTCGAGACTGAGCGATCACTTCTTGGGCTCGGGGTAGTCGTAGAAGCCGCGTCCCGACTTCCGGCCGAGGCGTCCTGCGCGGACCATCTGACGAAGCAACGACGGCGGACGGAACTGCTCGCCGAGCTCCTTGTGGAGGTGGTCGAGGATCATCAGGCGCACGTCGAGGCCGACGAGATCCGTGAGCTTGAGCGGGCCCATCGGGTGGCGGTAGCCGAGCTCCATCGCCGCATCGATGTCCTCCGCCGACGCGACGCCGGACTCGAGCATGCGGATCGCTTCGCAGCCGAGGATCACGCCGAGGCGGCTCGTCGCGAAGCCGGGCGCGTCCTTCACGACGATCGGCTTCTTCGCGATGCTGGTCGCGAAGCCGCGCGCCGTGGAGATCACGTCGTCGCTCGTCTGCATCGCGCGCACGATCTCGAGCAGCTCCATCACGGGCACGGGGTTGAAGAAGTGGAGGCCCACGACGCGCGACGGATCCTTCGCGACGCCCGCGATCTCGGTGACCGACAGCGAGCTCGTGTTCGTCGCGACGATCGCGCGCGCGGGCGCCGCCTCCGAGAGCTTCTTCACGAGGTCGAGCTTGAGATCCATGCGCTCGGGCACCGCCTCGACGATCAGATCCGCGCTCGCGCTCGCAGCGACCGGATCGGTCGAGAGCGTGATCGCGGCGAGCGTCGCGGCCTCCTGCTCCGCGGTGACGCGCCCCTTCTCGCGCATCTTCGCGAGGCTCTTCTCGATCGACGTCTTGCCCTTCGCGACGACCGCGTCGGACACGTCCGTGAGCGTCACGCGAAGGCCCGCGTGCGCGCACACCTGCGCGATCCCGTGGCCCATGGTTCCCGATCCGACGACGACGACGCTCGCGATGTTGCTCATGGGCGCCGTTGTTACCACGCACGACGAATCGCTCGCGAGCACGCTCGTGTCAGTCGCGCCCGAGCCCAACCGACCTCGCCGACGGAGGGCGGCGATGCCGTACAATCCCCATGCGATGGCCCGAGCGACGCTCCGAGAATTCCAGACACTGCCGGCGATCGACGAGCGGCTCGTCGTGCCCGGCTCCGGCGCCGAGCTGCTCGACGGGCGGCTCCTGATGCCTCCGCCGGGAGCCGATCCGCCGCACGCGACACGGCACCTCACGCTCGCGTACCTCCTCGGCGCACACGTCGCGCCGGGCTACGCGGCCGCGCTCGACATGCTCACGCGCGCCGATCACACGAGCGACTTCGCGCCCGACGCCAGCGTGTTCCCGCTGGGCGAAGACCCGGAGACGGGCGGACGACGGCTCGAGGTGATCGCCTTCGAGATCGTCTCGAAGCAGCGCGTGTCGGTGGCGCGGCGCAAGGCGCGAAAGCTGATCGCCCGCGGCGTGGAGCGCGTCTTCGCGCTCGTGCTCGCGAAGAACCGCGCGCTCGAATGGGATCGCCGCACGGACGACTGGCGGCCAGTGCACGGCGAGGAGCGCATCACGCATCCGTGCCTCGCGGTGCCGCTTCCCATCGGAGCGCTGCTCGACACGGCGCGCGCAGACGACGCCGTGCTCGTCGCGCTCGAGGCGAGACGACCCGACCTGGTCGCCCGCCTCGAGGCCCGCGGAGAGGCCCGCGGAGAGGCCCGCGGAGAAGCACGCGGAGAAGCACGCGGAGAAGCACGCGGAGAGGCCCGCGGAGAGGCCCGCGGAGAAGCACGTGGAAGCGCCCGCGCAGAGGCGCGCGGTGAGGCGAGGACCATCCGAGTCGTGTGCCGGGTGCTCGACATCCCGATCGACGACACGCGCAGCGCGTGGCTCGACGCGGCGAGCCTCGACGAGCTGCGCGCGCTCAGCACGGAGCTCGAGCGCGCTCGCCGCTGGCCCGCGTCGACCGCGAAGAAGTCTCGCGTGCCGAAGCGCCGGCGCTGACGATCACGCCGAGCATCGGGGATCGAACTTCCGAACCCGCGTACGAGGCGTGTTATCAACGACCGCGTGAGCCTATCGCCGCGCGCGACGATCGTCGGGATCCCCTACTCGCCGTGGAGCCTCCAGGCGCGTTGGGTGTTCCATCTCCATCGGCTGCCGTACCGCTTCGAGCCGTACACGCCGATGATCGGCGAGCCCGTGCTGCGCGCGCGCCTGTCGCGCATGGAGGGTCGCCTCGTGCGCGAGAAGCTGAGCGTGCCCGTGCTGCTCGACGAGCGACGCGTGGTGCACGACTCGCGCGCGATCGCCGAGCTCGCGGACGAAGAAGGCGTCGCGCTGCGCAAGACCGAGTCGCTCTTTCCTCGCGAGCACTTCGAGGCGCTCGATCGCTGGCTCGATCGGCTCGAGCTCGCGAAGAAGGCGGGGCGTCTGCTCGCGACAGAGCGCATGGCCGAGGACGACGCGGCGATCCTCGGCTCGATGCCGCCGAGCTGGCCTGGCGTGGTGAAGCGCGCGTCCTTGCCGGTGGGGCGCCGCGCGTGCCGCTACATCCTCGACAAGTACGGCGGCAAGAGCTTCGCGGGACCGAGCGGTCGCCCCGGGGAGTACGACCGAGCTGGACTCACGAACCTCTTGCGAGACGTGCTCGTCGCCGCGTCCGACACGCTCGCGCGTCATCCCTACCTCGTGGGCGATCGACTCACGTTCGCGGATCTCTCGCTCGCCGCGACGCTGCAGTTCGTGTCGCCGAGCCAAGCGCTCGTGAAGGCCGACGCTGCGTTCGTCCGCGCGTGGACCGAGCCCTCGCTCGCGAAGGAGCTCGCCACGCTGTTCGCCGCGCGCGATCGCATCCTCGACGCGCACCCCTACAAGCTGGCGCGATGAGCGCCGCACGGCGGTCGGCCTCGCGCACGATCGTGGTCGGCCTCGACTGCGCGCCGCCCTCGCTGCTCTTCGATCGCTTCGCCTCCGCGATGCCGACGCTGCGTCGCCTACGCAGCAAGGGCAGCTGGGGCGTGCTGCGCTCGGTCGTGCCGCCGATCACGGTGCCCGCGTGGGCCTGCGCGACGACGGGAAAGGACGCAGGCGAGCTCGGCCTCTACGGCTTCCGCAACCGCGTGCCCGGCACCTACACGATGCGCACCGCGACCAGCGACGACGTGCGCTTCCCGCACGTGTGGGATCGCGTGATCGCGCGCGGCGGTCGTGCGGCCGCGTTGTTCGTACCGCCGTCGTACCCGAGTCGGGTCGTCGCCTCGGATCGGCTCGTCGAGGTGTCGTGCATGCTCGCGCCAGGCGCCGACGTGCCGCACACCCACCCGATCCCGCTGGGCGCGGAGATCGCCGCGCGCTTCGGCCCGTACGTGCCCGATCTCGATCGTGAGCTCTCAGGCGCGGCCGCGATGGACGGCCTCTTCGCGATGGCGCGGCAGCACTTCGACATCGCAGAGCACGTGCTCGCGTCGCACGATCCGTCGCTCTTGTTCATGGTCGAGATCGGCACCGACCGCCTGAACCACCTCTTCTGGCCGCTGCTCGACCCGAGTGATCCGCGGCACGTGCCGAACCACCCACTCGCGCGGCGCGCGCGCGACTACTACGCGCTCCTCGATCTCCGCGTCGAGCGCCTGATCGAGCGCGCGGGGCGTGACGCGAACGTGATCGTGATGAGCGATCACGGCGCGCGTCCCTTGCTCGGCGGCGTGCGCGTGAACGAGCACCTTCGACGCGAAGGCCTGCTCGTCTTGCGACGCGAGCCCGAGGGCGAAGAGCCGCTCACGCCCGAGCTCGTCGACTGGTCACGCACCAAAGCGTGGAGCGACGGCGGCTACTACGCGCGTGTCTTCCTCAACGTGCGAGATCGCGAGCCCGAGGGCATCGTCGTGCCGCACGAGGTCGCGCCGCTGCTCGCGTCGATCGAAGACAGCCTGTCGCGCGTCGACGATCCGAGCGGGCGCGGTCATCGCGTCGTCCACCCGAAGGACGCGTGGCGCGAGGTGAACGGCGCGGCGCCCGACCTGCTCGTGTTCTTCGGCGATCTCGCGCTTCGCTCACTGGGCAAGGTGGGCGGCAGCGACGCGATCGTGGTCCCGCCCGAAGAGGTCGAGCGCGACCGCGGCCGCGGCGGCTGCAACCACGACTGGCACGGAAGCTACGTCGCGTCCGGCCCCGACTGGCCGCGCGAAGGCGAGCGCACACGCGAGCTCGCGACGTTGTTCGCCGGCCTGTGATCGTCAGGGGCGTGAGAGGCGCGCCTCGATCAGCGCGCGCTCCGCGTCGTTCTTCGTGAGCGAGAGCGCGCGTCGGTCGTCGGCGTCGGCTTCCTCGATGCGGCCGAGGCGGCGGAGCAGCTCCGCGCGCGACGACCAGAGGAGGTGCTGCTGCGCGAGCGCGCCCTCGGACACGAGCGCCTCGATGATCGCCAAACCTGCGGCGGGCCCGTCGCACATCGCGACCGCGACGGCGCGGTTCAAGCGCACCATCGGCGCCGGGTCGTAGCGCTCGAGCACGCCGTAGAGCTGCGCGATCTGCGCGAAGTCCGTGTCCTCCCAGCGCGGCGCGCGATCGTGGAGGGCCTGGATCGCTGCCTCGATCGCGTACGTGCTGGGCGGCCCGAGCATCAAGGCCTCGCGCAGGAGCGCGTCGCCTCGCGCGATCGACGCCTGATCCCAGAGCGATCGATCCTGCGCGCGAAGGAGCACCATGCGATCGCCCTCACCGCGCGCGGGGGCGCGCGCGTGGATGAGCAGCATGAGCGCGAGCAGAGCGCGCGGCAGCGGGTAGCCCGACAAGAGCGCGAGGAAGAGCTCGGCGAGGCGGATCGCTTCCACGCAGAGATCGGCCCGCGCGAGCTCGCCGCGCGTCGCGAGGTAGCCCTCGTTGAACACGAGGTAGAGCACGGTCGCCACGCCCTCGATGCGCTCGGGCAGCTCGCGCCGCTCGGGCACGTCGTACGGGATCTTCGCGTCGCGGATCTTGTTCTTCGCGCGCACGAGGCGCTGGGCCATCGTCGTCTCGCTGACGAGGAACGCGCGCGCGACCTCTTCGGTGGTGAGACCCGCGAGCATGCGGAGCGCGAGCGCGACCTTGGCGTCGTCGGCGAGCGCGGGGTGACAGCACGTGAAGAGCAGCCGCAGTCGGTCGTCGCCGAACGTCGTGTCCACCTCGGCGGACTCCGGCGTGCTCACCATCGCGAGCTCGTGTCGATGACGCGCTCGGATCGCCGCGTGGCGCGCGCGGTCCATCGCCTTGTGGGACGCGGTCTGCTGGAGCCACGCGCCCGCCCGCTCGGGCACGCCGCGCTCTCGCCACTGCACGAGCGCGGCCTCGATCGCTTGATCCACCGCCTCTTCGGCGATGTCGAGGCCATAGCGACGCGCGAGCGACGCGAGGATCGCCACGCGCTCACGCCGCACGAGCGACGAGAGCACGGCCTCGACGGAGCCCGCGCCCTCGCCTCGCGCGACGTCGCCTCCGCTCACTCGAACGCGCTCGTGTCCATGACCGGTCGGATCTCGATCGTGCCGGTCTCGGCCGCCGGGATCTGCTTCGCGAACTGCGCCGCGTGATCGAGATCGCGCGCCCAGATGCGGTAGTAGCCGCCCAGCTGCTCCTTCGTCTCCGCGAACGGACCATCGGACACGACGCGCTTTCCTTCACGCACGCGCGCGGTCTTGGCCTCGCGCGTCGAGCTGAGCGCGGAGCCGTCGATGTACACGCCTGCCTTGCGCATCTCCGCCGAGACCGCGAAGTATCGCCCGAAGATCGCGTTGCGCTCGGCCTCGGGCATCGTCGCCCAGCGCGACTCGTCCTCGTAGATGAGGAGCAGGTACTCCTTCGTCGCGTCTTCGGGCTTCTTCGCCGTGGTCTGCGGCGCACCCCCGAACGTCGGGGTGGGTCGAACCTCCACGCAGCCGAACGCGGCGTCCGGGATCTTCGCCGCCATCGCGATCGCCTCGTTCACGTCGTCCGTCTTGAAGCCGTAGTAGCCGCCGAGCTGCTCCTTCGTCTCCGCGAACGGCCCATCGGTGAGCGTCGTCTTGCCGTTGCGCACGCGCAGGCACGTCGCCGTCGCGCACGGCATCAGCGCGGCGCCGGACATGCCGCGGCCCGTCGCCATCAGATCCTTCGAGAACGCGCCGTGACCGGCGAAGAGGGCGCCCTGCTCGGCCTCGGACATCGCGTCGAAGTGAGACTCGGAGGCGTGGATGAGAAGCACGTAGTCCATGGATCGTTTCCTCGGTGTGGGTTCGGAGGCAGCGACGCTCGCCGCCCGTGACGGTCCATCGATCGAGCAGCACGGGGATCGACAGCGGGGTGATTCTTTTTCTACGAAAGCCTCGAACTGCCCTGATTCATGGGCGATCACGCGTCGTCGACGGGCTCGATCGCGATCACCGCGCGGATCTCGGGGATGACGTGGACGCGGTAGTGGGCGCCCGACACGACCGCCGCGAACGCGCGGGCGGTGAGGTCGTAGCGCTCGCCCAGGACGGTGACCTCGAACACCTCGGACTGCTTGTACGCGATGCCGCGTGTCTCGACGGGGCCCTCGAGGGTCTTCACGGACAGGCGTCCGCGCGTCCGCGAGGCGATCCGAAGCGTGTACCCGGCCCAGCCGATGCCCGCCGTGGGGAGCAGGAACGTCCCGAACGCGATGCCGAGCACGCCGACGACGTCGCTGCCGTCTTCCACCTGGAACACGCGCCCGTCGACCACGAGGTAGCCGCCGATGCCGTACATCACGACGGCGAGCACGAGCGCGAACACGAACATGAAGGTCGCGTCCTCGTCGACGGCGCGGCGCACGAGCTGACGCTGACGGTCCGTGACCTCGCCGCGGCGGTTCACGACGAGGTCGGCCTCGGTCGCGTCGAACGCAGCGAGGAGCGCGTCGCGGTGCACGCGCCGATCGTGCACGAGGGTCCGGGCTCGCGTCGAGACGGGTCGCGTCGTAGAAACGCGTCGCCATGCTCCCGATCGACAAGCTCGACTCGCTCGGCTCTCGCTTCCGCGAGCTCGAAGAGCTGCTCTGCGTGGCGGAGGTGATCGCGGACACCAAGCGCTACACGGCGCTTCGACGCGAGCACGCGGAGCTCGGCCTGCTCAACGAGGCGTACAGCCGCTTCAAGAGCGTCGAGACTCAGATCGCAGACGATCGCGCAGCGCTCTCCGATCCGGAGCTGCGCGAGATGGCGGAAGAGGAGCTGCCGATCCTCTTGGCCGAGCTGTCGGAGCTCGAGAAGCGCATCGAGGTGCTGCTCTTGCCCTCGGATCCGAACGACATGCGCAACACGATCGTCGAGATCCGCAGCGGCACCGGCGGCGAAGAGGCAGCGCTCTTCGCGGCCGATCTGTTCCGCATGTACTCGCGCTTCGCCGAGCGCGCGGGCTGGAAGGTCGAGGTCCTCTCGACGAGCGAGGCGAGCGCGGGCGGCCTCAAGGAGCTCGTCTGCGCGGTCACGGGCGATCGCGTGTACTCGCGCATGCGCTTCGAGGGCGGCGTGCACCGCGTGCAGCGCGTGCCCGCGACCGAGAGCCAGGGCCGCATCCACACGTCGACCGCGACGGTGGCCGTGCTCCCCGAGGCCGACGAGGTCGACGTCGAGATCGACGACAAGGATCTCGAGATCTCGATCGCCGCGTCCGGCGGCCCCGGCGGTCAGGGCGTGAACACGACCAACAGCGCCGTGCAGCTGCTCCATCGACCGAGCGGTCTCATCGTGAAGTGCCAAGACGAGCGCTCGCAGATCAAGAACAAGGCGAAGGCGATGAAGGTGCTCCGCGCGCGCCTCCTCGAGCGCGAGCAGGCCACTGCGCATGCCGCCGAGGCCGCAGAGCGCAAGAGCATGGTCGGCTCGGGCGAGCGCTCGGAGAAGATCCGCACCTACAACTACCCGCAGAACCGCGTGACCGATCACCGCATCGGCCTGACGCTGCACAAGCTCGATCAGGTGGTGAACGGCGATCTCGACGAGCTGCTCACGGCGCTGCGCTCCCACCACACGGCGTCGCTCATGGAGCAGCAGGGCAAGACCCTGGTCTGATCAAGACTCCGCTCGTCGGATCAGCGCTCCGCTGGTCTGATCACGGCTCCGAGATGGGCGCGGGCGCGGGCGGAAAGATGCGCGCGACGTCGAGCTCGATCGCCTCGAACGGCGGGATGCGAACGACGTCGCCGTCGCTGTAGCGCCCGGTCTCGACCCAGCGCGAGCCCTCACGAACGAGCGCCTCGAGCACGCGCGTCTCGGGATCGACGAGCCAGAGATGGGGCACCTGCGACTCGAGGTAGAGCTTCGCCTTCGTCACGCGATCGTGGCGCGCGTTGCTCGGCGACGTGATCTCGCAGACCCAGTCGGGCACGACGTCGATGGGGCGCACGTCCCACGGATCGACGAGTCGTTCGCGCTTCCAGCCGGCGAGGTCGGGTCGAACGATGTCGTGGCGCGAGAGACGTACGTCGACCTCGAGGAGGATCCACCATCCACCCGGCCCGCCGAACCCATCGTCGTCGTCGAACGCCCCTCCGACGAAGCGTCCCAGCGCCCTCTGGACTTTGGAATGGCGGGGCAGCGGCGCGGGCGAGAGCACCAACGATCCGCGGACGACCTCGGCCTTCACGTCCTCGTCGAGCGCGAGGAGATCGTCGTACGTCGCGAGTCGAAGCGCGGCAGTCACGGCGTCGAAGGTAGCACGCAGCCTCGGCGCCTCCGGAGGCTCGGGCCATGGACCTCCGGGCGCGCTGTCATCGAGCACCGCGCGCGGTCTAGTCTTGGCTGCCCGATGGGATTGGATGACAGCCCCGTGACCCACCTTACCGTCTGCTCTCGTTCACCCCACTGACGCTACGGAACGTCACCTTTCCCGAGGCCAGAACCCATGACCGAGCTCGCGACGCCGCTCCCGCTCCTGCCCCTCCGCCACGGGGTCGTCCTCCCGTCGCGCATGACCACGATCCCCGTCGGACGTCCGCGGAGCCGCGCGCTCGCGAACGCCCTGAACGCGGGCGACCTGGTGATCCTCGCCGTCCAGCGTGATCCCGCCATCGAGGATCCTTCGCTCGTCGATCTCCACTCGATCGCGACCCTCGCGCGCGTCCACGAGCGCACCGATCGCGGGGCGCGTGGTGTCGTGCTCGTCGTCGACGCCGTGTCGCGCGTCGAGCTCCGCGCGCTCACGTCGTCGGTGCCGTACTGGATGGCGCGCGCCGAAGAGATCGTGGAAGCCCCGGCCACGCCGGAGGCACACGAGCTGATGACCAGCCTCAAGGCGCGGCTCCGCGAGCTCATCCCGAACGACACGTCGCTCTCGGAGATGCTCGCGACGACGCGTGAGCCCGGCGTGCTCGCCGATCGCGTGCCCGCGTGGCTCGACGTCGAAGACTCTCGCAAGGTCGAGGTGCTCCTCACCATCGATCCGTCGGCGCGTCTGCGCCTCGTGATCGAGCTCTTGGCCGAGGCGCGCGCGAAGAACGAGCTGCGCCAGAAGATCGACTCCGAGGTCAGGAAGGAGCTGGGCAAGAACCACAAGGAGGCGATGCTTCGTCAGCAGATGCGCGCCATCCAGAAGGAGCTCGGCGACGAGGACGGCAACAAGGACAAGCTCCGCGAGAAGCTCGACGCCGCGAACCTCACCGACGAGGTGCGCGAGGTCGTCGATCGCGAGCTGCGACGTCTCGATCAGGTCGGCCCGAACCAGGCCGAGGCCAACGTCATCCGCACCTACCTCGAGTGGATCGCGGACCTGCCGTGGACCAAGCGCGCGCCGTCGCAGAGTGATCTCGACGCCGTCGAAGCGAAGCTCGAGGCCGATCACCACGGCCTCGCGGACGTGAAGCGCCGCATCCTCGAGCACATGGCGGTGCTCGCGCTCGGCGGTGAGGGCAAGGGCACGATCCTCGCGCTCGTCGGTCCTCCCGGCGTGGGCAAGACGTCGCTCGCGCAGTCGGTCGCCGACGCGACCGGTCGTCCGCTCGTGCGCGTGTCGCTCGGCGGCGTGCGCGACGAGGCGGAGATCCGCGGTCATCGCCGCACGTACATCGGCGCGCTGCCCGGTCGTGTCGTGCACGCGATGCGCAAGGCCAAGGTGAAGAACCCGGTGGTCGTGCTCGACGAGATCGACAAGCTCGGTCGCGGCTGGCAGGGCGATCCCGAGGCCGCGCTGCTCGAGGTGCTCGATCCCGAGCAGAACAAGCAGTTCACCGATCACTACCTGGAGCTGCCCTTCGATCTCTCGGAGGTGCTGTTCATCGCGACGGCGAACGATCTCTCCACGCTGAGCGCGCCGCTGCGCGATCGCCTCGAGATCATCGAGGTCACCGGCTACACGACCGACGAGAAGGTCGCGATCGCCGAGCGACACCTCGTCGAGCAGCAGATGAAGAAGGTGGGCCTCCCGCTGGGCTCGGTGACGCTGAGCCACGAGATGATCGAGCTCGTGGTCCGCGAGTACACGCGTGAAGCGGGTGTTCGTCAGCTCGGTCGCGAGATCGGCAAGGTGCTGCGCTCGCTGGCGCTCGAGGTCGCTCGCAAGAAGAGCGAAGCGACGGCGGTGACGGTCGACGAAGCGACGATCCGCAAGGTGCTCGGCAAGCCGAAGTTCTTCACGGAGATGGCCGAGCAGGACAACGCCCCCGGCATCGCGGCCGGTCTCGCGTGGACTCCGGTCGGTGGCGACATCCTCTTCATCGAGACCACCAAGATGGCAGGCAAGGGCCGCATCGAGATCACGGGCCAGCTCGGAGACGTGATGAAGGAGTCGGTCCGCGCGGCCCTCGCGTACCTCCGCTCGCACGCCGACGAGCTCGGCGTCGATCCGGAGTTCCTCGAGAAGCACGACCTCCACGTACACGTCCCCGCGGGCGGCATCCCGAAGGACGGCCCCTCCGCAGGCATCACGATGTTCACCGCGCTCACGTCGCTCGTCACCGGACGACGCGTGCGCAGCGACGTCGCGATGACGGGCGAGGTCACGCTCCGCGGCCGCGTGCTGCCGATCGGCGGCCTCAAGAGCAAGCTGCTCGCGGCACACCGTGCTGGCTTCAAGCGCGTGATCATCCCGAAGCTCAACGAGCGTGACCTGGTGGAGATCCCGGAGAGCATCCGCGCAGAGCTCGAGATCATCGCGGCCGAAGACGTGCGCGAGGTGATCGCCGCGGCCCTCGAGGCCGACGTCCTCGCCCCGACCGGCAGGTCCGGCTCGAGCGGAGGCACCGGCAGCGGCACCGGCGCCCCCGTGTCCGCGAAGCACGGCTGACGCTCACGGCACCAACCCACACAGCACGACCCCACGGGCTGCGCGCTCCTCGCCCCACCGAGTGAGCCCGCAGCCCGCTTTCGTTTCCACGCGGCCCGAAATGGGGACGGTCCTTGATAGTTCGATACCGACGCGCTCCCTGATCGCGCGGGGCGTACTCGCTGCAGAGCTTCGCGCGTTCGCGTGAGCGCGGAGCCTGATCGGGTTCTGTCTGTATGATTCGCGGATGACGACGCCGACGATGGAGGAGGCCCAAGCGCTGTTCGCGGCGCTGTCGACGGCATGGGACGCGAACGACGAGGCGGCGGTGAGCTCGCACCTCATCTCACCCATGACGGAGCTCGCCGAGTTCGCGGAGGACTTCGGACGTCCAGTCGCGCTCGAGGCGCTGTTCCCCATCGACGAGCGGCGGGCACTGCTCGTGACTCGCAGCTCGCAAGGGGGCCTCGTGGCGTACGAGCTCATTCGCGGGCGCGATCGACGCTTGCGACTCGAGATGGGCGCGATGATCGGAGACCGGAGAGACGCGTCCGCGACCATCGACGGCTTCGCGGCAGAGGCTGCGCGCATGGTGGAGCCACCGCGAGAGAAGCGGCCTCGCAAGAAGAAGTCGAGGAGGCCAGCGTGGAGACCGGCGCCCGAGTCGTTCCCGTCCATCGGAGAGATTCCGTACCTCGGCCTCGATCGTCCGACGGCGAGCGCTGAGGCCATCGCGTCGCTCGCGAGCGCGGTCGGCGTACCGCTGCCCGAGGGCTACGTCACGTACGTCACGCGCTTCGGCGAGTCGTGCGACTCGACGTTCTTGCGCGTGTACCCGCCAGAGCGCGTGCTCCGTGAGCGCGACGAGTGGCAGATTCGCATCGACACCTACTGGCACTGGAGCGCCGCGGAGGACGGCTTCGATCGAGACGAGGCGTACGAGTCGTACGTGCTCGCCGACACGCTGTCGGGCGACGAGCTGATCTGGCATCCCGCGAAGCCAGGGCGCTTCTACGTGCTTCCGCGCAACCTCGACGCGGTGATCGCGCGAGAGATGTCGTTCGAGAAGCTCCTCGCGTGGGCAGCGAGCTCGGGCGATCTCGGTGCACGTGTCGCGTTCCGATTCGTCGCGCCGCTGCGCGATCGCGCGCGCGTCGACTTCGAGTGCGACGACGTCGACGTCGATGCCGTCGTCAGCGCGCTGACCTCGCTCGGCGATGGCGTCACGAGCGCGAAGAACGAAGAGGGCGCGCACGTGATCTGGACGACGCACGGCGTGGAGGTGTTCGCGAGCGAAGACCCATACCTCGGCCTGGCGCACGAACCGAGCACCGATCCGGCGTTCGTCGCACGCGTGGTGGGCGCGCTCGAGGGGTGCGGCTTCGCGCGCGCGTGAAAGGTCGAGCGCTGTATCCTCGGTGCCGACTCGGAGGACCCATGAGCGCACCGACACTGCCGATCGAGATCCGTCACAACCCGGGCGTCGCCATCTTCATGCTCGTGTGCTCGCTGTTCATCCTCGGGACGACGCTCCTCGTGGGTGTCTCGCTGAACACGGTGACGGGCGTGATCCTCTTGCTCGTGTCGATCGGGTACTTCGCGAACCCCGCGCTCGTCGTGACCGACTCGGGGATCGAGCACCGGAACATCCTCGGGATGACGCTGCGCCGCACCGACTACGACTCGCTCGCCGACGTGACGCTCGATGACGACGGTACGTTCTACGTCACGCGGAACGGCACGAAGGAGAAGGTGCGCGGCATCCTCCGCTTCTTCTTGAGCGGCGCCGACGTGAAGCGCTTCGAGGACGCGGTGAAGGCCGCGTCTCGCTAGGCTGACACCGGAAACGGTCCGTGAGACGCTCGGCCGCGAAGGCGGGAGAGCATGGACGACACGACGATCCCCACGAGCCGCGTCGAGCTCGGACGCTCGCTCCACGATCTGCCCGAGGAGCACGGCTTCGTCTCCTGCGAGATCGAGGGACGCATCCCCGAGGAGCTGAGCGGCACGCTCTATCGCAACGGACCGGGGCTCTTCTCGGTGTTCGGCCACGAGTACCTCAACTGGCTCGACGGCGACGGCGCGATCAGCGCGTTCCGCTTCGATCGCGGCCGAGCGAGCGCGGCCGCGCGCGTGACGCTGACGCCCGAGCTGATCGAGGAGCGCGCGAAGAAAGAAGCGATCTACACGTCGGGCTCGACGGTCGGCCCGCACTGGTGGCGACGCGTCGGCGGTCAGCAGAAGAACCCGACGAACATCCACGTGCTCGCGTGGCACGACCGCGTGTTCGCGACGACCGACGCGGGCATGCCGATCGAGATCGATCCATGGACGCTCGAGACCGTCGGCCCGTGGAAGCTCTCGGGCGCGGCCAAGGGCATGGTGGGCGCGCACTCGCGTCGCTGTCCGCGCACGGGCAGCACGTACATCCTCGGCGTCGCGATGGGCATGACCGGGATGGAGCTCGACGTCTACGAGCTGCCGCGCGCGGGCGAGCCGCGCTTCGTCACCGGAATCGCGACGCACGGCTTTCCGTTCGTGCACGACTTCGCGATCACCGAGTCGCACCTCGTGATCGCGGTGCCGCCGCTCGAGGTCGGCGTCGCCGGCTTCCTCGCGGGCGTCTCGGCGCCGACGAAGAACATGCGCTGGGCGCCGGAGCGCGGCAGCGAGATCCTGCTGATCGAGCGCGCCGCGCCGCACGCGGTGAAGCGCATCACGACGGACGCGTTCTTCGCGTTCCACTTCGCGCACGGCTTCGAGGCGAGCGATGGATCGACGGTCGCGCACCTCTGCGTGTTCGATCGCTTCGATCCGGGCGAGGCCTTCGCGATCGATCGCGCGCGCAGCGGTCGCGCGTGGGTCGAGGCCGCGAAGTCGCACCTCGAGCGGCTCGAGATCGATCGCGCCGGCGTCGTGCGGAGGACGCGCGTGTCGGACGAGGTGATCGAGATGCCGACCGTGTCGCGCGCAGAAGAGACGCACCGCGCGACGTGGATCTACCCGCTCGTCACGCGCGATCACCACGATCGCGTCGCGAAGCTCGAGGTCGCGACCGGCCGCATCGAGATCGCAGATCTCGGCGCGCACCGACATCCGGGAGAGTCCAGCTTCGTGCCGCGGGTCGATCACGCGCGCGAGGACGACGGCTGGCTCGTCACGCAGGTGTACGACGCGGCGAAGCACCGCAGCGGCGTCGCCGTGCTCGACGCACGCCGCCTCGCAGACGGTCCGGTCGGCACCGCGTGGCTGCCGCACCACATCCCGGTCCCGATCCACGGCGCGTGGGTGCCTGGAATTCCGGGTCGTTGAGAGACCGACGGATCAGCCGGCGCAGCCCGCGCTGAACGCAGGCTCGAGGCCGACGATCACCTCGCGGCCCTCGGTGGTCCAGCGCCACACGTCGATGCCGGGGGTGTCGCACGAGACCGCAGTGACCTGGTGCACGCGCGTCTCGTTCTGTCGGTACTCGAAGATCGACTCGCGCATCGTGCGCTCGACGGGCACCACCGCCTCACGCGCCCCGCAGCGCGCTGGCGCCCAGCGACGCTCGGAGACGTAGTAGTGATCGCTCGCGCGCGTCACGTAGATCGAGCCTCGTCGTGCCGTGCAGCGAGGCAGCGCGGCGACGGCGGCGTCGAACGCGGCGCGGTAGCTCGCCTCGGTCTCGAACGCGCCATCCGCGAGGTCGCGCTCGACCGCGTCGAAGGCCGCGCGCGGCACGGCCTCGGCGTCACGACGTGGATCGATCTGCACGACCCACAGGCGCTCTTCCTCGCCGCGATCGCCCCACACCGGCGTGTGCTGCGTCTCGGAGATCGCGACGATCCGCGCATGCGGCACGCGCAGCACCAGGCCCTCCGCAGCCGCGCGATCGACGTAGAGGCCCGCGACGACGGCGATGCGATCCGGCGGCGTGCCCTCGATCGGGAGATCGCGCGTGGTGACCACCCACGGGTAGCCGTGATCGAGCGTGCCCGCCGCATGCGCGCGTCGCGACGCGGCCTCGGCGGCCGTCGGGCTGGTGGTGATCGCCGTGACCACCGCGAAGCGCGGCGCCTCGGGCTCCGACTCGAGCGCGTGGGACTCGTAGTGTCCGTCGACGAACCAGAGCCCCGGCGGGAGCGATCGCACGAGCGCGGCGCGCGGCGCGAGCCGACCGTCCTTCGACGCGAGCGCCACGAGGGGCACGATCGCCAGGCCGATCACGAGGAGGCCCGGAACCAGACCACGCGCGCGCATCGCGGAGCGTACGTCGAGGCGAGCCGCGAACTCCCTCACTCGACCGCCAGACTCGATCTTCTCAGCCATCGAGCGTCTACCGCTTCGCTTCTTTGAGCCCGCCAGACCCCCGTGCGACGCTGCGCCGATGGCCGCGAAAAAGAGTGCGCGCTCGAAGCGCGCCAGCCTCAGCGAGGTCTTCTCGATCACCGCCGGGCACCTGGGCCCGCTCGGAACCTGCGACGTCGCCATTCGCCCCTTGACGGTGCTCGTGGGTCGACAGGGCACCGGCAAGTCGCTGCTCGCTCAGATGCTCTACTTCTTCCGTGGCCTGCCGCAGCTGGTCCAGTTCGATGTCGCCTCTCGTCGGCTGAAGGAGAACGAATCGGCGCCCGAGAAGATCGTGCGCCGCATCGTCGACGGCATGCGGAGCTCCCACCGCAGCTTCGCTCGACTGACCGTACCCTCCGTGGCGATTCGCTGGCGCGGCAACCTCGCGGCGACGGGAGTCCACGCGAAACAGCGCGACTTCAGGCTCAACATTCAGTCCGCCACGTCCCAGGTCCTCCCTGGCAAGGCGCTTCGCGAGCTCGTCGAGGAGCTGCGGGACGAGCGCTCGGACCCCCCGTTCGCCAGTGCCTTCATCCCTACCGAGCGACTTCTTTACGCCATGCAACTCGGACCGAACAGCCTGCGTGTCATGAGTGCGCCGCTACTCCTCGAGACCTTCGCGCAGACGATGGAGATCGCGGGCCGCATCCAGGCGGATTGGGACGACGGAAAGCCGGATACGGCCCAAGGCCGTTGGGTGCGTGAGCACCTGCTCGAACCGCTCGCGGGCGAGGCACGACTCCGCGGCAACGCGTGGCGCTGGTCGTTCGCCGACTCAGGAGGAGTGCGCCGTCAGATCGACTTCGACATGGCGTCGTCAGGCCAGCGGGCCAACTGGCCCCTGTCCGTGATTCCCCAGGTGCTGTTCACGCTCCGCGCTCGCGGGGAGCTCGCACAGGACTTCACGCTCTACGTCGAGGAACCCGAGATCCACCTCCATCCGGCCGCCGAGCGCGCCGTCGTCGAGGTGCTCGCCTATCTGGTGAAGCGAGGCATCCGCATCGTCGTCACGACCCACTCCCTCACCGTGCTCTACACCATCAACAACCTGCTCAAGGCCTCGAAGCTCCCTCCCGGCGTGATGAGCGACGAGATCGATCCGGGTATTCGACTCCGCTCAGACGATGTCGCTGCCTACCATCTGCGATCCGATGGCGGAGTGACGGACATCGTCGACGACGAAGGAGTCATCGATGAGCGAGCGCTCGCTGAGGTGGCTGATGATCTGTCGCTACAACTCGCGCGGATCGTCAAGAAGGCGGGGCCACCCCAATGAAAGCGTTGGCCGAGTGCCCGAACGATGTCGTCTGCGAAGGCCGCGCCTGGCGTGGCCGTCTCCGCGAACGGAAGGGCGGACTCACGCTCGAGGTCGTGAGTGCGGAGCCCTTCGCGCTGCACCTCCTCGACGATGACGCTCTCATCACGAGCGGCGAGCGTTCGGACGGCGTCCTCATCACCGAGTCGTCCGCTGTGGGCACGTGCTTCGTGGAGCTCAAGGGGGCCATCGATCCTGCAGATCCGGACCACCCCTTTCGTCAGGTCCAGGGCTCCGTCGAACACTTCGCGCCCGAGCCTCGCGGAGCGCATGGCGGAGAGCATCACGCAGCGTGGCGCGCGCAGACCGATCGCCCGGATGCCCCGCCGCGCGGACGCGGAAAGCGTCGAGCACTCGCCGTGAGCTCCGAACACGTCGTCACTGGAATGGTGGTGTTGCCGCGAGCTGGTACGCGCGTCTCGCCACGGTGGCTCGAAGTTGCGGGCCGACAGGTCTTCGTCACCGTCGTCCAGCGACACGGAAGCAGGGGAGTGCTGCCGATGACCATGGAGGAGATCGAGCAGGCGCTCGAGTGATCCAGGCAGGCCGTCTCGGATCGTCCCGCGTCGCGATCGGTCCGCTGCGCCGACCCGCGGTGCTCAGGCGGGCTCGAGGTACTTCGCGACGATCTGCTTCGTGCCGTGGCCGGGAAAGTCGACGGTGACGGTCGGCTGCACGCCGCCCTCGACGCTGTGGACCTTGCCCACGCCGTAGCGCACGTGGCGCACCTTCATGCCCTTCTTGAAGCCCGCGATCTCCTTCTCTTTCGGGGCTTCCTGCTTGAACGTGGCAGCGCCGTGGAGGGAGCGGCGCGTGAAGCCGTCGCCGTAGCCGAGCGATCCTTCGCGCGGCATCGAGCCCTTGTCGTAGCTCGACGCACCCGATCCCGACGCGGGGTACCCCGAGCCGCCGCTCGATCCGCTGCCCGCGCCGAACTGACCGCCGTAGCCGCCGTAGCTCGAGCTGCGCGCGCCGTAGGGCGACTCGGTGAACGGCCGCGTGCTCGTGCCCTCACCGCGCTGCTCGATGTCCTGCAGCGGGAGCTCGTCGAGGAAGCGCGAGATCGTCCCGAGCCGCAGGTTGCCGAACACGTAGCGACTCGTGGCCCACGTCAGCGTGAGCGACTGCTCCGCGCGCGTGAACGCCACGTACGCGAGGCGACGCTCCTCCTCGAGCTCTTCGGGGCCGTCGCCGTCGTTCACGCCGCGGAATGGAAAGAGCTGCTCCTCGAGGCCGACCACGACGACGCGCGGGAACTCGAGGCCCTTGGCCGCGTGCACCGTCATCAGCGTGACCTGATCCTTGGGATCACCGCCGGTCTGCTCGGGCTCGCTCTGCAGCGTGACGGTCTCGAGGAAGCGCGTGAGCAGACCGGGCCTGTCGCCCGGCACGTCGTCGGGCGTCGCGAGCGAGGGAGCCGTGACGCTCGGTCGATCGTCACCATCGGCATCCTCGAATTCCTGCATCGAGCCCACCAGCGACGCGAGGTTCTCGAGGCGCGCGTCGCTCTCCGCGGTGTTCTCGTCCTTGAGCGACTTCTCGTAGCCGCTCAGCTCGAGCACGAGACGCGCGAAGTCCGCGAGGCCGAGCGCGTCGCGCTTGGGTGCGTCTGCGGCGGCCGCTGCGAGGAGCGCGGGCGCCTTCTCACGCAGCGTCTCCACGATCTCGACGAAGCGTCCGATCGCCGAGCCGCTCTTGCCCTCGGCCGCGCGCTTGGCCGCGGCCCACACGCCGGTGCCCTGCGTCGCGGCGTCGTCGAGCAGGCGATCGATCGACGTCTTGCCCACACCGCGCGTGGGCACGTTCACCACGCGGAGGAACGACACGTCGTCCTCGGGGTTGGCGACGAGGCGGAGGTACGCGAGCAGATCCTTCACCTCCGCGCGATCGTAGAAGCGCACGCCACCGACGACTCGGTACGCGATGCGCGCGGTGCGGAGCGCTTCTTCGAGCACGCGCGACTGCGCGTGGATTCGATAGAACACGGCGAGCGAGCGCAGCGGCTTGCCCGCGCTCACCTGCTCACGCGCGGCGCGCACGACGATCTCGGCCTCGTCGCGCTCGGAGCCGCAGCGCAGCACCTTGATCTTCGAGCCGTCGGGGTTGTCGGTCCACAGCTGCTTGGGCTCGCGATCGAGGTTCTTCTCGATCACCGCGTGGGCCACGCGGAGGATGCGCTTGGTCGAGCGGTAGTTCTGCTCGAGCTTCACGATCTGCGCGTCGGGGAAGTAGCGGCGGAAGTCGAGGATGTTCCTGCGATCGGCCCCTCGCCATCGGTAGATCGACTGATCGTCGTCGCCGACCACGACGAGGTTGCGATGCACCGACGCGAGCGCGCGCACGAGGCGGAACTGCGCGTGGTTGGTGTCCTGGAACTCGTCGACGAGGATGTGCGCGAAGCGCCCCGCGAGCGACATGCGCAGCGCCTCGTTCGCCTCGAGCGCGCGCACCATCTGGTAGATGAGGTCGCCGAAGTCGAGCGCGTTGGCCTTCGCCATGCGCTTCTCGTACTCGCGGAAGACCTCGCGGATGCGCTCGGCGTCGAGGCCCGTGAGCGGCACGTCCTCGGGGCCCTGCATCTCGTTCTTCGCTTGGTTGATGATCGACGCGACCATCTTCGGCGGGATGCGCTTCTCGTCGAGCGAGAGGTCCTTCAAGACGCGCGAGATCATCGCCTTCTGATCGCCGTCGTCGTAGATGGCGAAGTCGCGCGAGAGGCGCAGGTCCGCCGAGTGGCGACGCAGGAGCCGCGCGCACGTCGAGTGGAACGTGCCCACGGCGAGATCACGCGCCGCGCCGGGCACGAGGCGCTCGAGGCGCTCCTTCATCTCGCCCGCCGCGCGGTTGGTGAACGTCACCGCGAGGATGCGCCAGGGCGGGATGCCGTGATCCATCACGAGGTGCGCGATGCGGTGGACGATGACGCGCGTCTTGCCCGACCCCGCGCCCGCGAACACGACGAGCGGGCCGGGACCGTGCAGCACGGCCTCGACCTGCGGCTCGTTCAGCGTCGTGAGATCGAGGCGGCTCTCCATGGGTGCCGTATGTACAGTGTCGCGATCAGGCGGCCCACCCGAACCGCGCGCTCACGGGCGGGCGCGTGGGTCGTGTGTGGTACAAAGGTCCGGCGATGCCCGAGTCCCCCCGCGAATCGGCCGGACGGCCGACGTCGACGAAGGTCGAGGCGGCGGGATCCGGCAAGGATGCGCGACGCTCGCGGAGCCGGAAGACGCCCGACGAGGAACGCGAAAATCCTTTGAATGGGGCCGGTTCCGAGGCGTCTCACGGCTCGGATGACCCGCCGGAGCCGCCCAGCCAGCCGACCGCGCTCGACGGAGACGATGCCTCGTCGCCGGATCGCGAGGAGCCGTCGGTCGAGGATCGCAGCGTCAGCGAGCTCTTGCTCGACGACCTCGTCCCCGACGACGCGCGCGTCCTCCACCACGGCCCCGACGATCGCGAGGTCGACGCGGAGCTCGTGCGAAAGGCACAAGGCGGGGACCACGCCGCGTTCCGCCAGCTGTTCGACCGCTACCACAAGCGTGTCTACGCGGTGGCGTTCGGCGTCCTCAAGAACCGACACGATGCCCTCGACTGCGTGCAGGAGGGCTTCGTCAAGGTGCACCGCCACCTCCCCAACTTCCAGGGGAGCTCGTCCTTCTACACCTGGCTCTATCGCATCGTCATGAACCTCGCGATCGATCAGCTGAGGCGGCGCAAGACCGCCAAGCCCGTCGAGTTCGACGACAGCTTCCGGCGTGACAGCCAGGAGCCCGGCGACGATGCGATCGTGGCGCGCATGCTCGACGAGAACCCGCGCAAGGCCGTGATTCGTCGCGAGCTGCTCGAGAAGGTGCAGGTCGCCCTCGCGGAGCTGCCGGAGTACCACCGACAGGTGATCCTCCTGCGCGAGATCGAGGGCATGTCCTACGAGGAGATGGCCGAAGCGCTCGACGTGCCGAAGGGCACGATCATGAGCCGCCTCTTCCACGCGCGAAAGAAGATGCAGGAGGCCCTCAAGGCCTACGTCGACGGAGACCTCGAGATCGAGGAATGACCATGCCCCCTCCCTCACAGAATGGCGACGGCAGCGATCGGGACATCCATCGTCTCTTCGACGGCGATCTCTCGCCCGAGGAGATCGCGACGCTGATCGAGTCCGAGAAGAAGCGCGACGCGCGCGGTATCTCGGGCACGCGCGTGAAGCTCGAGGGCCTCGGCGAGGTGCGCGCGCTGATCCGCGCGGCCACGTCGGACGAGAGCGATCCGATCGACGCCGACGCCGCCTGGGCGCAGATCGCGGCCCGCATCGAGGGTGCCTCGAGCACCGAGACGGACGGACGCGTGAGCGCGCCCAAGATCATCGCGCCGTCGCGCCCCGCGCTCCGCGTGATCGAGGGCGGCCTCAGCGACAAGTCCACCGACCGCAGCGGACGCGAAGACTCGCGACCCACCGAGCGCGCGGCCGAGCGCGCCGAGAGCGCCCCGCCGGGCCTGCTCCAGCGCATCGATCGCACGGCCGCGGTTCGTGACGAAGAGACGCTGCGTCGTGAGCGACAGGTGCGTCAGCGTCGCTCGATCATCATGGTCGTGAGCGGGCTCGCGGCCGCAGCCGCGGCAGCGATCGCGTTCCTCGGACCCACCGACACGGGCCCCAACACGGGGATCGATCCGACGACGGAGCCGCCGGCCACCGTCGCGACGACCACGCCCGTCTACGATCCGGTCGTCGAAGAGCAGCTCCACCGCACCGAGGTGATCGCGGTCGACTTCGGCGCGAACGTCGGCACCGTGTTCTCCGTCGAGGGCACCGAGGGCTCGCGCTACGCGGTGGTGTGGCTCGCAGACGAGGCCGACAAGGCCGTCGAGACCGACGACACGAGCGACGACGGGCCGGCTCCCGAAGGCGACGACACCGCGAACCTCTGATCCGCACGACGATGAACCACTCTCGCGCCCACCTCGTTCGGCCTCTCGCCTCGATCGTGACGATCGCGAGCCTGCTCGCGGTCGCCCCGGTGAGCGCGCAGCCCTCGCGCGCGCCGCAGCCGCAGGTGACCACGGGTCCGGGCCCCGCGCAGCGCGTGGTACCGAACGAGGTCGCGGGCGAGGTGTTCGTGATCCTCGCGAGCGAGTCACCGGGCGAGATCGATCCCGCGCTCTCGAGCATGCAGGCGCTGCGGCAGCCGCCGTTCAACGCGTTCCACTCGATGCAGCTGCTCGCGCGCCCGTCGATCCGCCTCGTGGTCGGCCAGCCGCAGAACGTGCCGCTGCCGAACGGCCGCGTGCTCCAGCTCGCGCTCGACTCCGTGACGCCCGAAGGCCGCTACCGCGTGCGCGTCTCGATCAACCGCCCCGAGCAGCAGGACTACCTCCCGCTCCTCGAGATCGTGGCGCCGCCCGGCGATCCTTTCTTCCTCGCAGGCCAGAACTTCATGGGCGGCACGCTCGTGATCGGCGTGCGCCTCGGCGAACGCGCTCCCCGCTGATGTGCACGGACCGCGCACCGCGGACTCGCGGTTTCACCGAGCGCTGAGCGTGGTGTCGCGTGTCTTGCCGCAACGCGGTGCCACGAGTCATCCTCGATGGATGCTTCGACTGGGGATGCCGCTGGGGACGCTGTCACTCGGGTTGATGGCGATCGCGATGCTCGGCTGCGGCGGCGGGAGTCACACGCTCGACGACGACGCGGGCGAGCCCGAGGGCATCGATGCCGCGACACCAGACGCGCATGAGCCCATGCCTGACGTGCCCGTCGAGAGCCTCGACACGGCAGCAGACGCGCCGCCCCTCGTGCGTCACGCGTCCTGCGCGTACCACTTCGGTGCGCAGTGCCGTGTCGAGTGCACGGACGCGCCGGAGGTCCCGATCGAGCTCTTCATCGAGTGGTCGTCTCCCTACTGCTGCGAGGATCTTCACTTCGGATACGACGACACGCACTTCACGAACTGCCGCTGCGTGGGTGGCTTGATCCAGTGCTTGTCGCCCGGCCTCGGAGACGGACGGGAGTACGCCATTCCGCAGACCTGGTGCGATCTCTGCGGCATCGAGCCGAGCGGACCGCCCGATGCGTACACGTTCGACGCGGGCCCATGAGCGAACTGAACGACGTGGTCTCGCGAAGTGCGATCCTTCGACTGGGGATGCTCTCGCTGGGGTTGATCGCGCTCGCGTCGATCGGCTGCACGAACGCGCATGTCGCCACGCGCTTGCGAGCCGATTGCGCGTACCGCGACTACGGAACGACGTGTGCGGTGCCGTGCGACGTCGACCCCGACGTGCCCGTCACGTTGACCGTGCGCTGGAGCGATCCCTACTGCTGCACGTTCTCGGGCCCCGAGCAGTCGTTCACTGACTGCCGCTGTGAGAACTGGACGGTCGTGTGTTCGAACGGCGCCCCGGGCCCGCGCTTCCTGCCGTCGAGCACGTGTGAATTCTGTCCGGGCACACCCTCGGGCTCCATCTACGAATGGGACGCTGCGATCCGCGACACGAGGGACGACGCGGGCATCGACGACGCGTCGACAGACGCGAGCGGTGCCGCTGGGGCAGACGCACCAGAGCAGCCTGACGCCGGTGCGTGACCGCTCGACACGTGGCGCGCGGTTGCGTCGAATCGGCTCGGCCGGTCATCCTCATCGGATGCTTCGACTGGGGATGCTCTCGCTGGGGATGCTGTCACTGGGCGTGATGGCACTCGCGTTGATCGGCTGTCCGAACACGCATGAAGACGTACCGCCGGACGAGCCCGTGCAGTTGGCAGGCGACTGCCCGTATCGCGACTACGGATCGACGTGCGAGGTGGCGTGCGACCTCGATCCCGATGTGCCCTTCTCGCTGACCGTGCGATGGAGCGGTCCCTACTGCTGCACGTTTCCGCCCGGCATCGGTGAGCCCCGAGAATCGTTCGACGACTGCCGCTGCGAAGACGGGACGGTCGTGTGCCCACGTAGCGGCATCGGCAGCATGCGCCTGCTCCCTCGAAGCACGTGCGAGTTCTGTCCCGGCACACCCTCGGGCTCGTACCGCACGGACACGGGACTCGGCGTCAGCGACACGGGGCCCGACTCAGGACCCGACGCACCCGCAGTGGACGCGGACGCGCCTCTCATGACGGTGAGCCTGAGGAACGAGGAGACGTGCGAGTACCGAGACTACGGCTCGACGTGCTCCGTGGCCTGCGATCTCCCACCCGACGTCCCGATCGCGCTCGGCGTCGAGTGGACGGGACCGTACTGCTGCAACTTCGCGATGCCCGACAACCGGCACGAAGGCTTCGAGGACTGTCGATGCATCGACGGCGTCGTGCTGTGCCGGTGGGGAGGCAGCGGCCCGCGGGGTCTGCCGTCGAGCTCGTGCGAGTTCTGTCCGGGCACACCCTCGGGATCCCTTCGCACCGACAGCGGCGGGCCTGACGCGGGAATGGACGCCCCTTAGGTCAGCGGGGGTCGAGCCAGCCTCGGGCTCCGAGGAGGCGGGCGATCTCGCGGAAGCCTTCGTCGCGGCCGGCCTGGAGGATGTGTCCTCCGTGGAACGCGATCAGCTTGCCGCCCATGTGCGCGGAGAGCTTCTCGGCGTGCGCGATCGGCGTGATGCGGTCGGCCTCGCCCGCGAGCACGAGCACGTTCTCGGGCTTCACGAGCGACGGACGAGAGAGCGGGCTCACCGCTGCGTACGCGCGTTCGAGCGCGTCGTGCTGCTCGCGCTGCTGTGTTGCCGTGCCGATGAGGCGGTTGCTCTCTCGCGCGAAGTCCGCGATCGACGCGAGCGGGATCATCGGGAACGCGAAGTCGAGCGGCTCGACGGTGGAGAGCAGCGCCGTGGTGTAGCCGCCGAGGCTCATGCCCATCGCGCCGACGACGTTGCTGCCGCGCGATCGCAGCCACTGCACGAGCGAGCGAAGATCGACGATGCCGTGACGAAAGCCCTCGATCGTGAGGCGCGGATCGCTCGCAGGGAGCAGCGGACGCTTGCCGCGCACGCCGCGCTTTCCGTGATGCGGCATGAGGCCGAGCACGACGTCGAGGCCGCGATCGAAGAGCCACTTCACGGGGAACGCGCGCTCTTCGACGCGCGTGTCTCCGCCGAGGTAGCCGTGCAGCAAGATGATCGCGGTGCGCGGCTTGTCCTTGTGGAGGAAGGCGCGCGCGTGCGCGATCTCGTTGGCGACAGCGCGCGCGCGCAGGCGCTTCGTGAGCGCGTCGTCGAGGTGGAGCGGCGCGAGCGGCGTGGGCCAGCTCAGATCGACGACCTCGCCGTTGTCGCCCATGTCGCGCACGGCCTCTCGCTCGATGCGCGCGGGCGTCACGACGGGAAAGAACGCGTCCGGGCTCGCGATGTACGGCGCGTAGAGCGCCTCGATCTGCGCGAGGCGCTCTACGCGCTCGCGAGGCCCGAGCGACTCGGCGGGTGAGGCCTCGCGCGAGCTCTCGCTGCGTCCGAAGATGACCTTGCTCAGCGCTTGATCGACGGTGGCGGCCACGCCGGAGCTGATCTGTCGCGTGATGCGCTGCGGGAGGGTGGGCACGAGCGCGATCGTAGGGCAAAACGCGGCCCCGTGAAGCGTGACGTCCCCGAGGTCGAGGAGCTCGGCCCCACACCGCCGCTCGAGCACCCAGCGCGAGACATCGTGGAGATCCTCTCGCCGATGGTCACGGCCGATCGCCTCGCGCGCTTCGAGGGCGTGCTCTCGCGACGCACGGGCTCGCTCATCACGGTGCTCGACGGCCTGAGCGATCCGCACAACGGCGCCGCGGTGCTCCGCTCGTGCGACGCGTTCGGTTGCCACGAGGTGCAGACGGTGCGCGGACGCTGGCCGTTCGCGTTCTCGTCGCACGTGAGCCGCGGCACCGAGCGCTGGCTGCTCCATCGCGCGTTCGAAGACGCGGAGTCCTGCTGCGACGCGCTCGAGGCGCGCGGCTTCGGCGTGTACGTGGCAGCGATGGAGGGCACGCTGCGCCCCGAAGATCTCGCGCGCGTCCCGAAGGCCGCGATCGTGGTGGGCAACGAGCACCGCGGCGTGTCCGACGTGTTCCGCCAGCGCGCGGCCGGCATCTACCGCATCCCGATGGTGGGCTTCGTCGAGAGCCTCAACGTCTCGGTGGCCTCGGCGATCACGCTCTACACCGCGACGCAGGGCAGACACGGCGACCTGTCCGAGACCGATCGCGAAGAGGCGCTCGCGCACTTCCTCCTGGCCCAAGTGCGCGACTCCGATCGCGTCGTCACCGACGCCCTCGCCGTCCGTCGAGCGAGCTCGGCGTAGCGCCAGGTCACCGACGCGAACGACCGGTGCGGCCGGCGGCAGCGCGAGGCGGCGTGGGGTACGCGACACCGATCGAGGGGACCACGAGAGCGCGCGCCGCCGCGCTTCGGAAGCCACGACCGAAGAGCGCACGGGAGACGGCCGACGGATCGGTGCGCGTGTCCAGCACGGCCTCGGCGGGGAACACGGACTCGACGAAGTGCACACCCGCAGGCAAGCGAAGACCTCCCTCGGTCTCCTCCGCGTGCGCGACGATCAGGCCGTCTGCGGCGACCGTCCAGCGGAAGGTTCGAAGCGTGACCTGAGTGTCGCTCCGGACGTCACACTCCCACGCACCGGGCGCCATCGTCGTGCGGTTCGCGATCGTGTACTGGTCGGCCGGGAGCGGCGGGACCATCAGCGGCAGGACGAGCACGTAGCGTCGGAAGCGCACGTACTCCTCACGCGCGGCCTCGTTGGGGACGGTGGCGCCGGCGACGGGCGTCCACGCGTTGTCGATCTCCTCCGTGTTCGCGCGCCCGAAGATGCGGGCGTCCGGGATCTCGACGCGCGCTCCGTTCACGCGACACCGAACGCTCGAGTTGTGGAGGGCGTCCCCCGCGTCGGTGGCCGCGTTGAACTGCAGGAACAGGTTGCTCGATCGGTACGAGAACTCCGGCACCTGCGCGGGCGGCACGGTGCCTTGGAAGACGAACGCGCTGAGCACGTCGTTGTGTCGATCCACGATGATGTGAGGCTCGGACGCGACCGGCGGCAGGGCACGGGTGTAGATGGGTAGCTCGCGCACCGTGATCGCGTGGCTCGCGATCTGGGTCTCGCGATCATCGTCGCCGTTGATGAAGAACCACACGACGGTGAGCTCGCCGGTCTCGCGGATCTGCGTCTCGCTGTCGTAGCAATCGCTGGCCTGGACGATGGATCCGTCGATCCAGGGTCGGCATCGCGTGCCCGCGAGGCGACGCGTGCCCTGACGGAGCTCGTAGCGAAGCATGCTGTCGCGCGGGATCGCCGCGGACGAGAACGCCCGAAAGCTGACGTGCAGCATCCAGGTCACGTGTCGCGCCGTTCCCTCCTGAACGGTCCGCTCGTCGCGCGCCGTGTAGAACGAGTACGTCTCGTCCGCGATGATCTCGGGCGCCTGGGCCGAGGCTCGGGATGCCGCGCCGAGAAAGAGACAGGCCAAACCCGCGAGGAAGCCGAGCAGACGAGGGACGAAGCGATGCATGAAGACCCCTTTCGAGCCGCGCACGACGCGGCGTGAAAGGAGTACGCCAGGGCCTCGCGCTTCACGCCTGAAAGAGCCTGAACAAGCCTGAAACGGCTCAGAACGCGCTCGTCTGCGGTCGACCACGAGATCCCGAACGCGATCAGGGCTGTGCACCGTGGTCGATGGCCCGAGCGGGCCTGGTATCGTGGCCGCGATGGCGACGTTCGACCTCCAGGCCGAGCTCGATGCGGTCACCGCCGCTCTGGACGCGAGCCAGATCGAGTACGCGATCTGCGGCGCCTTGGCGCTCGCGGTGCACGGACATCCGCGCGCGACGAAGGACATCGACGTGCTGGTCGCTCCAAGCCGCACGTGGCGGGACCGACGGGTGAGTGTCGTCTCGCGCGCGGGGCTGACCACGATGAAGCGCCTGGCGGGTCGGCCCCAGGATCTCGCGGACCTCGCCGCGCTCGGGGAGGATGGCGAAGATGCGTGACGCGATCGACGAGCGACTGCGCGAGTGCGCGCGCCTGAGCGCTCTCGCGATGGACAGCGACGAAGGCCGTCGCGACATGACGCGGCGCGCGCGCGAGGCGCGACGAACCGCGGTCATCGACATGAGCGCCGAAGCCGTCGATGCGCGTATCCGCGAGTGCTCCGCGCTGAGCGCTCTCTGCCGATCGCTCGAGCTCGCCGGCATCGCGGCGCGGACCGTGACGCCGCGCGATCGCTCGTCAATCGGCAGGGACGATGATCGGTCGGCGCCAGGCACGCGCCGGATCCTGGACCCAGCCTCACGGACATTCGAGGTTGAAGCACTGCGCTTCGTCTTCGGCCAGCGTGCAGTCGACGAACTGCTGGACGGTTCGCGGGCAAGGCTCGTCGCACGAATCCCATGCCGAGTTCCGAAACACGCAGCTGTTCACGGCCCAGTGGTGAATGGCCTTCGGGAAGTCGCTCGGTTCTTCGCTCGCTGGCAGGTTGTCGGCGCCGCACCAGTAGGTCGTGAGCTCGCCGTCGGTTCGAAGCGAGAAGCGCCAGCGGCACAACGCCTGCCACTCCGCCTCGGTCAGCGACTGGAGCCTGCGATCGACGTCCACTCCACCCACGGTCTGGTGGGTTTGGCCGCAGGCGGCGACGCTGAGCGCGACCCACGTGGCCAGCGCGCACTGCTTCACCGGCACCGGCGCCACGTTGTGTTCGGTCGATCACGCATGCGACCCCATGACTGCCCCGCTGGGTGACGGGGCGCCGCAGTGGGGGCACTTGGGGAGCTCGGCGGCGTAGGGGCCGCTGCAGTACGAGCAGATGAGCCGGCCGCCGATCACGCCGGGCAGCTTCTTCATGTCGGGGTGGAGCGTCTCGAGCGTGGCCGTGCTCATCAGATCGCCCTCGTCCGCGGGCAACCACGAGATCTCGAGCGCGATCAGGCTCTCTACCGTCATCGCGCGGAGGTCGTCGAGCACCTTGTGGATCTCGGCACGGCTCGTGGCCTGGAAGTCCACGATCTCTCGGCTCGCGGCGACGATCATCGTGACGACGATCACGCCGTCTCCCTCGCGCTCGCGCGATCGCACGATGCCGTGGCCCTGCCCCTCGCGAACCACGCCGCTCGCGTCTTTGCGGATCAGCTCGTGCGTGAACATCGCGCGCGCATCGTTCGCGAGCTTCGTGAACGAGGCCTGCGCGAGCACCGTCGACATCGGGTGGAAGTTCTTCGCGCCCGCGTAGACCCACGCGGCCTCGCTCTGCTTGAGCGCGCGCACCACCACGTGAAGGAGCGAGAGCAGGCCCGCCTTGGTGCGCGTGTTCGCGCGACGGCCCTGATCCATCAGCTCGCGCTGGAGGAACGCGCGCGCCTCTCCGTGGAGCGCGATCCGCACCTCGGTGATGTCGGCCTGCATCCACGTGCGGTTGGTCGGCGAGGGAACGGCGCTGCCGACGCTGCCCGCGTCGTTGTGCCCGCGGTTCTCCATCTGCGCGCGGAGGATGCCGAACGCCAGCAGCGCGACGATGCCAGCGACGCCGAGCAGCGGATGGATGCGGAAGAGGATGAAGATCAGCTCGAGCAGCGCGAAGACGTCACCGCCGTCCGAGTCGCTGCTGCTGCCGCCGCCACCTCCGCCGCCGCCTCCTCCGCCCCCGCCCCAATCGCCACCACCGACGCTGCCGCCGGTGAACTGGGCAAGGGCGTGGGGGGCATGTCCGATGGCGACGAGCCCGAGGAGCACCGCGACGGGCACCACGACGAGCGCGAGCCCACGAACGAAGCGCACGAGGCGCGCGAGGACCGAGTGGAGACGAGGAGGAGACAGCATGCGCGCCGACAGGATCACCAATCGCGGCGGGCGCGTCACGCGTCGATGCGAGGCTGGGGCTCGATGGCGCGCGGCGCGCGTAGCTCCTCGGTGATCTGCTCCTCCGCAGGCGGAGACGGCGGACGACGCGGCGCGAGCGACGCTCGGTAGCGGCCCGCCACGCTCGAGGCGGCGAGCGCGGACGCGAGCGTGCGCGCGTCGGCGTAGCGAGCCTCGGGCTCTTTCTCGAGGCAGCGCATCACGATGGCCTCGAGATCGGCGGGGATCGGCTTGGTCGCGAGCTCGCTCGGAGGCACGACGCGCTCGGTGAGGTGCGCGCGCAGCGTGGCCTCGCGGTTCTCGCGCTCGAACGGGTGGCGCCCCGTGAGCGCGAAGTAGAGGACCGCGCCCAGACCGTAGACGTCGGCCGCTGGGCCCGCGCTCTTGCCCGCGACGACCTCGGGCGAGACGGTCGAGGCCGTGCCCGCGATCGCGCCCGTGCGCGTGAGCGCGCTGCCCGACTCGGACACGTCGCGCGCGATCCCGAAGTCGATGACCTTCACGAAGTCCGCCTCACCGCCCGAGTCGCTCACGAACAGGTTCTCCGGCTTCACGTCGCGGTGGACGATGCCCTTGTCGTGCGCCTCGCCGAGGGCGCGCGCCGCTTGCTCCACGAGGAACACGGCGCGCTCGGGGCTGAGCGCACCGTCCCTCCGGACGAGCGCGCCGAGGTGCTCGCCCTCGAGCAGCTCCATCGCGTAGTAGAGGACGCCGTCGTCGCTCGCGCCGTAGTCGAAGACCCGCACCGTGTGCGGATGCACGAGCTCGCACGTCGCGCGCACCTCGCGCTCGAAGCGCTCGCGCGCGATCGGATCGGCCTCACTGCCCTCGAGCATCTTCACGGCGACGTCGCGCCGCAGGCCCTTGTGGTGCGCGGCCCACACCTCGCCCATGCCGCCGCGGCCGAGGCGACGACGCAGTCGGTACTGACCGATGCGCTTGTTCTCGAACGACTCGCGCCGAAGCGACCACGAGAGGTGGCTGATGACGACGGCGATCGCGACCGAGATCGCGATCAGCGTGACGTGCAGCGCGAGCTCGAAGACCGCGAGCGGATCGGAGAGCTGCTCGTGCGATGGGCCGCCCGCGAGCGTGATCCCGAGCACGATCGCCGGATAGATCAGCGCCGTGAACGTCGCGAGGCGCAGGTGATCGCGCCACCGCTGCGGGAACACGCCGAGCGCCGCGCCGATGAGGATCGCGCCCGTCGCGATGTGACTGTGGAAGCCCGCGAGGAACGTCGACTCGATCGCGAGCGCGCCCATGCCGGTGCCCACCAGCGCGTAGCGATGGAGCGAGAGCTCGCGCGCCGTCATCTCGCTCACGGCGCGGAAGCGCGCCCACATCGCGATCACGATCACGAAGCCCACGCCGCGCGTGACGAGGATCGGCACCGTCGCGTCCACGCCGAGCAGCCACGCGTAGGTGAAGTCCGCCGGGAGCGTGCCGAGCCACGCGACGATCATCATCGTCATGCCGCTGCGCGCGCGGTGGAGCTCTTGTCGCTCGGCGCGCGCCTCGGTCTCGCTCGACTCGATGGACGACGACGACGACGACGTGGACGCATCGCGTGTCCGTGCGCGCCGTTCGCGCTCTCCCGCCGTGGAGCCTTCGCTCACCATCGCGAGGATAGACCAAGCGCCACCGTCGTGGATTGGCCCCCCTTCGTGGGTGTGCGCGCGCCTTGCGTGGGCACCGGCCATTTGCGACAAGGAGTGTCCAAGGAGGCCCTGCCATGACGACGAAACGGACCATCTCCATCGGCCTGAACCGCGATGGTCGCCTCGAGGTGTTCTATGTCAGCAAGGACGGCTCGCTCCGTCACAACTGGCAGAAGAGCCCGAACGGCCTCTGGGCCAACGAAGAGACGCTGGCGCAGAAGGCCGTGCACGTCGCGACGGGCGTGAACGCAGACGGACGGCTCGAGGCGTTCTGGATCTCTCCGGACGGCGAGCTCTTCCACGACTGGCAGAAGACCGCGGGCGGCAAGTGGACGGGCGCTGCGGCGCTCACGGTGGACGGCGAGTCCAAGCAGGGCGCGCGCGTCAAGGCGCAGACCGTGTCGGTGGCGTCGAACCAGGACGGTCGCCTCGAGGTCTTCTACATCGACGAGCACGGACACCTCGTGCACGACTGGCAGCTCGCCGCGAACGGCGACTGGCACGGCGCCGAGCGCTTGTGCAGCGACGCGACCTGCGGCGGCGCGTGCACGGCCGTCGACGTCGGCCGCAACCAGGACGGCACGCTCGAGGTCTTCTACGCGACGGGCGACGGCTCGCTCCTGCACGACTGGCAGACCGAGGCGAACGGCGACTGGCACGGAGCGGAGAAGCTCGCGGGCAAGGCCATCGAGGTGAAGGTCGGCAGCAACGCCGACGGCCGCCTCGAGGTGTTCTTCCGCGATCCGATCGGCATCGTGTGGCACGACTGGCAGACGACGCCGAACGGCCAGTGGAACGGCCTCGAGAGCCTCGGCGTGCGCGCGCGTCGCCTCGACGTCGCGAAGAACCGCGACGGCCGCCTCGAGCTCTTCTTCATCGACGGCGACGGCCAGGTCCGCAACACGTGGCAGGCGAGCGCGAACGGCGACTGGGGCACGGACGACGAGGTGCTCGGCGAGCACGCGACGGATCTCGGCATCGGCCAGAACCAGGACGGTCGCCTCGAGCTCTTCTATTGGGGCAAGGGCGAAGAGGTCTGGCACAACTGGCAGCCGCGCGCGGGCCAGGGACCGTGGAACCCGATCGTCAGCTACGGCGCGGCCTCCGTCGGCTGATCGAACGAGCGCGATCGCTGCGAGGCCTCGGATCCATTGCGATCCGAGGCCTCGTTCGTTTCTCTCGTCCATATGGGAATGCCTCGGCTCTACGTCTACGTGTGCCCGCTCGGTTGCTCCGGCGCGGCCTACGTACAGAGCTGAATCCTCACGCGGGCTCGGGCGGATCGACCTTCTCGCCCTCGAAGCGCGCGCGCACCGACGGCTGGACGAGCAAGAGGATCGTGAGCAGGCCGAGGATCGTGCCGAGCGGCGCGAACGTCGCTTCGAGCAGCGCGATCACGAGACAGAACGTGTGGAACCGCCGCTTCTGGAGCGAGCGACCCACGGCGACCATCGAAGCCGAGAGGCCCCAGAAGATCGTGATGATGAGGCCCGCGATCACGACGAACATGCCGCCGACCATGCCGAGCAGGCCCTCGGGCGGAGGCGCCGAGCCGGACGCCGCCGGGAAGTCGCCGAACAGCATGCCGAGCCCGACGGTGAGGTGGATGAGCGGGAAGCACCCGATGAAGAACACCGGCACCGCGAGCACGTAGTGGATGACGGAGAGGACCGTCAGGTACTTGTCCTCGTCGGCGGTCGTGAGCTTCATGACGAAATCGTACGCCCGAGCGAGCCCGTCTGTTCCGCCAGGACGAAGCCCGTCCACGGCGGAGCACCGTCCGCAGGCGCGAGCAGCGTGGGCGTCTGCATGTCGCCGAGCGGAACGACGTGCGCCGTGGCGGGCGCGCGTGTGCGCCACGCGTCCACGTCGACGACGCCGAGCGACTTGAGCCGCGGCCCGAGGCGCGCGAGCAGCGCGTCGATCTCGGACGGCGCGAGCGTGTGCACGGCCACGTTGCGGAGCCCCGGCGTGTCGCGGATCACGCCTCGCTCGGCCGACACCGCGTGGTGAGGTCCGAGGCCGATCCAGTCGCCGATCGCCGCGCCCGTGTCGCGCCACGAGCGCTCGAGCGCCGCTTCGTCGCCGGTGATGTTTCCGCGCGGCCACGCGCCGTCGAGCCCGGAGAGAGCGTCGTAGAGCGACTCGGCCAACGACGAAGCATCCAGCGACGCGCCCTCTTCGAGCAGCACCGCGTGAGGCGAGAGGCAGCCGCGCTGGTCGTGACGCGCGACGTCTCGCGCGAGCGCGTCCACGTCCAAGCGGCTCGCGTCTTCGCGCGTGATCACCGCGAGCGAGAGCCCGCTGCCGTGCGAGACGATCGATCGCTTCGTGACCTGCGCGAGCGACGCGATCGTCTCGTCGTGCCCCCACGCGTGCACCACGTCGGCCCACGCCGAGAGCGCGAGCAGCGAGGCCTCGTCGTCACGCTCGCTGGTGATCACGCGCAAGGCCCGACCGAGCGCGGCGTCACGCGCGACGAGCGCCGTCACCAGCGCGCGCGCGATCCCTGGGTTTCGCGACGACACGCGCATCGCCACGGCGTTGCGCGCGAGCAGCGCCCACACGAGCGGTCGCACCACGGCGGTCTCGACGTTCGACGGCAGGATCATCGCGACGCGCCCGATCGGAGGGCGATCCACGATCACGCGCGTCGCGTCCTCGAGCTCGGCGACGCTCGGCACCGATGTGGCGAGCGCATCCTCGAGCAGCGGATCGGACAAGCGCGTGCGGAGCGCGCGGCGCGTGAGCGTTCCGCGGCGCACATCGCGCACCACGGCATCGAGAGAGCCTCGGATCCACGCCTCCACTCGCTCGGAGCTCGCCTCGCGCAGCGCCGTCGCGTCGAGCTTCGCGAGCGCGCTCGCCGTCGTCACGGCGCTTCGCTCGGACGCCAGCCGTAGGCCTTGAGACGCGTGTAGAGCGTCTTGCGATCGACCTTGAGGATCTCGGCCGCGCGCGTGCGGTTGCCGCCCACGGCCTCGACCACGCGGAGGAGATAGCGACGCTCGACCTCTTCGAGGCTCACGAGCTCGGACGGATCGTCGGACGCGAGGAGCACGTGCTTGGGCTCGAAGGCCTGCACCTTCTCGGGGAGATCGGCGACCGTGATCTCGTCGTACTCCGCGAGCGCCACGGCGCGTTCCATCGCGTTCACGAGCTCACGCACGTTGCCGGGCCACGAGTACGCGACGAGCTTGCGCGCAGCGTCGGCCGCGATGCCCACGACCGAACGCTTCGATCGCTCCGCGACCTTGCGGAGGAACTCGTGCGCGAGGACGAGCACGTCCGAGCCGCGCTCGCGCAG
Source organism: uncultured Sandaracinaceae bacterium (assembly GCA_964502175.1). Taxonomy (GTDB): domain Bacteria; phylum Myxococcota_A; class Polyangia; order Polyangiales; family Sandaracinaceae; genus JAFLCL01. The sequence goes on from CAZCVE010000019.1 coordinate 127,237, forward strand.
CGGGGGCAGCGCGATCTGCACGACGTTCAGGCGGTAGTAGAGGTCCTCGCGGAAGCGTCCGTCCGTGATGCCCGACTCGAGATCGCGGTGCGTGGCGGACACGATGCGCACGTCGACGTCGACCTCGCGGTCGCTGCCGATCGGCCGCACCTTGCGCTCCTGGAGCACGCGCAAGAGCTTGGCCTGGAGCGCGAGCGGCATCTCGCCGACCTCGTCGAGGAAGAGCGTGCCGCGCTTGGCCTCGACGAAGAGACCCGCGCGCGCCGTCTTCGCGTCTGTGAACGCGCCGCGCGTGTGACCGAAGAGCTCGCTCTCGAGCAGGTTCTCCGGCACCGCCGCGCAGTTGATGGCGACGAACGGACCCTTGCTCCGCTCGGAGCGCGTGTGCACCGCGCGCGCGACGAGCTCCTTGCCCGTGCCGGTCTCGCCCGTGACGAGCAGCGGCGCCTCGGTGGCCGCCATGCGATCGATGAGCCCGAACACGCGCCGCATCGCGGGCGAGTCGCCGATCATGTCGTCGACCCGCGGCTTGTCCTGCACGTCGCGGAGGCGCTTCACCTCGACGCGCAGCGCGTGGAGCTCGGTCGCGCGCGTGACGCGCAGCGCGAGCTCCTCCACCTCGAAGGGCTTGGGCAGGAAGTCGTGGGCGCCGGCGCGGATCGCCGCGATGGCCGTGTCGAGATCACCGAACGCGGTGACCAGGATCACCGGCACGTCGGGTCTCTCGAGCGTGAGGCGCTCGCAGAGCTCGAGGCCCGTCATGCGCTCCATGCGCACGTCCGAGACCACGGTGTCGAAGCGACGCTCGCGCGTGATCTCGATCGCGGCCTCCGCGCTCGGCGCGCGCGCCACGCGGAACCCGCGCTGCGTCAGGCCTCGCTCCACGAGCGAGGCGAGGGCCGCGTCGTCCTCGACGAGGAGCACATTCGGAGAGTCGGTCATCTTGGTCTCATTGTAGCCGAGCGTCGGAGCTCGTCGTGGGATGGGTCGCGATCAGAACGCACTCGCTGCAGCGTTCACAGCGAGGGCGAGCAACGTCGTGTTGAAGAAGAACGCGACGACGCCGTGCACCATCGCGAGCCGCCGCATGCGACGCGACTCGATCGTCACGTCCGCGGTCTGCGCAGCCACGCCGATCACGAAGGAGAAGTAGAGGAAGTCGAAGTCGTCGGGCTGCTCGCCGCCCGGGAAGTGCAGGCCCGTTCGCCCGCGCGAGCGCTCGACCTCGTGCTCGTGCACGTAGCGGAGCGCGAAGGCGGTGTGCACGAACGCGAACGACAGCACGATCGTCGCGACGCACACGATCGCGTGCACGACCGACGCGTGGCCGCTGGCCTTCATGGCGTCGAGCTCGACGACGATCGCTGCGATGCTCGCGGCAGCCGCGACGATACAGATCGTGAGCATGCCGAAACCTCCCGGATCCTGCTGCACGGCGAGGTCGTGACGCGCGTCGTCCCCATGGCGGAGCGAGACGAACGTTCGTGCGAGGAACGCGAGCACGCCGACGTCGAACGCGACGAGGAGGTGCGTCGAGAGGAGGAAGCCGCTCGGCGTCCACGGACCCATCATGACGAGACCCGTGAGGATCGAGGCCGCGAGCGCGAGCAGGAGCGAGCGCACGTGCAGCACGCGACGCGGTGAGACTGCTGTCATGAGGTGAGGATGGCGCGCGCGGACGCCGGACGCGAAGTGATCGCGGCCGCCGAATGGCGCCATTCCTGCGCGCCGCTCGACACGCCTACGCGCTGCTCGCACCGCTCGCGCGCGCGTGCTCGCGACGGAGCGTGTTCATCCATCGAGCTCGAGCGCGAGACCCACGAGCACGGAGAGCTCGCGGTCGTCCTCCGCGACGAGCACGCGACCTCGCCATGCGTCTGCGGCAGCAGGCAGCGTGTCTCGGCGATCCTGTTCATCGTTCATGACGTCATCTCCTCGGCTGCGGCCACCCGCCCTCGCTCGAAGCGCTCACGCTGACGGAGCGGCATGCCGAGCAAACGCTCGTGCGCCGCCTCGACCGAGTCGATCGCGACCGAGATGTGTCGCTCTCGTACGAGCGGATCGGCCTCGAGCGCCTCGACCATCTGATCCACGTCGCCGCGAGGCGCGCGCGACAACATCACGAGCCAAGACTCTCCGAAGAAGCGTCGATCACGCACCATCCGCGCGCGTCGGGGCGTCCGTCACGGCGTCGGCCTCACGCGACCGTCTCGTCCGCAGCCTCTCGTCGTGCACCGCGTGCCACACGAGCTCGGCCAGCGCGTCGAGCTCGAACGGCTTCGCGAGGCACGCGAGCGCGCCGAGCTCTCGGGCGCGGTCCTGCACCGTCTCGTCCGGGAAGGCCGTCATGAGGATCGCAGTGACCTCGAACGGCGAGACCGCGAGGCTGCGGAGGAGCGACATCCCGTCGAGGCCGGGCATCCGCAGATCCGAGATCACGACGACGCGCTGTCGCGGATCGGGACCGAGCGAGCCGTACGACTCCACCATCGCGAGCGCCTGCTGCGCATTGCTCGCAGACACGAGCGTGAGCTGCGAGTCCCACTTGCGGAGGTACGCGAGGATCAGGTCGCGCATCGCCTCGACGTCGTCGACGACGATGACCGTTCCGTGCGGCTCCGCCGAGATCGCGCTGGCGTGTTGGGTCATGAGCCACGGCTTCGCAGCGTCCGTGCCACCGCACGACGCCAGCGAACGTCGGCAGAAGCAGGCCTCTCTGCGCGATCGAAGCGGGGCGAAACCGAACATCGGGGCGACGTTCCTTGCGTCGACCACCCTTGCGTGGACCACCCCGGCGGGGTCGGACAGAGTCGCCGCATGTCGATCGCGGTCAGGCTCTGGCTCTCGCTCGTCGCCACGTTCGTGCTCGTCTTGGGCCTGGGCGTCGTGGTGCGCGTCGACGAAGAGCAGCGGCTCCTGCTCGAGACCACGCTCCGCGATCGCCGCTTCTTCGCGCACGCGCTCCACGCGGCCCTCTCTCACGAGGGCCCGACGAGAGCGCGGCCCCCGTTCGATCCCGTGACCGCGGCCGAGGCGATGCTGCGCCGATCGGAGGTCGCGGAGGCGCACATCGTGGCGCGGCTGGTCGCGCCGCATCGACACGGCTTCTCGGAGCCGTTGCTCCCGGGGATCGGGGCCGACCTCGTGCGCGGCGACATCGTCGTGGGCGTGCACGAGGACGAGGTCCTCACGTACATCCCGCTCGACTTCGGAGAGGACGTCGTCGCCGTCGAGCTCGCCGAGCCACAGGCCGTGCCTCACCTGGTGCAGCGCATCGGCTTCCTCTCGCTCGCGCTCCAGTCTCTCGCGCTCGCGACGTTCGCCGCGCTCGTCACGTTCCTGCTCGTACGCGCGCAGGTCGGACGCCCGCTCACGCGCCTGGCGAGCCTCGCGCGACGCATCGGCAGCGGCGAGCTCTCCGCGCGCGAGACGCTCGACGGCGCGCGCGAGGTGGCGGACCTCGGCCGCGAGATGAACGCGATGGCGCAAGAGCTCGAGTCCACGCGCAAGGCGCTCGACGAGAGCGAGATCGAGCGCACGCAGGCCCTCGAGCAGCTGAGGCACGCCGATCGGCTGCGCACCGTCGGTCAGCTCGCCTCGCAGCTCGCGCACGAGCTCGGCACGCCGCTCAACGTCGTGAGCGGTCACGCGCGCCTCATCGATCAAGACACCAAGGCGTCGAGCGAGGTGAAGGAGAGCGCGCGCACCGTGCTCGAGCAGGCCGCCAAGATGACGAAGAGCATCCGCGGCGTGCTCGACTTCTCGCGTCGCAAGAGCGACCGACGCGTCGTCGATCTCGTGGAGCTGGCCGAGTCCGCGCAGGCCACGCTCTCGCCGCTGGCGCGCAAGGCGCGCGCGCAGGTCGTCGTCGAGCGCCGAGGCACGGTGGCGCGCGTCGAAGCGAGCGCGCAGCAGATCCTCCAGGTCCTGACGAACCTCCTCGTCAACGCGTTCCAGGCGATGAAAGAGGGTGGGCTCGTGCGCGTCAGCGTGTGGGAGCGCGACTTGAGCCCACCTCCAGGGACCAACTCTGCTCCGGGGCGCTTCATCGTCGTCGCCGTGGCCGATCAGGGCAGCGGCATCACGGAAGAAGACAAGCCGCGGCTCTTCGAGGCGTTCTTCACGCGCAAGGCCGAAGGCGAAGGCACGGGCCTCGGGCTCGCGGTCGTCGACGGCATCGTGCGCGACCACCGAGGCTGGGTCTCGGTGGAGAGCACGCTCGGCAAGGGCACGACGTTCGAGGTCTTCTTGCCTGCGTACCGCGGCAAGGATCCGAGCTGACGCCGAGCTCGCGGGGCTGCGCGAAGAGTCAGGCCGCGCGGCGCGCCATCGCCAACGGGTGTCGCGAGGCGCGGCGATGCTCACCGAGGCCCGGAGCGTGCGACCCGCGCGCTTCCACTCCGCCTCGAGCGCGTGCAGCTTCTCGAGCACGGTGTGGTCGACGAGCCGCGTCTGCGTGAGGTCGATGACGGCCTCACGATCGCTCGGGATCTGATCGAGGTGCCGCTCGATGGTGAGGTAGTTCGCGAACACCGCCTGGTGTCCGACGCGGAGCGTGGTCACTCCACCTTCGTCGGTCGTCGTGACGCGCGGACGGAACGATCACGGCGCTGCTGATCTCGACGCACCTCGGCGCGTTCCTCGCGAGCCGCGTGATGCCCGAGGCGTCGGCGCAGGCGTTCCCATGGATCGCCGATCTCGCGCTCGCGAGCGCGCTCTACGCCGGCCTCCTCGGTCTCGCGCAGATCACCCTCGCCGCCGTGCTGATCGCCACGGGCCTCACGCCCACGCCGCTGCTCTTCGCGCGCGAGCGGGTCGTGGCGCACCTCACGAGCACGGTCGATCAGCACGAGCCGCGGCCGTAGCTCAGTCGACGTAGCCGAGCGCACGCAGCCGCGCCTCGGTGCGCGCGAGATCGCTCGACGCCACGCGCGCGACCGGCGCGTCGGGCAGCGGCGTGACGTCGCGCGACGCACCGGTGTCGAGCGCCTCGTCGAGCACGCGCCCCGAAGCCTCGACCGGCGACGCGAGGCCCATGCGCGCGAGCAACGTCGCGGTCGCGTCTGCGATGCGCGCATCGATCTCTCCGATCGCGCGCACCGACGGCCCCACCCCGACGTAGAGCCCGCGGTCGCGGTGACTGCCCGCGAGGCTGCGACCCTTGCGACCACGGAGCTCGCTCTCGTCGAGGCGACGCATCACGCGGGCCTCGGAGTCGTCGGCCGAGGGCATCACGTTGTAGGTCGCGCCTTCGCTCCGCGTCTCGCGATCGAGCTCGAGCTCGACGATCACGTCCGGCGCGCGCGACACGTGCGGGCCCTCGTAGAGCGACTCGCGAGGCAGGAGCGCGCGCACCACGGGCTCGTTCGTCCACGGATCGCGCAGCGCGAGCAGCGCGGTCTCGAGCGCCTCGAGCACGCGCGGAACGTCGCACGGATCGAGCACGCCCTCGGGCTCACGACCGCGAAGGTTGAAGTGCAGCGCAGGAAAGTAGTTGAGCTCGTCCGAGAACACGCGCGTTCGCGCGAAGTCGATCGCCGCGAAGCGCGTGCGTGACTCGAGCGCGCCCGGGAGCGCACGCCCGAACGCATGAAAGAGCGCGTGCTTCGCGCGCGGCGGCACGCGCTGCATCGCCTCGGCGCGAGCGCGCGCGCGGAGCCCCGTTCCCGGCGTCGATCCATCGCGAAACGCTAAGAAACCAAGCGATTCCAGCGCGCGGTTCAGGTAGAGGACCTTGTCGCTCGAGGGGCCCGAGCCGTGATCGCTCACGATGGTGAGCTCCGCGTCGGCGCCCGCTTCGCGCACGAGGCGCGCCAGCGCACGATCGAGCGCGCGGTACACGCGCGGGTAGCCATCGCGCTCGTCGGCGCTCGCGTCCGCGGGATGGCGCGGAGAGCTCTCGTCCCAGAGCGCGTAGAGGTGATGCGAGGCCGTGTCGCTCTCGCCGAAGTAGAACGCGAAGAGATCCCACTCGCGCCTGCCGAGGAGGTGCGACGCGAGCTCCGTGCGCGCCTCGACGCGCGACTCGAGACGCGCGCCGAGCGACGCGTGCCAGCCGGGACGATCCGCGACGAACTCGTCGACCTCGTCGAAGCGCAGCGGACCGAACAGCGCCGTCAGCTCGCGGTGGAGCGAAGGCGGGTGCACGTAGCCCTCGTCCGCTTCGAAATCGACCGGCGAGTCCCAGCCGCTCACGAAGACACCATGCTCCAGCCGCTCGGGCGGAAACGTCGCAGGAAAGCCGACGATCGCGCACGCGAGCCCGAGCCGGTCGAGGCGCGCGGCGATCGTGGGCACCGCGCGCACCGTGCCGCCCGTGAACGACACCCGCGCGCCGACGCGCGTGGTGAAGTCGAAGACGCCGTGCGTGCCGGGATCGACGCCCGTGAGGAACGTCGTCCAGTTCGGCAGCGTCGCGCACGGCACCACGCTGCGCAGACGCGCCCATGCGCCGCGCTCCATCAGCGAGAAGAGCGTGGGCAGCGCGTCGCGACCGAGCCGGTGGATGACGTCGACGTCGGCCCCGTCGAGGCCGATCACCAAGTGACGCGCGCTCACTCCGCCGGCTGCTGCGCTCCGAAGCGCGCGAGCACGCCGTCGAGCGACGCGAACACCTCGGTGCGCTCGCTCGGCGAGCTCGCGCCGGCCTTCTCGCGCCACACCGCGCTCTGCATCGCGGCGATCGCGACCTCGATCTGCTGCTCGTCGGGCTCGCGCGTCGTGATCTTCTGGAAGAGGAAGCCGGGGTAGTTCACGAAGCGCAGCGGACCCGTGGAGAGGTAGCGCGCGGAGAAGCGCTGGAGCTCGAACCCGATCGCGGCGATCACGGGCAGGAGCGAGATGCGGAGCGCGAGCGTCTGCAGCTGTCCGACCCAGCCCTCGGCGTGCGGCAACACGATGGGCGTCACCACGCTCCCGACGACGATCGAGATCACGACGACCACGATCAGGAACGTGGTTCCGCAGCGCGGATGGAGCGGCGACTGGGCCTTCACGTTCGCGACGGTGAGCGGCAGTCCCGCCTCGTAGGCGTAGATCGTCTTGTGCTCGGCCCCGTGGTACTGGAACACGCGCCGCATGTCCTTCGAGAGGCTCATGGTCAGCATGTAGCCGGTGACGACGAGCAGCTTGAAGGCGCCCGTGAGCAGGTGGAACGCGGGATCCTGCACGCCGAGGTCCCAGCCGAGGAGGCGACACAGCGCTGCGGCGAGGCCTTGCGGCAGGGCCACGAAGAGGCCGATGCCGAAGAGCATCGCGACGATCATCATCGTGCGCACCGCGCCCGACCCATCGTCGGCCGGCGCCGCAGGCTTCGACGGCGCCGCAGGCTTGGCCGGCGACGCAGCGATCACGTCGCTCGCCTCGCGCGTCTCGATCTCGAGCAGCTGCTGATCCGCGGAGAACTGCAGCGCCTTGTAGCCGAGCGACATCGACTCCACGAGCGTCACCACGCCGCGAACGAGCGGCCACTTGCGCCACGCGCCCGTGGAGCCCGCGACCGGCCCTTCGCGCACCACGATCTCGCCACCGCCCTGACGGCGCACCGCGACGGCGAGCCCCGATGGCGAGCGCATCATCACGCCCTCGATGACGGCCTGTCCTCCGATGTACGGACGCGCTTCGCTCATGGAGCCCCGACTCTGCATCGAACCGCCCCGGCGCGCATCTCGCCGAGGTGCGAGGTCGTCGGGAGCCGCCCCAAAGGAAAGAGCCGCGGCCACCTCTCGGCGATCGCGGCTCGTTCGGCGAGGAGCGCTCGGCTCAGGCCGTCGGCGCCTTCTTCTCGTACTTCTTGCGGAAGCGCTCGACGCGGCCCGCGGTGTCGAGGATGCGCTGCTTGCCCGTGAAGAACGGGTGGCAAGCGGAGCACACGTCGATCGTGAAGTTGCCGCGCGTGGACGCGGTCTTGTAGCTCGCGCCACAGGCGCAGCCGATCGTCGCGGCCTTGTAAGCGGGGTGGATGCCTTCCTTCATGGTGCCTTTCGACCTCCGCGTCTCGCCGTGAGCGTCCCCTTTGGACGACCGGGAAGATGAGAGGGTCGGCGGATCTAGCGAACCTCGGCGACGTTCGCAACCACCCGGGCGGTCGGCCGCTCGATCGGCTGGCCAGCGGACTCGGCTGACCGGCGGACTGGGCAGAGGTTTTGCGGTACGAAGGTCGCCGGAAATTTGCCGCGCGCGCACCCGCTCGCGTAGGAGGGTCGAATCACATGGCTCTGAAGCGGATCCACCTGGTGATCCGAGGACGCGTCCAGGGCGTTTTCTATCGCGCCTCGGCCGTTCGCGAGGCGAAGCGTCTCGGCCTGACCGGCTGGGTCAAGAACCGGCCGGACAACGGTGTCGAGCTCGTCGCCGAAGGTGAAGAAGACCAGGTGAAGGACTTCCTCGCATGGGCTCAACACGGACCTTCGACCGCACGGGTCGACAAGATCGACACCCGCTGGCGCAGCTACACCGGCGAGTTCGCGAGCTTCACGATCGAGGGCTGACGCGCCTCGTGCTCGCGGCGCTCGTCGCGATGCTGACGCTCGCGTCGAACGTCGGCGCGAGCGCGCAGGACCTCGATCTCGCGGCCGTGGCGCGAGAGCTCGGCTCGGACGACGCGGCAGCGCGTCACGCCGCGATCGCCACGCTGAGCACGCTGCCAGCGGACGCGCTCCCCGTGATCACCGTGCGTCTCGCACGCCTTCGTCGCGTCCGCCCCACCCGCGACGAGGCCAACACGGCGCTCACGGCGATCCGTCGCGCCGCAGGCTCCCGCCGCGCAGACGACATGATCGACATCGCGCCTGGTGTGGAGGTGCTGCTCGCGACCGATCGCGCCGCGCCGACGCTGCGCATGGCCGAGCCGCTGCTGCTGCTGCGCAGTCTCGAGCGCCTCGCCACCACGGAGGCCCTGCGCGTGATCCCCGCCGTGTTCCGGCTCGATGGCGAGCCCTGGCGCATGGAGGCGCGACGCGTGACGCTGCGCCTGGGAGATCGCGTCGCCGCCGCGGCGATCTACGCCCGCTCGGACGACGACAACCCCGAGGGTCGCACGTGGGCGCGCTGGACGACGGACCGCCTCGACCTCGACAACCCCGGCGCGCTGGCGCAGCGCATGGGCGGACGCGACCTCGCAGACGTCCTCCGCGCGTACGCGACGACGCACACGCTCTCGGCGATCCCCGTCGTCGCGTCGTTCGTCGACGCCGACCAGCGACACCTGCGAGACGCCGCCCGGGCCGCGCTGCGCGACTATCACCAGAACTCGATCTGGGTCGCGAGAGAGACGTTCGAGACGCGGCTCGGCGAAGAGCCCGATCTCGGCTGGGGATGGGAGCGCACGCTCGACGAGCTCTACGCGCGCCTCGACGCGGCCCGCGCCGCGCACGTGCTCACGGCGCTCACGGACGCGACGGCGGCGCTCGAGTCGGAAGACACCGAGCTCGCTCGATCGCTGCTCGATCGCGCGCTGGCGCGAAGCCCAGAGCTCGCGACGGCCGAAGCCGCCACGCTCTATGCGCGCATCGCGCTCCTCGAAGACGACGCCGACCGGCGCGACATGCTCCTTCGTCGCGCGATCGCGATCGCACCCGACTCGAGCGACGCGCCCTCGTGGCGAGGCCGGCTGGCGTTCGACGCCGCCCAGCGAACCCTGAACGCCGGCGTCCTCGACGCGGAGAACTTCGCGCGCGCCGCGGCCCTGGCGCCCACCTGCGTGGACTGCGCAGCCATGAACGACGCCCTCACCGCCCAGTCGGCCACGCTCGAGTCCGACCGCACGCTCCCGCTCGCGATCGCCGCGGGCCTCTTCGCGATGCTCGGCCTGCTCGTCCTCACGTGGTCGAGCACGCCGAAGACGACCCGCGCGCCGCGCCCCGCCGACCTCGCCGCGCCGCTCGTCGCCGCTGACGACACGCTCTCCTGATCCGGTCTCGCGCTGGCTCGCGACCTCGATCGACCCGTGGCGCGCTGCTGGCGCGTGACGAAGGCACGAAGACGAAAGGCGCCCGACTCTCGCCGGACGCCTTCGTCTCGCTACCCGCGCAGCGCGGGCACCTCAGCGGCTCACGCCGCCGGGAGGATCTCGATGATCGCCATCGAGGCGTTGTCGCCGCGACGCTCGGTCAGCTTGTAGACGCGCGTGTAACCGCCGCCCTTATTCTCCTTCACGCGCGCGAGGAACCGCGGCGCGATGTCGTGGAAGAGCTTGTGGACCAGATCCACTTCTTCGCTCGTTCCATCCGACTTCGTCGCCGTGCCCGTGCGCGGGAGGAAGCTCGCGACGAGGCGCTGCGCGTGCACGCGGCTCGCGATCACCTTCTTCGCGTCTTCCGGCTTCAGCTTGCCGACGTCGACCGTGAGGTCGTCACCGAGGCGGAGCGCCCGCGTGATGAGGCGTTCCGCGATGCTGCGGAGCTCTTTCGCCTTCGCATCGGTCGTCTCGATGCGCTCGTGGAGCACCAGGTTGGCCGCGAGGTTGCGGAACATCGCCCGGCGGTGCGAGCTGTTCCGGTTGAACTTTCGGCCTGACTTCTTGTGACGCATGACTCTTCTCCGTCTTCGCGCGACGTCCCGTCGCTCTTCTGCGATCCAGGGGGACTAGCTCAAGCCTGTGCCTGCTGCTGCTTCCAGCGCTCCAGCATCTGGGGCCAGCTGTCGATCTTCATGCCGAGCGAGAGGCCCATGTCGGCGAGGATCTCTTTGATCTCCTTCAGCGACTTGCGGCCGAAGTTCTTCGTCTTCAGCATGTCGGCCTCGGTCTTCTGAACGAGCTCGCCGATCAAGTGGATGTTCGCGTTCTGCAGGCAGTTCGCGGAGCGGACCGAGAGCTCGAGCTCCTCGACCGAGCGGAACAGGTTCTCGTTCAGCGGCTCGTCGTCCGACGCCGTGAGCGTGCTCGCCTCTTCCTCTTCCTCGAAGTTGATGAAGATCGAGAGCTGGTCCTTGAGGATCTTCGCCGCGTACGCGACGGCGTCCTGCGGGCGGACCGAGCCGTTCGTCCACACCTCGAGCGTGAGCTTGTCGTAGTCGGTGATCTGACCGACGCGTGCGTTGGTCACCGTGTAGTTGACCTTGCGGATCGGCGAGAAAATGCCGTCGATCGCCGTCGTGCCGATCGGCATTCCCGGCGTCTTGTTGCGCTCCGCGGGCACGTAGCCGCGGCCGACGTTGATCGTGAGCTCCGCCGACACGCGGCCGCCCTTGGCGACCGTGCAGATGACGTGCTTGGGATTGAGGATCTCGATCTGGTCGGTGACCTGGATGTCACCCGCGGTGACCTCACACGGGCCTTCCTTGTCGATACGGACGACGTGCGTCTTCGGAGAGTGCGCCTTCGCGACGACCTCCTTGAGGTTGAGCACGATCTCCGTCACGTCCTCGACGACGTCGGGAACCGAGGTGAACTCGTGGAGCGCGCCATCGACCTTGATCGCCGTGATCGCAGCACCCTGGAGCGAGCTGAGGAGCACGCGGCGGAGCGCGTTGCCGAGCGTGATGCCGAAGCCGCGCTCGAGGGGCTCACAGACGAACTTGCCGTACGTCGCGGTTGCGTCCTCGACCGGAACGGTCTTGGGCTTGATGAGATCACGCCAGTTACGAGCAACGAAGGCATTCGACATGAGCACGACTCCTGAACGGTAGTATGGCCGTCATGAAGACCACGACTCTCGCCGTGGTCCCGAGTGAGAGAGAGGGAACCAGAAGGCCGCGCCTCACGACGCGGCCTCCTCTGCTTCCGAGACGAGTCTCTTCAGCGCGAATAGAACTCGACGATGAGCTGCTCCTTGATGGGCAGCGTGATCGCCTCGCGAACCGGGTTGTCGCGGACCGTGCCGACGAGGCCGGCCTTGTCGAGGTCGAGCCACTCGGGAACGCCACGGCGATCCACGCCCTCGACCGACGTCTTCACGCGGCCGAGCTCGCGGCTGCGCTCGTGGATCGTGATCTTGTCGCCCTTCTTGACGATGAACGACGGGATCGACACCGGCTTGCCGTTCACGAGCACGTGGCCGTGGCGGGTGAGCTGACGTCCATCCGCGCGCGTCGCCGAGAAGCCGAGGCGGTAGCAGATGTTGTCGAGGCGGCGCTCGAGCAGCGACAGGAGGTTCTCGCCGGTCACGCCCTTCACGCGATCCGCTTCCGCGAAGTACTTGCGGAACTGACGCTCGAGGATGCCGTAGATGCGGCGGACCTTCTGCTTCTCGCGAAGGCGGATGCCGTACTCAGTCACCTTGATGCGGCGCTGGCCGTGCTGACCCGACGGGTACGGGCGACGGTCGAACGCGCACTTGTCGGTGTAGCAGCGGTCGCCCTTGAGAAAGAGCTTCTCGCCTTCACGACGGCAGAGCTTGCAAGCGGGGCCGATATAGCGGGCCATGACGGAACTCCTGAACGAGACCTAGAAACGAGCAAGTGGGGCTGGGGCCCGGGCTGCCGGCGGTTGGGCGCAGTGTCCGGCAGCGAAGCGACGCGCCGGACGGCCGGGTCTGGGGCGGAGCCCCAGGCAGCGTCAGACGCGGCGGCGCTTGGGGGGGCGGCAACCGTTGTGGGGAATCGGCGTGACGTCACGGATGAGCGTGACCCGCATGCCGGCGGTCTGGAACGCACGGAGCGCCGACTCGCGGCCTGCGCCCGGGCCCATGACGAAGATCGCGACGGTGTTCATGCCGTGCTCCTGCGCCTTGCGGGCCGCGTCTTCGGCCGCGAGCTGCGCCGCAAACGGCGTGCTCTTGCGCGAGCCCTTGAAGCCACGCGCACCGGCGCTCGACCAGCAGATCACGTTCCCGCTGAGGTCCGTGATCGTGACGATCGTGTTGTTGAAGCTCGACAGGATGTGGGCGACGCCACTTCCGACGTTCTTCTTGACCTTCTTCTTGACCTTGGCGCCCTTGGCGGCGGCGGCAGCAGGCTTCGACATCGTTCACTCCAGAAGCAGTTTCAAATCTTCGGCAACGTCTGCGGAGGCGGCAAGCGGGGTTGGGGGCCCGCGCGCAGCGTCCGGCAGCGAAGCGTGCGCCGGACGGCCGCCGGTTTGGGGCAAGCCCCGAGACAACGGCGTGGGGCGGAGCCCCAGGTCAACTCAGCGACGGACGGTCGAGCCCTTGCGGGGGCCCTTCCGCGTACGCGCGTTCGTGTGGGTGCGCTGACCGCGGACCGGGAGGCCACGGCGATGACGGAGGCCGCGGTAGCTGCCGAGGTCCATCAGACGCTTGATGTTGATCGCGATGTCGCGTCGGAGGTCGCCCTCGACCTTGTAGTTCGACTCGAGGATGTCGCGGATCTTCTTGATGTCGCCATCGTCGAGATCGTCGGCCTTCTTCGCCGGCGAGATGCCAGTCTTCTCGCAGATCTCCTTCGCCTTGGCGGGGCCGATCCCGTAGATGTACTGGAGCGCGATGATGAGGTGCTTGCGACCAGGAAGGTCGACGCCTGCGATACGGGCCATGTTCGTTTCTCTCCTGAAGTCCTGAAGGGATCAGCCCTGGCGCTGCTTGTGGCGCGGGTCCTCGCAGATCACGCGCACCGTTCCCTTGCGGCGCACGACCTTGCACTTCTCGCACATCTTCTTGACGCTGGGGCGGACCTTCATGGCTTCACTCTTCGTTGCGTGAGCCCACCGGGCTCGTCGTGGTCGCTGTCAGGATTTTCGCAGGATGCGTGCTCGGCTCTGATCGGTGGGGGAGGTGGTCACGACGACCCGATCGCCTCGCGCGATCTTCACCAACCCGTGCTTGCTCGCCGCCGGTAGACCCGCGACGAAGCTTCGTCCGTCATCGCTCTGCACTCGGTACAGCCCGCGAGGGAGCTCCTCGACGACACTGCACCACAACTCTCCGGCTTTCTTCGATCGATCCAATCCGTCGCCGCGCGATCCGCGGCCTCTTCGTTCATTCGTTCAGCCCGACTCGGGCTGCTCGCTCTCAGCTGCCTACAGCTCCGAGCAAGCGCTGGGTCACCGCGTCCACCTCACCCATACCGTCAATCGCGACCACCACACCAGGAAACTGGCCGTAGTGCGTGAGGATCGGGAGGGTGTCTTTGAGGTAGGTCGCGTGCCGTGTTCGAACCGTCTCCTCGGTGTCGTCGCTCCGCTGGACGACACGCTCACCGTTGCACGAGCCGCAGCGGCCCGACGGAGGGGGCGGGTTATAGCGCACGTGGTAAGCTTGTCCACAGTCGAGACAAGTCCGTCGCCCCGAGATGCGATCCACGATCGATCCCTCGGTGACCTCGAGCGAGAGGACCTTGCCGATCCGACGGCCGGACTTCTCGAGCATGGCGTCGAGGGCCTTGGCCTGCGGCACCGTGCGCGGGTAGCCGTCGAAGATCGCGCCACCCTTCGCGTCGTCCTGGTGGAGGCGCATCTCGAGGAGCTCGATCACGAGATCGTCCGGCACGAGCAGACCCTTCGACATGAACGAATCGAAGCGCTGCCCGAGCTCAGACCCCGACTTTCGCTCGGCGCGCATCATGTCGCCGGTGGAGATCTGGGGGATCTTCAGAGTCTCCTGGAGGAACTTCGACTGAGTTCCCTTGCCCGCACCCGGAGGCCCGAAGAGGATCAGATCCATGATCAGCCTCGGCGTCCGCGGATCCGCGGACCCTTCGGGCCGGTGAGGCCCTCGTAGTGACGGGTGATCAGGTGCGACTCGACCTGCTGGATCGTGTCGAGGGCCACGCCGACGACGATCATCATCGACGTGCCGCCGAAGAAGAACGGGACGTGGAACTGCGACTGCAGGATGGTGGGCACGGACGCCACGAGCGCCATGTAGAGCGCGCCGCCGACCGTGATGCGCGTCATCACGAAGTCGATGTATTCAGCCGTCTCCTTGCCCTGCTTCACCTTCGGGATGAACGCGCCCTGCTTCTTCAGGTTGTCGGCGACCTCGACCGGCTGGAACGTGACCGCCGTGTAGAAGAAGCTGAAGAAGACGATGAGGAGGACAAAGGCCGTGTTGAACTGCCAGCCGCCCGGCGCGAGGTTGTCCTGGAGCGCCTGCATGCCGGGGATGTTCAGGTTCGCCAGCGTCTGCGGGAACATGAGCAGCGACGACGCGAAGATCGGCGGGATGACGCCCGATGCGTTGACGCGGAGCGGCAGGTGCGAGACCTGCGTCTGCCCGTACGTGCGGCGGCCCATGCCTCGCTTCGCGAACGCGATCGGGATCCGCCGCTGTCCACGCTCGAAGAAGACGATCAGCGCGATGACCGCCACGACGATGGCCGCGATGATCATCAGCGACACCGGCTGGATCTGGCCGATCGTCACCTGCTGAACGGTGTTCGTGAGCGCGTCCGGGAGGTCCGCGACGATGCCCGCGAAGATGATGAGCGAGATGCCGTTGCCGATGCCGCGCTCGGTGATCTGCTCACCGAGCCACATGATGAACGCGGTTCCGGTCGTCAGCGAGATGCACGTGATGACGTAGAACCAGAGCCCCGGCTCGCGCACGACGTCTTCCGTGCCCGTGGAGTCATTGAGGCTCACGAGCCACTGGGCGATGCCCACCGACTGGACGATCGACAGCACGATGGTGCCGTAGCGCGTCCACTGGTTGATCTTCCGCTGACCCGCCTCGCCTTCCTTGCGGAGCTCCTCGAGCGGCTTGAACACGACGCTCATGAGCTGGAGGACGATGCTCGCCGTCACGTACGGCATGATGCCGAGCGCGAAGATCGAGAGCTGCTCGAGCGCACCGCCCGAGAACAGGTTGAACATGCCCAGGAAGCCGCCACCTTGCGCCACGATCTCACGCATCGCCGTGCGGTTCACGCCCGGCGTCGTGACGAAGATGCCCACGCGATAGACCGCGATCATCCCCAACGTGAAGAGGATGCGACGGCGAAGCTCGGGGATCTTCGCGATGTTGGCGAGTGCGTTCAGCATGGACGTGCGGTGAGCGTGTTCGGCGCGGGTGTGTCCCAGGACCTGCCAGGTGCGTCAAGACGACGAGAAGGGCGTCGGGCAACTCGCCCGACGCCTGACTTCACTTCTTCTTGTTCTTGTGGCGGACGACCGGCGCGACCTTGCGCTCGATGATCTCGCATGCGCCGCCGGCGCCTTCGATCTTGGTCTTGGCGCCGGCCGAGAACGCCTCCGCGCGGACGGTGAGCTTCTTCGTGAGGGTGCCGTTGCCGAGGACCTTGAAGCCGTCGTGTTTGCCCTTGATGAGGCCCTTCGCACGAAGGGACTTCTCGTCCACCGTCTCGCCGACCGCGAACACCTCGAGGCGACCGACCGAGACCTCGGCGTAGTCGCGCGCGAACAGGTTCACGAAGCCGACCTTCGGGAGGCGACGGCTGAGCGGCATCTGGCCGCCTTCGAAGAACAGCTTGTGGATGTTGCCGGGCTGACGGGCCTTCTGACCCTTCTGACCACGGCCAGCCGTCTTGCCGAGGCCGGAGCCCGGACCACGACCCTTGCGCTTCTTCTTCTGCGTCGCGCCTTCGGGGGGCGCGAGACGCGAGAGAATCGGAATGTACTGTTCAGCCATCGGACTCCTCCACCGTGACGAGGTGGATCACCTTCTTGATCGCGCCGCGGAAGGCGGGCGTGTTGTCGACGACGACGGCCGAATGCGGACCGCGGAGTCCGAGACCGGCGAGCGTGCGACGCTGCGTCTCGGGACGCCCCGCGTTGCTGCGCACTTGCGTGACCTTGAGCTTGCGCTTCATGACGAAACCCTTTCTCAGGCCGACTGCGTCGAAGAGGGCTGGCTCGGAACCAGGTCCTCGACGCTCTTGTTCCGGCGACGGGCGACGTCCTCGACCGACTCGAGCGAGCGGAGCGCGTCGAGCGTCGCATGGACGACGTTGTGCGGGTTGCTGGTGCCGACGATCTTCGAGAGGACGTCACGGATGCCCGCGGCCTCGACGACGGCTCGGACCGCGCCGCCCGCGATGACGCCCGTACCCGGGCTGGCCGGACGGAGGAGCACGTTGCCCGCGCCCGCGTGACCCTGCACCGCGTGCGGGATCGTTCCGCCCACGAGCGGCACCTTGAAGAGATTCTTCTTGGCGCGGTCGTGACCCTTGCGGATCGCGTCCGGAACTTCGTTCGCCTTGCCGAGGCCGATGCCCACGTGGCCCTTTTCGTCGCCGACGACGATGAGAGCGCTGAAGCTGAATCGCCGACCGCCCTTGACGACCTTCGCGACGCGGTTGATGTGAACCACGCGCTCCTTCAGGTCTTCGAGGCTGTCGGGATCGATCTGATTGCTCATCATTGTCTCCGCCTCAGAAGTCGAGGCCCGCCTCGCGGGCCGCATCGGCGAGAGCCTTCACTCGCCCGTGATAGATGAAGCCGTTGCGATCGAAGGCGACCTTGTCGATCCCCTTCGCCTTGCAGGCCTTCGCGATCGCCTGACCGACGAGCTTCGCTGCGTCGCTCTTGTTCGCTTCGGTCGCGCCGGACTTCAGGTCCTTCGAGAGCGTCGACACGTGCACGAGCGTCTCGCCCTTCGCATCGTCCACGACCTGCGCGTAGATGTGCTTGGAGCTGCGGAAGATCGACATGCGGGGGCGCTCGGCCGTGCCGTTGACCTTCTTGCGGATGCGCTTCTTGCGCTTGAGCCTTTGATCGTCCGTTGCCATTTCACTTCACCCCTGGGGCGATGTGACGTTGCTCGATGCACCGTCCACCCCGAATGGGACTTCAATCGACCGCGCGCCCGCTCACCACGAAGGAGAAGCGAGGACGCGGCCTCACGTTCACTTCTTGCCCGCGCCCTTGCCCGCCTTGCCGGCCTTCTCGCGGACCTTCTCGTCCACGAAACGGACTCCCTTGCCCTTGTAGGGCTCGGGCGGACGGAACGAGCGGACGTGCGACGCGGTCTGGCTGAGCAACTCCTTGTCGTACGAGCTCAGGTGCAGGCGGGGCTTCTTGGTGCCGCCCACGTCGATGATCTCGACGCGCGCCTTCACCGAGGCCGGGAGGGGGAAGTTCACCGGATGCGACAGTCCCAGCGAGAGCGTGAGGTCCTGGCCCTTGAGCTCGGCGCGGTAGCCGGTTCCGATGAGGTCGAGCGCCACGTCGTAGCCCTTCGACACGCCTTCGATGACGTTCCGCACGAGCGCGCGCGCCAGACCTTGGTACTGCGCGCCAGTGACGCCGAGGCCAGCCTTCGGCTTCACGACGACGTCGTTGCCTTCCTTCGCGACCTCGATGTTCGGCGGGAGATCCTTGGCAAACGTGCCCTTGGGACCCTTGGCTTCGATCTTCGTCGCCGAGATCGTGACCGTGACGCCCGCCGGGATGGGGACGGGGCGCTTGCCGACGCGCGAGACGCGCGTGACGGTGGTGGTGGGGGTAGACATCACCAGACCTCGCAGAGAAGCTCGCCGCCAACGCGCTTCAGGCGCGCGGAGCGGTCGGTCATGATCCCGTGCGACGTCGACAAGATCGCGATGCCGAAGCCGTTCTGAACCTTGGGCAGGTTCTCGACGCCGACATAGAGACGGCGGCCGGGACGGCTACGGCGACGAATGCCGATGAACGCGGCGGATCGGTCGCGGCTGTACTTGAGCGTGACGGTCATCGTGCGGCCGTCGACCTTCACGTCCGAGATGTAGCCCTCGTCCTTCAAGAGCTCGGCGACGCCGAGCTTGATCTTCGAGAGCGGGACCTCGGTGGTCTCGTGACGGGCCTGCGCAGCGTTGCGAAGCCGAGCGAGCATGTCGCTGAGGGGGTCGGTCATCATGGGAACGAGTCTCCGTAGGAGTCAGGAAAGAATCACCACGACGCCTTGGTCACGCCGGGGATGTCTCCCGCGAGCGCGAACTTCCGAAGGCAGATGCGGCAGAGCTCGAACTTCCGGTAAACGGCACGCGAACGACCGCAGCTCTTGCAGCGGTTGACGTACCGAACCTTGAACTTCGGCTCCTTCTCCATCTTGGCGAATGCCCGAGTGCTGGCCATGGCTCGATTCCTCTTTTTACTTGCGGAAGGGCATGCCGAGCTCGCGAAGGAGGGCCCGGCCTTGATCGTCGTTCGGCGCCGAGGTCACGAACGTGATGTTCATGCCCTTGATCTCATCGATCTTGTCGTAGTCGATCTCGGGGAAAATGATCTGCTCGCGCAGACCGAGCGTGTAGTTGCCGCGGCCGTCGAAGGCCTTGGCGGACACGCCCTTGAAGTCACGAACGCGCGGAAGACTCAGGTTGATGAGACGGTCCGCGAACTCCCACATACGGGACTTTCGGAGCGTCACCATCACGCCGATCGCGGCGTTCTCGCGCAGCTTGAAGGTCGCGATCGACTTCTTCGCGCGCGTGACGACGGGCTTCTGACCCGTGATCATCCCGACCTCTTCCACGGCCGCTTCGATGATCTTCTGGTTCTGCACGGCCTTACCCAGGCCCATGTTCAGAACCAGCTTCTCGAGACGCGGGATCTGCATCGCGTTCGTCAGCGCGAACTCCTTGCGGAGCGCAGGGACGACGTGATCGCGGTAGTACTGCTGGAGACGCGGAAGCTCGGTCGTTGACATGTTCTTCATCCGTCCTTCGAGCAGCGACACTCGCCGCTCGATGACTCCCCGCACTTCGCGGGGGAAAGATTGAGCCCCGTCGGGGCCCGAACTGAGGAGTGTGGGTCAGCACGGCTGACCCCAGCCTCACTTGATGGCCGCACCGCTCTTGGCGATTCGGACTTTCTCGCCCTTTTCGCCCACCTGGAAGTGGACGCGGGTGGGCTTGTCGGTCGTGGGGTCGATGAGCATGACCTTCGACACGTGGATCGCCTGCTCGCGCTCGATGATGCCGCCGCTCGGGTTCTTCGGCGTGGGCTTCGTGTGGCGCTTCAGCTTGTTGATGCCCTCGACGAGCACGCGATCGAACTCGCGCTGGACGAGGAGGACGCGGCCACGGGTGCCCTTGTCCTTGCCGGAGATGACGACGACCTGGTCGTCCTTCTTGATTCGCGTAGCCATCACACCACCTCGGGCGCGAGCGAGATGATCTTCATGAACTTCTTGCCGCGGAGCTCGCGAGCCACCGGCCCGAAGATACGTGTGCCGACGGGCTCGAGCTGGTTGTTGAGGAGCACGGCGCTGTTCGAGTCGAACTTGATGTAGCTGCCGTCGGCGCGCTGGTACTCGCGCGACGTGCGCACGATGACGGCCTTGGAGACGTCGCCCTTCTTCACCTTGGCGGTGGGAAGTGCTTCCTTGACGGCGACGACGATGAGGTCACCGAGGCCCGCGTAGCGGCGGCGCGAGCCACCGAGGACCTTGATGCACTCCACACGCTTTGCGCCACTGTTGTCGGCGACGTCGAGCTCGGATTGCTGCTGGATCATGGGCTGACCTGCTTCCTTCTCAGACGGCTTCCGGGCGTGCGACGAGACGAACCGCGACCCAGCGCTTCGTCGCCGACAGCGGACGACTCTCGCGGATCTCGATCAGGTCGTTCGTCCTGAACTGCTCGGTCTCGTCGTGCGCGTGAAAGCGCTTGGCGCGCTTGACGTACTTGCCATAGACGGGATCGCGGAGGCGGCGCACGACCTCGACCACGACGGTCTTCTTCGCGCGACCGGCGTTCGCGGTGTCGTTGACGACGCGTCCGACGATCGTGCGGCGGTTTCCGCGCGCTTCGATCTTCTTGGGCGTGGGGCCCTTGTTCTCGACTTCGGCCATCGTCGTCCTCACTTACCGGCCGCACGCTTGGGCGCGCGCTTCTGTGTCAGAGCAGTCTTGACCCGCGCCACGTCCCGACGGAGGCGGCGGATCTTGTCGGTGTCGTCGAGCTGGTTCGAGTAGTTCGAGAACTTCGACTGCCACAGCTCACGCGCGGTCGTCTTCTCGAGCTCGACGAGCTCGTCCACGCTCTTGTCTTTCAGCTCCGAGGGCTTCACAGCTGGTCCTTCCTCGACACGAATCGGGTCGCGACCGGGAGCTTGTGGCCCGCCAGACGGAACGCCTCTTTGGCCATGTCCTCCGAGATGCCTTCCATCTCGTAGAGCACGCGGCCGGGAATGACCTTCGCGTGCCAACCTTCGACGGCGCCCTTGCCGGTACCCATTCGGGTCTCGAGGGGCTTCTTCGTGAACGGAAGGTCGGGGAAGACGCGAATGAAGAGCTTGCCTGCACGCTTCACGTGGCGCTGAATCGCCATACGCGCCGCCTCGATCTGGCGGGAGGTGAGGTGCCCGGACTCGACGGCCTGCAGACCGAAGTCTCCGAAGGAGACCGACGCTCCACGCGTGGCCTTGCCCTTGAGATTGCCGGTGTGCGACTTGCGGTACTTGGTGCGCTTGGGTTGCAGCATGAGGAATGCTCGGAAGAGTCAGTGACGAGAATTCAGGGAGTTCGGATCAGGCGCCGACGCGCGGCTGGCGGCGGCGTTGCGGGAGCACCTCGCCCTTGAAGATCCAGCACTTGACGCCGATCGTCCCGTAGGTCGTCTTCGCCGTGGCGACGCCGAACTCGATGTCGGCACGGAGCGTGTGAAGCGGCACGCGACCTTCGCGGTACTGCTCGAAGCGCGCGATCTCCGCGCCGCCGAGCCGGCCGCCGGCGTATACGCGGATGCCCTTCACGCCGAACTTCATGGCGGTGGACACGGCCTTCTTCATCGCGCGGCGGAACGCCACGCGGCGCTCGAGCTGCGTCGCGATGCTCTCGGCGACCAGCTGCGCGTTGGTCTCGGCCTTGCGAACCTCCTGGATGTCCACGAAGAGGTCGTTGCTGGTCAGCTTCTGGAGCTCGCTACGGAGCTGCTCGACGCCGGCGCCACGCTTGCCGATGATGATGCCGGGGCGCGAGGTCGCGATGACGACCTTGCACTTGTTCGCGGCGCGCTCGATCTCGATGCCCGCCACGCCCGCGTTGGCGTAGTTCTTCCGGACGTGCGCACGGAGCGAGAGGTCCTCGTGGAGCCACTTCGCGTAGTTCTTGTCTTCGTACCAGCGCGAGTTCCACGTCTTGATGACGCCGAGCCGGAAACCGTACGGATGTGTCTTCTGACCCATGTTTCTTCAGTTCCCCACGACGATCGTGATGTGGCTCATGCCCTTGGTGATGCGGGTCGCGCGGCCCTGAGCACGCGGACGCCAGCGGCGCATGAAACGGTCGGGCGCCTTGTCGGCGAACGCCGTGGTGATCTTGAGTGAGTCCAGGTCGAGCGCCTGGTCCTTCGAGCGCGCGTTCGAGATGGCGCTGTCGAGGAGCTTGAAGAGGATCGGCGCAGCCGCCTTGCGCGTGAAGCGGAGCATCTCGAGGGCCTCGGCCGCGTTGCGTCCGCGGATGAGGTTCACGATGACGCGCGCCTTGCGCACCGAGATCTTCTGGAAACGGGCCTTTGCGATGGCTTCCATGGGGGCTGACCTTGCTGGACTTCCTGGCCGGGAGTGGGCCGACGACACGAGGTCCGGAGCTTCTGCGCGGGGCACTTCAGCACCCGAGCGAAAAGGGCGCGGGATCTAGCACCCGCTTCCGGACCCCTCAAGAACTTTCTGATCGCAAATGACACCTGGCGCGAGAAGGCTCATCGCCCCCGTCGCGGGGTGGTCACTTGCGGACGGGGACCTTCGCCTTTCGGTCGGCCGAGTGGCCTCCGAAGGTGCGCGTCGGCGCGAACTCGCCGAGCTTGTGGCCGACCATGTTCTCGGTGACGAACACGGTGATGAACTTGCGGCCGTTGTGGACGTTGAGCTGAAGCCCGACGAACTCCGGCGTGATGGTGGAGCGACGCGACCACGTCTTGATGACGCGGCGGTCGTTGGCCTTGATGGCCTTCTCGACCTTGTCGACGAGGTGGGCGTCGACGAAGGGGCCCTTCTTGGTGGAGCGCATGTCTATTCGCCTCGATTACTTGCGTCGCTTGACGATGAACTTCTCGGTCGCCTTGTTCGTGCGGGTCTTCATGCCCTTCGCGAGCTGACCCCAGGGCGAGCACGGGTGACGACCACCGGACGTGCGACCCTCACCACCACCCATCGGGTGATCGACGGGGTTCATGGACACGCCGCGGTTGTGGGGGCGACGACCGAGCCAGCGGCTGCGACCGGCCTTGCCGAGCGACACGCGAGCGTGCGTGAGGTTCGAGACCTGTCCGACGGACGCGCGACAGTCGAGGTGCACCATGCGCACCTCGCCCGAGGGAAGACGAAGCTGGGCGTAGTCGCCGTCCTTCGCCATCAGCTGCGCGGCGGCGCCTGCCGAGCGCGCGAGCTGTCCGCCCTTGCCGATCTTGAGCTCCACGTTGTGGAGCATCGTGCCGACGGGGATGAAGCGGAGGCGCAGGGCGTTGCCCGGCGTGATGTCCGCGGTCTTGCTGCTGAGGACGGTCATGCCGCCCTTGAGACCGTCCGGCGCGAGGATGTACGCCTTCGCGCCATCGACGTACTGGATCAGCGCGATGCGCGCCGAGCGGTTCGGGTCGTACTGGATCGACACGACCTTGGCCGGCACGCCGACCTTGTTGCGCTTGAAGTCGATGAGACGGTAGCGCTTCTTGTGACCGCCACCGCGGAACCGGACCGTGATGCGGCCCTGGTTGTTGCGGCCCGTGATCGTCGCGCGATGCTCGGTGAGCTTGCGCTCCGGGGCCTCCTTGGTGAGACCTTCGAAGTCCGGAACCTCGAACCAGCGGCGTCCCGCGGAGGTCGGCTTGAAATGACGGATGGCCATGATCAGCCCTCGCTTCCTTCGGCAGCTTCGCCGCCGCCGAGGTCGATCGTGTCGCCGGCCTTGACCTCGACGATCGCCTTCTTCCAGTTCTGGGTCTTCGCGTGGCCACGCCCCATGCGGCGGAGTCGACCACGCACGATCAGGGTGTTGACGCCGACGACGCTGACCTTGAACAGCGTCTCGACGGCTTCCTTGATTTCCTGCTTGTTCGCGTCGCGAGCCACCTCGAAGAGGTACTTGTTCTCACCCTCGCGGAGGGCGTTGCCCTTCTCGGTGAGGACGAGCGGACGCTTGATGATGCGTTCGATCTGCATGGTTCCTCTTCAGCCCTTCAGGCGTGCTTCGAGCGCCTGAGCCGCGCTCTTGGTGAGGACGAGGTGCTCGTGGCGGAGCACGTCGTAGACGTTGACGCCTTCCGGCGGCAGCACCTGATGGCCCTCGAGGTTGCGAATCGAGAGACGGAGGTTCTCGTTCGTGCCGTCGACGATCAGCGAGCCGCGCGCGACCGCGAGCGTGTCGAGGATCCCGGCGAGCGCCTTCGTCTTGATCTCGCCGAGCTCGAACGCGTCGACCACCGTGAGGCGGCCTTCCTTCAGCTTGAGCGCGAGCGCCGACTGCATGGCGCCGATGCGCGCCTTGCGGTTCGGCCGGAACGCGTAGCTGCGCGGCTTCGGGCCGTGCGACTGACCGCCGCCGACGAAGTTCGGGGCGCCACGGTCGCCGTGACGCGCCGAGCCGGTGCCCTTCTGCTTGTACATCTTCTTCGTCGTGCCGTTGGTCTCGGAGCGCCCCTTCGTGGACGCGTTGCCCGAGCGACGCGACGCGAGCTGGGCACGCACCACTTCGTGGAGCAGCCCCTCGTTCACTTCGCGCGCGAAGATCTCATCGGAGAGCTCGATCTCTCCGACGCTCTCGCGCTTCAGGTTGTATACGGTGACCTTTGCCATCTCGGATCTCCGACGACGTTGGGCCGGCGCGCCAGGCGCGCTCGGCCCACGTGGGAACGTGAACAAGGAACGATTCAGCTCTTGATCTCGACCTCGACACCCGCGGAGAGGTCGAGCTTCATGAGAGCCTCGAGCGTCTGCTGGTTCGGGTCGAGGATGTCGAGGAGACGCTTGTGCGTCCGGATCTCGAACTGCTCGCGCGACTTCTTGTCGACGTGCGGGCCGCGGAGAACCGTGAATCGGTTGATGCGGGTCGGAAGCGGAATCGGTCCCGCGACGCGAGCGCCGGTGCGCTTGGCGGTCTCGACGATCTCCGAGGTGCTCTGGTCGAGCAGGCGGTGGTCGTAGGCCTTGAGGCGGATGCGGATCTTGGTGGTCATCGTCGATGGCTTTCGCTGATCACTCGGTGATCTTGGTGATGACGCCCGCGCCGACGGTCTTGCCGCCCTCGCGGATCGCGA
>CAZCVE010000020.1:0-137863 GCA_964502175.1 uncultured Sandaracinaceae bacterium
TGGTTGAACCCGAGAAGCTCGAAGCTGCCCGGCCCATCACCACCGCCCCCGCCGCACGACCGTCCCCAATTACGCGCGGCATCCTCGAGAATCCCACCTGCTGCTGGAAGCACCTCGGGCGACCCGACGACGAGTGAGCGGCTCCTCGGTCTCAGCGTCCGAACGCCCCGGCGTGTGCGTCACTGCGACCGTGATCAAAGTCGACGTGTGGTCGACTACTACGACGGGCTCGTCGCCGGCCTCGTGGGGAACGAATTGCGGGTCGTGATGGGCTGCGACGGTCGCGGGTGAGGTGTGGGGTTTCGCGCGCAACCGCCCGATGCCGAGTGTGACGGAGCTCGTCGTGACCAAGGCTGGCGGCAGCGTGGTCGTCGGGAGGCACGAGGTCTCGAGCCACGCCGTCCGCCGTGAGCTGCGTCATCGTGCGCGCATGGAGCGGCGAGAGCGTTTGGTCCGCTGTCAGGTCGAGCACGCCGACGACCGCGACGCTCGCATGCGCTTCCTCCCCTGAGCGCGCTCGGCGCGCGACGACGAGTGAGGGCGTTGAGCGCGCGAGCGCGAGCAAGGCATGCTCGCGCGATGCGCTTCCTCCACACGATGCTCCGCGTGCGTGATCTCGACGCCTCGATCGACTTCTTCTGCGCCAAGCTCGGCCTGCGCGAGCTTCGTCGGAAGGACTCGCAGCAAGGTCGCTTCACGCTGGTGTTCCTCGGCTCGGGCGACGAAGGCGACACCGCAGAGATCGAGCTCACGCACAACTGGGACGAGAAGGAGCCCTACCCCACGGGCCGCTTCTTCGGTCACCTCGCGTTCCGCGTCGACGACATCCACGCGACGTGCGCCCGCCTCCAGGCCGCGGGCGTGGTCATCCACCGGCCGCCGCGCGATGGGCACATGGCGTTCGTGAAATCGCCCGATGGCCACTCCATCGAGCTGCTCCAGAAGGGCGAGTCGCTCACCCCGGTCGAGCCGTGGAAGTCGATGCCCAACACCGGCGCCTGGTGATCGCGATCGGCGCGGCAACACTTCGTCATTGGCCCTCGGTGAACGGCGACACAGGCTCTGTCGCCATGTCAGACACTCCGTCGCTCGCTTCGCCACTGACCCTCTCGTCTGGTCTGCGGTTGCCGAACCGCATCGTGAAGGGAGCGATGAGCGAAGGCCTCGCGACCGACGCAGGCCGACCCGACGAGCGCCTCGAGCGGCTCTACGCGCGATGGTCCAAGGGCGGCGCGGGCATGTTGCTCACGGGCAACGTGATGGTCGACGCGCGCTACCTCGAGCGCTGCGGCAACACCGTGCTCGACGCGCGGGCCGACCTCGATGCGTTCCGCCGCTTCGCGCGCGCCGGTCGCTCGCACGGCAGCGCGATGATCGCGCAGATCAGCCACCCGGGACGCCAGGTGAACCGCTTCGTCGCGCCCGAGCCGATCGCTCCGAGCGATGGTCCGGCGGTGAAGGTGCTCGCGGCGTTCGGCAAGCCGCGCGCGATGAGCGAGGTGGAGATCGAGGACGCGATCGATCGCTTCGCGCGCACCGCCTCGCTCGCGCGCGCGTGCGACTTCGACGGCGTGCAGATCCACGCGGCGCACGGCTACCTCGTGAGCCAGTTTCTCTCGCCGCTCGTGAACCGCCGCACCGATCGCTGGGGCGGCTCGCTCGAGAACCGCGCGCGCTTCCTGATCGAGGTCGTGCGCGCCGCGCGCCGCGCCACCGCGCGTGACTTCACCATCGGCGTGAAGCTCAACTCGGCCGACTTCCAGCGAGGAGGTTTCGGCGAGGACGAGGCCGTGCGCGTGATCGGCATGCTCGGGGACGAAGGCATCGACTTCCTCGAGATCTCGGGCGGCAACTACGAGTCGATGGCGCTCTTCGGTCTCGACGAGAGCGGCAAGCAGCAGAAGTCGAGCACGCGAGCGCGCGAGGCGTACTTCCTCGACTTCGCGAAGACCGCGCGCGCCGAGGCGAGCATGCCGGTGCTGCTCACGGGCGGCATGCGATCGCGCGCGGGCATGGACGAAGCGCTGGCCTCGGGCGCGGTCGACCTCGTGGGCCTCGCGCGTCCTCTCTGTGTCTCGCCGGATCTTCCGCGCGAGCTCGTCGAGGGTCGCGTCGATCGCGCGCTCGCCATCGAGCCGCCGGCGTTCGGGCTGGCGAGCCTCGATCCCGCGGCGGCGCCCGCTTGGTACTCCGCGCAGATCGGACGCATGGGCGACGGCCTCGAGCCCGACCTCGCGATGGGCGCCCGCCTCATCGCGCTCCGCTACGTGGCCAACGACGCGCTGCGCGGTCCACGTCGACGCCGCGCAGGTCTCGCGCGCGCCTGATCGAACGGCTCACGCGCGGACGAAGCGGCGCTTCTCGATCACCCACGCCTTCGGGTCGGTGACGAGCGGCGCGAACAGCGCGGTCGCGTCTTTCGCGCTCACGCCCTTCGGGATCTCGAAGCCCGCGAACGAGAGGCCGCGCAGTTCGGCGCGCATGCGGTGCTTCAGCTTCGTCTGGCCCGCGTACGCGAGCGCGATCTTCGCGGTCCAGTCGATCGACCACGCGCGCTTCGCGCTCGTGAACGTGATGCGGTGATCGGCGACGGCGTCGTGGCCGAGGAGGTAGATGCCGAACGCGCGGTCGAGCACCTCGCCCGGAGGGAGCTCGTCCTTCGCAGGATCGACGCGGAGCGTTCGTGCCGAGAGCTTCGACCACGCGAGCGGCTTCGTCGCGGTGCCGACCACGAACCCGCGGTGTTGCCACATCGTCGAGCTCAATGAGCACCGGTGGTAGTTGCCCCAGACCATCGGTGCGTCCCAGCTCTCGGCATCCAGGTCGTCGCTGTCGACGTCGTCCTCCGCGTAGTAACTCGCTGTCTCGAGGTGCAGATCGAAGACGAGGCCGCGCTGCGGATCGAGTCGGCCGCTCCAACGCGCGCGTGCGATCGCATGACCCTTCGGCCACGGGTTCTTCGCGAACCAGATCCGACCGATCTCGCTCTTCTTCGCCATGTGTTCTCCCCCGGTTCGATCAGCCTGGTGCGGACGGCGCGCCGGCCGCGAGGACCTTGCTCATGGGGATCTCGGGATCCGCGAGCATCGCGTCGATCACGGGGATCGATGCGCTGATCAGCTTCTTCGCCGCGGCGATCTCCTTGAGGCGGTTCACGCCGACCACGCCCTTCACGCGATCGCCCGCGAGGAGGAAGGCGGCGAAGGCCTTGTCGTCGACCGAGCCTCGGTAGACGACGCGGTCGTAGCCATCGACCTCGCCCACGCTCTGCAGCTTGAGGTCGTACTGATCGGACCAGAACCACGGGATCGGAGAGTGCGTGTCGCGCTTGCCCATCATGTTGCCCACGGCCGTGCCCGCCTGCGTCTGCGCGTTCTCCACGGACTCGACCATCGTGTAGCGACCGAGGCGCGGGCTGAAGAAGCGCGCGACGTCGCCCGCGGCGTACACACCCGCGAGCGTGGTCTCGCAGTGCTCGTTCACGATCACCCCGCGATCGAGCGACACGCCCGATCCCTCGAGCCACGCGGTCGCGGGCACGACACCGATGCCCGCGATCACGAAGTCGCACGGGATGACCTCGCCCGTCGTCGTGACGACCTCTTCGACGCGACCGTTTCCGCGGAACGACGCGACGCCCACGCCGCAGCGCACGTCGACACCACGCTCGCGGTGGATGCGGCCGTAGAGCTCGCCGATGTCCTTGCCGAACGCGCGCGCGAGCGGCACCTCGGCGATCTCGAGCACGATGACCTCGAGGCCCTCTTCACGACACGAGGCCGCGACCTCCATCCCGATCACGCCTGCGCCGATCACGACGACGCGCTTGCCGGGCGCGAGCTCCGCGCGGATGCCGCGCGCGTCCTCGAGCGAGCGCAGGTAGTGGATGCCGCGCAACGTCGCGCCTTCACACGTGAGGTGCCGCGCGTCGGCGCCCGTGGCGATGAGGAGCTTGTCGAACGCGACGGTCTCACCGCCCGCGAGCTCGACCTCTCGCGCGGTGCCGTTCAAGCGCTCCGCGCGCGTGCCGAAGCGCACCTCGATGCGGTTCGTCTCGTAGTAGTCCTCGGCGCGGAAGAAGAGCTTCTCCTCGGGGTGCTGCCCGCGCATCGCCTTCTTCGAGAGCGGCGGCCGATCGTAGGGCCGATCCTTCTCGGCGCCGATCAGCACGATGCGGCCCTCGTGCCCCAGCTTGCGAAGCGACTCGGCGGCGCGTCCGCCCGCGAGGCTCGCGCCCACGATGACGATGGTGTCGGTCACGCCGCGGGATCTAGCACCACCGCGCGGTGGAGATCACGACGACGGTCACGTTGACGGCCGCGCTGTTCTCGTTCGAGATCGCCGACATGAGCGCCGAGCCTCACGAGATCCGCGTGCACCTCAGCGGCCCGAACAGCGGGGGCGGCTCGTACCTCGTCGTGCGTGACGGTCGCGTGGAGTTCGTCGCGTACGGTGACGAGGCGTACGGGACCTCGCCCGTCTCGTACACGTACGAACGAGCGCTCGAAGTCTACGCGCGCCACGCCGCGATCGACCGACTGCGTGAGGCGATCGCCCGCGCCGGTGGAGCGACGCCGTGAACGAACGTGGATGGCGGACACTGCGTTGGCTGCTGCTCGGCTCGGTCGTCGCGGCGAGCAGCGGGCTCGCGGCCTGTCTCGAGTGCACCCAGGTCGGATGCCACGACGGCGTCAGCGTCGTGATCCTGCCTGCCGCGGGCGAGCAGCTCGGACCGAGCAGCCGCTGGGTGATTGAAGCGACGACCGCGACGCAGACGTTCTCGTGCACCGTCCGCAGCGACGAAGACGGCACCTCACAGATCGATTCCGGGTGCACGCTGCCGAGCGCCTTCGGTGACTCCCGCGGGCTGCGATTCACCGTGCCGCTCGATCAGACCGACGCAGCCGCAGGGACGCTGTCGCTCCGCGTCGTCGACTCGGGCCGCACGCTCGTCGACGAGACCGACGTGGCGTTCACCGCCGAAGCGTTCCGACCGAACGGGCCCTACTGCCCACCGTCGTGTCTCGTGGCTGACGTGACGCTCGAAGCCATCCGTTGAGCGTTGCTCAGGGAGTGATCACGACCTCGAAGCCGATGCCTCGCAGGCCTTCGACGGCGGCGTCGAAGCTCGTCGCGGCGCGCACGATCGTGCCCGACTCGGAGCAGCCGGCGATGTCGCCTCGGCAGTTTGCCGTGAGCGCGACGTGCCTCGCAGGCGGCGTGCCCGGCGGCGGCGGCGGCGCGTTGCCGTCGATCAAGAAGCCCGGCGTGTCCGTGATCTCCACGATCGCAGCGCCACGCGTCGCGCGTGCATGACGCGGTGTCGTCGACGTCGGTGTGGACGACGGTGTGGACGACGGGGGGCTCTCGCTCACGGGCTCTCCTTCGTTCGCGGGCGCGCCGCCACAGCCAAGGGCGAGCATCGAGGCGATCACGAGGTAGGCGCGCATCGCGCGAGCGTATCGCCGTTCGTGGGGGCCGCGCTCAGCCGAGCACGCGGTCGTCGAGCTCGACGCTGATCGGGCAGTGGTCGGAGCCCATCACCGTCGTGTGGATCGCGGCGGCCTTCAGGTGCTTGCTCGCCGCGGGGGAGAGCATCGCGAGATCGATGCGCCAGCCGACGTTGCGCGCGCGCACGCCGAACCGCTGGCTCCACCACGAGTACTCGTCGCGCTTGTCGGGATGCACCGCGCGGTACGAGTCGACCCAACCCGCCTTCTTCCAGCGCGCGATCTCTTTGCGCTCCTCGGGCAAGAAGCCGCTCGTCTTCGCGTTCTCCTTGGGGCGCGCGAGATCGATGTCGTCGGGCGCGGTGTTGAAGTCCCCCATCACGACGATCGGCTCGCCCGCAGCGACGCGCGGTTCGAGGGCGGAGAAGAGCTTTCGGTAGAAGCGGAGCTTGAAGGGCACGCGCGAGTTGTCGTGATCGGGGCCCGAGCCGTTGGGGAAGTAGACGTTCGCGATCGTGAGCGCGCCGATCTTCGCGATCTGCACGCGACCCTCCGCGTCCATCGACTTGTGACCGAGCGTCGTGCCCGACATCTCGAACGCGCGGCGCGCATAGAGGCCGACGCCGCTGTAGCCGCCGCGCTGGGCCGCGACGAAGTGCGTGTGGAAGCCGTCGGGCTTGCGCAGCGCCTCGGGCACCTGCGCTTCCGTCGCGCGCGTCTCCTGCACGCCGACGACGTCCGCGTGCTCGTCCTTCAGCCACTGGCCGAAGCCCTTGCTCGACACGGCGCGGAGGCCGTTCACGTTCCAGCTGACGATGCGCATGCGGCGCGAGGTGTAGCGTCGATGGGCGCGCGCGGCGACGGTCGAGCCGTCAGGGCTGACAGATGCGGGTCACGTCGAGGCGGAGACCGCCGACGTGCGTGGGGTCCGTGACGACGGTCCCCTCGATCTGAACCCGACCACCGACTGCGAGGCCGCAGCACTGTCCCGAGTCGTCCCCGGTGCAGCGCGAGGCATCACCAGCCGAGAGCGAGATCAGCGGCGGGAGCGGATAGGCGAGCGCAGCGCGAGGCTCGGTGGTCACCGCGAGCGTGCCCGTGCACTCGTTGCAGCACTGGCCGTCGCCGCAGCCGAGCTCCGTGCACACGTTGCCCACGCGGCTGAGGAAGCCGTCGACCACCACGGTCCCTTCGTGTGCTGCGAGCACGTCCTCGACCGAGCGCCCCGGCGTCGTCGCGCCGCAAGGCGCAGGGCGCGGGCTCGAGCAACCGCGCTCTGCGATGCAGTCACCCGCCCAATCGCGAGGCGGCGCGCTCGCGTCCCCGGCGCCCGTGTCGCCACCGTCGTCGTGGTGAGACCGCGTGTGAGAGCGCGCGCCGCACGCGACAAGGAGGGTCAGACACAGCGCGCGGACGGAAGGGTGAGTGGACATGCGAGCGTGAAACGTACGACGAGACCGCTCGATCTCGCGATCCGCTCAGGGCTCGCGCACTTCGTAGCGAGCCGGCTCCCAGTTTGCGAGACCGACGTTCGCGTAGAAGCGCACGAGGAGGCCTGCGTGGATCGTCCAGTCGTCGACCGCGCGGTTGGGTCCCCACACGTCCGCGGTGCCCGCGCCCGTCCAGCGCGCCGCGAGCCGCAGCGCGACCGCGCCCGTGATCTCAGGCGGGACCCAGAGCGGCACGTCCGCGCCGAAGCCGATCGCCCACGCGACCGCGACGCGACCGTCGGGCGCGAAGATCGTCGCGCCGAGATCGAAGCCGAGGGAGTCGAGGAAGAGATCGACGTAGCGATCGCCGCTCGTGAAGCCGAAGAGGAAGCGCGCGAGGAACACGGGGCGCAGATCGATCGCAGCGATCAGCCGCGACGCGCCGTCGGGCCGCCACTCGGGCGCGATCACGATGCCGGCGGTGTCGATCACGCGGAGACGAAGCTCGACGTCGAGCGAGAACGTCGGGTCGCTCGAGCCGCGCGCGCTCACCACGGGATCGCCGAGGCCCACACCCGCGTTCGCGCCGATCGAGAGCACGAGGTCGGATCCGAAGCGGCCCCACACGCCGTCGTCGCTCGCGCGCTCGGTGCGCACCTGAGCGAGCGCGGGCGACGCCACGATCGAGACGAGCGCGCTCGTGAGCGCCACGCAGATCGATCGTCTCAGGCCTCGCATGGGGCGCGCAGCGTAGCTCACGGAGGCGCGTCGGCCGCGAGCGACGCGAGCGTGGGCATCTCTGCGCGAGGTAGTGGTCGTCCTCCGATGAAGTCAGCGAGCAACGTGTCGCGGCGGAGCTGCGTGAGGTGATCCTCGAGACGGCTCACCGGCGCATCGAGGAGCGAGCGGCCCCAGCGCACTGCGATCGGCTGCGGCTCGACGCCGGGGTCGAGCCAGAACGCGCCGTCATCGGCCTGCGCGAGCACGTGCCCATCGATCACGCGCACCCACAGCCGCTCCGAGTCCGCGAGGCGCGTGAGGCGGATCAGATCCGGCTCGAGCACGTCCCAGCGGAAGCGTCCGTCCATCGAGAAGCCGCGCGCCGGAGGCGGATGCTGCCGGGCCTCGCCCCACTGGATGTGAGCCGTCGCGGCTCGCGCGGGAGCGCATGCATCCGCGAGCGGTGCCGCGTCGGGACACAGCAACGACTCCGCCTCGCACCGACACCGACCGCGCGGAGGATCGAGCTCGTATTCGTGCACCATCGGCAGCTCGGCGGCCTCGTCGTAGGTGAGCTCCGTGACGCCGCCCTCGCGCACCCAGCGATGTCGGCCCCCCGACTCGAGCAGGAGCGAGCTCGCGTCGAAGAAGCCGATGCGAAGGATCGACGACGCGCCGATGGCCAGCGGCGCCGCGGTCGCGGCAGGTCGCTCGACCGCGGGCCCCGCATCGGTGACCTCCGCGCTCGCGAGATCGACGCGCAGGCCCTGCGTGCTCGATCGGATCTCGAGCGCGTGATCGACGACGTGCATCGACGTGGGCCGCGCGATCGCGAGCTCCACCGTGCGCGACGTCCCCGCGGGGAGATCGAGCAGGTGCAGCGTCGCCGCGCGGCCGCGCGGGAAGACCGACGCGATCAGCGCGCGTCCCTCCGGGAACGCCGCGAACAGCGGGAGGTGCTGCGCGAAGGGCACGGTGCCTCGACGCTCGAAGGTCACGTGCCCGTCGCCGTCGTACGAGAGCTCGAGGATGTTCTGTCGCGGGCCATCGGCGATCGCGAGGTAGCTGTGGCCATCGACGATGGTGGTGCCGGTGATGCGCGACTCCTCGAGCGGGTGGAGGCGCCGGATCGCGCCGCCCGAGACCAGCCAGTTCCGCTCGCGCGAGCCGTGATCCGAGATGACGATGCCGAAGTGCGTCCTCGCCACTTCGGGAAGAACTGCTGATCGTTGCGGAGCGACGCGGGGGCCACGATCGCGTCGAACGCATCCGTCGCGAGGGTCCAGCGCCACACGCCGCCGTCGAACGACGTGACCGCGCCGTCGTAGTCGGTGGGGACGACGATGATCGCGTCCGCGCCATCGCTCGCGACGCGCACATCGCGACGGCTGGTGAGAGCGAAGCGTCGGATCACGCGAGGGAGGCCGCGCGCTGCATCCATGACGCAGCCCGTCTCGCCGTTCGTCGCGATGGTGGCGCCGGGGACGACGGGGCACACGCGCGGAAGGAGCTCCACGCTCGGTCGCTCGGCGTCGAGCGCGGCGCGCAGTCCGGCCGGCGCCTGCACCTCGACGCGCCGGTCTGCGGCCGGCGCGGGATCCTGGGGGGCGACTGGATCGCTGGGTGGATCGCTGGGTGGATCGCTGGGTGGATCGCCGCTCGGATCGCTGTTCGGATCGGTGGGCGACGGAGTCTCCGATCCAGACGCCGAGAGGCTCGGCGCGCTCGAGGATGCACAGCCGACCATCGAGAGCAGGAAGAGCGTCGCGAGCCCCGTTCGCGCTTCGCGTGACATGGCCGCGGAGCGTATCCGAGCCCGGGCCCGGTTCGCACGGCTCGCACGGGCCGACCCATGGCTCGGCTATGCTGCGCGGTCACAGCCACGTGCTCGAGCCCGAGCACGCGGTGCATTCGAGGAGCCGATGATCTTCTGTCAGGCCTGCGGCGCTCAGAACACGGACGACGCCAAGTTCTGCAACATGTGCGGTGGCAACATCGCGCGAGCCGGCGAGCCCGGAGGTCCGCTGCCCGGCAGCGCGAAGGTCGGCAGCGGCACGCTGGGTGGTGGGGCGCCCCAGAGCCGCTCCTCTGGCTCGAGCGGGGGCACGTCGAGCGGGAGCCTCGCGAACGCGCCCGACGCGATGAACAACAACTCGTCGATCACGCTCACGGGCATCGGCGTGCCCTCGCCCGCGAAGACGTGGGGCATCCTGCTCGGCGGCGCGCTCTTGTTCTGCGTCGTCGGCGCAGGAGGTGCGTGGGTGGCGATGCACAGCGGTGAAGCGCCCGCACCTCCCGCGACGGATCCCGACGAGGTGGCGGTCCCGGGTCCGCCCGACACCACGCCCGTCGAGATCGGTGATCCCGTCCCCAACGGGGCCGACACACCCGACGACGGCGTGATCATCTCGAGCGGTCCGCGGGTGCGACCGAGCACGCGCGGCGGTGGATCGCGCGGCACCGGTGGCTCGCGCGCGACGCCCGCCACGGGCTCCGGCGGTGGATCAGGATCGGGATCGAGCTCGCAGACCGGCGGCGGTTCGGGCGCGGGATCGGGAAGCGGTTCGGGCGCGGGGTCAGGAAGCGGTTCGGGATCGGGAAGCGGTTCGGGAAGCGGTTCGGGAGCCGGCGCAGGGAGTGGATCGGGCGCCGGATCAGGAAGCGGGTCCGAAGCTGGATCGGGATCGGGCGCCGGCTCCGAGGCGGGCTCTGGTGCGGGATCCGAAGCCGGATCGGGCGGCGGCACCGAGGCGGGATCCGGATCGACGCGCGACTGGGGCGAGATGGAGGAGACCGTCGGCGAAGACGAGGCCGACATCGCGATGGAGCGCTACGCGGTGCAGGTGCGTCGCTTCATCCGCAACTACTACGCGCCGCGCGCGGCCGCTTGCTTCGACCACGAGACGCGCACGACTGGACAGTCCGTGCGAGGCGCCGTCGTCGTCGGCTTCACGATCGCGGCCAACGGCCACGTCGAGAACGCGAACATCACGCGCAACACGACCGGCAGCCAGTCGCTGGGCACGTGCCTCCAGCGCAACGTCGATGGCTGGGAGCTCCCGGTCCCTCCGAACCGCGAGCCGCTCGAGATGGAGATGCCCTTCAGTCGCTGAGCTCGCTGCTCCAGTCGGGATCGCGCATCACGCGCGCGGCCACCTCGCGCAGCGCGCTCGACGTGGGCGCGTCGAGATCGGGCGCGTCGCTGAGCGTGGTCGGATCCTCACCGGTCACGGTCGCGTGGATCACCACCGCGATGAGGTACGCGCCGTTGGCCGACGGATGCGATCCATCGGGTGAGTACAGCGCGTCGAAGGGAGAGCCCGCGGCCGCGGGGTCGCTGCCTGCCGCGACGAGGTCGTCGTGCACCACGCGGAACGCTGCGCCCACGGGCGCGATGCGAACGCGCGCGCCTTCGGAGCGGAGGCGCGCCGCCATCGCGCGGTAGCCCGCGTCGAGTCGATCCTGCATCGCCTCGAAGGTGCCGAAGAGACCGGGGTTCGTCTCGTCGCCGCGCTCTCGCCCCCACGTGAGATAGAGCACCACGCTCGCGTCGTTCGCGCGCGCGAGCGACGCAAGACGGCTCGCCCCCTCGAGCGACTCGACGCGCGTGGCATCGCTCTCGGGGAAGCCACCGATCTGGCTCTGCTCCTGGAGGATCACGACATCGAACGCGCGCTCGGCCGGCGTGCCCGTGCGCAGCCACGGCGCGAGCGCGGTGCCGTCGGTCTCGGCGTCGGTCGCGTGCTGTGAGAGGCGATAGCCGCCGTACGCGATCGACTCGATGCGCGTCGTGCGCGGCGCCGCGAGCGCGCGGACGCGCGAGGGCACGTCGCCGGTGAACACGTAGCTGTTCCCGACGAAGAGCACCTCGTAGTCGCCCGTCACGAGCGAGGCGCCGGGGCCCGCGTCGGGCACGGGCCCGATGTCGGCGACCGCTGCGTCGATCGCTCCACCAGCGTCGACCGTCGTGTCGGCGTCGCCCGTCGTCGTGCCGCCGTCGATCGCTTCGACGTCGGGCAGTTCGGCCGCGTCGTCACCGACAGCCGAGGGCTCGCACGCAGAGAGCGTCGTCATGACCCCCATCGCGAGACCCAGCGCGAACCCCCGCGTGAGGACGCACGCGAGCGCCGCGCCGCGAGGCTCGGGGTGAGCGTTCGCACGCGCATGCGCACGCGAGGGCGCGGTCGTGAGGCTGCACACGGCCCGCCCCGAGAGGGGGCTCCTATGCTGGCCGACCAGCGCGGCGCCTCGCTCCTCGGAGCACCGCGGAGATGCACTCGGAGAAGCCATGTCGCTCACGGACTCGATCCCCAACAACGTCGATCTCGGCTCGGACAAGAAGCTCCTCCGTGCTCTCGAGAAGTGGCAGCCCGACTTCATCAAGTGGTGGCTGGAGATGGGCCCCGAGGGCTTCCAGCAGGATCAGATCTACCTGCGAACCGCCATCTCCGTCGATCCCCAAGGATGGGCGAACTACGAGTACGTGAAGATGCCCGACTACCGGTGGGGCATCTTCCTCACCCCGCGCACCGAAGCGCGCGACATCGGGTTCGGCGACAACCAGGGCCAAAAGGCGTGGGACGAGGTCCCCGGTGAGCTCCGCGGCATCCTGCGCCGCATCATCGTCACGCAGGCCGACACCGAGCCCGCGTCGGTCGAGCAGCAGCGCCTCCTCGGCAAGTGCGCGCCCTCGATGTTCGATCTGCGCTCGCTCTTCCAGGTGAACGTCGAAGAGGGACGCCACCTCTGGGCGATGGTCCACCTCCTCCACCAGTACTTCGGCAAGGACGGCCGCGAGGAAGCCGAAGATCTCCTCCAGCGCCGCTCCGGCAACGCCGACAAGCCGCGCATCCTCCAGACGTTCAACGAGAAGACCGAAGACTGGCTGTCGTTCTTCTGCTTCACGATGTTCACGGACCGCGACGGCAAGTACCAGCTCGCGGCGCTGAGCGAGTCGGGCTTCGATCCGCTCGCGCGCGCCACGCAGTTCATGCTCACGGAGGAGAGCTTCCATCTCTTCACCGGCGAGACGGGCATCGAGCGCATCGTCCAGCGCGCGGCCGAGCTGACGAAGCAGGATCCGAACGGCGACGCGCGCGCGCTCGGCGGCATCGATCTCCCGACGATCCAGAAGTGGATCAACTTCTGGTTCTCGAGCGCCGTGGAGCTCTTCGGCGGCGAGATCAGCTCGAACGCCGCCGACTACTTCGCCACGGGCCTCAAGGGTCGCTTCCGCGAGCGCGAGAAGTACCAGGACCACACCGCCCTCGAGGGCATCTACAGCATGAACGTCCTCGCCGAGGGCCGCCTCAGCACGAAGGAAGTTCCGCTCCGCAACGCGATGAACGAGGTGCTCCGCGACGAGTACATCGCCGACTGCGAGCGCGCCGTTCGCAAGTGGAACCACACGATCAAGAAGAGCGGCCTCGCGCACGAGCTCTTCATCCCGAACCGTCGCTTCAACCGCTCGATGGGCATGTACTCGACGATGACCTTCGACCTGAAGGGCGAGCCGATCACCCGCGAGGAGTTCGAGGCGAACCGCGACGCGTGGCTGCCCACGGCGTCGGACCGCGCGTACGTGCGCTCGCTGATGGTGCCCGTGCACGAGCAGGGCAAGATCGCGAACTGGATCGCGCCGCCGAAGCAGGGCGTCGACGGCAAGCCGTTCGACTGGGAGTACGTGAAGTTCCAGCAGGTCGAAGCGGAGTGATCCGCGTCGCGCGGTGACCACTACGGCTGCGTGGCGGTGGGACCGAAAGGCACGTCAGACGACTTCCTCGTGGGCGCTTCGGGTGGCTTCTTCGCGGCTGCGCGAAGCGAGGCGACGATGCCGATCAGCATCGTGATCGCGATGAACGCGAGCGACGCGAGCGGCGGGATGTGGAGATCCCAGTAGAGCGCGATCATCTTCACGCCCACGAACACCAACACGATCGCGAGCGCGCGCCCCAGGTACACGAGCTGATCCGCGGCGGCAGCGAGCACGAAGTAGAGCGAGCGCAGGCCGAGCATCGCGAGCACGTTCGAGGTGAGCACGACGAACGGATCGAGCGTCACCGCGAAGATGGCGGGGATCGAGTCGACCGCGAAGACCGCGTCCGCGATCTCGATCGAGAGGAGCGCGAGGAACGACACGGTCACAGCCCAGCCGCCGTCGGGCCTTCGAGCGAAGAAGCGCGGACCATCGGAGGGCGCGACGGGCACCCAGCGGTGCAGCCAGCGCACGGGCGCCGGAAGCTCGTTCTCCTCGGCGCCCTGCTTCTTGGGGCGCATGAGCTTCACCCCGCTCCACACGAGCAGCGCGCCGAACACGTAGAGGATCCACTCGAAGTGGTGAACGACCGTCGCGCCCACCGCGATCATCCCGCCGCGCAGCACGAGCGCGCCGAGGATTCCCCAGAAGAGCACGCGGTGCTGGTAGCGGTCGTCGACCTTCAGCGCGCGGAAGACGAAGAGCATGACGAAGAGGTTGTCGAGCGCGAGCGCCTTCTCGAGCGCGTAGCCCGTCAGGTAGAGCAGCGCCGCCTCGCCGCCTCCGACATCACGCGGTGCGCGCCCCGAGAGCTGCGCGACGTCGCGACCGAGGCCGAAGACGTGGTGCTCGTAGCCCGCGTACACGAGGCCCGCGAAGGCGAGCCCGCACGTGATCCACAGCGCCGTGAAGCCGAGCGACTCCTTCATCGTCGGCGTGTGCGCCTTGCGATGGAGCACGCCCAGGTCGAGCGCGACCAGCGCGATCACGAGGACGGCGAAGGAGGCGTACGCGGCGAGCACGAGCCACACGAGTGCGGGACGCGGGCCAACGACGAAGCGCGCCGTCGTCGCGGAACTCGCGCCCTCCACCGCTGCATTCGCGCCCCACCGAGGCGTGCTGCCACGACCCCAACCGTGCGGTCGTGGCTCAGGCGCTCGTCGGTTCAGGGCGTCAGGGTCGTCGCATCACCGTCGCTCGCGTGGACCTTCGAGGCGCGGAGCGACGCCACGACGCCGACGATCATCGTGACCGCGATGAACACGAGGGACACGGCGGGAGGGACGTGGAGGTCCCAGTGGAGCGCGATCATCTTGCAGCCCACGAACACGAGCACGATCGCGAGCGCACGGCCGAGGTACACGAGCCGATCGGCGGCGACCGCGAGCACGAAGTAGAGAGAGCGCAGGCCCAGCAGCGCGAGCACGTTCGAGGTGAGCACGACGAACGGATCGAGCGTCACGGCGAAGATCGCGGGGATCGAGTCGATCGCGAACACCACGTCGGCGAGCTCGATCGACACGAGCGCGAGGAACGACACGGTGAAGGCCCAGCCCGCCGGCGTCTTCACGATCAACGCCGGGCTGTCGACGCGCTCGACGCGTACGAAGCGGTGCAGCCACCGCACGATGGCGGGCAGCTCCTCGGGCTCGCTCTCCCCCTCGCGCTTGGGGCGCATGAGCTTGATGCCGCTCCACACGAGGAGCGCGCCGAACACGTAAAGGATCCACTCGAAGCGGTGGATCATCGCGGCGCCCACCGCGACCATGCCGCCGCGCAGGACGAGCGCGCCGACGATCCCCCAGAAGAGCACGCGGTGTTGGTAGCGCTCGTCGATCTTCAGCGCGCGGAAGATGAAGAGCATGACGAACAGGTTGTCGAGCGCGAGCGCCTTCTCGAGCGCGTAGCCAGTCAGGTAGAGCAGCGCCGCCTCACGCCCGCCCACGTCGCGCGCGGCATGTCCCGAGAGCTGATCGACGGCGAGCCCGAGCCCGAACGCGTGCGTCTCGTACGCCCAGTAGACGACCGCGGAGAAGCTCACGCCGACGGCGACCCAGAGCGCAGTGAAGCCCAGCGATTCCTTCAGCGTCGGCGCGTGCGACTTCCGATGCAGGACCCCGAGGTCGAGCGCGATCAACGCGAAGACGAGCACGGCGAACGCTGCGTACGCGAGGAGCATGAACCCCCAACTCACCGTCCGCGTGGTTCATGCGAGCCCTCGGTTCAACCACCACGCCACGTCGGAGAACCCGATGCTTCGCACGCCGTGGCATCCTCGCGGCGATGATCGACCTCGCCTCTCTCTCGCGCGGATTCCGAAAGAGCTACCTCGACCACGCCACGATCACCGCGCAGCTGCGCGCGTGGGCCACGGCGTATCCGGCGTTCGTGTCGCTCCGCGAGATCGGTCGGTCGCGCGAGGACCGCGAGATCTGG
Organism: uncultured Sandaracinaceae bacterium; assembly: GCA_964502175.1. Taxonomy (GTDB): domain Bacteria; phylum Myxococcota_A; class Polyangia; order Polyangiales; family Sandaracinaceae; genus JAFLCL01. Next base: position 15,792 of record CAZCVE010000020.1, read on the forward strand.
ATGCTCGTGATCGGCGCGAGCCCCGACGATGGCCGCCCCGGCGTGTGGATCGACGGCAACATGCACGCGGCCGAGGTCGCGGGATCGTCGGTCGCGCTCGCGATCGCCGAGAGCGTCATCGCGATCCACGTCGCGCACCTCGGCGCCGCGCAAGGCGGCGGTCAGGCGAGCGGGCTCGGTCGACCAGACTTGGGCCTCGCGCCGCACCTCGAGCGCGCGGTGCAGGGCGCGCTCTTCTACATCGTCCCGCGCATCTCGCCGGACGGCGCGGAGGCTGTGCTCACCACGGGTCGCTACGTGCGGTCCGTGCCGCGCGACGAGCGCACGAACCGCGGTCGCTCGCGCTGGATCGCCGACGATCTCGACGGCGATGGACGCATGCTGATCATGCGCAAGCAGGATCCGACGGGCGACTTCGTCGAGCACCCGCAGCAGCCCGGCGTGATGGTGCCGCGCACGATCGACGACGTCGGTCCGTTCTACAAGCTGTGGCCCGAAGGCCGCATCGAGCACTTCGACGGCGACCACATCCCCGCGCCGCACTTCCTCGGCGACAACGATCCCGATCTCAACCGCAACTTTCCCTTCCGCTGGAAGAGCGAGCCCGATCAGGTCGGCGCGGGCGCGTATCCGGGCAGCGAGCCCGAGGCGCGCGCGGTGATCGAGGCGGCGACGCGGCTGCCGAACCTCTACGCGTGGCTGAACCTCCACACGTTCGGCGGCTGCTTCATCCGTCCGCCGGGAGACATCCCCGACGGCAAGATGAACCCCTTCGATCTCGCCGTGTACAAGCAGGTCGGCGCGTGGGCCGAGGAGCTCACGAGCTACCCGATGGTGAGCGGCTACGCCGAGTTCCTCTACGAGCCCGACAAGCCGCTCTACGGCGCGCTGTCCGAGTGGGCATACGAAAACCGCGCGGCGCTCTCGTACGTGTGCGAGCTCTGGGACATCTTCGCGCGCCTCGGCGTGCCAAGGCCCAAGCGCTTCGTCGAGTACTACACGTCGCTGACGCGCGAACACCTCGCGGCGCTCGCGCGATGGGACGCCGAGAAGAACCAGGGCCGCATCTTCGTGCCGTGGAAGCGCATCACGCACCCGCAGCTCGGCGAGGTCGAGGTGGGCGGGCTCGATCGACGCGTCGGCCTCTACAACCCGCCGTACGAAGAGCTGCCCGCGATCTGCGAGGCCCAGACGAAGCTCATGCTGCGCGTGGCCGCGATGCTGCCGCGCCTCGTGATCAGCCGCGTCGAGGTGGCGCCGATGCGCGAGAATGTGACGCGCGTCTCGGTGACGGTGGAGAACCACGGCTACCTGCCGACGTACGGCATGCAGTCCGGCATCTCGCGACCGTTCAACGAAGGCGCGTACGCCGACATCGGGTGCGAGGGCTGCACGCTCGAAGAGCCACTCCGCACGCGCCTCGTCGTCGGCCACCTCGAGGGCTGGGGCAAGGGCCTCGAGGCAGGCTCACAGGCGATCTTCTTCCCGACGTCGAGCGGGAGCGAGTCGAGCCACACGCTGCGCTTCACCGCGCTCGGTCGAGGCTGGGCCACGGTGCGCGTCGGCTCGAGCCGCATGGGCTTCGTCGAGCGCCGCATCGGCATCGGTGGAGGAATCTGATCAGGGGCCGAGATCGCTTCGACCAGCGAGCGTCCAGCGTGCGCCGGTGCTGCCGAAGTCGGTCACGTCGGTGAACGCGGGGCGCGGGTCGGGGCCGCAGTGGCCTCCGATCACGTCGACGACGTACGTGTCGAAGCCGTCTTCGATCGGTCCCGGCGTGCCCCAGTAGTAGTCGACGACGTCTTGCGACATGTCGCCGATGCGCGCGCGCTTCCAGTTGAGGCCCCAGCGCGTGTCGATCCGACGAAGGCGACGCACGAGCTCGAAGAGGAAGTCGTTGTTGCCGCCCATGTCGACGCACGAGGCCGCGAGCAGATCGGGGCGCTCGGCGGCCAACGCGTCGACCACGCTTCGCATGTCGGGCAGGGGCAGCGGCGCAGGAGGCATCGGCGCGTCGAGCGCGGCATCGATCGGCGGACCCGCGTCGTGATCGGGGAGCGCTCCCGTGAGCGGAAGGATCGTCCACGTGCCGCCCGCGCCCGTGTCGTCGCCCCAGCCCGGCGCAGCGGGCTCGTCGATCCCAGCGCGCGCGCAGTGACGAACGATCACGTCGAGCGCGTAGATCTCGCTCGATCCCTCCGCGCCGCCCGCGCCCCAGTAGTACGCGACGCGGTCCTCGAGCAGCGCACCGCCACGCACGACGAGCCCGTAGCGCAGATCGATCGCGCGCAGCCGTCGCACGGCCTCGAAGAGGAAGTCGCGCGAGCCGCCCATCGCGAGGCACGAACCACTGAAGAGATCCGGGCGCTCGGCCGCGAGCGCGTGGATCACCGACGCATGATCAGGCGGTCCGCTCGGAGGCGTGGCGAGCGGAGGGCCGAACGGCGTGAACGCATCGGGCTCGCCTGGCGAAGCCCACGCGTCATCGGAGGTGTACGCATCGAGGTCGGTCGCGACGTACGCATCGGCCCCCTCGATCGCGCGCGCATCGACGCCCGGCGCATCGACGGTGGACGCCGGTCCGGCATCGCGGTTCGCACGCGCGCTCGGGTCCGCGCACGCCGAAGCGAGCAGCGACACGAGCGCCAACGCATTTCGTCGAGAGGCCATGCGCTCGCGTTTGCGAGTCGCGTGCCCGACAGAAAGCCCTGCGAATCCGTCGCACCACCGGGGTCATCACACCTGGCTCGCGACGCGCGATGGCGACCCTCGTCCCCAGTGCCCGACCGCGACGAGGGGAACACACCACCACGCTGAGCTCGTCCTCATCGAGGCATGATCAGCGAACCCGACCGGGAGATCACGCGATGAGCGACCTGACCTCGAAGAACTGGATCGTCGCGAAGGGCGTGATGTTCGCGGTGATCGCGCTCTTCGCGTCCGCGATCGTGTGGCTCGAGGCGCCGAGCCTCCGCATCGCGGCGCTGCTCGCGGTGATCGCGTGGTCGTCCGCGCGCTTCTACTGCTTCTTGTTCTACGTGCTCGAGCGCTACGTCGACCCGACGATGCGCTACGCGGGCGTGCTCGATCTGCTCATGGGAATGCGCGCGCGCCGACGACGACTTCGTGATCAGTCGCCGCCGAGCGACCCGAGCGCCCCGCCCTGAACGACGGCCGCGCGTACCTCGCTCACGAGGGGCAACGACGCACGACGCAGACCCCACGCACCTCGCTCGCGATGGGATCGAGCGATCTCACGGACTCGGACACGTCCGCTTCGCCGACGAGGCGCCTATCGCACACGCGATCGGAAGCGCCTGCCGTCAGACAGTCGTCGTCGTCGGTACAGGGAATCGCGCAGGTCCTCGCGACGGGATCGCAGCGCAGCGGCACACCCCCGCTCGCTCCGGTGCCGCATCGGTCGAACGCGCCCGGCGTGCAGACCATCCCCCGACCGCAGGGGCGCGCGGCGTCGTTGTCGTCGTCGCAGCGGAGCTCGAGCGTGTCGAAGGTCGAGCAGTGGAGCTCGAGGCTGGCGCCGAACACGGGCTCGATCGAACGCGTGAAGGCGGTCCGCGGCGTGTCTCGCGGATCGCACGCGAGCGTCGGATCGACGTACCAGCCGGCACGCTCGTCTTCGGGCCCGTCCACACGATCGATCCGGCACCGCTCCCAGACGCGGGCACCATTGGTGTAGCGCCCCTCGAGGCGTCGACCGGGCAAGGCGTCGCACCCACGCTCGCGCTCGACGGGAAGATCCTCGAAGAGCACGCACTCGTCGGGCGTGGCGGCAGGAGCTGTCGTCGACTGCGGAAGGCACTCGCCACCGGCGTCGCGCGCGATCACGCCCGCGATGTCGAGCAGGTGCGCGCGCGCGTCCCTCGCGCAGATGGACCGGAGGGAGGTGCGGGCGCCGAGGTAGCTCGTCGCGATCACGGCGCCGGAGAGCCGTCGCGGCGGGCTCGCCTCGTGTCCGTCGTCGCTCACGCACGAGGGCTCGAGCGACGAACCGTCCGCGCGAGGTCGCAGCGTCATGCGTGGATCGTTGACCGTCAGCGCCGTCAGCGTGCTCCATCCAGGCGGGAGCTCGATGTCTCTCGGTACGCCCGCGATGACGTGAAGCTCCCATGGCGGCCACGTCACGGGCTCAGCCTTCGTGAGGACAGCCTCCACCCGGCGGGCACGCGTGACCGCCGAGGACGTCACTCCCCGTTGCGTCGAGAAAGCGCGGGGGCTCGGCGCCGATACGATTCCAGCTGTGGAGCGCGTCGTCGCTGACCGCGCGGAGCAAGGCCTCGAGCGGCTGCGAGATGGTGCATCCCGTCCCGCTCGTGCGCGCGACACATCGCAGCGCGTCGAGCTCGCCTGCGTCGTCGCCCGGACCCAGCGCGAGGAACCGACCGGCGAGCATGCGGTCACACGCTGCGTCGGTTCCACGGGGACGAAGGAGCGCGTTCCCGCCAGGTCCCGCGATGCAGCCATCGAGCGGGACGACGCCACCTCCGAGGTCTCCGGTGGTGATGCCCACGTGGAGGGATTCGATGGCGCGCGTCTCGGGCACACCGTCTGCGTCGTGATCGCCCGTCCTCAGCGCGCGGAGGAAGACAGGAAGCGCGTCTGCGAAGCCATCGACGAACGGCTGGGTCGCTGGCGTGTCGTCGATCACGACGAGCACATCGACCGCGAGCGGCGCGTAAGGGCTCGGTCGGTGGGAGTCCGCGGGTCGCTCGCCGCACGCTTCGCCCAGCTCCGCCGCAGGCGCGCAAGAAGCGACGAGCGCGACGGCGCACGCGATGCTGAGGGGCCGCGGAGCCCGTCCCGACGACGAGCCGATGCTCATGCGGTCGCGCACACGATCAGATGAGGATGACGCCGCAAGGGAACGTCGCCTCGAGCGTCGCGCGCGGGTTGCTCTGCAGGCGCTCGCACGCCGTGCCCTGGAGCTCGATGTGCGTCTCGTCGATCGCGCGCCAGCCGTTCGGGTCGTCGCAGTCGAGCTCGGTGCCGTCGAGCACGACGGTGCCCGTGCAGGCCTGCGAGAGATCCTCGATGCGACCCTCGAGCGTGATCACGCACGAGAGCTCGCCGCCCACGATCTCGACGAGCGCCGTGCGCAGGCCCTCGTGGTCGCCGGCGACCCAGAAGGGCGCGTCGGGATCGCCCGCGCCGCGGCCGATACCCGCGTTCGCGACGTCCTGCAGGTGCTCCATGCCCACGTCGTTGCCGACGCTGATCACGAACGTCCGGATCGACATGTCGTAAGCGCGCTCGATCGCGGCGACCGATTCCTCTTGGCCGTTCTGCGGGTTCGGCTCCGCGCACGTGTCGGGCTCGCCGTCGGTCGCGAGGATCAGGATCGTCGGATCGTCGGTGGGATCCGGCACGTCCGCGAGCCGCGCGAGCACCGCGTCGATGCTCTCGCCGGTGGGCGTCTCGTCGAGCGGATCCGCAGGACGGTAGACGTCGCGGATCGCGTCGTAGTTCTCGATCGCGGGATCGACCCACCTGAGCATCGGGCACATGCCGACCGCCGGGCCGTCGTCGCCAGCCTCGGACGAGTAGAGCGCGAGGCCGAAGCGCACGGAGGTCTGGAGCGTCGCGATCAGACCATCCGGCTCGTCGAGCAGCGAGTCGCGGAGCGAGTCCCATCGATCGGAGCCGCCGAACTCTTCCGTCATGCTGCCCGACTGATCGACGACGAGGATCACGTTCGGCGTCACGCGTCGCGCCATCACGCGCTGCGCGGCGCACACGGTCGTCGCGTCGATCTCCGAGCTCACCCCGGTGTCGAGACCAGGCGCGTCGATCGCCGAGTCGACGCGGGAGCCTGGCCCGCCGTCGTTCGTGCCCATCTCGTCGCCACACGAGCAGCCAGCGAGCCAGAGGAGAGAGGCCACTGCGACCGCGGACCGTTGGGTGTTCGAAGCGCGCATCACCCGATCATGCAGAAGGCGCGCGGCGTCGACAAATCGAAGACGTGCTCACTCCGCCTGGACGGCGCAGACCATACGTCTCGACGTAGTAGGGAAGTGTCTCGGTCCAGCGCCACACGCCATCGGTGTGGTCGTCGAGGAAGCCGGGCGAGCCACGGCTCGGGTCCAGCACGTCGACCGCCGTCCCCGACGTCGCCGCGAGACACCAACCCTGGCGGAGATAGGCGACCACCCGACGGTCCGGCTCGTTGCCAATGAACTCTCGCATCGAGGGAGCACCGCGAAAACCCAGCTCGGCGAAGCGGTCGATTCGCCTCATGGACGCGACGTTGCGCGGTGCCTTCTTCTTGGTCGTCATGCCCGATCACCCTCCCGACGCGTGGCCACGCCGAGTGTACTGCGGTCACTGAGTCGGGCAGTGGCAGCCCCAGCTCGCGGGGAGGCGGGGGCACGCGAGGAGCGCGATCGCGCGGTGGCCGGCGCGGTTCGGGTGCACGGGATCGAAGCCGCGGATCTCGGGGCGCAGGAACCAGCGCGGGAGCTCGCTCAGGATGCGCGCGTCGCCGTCCATGCGCGCGGTGCGCTGCGCTTCGTCGAGGTCGGCGATCTGCTGGCGGTAGCGTGCGTCGCGCTCGAGCAAGCGACGCATCGCGGCCACGTCGCGCACCGGTGCGTTCGCGCTGCGCAGGCTCGAGTCGAAGAGATCGATGCGCGCGTCGGCGAGCTCGGCGGGCGTCCACGGCGCGTCGGGGGTCGCGCCTCGATCGCTGACGAACGGCCCGAGCGCGTCGCGCGGGTTCGCGCGGCCCATCACGAAGTCGACGATGCGGCGCGTGTTGCGCAGCGTGTCGAGCGCGCGCGTGCCGCCCCAGCGACGCTCGTCGTCGAGCGCGCCCCACGGCGTGAGCGTCATGCCGACGACGCGGATGTTGCGACGGTGCGCCTCGGTGAAGAGGCGACGGATGTAGCGGTTCGTGCGGTTCGCCGAGGCAGCGCTGTTGAGCCCGCCGTTCCACATCACCCAGAGCTCGAGGCCCTGCGCGCCCATCGGATAGCGCGGATTGCGGAGCACCTCTTCGGTCCACACCTGATGCAGCTGGTAGGCACCGAAGCCCACGTGCGAGAGGTTCCGCACCTCGGCGTTCTCGCACCACTCGTGGATCAAGCGGCCGTACGGCTCGTCCTGGAACGCGCCGATCGAGCCCGCGAGCAAGACGACCTTCACGCGACGCGACTGGTACGTGAAGCGCCACTCCGGATCGTCGCAGGTGAAGCCGCTCACACAGCGCTGCTGCTGCGCGCCGACGCCGCTGACCGCTGCGCCGAGGAACGCGGCAGCGAGGCAGACGAGGAGGAGGGCTCGGCCCGACACGGCGCGCCGTTTATCGTGTCGCCTCGCGGGTCGCCAGCCGCCGTCAGGGAGCGGTGGGAGGCGCGAGCACCACGCGCTCGTGACCACCGGGGCGCAGCGTGATCTGCGCCGAAGGCCGCCCGCGTGGGCCCGCGACGATGATGTCGCGACGCAGCGCCTGGGGGACCTCGCCGCACGGCGTGTTCGGATCGTCGCGGTAGCCGGGCTCGAACCACACCTCGACGACGGTCTCGACCTCGATCGCCTCGGACCACTGCGTGACGAAGTCGGTGTCGTCGCTGCAGAGCGTCGCGATCAGGAAGCCTCGGTTCTCGAGCGTGCCCGGCGTGCGACGCACGTGCAGCGTCTGCGGCTGAGCATCGACCTGGCCGCGCAGGACCTCCGCCGGCACGACGATCTCGAGCGACGCAGGAGCCACCGTCGGCCGCGCAGCAGGCGCGAAACAACATCCATGGACGCCGATCGCGATCGGCACGATGCACAAACGCAGCGGCCGAACGATCGTGAGGAGGGGCCACATCAGAACGGCCACACGTGGAGCTCGGTCATGACGACCCAGGCCATGAAGACGACGACCGGCGCTGCGATCAAGCTCATCAGTGCGGCCGCACGTCCTGCCACGCGCATCGTCCAGCGGTCACCGCTCCACGCGGGCCATCGCGCGTCCATGAAGACGAAGACGAGGCCGCGCTCGTCGTGCTGACCGAGGCTGAAGAAGAGACCTCCGAGCACGTAGAGGATCGCCGACGCGAAGAGGTTCGGCAGCGAGGTCGGCGGAAAGACGCCATCGCGCAGCACGAGGTAGAGGTCGTACGACCAGCTCAGCACGAAGAGCGAGAGCACGAGCGCGAGCGAGATCTCCACGAGCGACGTGCGCCTCGATCGGTAGAGCACGCCGAGGCTCCACGGCGCGAGGAGGTAGCAACCGATCGACATGAAGCTCGCGTCGATCGCGTCCCAGGTCGGGTCACCCGTGAGCGGCGCGAGGACGACGAACGCAGCCCACGCGACCGCGAACAGCACGAGGCGCGGTCGCGAGAGCAGCTGCGCGCGGTAGCCCGCCGTGAAGAGCGCGAGCGCGCGTCGACGGCGCACGGCGACCGCACACGCGATGCACGTGAGGAGGCACGCGATCGCGAGGTAGGCGAGCTCACCGTCCGTGACGAGCACGCGTCACTGCTCAGGTCGCGAAGGCGTACGCGAGGCTCGAGCCCACGCCCATGCTCGCGAGAACGGCGATGCGCGGCGCGGCATCGATGCGGGGCATCGGCTTATGAAGCTTCTTCCACTCCGCCTTGCGGCCCGCGAGCGCGCTCACCCAGATCGCGCCGAAGACGAGCGTGACGATCGCGCCCTCCATGCCGAGGCACGCGCCGAGACCGAGCGCGAGCTTGGCCGCGTCGGGACGGAGCGCCTCGCGCGTGTACGCGAGGATCGCGGGGATCCCGAGGATCGCGAGGCCGGCGAGTGAGCCGAGCGTGACGCCTGCGTAGAGGCCCGCCGCGATGCCGCAGACGATCGCGACGAGCGGCACGAGGTTCGGGATCTCGCCGGTGCGCTTCTCGAAGTCGATGGACGTCACGAGCGTGAGCGCGACCAGCCCGGCCCGGAAGAGCGCGATCTCGACGTCGCTCACGACACCCTCACCGGGCTCACCCTCAGCGAGTCCCCATCAGCGGGCCCCCACATCAGCGAGCCAAGGGACAGTCCGACGCGCGCACGATGCCGGCCTGCTCGAGCCCCGCCTGGTAGGCGATGCGCGCGCAGGTCGCGACGGCGGTGGCCACCGGATCCGCGGTCTCTTCGGTGACCTCCGCGGGCAGCGTGCTCTGCATGTTCTCGCCGCAGACCATCATCGCGGTGCCGAACGCGTTCGCGCAGAGATCGGCGTCGATCGCTGGGTAGCAGGTACGGAGCGGGCTCGGAGGCGAGCAGAGATCCGGCAGCACCTCGGCCGTCACCGCGCCGAGGAACTGGGGCAGCGGCATCGGGTACGTCGGCTCGTCACCAGAGGTCGTGGCGGCCTGCTGGTTCTGGGTCTGCGCGGGCGTCGTCTCGGTGGTGGTCGCGGACGATCCGCCGCCACATCCGGCCATCGCCAGGCCACCGCCGACGAGCGCGGCGAGAGAGAGCCTCTGGAACTGCATCTTCATCGGTTCTCCCTGCCTTGCGAGGTTCGAGCTCGGCTCAGCCCTTGAGCGCTTCGGCGCCGCCGATGATCTCCATCAGCTCCGTCGTGATCGCGGCCTGACGCGCGCGGTTGTAGACGAGCGTGAGGCGGCTGATCATCTCGGACGCGTTCTTCGTCGCGTTGTCCATCGCGGTCATTCGCGCGCCGTGCTCGGACGCGATCGACTCGAGGAGCGCGCGGAAGATCTCGACCTCGATGTACATCGGGAGGAGGCGATCGAGCAGCGCGCGCTTGTTCGGCTCGTAGATGAAGTCGACGTTCGCTCCACCCAGCTTCGCGTCGGTCTTCGCCTCCGCCTCGCCCTCGGCGAGGTGCGGCGTGATGGGGACGAGCGGCTCGAAGACGACCTTCTGCGAGATCGCGCTCTTGAACTCGTTGTAGACGAGGTAGACGGCGTCGTGGCCGTCGGCGCCGTACTCGGCGACGATCGCGCGGCCGATCTCGCCGGCCTTGGACACTGAGACGTTCTCGAACACGCCGGTGAAGTCGAACTCGATCTTCGCGTCACGGCGGCGGAAGAAGTCGCGGCCCTTGCGGCCGATGACGGCGAAGGACACCTGGACGCCCTGCGCCTCGAGCTCCTTCCACTTGCTGAACGCGGCGCGGTTGATGTTCGCGTTGAACGCGCCCGCGAGGCCGCGGTCCGACGTGAGCACGACGATGAGCACCTTCTTGGGCTCGCGTCGCGCGAGGAGCGGATGCACCTCTTCGTCACCGGCACGCGCTGCGACGCTCGAGAGGACCTCCATGGTCTTCACGGCGTACGGACGCAGCTCGGTGATCGCCTGCTGCGCGCGACGCAAGCGCGCCGCCGCGACCATCTTCATGGCCTTGGTGATCTTCTGCGTGTTCTTGACGCTGACGATGCGGCTGCGGATCGCCTTGAGGTTCGCCATGAAGTCTCCGTGGGCTCGCTCACGCCGCGGCGCGAGCTCGCATGATCACTTCTTGTCGGCCTTGTCGGCGCCGCCCGCGAAGATCTTGCCGAAGTCCTTGAGGACCTTGTGCAGCTCCTCTTGGGCGTCCTTCGGGAGATCGCGCGACTCGCGCACCTTGTCGAAGATCGACTTGTGACTGCCCTCGACGAACGCGAGCATGTCCTTCTCGTAGCGGCGCACGTCGGCCGTCGCGATGTCGTCGACGTAGCCGTTGGTGGCCGCGAAGATCGCGACGACCTGCTTCTCGAACGGCAGCGGGACGAACTGGTCCTGCTTCATGATCTCGACAAGGCGCGCGCCGCGCGCGAGCTGGCGCTGGCTGGCCTTGTCGAGGTCGGACGCGAACTGCGCGAACGCCGCCATGGCGCGGTACTGCGCGAGCTCGAGGCGGAGCTTGCCGGCGACGGTGCGCATCGCCTTCGTCTGCGCCGAGCCGCCGACGCGCGAGACCGAGATGCCGACGTTGATGGCGGGGCGAACGCCCGAGTAGAAGAGGTCGGTCTCGAGGAAGATCTGGCCGTCCGTGATCGAGATGACGTTCGTGGGGATGTACGCCGAGACGTCACCCGCCTGCGTCTCGATGATCGGGAGCGCCGTGAGCGAGCCGCCCGAGTCGGGGATCTTCTTGGCGACGTAGTCGCCGCCCTTCTCCTTGGCCTCGGCCTCGGCTTCCTTCTTGGCCTCTTCGCCGCGGTGCACGTGCACGCCCGCGATCTCGCGCGTGGGCTCCTGGTCCTTCTTCACCGCCACCCACTCTTCGGCGATCTTGGCGGCGCGCTCGAGGAGACGGCTGTGCACGTAGAAGACGTCGCCCGGGTACGCCTCGCGGCCCGGCGGGCGGCGGAGGAGGAGCGACAGCTGACGGTAGGCGACCGCCTGCTTCGAGAGATCATCGTAGACGAGCAGCGCGTGCTGCCCGTTGTCGCGGAAGTACTCGCCCATCGTGACGCCCGAGTAGGGCGAGATGAACTGGAGCGGCGCGCTCTCGGACGCGCCGGCCACGACGACCGTCGTGTAGGCCATCGCGCCGTGCTGCTCGAGCTTCGTCACGACGTTCGCGACCGTCGACTGCTTCTGTCCGATGGCGACGTAGATGCAGAAGACGTTGAGGCCCTTCTGGTTGATGATCGCGTCGAGCGCGACCGCGGTCTTGCCCGTCTGACGGTCGCCGATGATGAGCTCGCGCTGACCGCGGCCGATCGGGATCATGCCGTCGATGGCCTTGATGCCCGTCTGGAGCGGCTCCTTGACCGGCTGGCGCTGCACGATGCCGGGCGCCTTGAGCTCGACGCGGCGGCGGATCTTGCTCTCGATCGGGCCCTTGCCATCGATCGGCTCTCCGAGCGCGTTCACGACGCGACCGACGAGCGCGGGGCCCACCGGCACCTCGAAGATGCGGCCCGTGCGCTTGACGACGTCGCCCTCGCGGACCTGCGTCGCCTCGCCGAGGACGGCCGTACCGACGTTGTCCTCTTCGAGGTTGAGCACGAGGCCCTGCACGCCCGAGGCGAACTGCACGAGCTCGCCGGCCATGGCGCTCTCGAGACCGTAGACGCGCGCGATGCCGTCGCCGGTGGAGAGGACGGTGCCCGTCTCCATCACGTCGACCGACTTGTCGTACGACGCGATCTGCTGCTTGATGATCTCGCTGATCTCTTCGGCGCGGAGCTGCATGGTCTCTACCTATCGGGGCTGGGAGGGAAGAACGAGGCGCTGTGCCTCAGAAAAGACGGGCCTGAGAGGGGCTCAGGAAGCGTGCGGCGCTGCTTTGTCGAGCAGCTGCGCCTTGATGTCCTTGAGACGGTTCGCGATCGAGCCGTCGAACACGGTGTCGCCGATCTTCGCGACGACGCCGCCGATGATCGACGGGTCGGTGCGCTTGAGGATCGTGACCTGACGGCCCGTCACCTCGGAGAGGGTCTTCTCGAGCTGCGCGTAGTACGCGTCGGGGAGCGGCGTGGCGGTGATGATCTCCGCGCGCACGCGGCCGGACTTGCGCTCCGCGATGGTCGCGAAGGCCTCGGAGATCTGGCCGAGCGCTCCGATGCGGCGGCGGTCGACGAGGAGCTTCAGCGTCGAGAGCAGCACCGGGGCGCAGCCCATGCGGGTCGCGATGGCGACGATCGCCTTCTTCGTCACGTCGGGCGGGAACGCGGGGTTCTCCACCAGCTGCTCGAGCTCGGCGTTGGTCTCGAAGGCCTTCGCGAGATCGGCGAGATCCTGTCGGACCTTGTCGACCTGCTTGGCCTCGGACGCGAGCTCGTAGAGAGCCTTTGCGTAGCGGCGTGCGGCAACGGAGGACGCGCTCACGAGCTGGCTCCCGTGGTCTTGGTGGACGTGGACTCGAGGCGAGCGAGGTACTCGTCCGCGAGGCGCTGCTGATCGGCGGCGCTCGTGCGCTCGCGCAAGATGCTCTCGGCGGCGCCGACCGCAGAGAGGATGGCCTCGCGGGTGAGCTCTTCCTTGAGCTGCTTCACCTGCTGCTCGACGAGGAAGCGAGCCTCGGCGTGCATGCGCTGCGCCTTCTCCGACGCATCGGCGACGAGGCGATCGCGCTCGGCCTGCCCCGCCTTGCGCATGTCCTCACGCACGCGCTCGAGCTCGGCGTCCATGGTGTCGATGCGCTTGCTGTACTCGGCGAACTTCGCCTCGGCCTCGCCCTTCATCCGCTTGGCCTCTTCGAGACCATCGACGATCCCCGCGCGACGGTCGGCGAGGAACTTCGGGAGGACGCGGTTGAGGAGGATGTAGAGGAGCGTCAGCCAGATGGCGAAGTTCGTGAGCTGGCCGGCGAACTGGAAGTAGTCCCAGTGCGGCTCGTGGTGCTCCGCCCCGAGGCCTTCGGCCGCGTCGGCGTTCTCGCCTGCCTCGTGGACGACCTGCTCGCCGCGCGAGGGCTCGCCGTGCTGGGCCAGGACGGGCGCAGCGAACAGGGCGCCCGCGCCGAGGGCGAGGCAGAGAGAGAGGCTACGCGTGCGGGTACGGAGCGTGGACATCAGCTCGCCCTCCGGCCGAGGAGCTTGTCGGCGATCTCGGCGGCGAGCGCCGGGACGGCCGTCTTCATCTCGCCGCGGACCTCGGCGGCCTTGCGGGCGGCGTCGGCCTCGGCGTCGCGCAGGATCTTGTCGGTCTCGGTGCGGCTCTTCGCGAGGAGGTCGCGCTCGAGCGAGACGCCCTCCTGCTGGATGCGATCGCGCTCGGCGTTCGCTTCCACTTTGACCTTCTTCATCTCGGTCTCGAACTTCTTGAACTTCTCTTCGGCCGACTTCTCGAGATCGCGCGCCGAGTCCTTCGCGCCATCGATCGCCTTGTCGCGCTCGTCGAACACCGCGAGCAGCGGCTTGAAGAGGAAGGACGAGAGGATGCCGAAGAGGACGAAGAAGATCGCCAGCTGGAGGAGGAACGTTCCGTCCAGGTCGATGAGTGCGCCCGACAGCACCAGGCCGAAGGAGAGAGCTTGCATGGGAACCCCGTCGTGCTGCGAACGCCCCGCGGGGGACGTTCGTTTCATGTGGTCACGCGGTTGACTGGAGATGTTCGGCCCGCTGCTGAGCGGGGCGCGAACCTGCGGTTCGCCGTGGCCACCCAGGGGGGCCCGAGGCGCGCGCTTCCTAGCACGGGCCCCAGGGGCGTCAAGGATCGCCCGATCTCCGAAAGCCCTTCAAAACAGGGCGTTCCAGCATCGCATCCCCTCTCGTGAGGAGCGCGCGACGCGCTTCGCTGTATGCTCGCGCGCCATGCTCACCCTGCGTTCTTCGTCCTGGCTCGCGATCGTCCTCGCTGGCGCTGCTCTCTTGCTCCCGTCCGTCGTGTCCGCGCAGCGCGGCGTCGGCGCAGTGGTGATGCCCTTCGACGGTCCTGGCTCCGAGGCCGTGCGCGGCCAGGTGCACGATGCGCTGGCCGAGGATCCCCGACTCGACGTCGCGCCGCTCGACGAAGGCGCGCCCGACGCGCGCGTGCTCGTGTCCGGCTCGACGGCTGGCCGCGCGACGCGCCGCACGTTCGAGCTCGTCGCGTCCGACGCGCAGGGGACCGAGCTCGCCACCCAGTCCGGCCGCGTGGGTCGGGGCGCCGCTGGCCGTCGTGCGGTCGCCGACGCGACCCGCTCGCTGATCGACAACGCGATCGCTCGCCTGCCCGCGGAGCCCAGCCAGGCGGAGACGAGCACCGAGATCGAGCCGGCGGACACCACCGAGACCCAGACGCCTCCGGTCGAGGCGGGTCCGACGACGACCAACGCCGCCACGGACCCGCCGATCGTGGGGATCCTCGTGGGCGCGGTGTTCCGCAACCGCACGGCAGACGTGAGGCTCGAGAACGGCGGCAGCCAGATCTACGACTCGGGCTTCTACGTGGAGCTCGCGGCGGGCCTCGAGATCCGCCCGCTCGCGCACGATCCGGGCCTCGGGCGCGGCCTCTTCCTCCGCGCGAGCTACGCGCACGCGGTCGGCCTCGGCACGCAGGACTGCGGCTCGGGCACGTGCCAGCGCTACGACACGACGTTCTTCCGCGCGTACGGCGACGTCGGCTTCCTCTTCGACCTCGGCCGCGTGGTGGAGATCGGCGCGGGCCTCGGGTTCGGCTACGACGCCTACCAGATCGCGGACAACCGCGTGATGCCCGGCGTCGAGTATCCGTTCCTGCGTCCCGGCATCCGCGGCCGCATCCGCGTGCTCGAGGAGATGGTCGTCCTCGACGCCGACGTGGGCTTCCGCGCGCTCTTCGGCCGCGATCGGCTGAGCACGGCGTTCGGCCCGACGGGCGACTCGTTCGGCATCGACGCGGGCCTCGGCGTGACGGGCATCTTCGACTTCGGCCTCATGTACCGAGCCGACTTCACGTGGGCGAGCTACTGGCACTCCTTCGGCGGCGGCGGAACGCTGCAGACGGCGACGAGCGGCGTCGACCAGGGCATCCGCATCGGCGTGATGCTCGGGTACGGCTTCCGATGAGCACCGAGATCCGCGCGCTCGTGGGGCGCGGCACGCGCTTCGAGGGACGCCTCGTCTTCGAGCAGCGCGCGCGCATCGAGGGCGCGCTCAAGGGCGAGATCTGGGGCGAGGGCATCCTCGTGCTCGGCGAAGGCGCCGAGGTGGACGCGACGATCGAGGTCGGCACGCTCGTGGTGCGCGCCGGCACGCTGCGCGGCGAGGTGCAGGCGCGCGAGCTGATCGAGGTGCACGCAGACGCGAAGGTCTACGCGAACATCACCGCGCCCACGATCGACCTCGCGAAGGGCTGCGTCTTCGAAGGCCGCTGCACGATGAGCACCCCCACGTCACGCGACGCAGCACCGACCGAAGGCTGATCACTCCGCCCCGGCATCGGGTGATCGACCGGCGCGGACGAGATCCTGTGCGCGCGCTTCGTCTTCGAGGCGCTCGCGGAGCTCGCGGGTCTCTTCGAGGAAGCGCTCGCGCTCGAAGCGATGGGGATCCTCGCCGCGCGCGCGAGAGAGGACGGAGTCGCCGTCGAGCGTGCCGCCGACGTTGATGCCGGCGATCGGGACGTCGCGGAAGAGCGACGCCGAGTCGAGCGGGGCGCCCGTCACGTCGGTCATCGGCTGCGTCTGCCCGAGCGTGGGCGCGTCGACCGTCGCGTCGTCGCGATCGCGGAACGTCACACGGCCATCGGGGTGGATCGTCGCGTCGAAGCCCGAGCCGCCGTACGTGAACGTGTTGTCGGGGCGCGGCACGAGGTGGATCGGTCGGCGCCGCGTGACGTAGCCCTTGGCCATCGCTGCGCCGCGGAGATCGTCGTCGAAGCGGCGCTCGGTCTCGCGCTCGCCGCGGATGCGCGGGCCCACTCGCGCGCCCGTCTGCGGGACGTCGATCGGGCCCGTCGCCTCACCGATCACCATCGCGCGGGCGACGCTGCGCGGATCGATCGACACGTCCACGTCGGGCGCGAGCGTGGGGTCGATCGACGGCGCCTCGACCTCGACGACGCCATGGCCCGCGCCCTCCTCGATCGTGGCCGACGCGCCGAGCACCGACGGATCGCCGTCGATCGCGCTCGCGACGACCTGTCGACGACCACGCGGTCGCTGGATCGGTGGTCGAGCGTCGATCACGTGCCCGTCGTCGATCTCGGGAGGGTCGTGCGCGGGCTCCGCCTCGCGGGCGAGCGGCTCGAAGGAGAAGACGCTCACCTCGATCTCTCGCGCTCGGAGAGGTCGGTCCACACGGGCCGTCGCACCCGCGAGGAGAGCGACGGCGTGAACCGCCACGGCCGTCGCGAGCGCGATGGACGCGCGCACCGGACGAGCTCCACCACGCCTGCTCACCGCGCCTCTACGCGCGAGCTCCGCGATGGATTTCGAGCGTGCAGCGTGGCGCTTGTTCGTGACGACCACGCTGTGAGCTCAGCGGTTGGTTCTTTCGAGGGTGAATCCTGCTGGCCCACGCGCTGAAGCGCGGGGCATGGGCGATCTCTGAGAAGCCCGACGTCGCGGGCTTCTGGACGCTGCCGAAGGCGTGCGCTCGATTCGACGCAACCCGGATCGGGAGTGGCCGGGATTGCCCCACGCGCTGAAGCGCGGGGCATGGGCGATCCCTGAGAAGCCCGACGACGCGGGCTTCTGGACGCTGCCGAAGGCGTGCGCTCGATTCGACGCAACCCGGATCGGGAGTGGCCGAGAAGGCTGCATGTCGCAACGCTCTCGTGTTCAACAGCTCGTCCACATCGTCTGGGCCACCCATGGACGTCGCCCGCTCCTGCCAGTCAGTCGCGACGGCGAGCTCCGCCGATACTTCCATGCGAAGGCCGCAGAGCTGGGGTGTCTCGTCGTCGCCTGCGGCTGTGCCGACGACCACGCTCACGTCCTCGCACGCATCCGCTCGACCGTTCCGCTCGCGGTGTTCGTACAGCGTCTGAAAGGCGCCAGCTCGCACGATCTCGCCTCGGCCGACTGGCCGCTCCAGTGGCAGGAACGGTATTGGGCTGAGTCCGTGTCGCCAGCGGACGCGCGCGCGCTGGCCGAGTACATCCACCACCAGCGCGACCGCCACGACGCGAGTCGCGCGGAGGAAGCATGGCAGGCTGCCCTCGAGCTCGCCGCTGATCGCGCGGACCTCTGACGCCTCGACCTCGGGAGCCCTCAGGGCTTCTCTGGGATTGCCCATGCCCCGGACCTTGGTCCGTGGGCAGAGAGCGGCGATGCGGACCTCGGTCCGTGGGCACCGTCGAGAGCGGCGATGCGGACCTCGGTCCGTGGGCACCGCCGCGAGCGGCCCTCAGACAGCGGTCTCGATGCGGATCGCGCGCGGCGGCTCGACGATGCCCGAGAGCATCTGGATCTCTCGCAGCGCCGAGCGCAGCGCGTCGTCGCGCGTGGGGTGCGTGAGGATGACGACGTGGACGGGCGCGCGCGGGCCGGATGCCCTCGCCTCTTGGATCATCTGGTGGATCGCGATGTCGAACGCGCCGAGCACGCTCGCGATCTTCGCGATCACGTTGGGGCGATCCATGACCGCGAAGCGCAGATAGTAAGGAGAGACGTGCATGCCCGCGGGCTGGACCTCGCGGCGCAGCAAGAGCTCCGAGGGCACGGTGCGCTGCGGCACGCGGCCTCGCGAGTCACGAAGGATGTTCCTGCCCACGTCCACGAGATCGGACACGACGCTCATCGCCGTGGGCATCGCGCCCGCGCCGTAGCCGGAGAGGAGCGAGGGGCCGAGCATCGCGCCCTCGAGGTAGACGGCGTTGAGCGCACCGTGGATCGACGCGAGGACGCTCGCCTTGGGCACGAGCGCCGGATGCACGCGCAGATCGAGCATGCCTACGGGGAGTGCGCGCGCGGTCGCGAGCAGCTTGATCACGTAGCCGAAGCGCTCGGCCATCTTCATGTCGATGGCCGTGATGTGCTCGATGCCCTCGGTCGTGACGTGCGACGGAAGGAGCTTCGCGCCGAACGCGAGCGTCGCGAGGATCGTGAGCTTGTGGGTCGCGTCGCCGCCGTTCACGTCGAGCGTCGGATCGGTCTCCGCGTAGCCGGCCTCTTGCGCTGCCGCGAGAGCGACGGAGTAGTCGACCTTCTCGTTCTGCATGCGCGAGAGGATGTAGTTGCTCGTGCCGTTCACGATGCCGCGCACCGCGACGAGCGAGTCGGCGACGAGCGCCTCGCGGAGCACGCGGATCACCGGGATGCCCCCGCAGACAGCGGCCTCGAAGTAGAGGTCCGCCCCTCGCTGCTCGGCGAGCTCGAAGAGCGCGTGGCCCTCTTCGGCGAGGAGGAACTTGTTCGCGGTGACGACGCTCTTGCCGCGCTCGAGCGCGGTGCGGACGTAGCGGCCCGCGGGATCGAGGCCGCCGATCACCTCGACGACGACGTCGATCTCGGGATCGCCCAGCACCGTCTCGGGATCGAACGAGAGCAGCTCGGGAGGTACGTGCGACTCACGCGCCTTGCCTTCGGTCTTCGCGACCACACGACGCACCTCGATCGGCGCACCGAGGCGGCGCTCGAGGCTGCTCGAGTGCTCACGCAGGAGGCGCAAGATGCCCTGGCCGACGACACCACACCCGAGGAGGCCGATCCGGATCGCGCGCATGGGCGCGACTCGTACCACGCGGGACGGTAGGCTCCGCGCGCGATGACGCTCGGCCTCTTCCTCGCGTGGGTGATCGTGATGGCGCTCGCCATCGCGTCCTACGTGTGGCTCGTGGTGGTCGTCGTGCGCGCGAGCACCGTGCCCCGCGACTGGAAGTGGGCGGTGTTCGTGCCGCCGGCCGCGTGCTGGGTGGGCTTTCGCGCGGGAGGCTGGCCTCGCGCCGCGGCGATGGTGTTCACCGCGCTCGCCATCACGTACGTGGTGCTCCGAATTGTCGCGTGAATCGGGGGAAAATCTGCCTCGCCGACCGCGGAGGACTGCGTTGACACCCGGAGGCGCTGTTCTCACTATCTCGCTTCGTCGCCCAGCATCTCGCTTCGTCTGCGGTGCGACACGAGGAGCCGATTCATGCCCAGCAAGAAACTCGCGCAGGTGAACGATCTCAACTGGGAGGCCGAGGTCACGAAGTCCGACGTGCCCGTGCTCGTCGACTTCACCGGTCAGTACTGCGCGCCCTGCAAGCAGATCGAGCCCTTCATCGAACAGCTCGCGTCCGAGTACGCCGGGCGCGTGAAGATCGTGCAGGTCGACGTCGAAGAGGGCCCGAACGCTGCGGCGAAGGCCGGCGTGAAGAACATCCCGACGCTCGTCATGTACAAGGCTGGTGAGGCCGTCGCGACGCAGAAGGGCGCCGCGCCGAAGACCATCCTCAAGCAGCTCATCGAGAGAGGCTTGTGATTTTGGCGGCCCTGGGTGCACGACCCGGGGCTGCCTTGTTATCCTGGCCGGCTCATGGAGTCGGACTCGACGCTCATCACGGGATCGCCGGCGGGGCTCAAGGCGCCTCGCCCCGGCGACGTGGTGTGCGAGCGCTTCGAGATCCGTGACGTCGTCGAGAGCGACGCGCTGGTGCTCACGTACCGCGCCGTCGACCAAGAGACCGAGGCCACCGTCCTCGTGCGCGTGACGACGCCGGGCCTGCTCGGTGAGCGCGAGGCGAAGCGGGTGCTCGAGAGGCTGCGGCCGCTCGTCGGCTCGCGCGGCGAGCCCGAGGGCGCGTCGCTGTGGCCGGGCCTGCTCGACGTCGATCGCGAGGGCGCCCTCGTGAGCACCGTGGAGAGCTGGCCGCGAGGCACGTCGTTCCGCGCCGTGCTCGAGGCGCGCCGCGCCAAGCAGAAGCGCTTCGACGCTGCCGAGCTCTTGCCGTTCGTCGGTCGCATCGCGGCGGCGCTCGATGGCTTGCCCGATCGAGGCGGCCTCTCGGGGCTGCACCACGGCGACCTGCGCGCGAACCGCATCTTCGTGCATCCGGATGGGATGTCGCTCACGGGCGGCTTCCTGCTCTCCGCGCTGCCGGGCGATGCCGTGGCCGAGGTGCTCACGCGCGACGTGGTGCTGCGTCGCACGCTGCCGCCCGAGTTCGCCGACGGCCTCGCGGGACGACCCGCCGATCGCCACAGCGTCGCCGCGCTCGCGTGGGAAGCGCTCGAGGGTGTCGCGCCGCCGCCGTCGGTGAGGCCCGCCGATTGTCGATCGGAGCCTGCGCTCGGCGCGATCCTCGTGCGCTACCTCGATCCCGATCCGGCCGCGCGTCCCGCCACGCTGCGCGGTCTCGTCGACGCGCTCGCCGCGCGCGCCAACCTGCCGATCCCCGATCACCGCGATCGCATGGTGCTCCGCGGCGGCATGACGACGTCGAGCGAAGAGAACGCGACGACGACGGAGACTGGCAGCTACCAGCTCACCGACGGGGAGCTCTTGCCGCTCGACGCGACCGCGCTCGACAAGCGCGTGCTCGACGGCAAGACCGATCGCGCGCCGATGATCGCGACGAAGGAGCGCGGATCGGATCTCGATCCGGATCTCGTCGCGATCGCGAAGGCTGCGTCGGCGATCTCGGGGACGGGCACCTTCCAGCTCGGCGACGAAGAGCTCGTGCCGGTGTCCGCGAACAAGATCCATCAGGCCGCTGCGACGCCCGCGGCCGAGACGCCGAAGAAGAAAGAAGCGCCCGCGCGCCTCGGTCGACCGACGCAGCCGATGGGCTCGGTGCCCGAGCCGATCAAGACCGCCGCCGCGTCGCCGAAGGCGTTCCCGCGCGTGGCCGTCAAGCAGGGCGCGCCCATCGCAGGCAAGAAGCCACAGGCCGATCGAACCGAAGAGCTCGGGGCGCAGGATCTCGTGGCGCTCGGCGCCGGCCGCGTCGTGGTGCCGCAGAAGAAGCTGCCGAGCCCACTGCCTGCGCCGATCGCGGCGCCTGTGGCCGTCGCAGCGCCTGCGGCGATCGCGGCGCCGATCGCGAGCCCGCAGCCCGAGGCCGCGAAGCCGCGCGCCGCGTGGGAGCACACGCAGCTGCCGTCGAGCGGCGCACCGCTGCCGTCTCTGCAGCAGGCACACGCCGCCCCTGCGTCTCCGACCGGCACGCCCGCTCGCAGCGCGCCGCCGCGCGCGCCGGCGCCGACGGCGATCATGCCCATGCCGCCGGCAGAGCAGCCGAGCTCCGGCCTGACCGGGATCTTGATGATCATCGTGGCCGTGGTGGTGGCGTCCGCGATCCTCGGGGCCGCGTTCTGGTACCGCGCGCACGAAGAGCAGGTTCGGCACGAGCGCGAGATCGAAGAGCGGCTCCGCGAGCTGGGCCACTGATCGATCGCTCGGTGATCGCGGCTCGCGTCGATCGCTTGCGGACGCACGCGATCACGCGATGCACGTCGCGTTGAACAAAAGCCCCCCCTTGTGCAGTCTCAGGCGCATGCGCTCGCCCGCGTCACGCTTCGCTCTCTTCGGCCTCGTCCTCGCTGCCCTCGCGATCGTGGTGCCTCACCGCGCGCTCACGCAGGACACGCCGCCCCAGGCACAGGCGGCGGGCACGCGCACCGAGGCCGAGCTGCGCACGCTGCTCGAAGGCGCCTGGTACCTCGTGCAGCCCGAGGCCACGGCGCGCGCGCGCATCGATCAGGGCATCGAGCGCTGCGTCAACGAGATGACCTACCTGCTCCAGGGCGTGGCGCGTGATCAGCTGCGCGCGAACACGCCGATCAACCGGCGCATCGACATCGGCTTCGAGGGCGCGTCGTCGATCACGGTGAACTTCGATCAGCGCTTCTCGTACACGACGCGCCCTGGCATCGCGCAGTCGTTCGACCTGCCCGACGGCAGCTCGGTCAACGTGCGCCAGTACTTCAGGGACGATCACCTCGAGCAGTACTTCGAGGCCACGCTCGGCCGTCGCTGGAGCGTCTACCGCCTCTCGGCGGACGGCCAGACGATGACCGTGGGCGCCACGCAGCAGGGCCCGATGATGCCGTCCCCGATGTACTTCACGCTCGACTACCGCCAGCGGGATTGAGCTCTGGCGTAGAGTGCGCGGGTGTCCGAAGCGCTGATCCACACGTACGCGACCTGGGCCGAGATCGGCCTCGCGGTGCTGACCTTCGTCTCGCTGTTCTTCATCACCGCGCCCTACGGTCGACACGGCCGGGGCGGCTGGGGCCCCGAGATCTCGCAGCGGCTCGCGTGGGTGTTGATGGAGCTGCCCGCGTGCGCGCTCTGGATCGGCATCTTCGCGATGGGCACGCACGCGTGGGAGATCGCGCCGCTCGCGCTGCTCGTGATCTGGCAGACGCACTACGTGAACCGCACGTTCGTGTTCCCCTTCCGCATCAAGGCAGAGGGGAAGAAGACGCCCGTGTCGATCGTGCTCACCGCCGTCGTGTTCAACTCGCTCAACGCATACGTGAACGCGCGCTGGGTCTCGGAGTACGGCAGCTACGCGGCGAGCTGGCTCTACGACGTACGCTTCTTGATCGGCGCGTCGGTGTTCGTCGCGGGCTTCGCGATCAACCAGCACGCGGACTGGGTGCTGATGAACCTCCGGAAGCCCGGAGAGACCGGCTACAAGATCCCGCAGGGTGGGCTCTACGCGCGCATCACGTGCCCGAATTACTTCGGCGAGATCCTCGAGTGGACGGGCTGGGCGATCGCGACGTGGTCGCTCGCGGGTCTCGCGTTCGCGCTCTACACGATCGCGAACCTCGCGCCGCGCGCGCGTGATCACCACCGCTGGTACCAAGAGAAGTTCGCGGACTATCCGAAGGAACGACGCGCGCTGATCCCCTTCGTGTGGTGAGCGATCGCTCTGTTGGCCTGGTTCGAGGGACCGGTCCTTCGCTCAGCGGGGTTGTGGGCGCAGACGCGCTGGGCCTACGATCCCGGCCTCGGAGGTCACGTGAACGCTCGCCGCTCGACCCTGCGCACGCTCGCCGCTCTCGTGCTCGTGATCGGGGGATGCGAGTGCGAAGACTCCCGGCCGGTGAGGCCTCGCATCGACACGGGCGTGCCGGTCGTCGAGGTGGACGCCGCCGTCACCGAGGGCATGGACGCGCCCTTCCCCGACGTGTTCGGAGAGCCGCCGGACACGGGCCCCGTGCTCGACACCGGCTGTGAGGCGACCACGCCGATCGCGAACGAGATCGTCGGTGACCCGCCCGACATGCTCATCGTGATGGATGTGTCGGGATCGATGTGCTCGCCGCTCGTCGACAGCTTTCCCCCGTCGATGACGACGAAGATGCAGATCATGAAGGCGTCGCTGACGGCGCTCGTCACGGAGTGGGACACGCGCATCAACTTCGGAATGATGCTCTTCCCGAGCGGCGACGTCTGCGGCGCGGGCACCGTGACGAACCCGATCGCACCGCGAAACGAGACGCCGATCACGGGACGCCTGCGCGCGATCCGCGACGACTTCTTCGGCTGCGCCACCGCGAACACCGGCGCGACGCCCACGCACATCTCGCTCGACGCGGCGCGCGCCTACTACGCCACGGTGCCGGTGAACCCGATCGGGCAGTACGTGCTGCTCGCGACCGATGGCCTCCCGAACTGCGGCGCAGAGCAGCCCGACGGCAGCACCGCGGAGACGGTGAACGAGACGGTCACCGCGATCGAGGCGCTCCACGCAGCGGGCATCCGCACGTACGTGCTGGGCTTCGGGTCGGGCCTCGACGGCGGTGGTCCCGCGCTGATGCGCATGGCCGTCGCCGGCGGCACGTCGCGCCCGTACAACGCGCGGTCCGCGGCGGAGCTCGACACGGCGCTCGAGACGATCGCCGCGGAGGTCATCCCGCCGAGCTGCACGGTCATGCTCGAGGGCGCCACGCGCGACCCGGCGCTGTTCCAGGTGAGCTTCGACGGCGGCGCGCTCATCCCGCGCGACGAGTCGCACGGCCGCGGCTGGGACTACGACGCGGGCACCAACACGATCACGTTCTACGGCGCGGAGTGCAGCGCCATCGAGAGTGGCAGCGTCGTCCGCGTCGACATCGACTTCGGCTGCCCGGGTCCGCTGATCTGAGCGACGGAGCGAGGGACCGTTCATGACCCGCGCGGGGCTCGTTCTCATCGTCGTCGTCGCGTGCTTCGCGACGCGCGCGGTCGCGCAGGACGCGAGCGCAGCGTCGGTCACCGAGGTGCCCGCGAGCGAAGCGCCCGCGAGCGAAGCGCCCGCGCCCGCGACGGACGACGATCCGCGACACCGCGAGGCGCTCGAGCGCTTCGACGCGGCCTCCGCGCTCTTCGAGCGAGGCGATGCGCGCGGCGCGCTCGCGGAGATGCAGGCCGTCTACGATCTGCTCGAGGGCCGCGCCGATCGGTACGTGGTGCTCTACAACTTCGGCCGCATCTACGAGGCCCTGCACCGCTACGACCGCGCCACGGAGCTCTACCGCCGCTACCTCGCGGAGAGCCCGCCGGATGGCGAGGACCGCGCAGACGCCGAGGTCGCGCTCCGCGTGCTCGAGCGCTTGCTCGGCACGCTCCTCGTCAGCTCGAACGTGCGCGCCGAGGTGTGGCTCGACGACAGCCTCGTGGGCGAGTCGCCGGGCGAGATCCCGCTGCCCGCGGGCGTGTTCGCGATCGAGCTCCGCGCGAGCGGTCACGAGACGGTGCGACGCGAGGTCGAGCTCGCGGCCGGTCGACGCGTCGAGATCACGGCCAGCCTGCCGCGCTTGTCCGACGTGCACGGCCTCTCGCCGATCTTCGCGATGTCGAGCGCCGCGATCACGTTCCTCTCACTCGGCGCGGGCATCGGCCTCGGCGTGCACGCGCTCTCGATGCACGACGGCGCGAATGCCTGCGCACCCACGGACAGCTGCGGCGATCCCGAAGGCCTCTCGCGCACGATCGGCGACTTCGCGCTCGGCGCCGACCTCGCGTTCGCAGGCGCGGCGCTCTTCGCGGTGACCGCGACGGTGCTCGTGTTCTTCACGGACTGGGGCGCTGGCGAGGACAGTCCCGCGCCCGAGTGACTCAGTGGGGTCTGCGCAGACCGCCGCGCGTGGTGGGCGGCGTCTGGATCGTGATCGGCCCGATCGTCGTCGTCGTGGGCGGCTCGGGCTCGCTCGTCGTCGGCGGCGGCGCCGCGGGCGGCTCGCCAGCGTCGGGAGGATCCGCGCGCTGCGTGGTCGTGCTCGGATCGCGACGCAGCGGTCGCGCGATGCGTGCATCGTCTTCGAGGACGAACGCGTCGCGAGGCTCGACGATCGGTGTGCCCGCGTCGGGATCGTCGAGCGCGGTGGGCACGATCACGTCGGTGCTCGGGGGCGGCGCGTCATCGCGTGACGTCGCGACCCACCACGTGCCGCCGACGAGCAGACCTCCGACGGCGAGCGCGAGGATGCCCGTGAACGCGGGGCTCGGCGCGGGGGACGGCGTGGTCTGTGTGGGCTCTGCGGTCGCTGAGATCGGTGCGTTCGGCGGCGACGCAGGAGAGCTCGCGGCGACCTCGATCGATCGCTGCACCGCGGGCTCGACGCGCGATGGAGCGGCCTCGACGGCGCGCGGCTCGTCGAGGTGGACGGCAGCCTGACGCAGCTCGCTCGCGTCGTGCACGTTCGTCGCGGCGAGCGCGAGGTCGGTGGGTGGCGCCACGTCGTGACGCGTGTCCACCTTGGGCTCACGCGGCGTGGTCGCGGCGGGCTCGCGGTCCGCGACGTCGTCGTTCGCGAACGGCTCGAGCGCCGCGCGCACCTCTCGCGCGCTCGCGAAGCGCTTCTCGCGCAGCTTCTCGAGGAGACGCGCCACGATGGTCTCGATCTCGGCAGGCACGTCGGGACGCAGCGCGGCGAGCGACGGCGGCGGCGCGGTGATCACGTTCACCGCGAGCATGGCGAACGTGTCGCCGGTGAACGGCCAAGCGCCGGTCAGCGCGTGGTGCAGCATCACGCCGACGGCCCAGAGATCGCTCCGGTGGTCGACGTCTTTTCTGCCCTGGAGCTGCTCGGGCGACATCGCCACGGGCGTGCCCATCGCGGTGCCCGTGCGCGTGAGGACGACGTCGGTGCCGCCGCCCTCCTCCATGATCTTCGAGATGCCGAAGTCGACGATCTTCACGAAGTCGGGCGAGCCCGCGCGCGTGACGAGGAAGACGTTCTCCGCCTTGAGATCACGGTGGACGATGCCCTTCTCGTGCGCGGCCGCGAGGCCATCGAGCACCTGGAGGAGGATGCGCACCGTGCGGCCGAGCGGCTGGGGGCCTTCTTCGTCGAGCAACGTCGCCCAGTCTCGTCCTTCGAGGAGCTCGAGCACCATGTACGCCGCGCCGTCGTCCGCGCGTCCCATGTCGAGCACCTCGACGATGTGGGCGTGACCGATCGTCGTCGCGGCGATGGCCTCGCGCCGGAAGCGCGCGAGCACCTCGGGCTCCGCGGCAAAGCTCGCGTGCAGCATCTTCACCGCGACGCGACGCTTGATGACCTCGTGCTCGGCCTCGTAGACGACGCCGAAGCCGCCTGCGCCGAGGCGCCGCAGCAAGCGGTAGCGACCATCGATCAGCGTGCCGAGGCGCGGATCGATCTCGTCCGGCGCGCCGGCCTCGCTCGTGGTGCTCATCGATCGACGCCGCACGCGTGAGCGAGGACGACGAGGCTGGCACCGCTTCCGGCGACGAGCGAGACGCCGCCGGTCTCGTCGAGGAACGCGCGCGGGTGCGTCGTCGGGGCACCGAGGAACGAGACGATCGGCTCGCTCGGCGCGTCAGCCAGTCGCGCCACGTACGTGCCGTCGCTCGTGCTCCAGGCGAGCACGTAGCCACCACGAACCTCGCCCGTGGTGAGGCCGGACTCGACGTAGGTGATCGACAGATCGTGCGCCCCCGCTGCGGCGACGCGACGCGCCTCGCCCCACGCGATGCCCGAGCTCGCGCTGCCGGGCACGAAGACCACGTCCTCGTCCTCGAGGTACGCGAGCGCCACGCTCTGGCCCGCGCCCTCGACGGCTCGCCCTGTCGCCACGACGAGCTCGTCGGGCATCACGGACGCGAGAACGCCTTCGCCTTCCACGACGAGGGGGTCGCTCGTCCGCGCGTCGGTCGCGGCCATGGGCACCTGGGTGACGAGCCCTCGCTCATCGCTCGTCACGCACGCGCGCGTAGGCATGGGCATGCATCGCGGGGCCGGCTCCGCGAGGGCACCGACGAGCACCCAGGCCACGCCCGCAGGAGCGGTGGGATACGCCACGAGCCATCGGCCGTCGGCGAGCGCGGCGATGTCCGGGGCCGAGCTGTCGCCAGCGAGAGGCGCGGCGGCGCGCTGCAGGTCACCGTCGTTCGTCCCGTGCGCCCACCGGAGGTCGCTCGGATCCCGCTCCAGCCACACCCCGAGGAGACCGACGCGCGCCCCACCGATCGCGTCGGGGAGCGTGGCCGCGACGAGCGCCGAGGGTGTGCGGTCGCGATCGAAGCTCGCGCCGACGACCGTGAGGTCTTCGATCGCGCCATCGGAGCCCGCGTCGAGCCCGCGCCAGATCGAGGAGCGAGCGTCGGTCCCGGACAAGGTGACCTCTCGATCGACGATGGGACCGATGCGCAGGGGGCCGTCTGGACGCGCGACGCGCGACGCGACGACGTGAAGGTCTCCCTCGAGGTGTGAGAGGGACATGCGATCGAGCGAGCACGTCCGCGCGGGGTCGGATCCCACGCAGCCGGAGAGCGGCGGCCGGACTCCGTCGTCGGAGGTCGCGAACGACCCCGCGGTGGGGCTCACCGGCTCCGCGTCGAGCACCGTCGCGCGTGCGAACGTCGCCGATCGCGAGGTCAGGAACACCGCGGTGGCACCGCCGCCCGCGCGCGACTCGATGGATTGCAAGGGCGCGGGGAAGTCGAGCACTGCGATCGGCTCGACGACCTCGCCCGCCTCGTCGATGCGCGTGTCGCAGTCGTCGTCCGCGCCGTTGCAGATCTCGTCGCTCGTGCCCGGCCGCCTCAAGCGACAGTAGTCGGTCACGCAGACCCATCGCTCGCAGGTCTCCTCGGCGATTCCGTCGCGCAGGTTGAGCGGCTCGCACTCTGCAGGGCCCGTGCACGGGGTGAACGGGGGCGTGAGATCGTCGAGGCCCTGGAGCGAGCAACCGCCGAGGGCGAGGACTGCGGTGATCGCGATCCCGCGCACCCGCGCACGGTAGGAGATCAGCGCGTCGAGGGTCAACGCGCCGATGACGGGCTACAGTGGCTGCTCGGCGTGGGGTGCCTCGCCGAACGGAGACTCATGACGCGAAGCGCGTTCGCTTGGTCGTTCTTGTCGTGGTCGATCGCCTTGACCCTCGTCGGGTGTCCCGCGTCTCCGTCCGAAGAAGACGCTGGTGGTGGCGACACGCGCAGCGGCGCGTGCACCGGCGACGACGAGTGCTCGGACGGTAGCTTCTGCAACGGTCGCGAGCGCTGCGAGCCCGACGCGATGGGCGCCGACGCGCGCGGCTGCGTGCCCGCGCGGGGTCGCCCGTGTCTCGAGGCGCAGGTGTGCGAGGAGGCGAGCGACAGCTGCACCACGGACTGCGGGGCGTCTCGCGACGCGGACGGCGACGGCATCGAGGCGCTCGAGTGCGGCGGCCGCGACTGCGACGACGGCGATCCGCTGCGCTTCCCCGGCAACGCCGAGATCTGCGACGACGGCACGCACGACGAAGACTGCGACCCGAGCACGTTCGGCGAGCGCGACCTCGATCACGACGGCACGTTCGACGACGGGTGCTGCAACGTGGACGCGCGCGGAGCGCGCGCGTGTGGCGACGACTGCGACGACACGAGGCGCGGCGTGCGACCCACCGCGAGCGAGATCTGCAACGGCCTCGACGACGACTGCAGCGGCGTCGAAGACGAGGGCGTGACCGTGCCGGGCTTCGCCGATCTCGATCGCGATCTCCACGGCGACGAAGACGCGCGCGTGATGGCGTGCCCCGGCGCGGTGGGCGTGTCGTCGATCGCCGACGACTGCGACGACATGCGTCGCGACGTGCACGGCGCGCAGCTCGAGATCTGCGACGAGCGCGACAACGACTGCGATGGCCGCGTCGACGAGCAGGCGCGGCCGCTCACGTGGTACCGCGACGAAGACGGCGACGGCTTCGGCGACGCGAGCGGCGGGACGATGGTCAGCTGCGCTCTCGTCGATGGCTTCTCGCTCGCGCCCACGGACTGCGACGACGACAACCGCTCGATCAGCCCCGCGGGCGTGGAGATCTGCAACGGCATCGACGACGACTGCAATGGCCTCGCGGACTTCCGCGTGGGTGTGAACGATCGCGAGGACGACGACGGCGACGGGCGCGCGGATGCATCGTGCGGCGGCGACGACTGCAACGATCACGATCCTTCGGTGTATCCGGACGCGCCCGAGCTCTGCGACTTCCGCGACTCGGACTGCGACGGCCTCGCCGACCGCGGCCCGATGCCGCCCGCGGGCGTGAGCGCCGACACGACGGACGAGATCGACTGGTTCATCGATCGTGATCAGGACGGCTGGGGCGCGGCAGCCGCGGCCGTTCGATCGTGCGAGCCGCAGCCCGGCCGCGTGACGCGCGGTGTCGACTGCGACGACGAGGATCCGAGCCGTCATCCCGACGCCCGCGATGGCTGCGACGGCGTCGACGACGACTGCGACGGAACGACCGACGAGAACGGGACACTGCGCGCCTACTACGAGGACGAAGACGGCGATCACGACGGCGCGGGCACGCCGACGATCGCGTGCCGCGCGCCGCGAGATCTCTCGGAGCTGCCCGGTGACTGTGCGCCGACCGACGCGACGCGCGCGCCCGGCATCGCCGAGACCTGCAACTCGCTCGACGACGACTGCGACACGGCCATCGACGAAGCGCTCTTCCGGGACCTCGACGGCGACGGCCACGGTGACCCGATGACGCCTGCGACGGGCGCGTGCATGGCCGGCGACGTGGGGACGTCCGACGACTGCGACGATCTCTCGCCCTCGAGCCACCCCGATCTCCCCGAGGCCTGCAACGGCCTCGACGACGACTGCGATGGTGACGTCGACGAGCCGGGCGCGGAGCTGTGCCTCGCGGGCGAAGACCACGGCATGTGCATGTCGGGCGCCTGCGACTTCACGTGCGCCATGGGCGACGCCGACTGCGATGGCGACGAGACGAACGGCTGCGAGACCACGCTCGCGAGCGACACGCGGCACTGCGGGATGTGCGGACGCAGCTGCGGCGTGGGCGGCACGTGCTCCGCAGGGGACTGCGATCCGCTCGTCGACGTGACCGTCGGCTTCCAGCACGCCTGCGCGCTCCGCGCCTCGGGCCGCGTGATCTGCTGGGGCAACAACAGCTACGGAGAGCTCGGCATCCCCACGCCCTCCTCGTCACCCGCGCCGGTCGCCGTGCCCGGTCTGCTCGACGCGACGCAGGCATGCGCCGGTCACAGCTACACGTGCGCGCGACGTCGCACCGGCCAGGTCGTCTGCTGGGGATACAACGCCC
Source organism: uncultured Sandaracinaceae bacterium (assembly GCA_964502175.1). Taxonomy (GTDB): domain Bacteria; phylum Myxococcota_A; class Polyangia; order Polyangiales; family Sandaracinaceae; genus JAFLCL01. Next base: position 46,550 of record CAZCVE010000020.1, read on the forward strand.
AGGACCAGCTCGGTGCGCCGCGCGTCGGCGGATGGGAGCCGCTGACGGTGCCTGGCATCAGCGACGCCGAGGAGATCGCGTGTGCGTACGATCGCGTCTGTGCGCGTCGCGCCACGGGTCGCGTGACGTGCTGGGGAGGCGGCGATGGCGCGGAGTTCGGCTCCGTCGAGACGGGCTCGCACGTGCGCGACGTGCCCGGCCTCGACTCGGTCGCGTCCATCGAGTCACAGCCCTTCTGGTACGAGCTCTACGCGGTCACCACGGACGGTCGGCTCATCGTCCTCGGCACCGCCTCGCTCGTCGACGGCGGATCGACCACCGCGGTGGCCGACAAGAGCGCGCTCTTCCCCGGACCGATCGCCGACGTCTCCACGTCGGTCACGCGCAACGGGTGCGCACGGATGCGCACGGGGGCGCTGTGGTGCTGGGGCGCGGGCGACGACTGGATCGACGCTGGCGCGGCCGCGACGACGCGACCGCGCGCTGCGGACCCGACGCTCTGGACCGGCGCGACGGAGCTCGCGCTCGCGGGGACGTCGACGATGTGCGCGGTGCTCACGGACGGTCGCATCCGCTGCACCGGGAACTGCGCGTCGTACCCGCTCCGCGGCGATGGGTGCCCCACGACGATCGGTCACGGCACCTACGTCACCGGCATCGACGACGCGACGCGGATCTCGTCGTACTCCGATCGCTACTGCGCCGTGCGCGCGCGCGGCGACGTCGTCTGCTGGGGCTCCGGGCACCTCGGGAGCGGCGTCTTCCTCTCCTCGACACCGCTGCGCATCGCATCGGACTGACGTGATCTCGGGCACCACGATCGAGGGGAGATGCATGTCGCACGACGGTGGCTGTCCCTCGCGCGACGTCTCAGGCGTCGACCACCGGCTCCATCTGCATTCACTGTTCCATCGCCGTGCTCGCTTCTCCCCGCGGACCGCCACGCGGGTCGTGCTCACGCGACGCGTGCGGATGGGAACTCGCGAGGGAGATCAGTCGTCGTCGCGCGCGCGGAGGCCGAGCTCTCTGAGCTTCTGCGAGAGGCTCTGGCGCGTCATCCCGATCGACGCGGCCGTGCGTGAGACGTTGCCGCCGTGGGCCGCGAGCGCGTCGCCGACCCAGCGGCGCTCGAAGCGATCGATCGCGTCGCGTCGCGCGTCGCCGTGCTGCGCGCCTTCGGTCCAGCGCGGCATGTCGCTCTCGCTCTTGCGGGGACCGATCGAGAGGTCCGCCTCGTCGATGTGATCGCCCGGCGCGAGCACCAGCGCTTGCTCGATCACGTGCTTGAGCTCGCGCACGTTGCCCGGCCACGCGTGTCGGCCGAGCGCTGCGAGGGCCGACGGCGTGAGCGGCAACGCAGGGCGCCGGAGCCGCGTCGCGAGATCGTCGGCGAACCTCGCGGCGAGCGTCGCGATGTCCTCGGGTCGATCGCGCAGCGGCGGGAGCACGATCTCCACGACACGAAGTCGGTAGTAGAGGTCGCTGCGAAAACGGCCCTGCTCGGCCTCGCCCGCGAGGTCGCGGTGCGTCGCCGCGATCACGCGCGCGTCGGTCGCGATCGACGTCGTCGAGCCCACGCGCTCGAACGTTCGCGCCTCGAGCACGCGCAGCACCTTGGCCTGCGTCGCGTGAGGCATGTCGCCGATCTCGTCGAGCAGGATCGTGCCGCCCGCAGCGGCCTCGAAGCGACCGATGCGCCGCGCGTCGGCTCCGGTGAACGCGCCCTTCTCGTGACCGAAGAGCTCGCTCTCCACGAGGTCGGCGCTGATCGCCGCGCAGTTCACCGCCACGAGCGGCCTCGCGCGGCGGCCGCTCCGCTCGTGGATCGCGCGGGCCACGAGCTCCTTGCCCGTGCCGCTCTCTCCGCGAACGAGCACACCGAGATCGGTCTCTGCCACGCGCGCGATCGTGTCGAACACCTTGCGCATCGCCGCGCCAGAGCCGACGAGCGCGCCGAGGCCCTGGTCGCGCGACACGCGCTCCAGCAACAGACGGTGCTCGCGCGCGAGGCGCGTGCGATCGAGCTCGCGCGAGACGACGAGACGCAGCTCGTCGTTGTCGAACGGCTTGGGCACGTAGTGCGACGCGCCCTTCTTCATCGCCTCCACCGCCGCGCGCTCGCTGCCGTGCGCCGTGATCACGATGACGGGCGCCTCCTCACGCAGCCGTCGTGACAGCTCGAGCACCTCGAGACCGGTACCGCCCTTGGCGCCGAGGTTCAGATCGGTGAGCACCAGATCGAAGACGTCGTCTTCCATCGCGCGCGCAGCTTCCTTCGCGCTCGCGGCGACGGTGACCTCGTGGCCCTCTTTCTCGAGGAGGCCCGAGAGGGCGAGCCGCATCGCGGCTTCGTCATCGACGACGAGGATCTTCGTCACGAGGGCCGCCTCCGTGATGACGTGCGGCCCTTGGGGAGCGTGACGAGCAGCGTCGTGCCTTCGGGTGAGCTCGCCTCGATCTCGAGCGTGCCGCCGTGCGCGGCGCAGAGCTTTCGAGCGATGCCGAGGCCGAGACCCGTGCCCGCGTCCTTGCCCGTGACCCACGGCTCGAAGAGACGCTCGCGCAGCTCCGCCGGAATGCCGGGCCCGCGATCTTCGATGCGTACCCACGCGCTCGATCCATCGAGGCTCTCGCCGCCGAGCACGCGCACCACGCGCCGGCCTTCGTCGACCTCGCGCGCCGCGTCGGCCGCGTTCGTCAGCAGGTTCGCGAAGATCCGCCGCAGCGCCTCGGCGTCCGCCTCGATCGAGAGATCGGGCACGTCGGTCTCGATGCGCACGCCCGTCGTGCGCTCGCGCGTCACGTCGATCGCCGCGTCCACCGGCTCTCGCAAGCGCACGGGCGCGAGCACGATCGGCTCCTCGCGCGCGAAGCGGAGGAGGTGCGCGATCGAGGCCTCCACGCGATCGAGCTCGGTCTCGGCGACGCGCGCGTACTCCGTGGTGGTCGCCGCGCTCGGGTCGTCCGCGATCTGACGCACGAGGCTCTTGGCCGCCGCGATCGGGTTGCGGATGTCGTGCGCGAGCGAGGCCGCGAGCCGCTCGACGTCGCGCTGGTGCTCCTGCCCGACCACGCGGCGCTCCTCCGCGCGCGCGACCGGCAGCTCACGCGCGAGCTCCGTCGCGATCCACCGATCGCGCAGCCCCGTGGCGAAGAGCGCGACCGTCGCATGGAGCGCGAGCCCCGTGCCCCACGCGAACGCGACGATCACTGCCGCCGGGAAGAAGAGCACCGAGAGGAGCATCAGCACGCCGAGGTACGCGACGCCGTGGATCGTCAGCGCGATGCGGTGCGCGGTGCGTCGCTGCGCGGCGCGCAGGGCACTGTCGGTGATGATCGCGGCGGTCATCCGCTCGCGAGCATACGACGCGCGGTGAGGGGCGGCGCGACGCCGAGCAGGCGCCACAGCGGCAGGCTCCTCGGTCGCAGGATCCCGACGTCCGTGAGCAGCGCGCGCACGGACTCGAGGCCTTCGATCACGCTCTCTCTCGCGTGAGGGCACGCGCGCAGCTCCGCGCGCACGTCGCGCGGCACGTCGTGGTGATCGAGCACCCAGCTCGGCGGCACGATCATCTGCTCGACCATCGCCGCGAGCACGAAGGGCGTGTGCACCTCGAGCTGCGCGCGCGCCCACCAACCGAGCGTCGGCACGTGCGCGCGGAGGTAGCTCTCCGCGTACGAGATGTGACGTGCCTCCTCCATCACGTGGATGCGCATCACCTGATGAAAGAGCGGATGGAGCGCCTCTCCGCGACGCAGCTCGACGCGCTGGTGGTGATCGATCGGCGCCTCGCCTCCGAGGACGTGCACGAAGAACATCGCGGGGAACGTGCGCGCGAGCCGCGGGATGCGGCGCGCGAGGAGGCGCTCGAGGCCCGCGAGGCCGCGCGACGGCAGCCCCGATCGAGCGATCAGCTCCTGGAACATCAGCGAGTGCTGCGTCTCCTCGATGACCTCTTGGTACGCGTAGCGGAGATCCGGCGAGCCCGGCTCCTGGTCGTACGCCAGCTCGAGCAGGCCGCGGCTGAGGATCGACTCGAAGTCCATGCCGAGGCGCAGCTGAGCGACGGCGCAGTGGAGACCGAGGCGCGCGCGGCGAGGCGCAGGCAGCTCGCGATACCAGCGCGTGCGTCCGAGCCCTTGCTGATCACCGAGCTCGAAGCGCGGATCGCCCGGGTCGATCGGGTGCGCGTCCCACGCGATGTCGGCGTAGGCGTCTGCGTGCTTGGCGACCGACGCGCGATGGAGCCGCGTCGTGAGGTCGTGGTGCGAGGGGCGAGGCCGTCGGGCCGCTGCGAGCGAGGTCGTCATGCGCGGCACGTGAGCAGCCGCCGTGCCCGCGACGATCAGGCCATTTTGCCGCCCTTTTCACTGGGCGTTTCGCCCGATCGGGTCGCTCCGCGTCAGGCGCCGCCTGCGACGTGTCAGGCGGCAGCTTCGGCGAGTCGCGGCTCAGCAGCCGTCGTAGACGTAGGCGCCCGCCGTCGGCGCCACGAGGTTCAGATCGCGCCGCACGATCGAGAGCCCGGGATGGTCCGCGCAGCCTCGCGTGAAGTCCGCGCGGCGGTACTCGATGACGAAGACGAGATCGCCGTACGCGCCCGTGTACACGTCGCACTCGTCGTAGCGGTTGCACTCCTCCGCGACGACGAAGTCCGTGCCGAGCTCGTCACGACGACCGACGATCTCGGCCGAGTTCTTCTGCGCGATCGCCAAGCCCAGCGCGTGCGCGCGATCCGAGAACGCGCGCATCATCGCCACGTTGTCGTCTTCGGTGAGCCGACCGCCCGAGCGTGAGTAGGTGTCGAGGTTGTCGATCTCGATCGCGTCGAAGCCGTCGCGCGCGCAGCCCTCGATCCAGCCACCGACGATGGCCGCGATGGCCGCTCGCTTCTCGGGCGTGCCCACATCCATGAGCATCTCGTCCCAGTCGGGATCGATCACGGGATCGCCGCTCGCGTCGCGCAGGATGAGATCGGGATGATCGTCCAGCCAGAACGACTCTTCGTCGGGCTGGATCTGGAAGCCGTTCACGTAGCAGACGTTGTAGAGGCCCGGCGCGATGGACGCGTTGCGATCGCGCGACACCCACTGCACGCCCGCGGGCGGCGTGTAGGCACCGCCGAGCTGGTAGTCCATCGACACGTTGGCGGTCGGCAGCCGCACGCTGCCCATCGGCGCGTCGACGGTGCTCGGCACGAACGCATCGGTGCCCGGCGTGTCCGATCCAGGCGCATCGCTGCTCGCCGTCGGCGCGTCCGGCATCGACGCGAACGCGTCGGGGAACGGCGCATCGACACCCGGCGGCACGAACGCATCGTCGCTCGGTCGCGCGGCATCGACCGCAGGCGTGTGCGCGTCAGGCGCAGCGGGCGAATCGCCACAGCCCGCGACCAGCGCGCCGCCCGAGAGGAGCCCGCGACAGAGCGCGCCGACGAGCGAGCGAGGTACGAGGCGAGACGAAGCGCGCACAGTCATGGAGAGGACGATACGCGTCTCGTGGTGACCACCGCGAGAGGGTCATGGCGAGGCGGATGGAGCCGACGGGCACGCCATCGGGTACGGCTCCGAGACGACGACGAAGCGACCGACGGTGAACGTGCCGCCTTCGGTCTCGACGTTGCGACCCAAGCGCACCGCATCGTCGAGCGCTTCGACGCTCGTGATCGCGAGCGGCTGGCCGTCGGCGCCGCTCACGAGATCGCCGACCCGCAGCGTGTCTGCGCGGCGAGGACCGCCCGGCGTCGCGAGCTCGTGGTCGCCCGTGATCACGAGCTCACCGTTGAGGCGTAGCCACGGACCGCGCCGCCAGTGGAGCTCGGTGCCGAGCGCGTCGCTCGCGTCGTACGCCTGCGAAGCCTCGACGCAGAGGCCGCAGATGCAGCCCGTGCCGCCGCGCGTGTAGAGGCCGCTCGCGTCGTAGTGGAGGATGTCGGTCTCGTTCATCCAGCAGCCGTCGGCGTACGAGTCGTGGAGCTCACGCGCGGCGCCGCGCTGCCGATCCACGCCCGTCACAGGCGAGCCGAACAGGAGGCGCACCTCGCTGCGATCGACCACGCCCTCGGCGAGCACGCGGAGGTCCTCTGCGGTGACGGAGGTGTCGCGCGCCGCGGGCGCGGCGATCGCACGACGACCGCGGAGGAAGCGGACGACACGGACGAGGTTGCCGCGACCGTCGCGTCGGTAGACCAGGCGGTGCTCGTCGCGGATGACCTGCCGCGGCTGGCTCGCGGCGATCACGCTCTCCCACGAGAGCGTCGTCTCGAGCAGGCGCCCCGACGAGTCGAACCGGTCCCGTCGGCGCGCGACGTCGGCGAGGAAGGTCGTCGCGACCGCGCTGGCGTCCATGGCCCACGCGACCTCGAGGCGCTCGACGCGACCGTCCGCGAGCGTGCGCACACGGCGCGTGACGCGACCGAGCGTGTCCGTCGTGTAGGTGAAGTCGAGGCCGCCGGGCACGAGCGAGCCGGTGACACGCTTGCGGGTGACGAAGCCGCGCGAGTCGCGCTCGTAGACGGCGTGCAAGACCTCGACGCCATCGACGAGCACGCGCTTCGACGTCGCGCCGTCAGGTCCGTACGCGATGCGCCACACGACGCGGCGGTCGGGCTCGAACGTCACGATCGCGGTGTCGCCTCGGACGCGAACGTCGACCCACTCGGGCAGCAGCGTGGTCGACGGCGCCGCGGCGAGCGACGGCGACGGAATCTCGAACAGGGACGACCAGCGCTCGTACCGACCCGCGGCGAACGGGACCTGCGCCTCGCCGAGCGAGGGCACGAGCACGATCGAGGCGAGCGCGAGGCTCGCCAGCGCGACCACGACCCTGCTCCTGCACGCGACCATCGCTCGAGTCGCGATCAGTAGCCGAGCACGGCGCCGGCCAGCCACGACACGAGCACGATCGAGCCGAGCAGCGTCACGCCGCCGAGCCCCGTGAGCTCGAGCGTGCGCACGCGACGCGCGAGATCGACGAGCAGCGCGGCCTTCTCGCCGATGGCGTGCTCTTCGATCGCGAGGCGCGCGTCCGATCGGTAGTCGGGACGAACGTCGGCGAGGCGGAGCGCGACGATCGTCGTGCCCATCGGGATCTCGGCCGACACCGTGGCGGGCGCGCCATCGGGCATCACCGCGATGCCGGGCTCGGTGACGCGGACCTCGGGGCTGCGATCGAGGCGCGCGTGGCGACGACGCAGGCTCCACGCGACACCGAGCGCGAACAGGCCATAGAGCGGCGCGATCACCAGCGTCCACGACACGCCGAAGGTCTCGGTCCTGATCGCGCCGTCCATCGGCCCGAGCGTCGACTGCGCGTAGGTGCAGCCGCCGAACGACTCGCCGTGCGGTGAGATGGGCCAGCGGACCTCGAAGGCCTCGTCGCTCGCGTAGACATCGACCGTGCGTCCGTTCGATCCGACGTCGAGGAGACACGGCGTCGATCGGGTGACGCCCTCCATCGTCTCGCGGACGAGGACGATCTCGGCGCTCGCGCCTCCGCCCGGCATCGCCGTGGAGGTGACCTCGACCTCGACGCCGTAGCGGTGATCGGGCCACGGAAGTCGCTCGCGAACCACGGTGGGCAGCGCGGGGATCTCGACCGAGCCGATGCGCTCACCGAGCTCGTGCTCGACGGCGGTGTTCGTGGAGGGACACGCGATGGCGACGGCAGCGCCGACAGCGCCCACCATCGCGAGCAGCGTCAGACCTCGGACGGCTGACGAAGGCAGGGCCGTCTCGCGCATGATCTCGACGCGCTCCGCGACGACGCCCGCGCCGCCCGCGACGACCAGGACCGCTCCGAGGCACACGAAGAAGAGCGCGTCCGACTCCGCGTTCAGGGCCGCGAGGGTGGCGAGCCCGGCGATGCCGGCGACCACGCCGAAGAGCCCCGCGCCCGACGCCGGGCGATCGCGGAACCGCCGCGTCAGCACCAGGCCCAGCATCGGAAGCACCGTCGCGAGGCCCCAGACCGTGACCGTGATCCCGCCCGAGGTCGACGAGGTCGTGAGGAACAGAGCCGCCACGAACGACGCGCCAAAGGCCATCAGCGGCGCGAGCAGCCCGCCCAGGATGGAGCGGCGGAGCGTGGAGGGTCGGGTGGTCATGGGGGTTGGGAGGCGGCGAGCCAGGGAGATCTTGGCAGGGGCGGAGAATCTTGGGCAGGAGGCCCGGACTTCGCTGGCGACGCGTCGATCGCCGCCTCGACGGGCAGGCGCGACCGGGCCGACCGCCGTGCCGGCTGGTAGTGTCCGCGCGATCGATGCCGACCCTTCCCTCGCACCTGTCCGCGGTGCTCGAAGCCGAGCTGATCCGGCGCCTCGCGCGCGAGTACGCCTGGCGAAACGAGCTCCACTTCGACCGAAAGCTGCGCGCGCCGCTCATCGCGCTGTCGGACGCGGAGAGCCGGCTCGGCGCGTGGCACCGCTCCACACGTCGCCTCGAGATCTCGCGCGAGCTCGTGGCGATCCGTCCGTGGACCGAGGTCGTCGAGGTCCTCAAGCACGAGATGGCGCACCAGTTCGTGCACGAGGTGCTCGGCGTGCTCGACGAGAGCGCGCATGGGCCGAGCTTCGCGAAGGTGTGTCGCGATCGAGGCATCGACGCGCGCGCCGCCGGGCTGGTGAACGCCGATCGGGGCACCGACGAGACGAGCCGCGTGCTCGACAAGGTGCAGAAGCTCCTCGCGCTCGCGGGCTCGAGCGAGCGGCACGAGGCCGAGGCCGCCATGCGCAAGGCGCACGAGCTGATGCTGCGGCACAACGTGGGCGCGATGGTCGGCGCCGACACGGGCTACGAGGTCACGCACCTCGGCGACCCCGCGAAGCGACGCACGGCGATCGAGCGCGAGATCGTGTCGCTGCTCACGACGTACTTCTTCGTCGAGGTGATCGAGATCCCGAGCTATGTCGCGACGAGCGGCAAGGACGGCGTGGTGTTCGAGGTGTGCGGCACGCGCGCGAACGTCGCGCTCGCCGAGCACGTGTTCGGCTTCCTCGTCGCGACCGCCGAGCGCCTCTGGCAAGACGCGCGCAAGCAGCAAGGCCTGCGCGGTAACGAGCGCGTTCCCTTTCAATCGGGCGTGGTGCGAGGCTTCGGCGAGAAGCTCGCGAGCGAGCGCGAGGTGCTGCGCGGCACCGGTCTCGTGTGGGTCGGCGACGCGGCGCTCGAGCGTTTCTACAAGGCACGTCACCCGAGGATCCACCGCACCACGCGCTACCAGCGCATGAGCGAGGGCCACGCGCTCGGACGCGCAGCGGGTCGCGAGGTGGTGCTTCATCGGCCCGTCGGCAGTGGCCCCAGCGGTGGGACTCCGCGCCTTCTGCGCGGCTAGGAAGCTCTTTACAGCCGGGCCGCGGCCCGCAAGGATCCTCGCGATGTCGGAGCTGTGGCTGGGCCGCTACGCGAGCACGGACGTGATCGCGCGCAGCGGGGCGTTTCATCGACACGCCGCGCGGCGAGCGGACGATGGGGCGAGCTGCGTCGTGGTGAGCGCATCGCCGCACGCCGCGGAAGAGGCCGCGCGGGCCGCGCTCGATCGGCTCGCGCGCGCCCACGCTGCGGTCGACGCCAAGCACGTCGCGAAGGTCGCGAGCGCGGGTGTGCTCTCGCACGAGGGCACCGTGTTCGTGGAGCTCGACTCGCGCGCGATCATCGACGGCGCGACCGCGCTCGATCGCTTGGTCGACGCGCGCGCTCGCCTCGGCTTCGCAGAGCTCGGCGCGCTCGTGATCGCGATCCTCGGTGCGCTGCGCGCGGGCGAGGGCGCGAGCGGTGGCCCTCACCGGCTCGGACGCTTGTCTCTCTCGAGCTTGCTCGTGAGCGCCACGGGCGAGGTGGAGCTGCTCGGGCTCGGTCACTCCGTGGCCACGACCGACGAAGAGGGCCGCGTCTGCACGACCGAGGCGGTCTTCCAGTCGGCCGAGATCGCCGCGGGCGGCAAGGCCACGGCGCGCACCGACCGCCTCGCCGTCGCCGCGCTGCGACGCGCGCTCCTGCCGCACGTCGATCTCCCCATGTCGCTCGCGGCGGCGATGCGCGGCGAGGGCGCGAGCGATGACGTGCTCGCCCCGCTGATCCGCGCGCTCGAGTCCGACGCCGCGCTCGCTGGCGACGACGAGCTCGGCGGCGCGCTCGAGTCGATCGAGCGCATCCACGCGCAGGTCGGCATCGAGCCCGATCCCGAGGGCCTGCGCCGCATCCTCTCCGATCTCGCGCTCGGTCTGCCGATCCAGTCGGACTGGGATCTGCGCACCGGCGATCTCACCGAAGAGACCACGGTCGTGAGCGCCTCGGGCGCGTGGATCGAGAGCCCCACCCAAGACCGCGCCCGCGTGGAGCTCGGCCCGTCGCTCCGCCGCATGCTCGCGTTCCTCCTCGCGAACCACCGAACGGAGGCAGGCCGCACGTCGAGCACGTGGGAGCTCCTCGAGGCTGGCTGGCCCGACGAGAAGGTCCTCCCCGACGCCGGCGCCAACCGCGTGTACGCGGCGATCAAGCGCCTGCGCAACATGGGCCTCCGGGGCGTCATCGAGCGCAAGGACGAGGGCTACCGCATCGCCGCGCACGCGAAGCTCACCGAGCTCGACGACGCCTGATCGGCGATCAGCCGAGGCGAGAGAGGCCAGGGAGGATCGCGCGAGCGAGCGGCTCGAGCGTCGTCACGCCCTCGGCTTCGGCCCAGGCCTCGGCGCGCGCTCGGTGCGCGGGGTCACGAACACCGAGTCGCTCGTGCGCGAGCGCTGCGTAGAGGCCGAGCTCGGTCGACTCGAGCGCGGGCAAGGTCTCTTCGAGCAGCGCACGTGCGCGCTTCGACTCACCGTAGGCGCCGAGCATGCAGGCCTCGAGCAGCGCACCGATCGCCCTCGCCCATGGGCGATCCTCGCCGCGAGCGCGTGAAGCGGCAGCACGCCCCCAGGCGCCGAGCTGCGCGCGCGCGATCGGACCGAGACCTCCCGCTTCGAGGCGCGCCGCCGCCGTGACCGCCTCCATCGCGAAGCTCTGCGTGCGCGTGAACTGCGTGCGGAGGAGCAGCGACGCGACGAGGCGCGGGCGCGTCTTCTCCCAGAGCGCGCGCGCCGCGTCGCGCTGATCTCGGTAGAGCATGAGCGCGATGTGGCCCCACACATCGAACCAGTGCTGCACCACGAAGCCCGACGCGCCGAAGCCGTCCATCGCGCGCGCGAGATCCTCCTCGGCCCGTTCGGGCGCGCCGATGGCGAGCCAGCGCAGGATCATCAGGCCCTGCCGGTAGTTCACCAGCGCGTAGCGCTCACCGCGCGCCTCGCTGATGCGCACGCGCTCTTCCGTGCGCTGCGCCAGCTCGTCGAGCCGTCCGCCGACCGCGAGCGTCGCGTGGTGGAAGATGTGCAGCGTCGAGGCTTCCTTCGTGGTGCCGTGCGTCTCCTCTTCGAACACGCGCACGCCGCGCTCGAAGTGCGCGCGGGCCTCACCGAAGTGGCCGAGGTGGAACTCGGTCATGCCGGCGGCTGCGCAGAGACATCCCCGCGCGTACGCGTCGCCGTGCGCCGCGGTCTCCTCGCGCGCCGTCGCGAGGATGCTGCGCGTCGTCTTCTCTGCGGGGCCGCCCTCGTTGGCCACGAACGCCGTCCACCAGCCGAGCGCGGACGCGAGGCGCGTGCGATCGCCCGCCTCGAGGCTGCGGCGGAGCGCCTCGCTCATCATGTCCGCGGAGCGCACCGAGTCGACGACGCTGAGGCCCATCGCGCCCGACGCGAGCGCGTCGATCGCGCGCGCTTCCTTCGGATCAGGCGTGCGCACGGGGTCCGCCCGCTCCGAGGGCGGGCGCGCCGCGAGGCCGTGCTTGGCGAGCCATCGGCGGTGACGAACCAGCGACGCGATCGCGCGGAGCGGCGTTCGACGCACCTCGACGCCCGCTTGCTCGAGCACGCGCTCCATCATGTTCGTGCCCTCCGCGAAGTAGCCCGCGCGCAAGAACTGCTCGGAGGCGCGACGCGACAGATCGTGTCGGTCCGCGACGTCTGCGCCCTCGGCCGCGCGCGTGTACTGCTCCGCGGCGTCGCGACCACGCCCCGCGTTGGCGAGCGCTTCGGCGCGCGCGATCTCCATCGTACGGCGGGCCGCTGCGTCGCCCTCGTGGTGCTCGATCGCGAAGCCGAACAGATCGGCCGCCTGCGCGAACGCCAGCGCGCGCGCCGCACGCTGCGCACCTTCGGCCGCGTGACGCGCAGCCCTCACGAGCTCGCCCGCGCCCCGGAGATGGAGGCAGATCCACATCGGATCGGCGTCGGTCCGGTTCGCGAGCGCCTTGGCCATCGCGCGATGAAGTCGCTTCTCGCGTTCGTCTCCGATGCGCGCGCGCACGATGCGGCGCAGGTGGTCGTGGTAGGGCTCGAGGGCGACCTCGCGCGCGCGACCCACGGGCGCCGTGCGGACGAGGCGCGCGGCTCCGAGCCGCTTGAGCGCGAGCAGATCGACCTCGACGCCGAGCGACGCCGCGATGAGGTCGTGCGGGATCGGGTGCCCCGCGACGCACACCGCCTCGAGCAAGAGGCGCGCGTCCGGAGCCAGCGCGTCGAGCCGCCCGATCACCGCGCGCTCGAGCCAGTCGCTCGCGACCGCAGCATCGTTGGCGGCGATCGCGCGCGGCTCGAGCAGCGCGAGCGTCTCGAGGAGGAACGGGCTGCCGCCCGCCGCGAGCACGAGCGCGTCGCGCTCCGCACCCTGGCGCGCGCCGAGCATCAGCTGAGCGTCGCTCTCGCTCAGCGGCGCGAGCGACAGCTCGGTGACGCGCGCGTGCGCGAGATCGGTGCGCGCGCGTCGACGAAGCGGTGCGCGCGCGAGCTTGCGGAGGATCGCCAGCGGCTCGCCGTGATCGCCGCTGCGGTGACCGATCACGATCATCACGGGCGCCCCGACGACCGCCTCGAGGAGCTCTTCGAGCAGGCGCGCGCCGTCTTCGTCGGCCCAGTGTGCGTCGTCGATCACGAGGACGAGCGGGCGCGCGCGGCTGAGATCGACGAGCACCTCGGCGAGCGCGCGCGCCGCGAGGCGACGTCGCTCGGGCGCAGACACCGCCACGTCACGTCGCTCGGGCGCGGGCTCACACGAAGCGAGCACGCCATCGAACACCGGGAACAGATCGGCCACGGCGACGAACGCGCGCGGATCGCGCACCGCGTCGCGCAGCGTGTCGTCGACGACGAGGCGCGCGGCGAGGCCGTCGACGATGCCATCGAGGGCCTGGAACGGCACCGCCTCGTGCTCGCTGCAGCGCGATCGCGAGACGAACGCCCCTCCGCGCGTCGCGCGCGTCGCGAAGTGATCGAGGAGCGTCGTCTTGCCGATGCCCGCCGGCCCCTCGAGGAAGACGAGCTCGGGCACGCCGGCCTCGGCGCGGCCGAGGCTCGCGAGCAGCGCGTCGAGCTCACGCTCGCGTCCGAGCAACGTCTGTGGCGCGAGCGAGGGCACGTGGCGCGACGCACGACCGCTGCGCTCGATCACGTCGGACGCGCTCGGACGCGCCTGCGGGTCGCGCGCGAGCATGCCCTCGACCAGCGCGATGCACGCGTCGCTCACGCCCGCGCGCGCGCCCTCGACGACGATGTCGGGCCCGAGGACCTTGCGGCCCATGATCTCCGCGGCCGTCCCCGTGAACGCCGGACGTCCCGTGACGAGCTCGTACGCGAGCACGCCGAGCGCGTAGAGATCACTGGCGGCGCTGGGCTTTCCGCCCGCGAACAGCTCGGGCGCGAGGTAGGGCAGCGTGCCCGCGACGCGCTCTTCGGACGACTCGTGCGCGCGGTGTCGCGCGAGACCGAAGTCGAGCAAGAGCGGCGTGCCGTGCGCGTCGACCCACGCGTTCGAGGGCTTGAGATCGCCGTGCAGGATCTCCATCGCGTGGAGGTGCGCGAGGCCGCTCGCGAGGCCGCCGAGCACATCCGGGATCGCGCCCACGCCCGCGCGCTCGATCCACTGCGCGCAGTCCATCCCGCGCACGAGCTCCATCGAGAAGAACCACGCGCCGTCGGCGACGAAGAGCTCGTGGAACGCGACGAGGTTCGGGTGGCTGACGCCCGCGAGCACGCGGAACTCGCGCTTGATCGCGAGGAGGCCACGCGTGTCTCCTGCGTGCGGGATCTTGAGCGCGACGCGCTTGCCCTGACGCCGATCGAGCGCGCGAACGACGGTGCCGTAGCCGCCCGCGCCGAGCGCCGCCTCGATATGGAAACGGCTCGCGAACGGACCGAGAGACTCCCCGAACGATGCGAGGAGCGGCGCGCTCGAGGCCTCGGTCATGCGAGCGCGTACTCGAGCGTCTCGAGCGTCGAGCCGTCGCCGTCGATCCACCAGATCCGCGCGCCACCGGTGGCGGGGTCGAGCTCGATCACCGTGTAGTTGTTGTCGCCGGTCGCGAAGTCGAACTGATCGCCGCCGAGGAAGCGCGCGAGGAGGTTCCCGCTCTGCGCACCGGGCCCCGCGAGGATCTCGACCTGCGTCGCGCCGGGGCCGGAGGTGGACACGCGCTGTGCGCTCGCGAGGTGGAAGTCGCCCGCGACCCACAGCACACCGCCGATCGCGTTGTCGTCGATGTGCCTCAGGATCTCCGTGCGCTGCGCGGCGTAGCCCTCCCAGCGATCGTTCTGCGCGAAGTCGAACGCGCCCGGGAAGTCCGCGATCGGCACTGAGTTCATGATGATCTTGAACACGGCGTCGCTCGCGGTGAGCGCGGTCTTCAGCCAGTCCATCTGCGCGCGCGAGACGTACTCGGCCGCGGCCGTGGAGCGCGTGGACGGACGCCGCTCCGCGCGACAGTCGAGCACGAAGATCTCCGCGGTGCGGCCCCAGCGAACGCTCTTCCACACGCGCTCGGGCGCGGCCGCGTCGCGACGCAGCGGCTGGTGCTCGAAGAACGTCTGGATGGCGCTCGCCCGCTGCGCCGGGTCGAACGTCTCGGGGTTCCAGTCGTTGTCGAACTCGTGATCGTCCCAGGTCGCGAGCGCGCCCGCGGCGGCGCGGATCGCGCGGTAGCCGGGGCGAGCCAGGCTCTCTTCCCAGCTGTCGCGGTACTCGCCGAGCGACTCTGCGCCGTCGTTGTAAGCCGTGTCGCCGAGGTAGAGGAAGACGTCGAGGTCGTCGCGCTGGCCCGCGCGAGCGAGCGTGTCGGCCACGCGCGCGTTCGACGTGCATGAGCACGCGCCCAAGCGCAGCGGCTCGAGCGCGTCGGCCGCGAGCGGCGCGCGCATGCGCCCGATCTCGCTGCGCGTGACGCGCACGCCTCCCTCGCGCTCGAAGAAGACGTAGCGATGTCGCGCGCCCGGCGCGAGGCCCGTCACGTCGGCGTGCACGAAGCCGCCCTCCACCGACACCACGACCATCGACACGACGGTGCGCGCGTACACGTCGGCCGCCATCTCCCACACCACGAGCTCGAGCTCGCGCGTGCCCGCGTAGCGCGTCCAGAACACCGCCGTGTCGTCGATGGCGTCGCCGCACGCGACGCCGAGCGGGAACGTCGCGAGCGCCGCTTCGGTGGTGCTCTCGGGCGGCGACTCGGTCGGCCGCGCCGCATCGGCGGCGCTCGCGGCGTCGACGCTCGCCGCGTCTGGACTCGCACCTCCGTCGAGATCACGCGCATCGAGACCCGGCGCGTCCGTGCGCGGAGCGTCACGCGCGGCGCCGGCATCCTCGCCTACGAGCGGCGCGTCACATCCGAGCGCAACGCCGGTCGCGACGACGACCACTCCGCCGAGCAGCTCGCGTCGTGTCGTCTTGGGCTCGTCGTCCTCTGCCATCGTCTGCCTCCGCGGCGGGGACGATACCTCGATGAGGCAACCTCGGGGGAGGCGAGCTCAAGCGAGGGCGGGACCGCTCGTGATCATCCCCTCGGGCGGCGTGACCGCGTGCGAGAGCGCCACCACCTCCACGAGCACCGTGCGGTACACGTGATCGAAGGCCTCGAGATCGGGGCTGTCGCCCGCCTGTTCGATGGCCTCCTCGAGGTGGTGCTGCACGAAGTGCACGAGCGCAGGCTGCGTCATCGCGACGACGTCGTCCGTCTCCATGACCTCGGCGGGATCGTCGCGACGCAGCGCCTCGTCGGCGTCGAAGGTCTCCACCGCGAGGCGCAGCTGCGTCTCGTCGACCGCCTCGAGGCGCGTGGGGAACGCCTCGCGAAACGCGAGGTACACGGTCACCACGAGGAAGTAGCCGAGCGACTGCGCGAGATCGTCGCTTCGATCGGAGACCTTCTCTGCGAGCCACTGCGCGAGCGCGGGCTGCTTGCGATCCATCTCGCGGTAGGCCGTGTCGAGCGTGCGCTGGAGCGCATCACCGTCGTCCTCGAGCTGCGACTCGACGGTCGTGATGACGTCCTCGTCGATCACCGCCCATCGCGGGACCGGACGCAGCGCGGCCTTGCGGAGGAACAACACGGCGCGACTCTAGGCCGCGCGCCCGTGGTGCGCACGCTCATCCATCCGCGCCGCCCGCTCACACTTCGTGGAGCATCGCGGGGCGGTAGCGGAGGAACTTCTCGATCGCGTGGCGGTGCTCGTCTTCGAGTCGCTCGAAGCGCACGCCCATGCCCGGGCGTCCGTCGTCGTCGCGCGGGCTCGAGAGCCACGCGACGCGCCCTCGGGTGCTGACCGTGTGCCCGCCCGGCAGCACGAACGTGATCGAGAGCTGACTGCCCACGGGCATCGGCTTCACCGTCGAGACGAAGATCCCCCCTTCGGAGATGTCGTTCGAGAGCCCGGCGTAGAACTGCGTGGCGCTGTGGAGGCCGATGTCGACCTCCATCTCGACGCGATCCTGGATGCGGCGCTCGGCCCCGCTGCTCACGCGGTTCTCGCCGCTCGCGGCGTCGATGAGATCGCCCTGTCCGTCGGCCACGAGCTCGAGCGCGCGACGCCTGCGCCGCGAGCTCCGCTCCATCAGCAAGAGCGGCGGGAGCGCGTCGTCTCCTGCGTCTGGAAAGAGCGCTCGCGCCTCGAGGCTCGCGCGCCCACCCGTCAGCTCGATGGGCGCCACCTCGGCCGCCGCCACCTCGCTCGCGTCGGTCGACATCCCGAGGAGCGTCTGCACCTCGACGGGCGGCCTGCGATCGATCAGCGGCAGCGGCCGCACCGAGATCGGTCGGCCCGGCGACGACACGTCCCGCGGCATGCCTGCGTCATCGACGTGAACGGGTCCACCGAGGGGAGCCGCGACGTGCTCGATCACCTGACCGCGCGCGCTGGGCTCGCTGGCGTCGTGAACCGGAGGCGTGAGATCGACGAGCGTTCGACCGGCCTGCGACGACAAGACCCGCACGGCCTCGAGCTCGGCCTGATCATCCGGCGCGAGCGGCTCGCCCATCGTGGGCATGTCGCGAGGTCGTGCGCTCGAGCCGCGCACCGTGAACGTGCGCGGCCGATCGGAGCCCGTGGCGGGCGCCCCCGTGGCGGGCGCCCCCGTGGCGGGCCTGCGCGACGGCGTCTCGTTCGCCTGCGCCGCGGCCGCGCGCTGCTGCTCGACGAGATCGCGCTCGAGGCCCGCGCGCACGGGATAGAGCACCGCGAGGCTCGCGGCGACGAGCTCACCCGCCTCGTCGAGACGCGATCCGATCGCGGGACCGTGCAGGCGCGCGAGCACCCCCGAGAGCACCGCGCTCGCGCCACGCAGCTTGTCGAGCACGGCGCCCGCGTCACCGATCTCGCAGCCGAAGAGCGCGCCCACGGCGCTCGAGAGCTCGACCGCGAGCTGCACGGAGGCCGCGTCTCGCGAGTCTGCGTCGAGGATCTCGACGGCGCGCGCGAGCTTCTGCCGTGCGTCACGCGCCGCCACGACTCCGGCGTTGCGGAGCTCACGCTGACGCGCGCGCTCTTCTGTGGCGTGCCCCGGGCTCACGACCGCGCTCACTCGTCGTAGAACATCGGCGCGCGCTTGCGCACGAAGCGCAGGATGAGCTCGCGGCCTTCGGGATCGAGCCCCTCGAACTGGATGCCCATGCCCGGCACGGTGTCGTCGGCGGCCATGTCCATCGGGTCACGCACGAACTTCACGACGCCGTTCACGATCTTGTCGAAGCCGCCGGGCAGCGTGATGTGCACGAGCATCGGCGCGCCGCGCGCCTGGATGTTGTACGTGGCGGCGAACACGCCGCCCTCGGCGATCTCGCCGGAGAAGCCGACGAAGAAGTTCGACTCGGTCGTCGCGCCGATGTTGACCTCGATCTTCTCGCGGTTCGTGTTGCCGCGATAACCGGCCGGCGCGGGCTGTCCCTGCTGCGGCTGCTGCGAGGCGGGCTGCTGGAACGCGGGCTTCGCCGCGGCCGGCTGCTGAACACCCTGCTGCGGTGCCTGCTGGTGGGCCTGCTGGTGGGCCGGCTGCTGGAACGCCGAGGGCGAAGGCTGAGAGAATTGCGCCGGCTGCGCGGGCTGCTGGAACGCCGAAGGCGACGGCTGCGCAAACCCTTGCTGCTGGAACGCCGGCGCGCCCGGCGTGTACGCCTGCTGCGAAGGCGCGGTGGCCTGGAACCCGAGCCCCGGCTGCGGAGCCGGCCTCTGCGGTTGCTGGGGTTGCTGTTGGGGCTGCTGCTGGGGGTACGCCTGCTGCTGCGGATACGCCTGCTGCTGCGGATACGCCTGCTGCGGAGGCGAGTACGCCTGCGTCTGTTGGCCGTACTGGTGCTGGGCGTGCTGCGGGTGCAGCGCCTGCGTGTGCTGCCCTGCGCCGGGCTGTCCGTAGCCACCGGCCATCTGCGGCGCGACGGGCGCAGGCGCGCCGACCATCGGCGCGTTGGGCGCCACGACGGGGCTCGCCATCGGGCGGATCGAGGGGACCGTCGTCAGCGGATAGAGCGCCGACATCGAGCTCGCGAGCGTCTCGGTCGCCTGCTGCACACCGCGGTGCTGACCGCGCACGTCTTGAAGGAGCGCGAGCGTCTGGCCGATCAGGCCGAGCGCACCTTTCACCGCGTTCTTGCCGTCGAGCTCGTTCTGCGCGCGCTCGGCCTCGAAGAGCTTGCCCACGGCCTGCGCGAGGTTCTGCGCCACCGCGAGGACATCCTGCGGGATGTTGGGATCCTCCTGGAGCGCCGCCAGAGACCGACCGAGGTTCTCGCGTGCGGCCTTCGCCGTCGCACCGCCCGAATAGCTCATGGCCGCGATGCTAGCAGGTTGGCGCGGGACGCCAGAGGGGTCGTCACGACGGTCTCCCGCACCGCGATCGATGGTATACGCGGGGCATGGAGATCCGCGGGATCACCAAGGCCGACTGGGATCACATCGTGTCCGTCTTGGACCGCTGGTGGGGCGGGCCCTCGCGCGACCTCGCGCATCCGATCCTCTTCTACGAGCTCGGTCAGCTCGGCATGGTCGCCGAGGATGGCGGCGCCGTGATCGGCTTCCTCCTCGGCTTCCTCGCGGAGCCCACGGGAGCCACGGCCGCCGCGGATCCCGCAGGGCCCGCCGAGCGCACTGCCTACATCCACCTCGTCGGCATCCATCCCGATCACCGCCGTCGCGGCGTCGGCAAGCTGCTCTACGAGGCCTTCCTCGAGCAGTCGGAGCGACGCGGCGCGACGCGCGCGAAGGCGATCACGAACGTCGGCAACGAAGGCTCGGTCGACTTCCATCGCGCGCTCGGCTTCGAGGTGATCGAAGACGCGAACTACGCGGGCCCTGGTCGCGGTCGCATCGTGTTCGTGCGTCACGACTTGCGCGGCGCGAGCCACAACGAGCAGTGACGCGCGACCGAGCGTCTCGCGAAGGGGCGGTCTCGCGAAGGGACACGTCTCGTGCGAAGGTCGCGCACCGCGTCTGCGAACTCACGACCTCCCGCCTGCGAGAGACCATGCCGATCACGCTCGCCCGCTCCGCCACCCTCGCCTGCTTGCTCGCCCTGACGAGCCCGATGTCCGGCTGCTGCTTCGGCGCCTTCGCGGTCGAGATGGAGTGCCAGCCGCTCATCGACACGGTGAACCAGGCGAGCGGCGCGGTGATCGCGGTGCCCGAGACGCCCGAGGGCGGATCGCAGGCGCAGTTCGACGCCGAGTACAACGCGCTCGCCACGGCCTACGACTCGGGCGCGAACCTCCTCGCGGGCGTCGCCGTGACGCAGCCCACGCTGGTCGGACCTCGCGACGAGCTCGTCGCGCTCTACCGCGAAGGCGGCACCGGCATGCGCGCCATGCCCGCGCTCATGGCGGCGGCGACGGCGAGCGGCAGCACCGCCGCGCTCGACGCGCACGTCGCGCAGTTCAGCGACTTCGACGCGCGCGAAGAGCAGATCGTCGCGCGCATCAACACCGCGTGTAGCCGTCAGTGACGTTCGCCCCGATGCGGAGCACGCGACGGATCGCATACACTCGCGCGCATGGCTGCATCGAACCGCACGCGTGAGGTCGTGGACCGCGCCAGCGACGTCGTGGTTCGCGCCAAGGAGGTGGGTGCGGCCACCGTCAGCGTCGTCGGGCAGGTCGGCGCGAGCACGGCCACCGCAGTGGGCAGCGGCATGAAGAAGGGCCTCGCGAGCGCGAAGGCGCAGATCGATCGCGCGAGCGATCGCATCGAGGCCGAGGACCAAGAGTGGGAGGCGCGTCGCGAGCGCACGGACATGCCCGGTATCGGCGCGTCGGATCCGCTCGGCGACCTCGCGATCCGCCTCGACCGACAGGCCGACTTCTTCCGCGAGCTCGCGGTCGACGCGATGCGGCCGGGCGTGGTGCGCGGCGCGATGATCGGCCTCGTCATCACGCTCGCCGTGGTGACCGGCGGCGTCGGCCTCGCGGTGCTCGGGCGCGCGTTCTTCGGCAGCGAAGGCACCGAGGGCATCACTGGCCTTCTCGAGCTCACGGGCGGCGTGGCCGCCGCAGGAATCGCCACCGGCCTCGTCGGCTGGTTCGTGGAGCGTGGCCGAGCGTCGGTCGCGCACGAGGCCCTGTCTCGCGCGGAGGACTCCGAGGCCCGCCTCTGTCGCGTGGCCGAGCTGATCGCGCTCGAGAAGCACGATCGCGCGGTGCTCGTCAGCGTGCTCGCCGAGAGCGCTCGCGGTGGTCGTGCCACGAGGCGAGCGCCCGGTCCGCGCGACGAGAGCGACGACGCTCCGTCGAAGGACGCGTGACCGCCACGGCGAGACGCACGCTCGCGCTCCTCGTCGCGCTCGGTGCGGGCTCGAGCGCGGTCGCCTCGGGCTGCGGTGGAGCGCGCACGACCACCGACACGAGGGTCGCTCGCAGCGAGGCCGCGCCGATCGCATGGCGCGAGGCCGACGCCGCAGCGTTCGCCGAAGCGTCGAGCGACCATCGCCTCGTCCTCCTCTCGATCCAGGCGGACTGGTGCCACTGGTGCCACGTGATGAACGACACGACGTTCCGCGACCCCGCGATCACGTCACGCCTCGCCGAGCGCTTCGTCACCGTGCGCGCGGAGGCCGACGCGCGCCCCGATCTCGCGGATCGCTACGGAATGTGGGGCTGGCCCGCGACGATCCTCCTCACCGCAGATGGTCGCGAGATCGTCGCGGTGCGCGGCTACCGCGACGCGCGCGCCTTCGCCGAGATCCTCGATCGCGCGCTCGCGCACCCCGAGCCCACCGACATCTTCGCGACCCGCGCGGTCGAGGGCGCGCCCGCCACGTTCGAGGGTCTCGATCACGCGGTGTCGACCGCGCACACGCAGCTCGACGCCACCTACGACGACGCGCACGACGGCTGGGGCGAAGGGCAGAAGTATCCGTTCACCGCCCCCGTGCTCGAGAGCCTCCTTCGTCGAGGCCCGTGGCCCGAGCGCGCCGAGCGCTCGCTCGCGCGCTACGCGGAGCTGATCGATCCGGTGTGGGGCGGCATGTACCAGTACTCCGAGCAGGGAGACTGGGCGCACCCCCACTACGAGCGCATCGCGGTGATCCAGGCCGGCGCGCTCGAGGCCTTCGGAGAGATGCACCGACGCACGGGCGACGATGCATGGCGGCAGCCGGGGCTCGACGTCGCGCGCTTCATCGAGGCGTTCCTCATCGCGCCAGACGGCGGCGTGCGCGCGAGCATGGACGCCGACCTGCGCGTCGAAGGCCAGCCGCTCCTTCCGGGCGCGACGTACTTCGCAGAGACCGACGAAGCGCGCCGAGCGCGTGGCCTCCCGCGCATCGACCCCAACGTGTACGCGTCGACGAACGGCCTCGTCGCCGCAGGCCTCGTGCGGTTCGCGATCACGCTGCCGGCGAGCGACGCGCGACGCGAGGCACTGCTCGCCATGGCCGAGCGCGCGATCGGCTCGTCGATCGTCTCGCACCGCGATCCCACCACGGGCCTCTTCGCTCACGTCGCGAACCAGCCGAGCGATCAGCTCCACCTCGCCGATCAGGTCGCGATGCTGCGCGCGCTGCTCGCGCTCCAGCACGCCCATGGCGATGCAGCACGCGCGCACCAGGCGCGTGATCTGGCCGACGCGATCGAGCGCACGTTCTGCTCGGTCGAGCGCGGCTGCCGATCGGTCGCGAGCCTCGCGGCGACCGACGCGTCTTCGATCACTGCGCTCGAGGGCCGCGTGCCGCTCGAGGAGACCGGCCGGCTCGCGCAGTCGCTCGCGGCCGTCTCCGATCTGGCCAACGATCGAGGCTACGAGGAGCGCGCTCGCGCGTACCTCGCCGCCGCGGCGACGCCGAGCGCGATCCGCGCGCAGGGCCGGATCCTGGGCGATTTCCTCCTCGGCGCGCACCTCGTCTCGCGCCCGCGCGCCATCGCGCACGTGATCGGACCAAACGACGATCCGCGCACGACCGCGCTCTTCGAGGCCGCGCTCCGCGCCGCCGACGTGCGCATCCAGCTCGAGCGCGTGGGGCCCGACGAAGGCCGCTATCCCTACCCCGGTGAGCCCTCGATGTTCGCGTGCAGCCTCGACGCGTGCGCCGCGCCCGTCACCGATCCGACGCAGATCGAACAGGCAGTGCGCTCGCTCCTCGAGTGAGCGTCACTCGCGCGAGGCGTGCTTCTCGGCCTCTGCGTTCGAGCGCGCCAGCTCGGCCTCGACCTCGGCCTCGGCGGCCGCGAGATCGGGATCGACGGGCGCCTCGCTCGGTGCCTCGACGCGCACGTGAGCCATCGGCGACGCTCCGCCCTTCGCGCGCTCGATGGCCTCCGCGAGCGCCGCTGCGCGCTGCGTACCGATGAGGACCGTGCGCTCCTTGCCCTTCACGTCGTAGGTCACGCGCACCATCTCGGTCGACGCAGGCGGCACGTACGCGGCCTCGCCCCACCGACGCCGCCGCGTGTACGGCGTGACCTCCGCCTTCTTGATCTGCGCCATCGGGATGCGCGGGCCCATCATCCCGATCTCGACGCGCAGCTCGTCCTTGGTGACCGCCGTGCGCGCGACGCCGAAGAACACGGCGAGCGTGCCCATGTAGAGGCCCATCGCGCTCGCGCCGACCGCGCCCGCCATCAGCGCCGTGACGACGTCGCCGTTCACAGCCGCGCCGATCGCGCCTGCCGCCGCCCCCGCCGCGCCGAGCAGCGGGAGCACGAGCAGGCTGCGCGCGACCTGACGCTCGAAGAAGAGCGCGTCGTCCGCGCCCATGTACTTCTTCTCGTAGTCGTCGCTCATCTCGGGGGAGGGGCCGCGTGGCCCCTCGAGCAAGTCAGCGCACCGCTTCGAAGTCGCCGGAGAACTCGCTCCCGAGAAGACGTCCGTCCCACACGCCGGGGCGAAGCGAGTTCGGGCCCGCGATCGGCGAGGTGCCGCGCAGCGTCATGAAGCCGAAGCCGAGGCGCGCCTCGAGCAGCTCGTTGATCGCCTCGCGGATGAAGGCCGTCGTCGCGGTCGTGCACACGCTGCGCACGGTGCCTCCGATGCCGGGGTAGTCGATGGAGTCTTCTGCCGCCTCGGCGAGGCCGGTGCAGAAGCCGTCGGCGATGCTCGCGAGCGCGTCCTCGACGCCGACCCACCGACCGTCGGACACCTCGTACACCACGGTGTCGACGATCCACATGATCAGGCCGCCGATCGAGATGCCCACGTCGTGGCGCTCGATGTTGAACTGACCGCACGTCGCGGCCGCGTTGAACTCGCCCGGCTCGAAGCGCCAGTCCGCGATGTCCGTCACGTCGGCCTCGATCGGCATGGATCGGTACATGAAGCGCACGTGGTTCCACGTGTGCGTGCCGCGGTACGAGTCGGTCACGGCGCCCGGCGTGAGCACCATGGTCTCGTCGATCTCCCACGTCGCGAGGACGGTGTTCAGATCCGCGATCGCGCGGAACACCGGCGGCGCCCACGGCGGCAGGTAGTCCATCACGTACGGGTCCACGATGTCGCAGAGCGCCGACATGATCAGCGAGGGGAGGCCGAAGTCGACGGCGGTGCACGTCGTCTCGCCACCGAGGTAGCGGAAGGGCGCCTCGACCGCGTCGAGGAAATCACTGAGCCACTCGGGGAGCGCCTCGCGCACGCGCAGCGTCGAGTTCATGTCCCACGTGCCCGTGAGATCGGGGTTCTCGATGTCGCAGACGGTGCGGCCGCGGCAGCGACCCGCCTCGCACACCATGTCGGACGGACACTCGTCGTCGCCCACGCACGCGTCGCCGCCGGGGCCGGGCTCGCAGATGCCCATGTCGCTGCACACGAGGCCGATCGGGCAGTCCGTCGTGCTCACGCAGCGGCAGAGACCCTCGACGCACACGAGCGGCGCGGCGCACTCGGTGGTGGTCATGCACGGCACGGGGATGCGCGGATCGGGCGTGCAGCGGCCCGCGATGCACACGAAGCCATCGCCGCACTCGTGATCGAACTCGCAGACCGCGCCCGAGGGCGAGGGCTGCACACAGACGCCCTCACGACACTCGCCGGGCGCGGGGCACGGGCTGCAGTCGGAGCCGTCGCCGGGCGGGAGATCCGTCGGCGGCGTCATCATCTCCGGCGGGAACACGCAGCGCGGAACGCCCATGACGGCCGCACACACGGTGCCGCCCGGGCACTCGCCGATGCCCTCACCGCACTCCGGGTCCGGCGTGCCGGCATCGATCGTCATGCCGCTGTCGCGCGGTCGACGACGTCCACCGGAGTTGCCTGCGTCACACGCCGTTCCCAGCAGCACGAGCGCCGCGACGGAGAGCGAGACGACCAATCGGAGCGAAGCGAAGGACGACTGCATGCGGGCCTCCAGCAGAGGCCCCGAGGGTAACAGAAGCTCGCGCGAGGAGGAGATGGGTCCTCGGTCGGCGACGCGGACGGCGACTCGGCCCGCCGCTGCCCCCTTCCCCACAACGGGAAACGCCCTCCGAGGAGGGCGTTTTGTTTGGCACACCGAGGATCGAACTCGGGACCCCTACCGTGTCAAGGTAGTGCTCTACCGCTGAGCTATGTGCCAGTGAGCGAAGGGCGCGGTTGGTAGCGCTGGCCGTTCGGAGTGTCAAGCCACTCGACGCGCTGGAACCCCAGCCCTGACGCGCTGTCGGTGCCTGCGATGAGCGCGTACCGCAGCACCGACGAGGACCGTGAGGCACGGCGTGATCGCTTCGCGCGCAGGCTGGCCACCGTCCGCGCGGAGCGGGCGCGCGTCGACGACGGGGACCTGATGGACACGGAGCGCACGCTGCTCCGCGAGATCGCAGCCCTCGATGTGCCCCAGCCCAAGACGCGCCTACGGCTTCTCGATCACGTGTTCTCGATCGAGACGCCATGCCGCGAGGACTGGAACGCGATGGTCGGTGGGGCGCACGCGCGTCGGTGCAGCGCGTGCGATCGCGACGTGTTCGATCTGTCGGAGCTCACGGCCGCGGAGATCGACACGCTCCTCGCGTCGCGCGGCGCACCTCCGTGCGTGCGCATGCGCCGACGCGGCGACGGTACGCTCGTCACGAAGGACGCCTGCCCCCCGCAGCCCTCGCGCGTGACCGCAGGTGTTGCCCTGGGCGTGGCGTCGGCGGTCGTCGCGGCAGGCACCCTCCTCGCGGTGAACGAAGCGATCTCGCATCGCGAGCGGCCGGCACAGATCCCCGTCACGCAGTACGCGCCGCACGACACCTCGATGGTCATGGGCGGCCTCGTCGAGATCCCCGACGAGCGCCCGCCCGAGCCGCGCCCACCGTGGGAGCGCCCGGACGTGGTCGAACACGGCTTCGAGTCCGTCGCCCACTTCACCCACATCGATCACGACGACGCCCCAGCAGAGCGCTGACAATTCCGGGACGGTCCTGCTTAATTGCATTCCCGGAATGCGCGGACCAAGAATCCCAATCACTTCGCCCGACGACCAGCCCAACTCAGGGGCGTCGGGAATGCAACTAAGCAGGACCGTCCCCCAATTTTGTACGGCGCGGCGAATCGCCTGCGTTCAGCGGCCGATCAGAAGCTCGCGTCGAGCTGGAGGCGGATCAGGTGCTCGCCGGGGCCGAACGTGGCGCCGTTCGTCGTGTTGGGGAACCAGTGGGCCCAGTCGAGCTGCACCTTGAGCGCGTGGCTGTTGAAGTAGAGGTTCAGGCCCGCGCCGACGCCGCGGCCTCGCGTCTGCACCGTCGTGATCAGGCGCGGGTCGGTCGAGCCGATCGCCTCGAGCTGCTCGTAGCGGCCCCACACCTCGAGCTGCGCGAGGTCGAGCACGGGGCCGAAGTTGTAGGACGTCTGCGCGAGGAGGCCCCAGCCGTCTCGCGACCAGACGGTCTCGTCCATCATCGTCATCGCGTTCGCGCGCGTGATCGAGCGCGCGCTCGTGGCCTGTCGGTACACGACCTCGCCGAGGAAGTAGAAGCCGCCGTACTTGAGGACGAGATCGCCCGCGGCGTGCAGATAGTCGAACGTGCCGAACCCGTAGGGGGTACCCGTGGTGCTGTTGGGGCGATCGGTCGATTGGTTGTAGGCGATGCCGCCGCCGATCATCAGGCGCGTCGTCGGCTGGCGAGTGAGGTCACCCTCTTGGTCGTCGTCGAACGTGCCGAACGGACGCACGAAGATGCGCGCCACGTAGAGGAAGCCGAGCGGGTGCGCGCCGAAGCGGTTGCGGCCGTCGCCCGCAAAGAGGCCGACGTGGTAGCCGAAGCGTCCGCCCTCGCCGAAGAGATCCTGCGACTGGATCACCACGCCGACGTCGCGATCGAGGGTGAGCTCGCGGACGAGCTGCGCACGGTCGACGCTCTGGAGCGCGAACTCGCGGATCGTACGCGCCCGATCGAAGGGCACGAAGAACTGACCGACGCGCACGTTCGCGTCGCGGAGGTGGGTGAGCTCGACGTACGCGTCGAAGATCGGGCTCGCGTTGCCTGCCTCGAAGTCGTTCGCGCCGAGGGCGAGCTGGACGCCGTAGCGGATGTTCGGATCGATCACGTTGCCGCGGAGCCAGAGCCGCAGCGTTCGGATCTGCGTCTCGTTCGTCGGACCCGGCGTCGCGGTCATCGAATCCGCGTCGTCGCCGCTCACGCCGAACGTGGTGCGGATCTGCACGCGTGACTGGACGTTCGTCGAGAACACGTCGCCCGCGCGGATCGTGAAGCCACGGCCGAGCTCGTAGCTCGCGCTCGCTTCACCAGTCGTCGCACGCGGCGCCGAGGGCGCTTGGGCCCGGACGGCGCCTGGGACCACGAGGAGGATCGACGGAATCAGCCAACACCAGAGACGGGACATGGCCCGAGCTCGAGCAGACCGCGTGCCCTCACGAGGACGCGCACCTTTACCGCACCCTGTCACCGACCCGTCGCATTCCACGGCTGATCCCGTCACATCACACGGGAGTTTCCGTGTCTTTCCACGGATTCGACGCTCCTCTCCATCCACCCCAGCGCGCCGCGCCGCGCGCATCGACACGCGGCCGACGAGGATCCCCGCATGTGGGGTGCGGCATGTCGGCCGTCGTCGGCACCCTCGTTGCTCCTGCCTCCGGGCCGGTGTGCGCACGAGCGAGCGCGCCGACGTCTCGCTGACGTACGGTCTACGGAGGCCCGTCACACGCACCCGAGCCACGGAGACTGAGACCATGAGCCTTGATCTCGGCAGCATCGCCCCCGAGCAGACGCCATCGGACACCACCACGGGTGCCGTCGCGGAGCCGCGCGCCGAGCACGTCCGCCTCGTCGTGCGCGAGGGCTCGCCGGCCCTGCTCTTCCACTGGTTCTGGCTGAGGCACAACGCGCTCGAGGCCGTGCATGCGACGACGCGTGAGCGGGTGCTCGATCCGCGCAACGTGTCGCTCGACGTCCGACCGCAGCGCGTGAGCGTCGTCGACCAGACGCTCGTGATCGAGTGGGCCGATGGGACGAGCCGCTTCCCGATCTCATGGCTGGAAGAGCACGCGTATGCGCGGGAGACGACCCCGCTCACTCCGCCCTCGCACCACGTCTCCGCGATCACGCTGCGCACGGCCGACTTCGGCGGGGATCTGACGAAGCTCGCGCAAGCGTCGCTCGCGCGCGTGCGTCGCGACCGGGCCGTGGTGGCGCGCGGCGCGGGCATCGACACCGAGGCGCTGATCGACGCGCTCGCGGCGCGCGGCCTCTCCGTCCGCACGACGCACTTCGGTCGCATCGAGGATCTGCGCACCGACAACACCACGAACACGAACACCGATCAGCTCGGCTACACCGACGCGACGATCGATCTCCACACCGACCAGCCGTTCCTCGAAGACCCGCCGCGCTACCAGCTGCTCCATGCGATCCAGCGCGCGGACCGGGGCGGAGAGAACCTCATCGTCGACGCGAGCGCAGCGGCTCGCTACCTCCGCGCCGTCGACGCCGACGCCTACGCGCTGCTCACCACGATCCCCGTGACGTTCCACCGCAAGCAGAAGGACTTCGAGAGGGTCCTCCGCTCACCGCTCCTCCGCGTCGACGCGCGAGGCGAGCTCCTCCAGATCCGCCACAGCTACTTCACGTTCGCGCCCTTCCGCGAGGCGTTCGATCAGATGGAGCGCTTCTACCGCGCGTACCAGCGCTTCGCGCGCATCGTCCACGAGCCCCAGCACCAGTGGCGCTTCTTGCTCGAGCCCGGCGACTTCGTCCTCTACGACAACCACGTCGCGCTCCATGCGCGCACGGGCTTCGAGGGCCCGCGGTGGGTGCGCGGTGTCTACTTCGATGAGGTGTCGCCGTGACCGAACGAGCCGATCGCGCGAGCGGAACGTGAGCCGTCACAGCGCGACGTCGCGGCGGATGC
Organism: uncultured Sandaracinaceae bacterium; assembly: GCA_964502175.1. Classification (GTDB taxonomy): domain Bacteria; phylum Myxococcota_A; class Polyangia; order Polyangiales; family Sandaracinaceae; genus JAFLCL01. Next base: position 75,649 of record CAZCVE010000020.1, read on the forward strand.
GATCGATCACGACCTGCGCCGTGCGCTCGGCTTGCGCGCGCAGCTCGGGGACGGCGGTCGACTCCCACAGCTCGGGCTTGCGGAGCGTGCCGATCACGAGGAGGTCGTAGTTCTCTCGGCCCTGCACCGAGGCACGTCCGTCGCGACCCGTCAGCACGCCGAGGCCCAGCGGGTCGAGCTCGAGGTGGCCACCGTCCACGAGAGACTTCACGACCGGCATGAGGTTCGGACCGGTCCCGGGACCCGTGCAGTTGACGACCCACTCCGCGCGAACGGTGCGCGTGGTGCGCGCGCCGCGCTCGCAGATCTCCACGGTCACGCCCTCGGTGTCTGCGTCGGCGCGCCGCACGCGTCCCGCGATCGATCGGAACGTGTCCGACTCGGTCGCTTCATCGACCACCCGACCGATCTCGGGCGCCAGTCGATGTCGACGCACCTCCCAGAACGGTCGCGCGTGGCGCACGAAGCGCGACGCCTCTTTCTCGGAGAACGACCTCCAGACCCGTGAGGTGTGAGGACGCATGCCGTCGATGACGGGCCGCCAGTCTTCCGCCGCGCGCGCGGCCTTGCGAAGCGCTCGGATCAACGCGCGAACGGACGGCCCTCCGCTCGTCGCGAGCAGAGGTTCGAGCCACGGGCTCGGATCGATCGGCGCGCGGCGGTTGTTCGCGTGGCGCTCGGGCGCGAGGCCGCGCCGGGACACCGCGATGACCGGCGCCGTCCGTTGCTGCCGCGTGACCGAGAGGAGGACGTCGACCGCCGTGAGGCCCGAGCCGAGCACGAGCACGGTCTCGTCGGGACGGATCGCGGTGAGCGCGAGCGACGACCACGGATCTTCGACGTAGCGCGCGCGCGGCCCGCTCCAGACGCGCGCGAGCGGATCGTCGGGCTGTCGATGACCCGTCGCGAGCACCACGACGTCCGCATCCAGCGTGCCGCCCGAGACCTCGAGGCGGTAGCGACCTCCACGCGTGCGCGTGATCGCAGCGACCTCGTCGCGTCGCACCTCGGCGCTCACCACGTCGCTGGCGCGCGACGCGCACTCGAGGAAGCGCGATCGCACGTACTCCGCGAAGAGCTTGCGCGGCAGGAACGACGACGCCTCGACGCGCGGATCGCGCGCACGCGCCCAGTCGTAGAAGTCCGCCGGGCGATCGGGGAACGCGCTCATGTTCCCCGCGGGCACGTTGAGGAGGTGGCGTGACTCGGCCGTGCGGTAGGCGGGCCCTTCCGCGAACGACGCTTGGCGATCGATCAACACGAGGTGGAGAGGCAGCCGCTGCATGCTCGCGCGAGCGAGGAGCTGCGTGGCGACCATCGTGCCGGAGAAGCCACCGCCCACGATCGCGACGGTCGGCGAGCTGGCCGGACGCGAGCGCGTGAAGACGGAGGCGAGCGCAGAGCCATCGGGCCGCGGCGCATAGCGTCGGAGCTCGGGCAGCGGCGGCGCGTAGACGTGCAGCGTGACGAGCGTCTCTTTGGCACCGGGCGGATTGCGGAGGCCGTGGATGTGCTCGCTCGTGTCCGCGATCACCTCGGTCTCGCTCGCCTCCCCGTCGGCGCTCATGTCCACGAGACCGTCGGTCGCTGGCGTGAAGCGCGTCTCTTCGAGCCGACCGCTGACGACGCGGAGCGCGCAGAGAGACTTGGCGTGATCGTGCGGCACCGATCCTTGCCCCGGCTTCCACGTCATCACGAGCATCTCGAACGCGTCGGTGCGCGCGATGCGACGGCGCGTGTAGGCGTGCGGGCTCGCGTCGACGAAGCCGGCGACGTCGGCGAGCTCGATGTCACAGCTCGCGAGGATCGAGATCGCGTCGCGTCGCGTGACGGTGGGGCCGAGCGCGACGAAGCGCGCGAGCACGTCGGCCAGTCGAGGGGTGAGCGGAGACGGGATCGTATCGCCGAGCATGACGCCTACTTTGCACGAGCCGTTCCCCCCTTGCGTAGGGGGATCGGCCCTCCGGCCAGGACATCGCATGGCCAAGCCGTGAAGCGCGCTGGGATTCATCCGGACCCGCGCCGAATCCACGGATCCGCTGCGAATCGTGGCTCAGTCTTTCGCAGTCCTGGTGCTGGCCGGCGGACGTCGAGGTCGCGCGTTCCCGATATGCTCCCGCGCGATGACGATCCGACTGGGCGCCGAGTTCGCGGACGACGTAGTGCGAGTGCTGCCGCGCTTGCTCGAGCAAGGGGCGCTGCCCGACGACTGGGACGCGCGTGCGACGACGTACGACCTGCAACGCTTCGACTCCGACGCGGCGTTCGCACAGCGGTTCGAGCGAGCCGTGTCGGAGATCCTCCGCGACGACGTGACCGCGCCGAGCGCGCTGCGCGAGCGGCTCGCGGCGATCGGCCTGCCGTTCGACTACGCCCGTCTCGGCCAGCCGCTCTCGACCGTGCTCGAGCTCTACCTCCAGGCGCGCACCCATGCGGCGCGGTGCTTCTCGTTCGCGTCGGCGACCAAGCCCTGGCTCTCGGTGATCGAGTCGCCGCGGCGTTCGGCGCGCGTGCGCGTCTACGCCGAGGGCGAGCTCCCGATCTCCGAGAGCAAGGCCGCGGCGCTGCGTGCCGAAGGCTGCGAGCTCTACGAGCACTGGCACGAGCCGCTCCCGCCCGCCGACCCAGCGGTGCTCACGGTGCTCGTCACCGACGCGCCCTTCGCGGGCGACGTGCGCGCGCTCGCCGCGGATGCAGTGTGCTTCGCCATCCCCGAGCGCGGCGGCGTGCTGCTCCTTCGCGACACGACACGCATCGACCCCGACGGCGTCCAGATCATCCGCAAGCGCACGGTCGCGGCGATGCTCTGCGCCGATGCACGCGCGCAGCTGGAGCGGATCGCCCACCACACTCCGACCGTGCTGGCAGCGGCGAGCGCGGAGCGCTGCGACGCGAAGCTGCGCGCGCTCTTCCCGCAGATCGAAGCGTGCCTCTACTTCTGCACCGGTCTCGCCGCGGAGGCCGCCGTGTTCGAGGCGACCGCCGACGTGCTCGGCCGGGCCGCGCTCTTCTACGCAGCGAACGGATACGGCGGCACCGGCCAGCTGATCGCCAACCTGCTCGCGCGCACCGGCGCCATCGTCCCCAAGCCGCTCGCCGTGATCGGCCACGACGCGCAAGGACGGTCGCTCACGCTCGTCGATCGCGTGCTCGCGGGCGTCGAGGCGCTCGGCGGCTCGCCAGCCTGCGTGTTCCTGGAGACGCCGACGAACCCCGAGCTCCAGGCGCACGACTTCGAAGCGCTGATGAAGGGCCTGCGCGCGGACGCCGAGCGCCACGGGCGCAAGGTCCCCGTGATCGTCGACACGACGCTCGCACCGCTCTTCCCGGTGTTCGCCGAGCCGTTCTCGCAGGGCTGGCCGTTCTTGCTGGTGAAGAGCGGCTCGAAGTACTTCACGAAGGGAAAGGCCACGCTCGGCGTCGTCGCGTGCGCGGCCGATCCGGTGGCGCGCGCGATCGTGGCGCGCGCACACGCGCTGGGCCTCGACGCGGATTCCTTCGCGCACGCTCACCAGCTGGCCGAGCTGAGCACCGGCCTCGACGATCTCGCGCCGCGCATGAAGACGATCAGTCATCACACGATGCACCTCGCGAGCGGGCTGCGTTCGGCGCTGCGCGCGCGCGGTCACGAGATCACGCTCTATGCGATCTCCGAGGCGCAGGTCGCCGAGGGGCTCGCGAGCGGCTTGCTGTCGTTCTATCTCCCGCCTGCGCCGACACCGTACGCGGATCTCGTGGACGAGTTCGTCGCGTACCTCCTCGATCGTGCGCCGACGCTGGTGAAGAGCCGCGTGAGCTATGGACAGTCGACCGGCGACGGGAAGCCCGACTTCTTCTACGTGATCAACCCGGAAGAATCGACGCAGGGCGCGCTCTCGGCGGACGTGAAGAACGCGCAGAAGCACGACAACGTGCAGATCTGCCGGATCTCCGTGCCCGAGCATGCCGACGTCGACGGACTGCTCGCGGCGATGGAGGGCTTCTTCACGGAGAAATACGGAGCGCGCGCGTGAGGGCGCATCGGCGGCGAACGTGGCGAGCGGATCCGCCTCGTCGCGCACGAGGAGGAAGCCATCGACCGTTCCGGCCGAGGCGACCACCATGAACGGCCGTCGTCCGCGCGCGCGATCCGCAGCATCGTTTTTCAACGATTGACGCAACGCGAGTCCTCATCGCCGATTCACGATTCTCCTTGCGCGAAAACACTATGCGGCTGAGGTTCGGCCACCCGCCATGGCCACGCATCGCAGAAGGACGATGAGCGCGAGTCGCTCGAAGCGCGAGTCGAGCGAGCCCGAGCGTGACGAGTCGAGCGAAGCCACGGGCGAGGTCTTCGACGCGCGGCCCGTCGAGGGGCCCGAGGCGGATCGCGAGCTCGCGAAGGTCGGAAAGGCGCTGGGGCACCCTGCGCGCGTTCACATCCTCCGGCTGCTCCGCCGCAACGAGGCCGGCCAGACCGTGCTCGAGCTCGTGCAGGCGCTCGGCCTCGCGCAGTCGACCGTGTCCGAGCACCTGCGCGTGCTCCGCGATGCGCGGCTCGTGACCGCCGACCCGCAGAGCCGCAAGGGCGCGCAGCGCGTCGACGTGCATCACCTCCGCCGGCTCAAGGCGCTCGTGGGGTCGCTGTGAGCGAGGCCCCGCAGAGCTCGCTGCTCACGAACGCGCGCCGCGCAGGCCCGACGGTCGCCGCGTACGTCGCGATGCTCGGCGTCGCCATCGGCCTCTACCTCGGCTTCGTCCGCCACGAGGGAGACGCGCTGGTCGCGCCGCACCTCGAGACCGACGCGGGCGTCGTCGCGCACGCGAGCCACTCGAGCCTCCTCTGGCACGTGCTGCTCGCGCTCGCCGTGATCGTCGTGTGCGCGCGCGGCCTCGGCGCGTTCTTCGAGCGCGTGCTCAAGCAGCCGCCCGTGATGGGTGAGATCGTCGCGGGACTCTTGCTCGGTCCGTCGGCGCTCGGCGCGATCTCTCCCGAGGCTGCTGCGTTCCTCCTGCCCACGGAGGTCGCGCCGTACCTCGGCATCGTCGCGAAGATCGGCGTCGTGCTCTTCATGTTCCTCGTCGGCCTCGAGCTCGACGCGCGCCTCCTCCGCGGCAGCTCGCACGCGACGATGGCCATCTCCCACGCGAGCATCGTGGCGCCGTTCTTCTTCGGCACCGTGCTCGCGCTCGCGCTCTACCCGCGCTACTCGAACGACGCGGTCTCGTTCACGACGTTCTCGCTCTTCGTCGGCGTCTCGATGTCGGTCACTGCGTTCCCCGTGCTCGCGCGGATCCTGAGCGACCGACGCATCCAGCACACGCCGCTCGGCGTGACCGCGATCGCGTGCGCGGCCGTCGACGACGTGACCGCGTGGTGTCTGCTCGCCCTCGTGTCGGGCGTCGCGAGCGCGCAGCTCGACGGCACGCTCTTCACGCTGGGCGCCGTCGTCGTCTACGTGCTGGCGATGCTGCTGATCGCGCGACCGCTGCTCGCGAAGCTCGCGGCGCACGAAGAGAAGAAGTCCGGCCCGGTGTCGCTCGACGTGCTCGCGATCGTCTTCGCGTCGCTCCTCTTGTCGGCGGTCGCGACGGAAGCGATCGGCATCCACGCGCTGTTCGGCGCGTTCCTCGTGGGCGCGCTCCTGCCCCACGAAGGCCGCCTCGCTGCCGAGGTGCGTCACCGCCTCGAGGACGTCGTCGTCGTGCTGCTCTTGCCGGTCTTCTTCGCGTTCACGGGCATGCGCACGCAGATCGGCCTGGTCTCGGGCGGCGAAGACTGGCTCATGGTCGGCGCGATCGTGGCCGTCGCCACGCTGGGCAAGTTCGGCGGCACGCTCGCGGCGGCGCGCTTCTCGGGCCTCGGATGGCGCGAGAGCTCGGGCCTCGGGATCCTCATGAACACGCGCGGCCTGATGGAGCTCATCGTGCTCAACGTCGGCCTCGACATGCACGTGCTCTCGCCGACGCTCTTCGCGATGATGGTGCTGATGGCGCTCGCGACGACGTTCGCGACGAGCCCGATCTTCGCGTGGATCACGCGCGGCATGCCCGGCCTCGATCCGCGCCCGAGCGCCGCACCCGAGCCCCCGACCGACGTCACGCCGGCCTGACGGTCTCTCCGCTCACAGCCCGCCAAGGTTCGCGACCCCTCTGCCATCGAGTGGTGTTCACACGCATGACAGGTCTTGCCGACCTCGGCGCCTTCGCCGCCCGAAATCCGACCGCAGCCGAGTGGCGCTCTCTCGGCAACGGAGGCGCGCCTGTCGTCCGCGCTCTGCGCCCGTTCCTCAGCACGCGCTTCCCGTCGGGCGGCCTTTCCCCAGAAGACGTGCTCGCGATGGTCCGTGGCGATGGCGTCGTCGAAGCTCTGACGGATCTCGCGCGCGCCCGCGTCGCGGACGGTTCCGCGGCGGCCGTGCGCGCGCTGGGACGCGTCGCCACACCCGAGGCGGTCGCGGTCCTCTGTGAGCTGCTCACCACGCAAGGCATCGTCAGGGCGGCCGCCGACGCCCTGCGTGATGCCGGACACTCTGCTGCCATTCCCGCGCTGGCTGCCGCGCTCGACCGCCTCGTTGCCGAGGATCCGCTGAACACGATCCGAGACGCTCTCGCGCGCGGCGAGTCGCTGGACGCGCACTGCGCCATCTCCGTCGGCGCCGCTCTCGCATGGCTCGGCGACGATCGCTTCGCGGGGCCGCTCCTCGATTTGGCGAGCCCGAGGACCGGTTTTCCGCTCAGCCTGCGAATCGAGGCGGCGAGGTCTCTCACGACCCTCGATCCGAGCGTACGCGTCATCCGCGCGCTCCTCGAGTTGCAGCGCGACGAGTGCGCGGAGATCGCGATTGGGTCGATGATCGCGCTCGCTCGCGTCGGGCTCGTCGGTGTGGTGCCGCACTGGATCGCGCTCCTCGAGGACGGGCCGCGGGACCGCGAGCGAGAGATCGGCATCGCACTCGACGAGCTCTTGGGCGAGCGCGCACCGCGTCAGCTGTTTGAGTGCATCGCCGACGAACCGCCCGAGCCAGACGCGCTTCGGGCCTGGTGGGAGGCCCTGTCGCCGACCTTCCACCCAGATCGCTGCGTCTGGCATGGCGCGCTCGCCTCCCCAGCCCTCGCGCTCGCGCAGCTCGCGCGCAACGGCTCCGCGCGCGACGTGCTCGCCCGGTGGACCGGCATCGAGTTCCTCGACACCCTCCCACCACGGGGCGCGGACGGACACGAACTGATGCGCGCAGAAGCCTGGTGGCGCGAGCACGGTCCGACGTGGTCTCCCGGTGAGCTGCGCCACAAGGGGCATCACCACGACGCGGACGCGCTGGCAGAGGCCCTGCGCAGACCCTGATCACCCGGACATTGCGTGTACCGACGTCGCGTGTCCCGCGAACTTGCCGGCTCCTGAGGGATTGAACGTCACCGCTGCCTGACGCTCCTCACGTCAGGAGCGACAGCACGTCCATCGCGCGCGTCGCATCGGGCAGGCCCATCACCTCGCCGAGCGTCTGCTCGGTCTCCTGATCGAGGCCGACCGCGAGCGCTGCGAGGCTCTCTCGTCGTGCCTCGTCCACACGGCGTCGCGCGGGCAGCGACAGCTGCGAGCGCAGCCAGTGGTTCGCCGCGAACGAGAGCAGCGCATGACGCGCCTCGTCCCTCGCGATGCCTCGATACACGCGACGCACCTCGCGGCTGGCGGCGTTCTCTGCTTGGAACGCCGCGCCGATCGCGCCGTACGCCTCACGCCCGCAGCCCTCGATGGCGTTGTCGATCGCAACCGCCTCCGGTCCACGCAGACCGGTCTCGCGACGGCGGACCTCGTCGACGGACGCGCCCAGTCGATGCGCGAACCGCCGCAGCTGCCGCGCGTGACGTCGTTCGTCGTCCACGCTACGTCGCGCAGCGCGCGCGAGATGCGCCGGCGCACCGAACGAGTCGAGCTCGGCCGCCAGATCTTCGAACGCAGGAACCGACGCGGCCTCGAGGTGCGCGCCCTCCGCCAGCCATCGTGCGATCGGGCTCGATGCGAGTGAGCGCCTTGCGATCAGGCCGCTCGGAAGCCTCCCGTAGGTGGTGGGCTCACACGACGCCGACGTCTCGCACCACCGCTCGGTGTAGTTGCACGACAGCATGGAGCCGCTCGCAGAGAAGGAGCACGTCGCCACGATGTGCTCCTCGCGGCCTGCACCCAAGAAGATGCGCGGGCCCGTGTCGACCGCCGTGCCCGCATCGAACGACGCCAGCCCGTCGAGCGTGCGGCAGAGCGTGTTGCAGCCCGCTGGATCGAACATTTCGGGGGGGCCGACCAGCGAATCGGTCAGCGCACTTCGCTCGTGCGTGCTCCCCCCGAGCGGGAGCGAGTAGCAGTGCGTACACCCGCTCGATGCCACACCGAGCATCAGCGGGCCGGCGGCGATGGGCAGCCCCATCGCGATGCGCTTCAACAGCTCGACGACTCTTCGCTCCCGCATCGGCTCGCCTCCGTGGCTGCCGAGGATACCAGGGCGCCAGCGCGAGTCAGCCCGGAGTCGATGCGCCGCGACGTGGACATCTTGGAAGGCGACACGCGCCCTCGCTCGCGCCGAACGGTACCCTCGTCGAGTCCCGGTCCTCTCGGTGGGGCGATCAAGTCCCGGCGTCGATGCGCCCACACGGCGTGGTCGGTGTGCACGTGACGAGAGGGCAGCAGTCGAAGTCTCCGCAGTCGAAGAAGCCGTCGCCTTCATTGTCGCAGCCATCGCTGCACGCCATCACCGTTCGCTCGGGTCCCATCGTTGCGCACGCTCCGACCGCAGCATCTGGGCGCCGTCCGCAGCCCGTGGTGGGGCCACAACTGACGACGCTGCAACAGTCGAAGTCGTTGCAGTCGGCAAAGCCGTTGCCGTCGTTGTCACACCCATCGCCACACGCAACGGCCGTGTTCTCCGGACCCATGGTGCCGCAGCCAGACACAAAAGCATCGACGAAATCAATGCCACGCGTGTCATCACTCCGATGCTCTCTCGGCGGCGCCCTTGCCGACCGGTTTGGACCCTAGCACGCTCGGACGCGAAGCAACTGTAGCCATCCGCGCGGCATGCTCCTCGAGGAATCGATGCGAACACGTTCGGCTCTCTGTCTCGCTCTCGCCATCGGATCAGCGCCCGCACTGTCTGGCTGTTCGCAGCCTTCGGTGGCGGAGGACGACGCGCCGGTTCACGAAGACGACGCGCCGGTTCGCGAAGGCGACGCGAGCGGAGCGTGCGAGTACGAGCTCGTCGCTGGCAACTGCGCCGAAGGAGCCATCTCCCTGGATGACGCTCGCGTCGAGGCTGTCGATCCGAGGACGCTCGACGGCGCGGCCACGCCCTGCCGCGCGCCGGTGCTCGTCCGGGTGACGAACGTGCGTGATGGAGACACGGTCGATGTGATCGGCGTCTCCGACCCTTCGTTCTTTGGCGGCGTGAGACTCGTCGGCGTCGACTCGCCCGAGTCGGCGCGTGGGCCGATGGCGGCAGAGTGCTACGCAGCCGAGGCGTCTGCGTTCACCGACCAGCTCGACGGTCGCCTCGTCTGGCTGACCTTCGACCGGGAGTGCCAGGACCGCTACGACAGATGGCTGTCGTTCGCTTGGGTCGGGCCGGGCGAAGGCGACCTCTGGCAACATCAGCTGCTCCGGCGCGGCTTGGCGACAACCCTGACCATCGCGCCGAACGGCTCGCTGGCCGCTGAGTTCGCGGCGGACAGCTCCGCGGCCATGGCACAGCGGCTCGGCCTCCACGGGGCGTGCGCTGGGCGTTGACTCGCAGTGACGCGAGCAGCGACTCGCTCGCCGAGTTGGGCCGATGAACGGCGACGTGCCACAGCCGGAGGACACGAGGCGCGAGTCAGCACGAGCTCGACGCGCCTGCGACGTGGACCTTCTTGAGGGCCACGCGCGCGCCGATGCTCGCGCCGAGCGCCGCGCGGCTCGCCTCGTCGAGCACGATCGCACCTGCGTCGCCGAGCGTGCCGTGCACGATGGCGCTCTCGCTCACGAAGTCCGCCACGAACGCGCTCGCGGGCTTCGTGAGGAGCTCTGCGGGCGTGCCGTCTTGGTGGATGCGGCCCTCGTGGATCACGAGCACACGGTCGGCGATCTCGAACGCCTCTTCTTGATCGTGGGTCACGAGCACCGTCGTCACGTGGAGCTCGTCGTGGAGGCGACGAAGCCAGCTGCGGAGCTCCTTGCGCACCTTCGCGTCGAGCGCGCCGAAGGGCTCGTCGAGCAAGAGGATCTTCGGCTCCACGGCGAGCGCGCGCGCGAGCGCGACGCGCTGCCGCTGCCCGCCCGAGAGCTGATCGGGATGACGCCCCGAGAGCCCCTCGAGCTGCACCAGCGCGAGCAGCTCGTGCACGCGCTTCTGGGTCGCGGCCTCCGCCGGGCGCGTCGCCCGCGGCTTCACGCGGAGACCGAACGCGACGTTCTCGAAGACCGTCATCTCGCGGAAGAGCGCGTAGTGCTGGAACACGAAGCCCACGCCGCGCGCGTGAGGGCCGACGCGCGTGACCTCGTTGCCATGGATGCGCACGAGGCCGCGATCGGGAGACTCGAGGCCCGCGAGCACGCGGAGGAGCGTCGTCTTTCCGCCGCCGCTCGGCCCGAGCAGCGCGACGAGCTCGCCCTGTTCGATCGTCACGCTCACGTCGTCGAGCGCCTTGTGCTTGCCGAACTGCTTGGAGACCGAGGCCGCTTCGAGCGTCACGAGAGTGCTCCCTTCGTATCGGTGGACATGTGCGACCCGTCGAGCGCGATCGCCGCGCTCGCGTCGGCCGCCGCGCTCGCGCTTCGCTTGCTGGCGCGCACGCGCGCCTCGAGGAAGCCGCGGAGCACGAGCGTGATCAGGCCGCTCGCGGCGAGCATCGACGCGACCGCGAACGCCGCGGCCGTGCGGTACTCGCCCCAGAGGATCTCCACGTGGAGCGGGAGCGTGTTCGTCTCGCCGCGCACGTGGCCAGACACGACGCTCACGGCGCCGAACTCCCCGGCTGCACGCGCGCCGCAGAGCACGCAGCCGTAGAAGAGAGCCCAGCGCACGCGAGGCAGCGTGACGCGCCAGAGGATCTGCCAGCCGGACGCGCCGAGGCTCGCGGCCGCCTCTTCTTCGTCGCGACCGATCGCCTCCATCGTCGGCACGAGCTCGCGCACGACGAACGGCAGCGTCACGAAGAGCGTCGCGAGCACCACGCCCGGCACCGCGTAGACGATGCGGAAGTCGTGATCGCGCAGCCACGGGCCGAGCCAGCCGCGCGCGCCGAAGAGCAGCACGAACAAGAGGCCGGACACGACCGGAGACACAGTGAACGGCAGATCGATCAGCGTCCCGAGGAGCGCCTTGCCGCGGAAGTCCTGCCGCGTGAGGAGCCACGCGGCGGCGATGCCGAACACCGTGTGGAACGGCACCACGATCGCGACGACGAGCAGCGTGAGGCCGAGCGCCGACATCGTCTCGTCGTCGATCACGGCCTCGGCGAACGTGCCGACACCATCGGCGAACGCTTCGAAGAGGATGATGCCGAGCGGCGCGAGCACGAGCAGCGAGAGCAGCGCGATCGACGTGATCGCGACCGCGAGCCCGAGACCGCGGGGTCGCTCGCGCGTGTGTCGGTCGCGCTCCTCAGCCATGACGCAAGCCCTTCGCGCGCTGCGAGAGGATCACGAGGATCGCGCCCGACGCGACCAGCATGCCCGTGGCGATCGCGGCCGCGCCCGCGTAGTCGTATTCCTCGAGACGCACCAGCACGAGCAGCGGCGCGATCTCGGTGCGGAACGGGACGTTGCCCGCGATGAACACGACGGATCCGTACTCGCCGATCGCGCGCGCGAAGCCGAGCGTGGCGCCCGCGAGGAGCGCAGGCCGCAGCGCGGGGAAGATCACGCGACGAAACGTCGTGACGCGATCGGCGCCGAGCGACGCCGAGGCCTCTTCGGTCTCGCGCGGGAACGACTTGATCACCGGCTGCACCGTGCGCACCACGAACGGCATCGACACGAACACGAGCGCGAGCACCACGCCCACGCGGGTGAACGCGACGTCGACGCCGAGCGGCGCGAGCAGCGATCCGAACACGCCCGAGGGCGCCCACAGCTGCGTGAGCGCGATGCCCGACACTGCCGTGGGCATCGCGAAGGGCAGGTCGACGAGCGCGTCGAAGAAGCGACGACCAGGGATGTCGTAGCGAACCAGCGTCCACGCGACGCCGAGCCCGAGCGGCGCGCTGAGGAGCGCGGCGAGCGCAGCGGCCCCGAACGAGAGGCCGTACGCCATGAGCGTGCGCTCCGAGCCGAGCACGTCGAGCACGTGCGAGAAGTCCGCGCGCCACACCACCACGAGCAGCGCGATCAGCGGGATCACCACGAGCACCGCCACGACCGTGACGGTGACGCCGAGCGAGACGCCGAAGCCGGGAAGACGGGGCGTGGGCAGGGGCCGCGACGCAAGCGCGGCTGCGCCCGTCGGTGAGCTCATCGCGGTGCCGTCTCGCTCGGGCGCGACTCGCTGATCCGATCGAAGAGACCGCCATCGCCGAAGTGACGCTCTTGCGCCGCGGCCCAGCTCGTCGCGACCTGCTCGATGGTGAACAGCTCGACCTGCGGCAGCTCACCCTGATGACGCGCGGCGACGGCCTCGCTGCGCGGACGGAAGTGATGCTGCGCCGCGATCTCCTGCGCCTCGTCCTCGTAGAGGAACTGCACGTAGGCCTCGGCGGTCTCGCGCACGTGGTGTCGATCCGCGTTGGAGTCGACGAGCGCGACCGGCGGCTCGGCGAGGATGCTGCTCGCGGGCGTGATGATCTCGAGGCCGTCGTCGCCGTGCTCGGCGAGGAGGAGGTGCGCCTCGTTCTCCCAGGTGAGCAGCACGTCGCCGATGCCGTTGCGCGCGAACGTCGTGCTCGATCCGCGGGCGCCCGAGTCGAGCACGGGCACGCGCCGGTAGAGCTCACGCAGCGCGGTCTCGGCGCTCGCGTCGCTGCCGCCGTCTCGTCGGTGCGCCCAGCCCCAGATCGCGAGGTAGGCCCATCGCGCGCCGCCCGACGTCCGCGGGTTCGGCGTGATCACCGACACGTCTCCGCGGAGGAGATCGCCCCAGTCGCGCACGCCCTTCGGGTTGCCGCGGCGCACGACGAACACGATCGTCGAGTACCAGGGGCTCGAGTGCCACTCGCTCGCGTGCGGCGCGCGCGTCGCCCAGTCGTCCGGCAGGAGCTGCCCATCGCGCGCGAGCGCGTCGATGTCCCACGCGAGCGCGAGGCTCGTGACGTCGGCCTCGAGGCCATCGATGATCGCGCGCGCCTGACGCCCCGATCCGCCGTGCGACATGCGGATCGTGACGTTCACGTTCGACTCACGCTGCCTCGCGACGAAGCGCTCGTTCACCGCCTCGAAGAGCTCACGCGTGGGGTCGTAGGAGACATGAAGGAGCTCCACGTCGCGCGCGGCCGTCGACGAAGAGCCGGCGGGTTCGCTGCTTCCGCCCGAGCAGCCGCACGCAACCGCGAGAGTGATCGAGACGAGACGGAGGAGCAGAGAGGATGACGAGGGACGCGAGGACATGAGCGCCGTCGAGCACCCGACGTGCCGCCACGCTTGCCCCGGAGAAGCGATGGCCGCTCGCGCAACCCGTGATTTTTGACGGCCAATCCCCGTCATGTCCTGGCATCGCGCCGTGATATATCCCGGCCGTGCGCCGTCCTTCACGCCCCGCGAAGCTTCCTGCCCGAGGCACGAAGCCTGCTCACGGGCCGCGCGTGTCTCAGGTCACCCACGAGAGCTCCGCTCACGATCCCTCGGAGTCGCAAGGCCCGCTCGCCGAGCTCGAGCTCGCGATCTGGCGCGAAGCCGGGCGTCACCTGGACGTGGGCGAGTCGCTCGAGCGCATGCTCCCACTTCTTCGAGCCGGCCTGCGGGTCGAGTCGATCGCCGTGCTGCGCATCGAGCTCGAGGCCGGACGCGGACGCGCGGAGACCATGGGACGCGCCGGCCGCGCGATGACGGGACTTCCCGCGGGTCGCGTCGAGCTCGAGCGCGAGGCGATCAGCACGCTGCGCGCGCTCGCAGCGGCGCGACATCCGACGACGTGGGCCACCGGCGACGTCGCGCATCCGCCGCGTCGCGCCGCGGCAGAAGGTCGGATCGCGGCCGCCGTGCTGTTCGACGAGAGCGAGATCGCGGGGCTCGCGCTCATCGAGTTCCGCGACGCGGTCGACGACGAAGCGCGCGAGTCGATCGCCCGCCTCACGGATCCGCTCGCGGCCGCGCTGGCCAATGATCGGCGCCTCCACACCATCGAGCGCCTCCGCGCCGCAGCCGAGGCCGACAACCGCGCGCTCCTCTCGCGCCTGTCGCGTCGCTCGATCGTCGACGGCATCGTGGGTGAAGAGGCCGGTCTTCGCCTCGTGATGGAGCGCGTCGCGCAGGTCGCGCAGACGGACGTTCCCGTGCTGCTGCTCGGCGAGACGGGCTCCGGCAAGGAGGTGATCGCGCGCGCCATCCACGAGAGATCGTCGCGGCGCGAAGGTCCGATGGTCCGCGTGAACTGCGGCGCGATCCCCGCGGAGCTGATCGACTCCGAGCTCTTCGGTCACGAGAAGGGAGCGTTCACGGGCGCGATCGCGAGCAAGCAAGGTTGGTTCGAGCGCGCCGACGGCGGGACGCTCTTGCTCGACGAGGTGGGCGAGCTCTCGCTGCCCGCGCAGGTGCGCCTCCTCCGCATCCTCCAAGAAGGCACGCTCGAGCGCGTGGGCGGCCCTCGCACGCTGCACGTCGACGTGCGCATCGTCGCCGCGACGCACCGCGACCTGCACCAGATGGTCGAAGACGGCTCGTTCCGCGAGGACCTCTGGTACCGCCTCAGCGTCTTCCCGCTGCGGCTGCCGCCCCTCCGCGAGCGCCTCGAGGATCTGCCGCAGCTCGTCTCTCACTTCGCCGCACGCGCAGGAACACGCCTGGGTGGTTCTCCGTTGGTGCCGACCACGGAGGACCTCTCTCTGCTCGCGAGCTATCCGTGGCCAGGCAACGTGCGCGAGCTCGGCGCCGTGATCGAACGCGCGGCGATCCTCGGACACGGCAAGCACCTCGAGACGGCCGCGGCGCTGGGCGCGGGCACACGCACGTCGGCGCGCTCGAGCCTCGCGCCCACGGCCCCTCGCGCCGCGGCGCCGACCGTCGACGACGAGGCCAAGTCGAGCGATCCGAGCGCGATCGACACGCTCGACGAGGCGATGAAGAAGCACATCGCGAAAGCGCTTCGCGCGACCCGCGGACGCATCGAGGGATCACGCGGCACGGCGGCCGTGCTCGGCATCAACCCGCACACGCTGCGCTCGCGCATGCGCAAGCTCGGCCTCGAGTGGAGCCAGTTCCGCGAGCGCTGATCGAGACGAGCGAAGCCAGTACTAGAGCCACGCCGCGCCCACGCGACACGCGAGGCCGAGCGCCGCACCGATCGCGAGCGTGCGCGGAACGCCGAGCTTCGCGACGAAGAGACAGAGCGCGCCCACCACGCCGATCGCGATCGCGGTCGGATCGAGGCTCGCCGGATCGGGCACGAGCAGGCGCACCGGCCCGAAGGCGCGCGTCTCGACGGCTGCGAAGCACACGTGGAGCGCGAACCACACCGAGAGGTTGAGGATCACGCCGACGACGCAGGCCGTGATCGCCGACAGCGCAGACGCGAGGACGCGGTTCTGTCGCATCGCCTCGATGAACGGCGCGCCGAGGAAGATCCAGAGGAAGCACGGCACGAACGTGACCCACAGCGTGACGAGCGCGCCGAGCGCTCCCGCGACGAGCGGCGGCAGGGATCCCGGCGCGCCGTAGGCGCCCATGAAGCCGACGAACTGCACGACGAGGATCAGCGGGCCGGGTGTCGTCTCTGCGAGACCGAGGCCCTGCACCATCGCGTCGGCGGGCAGCCAGCCGAAGTCTTCCACCGCGCGCTGCGCCACGAACGAGAGCACGGCGTACGCGCCGCCGAACGTGACCATCGCGACCTCGGAGAAGAACGTGGCCTCGTCCAGGTAGATCGACGCGGGTCCTGCGAAGGCGAGCGCGAGCGCGAACGGCACGGACCACAGCGCGGCGCAGACGACGAGCACCCGGAGCGCCCGAGCGAGCGACGGCGCGGCATGCGCGAGCTCACCGCGCGCGGCCATGCGATCGAGGAGCGACTCGGCCTGGCCGTCCTTCGAATCGTGCACGCCCGCAGGAAACGAGAGCGGCGCCGCGCGCGCTCCCACCGCGCCGACGATCGCAGCGCACGTGATCACGTAGGGGAACGAGACACCGAAGAAGAACAGCGCGACGAACGCGAGCGCGGCGAGGCTCACGAGCGCTCGCGTGCGGCGCCCGCGCTTGCCGATGCGGATCAGCGCCTCGAACACGATGGCGAGCACGACCGCCTCGAGCCCGTCGAAGAGACCCGCGACCCACGTGATGTCGCGGAACGACGCGTAGATCGCAGAGAGCGTGAGCATCACGAGCGCGCCCGGCAGGATGAACAGCGTGCCCGCCGCGATGCCGCCCGGCGTGCGGTGCATGAGCCAGCCGAGATAGGTCGCGAGCTGCTGCGCCTCGGGCCCCGGGATGAGCGTGCAGTAGCTGAGCGCGTGGAGAAAGCGTCCTTCGTCGACCCACCGGCGCTTGGTGACGAGCTCCTCGTGCATCAGCGCGATCTGCCCGGCGGGTCCGCCGAACGAGAGCACGCCGATGCGCGCCCAGACGCCGAGCGCCTCGCGGAACGAGACCGAATCAGGCACGGGCCTCGGGGCAGCGTCGCTCACGCCTTCGTCCGACGCAGGCGGGGTCGTCATGCGCGCGACTATGCACGCTGTGCGCGCCACGTCACGGACGCGGTGCAGCTATCATCGCGACCGCATGGAAGGCCTCGATTTCGATCGCGACGGCGCGTGGATCGCACGCGGCGTCGTCTCGCGCGCAGCGCTCGACGCGCTCGATCGTGACGCCACGGCGCTGCTCGATCGACGCGAGATCGTCGACACGAAGAACCTGCGCTGCCGCTGGGCCGATCACGTGACCACGGGCGAGTGCCGCCTCGACGCGCTCGATCCCGTGATCGATCTCAGCCCCGCGGCCGCTGCGATCGCCGCGAGCCCTGCGATCCACGCGCTGCTCGCCCAGCTCCTCGGAGAGCCCGCCGTACTCTTCAAGGACAAGCTCATCTACAAGCTCGGCGGCGCGCCGGGCTACCCGCTCCATCAGGACTTCATCGCGTGGGACGAGTTCCCGCGATCGTTCACCACGGTCGCGGTCGCGCTCGACGCGGCCACCCGCGAGAACGGCGCGACCGAGCTCTTCCTCGGTCAACACCAGGGCGGCGCGCTCGCGCCCGAAGACGGCAGCTTCCACCGCCTGAAGGACGACGTGATCGACGCGTCGCGCGCGCACTTCCTCGAGCTCGCGCCAGGAGACGTCGCGGTCTTCGGCGGCTTCGTGCCGCACCGCTCGGGCACCAACACCACGCTCGCGCCACGACGCCTCCTCTACCTCTCGTACCAGCGCGCGTCCGAGGGCGGCGATCAGCGCGCGTCGCACTACGCGCAGTTCCACGCGTGGCTACGCGAGCGCTATGCGGAGCACGGGAGGCACGACACGTGGTTTCGGTGAAGCTGCCCGTGCTGACGCAGTCGGAGGCGTCACCGGCAGAGCTCGCGAGCTCGCCACCCGCGGCGCACCTCTCGCTCGACGTGACCGACGTGGAGCGCGCGTGCCGCTTCTACGAAGCGCTGCTGGGCTCCGGGCCGCGCGTTCGCACGATCGATCACGCGCGCTTCGAGCACACGAGCCCGCCGCTCGTGCTCTCGCTCGTGCGCGTGCCCACGCGCGGCAGCACGCCGCTCGATCACGTGGGCCTTCGCGTCGGCAGCAAGGCCGCGATCGACCCGTTCGCCGAGCGACTCGGGCGCGCGGGCGTCGCGTTCGATCGACAGGACGAGGTCGTCTGCTGTGACTCGGAGCAGACGAAGATCTGGGCGCACGATCCCGACGGCATCGCGTGGGAGATCTACGTGCGCAGCGGCGACGACGTCACGACACCGGCCGCACGGCCGCTTGCTCCCGCCCGCGACGCCGCGCGCGAGGAGCGTCGGTGGGTGCACGGGATCCGCACCGCGTGGCCCGATCGCGTGGAGGCCGACGACGGCTCGCTCGACGAGGTCGTGCTCGAGGGATCGATCAACCTGCGCGTCGCCAGCGCGAAGCTGGACGCGCTGTTGATCGACGCGCGACGCGCGCTCCGCGCGGGTGGAACGATCATCCTGCGGGGCCTCGTCGCGTCGGCGCCGCTGAGCAAGCGCGCCCTGCCCTTGCCGGGCCCTGCCTCGCTCGTCGAGCGCGTACCCGTGGAGCTCGAGCCGCTCGCTGCGCTGGCGCGCGCGGGGTTCCTGGACGTGTCGGCGACGACGCTGCGCGATCGACCCGACCACGTGGTCGGCGCGGTCGAGCTGCGCGAGATCGTCGTTCGCGCCACGGCGCCTGCCGTGGGCCTCGAGGGTGAACCGCGCCGTCCGGTGATCTACCTGGGTCCCTTCGCGCGCATCACCGACGATCACGGCGTCACGTTCGATCGCGGGATCCGCGCGTGGATCACGCGCGCCCATGCGGAGGCGATCGCGCTGGGCCCCATGGCGGCCTCCTTCGCGCTCGCGGCGCGTGGCCTCGACGACAGCGTGAAGGCGGAAGAGTGCTGCGAGTGAGCACGTCTCCTCGCGCTCCGGGTCCCACCGCCAGCCCGCTCGCCCAGCTCTCGGAGCTCCGCGCCGACTTCCTCGGCTACCTGCTCCGCGCCGCGCGCGCGCACGGCCCGCTCGTGCTGCTGCGGCCCGCGCCGTTCACGACGATCCACCTCGTCAACGAGCCGAGCCTCGTGAAGGAGGTGCTCGTCACGCGCGCGTCGAGCTTCACCAAGAGCGAGATGACCGGGACGATGGTGCGGAAGTTCCTGGGCGAAGGGCTCGTGCTCGCCGAAGGGGAGACGCACAAGCGACATCGTCGCGTGGTCGCGCCGGGGTTCACGCCCGCGCGCATCGCGACGACGCTCGAGACCGTGCGCGAGGCGACCGCGAGCGCCGTCACGCGATGGGCCGACGCAGGCGAGATCGATCTCGAGGCCGAGACCACCACGCTGGTCATGCACCTGGTGGCGCACGTGCTGTTCGGTCGTCGCCCCGAAGAGACGCCGCCCGCGATGACCCACGCGATGGCGCAATTCGCAGAGTCGATCGCGGGCCGCTTCCGATCGATGCCGATGCCCGACTGGCTGCCGACGCCGCGGCACGCGCGCGAGCGAGCCGCGATCGCTCTCCTCGACGGCGAGATCGACGCGATGATCGCGGGACGACGCGAGGCACCGACCACGAACGACGTGCTCTCCTTGCTGCTCCGCGCGGAGGACGAGGCGAGCGCGACGCTCACCGCGCGCGAGGTGCGCGACGAGATCGCGACGCTCTACTTCGCGGGTCACGAGACCACGGGCAAGCTCGTGACGTGGACGCTCGTGCTCCTCGCGCAGCATCCCGAGATCGCCGCGCGCGCACGCGAAGAGCTCGATGCGATCGACGACGACGACGCGAAGGCCCCGTACCTCGACGAGATCATGCTCGAGTCGCTGCGCCTCTACCCGCCCGCGTGGGTGTTCGATCGCGAGCCGAGCGAGGACGTGGTGCTCGGCGGCTTCCACGTGCCCAAGGGCGCGACGATCTACGTGAGCCCCTACGTGATCCAGCGCGACGCGCGCTTCTTTCCCGATCCCGGTCGCTTCGATCCCGAGCGCTTCGCGGAGGGCTGGGAGAGCCGCGTCGATCGCCACGCGTACTTCCCGTTCGGCGCAGGACCGCGCGCCTGCATCGGCCACGCGATGGCCGACTGTCACGCGCGCACGATCCTCCGCACCGTGCTCACCAACGTGGAGCTCACGCTCACGAGCGACGCGCCGATCGTGCCCGAGCCCTCGGCGACGCTGCGACCCAAGGGCGCGGTTCGGCTGCGCGTGACGCGCCGCAGCTGACGCTCTCGTTCCTCAGCGCGGAGCACGACCTCGCGGCGGACGCGTCGTGCGGGTGCGTCGACCACGCGGTCGGGCGGGCGGCGTCTCGGGCTCCGGCTCGGGTGTGACCTCGGGCGTCGGCTCAGGCGCAGGCTCGACGTCTGGAGGCGGCTCGCCTCCCGCGCCCTGCTGGTACCAGGGTCGGTTCGGATCGACGGGGTCCGTCGACGGCTCGGTCGCGGGCTCGATCTCGACGTCAGCCGGAGCGGGCTCGGGCTCGACCGTGGGCGCGGGGCCCGGCGACCAATCGGGGAGCACGCGCACGCCGATGCCGAAGAACGGCGCCGTCATGTTGTAGTCGCCGTTGCCCACGTACACCTGATCCGCCGGCGCCGGACGGATCGGATTGGGCTGCGGGACCATGCTGTTGCGCACGCTGCGCGGGAAGAGGTGCGCGTAGCCGACCATCGCGTCGATCCACACGCCGTCGAAAGGTCGGATGCTGCCGCCCACCGAGAACACGAGCTTGTCGCTGTCGATGGTGAGCGCCTGGAGGTACGCATCGGAGAACGAGCTGTTCTCGAAGTAGCCGCCGCCGCGGATCTGGACGAAGTCGTCGATCGTGTACTCCGCACCGAGCCGCACGCTGACCGTGTCGTTCATGCGGCGCGGGATGTTCAGCTGGCCGACCTGGAAGTCGAGGAAGCCGAGCGAGTCCACGATCCACACGTCGCGCGGGCGGATCTGCGCTTCTTGCTGCACCGACCACGTCTCCCACACGACCGCGACCTCGAGCGCGAGGTTCTCGATCAGATCGAGCTGCACGCCGAGGCGCAGGATCCACGGGAAGTCGAGGCGGAAGTCGGCCGTCGTCGCTTCGCAGCGGTGTGTTCCGCCGCCGTCGCGCGTGCTCGCGATCTCTTCGTCCGAGACCATCGCGCAGTCGCCGTCGCGCGACCGCGTGAACGCACCCTCGAACGCCGTCGCGCTCGGCGGACGCACCTGGATGTTGGCGCCACCCGAGAAGACGAACGGCGTCATCATCGAGAACCCGACACGCACCGGCCCCGGATCCCAGATCACGCCCGCGTTGCCGATGCCCGTGAAGATCGGGTTGAACGTGAGCTGCGCGACGCCGTCGTACTCCGGGTCTTCCGGGAAGCTGCAGATCGCGCCGTCGCACGCAGAGAGCGTCGTGCGCGCCGCGAACGACCCGTAGATGAGCGCGCCGCCGAGGCCGATCGAGAGCTCGGGGATCGGACGCCACGCGCCGCCGATCGCGAAGCCCGCGATCAAGCTGCCCTCCATCGAGAGCAGCGAGTAGCGCTGCGGCGCAGCGCGCTCGTTGCCATCCACGTTGATCGACTCGGGCCACTGGAGGAGCGACGCGTTCGGCGCGTACACGCCGACGCCGAACGTGAAGTCCTCGAGGCCGAAGTCGAACGTGCCGGCGACCGTCGGGATCGGCAGCGGCATGCCGTTGCCCGTGACCGTCGGCAGCGTCTGTCCGCCGCTGTCGATGCGCGTGTACTGCACCTCCATCAGCGTCAGCGTCGCGTCGAAGAGGAACTGCTCGCGCTGACGTCCATCGCCCGATCCACCACCCGCGTACCCGAGGCCCGCGGGGTTGTACCAGAGCGCGCCCGGATCATCGGCGCCCGCGACCTGCGCGCCGCCGCGACCGAGGCCGCGCGTGCCGCGCTCGAGCAGATAGAAGCCGCCGGCCTGCGCAGGCGCGGCGTCGAGCGCCGCACCACCCACGACCAACGACGCACTGAGGAGCACGACCCGAGCTCGTGCGCTCACGGACCCACCGCCTCGGGGCAGGACATGTCGATGCAGCGGTTCTGCACCACGTCGTAGAGGCGCTCGAGGCCGTGGAATTCGTCGCGCATGAAGTCGCGCGACGTGCCGAGCGCGCTCTCGAAGTCTTCGGGCTCGTACGGTCCACCGACACCGGGCCGCGTGCGGTTGATCTCGCTCATCACGTCGAGGATCGTCTCGAGCGGCGTGCCCTCGTCGTCGTCGAGCACGACGAGGCTCTGGAGGATCTGCACGAGCACCCGATCGTCGTCGAGGCCCTGCACGGTCTGCACGAGATCGAGCGCGTCGTTCGCGACGCTGAGCGCAGTCTCGGGCTCACCCGAGGCGCCCTCGGCGAGCGCCTGCGCGTTGGGCGCGAGCGCCACGGAGAGCGCGTGGAGGATCGGCACGATGTTGCCGTCGTCGTCGAGCACCTGGAGGAGATCCGCGGCGCCATAGAGCGTGGCGAGGTGCGCGTCGTTGCCGCTCGCCGGATCGACGAGGTACGCGAGGAACGCGAGCAACGCATCACGCGCCGCGGGCTCCGCTTGAATCACGTCGAGCAAGCGCACGAGGCCCACCACGAGCGGTCCGCCGAGCGTCTCCTCTGCGTCGGGCGTGAAGTCCGCCGCCCACATGTCGAGATCGCCCGCGGTGCGGTGGTGATCGAGCCGCTCGAGGATGAACGGCAGGAGCAAGAGCACGATCGCGCGGCCGCGACGGTTCGCGAATTGGTAGCCCTCGCCGAGCGTGCGCGTGTCGAGCAGCTGTCGCGCGATCGCATCGCGACCGCGTCGCCACGACTCGACGCGCGTGGGTCCGTCGCCCGTCTCCCACGCCGCATCGGCGTGACGCAGCGCCTCGAGCATCAGCTGCATCGGCGTCACGCCCGTCGTCCGCGAGCCGTCGTTCCACGCCATCGTCGTGGCGCCCGAGCGCGTCGTGAGGCCCGTGCTCGCCGACGGCGTGAGCAGCGCGGGCACGAAGTCCGCGAGCACGTCGATGCCGTCCTGTCCGCCACCCGCGTCCATCGCGTCGAGCGTCTGCGTCGCGTCGACGAGGTTGTCGATCAGGTTTCCCTGCGTCGGTCCGCTGTCGAAGCCGTCGGCCACGAGCTGCTCGTAGCTGCGCACGTTCTCTTGGTAGTTGAAGTCCGAGCGCGACGGATCCGTGCGCTGAGAGAGCCAGTGCTCGTGCGTCGGCCAGTGTCGGTAGACCGTCGTGATCAAGTGACCGAACTGGTAGCGGCCCGTGCTGTCGCGCACGAAGCGCGGGTCGTGCAGCACCTCGAGCAGCGGGGTCATGCCCTCGTAGAAGCCAGGCGTCTCCCACGCGAGGATCGTCCCCGGGTACGTCTCGATCACGTCGCGGCCGTGGCGATCACGCACGCGCTCGAAGAGACACGCGAGGAAGACGTTGTCCTCGTCGCGGCAATCGGACTCACCGCGCAGGTCGAGGCCCACGAAGACCATGCGGTTGAGCGCCTGCGCCGTCGGGTGACGCGTGAGGCCGACGATGCCGGACGCGTCCTCGAGCAGGTCATCGACGTTGAGGATGCCGATGCCGTCGACCAGATCGATGAGCCCGCTCAGCGTCGGATCGCGCAAGACGAGCTCGTAGCGACCGAGGATCGCCTCCGCGTAGGCCTCGGCGACGTTGTCGATCTGGATGAGCTCGCACTCGTCGTAGCTGCCGAAGAGCGGCCACGCGACGCTCAGGCCGAGCAGCTCGACGCGAAGTCGCGCGCCCGCCTTGTTGCAGACGCGCACGCCGTCGAGACCGTCGATGAGTGCGATCGATCGCTCCATCAGGCTCTCGTTGCCGCGCACGTCGGCCATCGCGCGATCGACGGGCTCGTCGAGCGGGAAGCCGAGCGGCGGACCGTTCGGCGCCGCGGGGTTGAGGTCGATGCGATCGCGGTACCGCATGAGGTTCGCGTAGACCGGACCGAGCCGACGCGAGCGCTCGTCGGTGAACGAACGGAGGATCGCCTCCATCATGCCGGGCTCTTCCGTGTAGCTCGCCGCGAGACGGATGAGGTCGTCCCAGAGCACGTTGGGCTGCTCGAGCTCCGCGGCCGGGTACATGTCGCCGCGCGTCATGAGGAAGTGCGCGGAGTGGACGACGCCGGCAGCCTCCGACTCGTGATCCTCGAGCAGCGTGCCGACGACCTCGATCGTGCGCGCGGTCTCGGGTCGACGCATGAGCTCCGCGAGCGCGTACATCGTGTCGAACGCCGGTCCCCGCGCCGTGTCGTAGCCCTGGTAGCGGAGCGTCGTGCCTCCGTAGGCGCGCGTCGACATCGCGTCGGGGCCCATCATCGCGGGGAGGCCGCGCGTGAGATCGAGGATCACCGGCTGATCGCCCGAGAACCACGGCTGCGCTTCGCGCACGACGCCGGCGAGCAGCGTCGGGTCCACGTCGAGGTACTCGTACAAGCGCTGACCGGTCGCCGAGTCGAGCGCGCGGCCCGACGCGTCGCGGGGGATGGCACCTTCCGCGCGCACGCGGAACGGACGCGGCACGTCCATCACCTCACCAGAGTCGTCGACGAAGCGGCCGAGCACGTCGACGTCGGGGAGATCGTCTCCGTCGCGATCGACGAACGGTGACGCGACGATGCCGCCACGAGGCTCTGCAAGGCCACGCGCGTCACGACGCAGCACGTAGTGCTCCGTGCCGCTCGCGATGTCGGCGTGCGACGAGAACAGCAGGTCACGCGAGATCGCGAGCGTGGTGCGGTCACCATCGGCTGGCGGCTCCGCGGGCTCGAACGTCGCCATCTCCATCGCGAGCGCGGCTTGGATCGCCTGCCACTCCGCGCTCGCGCTCCCGCCCTCGCCGATCGCGCCGAGCGCCTCGCGCGCGAGCCCATCGAGCTCCGGATACGAGAGCGCGGGACGCACGACACCGAGACCGAGGCGCTGCGGTCGATAGCCGGTGCGCGTACCCACGCGCGAGAGCGCGGCGAGCGCGTCCTCGTCGTTCGCGATGGAGTCGAGCAGATCCGCGATGAGGCGCGTGTTGCGCGGCAGCCGCTCGACCGGCGGATCGTAGAGCGGGAGCAGGCGCCAGAGGAACGTCGAGAGGTCGTCGTGAAGATCCTCGGGCAGCACCTGATCGAGCGCGCCCGCGAGGCGATCGCGGTTCTCCATCAGCGTGACGAGGCGCGGCGGCGCATCGTCCGGCGGCGGCACCTCGGCGCGACACACCGGCTTCCACGCTTCGCCCGAGACGTCCTCGGGATGCGCCTCGCGCGCCATGCGCTCGCAGAAGACACGAACGATCTCTTCGCCGAGCGTGCCGCGCGGCGCAGGCCGGCGCGTGGCATCGAAGTGAGAGCAAGCGCCAGACGAAGAGACGATGAGCAAGAACGACGTGCAGACGACCAGTGCACGAGCGTGGGCCATGGGACCTCGGAGCGCGGAACGAGCGCGCTCGACGAGGCTACCAGAGAGGGCCTGAGCTCCGTCAGTGGGGGCGTCAGAGACTCATCAGGTAGGCCACGAGCGCCTCCCGATCGTCCTCCGAGAGCGTCGTCCCGAACTCGTGTCCTTGGTTTCCGTTGCCGGCCGCCGTCGTGTCGACCTCGAACTCGCCGCGCAGGAAGGTGGTCGGGCGTTCGGCCGCAGGGCGGAGCAAGTCGTCGAGCGTCGGGACGGAGCCGTTGTGGAGATACGGCGCGGAGGCCCACAGGCCGTGGAGATCGGACGGCCTGTACCCGTCGGTCGCGCTGACCATGAGGCGATTGCGAACGATGAAGTCGAAGTAGACCTCGAAGCCCTCATCACCGCCTTGGATGTCGGTGCGGCCCGGATCGGTCGCGATGAGGCCGCGCTCGTGCTCGGCGCTCGGCGCCGACTCCATCCCGTCCATGCTGAGCGTCGTGATGTCGTCCTCGCCGATCGCGTCGACGTGATGACACTCGTTGCAGCGCTGCGCCGCGAAGACGCCTCGCCCAGCCGCGATCATCGACGCATCGCCCGCAGGCGCGTCCGGCGGATCGATGCTGCCGTAGAACGAGAGGAATGCACCGAAGCGCGCGCTCTGCGGGAACGGCACGCGCGCCTCCATGGCGTTCGGGAAGCCCGCGCCGGACCCGAAGATCGAGAGGTACGACTCGCTCCGCACGTCACGACCGCTTCCGCCGTAGTTGAGGCGCGTTCGCGCAGCGAGGCGATAGCTGACCGGATATTCGACCGGGATGACGTCCGGGTTGCTCGACGTCTCCGCTCCGGTGCGTCCCGGGCCGTGCAGCGCGAGCCGACGTAGCGACTCGTCGTCGAACAGCGGGGCGTTGCCCGCCGCGACCCAGCGGGCATTCACTTCGATCTGGAAGCGGCTCAGCTGGAGGTCGCGGTTCGGATAGCCGAGCCACACGCGGCCATCCGGCAATCGACCCGTGTGGCAGAGGCCACACGTCCCGTAGATCCGCGTCGCATCGTCGATGCCGCGCTTCAGGCCGAGCGGCAGATCGTCGTCGGCATCCGGAATGAAGCCGAACGCGGAGAACTGATCCCCGAAGACCTCGGGCTCGGAGGTCTGGAGCGCGACCATGAAGTCCGCAGGCGGCCACTGGTCGAGCGCCTCGAGGCCCCACGTGTCCCAGAGAAAACGCTGCTGCCCCTCGAAGCGCGCGTCTTCGGGTCCCACGGCGTTGGCGGCGAAGCTCGGTGGGTACTCGTCGATCGGTGGGATCGGCGGTCCTGCGTCGGGCATGGCCCACGCGTCGTCGAACACGGGCGCGTCGTCCACTGGCGTGCCTGCATCATCGACGACGGGTGAGGAGCCGCAGCCTTCGACGACCACGAGACCGAGGACGAGCGAGGCGAGTTGTGCGCGGTTCATCAGAGGCTCTCCAAGAACGCGACGAGATCGTCGATCTCGTCGGAGGTCAGCGCAGACGTTCGACCGTGCGCATCGTCGGGCACGGTGACGGTGTCGCGCAACGTCCCCGCGCGACCATCGTGGAAGTAGGGCGCGCGTGTGCGCACCGCGCGCAGCGACGGTGTGTTCGCATCCGCCAGCTCGGCGTCTGCGTCGCTCGATGGCGCGAGGACCGCGTGTGTGAGCCCGTCGCTCGTCTCGACGCCTGCGTGACAGTCGGCGCAGCCGACACGTACGAAGGTCTCCCCGCCGCGCGAAGCGCGATCGATGTCGACGTCGAGCGGCCGCGGCGGTGGCGGCGACAGCTCGCTCATGAACGCAGCGATCGCGTCGAATTCGACGAGCAAGCCGTCGCCTTGCATGAGCTCGAGCGTGGTCGATCGCGCGAGCACGGCTGCGTCGGGGATGGTGCCATCCCAGTGGTACGGCGCGAGCGATGTCCGCGCGCCCCACGCGGGCGGGGTGCGACGCAGCTTGCGAGGCACACCCGTCGTGTGGAGGAACCACGTGAGCCCATCCTCGCCGCCGCCGGGATGGCACGTGCCGCACGTGACCACACCGCTCGGCGTGAGGTGTGTGTCGACCGCGTCGAAGAACGCGCTGCGACCGCGGAGCGCCGAAGGCGAGAGCTGCGTGGCCGCGAGCGTGCGACGCCGCGTCCACGTCGGCTCGAGCACGACAGACGTGCGATCGGCGGGCGCGTCGAGCCTCGCGATCGCCCAGTCGAAGCCCACGTCGACGAACGCGGTGCGGCCGCCCTCGGCGAGCACGATGCCGCGCGGACCACGCCCCGTGCGGAAGGTCGCGAGCACCTCGAGCGAGCCTTCGCGCGAGTCGCCCGATCCGTCGCAGCGCGCCACGAGCACGTTGTCGGTGTACTGGTGGACGATCCAGAGGAGGCCCCCTTCCGCAGCGATCGCGCTCGGCCCGCTCATCGCCAGCGCACCGCCGTCGAACCGCGCATAGCGATCCCCGCACGGTCCGAGCACCCGCGGCTCGATGCGCGGCGCGCCGTCCGTCACCGCGCCATAGCCGCCGAGCGCGGGATCGCGATCGCGATCGGTGTCGACCTCGACCCGCTGGTAGCTCGCGTGCACGCCGCCGCGATCCGACACCGTGATCGCCGCGAGCTGTGAGGCCGCCTCGCCCTCGCGCAGCGCAGGCTCGCTCAGGCTGACGCTCGCCCACGTCGCGAGATCGATCGCCTCGACGCGACCACGCGCGGCCGCGACGAAGAGCGTGCCGTCGCGGCGCGCCAGGCCCGTCGGTCGGCCGACGACCTCGTGGAACCCACGCACGCGACGCGTGGGCACGAAGAAGTCGATGACGCGATCGTCGTGTGGGCACGCGATCGCAGCCGTTTCATGGTCGACCGCGACGACGCCCGCGCTCGCCCCGCACGGCAGAGGGACGCGCTCGATCTCCTCGAGCCCGTCACCCGCCTCGAGATCGATCAGCGAGATCTCGTTGTCCCGACCGTGCGTCACGAGCAGCAGCTCGCCGACCCACGCCAGCTGCTCGGGGCCACCGCGCACGCTCACGTGGCGCGCCTCGCTGCCGTCCTCGCGCGAGAGCGCGACGACACGATCGTCGTCGGGCGAGGCGACCCACACGAGGCCGCGCGCTTCGTCGATCACGACGCTCGAAGAACGCGCGACCTCACGTGGATCCGCGCCGCACGAGGCCATCGCGAGCGGGGCTCCGAGCGAGAGCGCGAGGCCCGCGCTCGTCGTCCACGGTCGCGCGCGCATGGTGCGATCAGCGACCCGGCGGGAGGAGCAGCGCGAACTCGACGACGACACGTTGATCCGCGCAGTCCATCGGGTAGCCGCCGATCGGGATGAAGACCGGGTCGTACTCGTCGGGTCCGGCGTCACCTTCCGTCGCGTTCGCGTCCACGTCCATGAAGCCGAGGATCTGGTACTCGATGCCGACCGCGAGCTGCGTGTCGACGACGAACTCTTCCGTGCTCGGCCCCTCCGTCATGTCGACGAGCGGGAAGTGGAACTGAGCGACGGGCGATGCGCCGTCGCGCGGCCCTGCGATCGTGACATCCGATGCGCGGTAGATGTCGCCCCACACCGGACCGCGCAGCGGCGTCGTGAGGTTCGGGCTGTTGCGCACGGTGCTCGAGGCATCGAAGCGCAGGTGGAACGTGCCCTGGAGCGCGTCCGTCGATCCCATCTCCGCGCACGTGGTCCGCGCGGGCGGCGGCGTGTCGGGGAACTCGACGACGCCCTGGTACGGCACGAACGACACGTCCTCGAGGCGATGCGTGGGCGACTCCACCGCGTACGCGATGCGGAACACACCGCCGCGACCGTTGGCGATCACGCTCACCGTGCCGCCGCCCTCGGGGTCGTCGTAGTAGAACGGCACCTCGAACGGCGTGGAGCTACCGGGCGCTTCGCGCTCCTCCGCGTTCATGTTGTCGACCATGCGGAAGACGTTCTGCTGGAACTGCTCGCCGCCGAGCAGCGACGCAGGCGCGCGCGCGAACGGCACGCGACGACCGTCGACCGTGATCACCTCGAAGCCCACGTCGACGACGTCGTCCGCGAGGCGCGGCGTCACCGTGAGGCGCAGCCAGTCGTGCGGCAGCAGCTGGAAGTCCGCGAAGTTCTGCTCGGCCGACGCCGTCGCGCCATACGCGCGGTTCGAGAAGAACGAGAACTCGTCACGACCGAGCTCGAACCACACCGTGCCCGCGACCGACTCCACCGGCTGCCCCGAGAACGCAGCGCGGTTGATCTGTCCCGGCACGAGCGAGGTGCGCGGCGCCGCGGTGCGAAGTCGAACCACCGCGCCGGTGCCGGGCGTGTACTCGGTCTGGATGACGAGGTCGCCGCCGTTGACGGAGAGCACGTGGTACTCGAGGTGGTACGGCTCCATGCCAGCACCGACCTCCTGCGTTCGCGCGAGCGCTGCGCGCACGGCCTCGATGTAGACGGCGCCGTACTCGTACGAGATGGGCACCTGGAGGATCGTGCGTCGCATCGCGTCGGCGGGATGCGACGGCTGCATCTCGAGCGTCACCACACCTTGTTGTGGCGTTCGATCGTCGGGCAGCACGGTGATGAAGAGACCGCGCTGCACCTCCATCTCGCGATGTCCGCGTCCTTCGCGCGCGGCGGTTCCGAGGATGGGATCGACGAGCGCGAGGAAGTCGTCTTCGGTCGTGATCGGTCGCTCGAGCGTGAGGCCCACGAACTCGATCGGGCTCGAGCGCGGGCGGATGTCGTCGGGGTTCTCGATCGGCGCTGCGTCACACGCGGTGAGGCTCGCGCACGCGAGCGCGGGGACGAGCGCGACGATCAGCGCGTTTCCGAGGGTGTTCGACGTCCGCATGAGAGCAACGTCGAGGAACGCGACCTCGCGGTCAATTCACTCTCGTGCGCTGCGCGTGAGGACGCGCACGCCACGCCGCGTCACTTCACTCGTCTTCCCAGCCGACGACGCTCGGCAGCCCGCCCATCATCGTCGTCGCCGTGTCCATCGTGGTGACCATCGGCGCGGTCTCCTCGACCATCGTCGTCGCGGCCATCGACGTGACGGTCGTGTCACGCGGACCACGTCCTCCGCCGCGCGGTCCACGGGCGAGCGTCGTGGGAGGGACGGTCGGCGGTGGCTCGACGCCCACGGCCTCCGTCGTCGTGGTGGTCGGCGGTGCGCTGGTGGTGACGAGCGTGGGCGGTGGCGCGGTCGTCACCGTGATCGGCGGCGCGGTCGTCGTGGTCGCGGTGACGACCGTGCTCATCGGTGACGTCGGCGCGGGCTCACCCCCGCCGAAGAGCGCGACGCCGATCCCGACGCCGAGCACGATGGTCGCGACGGTGCCTGCGAGGAGCGCGAGGCGACGCGTCGAGCGCACGGGAGCCTCGATGGCCACGTCGATCGAGTCGTTCGCACGCTTGGACGCCGCGACCTGCGTCGCGGCATCGGCGCGCATGCGCTCCTGACGATCCTTGCGGAGCCGCGCCGCCATCGTGGCCACGCCCTCCGACCCCTCCTGCGCGTCGGCCGCCGCATCGGTCTCGGCGCGCGAGACGTCGTCTTCTTCCGGCGGCGGCGCGATCGACATCACGCGCGTCGTCGAGGCACGCCCTTCGTCGGGCAGCGCCACGCCCACGGAGCGCGCGGCCTCGCGCAGCGCCTCGCGGAACACCGCCATGCTCGCGTGTCGCTCGGCGGGAGTGCGCGCCAGCGCGCGCTCGATCACGCGCGACATCTCGGACGGGATCGTCGTGACCACCGTGTCGATCGGCGGCGGCGTCTCCGTCATGATCTTCAGCATCACGTGGGCCGGCGAGGAGCCCGAGAACGGCGGGGAGCCCAAGAGGCACTCGTACGCGATGATCCCCATCGCCCAGACGTCGATCCCCGCGCCCTGGTTCTTGTATCCACCCGCCTGCTCGGGGGCCATGTAGGCCGGCGTACCCATGATCGAGCCGGTGTTCGTCGCGAACGATCCACCGCGCGTGTCGAGCAGCTTCGCGATGCCGAAGTCGAGCAGCGTCGGCTTCACCTCTCCCGAGGACTGGCGCGCGAGGAAGATGTTGTCTGGCTTGAGATCGCGGTGGACGATCCCGAGCGCGTGCGCGGCCTCGAGCGCGTGCATCACGGGCAGCAAGAGCTCGAGCGTCATCACGAGATCGAGCTTCTCCTTGCGCTCGAGGTGCTCGCGCAGCGAGGCACCAACGAGGAGCTGGAGCACCTGGTAGATGGTGCCGTCCGGTTCCTCACCGAGGTCGAGCACCTCGACCACGTTCGGATGGCGGATGGCCGCCGCGGCGCGCGCTTCTCGCAGGAAACGCTTGGCGAACTGAGGGTCGGCCTGCGCCAACTCGGGGCGCAGGATCTTCACCGCGACGGGCTGCCCCGTGTCCTCTTCGTGCGCGCGGAACACGACGCCCATGCCGCCACGCCCGAGGATCGCTTCCACGCGGTAGCGCTCGCCGAGGAGCGTTCCGATCCGCTCTTGGTCGGTGAGGATGGGCACGCGGCACAGACTACCGGACTCACCGTTCTCTTGGAATCACGCGGTGTCTGTCCGCGCAGCCCGCCGCCGCGGTCAGTGCAGCAGGTGTTGTTCGAGGAACATCGCCGAGAGCTCGTTGAAGCGGTCGCGGTTGCTCTTGCGGAGGAAGCCATGTCCCTCGTTGCGGGCGAGCATGTACCAGACGTCGTGACCTCCACCCCGCACGGCGCTCACGATCTGCTCGGCCTCGGCCGCCGGCACGCGCGGGTCGTTGGCGCCGTGCGCGACGAAGAGCGCGCTGCGGATCCGATCGACGTGCGTCACGGGCGAGATCTCCGCGAGGAACGCGCGCATCTCGGCGTTGGACTCGTCGCCGTACTCCACGCGACGGAGGTCGCGGCGGTAGGAGGCCGTGTTCTCGAGGAAGGTCACGAAGTTCGCGATGCCCACGATGTCGACGCCCGCGCGCAGCCGATCACCGAAGTGCACGAGCGACGCGAGCACCATGTAGCCGCCGTAGCTCCCACCGAACACGGCGACGCGGCTCGGATCGAGATCGGGCTGCGTGCCGATCCAGTCGAGGAGGGCGCCGATGTCCTGCACGCTGTCTTCGCGAAGGCGGCCATCGTCGAGGGCGAGGTAGCTCTTTCCGTAGCCGTCCGAGCCGCGGACGTTCGGCGTGATCACCGCGATGCCCGCCTCGGACGCGAGGTACTGCACGAGCGGATAGAACCAAGGCCGCGCCTGCGCCTCGGGACCGCCATGGATCTGGATGACGACGGGCACGCGCTGCCCCGCCGTCGCGCGTCGCGGCCGATAGTAGAAGGCCGGGATCGATCGCTGATCGAAGCTCGCGTAGTGCACGAGCTCCGGCTCGACGAGCGCCTCCGGATCGAGGCCGCCCATCTCGCTCTCGGTCCACCGCGAGGTGCGACGCGTCCGCAGATCGTAGGTGAACGCGTCACCCGAGAGGCGCGACGCGCTGATCGAGAACGCGACGACGGGAGCCTCGCGCGCGAAGCGGAGGCCCGTCATCACGCCGCGCGGGAGGCCCGCGATCGCCGTGATCCGTCGGCTCCGCGTGTCGAGCAGACGGAGCTCCGAGATGCCGTCGACGTTCACTCCGAACGCGAGCGTTCGACCGTCGGGCGAGAGCGCGACCTCCTCGAGGTTCCACGGGATCGAGCGCGTGAGCGGGCGCCACGTCGTCAGATCCGAGACCCGCGCGAGGTCCGCGAGCGGCACCTCGTAGAGCTCCGCGAACTCACTGCCGCGATCGCTCACGACGTAGAGCGAGCGACCGTCTGCGCTGAAGGCCGCCGCGCGATCCGCCCCGGTCGCACCCTCGGGCGAGAGCCGCGTGACCGCGCGCGTGGCCACGTCGACGAGGTAGAGGCGGCTGTCGGTGATCGAGACGAACTCCTGGAGGAGCAGGCGCGCCCCGTCGCGTGAGAACTCGACGACGTGCCAGTCGCCCGCGCGCTCGAGGAAGAGCTCGCCCGCGCTCGCGCCGTCGCTCATCCAGATGTCCATGTCGCGCCCGTTGCGCGCGTTCGACACGTACGCGAGGCGCGATCCATCGCGGTTGAAGAGGAACTCGATGTTGCGGCTCCGCCCGTCCGTCACGAGCGCGCGGCGCCCCGTGCGGAGATCGACGCGGTAGAGCTGGTAGTTCTCCGCGCCGCCGATGTCCTGATGGAGGAGCACGGCGTGCTCGTCGTTCGGGTAGAACGCCGCGCCGAACACGGGCTCCGACGTGAACGTGAGCTGCCTTCGCGCGCCCATCGGGCTCGACACGACGTGCAGCTGCGCGGTGTCGGCAAAGCGCGTGGTGATCAACATCGCGCTGCCGTCGTCGCTCATCTCCTGCAGCGTGGCGCTGCGCGTCTCGAGGTACTGCTGCAGGCGCTCGTGCAGCGCGGGCGGCACCTCGGGAGTGCCATCGAGGCGCACGACACCGTCGTCTTGCACCCCCGGCGCGGCCGTAGCGACGGTCGTCGTCTCCGTCGAGGAGGGCGGAGGACACGCGGCCTGGTCGGTGATCGGCGGGCACGCGGGACACGGACGATCCGCCTGGCCAGCACCGCATCCGACCAGAGACGTGAGGAGCATTGAGAGAACGAGCGAGCGCGACATGCCGCGCATCCTACCCGCGACCTCCTACTGCGCGCGCTGCTGCATCATCTGGAGCAGCGCTGCTGCTCCGAGACCGCGACGCACCTCTTCGGCAGTCATGTTCGTCTGGAGATCGACCGCGGTTCCCTGTCGCGTCCCGGTCAGCTGCTCGAGCGGGCGGTTGAGGCCCGCGCCGCGAACGAGGAACTCACCCGCGTACTGACGCGCGCTCGCGAGCGCCCAGTCGAGAGAGGCCTGCGCGTCTGCCTCCGTCGCGAAGTCGCCGTGCACGTAGAGAAAGAGCGTGTGGCTCGCGTCGTCCTCCATCGCGTGCAGGCGGTACGCGCTCGGCGGCGTCGGATAGCCCGCGCGGCCCTGCATCGCCTCCGTGGAGATCATCGTCGCGAGCTCGCCCGCGGCGAACGTGAGCTGCGGCTCGACGATCGCATCGGGCCCCGACGTCGCGCGTCGGTTGGCGTGATCGCGCGCCACGGTCGCGATGCGAGCCACGTCGTCCGTCGGACAGATCACGGCCTCGTGCGCAGCCGTCAGCACGACCGAGTGCGGCACGGGCAGCGCCACGGGCAGCGTGGCCACCGCGAACCCGTTCGCTTCGCTCCAGGTCAGCGGCAGCGAGCGTGCGACCGACAGCGCGAGGAGTCGCTCGCGCACCATCGCCTCGGTGCCCACGTACCGCAGCACCGCGACACGGCGCGTCGCGTAGAGGCCGTCGGCGCCGATCACCATCGAGTCGAGGTCCTGCACGGGTCGGATCCCCGAGCCTCCCGCGAGGTTCTGCCAGGTCTGCGTCGCGACCATCGCCGACTCGACGTCTGCCGCGACGGGCGAGCGCCTCACGCGCGCCATGTCGAGGCGCGCCAGCACGCGATGGCCCTCGGGCAAGAACGACTGCGGCGGTCCCGCGGGCGCGGACACCTCGGATCCGGACGTGCTCTCGGTGCCGGTGCTCGTCGCCTCGTCGTCGCTCGCGCGAGGCGCGGGACCACAGGCGACCGAGAGCATCGAGAGGCACGACACGAGGGCGAGGAGAGAGCGGCGGTAGAGCATGGGCGTCAACCTACGCGACTCGTGACGCACGCGCGAACGACGAGATTCACACGCCCGATGGACGAGCCGGCGCGCCGCCCTCATACCTCTCGCACGATGTCGGCTCCGAAGCGCTCACTCCCCTCGCTCGGCGCGCGCGACGTGTCCTCCGATCCGCCCTCGATCGACGACGCGCGCGCGGCGCTCGGCGGGCGCGTGACGCTGCGACGCGAGCCTCGCATCGGTGGTCTGGCGCGCTTCGACGACGCGCGCGGCAACGAAGTGAACGGCATCGTCGTGTGCGAGACGGACGCGGATCTCGACGTGTGGATCGGCGACGGACGCTTCCAGCGCATCGCGAGCGAGCGCGCCGGCGTCAGCACGCCCTCGACCGATCACGCGCTCGCCGACGTGGCCGCCGACGCGCGGCTCTTCCTCGCGCTCCTCGAAGGGCAGCGCGTCCGGTTCCTCATGCGCGATGGCTCGAGCCACGAGGGCGTGCTCGCGGAGCGATGTCGCTACGGCGCGCTCGTCTCGTTCGAGTCGCGCGTCTACGCCGTGTCGTTCCGACGCCTCTGGCCGCTCGAGACCGAAGGCGCGTGAGCGCTCAGGCGCGCTTCTTCTTCCGCGGGATCTTCGCGGCGCGCCCGGACTCGAGCAGCTCGCGCAGCGAGCGCTCCATCTCGCGCGCGAAGATCATGCGCACCGCCTCGGGAGCGATCGCGCGCAGCGACTCGACGAGCGTCCCGAGCTCCACGTCGAGCCCCTCTGCGCTCGCGTGCGCGACGAAGAGCTCGGTGAGCTCCTTCGTCGCCTTGCCGAGGTGTCGCGCGAGCACGTCCGCGGCCTTCGCGGTCACCTCGAGATCGACGCCCGCGCCCTCGAGCTTGCCCGCGAGCGCGACGAGCCCCGGGCTGCCGACGAGGAACGTGTCGCCCTTGCGCTCCACCTTCACGTGCCGCGTGAGATCCTTGAGCAGGCCCGCGCGCTTGCGACCGTAGAGCGCGAGGAGCTCGTCTTCGGTCATCGTGCGCGGTCGATCCTCGGCCCATGGCTTCGAGAGCTGCGCGTCGAGACCGAGCCAGTCCTTCACGTCGAGGCTGCCCTCGTCGAGGCGCTTCACCAGCTCGCGGATCGCGTCGATGCGCAGGCCTCGATCTTGGAGCTTGGCCACGAGCTCGAGCCGCTCGACGTGCTTCTTCGCGTAGTACGCGACTCTCCCCTTCATGACCGGCGCAGGGACGAGGCCCTTCGACTGGTAGAAGCGGATGGTCCGGCTCGGGACTGCGGCCTCGGCGGCGAGGTCGTCGATCGTCAGGGTCGCGTCGTCCTCGGCCGGCATCGGTGCCGACGTTTCTATCACGCTCGCTGCGAGCTCGAGGCTCACGCCATCGCCTTGGCGAGCTCGTTCACCGTCGCGCCGACCGAGCGCTCGTCTCGGCTGAGCTCGTGGATCCACCGGAACGCGTCGAGGAGCGTGCGAGGCCAGCTCGCGGTCCGGTACTCGACGCCGTGCTCCTCACACAGCGCCCGCACCTCCGGCGCGACCTGCCGCAGACGCTCGGGCGCGAGCTTGGGGAAGAGGTGGTGCTCGATCTGTCGATCGAGGCCGCCGCAGAGGACCGACAGCGCCCACGGCACCTCGAAGTCGTTCGTGGCCTCGACCTGCATCGCGTACCACTCACCGCGGTTGCGAGTCTTGGTGCCCTCGGGGTAGCTGCGCGTGCGCTCGCCGACGTGGCCGCAGAAGATCGTCGCCGCGGAGTAGATGTCGCGCGCCGTCTCCGCCATCCAGTTCCCGAGCAGCACCTTCCAGAACATCGGCCCCGCGAGCGCCGGGAAGAGCACGTACTCGTACGCGTAGTACGGCACGAACTTGCGGAGCGCCTTCCGCCACGCGGTGCGCGCGCTCTTCGGGCTCGCGTCCGGCACGAAGTCGAAGCCGCCGCGGCCGTTTCCGCCGTCGAGCAGATCCGCGAGCCCGGTGAAGTGCGCGTTCATCGTCAGCGCGAAGTTCGGGAACAGCACGAGGAGCGCGAACGCCGTCTGGAAGCGGTGCTTCTTCGCGTCGTACGGCGTGTCCCGCGTCAGCCGCACGGGCCCGAAGTGGATGTCCGCGTCCTTGCCCACCACGTTGGTCGCCCCGTGGTGGCGCACGTTGTGACCGTACCTCCACGACTCCTCGTCGATGGGCACACGCCAGAGGTGTGTCTTGCTCTGGAACGCCTCCGCGCCCGGCAGACCGTCGTACGCGCCGTGGAGCGCGGTGTGCCC
Source organism: uncultured Sandaracinaceae bacterium (assembly GCA_964502175.1). Lineage (GTDB taxonomy): Bacteria > Myxococcota_A > Polyangia > Polyangiales > Sandaracinaceae > JAFLCL01. The sequence goes on from CAZCVE010000020.1 coordinate 112,747, forward strand.
GATCTCGGTCGCCTCGAGCTGCTTGTGCAGCCACAGCGCCACGACGCCGATCACGAACGTGACCGGCTCGAGCGAGACGTGGATCAGCGCGCGTCCCACGATCTCGGCGGCGATGGAGACGACGCGCATGCGGCGCACGTGGCGCACGTCGTCTTCGCCGACCTCGGACTCGATGCGCGCCTTGAGCGCGTCGATGGCCTCGCCGAAGCGGCGGAGGCGTTCGAGGTCGTGTTCCTGCTGTGTGCTGGCTGCGTGCATGGGCCGGACTCCTCGTGCTCGGTCGGTCGCGTGCCCAGGCTCGGGCTATGCGCCGCCGTGCGATGCGCCAGTTGTGACCGTTACAGTGACCACTGTCAACATTAGGAATGCACACGCCGAGGCGCTGGCCGCACGACGCTGATAAGAGGCCCGCGACATGACTCGAAAGCTGTTCGGCACAGACGGCGTGCGCGGCCTCGCGAACGCAGGCGCCATCACCCCCGAGACCGCGTTCCGCATCGGCGCGGGCATCGTCTACCAGCTGCGCAAGAAGACGAAGCACGCGCCCCGCGTGGTGATCGGCAAGGACACGCGCCTCTCGGGCTACCTCCTCGAGACGGCCCTCTCTGCGGGCGTCTGCACGTGGGGCGGGCGCGTGATGTTGAGCGGCCCGCTGCCGACTCCGGCCGTGGCGCACCTCACCACCTCGATGCGCGCCGACGCCGGCGTCGTGATCAGCGCGAGCCACAACCCGTACTTCGACAACGGCATCAAGATCTTCGGCCACGACGGCTTCAAGCTCCCCGACGAAGCCGAGGCCGAGCTCGAGCGCCTCATCGAGAGCGACGCGCTCGATCAGGATCGACCCACGGGATCGGACGTCGGAGTCGCCGAGCGCCTCGACGACGCGCGCGGCCGCTACGTCGCGTTCGTGAAGCAGACGTTCCCGTCGGAGCTCACGCTCGAGGGCCTGCGCATCGTCGTCGACGCCGCGCACGGCGCGGCCTACCGCGTGGCCCCCACCGTGCTCGCGGAGCTCGGCGCCGAGGTGTTCCCCATCGGCGTCGATCCGGACGGCAAGAACATCAACGAGAAGTGCGGCGCGGTGCACCCCGCGGCGTGCGCGGCAGAGGTGATCCGCCAGCGCGCGGATCTCGGCATCGCGCTCGACGGCGACGCAGACCGCGTGATCGTCATCGACGAGAAGGGCAACGAGGTCGACGGCGACGCGGTGATGGCGCTCTGCGCGACGCGCATGCTCCGCGACAAGAAGCTGAAGAAGAAGACGCTCGTCGCGACCGTCATGTCGAACCTCGGCCTCGAGCGCGCGATCGAAGGCGCAGGCGGCAAGCTCGTGCGCACGGCCGTGGGCGATCGCTACGTCGTCGAGGAGATGCGCAAGCACGGCTACAACCTCGGCGGCGAGCAGTCGGGCCACATGATCTTCCTCGATCACGCCTCGACCGGAGACGGCCTCGTGGCTGGCCTCCAGCTGCTCGCGATGGCCGTGCGCGAGAAGAAGCCGCTCTCGGAGCTCGCGACCGCGGCGATGACGCGCGTCCCGCAGATCCTCGTCAACGGAACGCTCAAGGCGCGCAAGCCGCTCGATCAGATGCCGAAGACCACGCGCGCGATCGTCAGCGCCGAGAAGAAGCTCGGCAAGACGGGCCGCGTCGTCGTCCGCTGGAGCGGCACCGAGCCCAAGCTCCGCGTGATGGTCGAGGGCGAGAGCGACACGCTCATCCGCACGCTCGCCGACGGCATCCTCGAGACCGCGAAGACCGAGCTCGGCGGCTGAGGCGTGTTGCCCTCGGACCTCGTAGTCGTTTGCTTTGTCCGCATGGTTCGATGACCAAGGCCCGCGATGGCGGCTCTGCCTCGCTCCGCGCCATCGCAAGCCCGTCCTCGCGATGCAGTTCATGTCGTCCGTGGACGAGCTCGAGTGGGAACACGTCATCGAGGGCCGACTCGAGCCATAGCGCTATCCTTCGCGCCGCTTGTCCGATCCTTCGAGAGAGCCCGGCCGTGTCGCGCGCCTCTTCGAGCCGCTGCTCGCCGTGCCCGAAGGAGATCGCGCGGCCGTGCGCGCGGAGATCGAGGACCGCAACGCGCGCAACGTTCGTGTGATGTTGCCGATCACGATCGTCCTCCACCTCATCGGGTTCTGGACCGGGTGGAAGGGCCCGGGGCCCGAGGCGACCGAGGCGACGGCGGCGTGGCTCCGCATGCTCGCGATGCTGCACACGGCGATGCTCGGCCCCGTGATCGCGCTCTGGGTCGCGCTGTGGCTCGATCGTCCCAAGCAGATCCGCGCGTGGTCCGCGGATCTCTTCGTCTTCGGCTACGCGGTCTTCGGCGCGCTGGTGAGCGCCAACGCGCAGCGCGCGCGGCCCAACATCGACATCTTCACGATCACGCTGCTCGCGGGCGCGTTCTTGATCGCCCGCGCGCGGACGGCCATCCCGAGCGCGCTGGTCGGTGGGGCGATTCTCTCGAGCGCGGTGATCCACTACGGGACCGATCCCGCGTTCGTGCGCTCGATGCTCGCGAACCTCTGCGCGATGACCGTCGGCTCGATCGTGTTCTCGCGGCTGATCTACACGAGCAACGTGCGCGAGATCGCCGCGCGACTCTCGAGCGAGCGACACCGCGGCGAGCTCGCGGCGCTGAACGCGAGCCTCGAGACCAAGGTCGCCGAGGCCGTGAGCGAGGTCGTCGAACAATCGAAGGAGCTCGAGCACCTCAACGCGCAGCTGCAGGCGCGCGTCGAGCAGCGGTCGCGCGAGCTCTCCGAGGCCCTCGAGCAGCTCGCCCGCGCACGTCCGCGCACGCTCACGCCGGGCAGCGTGATCGACGACCGCGTGCGCATCGTGCGGTTCGTGGCCGAAGGCGGGATGGGCGCGGTGTACGAAGCGCGCGACGTGCTCAGCGACTCGCGCGTGGCCGTGAAGCTCGTGAAGGCGAGCTTCGGTGAGCAGCCCGAAGAGATGCAGCGCTTTCTCCGCGAAGCCCGCGCCGGCGCTCGCATCGCGCACCCCGCGGTCGCGCGGACGCTGCACGTCGATCTGTCGAGCGAGGGCGTGCTCTACCAAGTGCAGGAATTCGTCGACGGATCGCCCCTCTCGCGCGTCCTCACGGCGCGGAGCATGGAGGCGCCCGATGTCGCCGCGCTCGGGACCACGCTCGCGCGCGCGCTCGAGGCCGCGCACGCCAAGGGCGTCGTGCATCGCGACATCAAGCCCTCGAACCTGATGCTCACGAGCGTCGAGCCCGGCCTCAAGGTGCTCGACTTCGGCATCAGCAAGCTCGCGACCGAAGAGCGCGCGGCGCCGCTCACGCAGAGCAGTCACATCCTCGGCACGCCCGAGTACATGGCGCCCGAGCAGGTGCTGCGGCCCTCGAACGTCGACGAGCGATGCGACGTGTACCTCGTCGGCCTCGTCCTCTACCGGATGCTCGCAGGCCGAGGTCCCTACGACGCAGAGACGGCGAGCCAGTACCTCATGGCGCACGCGTTCGAGACGCCGAAACCGCTCGCGGCGCTGTCACCGGAGGCCCGCCCTTCCCTCGTCACGGTGATCGAGCGCTGCCTCGCGAAGACTCCGTCCGATCGACCGACGATCACGGAGCTCGCGAGCGCGCTCGACGTGGAGCGTGCAGGACGGGCGAGCCTCGACGTCTCGCGCACGTTGCTCGCGAGGATCGATCCCGAAGAGAGCGGTGTCGCCCTCGCCAGCGCTTTGGAGCCCTCCAGCGATGCGGCCGTCACGCGCGACGCCGCGGCAGCACGCAAGGCGGCGCACGGCGACTGACCGCGCAGGGATCGCCGCCGCGCGCGATCCCTGCGAGGCTCCTCCGATGAGCACCCGCGATGGATTGGTGCAGCGCATGAGAGCCGCGAGCCGCGACGAGCTCGTGCGCATCTGCACCGTCGAGGCGGGCGACTACACGCACGAGGCGATCGAGCTCGCGCGACGAGAGCTCGTCTCGCGCGGCGAGGACGTGAGCGGCCTCGTCGCCAGCACCGCCGAGACGACGCCTTCGGATCCGCGCAGGCTCGCGGGCACGCTGATCATCGGCAGCCTCGGCGTCGCGCTCCTCGCCGCGCCTTGGCTCGACTCTCTCCCGACGTGGGCGGCCATCGCCATCGAGGCCGCGGCCACCTCGCTCGCGCTCGTCGGCGCGGTCCGCTACTTCGGCGCGGAGAGCCGACCTGGTCCGTGATGCCGCGTGTCAGTGATGCGGCGGCACTGCGGGCTGCGGCGTCACGAGGGCTTCGTCGGGCTCGACGCGCGCGAGCTCGATGCCCTCGGGGATGCCGCGCACGTGCACGGGCACGGCCTGCGTTCCCGCCTCTGCGTCCACTGCGCTGACGTCGACGAACGGGACGATGCTGGGCGCGTCCATCGCATCGAGCACCCGCGGCGGACCGCGGAGCGTGACGCGCACGCGCGCCGGCCTGATCTCGCGCACCGTCCCGCCGATCACCGCGAGCTCGAGGCGCGGCACCGATCGCTCGGCGACCTCGGGGCTCAGCTCGAACACCACGCTCACCGTCGTGTCGCCCACGTTCTCCACGTGGTTCGGCAGCCGCACGAGGCTGACGCGTCGCTCGTAGCGCCCTGCGGGAAGGCCGCTGATCGTCACGGGATCGGTCATCAGCCGCTCGATCGTCGCGAGGTCGGGCTCGGGGCCACGCAGCATCGTCGTCGTCGGTCGCACGCTCGGCGTGCCCGAGAGCATCAGGCCCGCGTCCGGCGTTCCCTCCATCGCGGGCACGAGCGCGACGTTCCGACTGCCGCGGGCCGACCACGAGAGCGGGATCGTCGGCGGCGCGATCTGCATGATCTCCATGCCGCCCGGGAGCTCGAAGGTCTCGGGCTCGAAGTAGTAGAGGCTCGCCGTGCTCGTCGAGAGATCGACCTGCACCGGCGGGATCTCGTCGGCATGGAGCGCGTTGAGGATCGATCGACTGCCGCGCAGCGTGAGGCGCACCTTGGCGGGCAAGTCGCTCGTGAGCATGCGCTCGCTCGTCGCGGGCGGGGTCACCGCGACCACGTCCACGAAGACGGCGCGCTGCGCTTCTTCTGCGCCGCGCACGAGCCAGAAGATCGCCAGCGCGCTCACGAGCGACATGACCTTGAGGCCGACGTTGTCGAGCAAGAGCCCGCGGAGCGCGCCCGAGCTCGGCGGCGGCGCCTTCTGCACCATCAGCTGCCTCCGGAGCTGCTGTCACGCGGCGCAGCGGAGTCTTTGGACACGGGCGCGAGCGGATCGACGGGCGCGTCCGCAGGCGTCGGGCTCGCGCTCGCGGCGATCGGCATGGGAGGCGGGGTCGACATGCGCGGCGGCGGCACCGACGCGTGGCTCACGCGTCCCGTCTCGTCGCGACGCTTGGGGTCGGCCTTGGCGCTCGCCTTCTTCTTGACCGGCACCTGGAACAGGCCGAGCAGCGCTTGGCGGAGCGAGCCCGCGTCGAGGTCGCGCACCATGTTGCCGTTGAAGCAGATGCCGATCGCACCGCGCTCCTCGGACACGACCACGACGACGGCGTCGGTCTCTTCCGAGATCCCGATCGCGGCGCGGTGTCGCGTGCCGAGCGATCGATCGAGCTTGGGGCTTCCGGTGAGCGGCAGGAACACGCCCGCTTGCCACACGCGGCCCTCGCGGACGATCACCGCGCCGTCGTGCATGGGGTTCTCGTGGCTCGGCACGAAGAGGCTGTAGAGCAGCTCCTTCGTCACCGCCGCGTCGAGCACCGTGCCCATCTGGATGAACTCGTCGAGCAGCGCGTCGCGCTCGAACACGATGAGCCCACCGATGCGCTTGTGAGCGAGCGCCACCGCGGCCTTCACGACCTCTTCCACGGCTTGAAGCTCACGCTGGTGCCGCGCGCCGCGGAAGAACGGCTGCGTCCCCACGCGCGTGAGCACACGGCGGATGTCGTTCTGGAAGAGCACGACGACGAGCAGCACGATGTAGGTGAGGAACGCGTTGAGCAGCGTGTAGAGCGTGTAGAGGCCGAGCTGTCGTGACGCGTGGTACGCGAGGAACACGAGCCCCAGGCCCACCGCCATCTGCATCGCGCGCGTGCCCCTCACGAGGAGCAGCACACGGTAGATCAGGAACGCGACGACGAGCACGTCGAGCACGTCGAGCGTCACGCGCACGGGGCTCTGCGCGAAGAACGCGGACACGAGCTGGACGAGATCGCTCACGGTCGCGCCTCGCCCTCTTCGGGGCTCTCTTCGGGGCTCTCGTCGAGACGACGCGCACGGGGCGTGGCGCGATCGAGGATCTGCAGGGCCTGTCGCGTCGCGCGCACGTCGTGCACACGCACCGCGCGCGCCCCCGCGATCGCCGCCATCATCACGGCCGCCACACTCGCACCGATCCTCGCGTCTGCGCCCGGCACACGACCGAGCGCGTCCTTCGCGTGCTGTCCCAGGAACGCCTTGCGCGACGCCCCGATCAGCACGGGAGCGCCCGCGTCCGCGAGGCGGCGCGTCGAACGCAGGAGCTTCATCGACTGCGAGGCCGTCTTCGCGAACCCGAGGCCTGGATCGATCCACAGGCGATCGTCCGCGACACCCCGCTCTCTCGCGCGACGCAGCGCCACCACGAGCTCCCCGAGCACGTCGCTCACCACGTCGTCGTAACGAGTGGTGCTCTCGTCGACGCGGCCATCACCGCGTGTGTGCATCAGCACGAGCTCGACGCCCTCGCGTCCACACGCCTCGAGCAGCGCATCCGAGCGCCCCATCGAGACGTCGTTGACGATGCGCGCACCCGCACGGACGGCGGCCTCGGCCACCTCGGCGGAGGTCGTGTCGATGCTGATCACGGTCCGCGGAGCGCGGCCGAGGATCGCTTGGATCACGGGGACGACGCGACGGATCTCCTCGTCGGTCGAGACCGCAGCGGCGCCGTCTCCGTAGGTCAGACCGCGAGGTCTCGACGACGCGCCCCCGACGTCGATCACGTCGGCGCCTTCTTCGATCATCGCGAGCGCGCGTGCGACCGCCTCGTCCTTCGCGAAGTGGAGGCCGCCGTCGCTGAACGAGTCGGGCGTGACGTTCAGGATCCCCCAGACCTCACACGTGCTCGGCGGAGATCGAAGGTCCAGAAAGGCGGACGAGCGCCCCGAGCTCTGTCGCTCGCTGCGCTCGTTCGCCGGCCCTGCCATGGAAACCTCGTGTCGTGTCGTTCGTGTCGTCGGACGAGCGAAGGTCGCTCAGGTCCCGCTCGGGATCTCGCGAGGGCGCGGCTGGAAGATCGAGGCCTTCCGCTTCTCCTTCGCCTTCGCCGCCTTGTCGGAGTAGCGCGGGATGACCACGCGCTGACGCGGCGGCAGCTCGCGGTTCTCCATGATCGCGAGGAGCTCCTCGGCGTCGATCGTCTCGCGCTCGAGCAGCGCGTTCGCGATGGTGTCGAGCTTGTCGAGGTTCTCCTCGAGGAGGGTACGCGCGCGGTCGTACTGCACCTGGATGATGCGACGAACCTCGTCGTCGATCTCACGCGCCGTCTGCTCGCTGTACTCCTTCGTCTTGAAGGGCGAGCCCATGCCGAACATGTCGTCCTCACGCTCACCGTAGACGAGCGGGCCGAGCTTGTCGCTCATGCCGAGCTGCGTGACCATCGCTCGCGCGAGCTGCGTCACGCGCTGGAGATCGCTCGCCGCGCCGCTGGTCTTCTCGCCGAACTTGATCTCTTCCGCGATTCGGCCGCCGAGGGCCATCGCGATCATCGACTCGAGCTGCTGGCGCGAGCGACCGAGCACGTCTTCCTTGGGGAGGACGAACGTGACGCCGAGCGCCGGGCCACGCGGGATGATCGTGACCTTGTGGATCGGGTCGTGGTTCGGGAGGAGCATGCCGACGAGCGTGTGACCGGCCTCGTGCCACGCCGTGGTGCGCTTCTCCTTCTCGGGGATGAGCATCGAGCGGCGCTCGCTGCCCATGCGGACCTTGTCCTTGGCCATCTCGAAGTCGCTCATCGAGACGCTGTCCTTGTCCTGACGCGCGGCGAGCAGCGCCGCCTCGTTGACGAGGTTCTCGAGATCGGCGCCCGACATGCCCGGCGTGCCGCGCGCGAGCACTTCGAGGTCGACGTCCTCCGCGAGCGGGGTCTTCTTGGTGTGCACCGAGAGGATGCCGACGCGACCGTTGATGTCGGGGCGGGGCACCATGATGCGGCGATCGAAGCGGCCCGGACGAAGGAGCGCCGAGTCGAGCACATCCGCGCGGTTCGTCGCGGCGATGATGATGACGCCCTCGTTGGCCTCGAAGCCGTCCATCTCCACGAGGAGCTGGTTCAGCGTCTGCTCGCGCTCGTCGTGACCGCCGCCCATGCCGGCGCCGCGGTTGCGACCGACGGCGTCGATCTCGTCGATGAAGATGATGCAGGGCGCGTGCTTCTTGCCCTGCTCGAAGAGATCGCGGACGCGGCTCGCGCCGACGCCGACGAACATCTCCACGAAGTCCGAGCCCGAGATGCTGAAGAACGGAACGCCCGCTTCGCCCGCGATCGCACGCGCGAGCAGCGTCTTGCCCGTGCCCGGCGAGCCCATGAGGAGGACGCCCTTCGGGATGCGTCCGCCGAGCCGCTGGAACTTCTTCGGGTCCTTGAGGAACGCGATGATCTCTTCGCAGTCGTCCTTGGCCTCGTCGATGCCCGCGACGTCCGCGAACGTCACCTTGTTCGCCGACTCGTTGAGGAGGCGCGCGCGCGACTTGCCGAAGCTCATCGCCTTTCCGCCCGACGCCTGCATCTGTCTCATGAAGAAGAAGAACAGCGCGACGAGCACCACCAGCGGGATGATCGAGGTCCAGATCGCCACCGACGTGACGCTCATCCCCTCGTTCGCGCGGTAGGTGACGACGACGTTGTGCTCGAGCAGCTCGCGGTTGATCTCGTCGGTCGCGACACCTTCGGTGGTGCAGCGCTCGCGGCGATCACCCTCGACATGCACGTACTCGAACACGGAGCTCGCGGCGCCGGGGGCGACCGTCACCGACTCGACGTGACCCTGCCGAACGTCCGTCACGAACTGGCTGAAGGCCACCTCGCGCGGGTTGTCGCTGGGCTCCACCAGTTGGTAGATCGCGATCATCATCACGATCAGGAGCAGCCAGAGCAGCAGCGTCTTGTGGCTTTGCTTCACGGAAACCTCAGGTGCGGGGACCTCGGGCGCGGCGAGCGGCGAAGAGCACGCGCGACGGCCGAAGAACGATGGTGTCACAGGGGGTTCGGGGCATCAATCGAACGACGGGTCCGTTGCCTCGAGATTCATGCTTCTTCAACGGAGGGGAGACCGCGTGGGCGCGTCCGGCCGTGGGTCATCGATCGGACGGAGGACGAGGCGCCCGTTCTCGATGGCCACCACGAGCGCACCGGGCAAGCGGGCCTCTCCCCGAGCTGTCAGGCAGAGACGCTCGAGGGCCTCGAGGTGGACACGCCCGAGTGACGCGAGGCCGTTCCTCTCGGCCCACCGCCGCAGGAGCTCGCGCCGAACCGGAGGCTCTCGCGGAGCCACGGCTGCGATCTCGAGCGACGCGATCGCGGGGTCCGCCGCGGCCCCGGCGTCCGTGGCGATCGCCTCGACCAGCTCGCGGTGCTCGCGCGCGTCGTCGGCGAGCTGAGCCAGCATCGAGGCGATCTCCGGCTGCTCCGCGGCGAGGGACGGCAGCAGCGAATGCCGAACGCGCGATCGCAGGAAGCGCGCGTCGCGGTTCGACGGATCCTCGACGATCGGTGTGAGGCCGAGCTCGTCGAGGTACGCCAACACCTCCTGACGAGAGACGTCGAGGAGCGGACGGATCACGCGATCGTCGCGTCGGCGCAGCGCCCCCGCCAGGCCGCGGACCCCTGCGCCGCGGAGGAGCCGCGCGAGCACGGTCTCCGCCTGGTCGTCGAGCGTGTGAGCGACCGCGATCGCGGAACATCCACGGGCCGTCGCGCGCGCGAGGAGCGCTGCATAGCGGGCATCGCGCGCGCGCTCCTGCACGGACGCCCCACCCTCGAGCCCGAGGCTCAGCACCTCGCACGGGACACCGAGCCCGAGGACGTAGGCCGCGACACGCGCGTGCTCGTCCGCGCTGCCCTCCCGAAGGCCGTGATCGACAGTCGCTGCCTCGAGCTCGACGCCCAACGAAGGCGCGCTCGACCGCAACGCATGGAGCATCGCCAGCGAGTCCGCGCCCCCCGAGACGCCCATCAGGACGCGCGCGCCTCGGTCCATCAGCGCGTGCGCCTCGATCGTGCGGAGAACGCGGGCGACGAGCACCTCGCGAGCGTACCGCCGTCGATCGTTTCGGGTACACTTCGCGCCATGTCGCGAGCCCCGGGCGCGCCCGTCACTGCCTCGAACCGAGCGCGCGTCCTCCGCGCCGCAGGCCTCCTCGCTGCGCTGGGATCGCTGGCCTTCGAGGGTCAGTTCCGCGGCTGCGGCGTCGACTCGAGCCCGCCGTCGACCACGCTGCCCGAGGGCGAGCCTCCGGAGTGTCTGCTCGACACCGACTGCACGGCGTCGATGTGCAACCTCGCGACGTGCATCGCGGGGACGTGCCGCGAGGCGCCGTCGCTCATCGACGATGACCGCGACGGCGCCATCGCGCGCCCGTGCGGCGACGACTGCGACGACGGCAACCCGAGCGTCGCGCCCTTCGTCGGCGAGACGTGCGACACCGTCGACAACGACTGCGACCTCCGCATCGACGAAGGCGCATCGGCCACGCCCAGGGCCTACGAGATCGGGGCGGACGTGCGCGCGGCCGAGGCAGTGGACGACCTCCCCGGCGTGGTGCTGTTCACGCTCGACGTGGCGCCCATGGGACGCGACCTGGTCGCGCGATGGTTCGACCTCGCGCCGAGCGCGCCCTTCGCCTCCGAGACGCTCGCCGCCACGCTCGACGAAGACGCCCTCGTCGCGACGCTCCCCACGCCCGGCGGCGCCCGCGTCGTGTGGACGTCGCCCACCGAGCGTGTCGTGAGGGAGGCCACGATCGCCGTGACCCGCACGGACACCTCGGCGGCGATCACGGTCAGCCCCACGACCGACCTCGCGACCGACGTCGCCGTCACGGCGCTCCGCGTCACGCAGACGGCGAGCGGCGTCGCTCTCCTGCTCGAGGTGCTCGACGAGACGTCGGGCACCGTCACCCGGTCGCTGCTCGTGCCCGGCACGCCTGCCGCCCCTCTCGCCTACACGGAGGGCGCGTTCGACCTCGCCTCGCGCGCCACGCGTCTCTACACGCTCGCCGCAGATGCAGAGATCGCGGTGCTCGATGCGTCGGGCACCGAGGTCCAGCGCGTGATCATCCCCGACGCGTTCGCCGTGTCGGGCCTCACCAGCTGGAACGGCCGCCTCCTCGCGACGACCTTCGATGGATCGAGCGACTGGCTGACCGAGATCACCGCCGTCGACATGGTCGGCGATCGCTTCCCCGTGAGCTCTGGGTTCGGCACCGACCTCCAGACCCACCCCCTCGAGAGCAGCCTCGCGATCACACGGATCTCGAGCGGCGTCGACCTCACGATCTACGACTCCACGCTCCTGGCGACCGAGTCGTATGCCGGCCTCGTGTACTCCTCGACGGGGCTCTACGGTCATCGCAGCGTGCACGAGACGGGCGCCGGGCTCGCGCTGGTCGTCTCGCGCGGCAGGCCGAGCGAGGGCAGCTCCGTGGTGGTCCTCCAGTGCCGCTGATCCTGCCTCTTCCGCAACCAACGACGAGGGCCAACGATGGGCGCGCCTGATCTCCTCGTGTGGATCGATCTCGAGATGACCGGCCTCGACGTGAGCCGTGAGCAGATCCTCGAGATCGCCACGATCGTCACGAACGCAGAGCTCGAGATCGTAGGCGAAGGCCCCGACCTCGTGCTCCACCGCACCGACGCCGAGCTCGACGCGATGGACGCGTGGAACACCGAGCACCACGGCAAGTCCGGGCTGACGACCCGCTCGCGCGCCTCGACGATCACCACCGAGGACGCCGCCGCGCAGACGCTCGCGTTCCTCGAGTCGGTGGGCGTGAAGGCCAACGCCTCACCGCTCGCGGGCAACTCGATCCATCAGGACCGGGTCTTCCTCGCGAAGTACATGCCCCAGATCGAGAAGCACGTGCACTACCGCAACGTGGATGTCTCGACGATCAAGGAGCTCGTGCGCCGCTGGATGCCCGCGGTCTACGCGGAGCGCCCCACGAAGAAGTCCACCCACCGCGCCCTCGACGACATCAAGGAGTCGATCGACGAGCTGCGGTTCTACCGGTCGCGCGCGTTTCGTCCCTGACGCGAGAGCGCCGGGGACCGTCGGGATCAGTGGATCAGAACTGTGCGCTGACGACCGGGACGATGACGTCCGAGGCCTGCTGCACGTTCAGGCGCTCGAGCTCCTCGCCCGTGAAGCGCGGGAGGTTCGCGACGAGCGGAACACCCAGCAGCACTGCGCCGCGGTGGAAACGAAGGAGACCGGGGCCGCCCGCGTAGAGCGCTCGCACGCGCTGCTCGAGACGCGACTGCGGTGAGCCTTCCCCCTCGGCCGGCGCCGCACCGTCTTCCTGGACCGCCTCGACCGTGTCGCCGCCCGGCTCCTGGTACTCCATGTCCTCGTCGGCATCGCTCGACTCGGAGGGAGGCGAGTACGCGGTCAGCGCGAGCGTGCCGATGATCGCGGGCACGAGAAGCGCCATGCCGATGGCCATCATCGCGACGCTGACCTCGGGCGTGCCCGAGCGCTGCATCTGGACGTCCATGAAGTAGCCGCCGACGGCACCGCCCGCGCCGCCGAGGACCGGGAACACCAGGTAGGGCCACCAGTCGCGCGCGCCGAAGATGGCCGGGACGATCAGGCCGAGCTCCACGCCCATGAGACCGAGGCCAATGGCGCCCTTCGGCACCGCTTGCACCGTGGAGACCTGCGCCTCCGCACGCTCGGGTGCGGCACCGGTCGAGGCCAGCGCGAGGGTCGCTCCGACGATCACGACTGCAGCACACCGAACGAAGAACGCACGAGACAAGGCACCCTCCAAGGCGAGACGGGCCGCAGACTGACACGAACGAGCCGACCCCAGCAACCGACGACACATCTCACTCGCCGTGCTTGACGACGCGGCCGCGCCGAAGATAGTTAGCATACGAAACTTTCGGACGAGAACCATTTCAGGGGCTCGTCCAGCGTCAGAGCGTCCGTGGCCCACGACTCCCACACCGTTCACGTCTCGAGCCCCCGCAGCCGGAAGGGGGAGATCGACCGCATCGTCGAGACGATGCTCTATCTCTATGCGGAGTCGCGCCGGGTCACGAAGACCGAGGCGCGCGAGCGCGGCCTGACGGGACCGCAGGTCTCGGTCCTCAAGATCCTCGAGGCCACGGACGACCTCTCGCTCACCGAGCTCTCGGAGCGGATGAGCGCGAAGAACTCGACGATCACGGGCATCGTGGATCGCATGGAGCGCGACGGGCTCGTCGTGCGCGATCGGAGCTCGAGCGACCGGCGCGTGGTGCTCATCCGCGCGACCGAGAAGGGCCGCGAGCTCGCGCAGTCCGTGAAGGTAGGCGCGATGGAGCTGCTCACGAGCGCGCTGGGCTCGCTCGAGGAGAAGGATCGGCAGGAGCTTCGTCGCATCGTGCTCGAGCTCGCAGAGCACGTGCGCGGCGAGATCGACAAACGTGAAGGCGGTCGTCGCGACGACGACGAGGGAGAGTGAGATGTCGAAGACGGACAAGGTCGTCATCACATGCGCGGTCTCGGGCGTGCTCGCGAACCGCAAGCAGGCGCCGGGCATCCCGTACACGCCCAAGGAGATCGCGATCGAGTGCAAGCGCGCCTACGACGCCGGCGCGGCGGTCGTGCACATCCACGCGCGAAACGACGACGGCTCGCCGACGTTCGAGACGAGCACCTTCGCGGCGATCAAGGAAGAGACGCGCAAGCTCTGCCCCATCATCCTCAACTTCTCGACCGGCACGATCCTCGACGACGTCGCGCCGCAGATCGCCTACCTGCGTGAGGTGAAGCCGGAGATCGGCGCGCTGAACATGGGGACGATGAACTACGCCAAGTACTCGGCGAGCAAGAAGCAGTTCGTCTTCGACATGATCTTCCCGAACCCGTACTCGAAGATCCTCAAGGTGCTCGAGGTGATGAACGAGGTCGGCATCAAGCCCGAGCTCGAGTGCTTCGACACCGGCCACACGGCAGGCATCGCGCCGTTGCTCGACATGGGCGCGCTCAAGCCTCCGTATCAGTTCTCGTTCATCGTGAACGTGCTCGGCGGCATCCCGCCGATGATCGAGTCGCTGCAGCTGCAGACCAAGATCATGCCCGCAGGATCCGAGTGGGAGGTCATCGGCATCTCGCACGGCCACTGGCGCATGCTCGCGTCGGCGCTCGTGCTCGGCGGCAACATCCGCACGGGCCTCGAGGATCACCTCTACCTGCCGAACGGTCAGATGGCGGCGAACAACGGCTCGATGGTCGAGGTCGCGGCGCGCATGGCCCGCGACATGGGCCGCGAGCCCGCGACGGTCGAAGAGGCGCGAGAGATCCTCGAGCTCGACAAGGTCGCTGCCGGTCGGCAGGCCGCGATCGACGTCGGCCACGTGAAGAAGGACGCGGGCGCGGCGGCCTCGGGAGGAGCCTGATGCCGATCGAAGCGCGCGCGTACCGCGCGATCGTCGTCACGACCGACGGTCCGATCGTCACGATCACGCTCAACCGCCCCGAGCGGAAGAACCCGCTCGGCCCCGAGATGGTGAACGAGCTGCTCTGGGCGCTCGACGACTGCCGAGACACGCCCGAGGTGCGCGTCGTCGTGCTCACGGGCGCGGGCAATGCGTTCTCGGGCGGCGGTGATCTCAAGCAGATGTCGGGCGCAGACGGCGGGCCGCCGCCGCTCGAGAGCAAGGGGGACTACCCCGATCTGCTCCTGCGCTTCACCACGCTCGGCAAGCCCTCGATCGCGCGGGTGAACGGCGTGGCGATGGGCGGCGCGCTCGGCATCATCGCGGCGTGCGACTTCGCGATCGCGGCCTCGAGCGCGCAGCTCGGTACCCCTGAGATCAAGCGCGGCCTCTTCCCGATGATGATCATGGCGGTGCTTCGTCGCGTGGTGAGCAAGCGGCGCCTGATGGAGCTGATGCTCACGGGCGATCCGATCACCGCCGAGGAAGCCGCGCGCATCGAGCTCGTCAACCGCGCCGTGCCCGACGCGGAGCTCGACGCGTCCGTGAAGACGCTCGCCGACAAGCTCGCGGCGCAGAGCCCCACGGCGATGCGCATGGGCCTCGCGGCGTGGCACGCGCAGGCCGACGAAGATCTCGCGACGTCACTCCCGATGCTGCGCGATCAGCTCTTCGCGATCCTCGGCACCGAGGACGCGCGCGAGGGCCTCACCGCGTTCATGCAGAAGCGCGCGCCCGTGTGGACGGGCCGCTGAACCTCGCGATCGGACCGAGCCGTGCAGCCCTGGAAGAACCTCGACGAGGCGCAGACCGCCGATGGAAAGCTCGTGCTCCGTCAGCGCGGCGAGCGGGACTTTCTCCTGACGATCGAAGGCCGCGTGCTGATGAGCAGCATGCTGCACCGGAGCGAAGACGCGCTCGCGAAGCTCGCGTTCGAGCGGATCGCGGAGCGAGCGAAGCCGCGGGTCCTCACCGCCGGCCTGGGCCTCGGCTTCACGCTGCGCGCGCTGCTCGATGTCCTCGGTCGCACCGCGCAAGTGGAGGTGGCTGAGCTCCACGAGCCGGTCGTGCGCTGGAACCAGGGCCCGCTCGCGGCCATCAACGGCAGCGCGGTCAGCGACGCTCGCGTGCGCGTGACGATCGATGACGTGATGGCGGTGGTGCGAGCCGCGGCCACGAAGCGCACGCCTCGCTTCGACGCGATCGTGCTCGACCTGATGGAGGGACCGGGCCGCGGGAGAGCGAACGCGATCGGGCACCTCTACGGAACGCGCGCGCTCGCGGACGTCCGCGCCGCGCTCACGCCCGACGGTGTGTACGCGGTGTGGGGCGAAGACGAAGACCCCGGCTTCGTCGAGCAGCTCCAGCGCTCGGGCTTCGACGCGCGCCGTGTCAGGGTCGGCAGCGGAGGCCCCAAGCACGTCGTCTACATCGCTCGGCCGGCGGTCGGTCGACCGAACGAGGCGCTGCCGCGCGGCCGCGAGCTCCCGCACGGCGGAGCGCCGAGCGATGGTCAGCCGCGACCGCGCCGCGATCGCAGGTAGGGCGAGGACACGCCCCGCCCTACGCCGTCGTCAGAGCGTCAGGCGCTCCTTTCGCTGCGCGCGACCTGGCGTGCGACGACCGCGAGACCCGCCGCCGCCATCACGAGCGCGGGGCCCGCGAGCCAGCCACCGACGAGCGCCGCGCTGGGATCGAGCGCCTCGACGAGCAGCGTCGCTGCCGACGCGAAGCCGAGGCCCACGAGGAACGGACGCGCCGAGGTCTTGTGCATCGCGACGAGCGTCAGCGCGATGGGACCGAGCGCGACGAGCGCGAGGCCGAACGTGCCGAGCGCACCGAAGCCCGAGAGACCTTCGCTCATCGTCTCCGCGACGCCCGGCAAGCCGAACGAGCCGATCAGCGACGTGAGGGGAAGGAACGCGAGGCCGCCCGCGAACACGAAGCCGACGAGCGCCGCGAGCCACGGATGCGCGAGGCCGAGCACGCGACGACGGCGGAGCGAGACGAACGCGATCGCCGCGAGGCCGAGCGCCCACGCGCCGCGGGCCATGCCGCGATCGTCGAGCTGACGCGCGAGGGCCGCGTCGGCGCGCACCACACCGGCGCCGTAGAGCGCGCGGTCACCGCCGCCCTGCGCGGTGGAGAGCAGCGTGCGCTCGATCGCATCGGGATCGGTCACGCCCGTGGAGCGAACGAGCGCCGCGACGCCCGCGACGTGCGGCGCAGCCATCGAGGTGCCCTGCCACGCGAGGTAGTCGAAGCGGCGCGGATCGCGGCCGACGATCGTGTTCTGGAGCACGCCGTCGGGCAGGCCGTCGCCGTTCTGATCGACGCGGAGATCGCCGCCGGGCGCCGCGATGTCGAGGCCGTCACCGCGCGAGCTGTACGGCGCGATCTCGCGATCGAAGCGCACGGAGCTGACGGCGATCACGTGATCGTGACGCGCCGGATACTCGACGGGGCCGTGGCCCGTGTTGCCTGCGGCCGCGATCACGACGACGCCGCGGCTGTGCGCGTGGTTGATCGCGCGCTCGATGGTGCGCGACCGGCTGCCGCCGCCGAGGGACATGTTGATCACGTGCGCGCCGTGATCGGCGGCGTAGCGGATGGCCGACGCGATCGCGCCCCAGCTGCCCGAGCCGTTCCGATCGAGCACGCGGATCGGCATGATCGACGCGCCGGGCGCGACACCCGCGACGCCGAGCCGGTTGTTCGTGCTCTGCGCGATCGTGCCCGCCACGTGCGTGCCGTGGCCGTGCTCGTCGTCCGGAGTCGCGTCGTTCTCGACGAAGTCGTAGCCGGGCACGAACGTCGTGCCCGCGAGATCCGGCGCCTGCATGAAGCGGCCTTCGGTGCGGTACGCGACGCCCGTGTCGATCACGGCGACCACCACGCCATCACCCTGCGCGCGCTGCCAAGCGATCGGCATGCCGATCAGATCGAGGTGCCACTGGTGACGGTAGTACGGGTCGTTGGGCGTGAAGCCCTCTCGATCGGCCGCATTCGGATCGTCGGTCACCGCGTCCGAGAGGGAGCCCTCGGAGAGCGCGGTCAGCGTGAACGCCTCGCCTTCCGGCAGAGACCACGAGCGCTCCACCTCGGCGACCTCGACGTCCGTGTCTGCCGTGAGCTCGGCGACCACGTCGGCGACCTCGGTGGCGGGCACGACGATCCGGTAGAGCTCGGCGTCGTCCGAGAGCATCTCGCCGAGCTCGTCTCGCGGCGAGTCGTCGATCACGAAGTCGTAGGGCGCCACGCCGCGCGCGATCGCGTCGCGAGCCCGGGCCCACTCTTCGTCCGAGGCGCCGTCATCGAGATCGAGCAGGAGCGCGCCCGTCCCCGGGTCGATCCCGAGGTCGGACTCGTCGATGTCCGAGTCGGCCGGAGCCTGCCGCGCCCAGGCCGCAGCCCCCGACAGCGTTGCGACCAGCCCGAAGAACAGGCCGATTCGAGCGACAGCACCGCGATCCTTCATGGGGCCTCCAGGCGAGGGCGACGACAACGAATCATGCGCTCGGGACTTGGGAATGTCCCTCGGACCCACGCTTCTTCACGAAACCTTGGGTCGAGCACCTGAACGCACGGCGCGCCCGCGGCATTTCGGTCCGGTCAGGATGGCGACGCTCCGGGGCGTCAGCTCAGGTACTCATCGACGGGCTTGAGCAGCGGCGGCAGGTCCGTCTCGCCGAGGCGCTGGCGGAGGTTCACCTCGATGAGGCGGCTCATCTGATCGAGCGGCAGGTCGTTGTCGTCGTAGCCGAAGGGCTGCTCGATCTCGTCGCCGATCGTGTCGAGGCCGAAGAACGCGTAGCTCACGACGAGCACGACGATCGGGGTGAGCGCGCCGACCTCGCTCACCACGCCGAACGGCAGGCCGTAGCAGTACACCGCGACGATGCGGTGGATGAGCGTCGTGTACGTCATCGGGATCGGCGTGTTCTTGATGCGCTCGCACGCGCCCTGGATGTCGGTGAGCGCGACCAGCGACTGCTCGAGGATGCCGACGTGGAGGGGGTGGATCCAGCCCTTGCCCCACGCGACCTGGATGCGATCCGCCGTGCCCTTGCTGATGGCGGAGGGTCGGTTCGTCTCCTTCTTCAGGCCCTCGATCTCCTCCTTCGACAGGAACGGCTCGAGGTCCTTGAGATCGTCGATGTCGCGCAGCGAGAGGCGCAGCGCGTGGGTGAACGCGATGATCCGGCGCACGAGCTCCGCCTGGAGCGTCGTGATCTCCTTCTTCTCGGCGCTCGAGAGCGTGCGCCCCTCGGGCACCTCGCTGATGAGCGTGAGCACCTGGCGCGCCATCGATCGCGTGGTGTTGATCAGCGAGCCCCACAGCTTGCGGCCCTCCCACCAGCGGTCGTACGCCGAGCTGTTGCGGAAGCCGAGGAAGATCGAGAGCGCGATGCCGATCAACGTGAACGGCAGCGGATGGAGGTCGGTGTGGAACTGCGCGTCCTCGAGGGTGAGCTCCGCGACCGTGACGACCGTCGCGAGCGCGAACACCCCGGCGATGCGCCACTTGGTGCGGGGCAGCTCGGTGCCTCGGTAGCGGAAGATGAGGCGCAGCCAGCTCGACTGCTGGGGGACCATCATGGCGCAGACCCTCCGATGAGCGCGTTCAGGCGATCGCGCGGCATCATCGCGCCGCGGCCGGCGTGCGGCGCGTCATGTAGAAGGTGCGATCGACGCGCCCGGTGGAGTCGAAGCCGATGATCAGCGTCGGCCCCGCCGAGAGCTCGGGATCACCCGGCGCGTGGCCGACCTCGTAGATCCAATCCGTCGGGCGGAAGTCGTGGTTCGCGCAGAGGTCGCTCACGCCGCAGTTGGTGCCGCGACCGAGCGCCTCGCTGAGCTCGTGCTGGAACATGCCCTCGAGCGTGCCGCTGTTGCTCACGTTCTCGGCGAGCTGGTTGTGATCCTCGAGCACGACGGCGTCGGTGACCTCGGCGTCGATGGCCGCGCGCAGCCGCGTGAGCGAGCCCTGCCGATCGACGGCGGGCCCACACGCAGCGAGCGAGACGAGGGAGAGGATCGGGACCAGACGAAGCGTGCGCATCGCGCGCGACGCTAACACGACGGCCCGCGCGAATGCCCGTCCCGCCGCCCTGTATGCGTTCCCCGACAGGAGCATCGTGGCTCGCGTCCGCCACAGGCTAGGCTCGCGCCCATGGCCAAGCTCAGCCGGTACTTCGAGACGTTTCGTGAAGCCGATGGGACCGAGAAGATGCGCGTGTTCGTGCGCGGGCACGCGGTGCTGCGGCTCGCGGCGACGAACAAGGGCACGTCGTTCCCGGACGATGAGCGCATCGCGCTCGGGCTCGATGGGCTCCTGCCGCCGCGGCTCACCACGCTCGAGGCGCAGATCGCTCGCGTGGGCGCGGCGTACGCCACGCAGCCGACGCCGCTCGCGAAGTACCAGTTCCTCCGCGGCCTGCAGGAGCGCAACGAGCTGCTCTTCTACGCGGCGCTCGAGCGACACCTCGCGGAGATGATGCCGATCATCTACACGCCGACCGTGGGCGAAGCGGTGCAGGGCTTCTCGCTGCTCTACCAGTCGCCGCGCGGCATCTCGCTCTCCACGCGCAACATCGATCGGGCCGCGAGCGCGTTCGACAACTCGTTCTACGACGACGTGCGCATGATCGTCGCGACGGACTCGAGCGCCATCCTCGGCATCGGCGATCAGGGCTACGGCGGGCTCGCGATCGCCATCGGCAAGCTCGCGCTCTACACCGCGGGCGGCGGCGTGAGCCCGTACCGATCGCTGCCCGTCGGCCTCGACGTGGGCACCGATCGCGTCGACCTCCGCGAGCACCCGGCGTACCTCGGCGTCACGCACGCGCGCTTGAAGGGCGAGCCGTACCTCGCGTTCGTCGACAAGTTCGTCGAGGCGGTGCGCGCTCGCTATCCACGCGCGATCCTCCAGTGGGAAGACCTGTCGAAGGACACGGCGTTCACCGTGCTCGAGCGGTACCGGAAGGTCTTGCCGTCGTTCAACGACGACATCCAAGGCACGGGCGCCGTGGCGCTCGCGGGCGTGCTCTCGGCCTGCAAGCTGCGCGGCGAGAAGCTCTCGGATCAGCGCATCGTCGTCTACGGCGCGGGCGCCGGAGGTGCGGGCGTCGCGTGGGCGATGCGCGATGGAATGATGGCCGAGGGCCTCTCGCGCGAAGAGGCGCTCTCGCGCTTGTTCGTGCTCGACTCGAAGGGTCTGCTCCTCGAGGGGCGCGCGATGGAGGACTACAAGCAGACGCTCGCGAAGCCGCTCGCCGCGATCGAAGGCTGGAGCCGCGAAGGCGGCGCGCCCGATCTCCTCCAGACCATCGAGCGGAGCGGCGCGACCGTGCTGCTCGGGCTCTCGGGTCAGCCCGGCTCGTTCACCGAGGCCCACGTGCGCGCGATGACGAAGAACACGGCGCGCCCCGTCGTCTTCCCGCTCTCGAACCCGACGAGCGCGTGTGAGGCGAGCCCTGAAGAGATCCTTCGGTGGAGCGACCACAGCGCGATCGTCGCGACAGGCAGCCCCTTCGCGCCCGTGCGCGCGCCGAGCGGCGAGCTCGTGGAGATCGGCCAAGGGAACAACGCGTTCATCTTTCCGGGCCTCGGCTTCGGCGCGATCCTCTCGAACGCGACCGAGGTGACGGACGCGATGGTGATGGTCGCGTCGCGCGCGCTCTCCGACTACACGGAGAAGGTCCACCTGAAGAACGGGCTCGTGTACCCGCCGGTCTCGGAGCTCCGTGAGGTGTCGATCGCGGTGACGTGCGCGGTCATCGCGCAGGCCTACGCAGACGGCGTGGCCACGAGCCAGCGCATCGACCGCACCGCGATCGAGACGTACGTGCGCGCGCACTTCTGGCGCCCGCGCTACCTGCCGTTCGTGGCGGGCTGAGAGGGATCCGGTGGTGCCCGATCGACGGACACGGCGCAGGCGCGAGCCCTTCGCGAGAGCGCGCTTCGCGGTGTGTCTCGTTCTCGCCGGCTGCGGCGCCTCGAGCCTCGCCACCGAGCGTCCCGCTGCCAGCGAGACGCAGACGAGGCTGACGCTGCCGCGCGAGACGCTCCCTCGGCGCAGCATCCAGCTTCGTCTCGGCGAGGGCGGCCCGGCGGGCGACGCGAGCTGCGCAGACGCGCCGCCTGCGGGTACGCGCGCGGACGTCGACGTCACGCTTCGCGTCGAGGTGAGGGAAGACGCCGGCCGCTCGCGCATCGGAGGCCTCGAGCGATGTGGCGGCGACGGCGTGGCGTCGTACGCGGCCACGCGCAGCGACGTGAGCCTTGCGCTCGCGCTGCTCGACGGCGCGAGCCAAGAGATCCACTTCGACAACCTCTCGCCGCTCGCACCGTTCGAGCTGACGATCGTGGCGAGCTGCACCTCGCGCCCAGTCCTGGACGTGTTCGTCTCGCAGCCGCGGACGGCACGGACACGTGGACGTGGCGGTGGGCCGTGCCCCGCTCGGAGATCGTGGACGCGACGGTTCGCTTCTTCGTGCCTGGAGCGGCGGGATCCTCCGTCGAGGTCACGGAGGGCGCGCGCATCGGGGGCAGCCACCGAAAGCTGGGCGGCGTGTTCGTGCAGATCCGCGATGCGACCACGACAGAGGGTCGCCTCTGCGACGCTCCCGACGCGCGGTGGTTTCGGCTCGTCAGCGAGACGCCGGAGGTCTGCGCCGTGGTCGCCGTGGACGGCGAGGCATGCGACGGGTGTGCAGGCCCCAGCTTCGGTCACGAGGCCGCGCGGCTCGTCCGCGACGGGATCTGCACCGTGCGCGTCGAGGCGCCGGAGCTGAACCACGGCCGAGGGCTCAGCCGACGGGTCAGCGCGGAGTTCGTCGCGATGTGATCGTGGCGACGCTCCGACCAACTCAAGGCATCTCCTCGGCGAAGCAGAGGTCTTCGTTGCGCGTGCCCGTGCCACCCGCGGCGCCGACCCAGTGCCCGGGCACGAAGTTGTAGCTGCCGCCGCTGTTGTTCTCTGCGTAGAGCACACCGCTCGAGGAGCGGCGCGCGCGGATGTCACTGCCGTCGAAGCCCCACGTCGCCACGTGCTGACCGTCCGTAAAGCGCGCGCAGTCGGGCATCGGCTGTGCGCGACCGCCTTCCCACGGCGGCGTGTTCGGGAACGCGAGCGCGGCCCAGCGGCCCTCGACGCTTCCGAGCAGGTTGCCGAGAAAGTCCGCGCTGCAGAACGTTCCGTCTCGATCCGCGTAGAGCACGCGCTCCCCCTCGGGCGACGTCCAGTAGAGCGCGCGCGCGACCGAGCCGTCGTGGCTCCAGCGCACGATGCACTCGCCCTCGGTCCACGTCGCAGGGAACGACCGCATCGCCGTCGGCCCCGTCGGGCACATCTCGACCGGCGGCATGAACGCGTCCTCGGCGACGACCGCTGCGTCGTCGGCAGGTCTCGCCGCATCCGACATGTCGAGCGGGCCTGCGTCCACGCCGGGAGGCACGTACGCGTCGACGACCACGACGGCGCCGTCGACGTCGATGCCCGCGTCCACGCGCGCGCTCGCCGCATCGTCGAGGCTCGACGCGGCGTCGGACATCGGCCCAGCGTCGACGCGAACGCTCGGCGAGCCGAGCGTTCCTTGGCATCCGAAGGACGCGCTGCCGAGAGCGGCGAGCACGAGCGAGACACGAGCGAGCGACCCACGACGAGAGATCATGGGAGGGACACAGCAACTCGGATGCCGCGCAGATTCACGTAGAAAGAGGGGCGCGCGCCGATGATGCGGCGGGGTGCAGTCCTCGGGTTGGCGGGATCGACCCAGCCAGTCGAGCAGGCGCGTCTGATCTCCAGCAACCGCCAACCAAATGCGCGCCACACGAGATGACGCCAGCCCGAGTTGACGGGCCGAGAAGAAGCCAGCTAGCCTCTTGCGAGGAAACCCGAGGAGGGCTGATGGGTCGCACGGTCGCACGGTCGCACGGTCGCACGGTCGCACGGTCGCACGGTCGCACGGTCGCACGGTCGCTCTCGCGACCAGTTTGATCGGGCTCTTGAGCTGCGCGCCACCAGTCGGGGAACCTGAGCCGACCCCGCTGGCTGTCGCTCCGGTTCCGTTGGCACTTCCCCTCTTCGCGGTGCGCGTCCCGTGGGAGGTGCCCGTAGAGAGCGTCTTCGCAGAGGGGTCGGGCTTGGTGCGAGACCTGACCGACGACGAGGTCCAAGCCGTCATCGAAGACAGGAGGGCGGAGGACGCTACCGGTCGATTGGCCGAGAGATTCGCCGCAGGCGGCGCCAGCTACGTCCTCGCGATCCTCGAACCACCGCTCGATCGAATCGTCGCGGACCTCGACCTCGAAACGCACCCGGTGCCGCTCAGCTGGGACGCCCGGTTGTTTACGCTGCCTGCCGTGGCAGCGGCGCCCTCGGAGGACGCCGCGGATGGCGAAGTTCCGGAAGGGTTGGGGCTGGCGGTGGAGGCTCTCTCCGACCCGCCGCCGACGGGAGTTCCGAACTCCTCCTGCGTGAGCGTTCCCGCTCCGAACACGTTCTGTCCGTACGACACGACCGCGAGCATCACTCGACCCGCGATCAACTGCACCCAAACGCTATCGCAGCAGTTGCTCACTGCAGAGGGAACGTACCTGCCGATCACCGTCGGCGGGATTCTGCGCGACTACTATCGCGTCCAGAGTCTTGGAGCCACGACGGGGTATTCCAGCAAGCCCGTATGGAGCGTCCGCATCGGGCGCGCCCCCGACGCTACGGTCCCGACGGTTCGCCAGCTGGTGGTCGTCGCGGGTCAGCACGGAAACGAGTGGACACCCATCGAGATGGTGCGCCGACTCGTCTTCTACTACGCGTCTCAGTATCAGAGCGGAAATGCCACGATTCGTTCTTTGCTCGATGAGCAGGCCATTCTCTTCGTTCCCGTCGCGAACCCTGAAGGATTTCAGTGGACGCACGACTCGTACCGGCAATGGCGCTGGAATCGCCAGCCCTGCGGTGGTGGCTCGGGCATCGACATCAATCGCAACTTCCCGTTCAGCTGGGGCGTCGACGACGTGGGCTCGTCTCCAACGTGCGGAGACAGCGACTATCGTGGCTCGTACGCAGGGGAAGCGAGCGAGACAGGTATCCTCAGGAACGCGATCTCCGCATCTGGTTACCGGACGACGACGGTCATCGACATTCACGAACACGCGGGCACCATGATGCTGCCGGCCGGCTACTCCCCAGGAGCGCCGACTTCCAGTTCGCCGTGCACGGATCCCACCAACTGCACCAACCCTGACATCGGACTCTTCTTCCGACTCGCCGGAACGGAGCGGTCTGCCGTACTGCGTCATCCGGACGCGACTTCGGTACCCTACGTCACCGACCAGATCTTGCGAATGCTCTACAGTTCGAACGGAAGTCTGGTCGATGACGCCATGTTCGGACGGAACGTGTCAACGAGTTTGAGACAGTGGTCATGAGAAATCTATGTATGGAGTT
>CAZCVE010000021.1:0-135467 GCA_964502175.1 uncultured Sandaracinaceae bacterium
CTCCTTCGCTGCCTGCGTGCCGCTGTTCATGGCGACGGCGTCGTCGGCCTGGGCGAGGGCGGGCGCGTCGTTGGTTCCGTCGCCCGTCATCGCGACGAGGTGACCCTTGGTCTGGTAGTCGCGGATCATCGCGAGCTTCGCCTCGGGCGTGGCCTCGGCGAGGAAGTCGTCGACGCCCGCCTCGGCCGCGATCGCAGCCGCCGTGAGCGGGTTGTCCCCCGTGATCATGACGGTACGGATGCCGATGCGGCGGAGCTCCCCGAATTTCTCCCTGATGCCTCCCTTCACGATGTCCTTCAGCTGGACGACGCCCAGCGCCCGCTTGCCGTCTGCGACCACCAGCGGCGTCGCGCCGCTCTTCGCCACGCTCTCGACGATGCGCGTGATGTCGGCCGGCATCGCGCCTCCCTCGCCGATGACGAAGCGCGCGAGCGCGTCGGCCGCGCCCTTGCGGATGCGCTTCCCGTCGAGGTCGACGCCGCTCATGCGCGTCTGCGCGGTGAACGGGACGAACGTCGCGCCGAGCTCGCGCACCTCGCGCGCTCGGATCTGGAACTTCTCCTTCGCGAGCACGACGATGCTTCGGCCCTCCGGCGTCTCGTCGGCGAGCGAGCTGAGCTGCGCCGCGTCTGCGAGATCGCGCTCCGAGACACCGCTCGCCGGGAGAAACGCAGTCGCCTGGCGATTGCCGAGCGTGATGGTGCCGGTCTTGTCGAGCAGGAGAACGTCGACGTCGCCCGCGGCCTCCACGGCACGGCCCGACGTCGCGATCACGTTGGCCTGGATCATCCTGTCCATCCCGGCGATGCCGATGGCGGAGAGCAGGCCGCCGATCGTCGTGGGGATCAAGCACACCAAGAGCGCGACGAGGATGGTGAGCCCCACCGGCTCGCCCGACCCCGCAGCGTCGACGGCGTACTCGGAGAACGGACGAAGCGTGACGGTCGCGAGCAGGAAGATGATCGTCAGCGCCGCGAGCAGGATGTCGAGCGCGATCTCGTTCGGCGTCTTGGTGCGCTTGGCACCCTCGACCATCGAGATCATCCGATCGAGGAAGGTCTCACCGGGATTCGTCGTGATGCGCACGATGAGCCAGTCCGAGAGCACGCGTGTACCTCCGGTGACCGCGCTGCGATCACCACCGCTCTCGCGGATCACGGGCGCGCTCTCCCCCGTGATGGCGCTCTCGTCGACCGACGCGACGCCCTCGACGATCTCGCCATCGCTCGGGATCAGCTGAGAAGCCTCGATGAGGACGAGGTCGTCCTTCCGGAGCTCGGACGACGGGATCTTCTCGCTCGGTGCGTCCTTGCGCGCTTCGGCGAGGCGCGTGGCGGAGACGTCCTTGCGCGCCTTGCGGAGCGTCTCGGCCTGCGCCTTTCCGCGACCCTCGGCCATGGCCTCCGCGAAGTTCGCGAACAGCACGGTGAACCAGAGCCAGAGCGACACGGCGAGGACGAACCAGGGCGATGCATCGCCCTCGCCCGTCGCGAGGGAGTGCACGAAGAGGACGGTCGTGAACGCGCTGCCGACCTCGACGACGAACATGACCGGGTTGCGGATCATGCGTCGGGGGTCGAGCTTGCGGAACGAGTCCACGATCGCGTCGCGGACGATGGGGCCTTCGAACAGCGGGCGGGTGGACGTGGTCGGGTTGGTCATGGCGAGACTCCACTCAATACGACGCGACGAGGCGGCCGAGCTCGAGGTGCTCGACGATGGGGCCGAGCGCGAGGGCGGGGATGAACGTGAGGGCCCCCACCAACACGATGGTGCAGACGAGCAGCGCGACGAACAGCGGGTCGTGCGTCGGCAGCGTGCCGGCGCTCGCCGGGACGATCTTCTTCTTCGCGAGCGAGCCCGCGATCGCCAACACCGGCACGATCACCCAGTAGCGACCGACCCACATGCAGACGCCGATGGCGGTCGCGTAGAACGTGCCGCTCACCGTGATGCCACCGAAGGCCGAACCGTTGTTGTTCGCGCCGGACGAGAAGGCATAGAGAATCTCGGAAAAACCGTGGATGCCCGCGTTTCCGAGCGTGGCCGTGCCGACCACCGTGACGCTCGCGATCGCGGTCCCCGCGAGGACTGCCGCGGACGGAAGGAGGATGACGAGTGACGCCATCTTCATCTCGTACGACTCGATCTTCTTGCCCAGGTACTCGGGTGTACGACCGACCATCAACCCAGCGATGAACACCGCGATGATCGCGTAGACGAGCATGCCATAGAGACCAGAACCGACCCCGCCGAAGACGATCTCTCCGAGCTGCATCAACCACATGGGCCCGAGGCCCCCGAGCGGCATGAAGCTGTCGTGCATCGAATTGACCGAACCATTGGAAGCCGCCGTGGTCGCGACGGCCCAGATCGCACTCTCCACGGGACCGAAGCGCACCTCCTTGCCCTCCATGTTGCCGCCCGCGGACAGCGCGGTGGCCGCCTGATCGACGTCGAGCGAGCCGAGCAGAGGGTTGCCGGCGGACTCGACGCCGATCGTCAGCACGGCGAGCGGAACGAAGAGCGCGAGCATCGCAGCGATCACCGCCCAGCCCTGGCGGCGGTCCTTCACCATCTCACCGAAGGTGAAGCAGAGGGCAGCGGGCAAGAGAAGGATGCTGGCGCACTCGAGGAAGTTCGAGAGTGGTGTCGGGTTCTCGAACGGATGTGCCGAGTTCACGTTGAAGAATCCGCCGCCGTTCGTGCCCAACTGCTTGATCGCGATCTGTGACGCTGCCGGTCCGAGCGCGAGGAGCTGATCGACGACCGATCCGCCGTCGGCGCTGGTCGTTGCGTCGAGCAGATGCGCAGTGGCGTAGGGTCCGAAGGTCTGGACCACGCCCTGAGACACGAGGACCAGCGCGAGCACGAACGAGAGCGGCAGGAGCACGTACAGCGTGCTCCGCACGAGATCGACCCAGAAGCTGCCGATGCCGTTCGCGTTCTTGCGCGCCATTCCGCGGATCAGCGCGACGAGGACCGCCATGCCCGTACCGGCCGACACGAAGTTTTGGACGGTGAGGCCCAACATCTGTGTGAGGTAGGAGAGCGTCGTCTCGCCGCCATAGGCCTGCCAGTTCGTGTTCGAGGCGAAGCTCACCGCGGTGTTGAACGACACCTCGGGGGACACGGCACCGAGCTCGGCGGGGTTGAGTGCGAGTGAGCCCTGGAGGCGCTGGAGCGCGTACACCACCACCACGCCGAGGACGTTGAAGACGAGGACTGCGAGCGCGTAGCGGGACCAGGACATGTCCTCGTCCTCGCGAACGCCGGCAGCGCGGTAGACGAGCCGCTCGAGCGGCGCGAACGCACGGGCGACGGGGCTCGTGCCGGCGTAGACACGCGCCATGTAGAGCCCGATCGGGTAGCCGAGGCCGACGACCGCGGCGAGATACGTGGCGAGGAGCGCCAAGGACGAGAGTGTCATTGCAGCCTCTCCGGGTAGAGCAGCGCGAAGAGCAGATATCCAAAGAGGAGCAGCGTGATCACGCCGCCCGCGACGAGGAGAGCGCTCATGACGTCAGACCTTCTCGGCGAGCCTGATGAAGCCCACCGTGGCGAGGGACAGGAACGCAACGAGGCAAAGAAACACGAGATCCATGATCAGGCCTCCTGATCGGAGCCATCGGCTCCTTCGTCGGACACGGGGTGAATCGGAGAGAAGATTCGGTACATCGCGGCTGCGGCGATGATGGAGACGACGGCGCCGATGCCCATCTCGACTCCCGAGCCAGCACCGAAGATCGAGTGACTGGCGATCGGACCTGCGCCGAGCAGGAAGAGAGCGGCGAGGAGCCAGAGATCATCACGCTTGGTCGGATTCGAGCTCGCGAGCCTCGCGTCATGGTCAGTCTCGGGTCGACGTCTGTAGGGCATGGCTCGATGCTCCTCGCCGACCACGGGCGGTGTCAGAACCAAGCCGTGGCGCCCACCGTCACGGTGTCCGCGGAAGCGCGGTTCGCGATGAACTGCCCAGTCGTGGCGTCGGTGGCGACGGCGCCGCCGAAGAACACGTCGCTCGCCGCCTGGTCGTGTCGGTACTCGAACCGAAAGGACACGTGATCGGCGGGCCGAACCTCGACGGTCGCCGTGCCGGAGGACACCCACTGTCCCTCTCCGGTCGGGTGAGAAGGCCAGAAGATCGTACTCGCGCTTCCGGCCGCGCTTCGGGGGGTCGACTCGTAGAAGACGTCACCGCGAAGGGCGATGAAGAGCTCGGGGATGATCCGCGCCCTCGCGTAGAGCGCGCTGGCGACCCAGCCGCTCGTGCCGAACGTGTTGGGCTCGAGGCCGCCGTTCACGTGGAGGAGCAGCGACAGCCAGTCAGTCGCATGCCAGGTCGCGTGCGCGTCGAGGAGGTGGCGCCAGGCACGGCCCTCTGCCGCGCCCGCAGGACGCTCCACGCCGGTGAAGTAGAGGATGCTGATCGCGAGTCGCTCCGGGTCGTTGTAGGTGATCTGCGCCGAGAGCGACTTCTCGTCGTTGTTGTCGACGACCGTGTTCCAACCGTTGTAGCCCGCGAGGCTCACGGTCCATCGGTCGTCGAGTGGATAGGAGAGCCGTACCCCCGTGTGATAGAAGGGCAGACCGAAGAAGAGGTTCGAACGCGACCAGTTCCAGTTGTCGTGCACGACCATGCCCTCGGGGCCGATGGGCGAGAGAAACAAGCCGGCCTGCACGAGCAAGCCATTTCCTACCTGGATGCGGTAGCCGACGTTCGCCTGCTGGACGAACTGCCACAGGGAGCCGCTCGTGGCGCTGGTCCCGAGCGCGCCCACGAGCGAGGTCTCGGCGAGGTAGTAGGTCGCCCCCGTGTGACCGACCTGCAACGTCACGTTGCCGACGACGTTCTCGTAGTCCCACGTCACGCCGAGCGCGACGTTCTGGATCGTGAACGTGTTGTGTCGGTTGTCGAAGCCGCGGAGGTGTGTGATCCCGTTCGAGGGCTGGCCGAGGTTGAAGGCGTAGTCGGTCTCGGCATAGCCGAAGAGCGTGTACGGCTCGGCGACGGCCGGTTCGGACGTCGACGCGAGCTCTGCGCTCGACTCGGACGCGGCCGTCTCCGCAGCCGTCGCGGGCGTCGCGTCGAGCTCGGAGGGGCTCGTGCCATCACGCTGGGTCGCCTCGGGCGCTTCCGCGTCGTCTGCGAGGACCACGATGGGGAACGCTCCGACCAGGAGTGAGGCTGCGAGAGTGATGGGAGCGGTGCTGCGCATGACGATTCCTCGTTGCGTACCTCCTCCCAGATCAGCCCCTCGTCAAAGTGGGGCGCCGGCGCATCAAGAAACCATCAAGACGCCCGCTTCCCGCGCCGTGGGCGCTCACTCGAGCGCGAGATCCACCCACTGCGTCGAGGCGACGTCCCGAGTCGTGCGTCGGGCCGGTGTCGCCCACGTCCTCCATCGCGTCGTTCCATCCGGCGCCATCGAGGACGAAGCGCTCCGGCGCGCGTGGATACCAAGTGTTGAAGTCGCCCGCGAGGATCTGAGGCCGCTCGCACGCGCTCTCCTGCGCGTGATCGAGGATCTCCTTCACCTGCACGGTGCGGCGCTCTCCCGTCACGTCGTTCGACTCGAAGTGCGCCGAGTGCACGCGCACCCACGCGCCGCCGACGAGGATCTCCGCCGAGATCACGATGCGCTGTCCGAGGCGGGGCTCGTCGTCGTCCGCGAACCAGTCGTACTGGCTCGAGTGACAGAGGATCGACGCGTCACGAAGCGGACGACGCGACACGATCGCGTTGCCGGTGTCGCCGCCCAGCGTGCGACCGATCGAGAGCTCGACGAACTCGATGCCGTACACGTGCTCCCCTGCATCGGGGGTCGACGCCCGCGCAGGTGCGGGGCTAGCTACAGCCGAGAGACGCGCCGCAGTTCAGGCACTTGTAGCAAGCACCGTTGCGCACCGTGATGTGGCCGCAGCCATCACACATCGGCGCATCGCCCATCATGTTCTCGAGCTGCTGATCGAGCGCGCTCTTGGCCTTGGTCGCAGCCTCTTCGCGCCCTGCGAACGTGAGCTCGACCTGCGCCGGCGCGGTGTAGCCGTCCGGCGGGAGCGAGGGCATCGACTGTCCCGGCATGCGCGCGACGGCGGTCGCGTCCGTCGGGCTCTGGAGCTCGGCCTGCTCCTCCTCCGGCGGCACCTGAGCGAAGTCGTAGCGCTTGAGGTACTCGACCCCGAGCACGCGGAAGATGTAGTCCACCAGCGACGTCGAGAACTTGATGTTCGGGTGACCCTCGACGATGCCGCTCGGCTCGAAGCGCGTGAACGTGAACTGCTCCACGTAGGCCGAGAGCGGCACGCCGTGCTGAAGACCCATGGAGACGGCGATCGCGAAGCAGTTCATGAGACTGCGGAACGCGGCGCCCTCCTTGTGCATGTCGATGAAGATCTCGCCCAACTGACCATCTTCGTAGTCACCGGTGCGGAGGAAGACCTTGTGTCCGCCGATGCGCGCTTCCTGCGTGAAGCCGCGACGACGCTTGGGCAGGCGATGACGCACGCTGACCGGCGGCGTGAGCCCATCGGCGCGCTTACGGATCGGCGCTTCCACGATCGGCGCCATCTCGGCGCCGGCCTTGCTCGACTTCTCGATCACGGCCTCGGCCTTCTTGGCCTCGCTCTTCACCTCTGCGTCGTCGGTGCTCGACGTGTTGAGCGGCTGACTCGCCTTGCAGCCATCGCGGTAGAGCGCGATGGCCTTGAGGCCGAGCTTCCAGCCCTCGTGGTAGATGTCGGCGACCTCGTCGACGTTCGCTTCGTTCGGGAGGTTGACGGTCTTCGAGATGGCGCCCGAGAGGAACGGCTGCGCCGCCGCCATCATGCGCACGTGAGAGATCGGCGGGAGGAACCGCTTGCCGTGCTTGCCGCAGCGGTTCGCGCAGTCGAACACCGGATAGTGCTCGGCCTTGAGGTGAGGCGCGCCCTCGACCGTCATGCGACCGATGACGACGTCGTTGAGCTCGTCACACTGCTTGGCCGTGAGGCCGAAGTGCTTGAGCAGGTTGAAGCCCGGCTTGTTGTAGACCTCGGGCTTGAGGCCGAGTCGATCGAACGCGTGACTGCCGATCACCCAGGGCGAGAGCGCCTGACTGGCATCGAACACGCCGGGGAGCGCCTTCTCCGCCTTGCCGATCTCGCTCTCCGTGAGGCCCTTCTCGATCAGCATCGAGCGCGTGAGGTACGGGGCACCCGTGAAGGTGTTCGTGCCGCTCACGTACGCGACGATGTCTGCCACCTGCGCGGCGTTGTAGCCGAGGTGAGAGAGCGCCTCGGGCACCGACTGGTTGACGATCTTGAAGTAGCCGCCGCCCGCGAGCTTCTTGAACTTCACGAGCGCGAAGTCGGGCTCGATGCCCGTCGTGTCGCAGTCCATCAAGAGGCCGATGGTGCCCGTCGGCGCGAGCACCGTCGCCTGCGCGTTGCGGAAGCCATACTGCTCGCCGAGCTTCACCGCGAGATCCCAGTCTTCGCGCGCCGCAGAGAGCACGTCGCTCGGAACACCCGAGTCGCCCTTGCCCACCGTGCCGGGGAAGCCGGGGCGATCGATCGAGTACGCCGCGTCGCGGTGCTTCATCATCACGCGCAGCATCGGCTGACGGTTGCGCATGTAGCCGGGGAACGGGCCCTTGCTCGCCGCCATCTCCGCCGACACCGCATAGGCATGTCCCGTGAGGATCGACGTGAGCGCACCGCACCACGCGCGACCGAGATCCGAGTCGTACGGGATGCCGAGGCGCATGAGGAGCGTGCCGAGGTTCGCGTAACCCAAGCCCAGAGGACGGTAGTCGTGGCTGTTCTTCGCGATCTTCTTCGTCGGGTAGCTCGAGAGATCGACGAGCACTTCCTGCGCGAGGAACATGACGCGGATCGCGTGGCGGTAGCCCTCGACGTCGAAGCGGCCCTCTTCGTCGAGGAACTTCACGAGGTTGATCGAGCTGAGGTTACAGGCCGTGTCGTCGAGGAACATGTACTCGCTGCACGGGTTGCTCGCGTTGATGCGGGCGGTGTTCGGGCACGTGTGCCAGGCGTTGATCGACGTATCGAACTGCACGCCCGGGTCGGCGCAGGCCCACGCGGCGTCCGCGACCTTCTTCCAGAGATCACGCGCGCGGTACGTGTCGACGACGTGCTCCTTGTTGGTGCGCATCGTCGTCTGCCACTCACCGTCTTGCTCGACCGCTCGCATGAACTCGTCCGAGATGCGGAGTGAGTTGTTCGAGTTCTGGCCGCTGACGGTGTGGTAGGCCTCGCCGTTGAAGTCACTCGCGTAGCCCGCGGAGATGAGCGCGCGCGCCTTCTTCTCCTCACGGACCTTCCACTCGATGAAGTCGACGATCTCGGGGTGGTCCATGTCGAGGCAGACCATCTTGGCCGCGCGGCGCGTGGTGCCGCCCGACTTCGTCGCGCCCGCCGCGCGATCGAGGACCTCGAGGAAGCTCATGAGGCCCGAGCTCGTGCCGCCGCCCGCGAGCTTCTCTTGCCGTCCGCGGAGGAGGCTGAAGTTCGTGCCCGTGCCCGAGCCGTACTTGAAGAGTCGCGCCTCGGTCTTCACGAGGTCGTAGATGCTCATCAGGTCGTCGTCGACGGACTGGATGAAGCACGCGGAGCACTGCGGGCGCTCGTACGCGTTCGCGACCTCGACGCACTCTTCGACCTTCGCGTCCCAGGCCCAGCTGCCGCCCTGGCCTTCGATGCCGTAGCGGTGCCAGAGGCCGAGGTTGAACCACACGGGCGAGTTGAAGGCGGCGCGCTGCGTGATGAGGAGGTAGCTGAGCTCCGCTTCGAACGTGTCGGCGTCTTCCTTCGACGCGAAGTATCCGCCCTGTGCGTCGGCGGCCTCGCGGCAAGTGCGCGCCACGCGGTAGACGAGCTGCCTCGCGCTCGTCTCGCTCTTCTTCGCGTCGCCCTTCACGCCGGCCTTGCGGAAGTACTTCGAGACGGCGATGTCGGTCGCGAGCTGAGACCACGACTCCGGGATCTCGGCGCCGCGCATCTCGAACACGATCGAGCCGTCGGGGTTGGTGATGACGCTGTCGCGCAGCTCGTAGATGATCTCGTCGAGGGGATCGGTGCCCGCCTGCGAGAAGCGGCGCGTGAAGCGCACGCCGCCGGAGGGGTCGGCTCCCTTGGTCTGGGTCGTGGGGGCTGAGCTCACATTTCGAAAATCTACGGACACGCCATCCTCCAGAACGACGTCGGCCGATCTCCCGCTCCTGCCCGAGCGGACGACACACCGACACGTGGACTCTACGAGCTCACCGGCGCCCCCCCGCTCGACATGAGCGGAGACGGTGAGAGCAAACGAAGCAAGACGGAAACGGTGCGCGCCTCGCGCGCCCAACACCAGACCGAACCACGCCCGACCGACTCCCAGAGCGAGTCGTCACCCGACTCCACGGACGAAAAGACTCCCGCGCCTCCCACGGATCGTCCGCAGGCTCGCCCCCGGCCGACACGAGCCCCACCTGGAGCTCGGCACCGGGTGTCCACGCCAAGGCACGACCAACCACAGCGGCGTGGACCCGTTCACCACCATTCCCCAACCCCACACCTCCGTACCGGGAGGTCGCTCGAACTGCCCCCGAAGCCAAAAGCCTCGCCCACCTGCGGGTCCCGGCTGGGACCGACCTCCCCGACGAGGGGGAGTGGAGGACCGAGCGGAGAACCCCAACCGATGGGGGAGAAGGGCGGTGGTAAAGAAACGAGCGGACGGAATCAAGGTGCCAGGTTGGCGCAGTCGCGCGGCGACGACGGGGGGCGAGAATCTCTCTTTCTTTTCGATCCCCTGACGGCGCGGAGCAGGCGCACCTACATCGCGCCGGACGGCGGCAGGAGAGTCGGGTCATGGCCACACAGGTCACGTCATGAACACTACGATGGGTGGGGGGCTGCTACCAAAAAAGACGCCACTAATGGGGTCAGGTCATAGACCGACCAGGCTGGACCGTGGTGACGACCGCGGGCGGGCGGGCGACGGATCCGTCGCGAGAGGCTGTCTGCGATTCGCCGCTCAACTGTCCGGTCTCGATGGAGTTTTCTGCTCTGCCGGTGCGCGGCGCCGCGACAGCGCGGCGGTCGAGCGGCGGGGATGGGCGGCTCCCATTTGACGTGGTTTGAGGAGTGCGGAGGACCGTCTCCGCGCACGCTGGACCCGTTGCGAGGACGCCACGGATCAAGGTAGAAGGCAGCCGCTTCGGAGCGCGGGACGTCGTCGACGTGCAGGCCGAAGGGCGATTCGATCCTCGCGGATCGTGGACGAGCACAGCCGGCAGACGCGGCCACCAACAGGAGAGAGAGAATGCAACAGCAGATGGGACAGATGCCCCATGCGCAGACGGCCGGCTCGGTCGGTGGCGCGGCAGGGATCCCGCACGAGATCACCCACGGCCCCTCGTTCGCGATGCTCCGCGTGGATCTCTCCCCCGGTCAGACGTTGGTGACCGAGGCGGGCTCCATGGTGGCGCGCAGCTCGCACCTGACCATGGACGTGAAGATGAACTCCGGGAAGAAGACCGGCTTCTTCTCGATGCTGTTCAACATCTTCATCGCGTTCGTCCGCAAGTTCATCGGCGGCGAGACGTTCTTCGTGAACCACTTCCACGGCGCGCAGCCGGGCAGCGTGTGGATCGCGCCGGGCCTCGCGGGCGAGGTCACGTACCGCCGCATGAACCCCGGCGAGAAGCTCATCCTCTCGAGCGGCGCGTACCTCGCGTCGGTCGGCGACATCGACGTGAAGATGAAGTTCGGCGGCCTCAAGTCGATGATGGCGAAGGAGGGCGCGTTCATGCTCGAGATCTCGGGCAACGGCGACCTCTGGTTCAACAGCTACGGCGGCACGACGGCGGTCGACATCAACGGCCCCTTCATGATCGACAACGGTCACCTCGTTGGTTACGAGGGCCAGCTCACGATGAACATCCGCAGCGCGGGCGGCGGTGCGCTCGGCTTCCTCGCGGGTGGCGAAGGACTCGTCTGCGAGTTCAACGGACAGGGACGTCTCTACCTCCAGTCACGCAACATCAACTCGCTGGTCAGCTGGCTGACCCCTCAGCTGCCCGCCTGAGCGCGCGCACGAATCGACGGAGAGACGAACATGCAGATCGACATCGGATATCGTCCCGCGCACTCCCTCGCCCGCGTCCAGCTCCAGCACGGTGAGGCCATCCTCGCCGAGAGCGGCGCCATGGTCGGCATGAGCACGAACGTGCAGATGCAGACGGGCATGCAGAACAAGGGAGGCGGCCTCCTCGGCGGCCTCCTCGGCGGACTCAAGCGCGCCCTCGCGGGTGAGAGCTGGTTCCGCAACACGTTCACCGCGCAGAACGGCCCCGGCGAGGTCCTCCTCGCGCACGCCGTCTGCGGCGACATGCAGGTCCTCGACCTCACGCCGCAGGGCTACTACCTGACGAGCGGCAGCTTCATCGCGTCGAGCCCCACGGTCGACATCAACACGAAGCTCGGCGGCATGAAGAGCTTCTTCTCCGGCGAGGGCATGTTCGTCATGCACGCGACCTCGCAGCAGCCGGGACAGCTCATCATCGGCGCGTTCGGCGGCGTGCAGCAGCTCAACTGCGACGGCAACCTCGTGATCGACACGGGCCACCTCGTCGCGTGGGACGCGACGCTCACGTACAAGGTCGGCAAGAGCGGCGGCGGCTGGATCGCGTCGTTCCTCTCCGGTGAAGGCCTCGTCTGTCACTTCCAGGGACAGGGCCGCATCTGGATCCAGACCCGCAACCCGGTGGAGTACGGCCGCACGGTCGGCGCCCTCCTCCCGCCCCGTCAGGGCTGAGTTTCCTCGAGGGTCCATGCGGACCCTCCCCCAGCTGCGCTGGGTCCCCCTCCCACTCCGCTCGCTTCGCTCGCGCTGCGCCCGCCTGCCCAGCAACCCAGGGCCCCAGCGCCCACTTGCCAAAGAATTCAGTCACCAACTCCAGGGTACAGACATGCAATTCCAGCTTCTCGAGAAGCCCGACTTCACGATGGTCCAGATCGGGTTCGATGCACCCGGCGAAGAGATGATCTGCGAGTCGGGCGCGATGGTCGCGCGCGACAGCGCCATGCAGATGAAGACGTCGCTCCAGGGCGGCTTCATGGCGGCGATGAAGCGCAAGATGCTCGGCGGCGAGAGCCTCTTCCAGAACACGTTCACGGCGACGCAGCCCGGCCAGCGTCTCTTCTTCGCGCCCGGCCCCGAGGGCGACGTCGAGGTCGTGAACATGGACGGCTACACGCCGATCTTCCTCAACTCGGGCGCGTACCTCGGTGCACCGCCGAGCGTGATCCTCGACACGAAGTGGGGCGGCACGAAGGGCTTCTTCTCCGGCGCGGGCATGTTCCTGCTCAAGTGCACCGGAACGGGCCCGCTCTTCTTCTGCACGTATGGCGGCATCCACGCGGTGGACGTCGGACCGGGCGGCTACATCTGCGACACGGGCCACGTCGTCGCGTTCACGGGCGGCCTCAACTACAACGTGACGAAGCTCGGCGGCCTCGGCGGCCTCTTCTTCTCGGGTGAAGGCCTCGTCTGCAACTTCACGGGCCAGGGTCGCCTCTGGATCTCGACGCGCAACGCGCGCTCGCTCGTGTCGTTCGTCAACCCGTACCGTCGGATCCAGCCGCGCGGATGATCGCCGGCTGACACCGCATCGCCCTCGGCGTCGAGAGACGTCGAGGGCGCGTTCGTTTCGAGACAGAGCCTGCGAGGAGATCGCGAATGCAGCATCAGATCCTGGAGAAGCCCGATTTCTCGATGGTGCAGGTGCAGTTCGATGCACCCGGCGAGCAGCTGATCTGCGAGTCGCAGGCGATGGTCGCGAGGGACAGCGCGATCCAGATGAAGACGTCCATGCAGGGCGGCATGATGTCCGCCCTCAAGCGCGCGGCGCTCGGCGGCGAGAGCCTCTTCCAGAACACGTTCACGGCCACCGCGCCGGGACAGCGGCTCTTCATCGCGCCCGCGCCCGAAGGTGATCTCGAGTGCGTGAACATGGACGGCATGACGCCGATCATGATGTCGAGCGGCGCCTACCTCGGCGCGCCGCCGAGCGTGACGCTCGACACGAAGTGGGGCGGCGCGAAGGGCTTCTTCTCCGGCGCGGGCATGTTCCTCCTCCGCGCGACGGGCACCGGTCCGCTCTTCTTCAGCACGTACGGCGGCATCCATGCCGTCGACGTCGGACCGGGCGGCTTCATCTGCGACACGAGCACGATCGTCGCGTTCACCGGTGGCCTCAATTACAACGTGACGCGCCTCGGCGGCCTCGGCGGGCTCTTCTTCTCGGGCGAGGGCCTCGTCTGCAACTTCCAGGGTCAGGGACGGCTCTGGATCTCGACCCGCAGCGCGCGCAGCCTCGTCGGCTTCATCCATCCGTTCCGCCGCATCCAGCAGCGCAACAACGGCTGATCGAGAGACGCGTGCGATCGCTCGTCTCCGTCGAGGCGCTCGGTGCGTGCGTGGCGCTGCTCGCTGCGGCGCTCGTCGCGAGCCCAGCCCGCGCGCAGCGCGACGTGCTCGCGCGCGTGATCGCGACGGCCGACGTGGACGGGCACCTCGGCGTGCCCATCTGCGACGACGCCGAAGATCTCGTGCCTCACACGCGCGCGCTCTACACGTACGCGCTCGTGCGTCAGGCCCACGCAGCCGATGCGCCGCTGGTCGTGGATGCGGGGGGCTTGCTCGGACAAGGCGGCGTCGTGCGCTTCGCGGCCGAGCACGACACGAACGGGCTCGCGGAGCTGGTGCTCTCGCTCGGCTACGACGGCCTCGCGTTCGGCGCGAGCGAGATCGCCACGCCGCGCGCGAGGATGATCCCGCTCGCCGAGGCGCTCGGCAGCCGCGGCGTGCCGTTCCTCGCGACGAACCTGCGGTGCACCAACGCGCGCTCGCGTCCGCTGTGCGACGCGATCACCGACGCGGGCGATCCCGACACGATCGTGCACGCGGGTCAGCTCGACGTCGCCGTGCTCGCGATGACCGAGCCCGAGGCGCTGCCGCACCTCGAGCCCGAGCTCACCGATGGCGTGGCGCTCGACGCGATCGAGACCGCGCTGCCGGCGGCGGTGAGGCGCGTGCGATCTCGCGTGGGGCTCGTGGTGCTCCTCTTCGACGCAGACGAGGCCGACGCGCTGACGCTGCTCGAGGCGATCGCGCCCGAGGATCGTCCCGATCTCGTGATCCTGTCGGACCCCCACGCGCGCATCCTCTTCGCGCGACCGATGGACGTGACGCCGGCGATCGTGTCGCCTCCACGCTCGGACGCCGTCGAGATCGTGGTGCGCGAAGATCGCGAGGTGCGCGTCGGCATCCACCAGATGATCGCGCAGCCGCTCGCGCAGCGAGGCCTGAGCGCGGGCGAGCCGGTGCTCGCGTTCCTCGAGCGCATCGGACCCTCGTACTGCGACGTGTGGGGGCAGCGCCTGCCGGGCGGTCACCTCGCGCGATCGATCGATCGTGATCAGCTCACCGCGCTGGTCGCCGAGGTGCTGCGCGAGTCGGTCGACGCCGACGTGTCGATCCTCAATCCGTCGCTCTTCGATGCGACGTTCGAGCCCGCGCACGAGGGCGAGCTCACCGCGAGCGATCTCTACGTGGCGCTCGAGCACGACGAGCTGCTCTACGACGCGTGGGTGCCGCGCGAGTGGCTCGTCGAGCTCGCGGCGCGGCGCGAGGCTCACGCGCTCGCGACGCCTGGGCTCGTGGGAACGGCGGGCGACACGCGCGTGCGCGGGCGTCCGCTGGTCTCGCGCGCGACCTATCACGTGGTGACGACGCGCTACCTCGCGCGTGGTGGCCGCGGCGCGCTGCCCGATCTGCCGAGCGGGCTCTCGTGGTCGCCGACGCGTCTGTCGGAGCTCCGGCGGTGGCGCTCGCCCGACGACGAGAACCTCGATCTCGATCCGACGCTGAGCGTGCGCGAGCTCGCGCTCCGTGCGCTCTCGGTGCGCGACACGCGCGACCCCCGCGAGGTCCGGCCCTCGCCGGACGAGAGCCCCGAGTGGGTGATCCAAGGCTTCATCGACGGCTCGTTCTCGGGCTCGAGCGTGGACAACCCCGCGAGCTATCAGGCCGCGCAGCTCAACCGCTCCTCGACGGTCGCGCTCGGGACCGAGATCAACCTCCGCGCGGACGCGACGGCGCCGTCGTGGACCTGGGAGAACCTCGGCGTGTTTCGCTACCGCACGCAGTGGACCGAAGGCACGCCGGTGATGGGCGTGACGCCGGCGGGCACGTTCACCGAGGCCGTCGATCAGATCCAGATCCGCTCGACGGGCAGCTACCGAGGCTTCCGCACGACGCCGAGCGCGCGCGAGTGGTACGTGCCCGATCCGTACCTCGAGGTGTTCATCGAGAGCGAGGTGACCGAGCCGAGCTCACGCATGTACCACTGGCTCCTCGTGCGCCCGACGCTCGGCGCGCGCTTCCCGCTGACGACCGACCTCGAGCTCAAGCTGCAGGCTGGTCTCGAAGGGCAAGTGTTCCAGCCCAACAACGACGCGGAGGTCGGCGTCGGCGCGATCCTCACGCTGCGCCCGTGGGATCTGATCCGCACCGGCGATCGGCACGTGCAGCTGCAAGGCCTCGTCGACTTCTTCTACGCCGACCCCGGCGACGTGAACCGATGGCAGCTGCGCGGGAGCTTCGACGCGTCGCTCGATCTCGCGGGGCCGCTCGCGCTCACGTTCGGCGCGCGCGTCTATCTCCAGCAAGAGCGCGGCGGTGACATCGGGTTCGCGCTCGACGCGACCGCGGGCTTTCGCATCGGGACGCTCACGCGCGTGATCGGTCCCTGAGCGCTTTCCGCTCGGTCTCTGATCGTCTCGATTGAGGCGCTGGCGTCACAGTCTCGGTGAGCGACGACGCGCGTCGCTGTAGATCGTCCCGTGGCCGATCGACTGCGAGAGCTCAGGCGGGCACTTGTGTTTCTACGATCATCTCGATGATCTCGGCGGGCATCTCGTGAAGTACTTCATCACGTTGGAGAACGAGCCTGCGCTCGAGCTCTTGGAGATCCACTGCGAGGGAACGTCGTGTCAGCGCACGTCCCTCGTGCCGATCGGGCCGACGTCGAACCTCGGTGGGCGCCTCGTGCATCGCGCCGACGGGACACCGGCGTTTCTCCATCGTCGAGAGCGCTACAGCTCGGCCATCCACCTCACCACGACGTCGTCGACGCTCGAAGTGATGCCGAGTGGTCGCGCTGCGAGCGGACGGCGCGGCGCATCTGCTCGTCCTCGACGTGGAGCGCGACGACGCGCGCCTGTTCGAGGTGACGGAAGCGGGGGCGGTCGTGTTGAACGAACAGGTGCCCTTGCCTCGCTGAGGTTCGCGGTTCAGGCGCTCTGCGCGATGGCTTCGCCCCGGACCTCGTCGACGCGCGCGTCGTCGCCCCAATCGGCGACCGGGAAGACGCCCGACTCCGTCAGCGCTGGCTGCGCACGGATCGCGCCGAGGCCCGTCGCGCGAACGTCCGACATCCCGTGGCAGAGCGCTGTGTAGGCCCGATCACGCGTCTCCACGGGCGCGAGCTCTGCCGGCGTCTTCGGGCGACCGCGGAGGAGACGCAGCGCGAGCGTCTTGATGCGTCTCAGATCAGCGCGGACGTGGAAGACGCCGTGGTCACGGAGGAGCGCGACGCAGAGGATGGCGCGCTCGCAGCGATCGACGAGCGTGGTGCGCGGGCACCGAGGGAGAGAGCCTCGCGCGATCTTGCCGCGCCACACGAGGTGAGCGACGAGGTGGTCGAGCTCGCGGAAGCGCCGCTCCGCGCGAGCGACGAGCACGTCGTCGTCCGAGATCACCTCGGACAGAAGATCGAGGTTCGGGTCGAGGTCTCGGGGGGTGTTCGGGTGCATGGCTGCTCTGCTCCTCGGGCGGGGCATCCGCTCGCGGGGCAGTTGTCGGCAGCTCACGCGGTCCGTTGCGTGTTTTCTTCTCTCGCCCGGTCAGGCGTGCGAGCGGGTCGCTTCGGTGCTCACCATCGCCGGGGTCTCGTTGAGCTTGAGCGCCCAGTAGGCGCAGCTCGCGCGGGCCAGGCCCGAGAACACGAAGAGCACGCGGAACGGGCCGATGCCCAGCACGTCGGCGGGCATCACGCGCACGAGCGAGCCGGCCACGAGCGAAGCGCCGGCCCACGAGAGGCCGACGGCCAGCGCGGACCACGCGAGCACGAACGGGCGGTCTTGCGCCTTTCCGATGCCGAGCGGGTGCGCGCTCACCGCGATCTGCTGACCGCCCCAGAGCACCCCGCTCAAGACGGCGTCGATCGCGAGCGGCCACCAGGTGTGCTCGTCACACACGCTCCAGAGGAGGGGCATGACGCCGATGCCGAGCGAGCACATCGCGAGCTCGCGGCTCGCTCCGAAACGATCGACGCGCGCGCCCCACACGTGCGCGCTCAGCACGCGCGTGATCACGACCACGATGCCGTGCGCCGCGATGAGGCGATAGCCGCCGTGCAGCGTCTGGAGCACGTGCATCGTGAAGAACGCCGCGCCGGGCGCGACGGCGATGCCCCAGAGGATCTGGTAGCGGAGAAAGCGGCGGAGGGCCGGATCCCGCAGCAACGCCCGCGAGCGTGCGAGCGACTCGGCGACGCTCTCGCCGCGCGCGCGCTCCTCGGTCCGCGGTTCGTCGGCGCCGCGGAGGAGCACCACGGAGACAGCGCCGATCACGACGACGAGGAGACCCAGCGAGCCGAGCACCGGCAGCGGCACGCGTCCGTCGCTCGCGCCGGCCACGCCGCGATCACCGCGATCGAGCACCGTCGCGATCAAGAACGCCGCGACCGAGCCACCGAGCGCGGCCACCCACGTGCGGGTGCCGAAGAAGCGACCACGCACTGCCGTGGGGATCGCGTCGCCCATCCACGAGCCCTGCGCGTTCTGGGCGAACATCGAGAACACGCTCGCCAGCGCGCACGTGCCGACGAGGAGCGCGCGGCCGAACGGGCCCACGTCGCCGAAGAACGCCATCGCGGCGAGAGGAAGCCACGCGAGCCGCGCGATCGAGATCGCGACGAGCGCGAGTCGCTTGCGCGACCCGCGTGCGCTGGCCATCGCCGCAGGCACGTGCATCGCCTGCGCGGCGGTCGAGATCGACTGCACGCTCGAGACCGTGCCCGCGTCACCGCCGAGCGCGAGCGCCCACGCCGTGAGCACCGAGCCGCTGGTGAGCCAGAGCACACACTCGGACGCCGCCCCTTCGAGCGCGAAGCGACGCAGCGTGCGGCGCTGGTCACGATCGCGGACCTCGGCGAGGAGGAAGGGTTTTGGCACGGTGCTCGGTGCTAAGGGCAAACGAAGAACGCCGCAAGAAACCAACGTCGCCAGGCGCGATGTTCCATCCGCGGAGTTGGCGCTTCGCTCGTGACGACGGGGTCTCTATAGTCAGCGCCCCGGAGGGAACCTTGACCGACTCGATCCCCGCCCGTCTGTTCCGCGCCGCCGCAGCCCACCCCGAGCGACCC
The DNA here is from genome assembly GCA_964502175.1 of uncultured Sandaracinaceae bacterium. Lineage (GTDB taxonomy): Bacteria > Myxococcota_A > Polyangia > Polyangiales > Sandaracinaceae > JAFLCL01. The sequence continues at coordinate 18,477 of CAZCVE010000021.1, forward strand.
GCGTACTTCGCCAAGCGCGGCGGTGCGTGGCGCTCGACGTCCTACGGGCAGTACGCAGACGAAGTGAAGCAAGCGGCGCGGGCGCTCGTGTCGCTCGGGTTCCAGCCCGGTCAGCGGATCTGCATCCTGGGGTTCAACCGACCGGAGTGGACGATCCTCGATCTGGCCACGATGGCCGCAGGAGGCGCGCCGGCGGGCATCTACACGACGTGCTCCGCGGACGAGGTCCAGTACATCCTCGAGCACTCCGAGGCGCCGCTCGTGCTGGTCGAGGACGAAGGGCAGCTGCGCAAGGTCGAGGCGCGGCGCAGCAAGCTCCCGGCGCTCAAGCACATCGTCGCGATGCGCGGCGCGCGCGTCGATGGCGCGACCGGGGTGCTCTCGTGGGAGGACTTCCTCGCGCGCGGCGACGCGACCAACGCGAAGGAGATCGACGAACGCATCGCCGCGCTCGAGCCCAGCGGCCTCGCGACGCTGATCTACACGTCGGGCACGACCGGCCCGCCCAAGGCCGTCATGCTCAGCCACGAGAACCTCGCGTGGACGGCCGACTGCCTGCAAGGCGTGGCGTTCGCGGGCGCGCCGCCCGAGGGCATGCGCACGCTCAGCTACCTGCCGCTCTCGCACATCGCCGAGCAGATGGTCTCGATCCACTGTGCGGTGACGCTCGGCAACACTATCTACTTCGCGGAGTCGATCGAGAAGCTCGCCGACAACATCAAGGACTGTCGCCCGCACCTCTTCTTCGGCGTGCCGCGCATCTGGGAGAAGTTCCACGCGGCGATCGGCCAGAAGCTCGCGGCAGCGACGGGCGCGAAGGCGCAGATCGCGAAGTGGGCGCGCGGCGTCGGCACGCAGGCGAGCGCCGCCCGCGCGCGCGGACAAGATCTCTCGGGCTTGCTCGGGCTCCAGTACAAGCTCGCGTCGCGCGCCGTGTTCGCGCCGACCAAACAAGCGATCGGCCTGGACGAGGCGATCGTGCTCGTGTCCGGCGCGGCGCCGATCGCGAAGGACATCGTCGAGTTCTTCGCGAGCCTCGACGTGTTCGTGCAGGAGATCTACGGCCAGAGCGAAGACTGCGGGCCCACGTCGTTCAACCTCGCGCGTCGCACGAAGTTCGGATCGGTCGGCATCCCGCTGCCGGGCGTGGACGTACGCATCGCGGAAGACGGCGAGATCCTCGTGCGCGGCAAGAACGTCTTCCTCGGCTACTTCAAGGACGAGGACGCGACGAAGGCCACGCTCAACGCCGAAGGTTGGCTCCTCACCGGTGACCTCGGGAAGTTCGACGACGATGGCTTCCTGTGGATCACGGGCCGCAAGAAGGAGATCATCATCACCGCGGGCGGCAAGAACATCACGCCGAAGAACATCGAAGAGGCCGTGAAGACGGCGTCGAGCGTGGTGGCCGAGTGCGTGGTGATCGGCGACCGCCGCAAGTTCCTCTCGATGCTCGTGTGGCTCGAGCCCGAGGCCGCGAAGCGCTTCCTCGAAGGCAAGGGAAAGGTCTCGGACGCGCTCCACGAGAGCCCCGAGCTGCGCGCGGAGGTTCAGCGCGCCGTCGACGTGGCCAACGAGTCGCTCGCCCGCGTCGAGCAGATCAAGAAGTTCACGCTGTGTGGGCGCGCGCTCTCCATCGACACCGGAGAGCTCACGCCCACCCTCAAGGTGAAGCGCAACAAGGTCGCCTCGAGCTTCGGCAAGGAGATCGAGGCGATGTACGAGAGCGACTGACCGCGCTCAGGGCCCGCAGCCGAAGCGGCGCGTGGCGGAGCCATTGATGGGCGCGTTCCACAGGCCGAACGTGAGCGCGCGCTGCCCGGCCAACGGCGTGGCGAGCACGATGTCGGGGAACCAGCTGCCGTCGAACATCTCCATGTACGGGACACCGGTGTCGGGTCGCAGGCGGCGGAGGTCGGGAGCGACGCCGAGATAGACCTCGCCTCCGGCCGCATCGACGCGCGGACCGTTGCTGCTCATCCCGATGCTCACGATGCTCGTGACGAAGCTCATCGTGCTGGTGTCGATCATCGCGGCGCTCGGCGCACCCGTGGACTGATCACGCCAGACCATGACGACGCGCCCCGACGTCGCTTCGAGCGCGCCTCGCACGTCGACCTCGATCGGACCTCCGTTGAGGTAGCCGTAGACGCTGGCGGGCGTGGCCGCCGCATCGAAGAGGCGCGCGACGATCGCCTGCGCCGCGCCGCCGGTGCGATCCGAGGCCAGCGCCATGAACGCGCCGCCACGGATGGGCGAGACCTGGATGGGCTCGAGCATCGAGCGCGCCGCCATGATGGCCGCCGGCGGCGCGACCCACGCGCCCGCTCGCAGCACGCCTGCGTGCACCTGTGTCTGGTTCCCGATCACGACGCCGATGTCGCCGGTGGTGCCGCGCACGGCGGCCACGGACGTCGCACCGGTGAAGCTCTCGGGGATGACCGTGCCGAGCGTGCCGGACGTCGAGACCGACACACGATTCACTCGGCCGCCCGTCGCGGTGAAGATCAAGTAGAAGACCTGCCACTGCGCGCCGTCCCACGCGAGCGCCGCCGGCGCGAACACGCCGAGGCCGCCCGCCGTCTCCGCGACCGTGGACGACGCGATGCGGACCATCGAGCCGGTCGGCATGCCGGTGTTGTCGAAGAAGCGAAGAGACAGCACGTTCCCCGTCCCTGCCTCGTCGCGGTAGAGCAGCGCAGCGCCGCCGTTCGTCGCGTCGCGCCATCCCGCCGCGACGAAGCGCGTGCGGAAGTCGCCGTCGGCGAAGCCGCCGACCGGCGCGCGGAGCGTCATGGCGCCTTCGTCGACGAAGCCGTCGCAGTCCTGGTCGATGGTGTCGCAGATCTCGCTCGGCGGCGTGCACGTGCCCGCCGTACACGTCGCGCTGCAGACGACCGAGCCCGCGTACGTGCAGCCCGAGATCGAACCCGTGCCCGTGCACGTGCTGCTCGAGCCTCGCACGCACGCGAAGCGCTCGTCGTCGACGCCGTTGCAGTCGTCGTCGAGGCCGTTGCAGATCTCGGCGGGGTACGTGCAGGTCGCCGTCGACGCCGTCGCGCACGAGACCGTCGCCGTCGCTGAGCCAGCCTCACACGAGCACGGCGCGCCGACGGCGAGGCCCATGTACGAGAAGCCCTCGTCGATGTTCGCGTCGCAGTCGTCGTTCGCGCTGTTGCAACGCTCCGGCGCTCCTGGATAGACGAGCCGATCGGCGTCGTCGCAGTCGCCGTTCATCAGCGACGTGTTGGCCGGCTGGGCGCAGGCGACCATGCCGGTGCCCGTCCCGATCCCGTCTCCGTCCGAGTCCGCGAAGAACGTGCGGTTCGTCGCCTCGCAGCCATCCGAGCTCGCCATGCCGAGGTCACCGTTGCAGTCCACGAAGCTGCCTTCGCAGGCGTAGCTGCACGAGCCGCTCGCGCAGGTGCGTGTCGTGTTCGGCAGCATCGCGCACACCGTCGTGCACGAGCCACAGTGCGTGACGTCCGAGCCCCTCACGTCGACGCACGTGCCGTCGCAGTTCATCTCGCTGCCGGAACAGCCGCTCACGCACGTGCCGATCGCCGCGTTGCATACGGGCGTCGCGTCGGAGCACGCGTGATCGCAGCTGCCGCAGTCGCTCGCGGTGTTGAGGCGCTGCTCACAGCCGTTGGACTCCTCGAGATCGCAGTCGTCGAAGCCCTCTTCGCAGTCGTAGTCGCAGCCCAGCTCGTCGCAGGCGGGCGTCGAGTTGTCGCGATCGGGACACACCATCCCGCACTCGCCGCAGTTCGTGACGTCGAACGTGAGATCGACACACTCGTCGCCGCAGCACTCTTCGTCGCCCGAGCAGGCCGGGTCACACGCCGACGGCACGCCCGTGTCGCGCTGCGGTCCCGTGTCGTTGCCCGAGAACGCGTCCACCGGCACGCCGGTGTCGTCGGTGCTCACGGCCGCATCGATGCCTGCGTCGCTGCCACCGCCGCCGTGGAAGGCGCCGAAGTTCGTCAACGCCGTGCACGCCGCGAGCGGCAGGCCCAGCGAGAGGCCCAGCGCGAGGCCCAGTGAGAGCCTCAGCGAGAGCGAGAGCGCGACGCGCGAGATCGTGGAAGCGGAAGAAGAAGAAGAAAGAAGCGACATCTCAGAACCTCCCACCGGCCGCGACGAAACAGCCGTCGCTCGTGCACGCGCCACCCACCGAAGCTCGTTCGGACGAACCGCTCGACGACGTCAGGTCGACGATCGCGAGCACGACGCCCGTCGTCACGGCGACGGCGCCGGTGATCCAGAGCACGTCCGTCACGATCGCGAGTCCTTGTCCGCCCGAGAGCGTGCCCTCGTAGCCCGGAGGGCACGCGCCATCGGCCGAGCACATGCGCTCGAGCGTCGAGCGCGCGTCGAGCGCGAGCACACCCGTGATGACGCTCGCCACGATGAGCGCGCCGCCCACGCCGACGATCGCCCACGGGATCACGCCGAGGCCGCCACCCGAAGATCGGCTCGTCTCGTCGGGGCGCGTGGTGTCGGTGGTGGTGTCGGGCACGGGATCCACGGGCGGAGGCGTGTCGGTCTGTGCGCCGATCGGATCGGGCGCGGAGCCGCCCGCCAAGCGCGCCTCGAGCACACGCAGGCGCGCCTCGAGCTGCGTGCGTCGCTCACCGGCCTCGAGCGAAGGCACGTACGCGCGGAGTGTCTCGGCCGCGTGGAGGTCGTCGCCCGCGTCGCGGTAGGCGAGGAAGAGGTTGTAGAGCAGCTCCGTGCGACCGCTCAGGCGGTGCGCCTCCGAGAACTCGCGCGCTGCGTCCGCGAAGCGACCGGTGTCGTAGTAGCGACGACCGAGCTCGAAGCGCATGCGCGCTTCCTCGTCGCCGGAGAGCCCCGTCGTGTCGACGGCCTCCTGCGCCCGGGCCACCGACGGTGCCAGCACCGAGGGCGCGAGCACCGACATCCCCACGGCGAACGACAGACAACACAACGATCCACGACGAAGCAGGCTCATCGAATCCCTCCGAGCGACACGATGATAGCGGAAGAGTGGCGATCCGGCAGTTTCCGGGGGTCCGCGAACTTGACCGAGCGCCGCGCCGTCGATATTCGGCTGTCATGACGGAACCGACGCCGAAGCCCAAGAGCGCGCGACGCGGCTGGCTCCTCGCGCTGAAGGTGCTCGTCACCGTCGGCCTCTTGGGCTGGCTCGTGCGGCAGATGGTCCTGCGCGACGGAGTCGACGCGCTGCTCGATCGCGCGGCGCAGATCTCGCCGATCTGGGTGCTGGCGGCGATCGCGCTGCACTTCGGCTCGGCGAGCGCGGGCGTGCTCCGCTGGCGCACGCTGCTCGTGGCGCGCGGGATCGATCAGCCGTGGAGCGTGCTCTTCCGATCGTTCTTCGTCGGCCGCTTCCTCGGCGCGTTCACGCCCTCCACGACGGGCCTCGACGGCTACCGCCTGTGGGACATCGGTCGACGCACGAACGACTACGCGACGAGCGGCGCGGTGATCCTCGTCGAGAAGCTCGTCGGCCTCGTGGGCATGGCGACGGTGTGCTTGCTGCTCCTGCCGTTCGGCCTGCTCGAGCGCCTCGGCATGGTGGGCGTGCTCGTCGCCGTCGGCATGGCGAGCGTCGCGCTGGTCGGTCTCTTCGTGCTCGCGAGCCCTGGGCCCTCGGGTGTTGGGCGCGCGAGCTCGCTCGCGAAGCTCGCCCCCGGTCCGCTGCGCGGTCGTGCCGCCAAGCTCGCCGAGGCGCTCGCGGGTGGCACGTCGATGAAGACGCTCGCGATCGCGCTGGGCCTCGGCATCGTCTCGCATGCGTGTCTGTCGGCGACGTTCGCCGCGAGCGGTCTCGCGGTCGGCATCGCGCTCTCGCCGCTCACCTTGCTCGCGGTCGGCAACGCGATCGTGATCTCCGTGCTGCTCCCCGTCTCGATCGGTGGCGTCGGCGTGCGCGAGGGCGTCGCCGTCGCGCTGCTCGTGTCGGCGGGCGATGGAACGGTCACGACGACCGACGCGATGCTGCTCGCGCTGGTCGGCTACCTCACGGGTCAGGCACCTGCGCTCGTGGGCGGTGCGCTGCTCGGGATCTCTCGCGACGCCGCTCGCCCCGAAGCGACGCCACCGGAGCCCCGAGATCCTGCATTAGCCGCGCCCTCAATCGACGACCCCGGCGTTCACGCGAGTGCGATAGCCTCCGCGTAGATCTCGATGGCGACCACGAAGAGGAAGTCCACGGCAGCCCCCAAGAAGGCTGCGCCCGCCGCCGCCAAGAAGGCCTCGCGCAAGCCCGACGTCTTCGACACGAAGATCGCGTCCGCGCAGTTCGACGCCGCCAGCGGAGGCGCGGAGCTCACCGTCAGGCGCATGCACCGCCGCGACATGAACCGCGTGTGGGAGTTCCTCAAGCTCTCGTTCCGCGACGTGAACCGCGAGACGGTCGAGTACCAACGCCCGCGCAGCAAGGAGCGCTTCGAAGAGACGTACGACGACGAGGGCGTCGAGCAGCTCGTCTTCGAGGTCGGCGACCAGATCGTCGGCTACGCCGAGTGCGCGTACGAGGTCACGGGCTCGGACAACTGGATCAACCCGCGCTACTTCGAGTCGCGCGACATGCAGCCCCTCTTCGTCGAGGAGCTCGCGACGCACCCCGAGTACCAAGGCCGCGGTGTGGGCGGCTTCATGATGGAGCAGCTCGAGCACCTCGCGCGGGTACACGGCTGCACGCACCTCGTGCTCGAGGTCGCGGAGAACAACGAGAACGCGCTCGCGTTCTACCGGCGCCGCAGCTTCACCAAGCTCGACGCCGCGATCTTCATGGCGAAGAAGCTCGAGCGCGGCCCCGAGCTCCTGCCGCCGCGCAAGCTCAAGCCCGCGCGACCCGAGACCTGATCGCGCGAGGCTCCGCACCCGCGGCGTGAAGTAGCATCGGCCGATGGCGCGAAAGATCGGGATCCTCACCGGCGGCGGTGACTGTCCGGGGCTCAACGCGGTGATCCGCGCGGCGGTGAAGGTCGGCATCGAGCGACACGGCTTCGAGCTCTTCGGCATCGAGGACGCGCTCAACGGCCTGATCGATCTCGACTACCACAGCCCCGACGGCAACCGCTGGCTGGGCACGCGTGACGTGCACCAGATCCTCGCGCGCGGCGGCACGATCCTCGGCACGTCGAACCGCAGCGATCCGTTCCGCTTCGTGGTGAAGGACGCGGCCGGCAAGAACCACGAGACCGACGTGTCGGATCGCGTGATCGCGAACGCGAAGTCGATCGGCCTCGAGGGCCTCATCACCATCGGCGGCGACGGCTCGATGCGCATCGCGCACCGCCTCCTCTCGAAGGGCCTGCCGATGGTCGGCGTGCCCAAGACGATCGACAACGATCTCGGAGCCACCGACCAGACGTTCGGCTTCGACACCGCCGTCGGCATTGCGATGGAGGCGATCGATCGCCTGCGCGACACGGCCGAGAGCCACGATCGCGTGATGCTCGTCGAGGTGATGGGCCGCGACGCGGGCTGGATCGCGTTGCACGCGGGGCTCGCGAGCGGCGCGGACGCGATCCTCGTTCCCGAGATCCCTTACCGGATCGAGCCGATCGCGAGGATGGTCGAGCGACGTCGATCGCAGGGACAGAAGTACTCGATCGTCGTCGTGAGCGAGGGCGCCAAGCCCGCGGGCGGCGAGTCGAGCGTGCTCGAGCACCTGCCTGGCGCGATGCCTCGCCTCCAAGGCGCGGCGCAGCGCGTGAGCGATGGGCTCTCGCGCATCCTCGAGGCCGACATGCGCGTGACCGTGCTCGGGCACGTGCAGCGCGGCGGCAGCCCGACGTCGTTCGATCGCATCCTCGGCACGCGCTTCGGTCATGCGGCCGCTGATCTCGTGGCCGCGGGGAAGTGGGATCACATGGTGGCGCTGCGGGGCGACGACATCGTCGCGATCCCCATCGTCGACGCGATCCGCGATCCCAAGCGCGTCGAGCCCAGCTGTCAGCTCGTCGAGACGGCGCGCGCGCTCGGCGTGGTGTTCGGCGACGAGGGTTGAGAGCGAGTCTCGCGAGTCGGCGAGAGTCGCTACTTCGTTCGTGAGGCCTGCACTTTTTTCACGCGCCGCGGGCTGACCACCATCGACGTCCGAGGTTTCCCGCGGTTCGTCGATGCGCGTCTCGTGGCTCAGTGCTTGCTCGGGGCTGCCGCGGCGGGCGTGTGCACACGTGCGCCTCCTTGGCTCGGCCCCGCGGCTGGGTTCTGTTGGGCTTCTTCCGGGCTTTTCTTCGGCCCTCGAGGGACACGATGACGCTTCGCCAGACGCTGGGCTTCGCTGCTTCACTGGCACTTCTCGCACCGCTCTCCGCGTGCGAGTGCGCGGGCAACATGCCCGTCGATCCGGTCGACGCCGGGGACGTGGGACCCGTGCCGGATGTCGGCGGACGTGACGGAGGACCGACGTCCGACACCGGACCGAACGACGCGGGTCGCCCTCCGATCGATGCGCCTGGGCTCGACACCGGACCCTGCGTCGCGACGGGACCGGAGACCTGCAACGCGGCCGACGACGACTGCGACGGCACGATCGACGAGAGCACGCAGCGTCCGTGCGGCACCGACGTGGGCGAGTGCATCGTCGGCTACGAGACGTGTACGGATGGCGCGTACGGCGCGTGTGAAGACGAAGTCCCGCCGTCTCCGACCGACGCCTGCAACGGGGTCGACGACGACTGCGACGAGGCGATCGACGAAGGCTGCGCCTGCACCGATGGCGACACGCAGGCTTGCGGCTCGGACGTCGGCGAGTGCAGCTCCGGCACGCAGACTTGCGCGAGCGGCGCGTGGGGCCTCTGCGCGGGCGAGGTCACCGCGGTGGCCGAAGCGTGCAACGGACGCGACGACAACTGCGACGGTGTGACCGACGAGACCTGCGCGTGCGTGGACGGCGCGACGCAGCCGTGCGGCACCGACGTGGGCGAGTGCACCGCGGGTACGCAGACCTGCGCGACCGGCGCGTGGGGCGCGTGCGTGGGCGAGGTCGCGTCGGCTGCCGAGCTCTGCAACACGCTCGACGACGACTGCGATGGCACGAGCGACGAGACCTTCATGCTCGGCATGGACTGCGACGGCGCGGACGCCGACGGCTGCGACGAAGGCACCACCATGTGCGATCCGTCGAGCGGCATGATGATCTGCTCGGACACGAGCGGCGACACGATCGAGGTCTGCAACACGACGGACGACGACTGCGACATGATGGCCGACGAGGGCTTCATGGTCGGCATGCGCTGCGACGGCCCCGACAGCGACACGTGCCAGGAGGGCGCGTGGGCGTGCGACGTGTCCGGCGGATCGTCGTGCACCGACACGAGCACCGACAACGTCGAGACATGCAACGGCATGGACGACGACTGCGACGGCGCGACGGACGAGGGCAACCCCGGCGGTGGCGTGGCGTGCATGGGCGCGACCGACGTCGGCAACTGCATCAGCCGCACGGCCTGCGTCGGCGGCTCGCTGATCTGCCGCGGCACGTTCGTCTCGAGCGCGGGCCTCGCTTCGAACCCGGGCACGCCGACGGCCCCGCTTCCTTCGATCACGAGCGCGATCGCCAACGCCGGGATCCTCGGCGGCGGAGCCGACGTCTGCGTCTGCGACACCGCGGCGGCCGGCGCGAGCACGTTCACCGAAGACGTCACGATGGTCGAGGGCACCGACGTGAACGGCGGCTTCGACTGCACGACGTGGACGGTGACGGCGGCCCGCACCACGGGCATCCAGGACATCGACGACGACGGCGTCTCCTTCCCCGCCGGCCTCACGAGCGGCACCACGATGCGCCGCATGACGGTCGATGGTTTCGATCGCGCAGGCGGTGCCGCGACGACGTCCGCGATCACGATCACGGACTCCTCCCCCGCGCTCGACACGGTCGTGATCAACGCGGGTGATGCGGCCACGGCGATCGGCCTTCGCGTCGTGGAGAGCCCCGGCGCGACGGCCACGCCTGCGATCTCGAACGGCACGATCCGCGCGAACGGCATCGCGTCCGGCACGGCGGTCAGCGTGAGCCTCGAGGCCTCGGCGCCGCGCTTCACGAACACCGCGATCGGCGGCCTCGCTCCGAGCGGCGCAGCGTCCTTCCCCACCACCGCCTACGGCGTTCGCTGCGTCGACTGCGGAGGCACCACGTTCAGCGGCGGCTCGGTGCGCGGCACGGGCGGCGCGACGAGCGGCTTCGGCTTCCACGGCAGCGGTGACCTCACGGGCTTCACGGCCATGACGACGTCGTTCGGCGGCGGAGGCACCGGCACGAGCGGTTCCTCGAGCGTCGGCATCCGACTCGAGGGCTGCGCGGGCGCGCCGACGTTCACGATGACGAGCAGCGACGGCGGCTTCGACGCGGGCTCCTCGCCGCTCCTCACCAGCGCGCGCACGGCGATCCTCAGCACGGGCGCGAGGTGCGCGCCCGTGATCGACGGCGGCCGCCACATCGGCTGCGAGCGCGGCAGCACGTGCACCGGCATCGAGTGCAGCACGAACAGCGCGTGCGTCGTACGCAACGCCACGCTCGTGCAGGGCACGGTCGGCTCGGTCGACGTGGCGGCCTACGGCATGCGCTGTCTGACGAACGGCTGCGCGTCGATCAACACGAGCACGATCCAGTCGGGCAACCTCCGCGGCGGTGCGACCGTCGCGAGCGCGCTCGATCTCGACGACGCTTCGCCTTCGGTCGACGACTGCATGATCGTCGGCCCCGGCGGCTCGACCACGGCAGGCACCACGGGGCGCTTCGACGCGGTCTTCCTAGAGAGCACGAGCTCGACGCTGTCGAACTGCGTGGTGCGCGACTCGGGCGCGAGCGCGGGCAGCGCGGCGTTCAACGGAGTCGTCACCGTGATCCGCTACGATCAGAGCGCCGGCATCGTGGCGAGCCCGTTCCCGACCCTCGTGAACGACACCGTCGAGTACAGCGGCTGCGTCACGTGCGGAGCGCGCATCGGCCTGGTCGTCAACGGCGCGCCCGGCGCCGTGGCCGGTCCGCTCGGCATCGTTCGGAACACGATCATCCGCAACATCGGCACGGGCGGCGTCACCAACCCAGTGATCGAGCGCGGCGCCAACGCCGACCTCGCGTTCTTCCAGAACAACGCGCTCCGCGATCTCACCGCGTCGATGCTCGCCCTCTACCTCGACGAGGGCACCACCGCGCTGTCCACCGCCACGCAGATCAACACGATGATGATGGGCGGCACCTCGGGCGGGAACATCGTGGCCGACTGCAACCTCACCGCCGCATGGCGCCTGCCGATGAGCTCTGCGTGTCGCAACAGCGGCACGTCCATGAGCTGTCCGCGCACGGACTTCGACGCGCAGGTGCGCCCCAACGAGATGGTCTGCGACATCGGCGCCGACGAGTTCTATCCCTGACGGCCGCGAGGAAACTCTCCCCGCCACGCGCCCGACACGGCGCTGTCACCGAGGTGTAGCCTCGATGCATGCGCGCACCTCGCTTGCTCCTCGCCCTCACGACCACGGCGGTCGCCGCTTCTTCCGCCGCGGGTTGTCCCGGCCCGAACGACATGCCGGACGCGGCCGTCGCGATCGACGCGAGCGAGAGCGACGACGCGCCGGCCTCGACCGACGCGCCGGTGATCGACGCCGAGATGCACGGCGGGCTGCGCCTGCCGCGCTGCGACGACACCGACCCTGCCGAGCCGACGAGCGCGCTCCCTCACTTCGCCAGCACGCTCGACGGCACGTACGTGCCGGGCATGGATCGCTTCCCGATGGCGGGCCCCGAGAACCCCGCCGAAGAAGACGGCGAACTGCTCTACCGCGGCATGGGCCTCCACATTGTCGAGGCCGGCCCCGCGATGACGCACGTGCACCGTGAAGATCTCGGCGCGACCTCGAGCGCGACGACGGGACGTCACTCGCTCGCGTGGCTCGCGCACCTCTCGGACTTCCAGCTCGTCGACGACGAGTCGCCCTCGCGCCTCTCCTCGCTCGACAACCCGACGATCCCTTCGGGCCTGCGCTCGCAAGAGGCCTACCTGCCGCGCGCCGTGTCCGCGATGAGCCGCACGTTCGAGCGCATCCTCGCGCCCGATCGACCGCTCGACTTCGCGATCATCACCGGTGACTGCGCCGACAGCGCGCAGCAGAACGAGCTCGACTGGGTGATCGAGCTGATGAACGGCGACCCGGGTCTCCACACGGACTCGGGCGACGACGACGATCCGGTGCCTGGCCCCGACAACGACCCGAAGGATCCGTTCGATCCCACGCCGTTCCCCGCGCCCTGGCTCTACGTGCCCGGCAACCACGACGTCGAGGTCGTGGGCATCAACGCGCCGAGCGATCGCAACCGCGAGCAAGCGCTCGGCACGAGCCCGATCTCGGGCACGCGCGACTACCGTCAGTGGTACGCGCCGGTCTCGCGACGCATGCTCGCGGCCGACGCGCGACGCGAGATCATCGAGCGCGATCAGATCGTGGCCACAGTGCGCGCTGCGACCGCGGACGGTCCGATGGGCCCGTCGGGGCACGGCTATCCGCCGACGGGCGACGTCGACACGTCGATGGGCGCGAACTGGGCGTACGACGTGGTGCCCGGCGTGCTGCGCATCCTCGCGATCGACACGAGCGATCGCGCGGGCGGCTCGGAGGGCATGGTGCTCCAGAGCTTCGTCGACGGCTGGCTGATCCCCGAGCTCGATCGGGCCGTGGACGACGGCGTGCTCGTGATGCTCGCGTCACACCACTCGACGCGCTCGATCGACGTGTTCCCCGGACAGCTCGGCGACACGCCGATGCCGGGCGCGCTCACGGGCGAAGAGATCGAGGACATCGTCGCCGCGCGCTCCGAGGTGATCGCGTGGCTGGTCGGTCACACGCACGACAACCAGATCCACGCGATCGCGGGCCCCGACGCAGCGCACCCGGGCTACTGGGAGATCATGACGAGCGCGATCGCCGACTTCCCGTCGCAGGCGCGCGCGATCGAGCTCGTCGACAACGGCGACGGCACGCTGTCGATCTTCGCGACGCTGATCGACTACGACACCGACGACTGCTTCGAGCGCCGCTTCCGCGCGCTGACTCAGATGGAGTGGATCTCGGGCTGGACGGACAACATCACGCGCGACCCGATGCAGCTCAACGTCGAGCTCGTCCGCACGATCCCCGACAGCGCGAGCGAAGCCGTGATGACCGCGAGCATGGGCGCCCCCGACCGCATCGAGAGCCTCACGACCCTGATCGGCGAGTGATCACGTGCCGACGGTCCTCGTCTCGGCACCGCTCGTCTCGATCGGCCCCTCGCTGCTCGAGGCGCTGCGCTCCCAACGGCAAACGAACGGTTTGCATGACCCGATCGAGCGCGCGTTCGACGCGTTCATGCTCGACCCCGGTCTCGGACCGCCGGTGTACCTCACCTCCGACGGTCGCTTCGTGTGGTGGGACGACGACGGGGGGTGGGGCTGCCGGGGAACCCGGGCCGACGCGTTCGCGGCGATCCGTGTCGGGGCACGCAAGACGGGCGTGATCGAGCTGCTGACTTTGATGCCTCCTCGACCGAACGATGCATCGCGGTGCGAGTCTTGCGCGGGTGACGGCTGGGAGGTGATCAAAGGCCTCGTGATGCCTTTCCTCTGCGGGGTTTGTGCGGGCGTGGGCTGGACCGACACGACGGGATGGCTGCAGGAGATCGTCTCCGTGAGGCAGCTCGTGCCGAACGAGTCGTGATCGCTCGTTGACGTTGGTCACCGCGCTCCCCACGATGACACCCATGGTCAAGACCCAGGTCTATCTCGAGGAGAAGGACCTTCGCGCGCTCCACCGCATCGCGAAGTCGTCGAAGCGCACCGTCGCATCGCTGGTTCGCGAGGCCGTCGAACGAACTTGGCTGACACCCGAGCGACGCGGCCCCGTGGCGGTGTGGTCTGGACCCGTGCGGGCGACCTCGAGCGATCACGACTCCATCTACGACGAGGCGTGAGGTGATCCGCGCGGGCGAGAGCGTGTTCGTCGACAGCGGCGCGTGGATCGCGCTCGCGCTCCAGCGAGATCCGCTCCACGCGCGCGCCGTGGAGACCTGGGATGCGCTGGAGGCGGTTGGCGCAAAGCTCGCGACCTCGGTTCCCGTGATCATCGAGACGTTCACGTTTCTCGAGCGGAACGCGAGCCGAGAGGCGGCGCTCGCCTGGAAGGACGGGCTGCGCGACGTTCGTCGCCTCAAGACGCTGGAGTGCCCGAACGCGGCGCTCGAGGCATCGTGGACCTACTTCGCTCGACGCGATCTCCATCGACTCTCGTCGGTGGACGACCCAGCCCGCTCTGCGGGCTTGCCGCGAAGGGCGACCAGTCTCACTGCCCCGGGATTGCACCCCGGGGTCCACATCGACTCGGCCCCGCTGTAGTCACACGCCGGCCTTCGCGAGGATGACGACCGAGACGCCGCGCGCTGCCTTCTTCGTGCTCCCGTTGCGGTAGCTGTGGGGCACGTTGCCCGGAAACGCGAGCACGTCGCCCGCCGTGAGCGCGTGCTCGTCTCCCGCGATCACGATGACCACCTCGCCGTCGAGCAGCGTGAAGTACTCGCGCGTGCCCGGCAGGTGCGGCGTGCCGCCCATCACCGCGCCGGGCGCGAAGTCCATCGTCGCGAGCAGCTCCTCGGGAACCGGCTCGGGCACGAGCGGCGTCATCACCACGCCACGTCCCCGCTTCTGCGCGCCGAGCTCCTCGTTCTTCCAGCGGCGCACCTTCGCGCGCGGTGAGCTCAGGAGCTCGTCGATCGGCGCGCCGAGCGCGCGGCTCACCTTCACCAACACGGCGAGCGACGGATTGCCCGCGCCCGACTCGAGGTTCGCGATCGTCGAGCGCGGCACGTCGGCCGCCTTCGCGAGCTCGCTCTGCGTGAGCGCGCGCGCGTGACGCAGGCCGAGGAGGTTCCTCGCGAGGTGCGCGGCCACGCGGCGCGCGTCGTCGGTGTCGGTCATCTGCTGGACGTTCTGCCAATCCGTTGGACACCGCAAGCGACCCGCCGGACTTCGTCGCTCACGCTGTGCCTCATCAAACGAAGGACGGCGGACCATGACGAACACGCATGTCGATGGATTGGACAATCGGACGGCCACGGGTGGGGCGTTGCTGGGCCTTCGCGCGGTGATCACCGGAGGGACCTCGGGCCTCGGCCTCGCGCTCGTGCGCGCGCTGCGACGCGGCGGTGCGGAGGTCGCATTCGTTGCGCGAGGGAGCGAGCGTGTCGCAGAGGTCGCGAGAGAGACGGGCGCGGTGGGCATCGTCGGCGACGTCGCGAAGAAAGAGGACATCCACCGCATCGCGATCGAGATCGGCGCGAGCGTCGGGCGGAGCGGCGCGATCGATCTGCTCGTCAACAACGCCTCGAGCCTCGGTCCCGTGCCGCTGCGTCCGCTCGGCGACACCGATTGCGAGGACCTCGAGGCCGCGCTCGCGGCGAACCTCGTCGGCCCGTTTCGTCTGACGAAGGTGCTGCTCGGTCCGCTCGCGACCGCGGCGCGCGAGGGTCGCGCGAGCGTCGTGCTCAACGTGTCGAGCGACGCGGCCAAGAGCGCGTACGCGGGCTGGGGCGCCTACGGCGCGAGCAAGGCGGGCCTCTCGCACCTCTCGGCGATCTGGGACGAAGAGCTCGGCGCGGTCGGCGTGCGCGTGCTCGCGCTCGACCCCGGCGACATGGACACGGCGCTCCACGAGCTCGCTCTCCCTGGTTCGGATCGCGCGTCCTTGAAGCGCCCCGACGACTCCGCGCGTGAGCTGCTCGCGGCGGTGATCGACGCGCGACAAGCGGTGCGGTCGTGAGCCCGCGCGCCTCGATGGAGCCATCGATGGAAGCGGCCCTCACGCTCGTCGCCGCGAGCACCCCGGTCCAGCGCCCCGACGACGCACGGCTGCTCGTGATCGACCGAGACGGCGCGATCAGCACGCTCGCCCGACGCAGCTGGATCGAGCTGCTCCGCGAGGGCGATCTCGTGATCGCGAACGACGCGGCCACGCTGCCGGGCAGCCTGCGCGCACGTCACGCGCGGACGGGCCTTCCGATCGAGATCCGCCTTGCGGCGCGGGCCTCGCTCGATCCGCGCGACGTCGTGTTCGACGCGGTGATCTTCGGCGAGGGCGATCACACGACGCGCACCGAAGACCGCGCGCTCCCGCCGGCGATCGAGACGGGCGACGTGCTCGCGATCGAAGGCAGCGCGCTCACGGCGTCCGTGCTCGCGCGCCTCGATCATCCACGGTTCGTCCGCCTCGACTTCGGGGCGGACTCGCGCGCGTTCTGGTCGACGCTCGCGCGCGTGGGGCGTCCCGTGCAGTACGCGCACGTCCCCGAGCAGCTCGCGCTGTGGGACGTGTGGACGGTGCTCGCCGGGCCGCCCGTCGCGTTCGAGCCGCCGTCCGCGGGCTTCGTGCTCGACTGGGCCACGCTCGATGCGGTCCGCTCGCGCGCCGCGCGCTTCGCGACGCTCACGCACGCGGCCGGCCTCAGCTCGACTGGCGATCCAGCGCTCGATGCGCGCTTTCCGCTCGACGAGCCGTACGCGATCCCGCGCCACACCGCGCTCGCGATCACCGAGGCGCGCGCCAACGGCGGCCGCGTGATCGCGATCGGCACGACCGTCGTGCGCGCGCTCGAGCACGCGGTGTCCGACGGCCCGCTCACCGGCGAGCGACACGGCGTGGCCGATCAGCGCATCGGCGCAGCGAGCGTGCTGCGCGTGATCGACGTGATCGTCTCGGGCACGCACGAGCCCGGCACCAGCCACCGCGAGCTCTTGCGCGCCTTCGCGAGCGACGAGGTGCTCACGCGCGCGGATCGGCGGCTCGCCGAGGAGCGCTTCCGCACCCACGAGTTCGGCGACTCGGTGTGGATCGAGGCCTGAGAGACCGAGAAACTTTCGTTTCTCGGGCTCGAACTGTCGTACGGGGTTTGGGGGTGAAGCCCCCAACGCGCGGCGCTTGCGCCGCGGACAACTGCGAGACCGAGAAACTTTCGTTTCTCGGGATCGAATCGTCGTACGGGGTTTGGGGGCAGAGCCCCCATCTCGCGGCGCTTGCGCCGCGGACAACTGAGCTCAGGGCATCAGCGCGCGTATCGCGCGACGGCGGCGCTTCGCGAGAGCCTTGCGCACGTTCTCGTTCGTGGCCGAGCTCCCGCTACCCCGGATCGTTCCCGCCGCCCGAAGCATCGTGGTCGCGCGTCGGTCGGTCGTGCCTTCGATGTACGACGAGACGGCGCGCCGCACGACGACGCTCACCGGCTCGTTGGCCTTGCTCGCCGCGTCCTCGAGCCGCGCGGCGAGCGCGTCGTCGATTCGCACCGTCAGCGTGTACGACATGTTGCAACGCTACGTCGTACACCGACCGACGGCAACACGCGTCAGCAGTGGCGGCGGCGGCCGTCGGGGTCAGCCCGCGTAGAGCGTGATGTTCTGCGCCGCGTCGAAGCACATCTCCTTCGCGGTGTCCCAGTCCGGATGGCGGCACATGAGGTGACCGTCCGAGAGAAGCGTCTGCTTCCAGTCGCGGCGCGGCGTGCCCGGACGAAGGAGCTCGTCCTCGACGATCCAGTTGCCCCAGCGCTGCTTCCACGCGCTCAGGCCGACGATCTGCTGGATGCGCCCCTGGCCCTTCGCGCGCTTGAAGATGATGCCTGCGTTGTAGCGACGCGTCGCGTCCGCATCGAACGCGTGCCAGCACACCACGCGCGCCCACTCGCGGAAGAGGTCCACGTCGCTCGTGTAGTTCATCTGATCGACGATGCGCGCGCCGCCCGGGCGGCAGCCGATCTCGCCGAACACGGCCTCGCCCTTTTTCGTATAGAACCACTCCATGTGGGTGAAGCCGTCGCCCATGCCGAGCGCGCGGAGCACGTTGCGACCGAGCTCGATGCCCTTGCGCGCGTGCGGCTGGTTCATGTCCTTGAGGGTGATCACCACGGGGCTGATCCACTCGTGGCTGCGCGCCTCGAGGGGCTTGGGCAGGTACTGCGTGCAGTTCTCGTAGATGGGCCGGCCGCCGACGCAGATCGTGTCGTAGGTGAACTCTTCGCCCTCGATGTACTCCTCGCAGCTGACCTCGGAGACGTGCGCGGTGAGCGCGAGCACCTTCTCGAGCTCGGCGTCGGACTCGACGCGGTAGGTGTCCGCGGAGCCCGCGCCCGCGATCGGCTTCACGATCATCGGGTAGCCCATCTCCTCGCGCGCGGCCCAGATCTCGTTCTTCGTCGTCGCGCGGCACGAGCGCGGCGTGCGAAGGCCCGCGGCGCGCACGCGCTCCTTCATGAGCTGCTTGTCGCGGAAGCCGCGCACGGTGTCGACGCTCATGCCGGGCACGCCCCAGCGCTCGCGGATCTTGGCCGCGAGGATCACGAGCGGCTCCCAGTTCGCGAGCACGCGATCGATCTCGACGCCCTTGAGCCACTGCGTCGTCCGCTCGACGACGTCCTCTTCATCCATGATGCGCGGCACGTGGAGGTAGCCCGACAGCGCCTTCTTCACCATCGGCGCGAGCGAGTCGGGATGGGAGTCACCGACGCCGTAGACCTTCACGCCGACCTCGGCGAGGCCTCGCGTGTACTGCTGCATCTCGGGGGGATAGTTCGGCTGGAGGAAGACGACGCGCATGGTGTGCGCACGGTACCAAGAACGAGTGCGCGCCATCCACGCCGATCGCGGCGATCAGCGCACGTACCGCACGACGGCCAGACGCGGGAGATCGTCGGGGTAGGCCCAGAACGCCTGATCGAGCTCCCACATCTCCGCGTGCTCGGCGGCCGTCATCGCCGGGTAGAGATCCCAGAGATTGGTGACGCGCGGGTCGTCTTCGAGCCGATCGAGGATGGCACGCATGCGTCGCACGATCGCGTGCATGCGGGTGGCGCCGATGGCGTCGAGCACGCGGATGGATCGCTGCACGGTGGGATCTCCCCAGTTGCAGAGGAACTGCATGAAGCCGCCGTTGTTCACATCGGCCTCGAGACGCCACAGGACCACGACGTCGTGATCCTCGTCGTCCAGCTTCGCGACGTCGTGCGAGGCCGCATGGAGGCGCGCGAGCGCATCGTCGATGCGCGTCGACCAGAGACGCTCGATCTCGGCAGGTACCTCGGTCAACTCACGGGCCCGTCACCGACGGCGACGCACGTCGACCAGCAACAGACTCCGCCGACGCAGTCATCGTCGTTGCGACGGCAGTAGCCCCCAGGTGCGCTCCTCAGCGACGGCTGACAGATGTTCGTCGGATCGTCCTCCTGCGGTGCACAGACACCCTCGACACAGGGCTGATGGTCGCCGTGGAAGCACTCCTCACCGAGGCGCCGCGCGTTGGGGACGCAGATCCCGTCGATGCACGCGCTGCCGAAGCCGGTTCCAATGCACCAGCCGTCGTGGTCGCCGCAGCGACCACCGAACCGAATGCCCGGCACGCACACGCCAGCGCGACACTCCGCGTCGAGGCTGCAGTAGATGTCCTCGCCGCACGCCTGCCCGAGCTCTGCAGACGCGTAACAGACCTGCTCGTTGGTAAAGCCAGCGCAGCGAGCAGAGCCGGCGCAGTAGCGATAGACGAGGCCGTCCTCTTCGCGCATCGCGTTGCAGCGTTCCCCTGGGGCTGCCGGAACTCCATCAACGATTGGTGTGCAGGTCCCCTCCCAGCAGACCGAGCCGGCCACGCAGGGACCGACCGGGCGAGCGGTGGGCTCTAAATCGAAGAACGCGCACGGCTCGCCCGCGGCCACGCGCAACGTGCAGGTCCCGACCACGCAGAGCTCCCCACCAGGCGGTAGCCGCTCGCGCTCGATGCCGTCGCAGTACATCGAGGGACCGCACTCGGCATCGTCACGGCAGACGTCACCTTCCATGGGAGCGCCCACGGGTCGGAAGAGCGTCCCGCACGTGGCCGGGTCTTCGGTCGAGCACGTTCGCACGCGCTCGGCCAGGCACGCGGCCGTCTCGGGGACGATCTCGAGCAGACCCAAGCGAACGAGCGTGAGCTCCTCCTCGCTCGCGCGAAGGAGCCAAGAGCCCTCAGCCGGAAAGAAGATCTCACAGCCGTCCTCGCCGATCGGTCGACCGCAGGCCCGCTCTCCTTCGCATCGCGCGGCGTCGACGCGCCTCAAGAGCTCGCGCGCACACGCCTCGCCCCGCGGAGCCGTCAGACACGGATCTTCTGAGGAGCCCTCGGCATCGGGACCGCCGTCTTCGCGGCCGATGTCGATGAGCTCCCACGCGTCGGGCACCGGCGCGTCGAGCCTCGCGTCGATGCTCGGATCGATCGCAGCGTCGACGACCTCTGGATCGCCCGTTTCACAAGCGCATCCGTCGATCGTGATCGCGAGCACCATCACGGCACCGAGCGTCCTTCGAGTCATCGCCACCCTCCCCTCTCGCTCACGCGAGCTCACGAGATCCCTCCCAGCGAGATGATGGCGAGCACGAATGCGGCACCGAGGCTCCTTCCGATCATCGTCGTTCCTCCGATCGCCCGCGTCCCACGCACACGACTCTATCGAGTCGTCCCGCGGCGCATCGAATTCCAACCCGACCCCGGAAGATTCGTGCGTCGCGGCCCCCTCACATCGAGCGCACGGACCTGATCGCGGCAGTGGGGCCCCGTTGACCCCGACCGCGCCTTCGGGCATCCCCAAGAGGTGGGCCACCGCCCCGAACGACCGACCGCCCCGCCCTCCGCGACCGAGCCCTCGAGCACGGACGCGGGCGAGGCTGACTTCGTCGTGCCGGAGAACGCGAACGCGAAGGCGATCGTCGAGCTCGTCGCCGACCGCATCCGCCGGACGAGCTCGGGCGTCTATGCGGTCGTAGAACCGGTCACGAAGCGCCACCGTCGCGTCTGACGCACGTCCGTCGGCAGCACCGGCGTGTATCCTCGGCGGCGATGATCCGGAACGTCGTCTTCGCTGCGCCCTTTCCTCTCGAGACCACGATGCGCTTCGCGCGCGCTGCCTCGCGGCTGCCGAACGTGCGGCTGCTCGGCGTGATGCAGGAGAGCCCCAAGGGCGATGACGCGCGCATGTTCTCGGACCTCGTGCGCGTGTCCGATGGCCTCTCCGCGCAAGACCTCGTCGACGCGTGCCGCGTGCTCACCAAGCGTCACGGGCCGATCCATCGCCTCGCCGGGATCCTCGAGCCGCTCCAGGTGCAGCTCGCCGAGGCGCGCAGCGTGCTCGGCATCCCGGGCACCGACCCGAAGACGGCTGATCTCTTTCGCGACAAGGCGCGCATGAAGGACGCGCTGCGGGCGTCGGGCCTGCCGACCGCGCGGCACAAGCTCGTGTGCTCGTGGAAAGACGCCGAAGAGTTCGTGAACGACGTCGGCTTCCCGATCGTTCTCAAGCCGCCCGCAGGGATGGGTGCCAAGGCCACGTTCCGCGTGACCGACGTGGGCTCGCTCCGCGGCGCGCTCGAGGCCATCCAGCCGAGCCGTGAGCGACCGGTGCTCGCCGAGGAGTTCCTCAAGGGGCGCGAGTTCAGCTTCGAGACGATCACGATCGAAGGAAGGCCGCTCTTCCACTCGATCTCGCACTACCTGCCCGCGTGCCTCGAGGTGCTCGAGAACCCGTGGATGCAGTGGCAGTGCCTCATGCCGCGAGACATCTCCGGCCCCGAGTACGACGCGCCGCGCAAGATGGGCCTCGCGGCCGTCTCCGCGCTCGGCCTCGACAGCGGCTTCACCCACATGGAGTGGTTCCAGCGCGCCGACGAGTCGCTCGCGATCGGCGAGATCGCGCAGCGCCCGCCGGGCGCGAACATCACGCGCATGACGGGCCTCGCGCACGACTTCGATCCGTACCGCGCGTGGGCGCGCGCCGTCGTCGACCAGGCCTTCGATGGACCCTACGAGCGCAAGTACGCCGTGGGCTGCGCGTACCTCCGCGGCATGGGTCGCGGCCGCATCGCGCGCGTGCTCGGCATCGACGCCGCGCAGGAGAAGGTCGCGGGCCTCATCGAAGAGTTCAAGCTGCCCACGGTCGGCGCGCCCAAGAGCGACAGCTACGAGGGCGACGGCTTCGTGATCGTGAAGCACCGCGACACCGAGGTCGTACGAGGGGCGCTCAAGGCGATCGTGGAGACGATCCGCGTCGAGTACGTCTGATCGAGGGTGGGCTCGCGAGATCGTTGCCCGCGCCGGCCACGTCCGGTGATGATCCCGCGCCATGAGCGCTGGGACCGAGAAAGACGCGAACGCCGAGAAGCCCAAGACCCTGCTGTCGCGCATCGACGACGGTGTCTTCGCGATCGAGCAGTCGATCGTCGCGCTGTTCCTGACGCTCATCACGCTCGGGAGCTTCGCGGACGTCGTCGAGCGACGTCTGGTGGCCCCGGACTCCAAGGTCGGCCAGCTCATCGCGCGCCTCGCGGGGATCGAAGACGAGCCGACCCGCGCGATGATCGATGGCACCGTCGCGCCCATCGTCTCGGTCGTGCTTTCGGCCGCCATCTTGTGGTTCGCGTGGAGCTCCGCGGAGCGCGGACGAGGCAAGCCGTTCCTCACCATCCCGGGCAGCGCCGTGGTGCTCACGGTCGTCACGGGCGCAGGCCTCGCGCTGGTGGGCTGGCTGATGGTCGCCGTCTCCTCGAGCACCTTCACGCTCGTGGTCGGAGGCCTCTCGATCGCGGCCTACGCGGTGGCGCAGTGGCGCGACAAGCGAGACGGCTGGCAGGGCCGCCTGGCGGGCGTGGCGGTCGGCACGCCGATCTTCGTGTGGTTCTGCCTGAACCACGTCCCGCAGGGGTACGGCTGGGGCAAAGAGATCTCGATGCTCTTCACCCTGTGGGTGGGCTTCTTCGGCGCGAGCATCTGCGTGCACGAGGGCAAGCACATCCGCCTCGAGGCGCTCGAGAAGACGCACCCCGAGGCCCAGAAGCACATCATCGCGGCGATCGGCCACGTGGTGGCCGCGCTCTTCGCCGCCTTCCTCGGCTACCTCGGCACGATCTACCTCGGTGAGCAGAGGGTCATCGGCGGCGAGCTCACGCAAACCGGGCTGCCGCAGTGGGTGCAGACGATGGTGGTGCCGATCGCGTTCGGCCTCACGGCGATCCGCTCGATCGCGGCCGCGATCAGCGCGCTGACCGGCGGCAGCTACGGCATGACCGCGAAGGCCGAAGGCATGGAGGACGCGGAGAAGCTCGCGGCCGCAAGCGCTGGGACGGACAAGCCCGCCGAGGAAGCTCCCAAGACCGAAGCGAAGCCCAAGCGCCCCATCGCGTTCTTGGTCGTGCTCGCGATCATCGTCGTTCTCTTCGCGATCGGCGGGAACACTGGACGCCTCGTCGGAGTGATCCTCACCGGCGCGCTGCTGGCGCTCCCGCTCTACGCGGTGCTCGGCCTCGTGACCGTCGCGTGCTTCGTGATCTGGCTCCCCGAGCAGTCCTCCACGGTCGGCGAGTTCACGCCGATGGTGGAGCAGATCGTCAGCCTCGCCGACAACGAGGCGCTGCTCGCGATCCCGCTGTTCATCCTGTCGGGCGCGATCATGGCGAAGGGCGAGATCAGCAAGCGCCTCGTCGGCTTCGCGCGCGCGCTCGTCGGCTGGATGCCCGGCGGCCTCGCGATCAGCGCCGTGCTCGCTTGCATGATCTTCGCGGCCATCTCGGGCTCGAGCCCCGCCACCGTCGTCGCGATCGGCGGCGTCATGGCGCCCGCGATGATCGCGGCTGGCTACAAGCCGAGTTTCACGCACGGCCTCGTCACGTCGTCGGGCTCGCTGGGCATCCTCATCCCGCCCTCGATCCCGATGATCGTGTACGCGATCGTCAACACGACCACACAGATCCGCGTCGAAGATCTCTTCGCCTCCGGCTACGGGCCCGGCCTCGTCATCGGCGGCATCCTCATGGGCTACTCGATCTTTCGAGGCGTCGTCGACAAGACGCCGCGCGACACGTTCGACACGAAGGTGCTGCTGACCGCCACGCGCGACGGGTTCTGGTCGCTGCTCTTCCCCTTCTTCATCTTCTTCGGCACGAACTTCGGCATCTTCACGGCCGTCGAGGCCGCGGCGGCGAGCGTCGTCTACGCCGCCATCGTCGAGCTCTTCCTGCACCGCGCGATCAAGCCCGGCGATCTCTTCGGCGTGTTCCAAGAGGTCGGCGTGATGCTCGGCAGCTTCCTCGTGATCCTCGTGGTCGCGCGAAGCTTCGGCGAGTTCCTCGTGCAGGCCGAGGTGCCCGACGTGCTGACCGAGTGGTTCGTCGCGATGAACCTCGATCGCATGGGCTTCCTCCTGATGATCAACGTGCTGTTGCTCATCGTGGGCTGCCTCATGGACATCATGAGCGCGATCTTCATCTTCGTTCCGCTCATCGCGCCCATCGCGGCGACGCTGGGGATCGATCCCCTGCACCTCGGGATCATCTTCATCGTGAACCTCGAGATCGGCTACCTCACGCCGCCCGTCGGCCTGAACCTCTTCGTCGCGGTCACGCTCTTCAACAAGCCGCTCGGCTACATCATTCGGAGCGTCTTGCCGTTCATCGCGCTCATGATGATCGGCCTCCTCGTCATCACGTACTACCCGCCGATCTCGGGCGACTTCGGGCGCTGGATCACGGGCTCGCCCGCGTTCGTGCCCCCGGTGCGGGCCGAAGAGACGACCGGCGACGAGATGGACGACGACGACGACGACGACGACGACGACGACGACGTCGTCGAGACGGTGCGCTGCGAGAACGGCATCGAGGGGGACTTCGACTGCGACGGCCAGGTCTCGATGGAGGAGATGATGCGCCTCGCCGACGAGCCGTCTGGCGGCGACGGCGAGAGCGACACGCCCTCGCGCCCGGCGTGCACGAACGGCATCGAGGGCGACTACGACTGCGACGGTCAGGTCTCGATGGAGGAGATGATGCGCCTCGCCGACGAGACCGCGCCGGAAGAGCCTCCCTCGCAGTGAACGCAGCGACGTCGGAAATTCGGTAGCATCGGGGCCTTCGATGCTCCGTCACTGCCTCGTCGCTGCGCTGCTCGCGGCCCTCGTCGTCGAGGCGCCCGTGCACGCCGTCGAGATCGTGACGACCGAGGCATGCCCCGACGCGTACGACGTGGCGCCCGCGTTCAGCGTGGCCCACGCGCCCCAGTCGACGCACTCGCCCTGCGTCCGCGCCACGCGACGACGCGCCGGGCTCCCGGTCCTGATCGTCAGCGCTCCGGGCATCGCCAGCGAAGCGAAGCACCCGCTCGCGAGCACGCGGCGCGAGGTCGCGTTCGATCGCGCGGCAAGGCGCAGGATCTCGATCTCACGTCGACGAAGGGTCGGACGAACCCGTCTCGATCACGCCGACACGCACTGAGCATCGCTCCCCCGAGCCCCGACTCGACACGACGGTGATCCGGCGCGCCACGCGGCCGACGTCACGTCGCGTCGTCCTTTCGTTCGTGGAGTAGCCGATGACGACCACCGAGAAGATCGAGAAGAGCGAGACGTCCATGCTGCGCCGCGCGGACGACGCGCTGTTCCGCGCCGAGAAGTCTCTCGTGTCCGTGTTCCTGATCGCGATGACGACGATGGTCTTCGTCGACGTGATCCACCGCCGACTCATCGCGCCCGACAGCCGCATCGGCCGGCTCCTCGCGTCGATGGCCGGCGTCGCGGCCGACAGCCCCGAACGCGCGTTCTACGACGGCACGCTCGCCCCGATCGTGGGCTCGGTCGTGGGCATCGCGCTCGCGTGGGCCGGCTTCGCGACGGCCGAGCGACACCTCGGCAAGAAGCTGCTCGCGGTGCCCGCGTCGGCGCTCGTGCTCGCGCTCGCGAGCGCCGCCGGCGTCGGCGTGTTCTGCGCGATGCTGCTCTGGCTCGAGTCGCGCGACGTCTACCTCGCGCTCTACGCGATCGCGGCGGGCCTCTACATCCGGCACCTCGTGATCACCAAGCCCGAGGGCTGGACGCGTCAGGTCGGTGCGATCGCGCTCGTGCTCACGCCCGGCTTCGTGTGGCTCGCGTTCAACCACTTCCCCGAGGCGTACACGTGGGGAAAAGAGCTCTCGATGCTGATGGTGCTCTGGGTGGGCTTCTTCGGCGCGAGCATCTGCGTGCACGAGGGCAAGCACATCCGCCTCGAGGCGCTCGAGCGCACGTGGCCCGAGCCCGCGCGTCGCGCGATGCGCTTGGTCGCGGCGCTCGGTGCTGCTGCGTTCTGTCTCTTCCTCGCGTGGCTCGGCTACCGCTACGTGTTCGCGCAGCCCACGGGCATCTACTGGAACGACACGCGCCTCCAGGAGACGGGCATCCCCGACTGGGTGATGACCGTGTCGATCCCGCTCGCGTTCCTGCTCACGAGCCTGCGCCTCATCGCGTCGGGCGTGTCGGCGTGGCAGGGCGGTGACTACGGCGTGGCCGCAAAGGCGGAGGGCATGGAGGAGGCCGAGAAGATCGCGGCCGAGCGCGGCGGCGCGAAGGTCGAGGTCGATCCCGAGGCCGAGAAGAAGGCGACGAAGCGCCGGGGCTACGTGTTCTGGGGCGTCGTCGGCGCGGCCGTGATCGCGCCCTTCGCCTTCGGCAAGGGCGGCATCCTGCTCTCCGCGATCCTGATCGCGGCGATGTTGTCCGAGCCGCTCTTCGTGATCCTCGGCGTCGTCACGATCCTCTGCTTCCTCCTCTGGAGCGACGACATCCGCCGCCCCGAGGACTTCTCGATCCTCGTCGAGCGCATCCGCGGCCTCGCCGACAACAAGGCGCTGCTCTCGGTGCCGTTCTACGTGATGTCGGGCGCGGTCATGGGCTACGGCCAGATCGGCCGACGCCTCGTCGACTTCTCGAACGCGATCTTCGGCTGGCTGCCCGGCGGACTCGCGATCAGCGTCGTCTTCGGCTGCATCCTCTTCTCGGCGATCTCGGGCTCGAGCCCTGCGACGGTCATCGCGATCGGCTCCGTCATGGGCCCCGCGCTCATCGCGCACGGCTACCGCAAGGACTTCTCGATCGGCCTCGTCACGGCGGCCGGATCGCTCGGCATCCTCATCCCGCCGTCGATCCCGATGATCGTGTACTGCATCGTCAACACGACCACGGTGATCAGCGTCGAGGAGTTCCACGCGGCGGGCTTCATGCCCGGCTTCGTCATCGGCGGCGTGCTCGCCGTCTACTGCATCTACCGCGGCGTGGTGGACAAGACCCCGCGCGATCCCTTCTCGCTCGAGAAGCTGTGGATCGCCACGCGCGACGGCATCTGGTCGCTGCTCTTCCCGGTCTTGATCCTCGGCGGCATCTACCTCGGCTTCTTCGACGACGTCGAGGCCGCGTGCACGAGCGTCGTCTACGCCGTGATCGTCGAGGTGTACGTGCACCGCGCGTTCAAGCTCGGCGACGTGCCCAAGGTGTTCATGGAGGTCGGCGTCCTCCTCGGCTCGTTCCTCGTGGTGCTCGTCGTCGCGATGAGCTTCGGCGAGTTCCTCACGGTGCAGGGCGTGCCTCAGCTCGCGGCGGACGAGATCCAGGCGATGAACCTCGAGCCCTGGCAGTTCCTGCTCGTCATGAACCTCATGCTCCTCGTGGTGGGCTGCTTGATGGACATCATGAGCGCGATGTTCATCTTCGTGCCCCTCCTCGCGCCCATGGCCGCGGCGATGGGCATCGACCCGATCCACCTCGGCATCGTGTTCATCGTGAACCTCGAGATCGGCTACCTGCTGCCGCCGATGGGCCTGAACCTCTACGTGTCTTCGACGCTGTTCTCACAGCCGATCACGTTCGTCATGCGCAGCGTCGTGCCGTTCATCTTCGTGATGATCGTGGGCCTCTTGATGATCACGTACATCCCGAGCCTCACGCTCGACTCGGCCGCGTGGGTCATGTCGATCGCGCGCGACGAAGAGCCCAGCGCCCCGGGTGAGGGCGGCGAAGGCGAAGAGGGCGGAGGCGGAGGCGGAGGCCTCGAGGGCGTGATGACGCTCGAAGAGATGATGAACGCCTCCGAGACGGACGAAGACGAGGACGAGCCGCTCGACGTCCCCGACGAAGGCGACCTCGTGGAGGAGC
The DNA here is from genome assembly GCA_964502175.1 of uncultured Sandaracinaceae bacterium. GTDB lineage: Bacteria > Myxococcota_A > Polyangia > Polyangiales > Sandaracinaceae > JAFLCL01. The sequence goes on from CAZCVE010000021.1 coordinate 46,468, forward strand.
CCGCACCGGAAGCGCCCGAGGTCGAGGGCGAGACGCCCGTCGAAGGCGACGCACCGACGGACGAGGGTGATGCGCCGAGCGACGATCACGCGGAGACTGCTCGCGACCCGGGAACGGCACCCACCGTGCCCTGAGCGACGATCACGCCGACGCAGCGCCGTGTCTCACGGCGCGCGGAGGACGCTGCGGATCTCGCGCTGCGTCGTCCCATCGGGCCCGATCACGCGGATCGCGATGGGCTCGTCGCGGATGTCGAGGACGACGAGCGCGGCGTGGGCATCCTCGGGACACGTCGACACAAGCTCGTCTCCGACGCCGTGGTACGCGCGACCACGGACCGCGACGACGCGATCACCCACGCCCAGACCGATCCGCGCAGCCGGCGCGCCCGAGGCGATGCTCGTGATGGTGCACGTGGAGTCGATCTCGACGAGCTCGTGCGCGGGGAGCTCCATCCTCACGTCGCCTACGTCGATCTCCGTGACCGCGCCGCAGTCCGCGGGGATCTCGAGCGCGACGTGTCGCGCGAGGTGGATCGCGCCCTCGCGGTTGCTCGCCAGCACCGGCTCGCTCGCAGCGACCGACGTCGTCTCGACGCCGCACACGCCCGACAGCTCGAAGCGTCCGTCGGCGTCGCTGCGCGTGAACGGGGCCGGATCGGATCGACCGTCGTGGAAGCCTGCGTTCGCGGCGACGAGGATGCCGGCGATCGGTAGGCCCGTGATCGCGTCGACCGTGCGCCCACGGATCGCGGCGCCACCGTGCATCACGACCCGGACCGCCACGGTCTCTCCGGCCTCGACGACGAACGACGGCGCGTCGCGCTCCGTCGTGCCGCCGCGCACGCCCGACCGCAGCGAGACGCGATAGCGACCCGGTCGTCGATCGGCGAGGGCGTAGTCGGCGAGATCGCCCGAGAGCGCGATCGAGTCGTAGACGTCTTCGTCGAGGATCACCGCGTGGACGTCGAGCACGGCCGAGCCGATCGCGCTGCCGGTCGTGTCGCTCACGAAGAGACGAACGCCGCCGTAGCCGGCGCGGCTCGGGACTGGCGCGACCCCGTCGCCCGTGGGCTCGGACGCGAAGCAACACCCCGTGAACAGACTGGCTCCCGTGATCGCGAGCGCACCGATCTTCGCGCGCGCGGTGACGCGTCTCACACGAACGCCCCCGCCAGATAGCCCACCCAGAGCGCGGCCGACCAGAGACCGAACGCGACGATCGTCGCGACGCCGATCCACGTGGCGCGCGTCGCGAGGTGCGCGTCCACCGAGGATCGGCGCTTCGCGATGCGCGCGATCACGAGCGCCGCGATCGCGAGGACGATCGTCGCGAGCGAGCTCACGAAGATCACGTCGAACGCGTCGGTGATGGGCCGCGGTCCGTAGGGATCGGTCGGCGCATGACGGACCAGGTACTGGAACGTGACGTACGCGAACGAGTGCGTCGCTGCCGCGAAGGCCCAGGGGATCGCCGCGGCCCAGAGCGCGCGACGGGCGGTCAGCCACGTGGCCCGAGACTCCTCCCCACGCCGCGCGGCCGTCGTCGCCGCGAGATCATCACGCGCCGCGCCGAGCTCGCGCTCGAGCGCGCTCACGCGCTCTTTCTTCGCCAGCTCGTCGTCGCGCAGCACCACGCGGCGAGTCTATCCGAGGTCCGGTCGGTGACATCCTTCAGCGACAGGTCTGGACGCGGGTCGAGCGGCCCGCGCCGCAGACGGCGGCGAGGCCACGACAGTCGACCCACGTGCCGTCGTCGCCGCACGCGGGCGTCGAGCCCTGCCAGCCGTCGCCGCGATCGCAGAAGCCGAGGCGCAGCGTCGTGCACGTGGAGATGCGGAGCTCGGCCCGCTCGTCGAACCTGTCGCAGTCGTAGTCGAACGAGCACGTGTCCGCGGTCGGGCAGTACTGCACCGGGAAGAAGGTGCGCTGTCCCGGGTGAACGAGCGCAGCTTCGTCGCGACGCAGCGGATCGCTCGCGTCGTAACAGTCGGTGCAGTCGCGCACGAACTCGGGCCCGGGGATCGCGCAGGCCATCGTGGCCGTCAGCGGATCACCGAAGCCGTCGCGATCGCCGTCGAGGCACCACTCGACCATCGTCGTCTCGTCGTCGGCGACGCCGTCGCAGTCGTCGTCGGCGAAGTTGCACACCTCGACGGCGCCCGGATGCACGTCGGGATCATCGTCGTTGCAGTCGTCGCCGACTCCGTCGCAGCCCGGAAGGACCGAGTGACCGTCGCCGTCGGCGTCGCCCTCGAGCACCTGCGCGCACTCGGCGTCACCTTCGAGGCTCGTGGAGCACACGCCCGTGAAGCACGGCTCCGCATCGCAGAGGACGACCTCACCCGGCTCGCAGATCTTGCCCGCGACGTCGCCCGTGCCGCTGACGACGTCCTCGCAGGACTCGATGCCGTTGCATGCGTCGCCGTCCGAGCAGTCGGTGTCGTCCGAGCACTCGTAGCGACATGCGACGCAGCCAGCGACGCCCGTGCGTGAGTCGCACTCCTCGCCGAGGTCACCGTTGACGACGCCGTCGCCGCAGCCGTCCGGGATGCAGCCCCCGCCGCGACACGTCCCGGGGTGGCCGTCGAACGTGCACTCACCGGTCACCTGGGTGAACACGCACGCACCGGCGTCACAGGCGCCCACCGAGCACGTGGTGCCCGTGACGCAGTCTTCGTTCGCTGCGCACTCGACGCGGCAGGAGGGGCTGCAGTCGGGATCGCTCGACGGCTCGCAGCTCTCGCCCGCCGCGACGTCGACGAAGCCATCGCCGCAGAACGAAGGCACGCACTCGCCCGAGAGGCAGATCAGCCGAGACGGTCCGCCGCGCGAGCACTCGTCACCGTCTTCGAGCCCCTCGCACGGGTGCGGCACGTACGCGTCGAGCTCTTCGTCACGCACGTCGGGGGGCGTCGAACCGTCGTCGAGCCACGCGTCGCGTCGCGCGGCGTCGATGCCGCCCGCGTCGGCCGCGGCGCGCGGCGGCGAGGCGTCGAGCACGAGCCCGCATCCACCGAGGAACACCACGCACGAGACCGCTACGACTGCACGGAGCACAGCTCGACTGTAGCTGGCCGCGCGGACTCGCGTCACGAACGTCCGTCACTCCGGACGCTGGAGGAAGTGCTCGCGCGCGCGGATCGTCGTCCACCGATGGAGGATCGCGAGCGTCTCTTCGTCGGCCGTCGCGAGCTTCTCGAAGAGGTAGTCCTGGATGCCCTTGTGCACGTTGCACACGTGGCTCTCGCGCATGCGACCGAAGATCGTGCCGAGCGTCTTGTGGTTGTGCGCCGTCTGCGTGCCGCAGTACGGGCTGTAGGGACAGTCGACGCAGTCGGGCTGGCCATCGAGGTTCGACGCGAGCAGCGACGCGCGCACGGTCGGATGGCCGACGACGTCGCGGTAGCGCGCGCTCTTCACGTCGGCAGCGACGAGGAACGTGTCGTCGCCCTTCTCGTGCAGCATCCGGCCCTCGTCCGAGCTGAAGACCTTGCCGTCGTAGTTGTAGGCGAGCGCGCCGATGCCCGCGCCCTCGGGGCTGCGGATGTCGAGGAAGTTGGGGTCTTCGCCGGCGAGGATCTTCGTGAGGAAGATCGCGGCGTAGCGCTCGAGCATCTGCGTGCCCGACTTGTTCTTCTCGAGGATGTAGTCGGTCGCCTGTCGGTAGTACGCGAGGTAGTCCGAGCGCGGGTACTCGACGACCTTCGCGGTCTTCTCGGCGAAGCCGAACGGATCGATCGGCCGCAGGAACATCGAGCGCACGCCGAGCGACGCGAACGTGTCGACCACTTCCTTCCATCGCTCGAGCGAGGCGCGCGTCGTCGTGAGCAATGCCTCCACGTGATAGAGGTGCGGGTCGAGGCCGGCGGCGACGTAGGCCTCGTTGATGCGGCGGATCCAGTGCTCGGCGACCTTGTAGGCGGAGCCTCCGTTGCCGTCGGCGAGCGGCAGCTTGCGCTGCTTGTCGTGGAGGTCGTGCGGGCCGTCGATCGAGGTGCAGATCTGCACCTTGTGCTCGAGCAGGTACGCGAGCTTCTCCTCGTCCATGAGCGAGAGGTTCGAGACCATCGTGAGCTCGACGGTCTTGCCCGTCTCCTGGCTCTTCTTCTTCGCGCGCTCGCAGATGCGCTGCACGATCGGGAAGTTCACGAGCGGCTCGCCGCCCTGGAACTCGATCGTCAGCGACGGGCTCGTGGTCTCGAACGCGAGATCGACCGACGCGTCGGCGACCTCGGCGCTCATGTCGGTGTGCACCGCGTCCATGTCGGCGCGCGACGCGTGGCAGTACACGCACGTCTCGTTGCAGCGCAGCGTGACGATCATCATGTGGAGGATCGGCCCGCGATCGAGGTGCTGACGTCGTCGCTCGATGCGCGCGCGCGCGGCGTCCACGTCGTGGTGGGCCTTGAGGAAGTTGCGCTCGCGCAGCGTGGCGTACGTGCTCGAGCTCGGATCGAGCGTGCCCGACACGAACGCGCGGAAGTCGCTCGAGCTCAGCACGGCCCAGTTGCCCTCGAGGTTCGTGACGACGACGCGGTCGCTGCCGGGCAGCTTGCGGAAGCGGAAGAACGCGGGCGCCGAGACGTCGGTCGCGACGTTGCGCAGGAGCGCGCCGTCCTCGTGCGTGGAGAGATGGCTCACGGGCTCAACGCTACCAACGAACGCGTGAGGCGTGTTACGCGTCTGTGATGACCGACGCGGTTCCGTCCCTGCCTCCGGAGATCGCTGCGATGGATCTCGCGGACGCGAGCGTCGCGCTCTCGATCGACGCGTCCACGTACGGCCTCGAGGCGCTCTACGCGGCGAGCTACGCGTTCCTCGATCGCGCGTACGTGCTGCTCGAGCGCCCCTCGCCCGAGCGCTACCGCGTGATCCTCGCGCCCAAGAAGCGCGACGCGGGCGAGCTGCGCGATCAGCTGACGCGCCTCGCGGGAGAGCTCGCGAACGAGCTGCTCGCCGCCGCGTACCGGCAGCGCCTCCACAGCGAGAACCGCGCGCTCATCGAGAGCGTGACGATGCGCGCGGTCGCGGGCGCGCTCGGTCCTCTGGGTGGGGGTCCCAACATCGAAGCGCCGCCTTCGCTCGACGATCTCGAGGCCTTCGACTTCTCCGCGGAGGCCTTCGAGGATCCGCTGGGGATCGCGATGAGCTGGGAAGAGAAGTACGGCAAGAAGACGCCGCCCAAGGCCGGTGAGGACCCGCCGCCCAAGGCCGACGAGCCCAAGAAGGATGCGGGCTGATGCGCGAGCTGCGCCTCCACCGCGAGCTCTACCGAGGCGAGGCCGTCGACGCGGCCGCGAAGATCTACGCGCCCTACGCGAGCATCGAGCTGATCGACGATCCCACGTGCTGGGTGGTGCGCGTCAGCGCGAGCACGCCCGCGCGCGAGGTGCGTGTCGCGCGCGAGCTCGCGAACCACGCGCTCGGCACCACCGTTCGCGATCGAGGGTGAGGGACGACGTTCGTCTGCCCACGCGCTGAAGCGCGGGGCATGGGCGATCGCGGAGAAGCCCATGCGGGCTTCTCGAGGTGATCAGCGCGGTCGCGTCTTGCCCACGAGACCCGTGCGGACCAGCCATGGGAGATCGAGCCTGCGATCCTCGAGCGTGCTCGCGTCGAAGCCCGCGCGCTCGATCGAGGCGCGCGCGTCGGTGAGCGGATCGCAGCCTGCGAGCAGCGCCTTCCATGCGGGGCGCGCGATGCGCTGGGCGCGACGACGTAGGCCTCGCGGCGCGGCGACGTGCTCGGCGATCACGAGGCGACCGTCGGGTCGGAGCAGACGCCGTGCTTCGGCGAGCATCGCGTCGGGGTGCCGTACCGAACAGAGGACGAACGTGATCACGACCGCGTCGAACGTGCCCGATTCGAGGGCGAGCGGTCGGGTGCCCGACGTGATCGCGAGCTCGGTCGGCACGCGCGTCTCGCGTGTGAAGCGATCGAGGCGCTCCTTCGCGATCTCCGCGAGGCCTTCGGCAGGCTCGATCGCCACGAGCTGCTCGAGTCCATCGCTCGCGTAGTGCGCGAGGTTCGTGCCCGTGCCGAAGCCGATCTCGACGACGCGACCGCGCACGTCCGCGAGCAGCTCGGTGCGCAGCGGCTCGACGCCGCGCATGCCGCGGTCGAGGAGACGAGAGAAGACGTGCCGCTGCAGCCCGTGCGCGACGAACGACACGCGCGATCAGCCGCCGTCGGCCATCAGCGCGGTGATGCCCTGCGTGATCGTGCCCTGCTCCGCCGGCGCGAAGCCCTCGCGCTCCCACGTGATGCGGCCCGCGCGGTTCACCCACACGCTGAACGGCGCCGAGCGTCGCGGGTTGAGCTGCGTGGTGACGCGGGTGTCGAGGTCGGTGACGACGTCGAACGTGATGCCGAGGCGGCGCGCCGCGGGGCCCACGCGCGTGACCGTCGTGGCGCTGTCCATCGAGATGCCGACCACGCGCAGGCCCGCGGCGCGGTGCTGCTGGTAGAGCGTCTCGTAGAACGGCATCTCCTGCTGACACGGCACGCACCACGTGGCCCAGAAGAGGATCACGACGGGGTTGTGACCAATGAGCTCGGACATGCGGAACTGACCCGTGCTCGGTCCACCGACCGCAGCGGGAAGCGTGAACGACGGCGGCTGACCACCGACGCGCGCGCGGGCCGACGACACGGGAGAGAGCGCATCGAGCAGCGATCCGCCCGGCAGCAGCGAGTCGCCCAGGAGCGAGTCCAGCTGGGCGCGCGTCTCGTCGGACGCGAGGTCACGCGGCTGCGGAGCGACGGCGAGGCCACACGCCAGGGCGAGGGCGAGACCGACGATCGAGAGGACACGGCTCATGCGCATGACGGGCTCCGACGCGAGAGGGGAGCCCGCATTCAAGACCGGGCCGACGTGCGGCGCAACGCGGCAGCCGGGCAGGACCGTAGGTCCCTTGGTTGGTGGGCGATCCGGCGTCAGCCGAAGAGCGACGCGCCGTCGCTGATCCACGCGAAGCGCGCGACTGGATAGATCGCGACGCCGATCGCGACGAGCCAAGCCGCAGCCGCCGTGTGCGCGAACCGACGACGCAGCGGCATCGCGAGCGTGGGCTCGGGCACGGCTCGCGACGAGAGCGCAGACACGCCGAGGGCGAGGCTCGCGCCGAGCGCGATCGCGAGCGCGACGTAGAGCGGCCAGCCGATGCCGCCGCTCTCCTCCACGCGAAGGAGACAGAACGGACACTGGTGCACGGGAGTCTCGTACGCGTGGGGCGCGACGTAGCCCACGATCGCCGGGACGCTCGCGAGCGCCGCGCCCACCGCCGACACGCTCGCGAGACCCGCGAGGGTGTCGGCCACGCGCGCCGGGAGCGGGCGCGTCGATGCGATCGCGAAGAGCGCCGCGAGCGCGCCGAGCACGACGAGCGCGATCATCGCGACGGGCTCGGCCTCACCCTCACGACCGAGCACCGCGGTCGTGCGCGGGCCGAAGCCCGTGGAGCAACACGAGGCGACGACCCGAAAGTCGAGCGCGAGCGCGAAGCGCGTCGAGGCCGCGAAGCTCGCGATCACGAGCGGGCCGACGAAGAACGCCGACGTCAGCTTGCGACGCGTGAGCGCGCCCTCGCGCTGCGTGAGATCCACCGCGTGGAGCGCCCGCCACGACGAGGCCGCCAGCGCGGCGAAGGTCGTGAGCAGGAGCGCGCGAAATCCCCACGGGCTCGCGTCGAGCACGCCGTACGCGCACATGGCGCCGCGCAGTGACCCAGCGAGGCGATCGGCGCCGGTCACCGCGAGCAGGAGATCGAGCCACGCGAACGCCCCGGCGAGCGAGAACAGCGTCGAGACGAGCTCGATGCGCTTGTCGTCGGCGAGGCGCATCGCCGGGCTCGTGCGCGACGGATCGCGAGAGAGAGCGCGCGCCGCCACGACCATCGCCGCGATGGCGAGCACCGAGGCGCTCAGGCCGACGATCACGCGCGAGACGAGCCACGGGCGCAGCAGGTTCTCGATCACGGCGAGGCCTCGTCGGGCTCTCGCGGCGCGGCCGCTTCGGACATCGCGCCCTCGGACATGCGGAGCGTGCGATCGACGCCCGCGTGCTCGAGCACCCGCGGATCGTGCGTGGCGATCACGATCGTGCGGCGCGCGCCGTCGTCGCTCGCGAGCGCGCGGAGGTCTCCGTCGAGCCACGCGAGGAGGCCGCGCGTGCTCTCCGCGTCGAGGTGCGCGGTGGGCTCGTCGAGCAAGAGGATCGGCGGGTCGAGCACGAGCGCGCGGAGGATCGCGACGCGCTGGCGCTCACCGCCCGAGAGCTTCTTCGCGAGCGTGCCGCGGTGCTTGGCGAGACCGATGCGCGCCAGGCGCTCGGCGAGGCGCGCTTCGTCTGCGGCCGTGGGACCGCCCACCGGCACGAGCGGCAGCCAGAGGTTCTCCTCGACGCTCATCTCGGGCACGAGCGCGAGCTCTTGGAACACGAAGCCCACCTCGTCGCGCCTCAGCGCCGCGCGGTGTCGATCACGCAGGTGCACGATCGATCGCCCGAGCACACGGATCTCTCCGGACGAAGGCGCGATCATCCCGCCCAACAGCGACAGCAGCGTGGTCTTGCCGCAGCCGCTCGGGCCGCGGATCACGGTGAGCGAGCCCGCCTCGATCGTCACGCTCACGCCGCGCACCGCATGAACCACGCGCGACCCGTCTGGGTATCGCTTGTCGACGTCGATGCACTCGAGCGCGGGCGGCACGCGCCGACCTTACCGCGAGAACGAACGGGCGACCGCGCGGCACCTCGTCGCACGAGGCGCGCGCCTCTCGTGTCCATCGCGACGTCGTGCGATGGTCCGCGCATGCACGGCCTCCGAACGTTCAAGCTCGAAGCGAAGGATCTCGAAGCCGCCACGCGCTTCTACACGCGCGCGCTCGGCAAGGCGCCCTACTTCGATCAGCCCTTCTACGTGGGCTTCGACGTCGATGGCTTCGAGATCGGCATCACGCCCGCAGAGAGCCCGCCCGGCGTGGGGCAGACCACCACCTACCTCGCGGCGCACGACGTCGACGCGGAGATGAAGCGGTGGATCGAGCTCGGCGCGAAGGAGCACGAGGCCGCGACGGACGTGGGCGACGGGATCCGCGTGGGCGCGGTGCTCGATCCGTTCGGCAACGCCGTGGGCTTCATCCGCAACCTGCACTTCGCGCCTCGCCTCGCGTCGGCAGCGGCGGGCGACGTGTCGTCGCGCGAGATCGTGCACGAGGCGATCGCACCCATCCCGCGCGAGCGCGCCTGGCAGCTCTGGTCGAGCAGCGAAGGCCTCGCGAGCTGGCTCGTGAACCGCGCGAAGGTCGAGCTGCGTCCCGGCGGCGCGTACGAGATCTACTTCATGGACGAGGCGCCCGCGGGCAGCCAGGGCAGCGAAGAGTGTCGCGTGCTCTCGTTCCTTCCGACGCGGATGCTCTCGTTCACGTGGAACGCGCCGCCGATGCTCGCGAAGACGCGGCACGAGCACACGTGGGTCGTGATCGAGCTCGCGGACGCCACAGACCAAGGCACGCGCGTACGCGTCACGCACACGGGCTGGCCGGCCAGCGGGCTCCGAGACGAGCCCCAGTGGGAGGAGACCTTCACCTACTTCGATCGCGCGTGGGGCCGCGTGCTCGAGACGTTCGTCGCGTTCGCGACCACGGGAATCAAGCCCGCGTGAGCGATCGCGCGATGCGCTGGATCGGCCTTCTGGCGAGTCTCTTCGTGATCGGCTGCGGGAGCGCCACGCCGCCCCGCGCCAGCTCGCCGGTCGTCACCGCTGCGCCGCTGGTGTGGGAGGCGGGCGCGTTCTCGCTGACGCTGTCCGACGGCGTTCGCGTCTCGATGGACGCGAGCGCGCGGATCCTGCGGGACGACGCGCACGTGGCATCGCTCTCTCCCGACGGACGCATCGTCGACGCCGCGGGCCACTCGATCGCGACGCTCCTCCCCGACGGTCAGTTCTCACACCGCGGCAACCTGACCTCGTTCCGCATCCACGACGACGTGCCAGCCATCCTGCTCGGCACGCGACAGACGCTCGTCCGCGCGGAATACACCGACTTCGTGATCGTCGAGGGCGACGCGGTCCGCATCGCGCCTGGCGGCGGACCCGATGGCTCGGCCGTCATCGCGTGGGGAGCGCCAGCGCACGATCACGTGCGGCCCATCGTCGCCCTCGTCGTGTTGCTCGATCTCCTCGAGCACCCGCGACGGATCGTGCCGCCGAGCTTGGCCGTGCGAGGACGATGAGCGCAGCCGCGAAGTGGCGCTCGCTGCTCGAAGCGAAGGAGAGCGCGCTCGTCGACCTGCTCGTCGAGACCTCGCTCGCGCTCCGCGCCGATCGCGAGCGGCTCGCGTCCTGGGCGCGGCTCTCGGGACTTCCCGAGGGCGAGGTCGTCGCGTCTCCGTTCGGCGCGCGCATGATCGCGCTCGGCCTCGAGGCGGGCGCCGCGACCGTGCACCACGAGCTGCGCCCGCTGCTCGAGTGGCACCGCGACGTTCGGCCGCGCGGCGCGACGCGTGATCCGCTGCACGGGCGCTGGCACCGCGGCGCGCTGCGCACGGGCAAGTACGAGGAGTTCTGTCAGGAGGATCCGTTCTGCACCTACCACCCCGAGCACACCTCGAAGTGGGCGCCGCACGAGATGCTCCACCGCGCCGTCGGGTTCCACGCGCCGCGCGAGGCGAGCGGCTTCACCCGCTACGTCGCCGCGCGACTGAACGAGCTCTTGCCCGTGGCGACCTGGTACGGCCTCGAGCACGCGCTGCGGCTCGATCGCGAAGGCAGCTTCGATCGCGCGCTCGAAGGCCGTGAGCTCGACGCGCCGATCGCGCGCGCCCGCTGGCTCCACGAAGACGAGCGCTCGCTCGCTCGCCGCGCACGCAAGGCCGCGCCGCTCGTTCGCTGGACGCTCGTGCGCGCCAGCGCGGAGCTCGAAGCGATCGACGAAGAGCTCGCGAGCGGCACGCTCGTGCCCTCGCGCGACGCAGGCTCGGAGTCGTTCCCCGACGTTCGGCTCGACGCCTCCGCCGATGCGCTCGCCTACGTGCACGCCCACGAGAGGCGCCTCTCGAACGCCGCGGTCGCGCGCGTGACGAGCTCGCTCGCCGCGCGGCACCACGAGACGATCGCGTCGCTGCGGAGACACGTCGACCACACGCTCGATCGCCTCTTGTTCGCACGCCTCGCGCCGAGCGAGGCGAAGGTCCGCACCACGATCGCGTCGAACGTCGTCCACGACGTGATGTCACGCGCAGCGCTCGCACGACCGATCGACGATGCGCTGCATCGCACGTGGATCGGCCGCGGATCCCGGATGATCCGCGCGCGGCGCCTCGACGCGACGACGCTCGAGGCGTTCGTCCGCGACGTCGCCTCGGCTCTCGCGCCTTCGATCGGTCGCGCGCGCGCGAGCCAGCTCACCACGCTCGGCCTGAGCGCGCCGATCGTCTCGTTCGATCGGGGCCCGACGCAGCGTGGCGTCTCGATCGTCGCGCCTCACACGACGGCGTGGCTCGGGCGGCGAGGCGTGCGCGCCGTCGTCGATCGACTCGTCGCCGAGGGGCCTCTGCGTGGGCACCTCGCGACGCGCATCGCGTTCGTTCTCGCAGACGACGACGCGCCCCTCGCGGAGCTCGCGCGTCTCGAAGAGCAGCTCGATCGGTCCCCCGTGATCGATCCCCGCGAGCCGTGGCGCATCGCCCTCCGGGACGCGAAAGACGACGCGCGTGTCTCCTTGCGCGCGGGTGTTCGCATCGAGCGCTTCGACGCAGACGTGCTGGCGCTCCACCGCGGCGAGGCCGCCGAAGAGAGGCCTGCGTGCGTGGCGATCGGTCACGTCGAGGGACAGCTCGTGCTGTGCGAGATCGCGAGCGAGATCGCCGAGGTGCTGCGCGCCCCGTCTCACGGACTCGGCACGCTGATCGCTGCGATCGGACGACATGCGATCGCGTCGCTCGAAGAGATCGGCCTCGTCGTGATCCTCGCCGTCCCCTGACGCCGACGTTGAACGAGCGGAGCCGTTGGCTGACGTTGCGCGGGCGCACCGGTGAGGTTCGGGCGTAGGGCTTCCGTCACGCGGCCTCGCGACGCACGCTGGGCCCCATGTCCGCACCGAACGACTCCCCGACCGCCTCCCTCACCCGCCGTCAGGCGATCCTCGCTGGCGTCGCTGCTTCTGCGGCCGTGCTCGCCTCGAGCCCGAGCGAGTCCGACGCGCAGGCCGGATCGCACCGCGATCGATCTCCGCGAGCCGCAGCGCGCATGCCCGTCGTGTTCCTCCCGCACGGCGGCGGGCCGTGGCCGTTCGTCGACATGGGCATCGGTGACCCGCGCGAGCTCTCCTCGCTCGCGACGTACCTCCGCTCGCTCGCGGCGATCACAGCGGAGCGTCCCCGCGCGGTCCTCGTGATCTCGGCGCACTGGGAAGAGTCCGTGCCCACCGTGATGACGAGCACCGCGCCGCCGATGCTCTACGACTACTACGGCTTCCCGCCCGAGTCGTACACCATCACGTGGCCCGCGCCGGGTGAGCCCGCGCTCGCCGCGCGTGTCCGCAGTCTCTTGTCGCAGGCAGGGATCCAGAGCGCAGAGAACGCCGAGCGCGGCTTCGATCACGGCACGTTCGTGCCGCTCAAGCTCACCTACCCCGACGCCGACGTGCCGACGATCCAGCTCTCGCTCGTGCGCGGCCTCGATCCCCGCGCGCACCTCGCGATCGGCCGTGCGCTCGCGCCGCTCCGCGACGAAGGCGTGCTCATCGTCGGCAGCGGCATGAGCTACCACAACCTCCGCGCGTTCGGTCCGCGCGCGGCGCCCGTCGCCGAGGCGTTCGACGCGTGGCTCCGCGAGGCGGTCGTGCAGCCGCGCGAAGAGCGCGAGGCGCGCCTCACGGCTTGGGCGAGCGCGCCCTCTGCGCGTGCGGCTCACCCGCGCGAGGAGCATCTCCTGCCCCTGATGGTGATCGCGGGTGCGGCAGGCGGCGATCACGCCGACATCGCGTTCGACGGAACCATCATGGGCCTGCGCCTCTCGGCCGTTCATTTTGGATGAGGGTCACTTCGGCTGACGTCGTTCACCGCGAGGATCGGGCGCGTGGCACCATCGTCGTCGTGAACCTCGAGGACAAGCCCGCCGTCCTTCGCGTGCCTCCGGACACCGACGTCGTGCGCGAGCTCGAGATCCTCTCTCGCGCGCGCCACCCGCTGATCCACGTCGACTCTCACGAGGAAGAGCGCGTGGGCGTGCTCCTCGATCACCTCGCCGACCGTCTCGGCGCGCAGCGCTTCGACTGGACGCCTCATCGCGGCCTCATCGATCTGCGCGGCGGCGATCCGGTGAAGGACAGCCTCGATCCGGCCGTCGCCCTCAAGTGGGTGAGCAAGGTCGCGTCGCACTACGTCTTTCACTTCCGCGGCTTCGGGCATCACCTCGCGGAGAAGGCGATCGCGTCTCAGCTGCGCGAGCTCCACCACGAGCTCCTCAACACGCGGAACACGATCGTGTTCACCGACGAGGTGGAGATCCCGAAGTCCCTCACGGGGCTCATCACGCACTTCGCGCTCGCGCCGCTCTCGAGCGCCGAGTACCACCGCCTCGTCTCGGCGATCATCCGCGACCTGCGCCAGCGCGGGAACGTCGACGTGGTGCTCACGCCCGAGGACGTGCACGCGCTCCTCGAAGATCTGAAGGGCCTCACGCTCTTCGAGGTGCAGAAGGTGGTGACGGAAGCCGTCGTCGAGGATCGACGCCTCGACGCGAAGGATCTGCCGCGCATCCGCGAGGCGAAGATGCGGATCGTGCAGCGCTCCGGCGTGCTCGAGTACACGCCTGCGGCGCACACGCTCACGGACGTCGCCGGTCTCACGCGGCTCAAGGAGTGGATCCAGAAGCGCGGTGGCGCGCTGCGTGATCCCGTCGCCGCGAAGAAGTTCGGCGTCGAGCCGCCGCGAGGCCTCTTGCTCCTCGGCGTGCAGGGCTGCGGCAAGAGCCTGAGCGCGAAGGCCGTCGCCAGCGAGCTCGGCATGCCGCTCCTCCGCCTCGATCCCTCGAGCCTCTACAACAAGTACTTCGGCGAGTCGGAGAAGAACCTCCGCCGCGCGATCAAGCTCGCCGAGGCCATGGCGCCCGTCGTCTTGTGGATCGACGAGCTCGAGAAGGCGTTCGCCTCCGTGGGCGATGGCGGCAACGACGGCGGCGTGTCGCACCGGCTCTTCGGCACCTTCCTCACGTGGCTCTCCGACAAGAAGGAGACCGTGTTCGTCGTCGCCACGGCCAACGACGTCTCGCGCCTGCCGCCCGAGCTCGTGCGCAAGGGTCGCTTCGACGAGATCTTCTTCGTCGATCTGCCCGGCCCCGAAGCACGGCGCGCGGTGCTCGCCCTCCACCTCACGCGACGCGGTCACGATCCCGCTTCGATCGATCTCGATCCTCTCGTCGAGGCGAGCGACGGCTTCAGCGGCGCCGAGCTCGAGCAGGCCGTGGTCGCCTCGCTCTACACGGCGTTCCACACGAAGAAGCCGCTCGACGCCGCCACGATCAAAGACGAGATGACGACGACGATCCCGCTCTCTCGCACGATGCAGGAGAAGATCGCGACGCTGCGCGCGTGGGCCAAGGACCGCGCCGTTCCCGCGGACTGATCGCGCGAGAGAGACGCGCTGCTTCGTGGCCGCGGGGATCCACGGACGCTAAGGTTGGGCGCATGACGAACCCCCGACGCCTCTCCCACACGTCCCTCGTCCTCGCCGCGCTGTGTGCCGCGACCACGCTCGGTGTCCTCGACGCGGGCACGAGCGCGAGCGCCGAGGCCCAGACGCGACGCTCGGGACCGGTCTTCGTGAGCGCCGGCATCGGGCCGGTCCTCCTGATCGACGCCGGCGATCGCGACGCGAGCTTCCGACTCGAAGGCGGCATCGGCTGGCACCCCGGCGGTCACGACGAGGGCTTCTTCCTCGGCGCCGACTTCGCGTTCACGATCGAGCGCAACTACGCGCAGGTCTACGGCGGCTTCCGGCTCGGGGGCGACATCGAGGTCTTCGCGAACAACGACGTGGCGGTGCTGCTCACGCCGCAAGGCATGGCCGGGTTCGGCTGGTTCGACTTCGGCCGCGGCGCCGGCAGCTACGGCTTCCTCATCATCCAGCCGAGCTTCCAGGTCGACGTCGCGCTGCTCGAGCGCGTGCTCTGGATCTGGGCGCGCCCCGTGGGCTTCGACTTCCTGCTCTTCCCCGACACGTTCCGCCGGAGCGACGGAAGCCGCGGCTTCGATTGGTACGTCGGCTACCAGTTCATGGCCGGTGCGCGCTTCAACTTCGGCTGATTGAACGGTACGGTTCGCGCCATGAGCGAGCGCAAGAGCGTCGTGGCGATCGAGCGGTGGGTGGGCCTCCTCGCGGCAGGCGGTGTCCTCGAAGCGAAGGGCACCGCGGTGTCGGGCGCGGCGCCCATCGCGAAGGAGAAGATCGTCGAGCTCGAGGCGTGGCTCGCCGCGCAGCCCAAGGACGTGCGCGTCCGCGAGCGACGCGCCGCGATCGAGGTCTGCATCTGGATGGCGAACGCCGACCGCAACCTCGACGCCGAAGAGGCGAGCCTCTTGAAGACGCTGATCGATCGCAGCGGCCTCGACGACGACACGAAGGATCTGCTCGTCTCCGAGGTGCACGATCCGCCGTCGCTCGCCGACCTCGAGGAGCGCCTCACGCACCCGACGCTGCGGGAGCTCTTGCTCTTCCTCGCGTGGGAGCTCGCCAACACCGACGGCGACGTCGCGCGCGCCGAGGCCGCGTTCTTCAAGGGCCTCGCGAAGCGCCTCGGCGTGAGCGACGCGCGCGCCGAAGAGCTCAAGGCCGCGGTCTGAGAGGCGCGATGCGGAGCGAGCTCACCGCCTCGCTCTGCCTCGTCGCGATCGTCGGCTGTGATCCGACGGGCGGCTCACCGGACGCGTGGATCTCGGTCGAGCGCGACACGATCGTCCGCGCCGACGTCGCGATCGATGCGGTGACCGCGAGCGACGACGCTCCATCGAACGAAGACGCGGCGGCGAGCTCTCCGTGGTCGTCGGGACCGGCGCTGCCCGTGGAGCTCCAGGAGATCAGCGCGGTCACGATCGACGATCGCATCTGGGTCGTCGGCGGCTTCGAGGGTCTCGGTGAGGTGAGCACCGTGCGCGTGCTCGATCCGTCCACGCGCACGTGGACGCTCGGTCCGCCGCTGCCCGTGGCGCGACACCACGTGGCGCTCGCGACGCTCGACGGAGACCTCTATGTGCTCGGCGGCATGGAGACGACGCGCTTCACCAACGTCGACGACGCGTGGGTGCTGCGCTCGGGGGCGAGCGAGTGGACGGAGATCGCGCCGCTCCCCGAAGACCGCGGCGCGGGCATCGCGGGCGAGATCGATGGACTGCTCTACGTCGTCGGAGGCCAAGGCCGCGGCGGCCTGTCGAGCACCACGCTCGTCTACGACCCAGCGATGGACACGTGGAGCACCGCAGCGTCGATCCCCACGCGACGCGAGCACCTCGCGGGCTTCGTGTACGACGGCGAGATCTGGGCGCTCGGAGGTCGCGCGCTCAGCCTCGGATCGGCGATGGACGTGGTCGAGATCTACGACCCGGCCACGGACACGTGGCGCACGGGCCCCTCGCTCACGGGCACCCACGGAGGCTTCGCCGCGGCCGTCGTGGGGAACGTCGCCGTCGCGGTGGGAGGCGAGACACCCGAGCGCGCGCTCGATCTCGCCGAGGCGATCACGCTGCCGAGCGGCGCATGGCGCGCGATCGATCCGGTGCCCACGCCGCGGCACGGTCACGCGATGGCCGCGGCCGCCGGGCGCGCGTGGGTGATCGGCGGCGCCGACGCGCCCATCTTCGCCGCCGTCGACGCCGTGGAGTCGATCGCGCCAATCGACTAGCCTCGCGAGCGATGGACGCACGGCAAGAGCTCGACATCGTCGCGGAGCAGATTCGGCACCACGAGCGCCTCTACCGCGCAGGAAAGGCCGAGATCACGGACGGCGCGTTCGACGAGCTGTTCGATCGCTACGTCGCGCTCGCCGACGAGATCGGCCTGCCCGAGGGCGAGCGCATCGATCGCGCGCCGGGCGCCGATCACACGGACGGCTTCGTGCAGGTCGAGCACCGCGTGCCGATGCTGTCGCTCGAGAAGCTCACGCCCAACAGGCGCGACAGCAAGGGCGCCTCGATGCCGCTCGGCGAGCAGCTCTCCCAGTGGTGGCAGCGCCGCCTCGAAGACCTCGAGCTGCCCGCGGGCGCGAGCCTCCCGGTCTACATCGAGCCGAAGATCGACGGCATCAGCGTGAGCCTCCTCTACGAGCGCGGGGCGCTGGTGCGCGCCGTGACGCGCGGCGACGGCAAGCGCGGCGACGACATCACGAAGCAGGTCGAGCGCGCGGGCGCGGTGCCGCTGCGCCTCGGCAAGACAGGCAGCTTCGAGGTGCGCGGAGAGCTCTATTGGCCTCGCGCGCGGTTCGAGGCGTGGAATGCCACGCTCCGCTCACACGGAGAGGAAGAGATCGCCAATCCGCGCAACGGCACCGCGGGCATGATGAAGCGGAAGGATCCCGAGGGCCTCGAGTCCGTCGGCATCACGTCGTTCCTCTACCAAGTGCCTTGGCACGAGGGTGTCAGTCTGCCGCGCCGACAGAGCGAGATCCTGCGCTGGCTCGGCGAGCAGGGTGCCAGTGTGTACGTCGAGCAGACGCACGTGTCGGACAGCGCCGACGCCGCGCTCGCGTTCTGTGAAGGCTTTGGCCAGAAGCGGGGCACGCTGCCCTACGAGATCGACGGCATGGTGCTGAAGATCGACGAGCTCAAGCACTACGAGAAGCTCGGCGGCACTGGGCACCACCCGCACTGGGGAATCGCCTACAAGTTCCCTCCCGAGCGCAAGACCACGCGCGTCGTCAGCATCGAAGTGTCGGTGGGCAAGAGCGGCAAGCTCACGCCCGTGGCGAACCTCGAGCCCGTGCAGCTCGCGGGCACCACGGTGGTGCGTGCCAGTCTGCACAACTTCGTCGAGCTCGAGCGCAAGGACGTGCGCCTCGGCGATCGCGTCGAGGTGGAGAAGGCGGGCGACATCATCCCGCAGGTGATCCAGTCGGTGTCGCACGAGGAGGGCAGTGTCCCCTTCGCGCGACCGACGCACTGCCCGGCGTGCGAGACGCCCGTCGTGGCCGAAGAGATCTTCGTCTATTGCCCCAACCCCGCGTGCCTCGCGCAGCGTCGAGAGCGGTTGATCCACTTCGCGTCGCGGCGTGCGATGGAGATCGACGGCATGGGCGAGTCGCTCGTCTCCCAGGTCGTCGACAAGCTCGGTGTCGAGAGCCCACACCAGATGTTCGAGCTCACCTCGGCGCGCCTCGCCGGGCTCGATCGCATGGGAAAGAAGAGCGCCGACAACGTGGTGAAGGCGCTCGAGGCGGCCAAGACGCGAGGCCTCACGCGCGTGCTCTATTCGCTGGCGATCAGGCACCTGGGCGAGACGATGAGCGAAGACCTCGCGAGCTACTTCGGCTCGGGCGAGAAGCTGCTCGCGTTCGCGGAGCGCTACACGGCTGGAGACCGCGCGACCATCGCGGTCGTGGCGCCCGAGAGCGGGAGCGGCGCGATCGAGGGCCTCGCGCGCAAGACGGCCGACAGCATCTTCGGCGAGCTCGCGTCGCCCGCCGTGCGGCGCGTGCTCGAAGGGCTCGCCAGCGCGGGCGTGTCGCTCGACGCCAAGACCGCGGCGCGCGTCGAGGTGGCGGGCGTCGCAGGCAAGTCGTTCGTGCTCACGGGCACGCTGCCCTCGCTCAAGCGCGACGAGGCGGGCGACCTGATCAAGGCCGCGGGCGGCAAGGTGTCGGGCAGCGTGTCGAAGAAGACGGACTTCGTCGTCGCGGGCGAAGAGGCCGGCAGCAAGCTCGAGAAGGCCAAGGAGCTCGGCGTGGCCGTGATCGACGAGGCCGCGCTGCTCGTGATGCTCGGACGCTGACGCGACGGAGCGAGCGAGCGAGCGAGCTTGACGTGACACGGCCGCTCCCGAGAGCATTCACCCACCGTCTGCGCAGCGCCGACAACGCCTGAATGAGGAGACCCCATGCCGAAGGTTCGTAAGCAAGAGTGGATCGCTGACGGCTGGAAAGAGCACTATTCGGGGTTCCCGCCGGATCTCTTCTACAGCGGCGATGGCTCGCTGAGCCCGTGGGAGCGCAAGCCTCACCTCCACGCGAACTACTCGATCAACGGCGACCTCCAGTCGTTGACGTACAAGAACGCCGAGGGCGTGAACACGTACTTCTTCCAGTACGGGAGCTGGCAGGCGGGCTGCGCGCTCGGCGAGCCGTTCCTGACTCAGGTCGGCCTGATCTTCCGGCTGGCATGACGCGAGACGCGCCGCTCGGGAGCTCGTAGTGCGAGCGTTCCGCAACTGGGCGCGCACCGAGCGCTCGGGCGAGGTCGTCTGGGAGCGACCCACGAGCGAGGCCGAGGTGGCCGACGTGCTCTCTCGGGCACGTCGGTCGAAGCGGCGCGTGCGGCCGATCGGCTCGGGACACTCGTGGTCGCCCATCGCGGTACCCGAAGACGTGGCGATCGATCTCTCGCGCATGTCGCGCGTGCTCGAGATCGACGCGGCCGCGCGCACCGTGCGCGTGCAGGCCGGCATCACGCTCTCCGCGCTGAACGCAGCGCTCCATCGCGCGGGCCTCGCGCTGCCGATCCTCGGATCGATCAGCGCGCAGACGATCGCAGGCGCGATCTCCACGGGCACGCACGGCTCGAGCCTCGTGCACGGCAACCTCGCGAGCCTCGTCGAGGAGCTGACGCTCGTGACGCCCACGGGCGATCGACGCGTGATCCCGCGTGGGCACGAGCACTTCGATGCCTGCGCCGTGAGCCTCGGCGCGCTCGGCGTGATCACCGAGGTCGTGCTCCGCGCGTGCCCCGCGTTCGCGCTGATCGGTGAGGTGGAGTCGCGACCGATCCTCGAGGTCGCGCGTGATCTCGACGCGATCGCCGCGAGCGCGGAGTACGTGAAGGTGTGGTGGCTGCCAGGGGCGGACGGCGCGCACGTGTTCCGCTACCTGCGCACGCCGCTGCCGCCTCACGATCTGCGTGTGTCGCGCTTCATCGACACGCACCTCACGAACCGCGTCGTGTTTCCTGCGGCGCTCGCGATCGGCGCCCGCGTGCCGCGCTGGACGCCCGCGATCAACCGCGTGGTGGCCGCGAGCTACCTCGAGAGACCCGCGATCCCGATGCGCAGCGACCTCGCGTTCAACGTCGCGATGCCGCCGATCCACCGCGAGACGGAGTACGCGTTCGACATGCCGCGCGCGGCGGTCGCGCTCGAGCGCGTGGCGACGCTGATCGAGCGTGATCGCATCCCCGTGAACTTCCCGGTCGAGGTGCGCTTCGTCCGCGAGGACGCCGCGTGGATGAGCCCGGCGTCTGGGCGCGCGACGTGTCAGATCGGCGGGTACATGGGTGAGTCCGCCGATCTTCCGCGCTTCTTCTCTGCGTTCCACGCGCTCGCGCGCGAGCTCGAGGCGCGACCGCACTGGGGCAAGGAGACCGACGTGGACGCGGACTACGTGCGGCGCGTCTACCCGCGCCGTGACGCGTTCGTGACGCTCGCGGAGCGATGGGATCCGGATCGCACGCTGCGGAATGCCTTCCTCGATCGCGTGTTGGGTCGAGACGCATGACGGATGCGCCGCGGACCTCGATGATGCGGAGCGCGCTCTCGGCGCCGCGTCGCGGCGTGGTCGGCTTCTTCCGCGGCCTCGGCTTCGCGTTCCGCGGCGCCAAGCGGGTGTACTTCGAGGAGCCCGGCCTCGTGCGGTACTGGATCGTGCCGCTCGTCGTCACCGCCATCGCGCTCTTCGGCTCGCTCGTGCTCGTGGCCCTCTACGCGTCCGACCTCGCGTCGAGCGTGTGGGCGAACCCCGTGGGTGACGACTGGCTCTCGTGGTTCGGGCGCGGCGCGCACTGGCTCTGGGAGGCGCTCGTCTACCTCGTGCTCGCGCTCACCGCGCTGATCGGCACGATGCTCGTGGGCAGCATCGTCGCCGCGCCGTTCAACGCGCGCCTCGGCGAGGTGCTCGACGAGCGGGTCACGGGACACCCCGCGCCGGACTTCGCGATCGGTCGCGTGGTGATGGACGTGGTGCGCACGCTCGTGATCGAGATCGTGTTCTTCGTGGTGAACACGATCCTCTTCTTCGCGTCGGTCGCGGTCCCTCCGGCGACGCCCGTGCTCGGCGTCGTGGGCATGATCTTCGCGGGCTTCTACTTCGCGATCGCGTACCTCGAGATCCCCCTCGTCGCGCGCGACGCCACGATGGGCGAGCGCTGGCAGTTCTGGAAGACCAACCCGATGGCGATCCTCGGGTACGGCACCGGCGTCGGCCTCTTTCTCTTCGTGCCGATCGTGAACCTCTTGTTCATGCCGGCGGCCGTCGCAGGAGGCGTGCTTCTCTTCGCGGAGCTCGGCGCCGGCAGAGACGACTCACGCCCTCCCGCGAGCTGACCCGAGCAGTCGAGACCTGAGCCCGCACCCTCGGGAGCCTGTGTTTCCAAGGCCTGGAACGCGAGTGACGCGCTCGCGCGCCGTTCATCCGATCCTCGAAGGACGATGTCTGCGAGGCAGATGCCGACTCAGCCGCGCATGCGCACGCAGCGCGTGCTCTCGGCCGACGCGAGCGCAGCGTCGAGCCGCTCGATCACGACCTTCGCGGCAGCGAGATCCGCTGCGACGTGCGTGCTGCGGAACAACGCGGGCAGCGCGGCGAGATCGCTCGCGAGCTGCCGCGACGACGCGAGCACCCACGCAGGCGAGTCCCACGCGTACTTCAGCGTGGTGGGCACCCAGATCGTGTCGGCGCTCACGACGAGCAGCGCTGAGAACGGCCCGCTCGATCGCGGACCGACGCGCGGAGGCGCAGCGAGCGTCGCGCGGAGATCCTGCTCCGTCGCGGTCGGTCCGAGGACGGCGCCCGCCTGGAGCGCGTGCGCCACGGAGACCAACAGCTCGATGCCCTCGGCGGACACGCCACCGATCGACGTGCCGCTCGCGGCGATCGCAGCGCTCGCCTCGCTCGCGCTCGTGACCGCGGGAGGCGGAGGCTCGGTCCAGCGTGACGCCGTGGCATCCGCGCGCGTCAGCAGCGCCATGCACGCGGCCGATGCTGCGACGCCTGCCTCGAGGCTCGCCGCGCCGAGCGCCGACGGATCGACGCGGTCCTCGTCGGTCACCGCCTTGCCCATGCGCGTCGCGCCGTGGATGGCCCAGTGCTCGGGCCGCGAGATCGACTCGAGCGCCGTGGGGCTCCACGTCGCGAGCTCGGCCCAGAGGGTGGTCGTTCGCACTTCGATCGCCATGCTCGCCACTCTACACAGCGACTCTCGGGACCGACCACCCACAAACGGAAGCTCAGGCAGTCGTCCACTCTTCGCAACGACGCCGCAGCTCGTCCTGCAGCGCGACGTCGTGCGCGAGCGGGTTCGGCTCCTTCGGCTTCTCCTTCGTGTAGTAGAGGCCGCTCTCCTTCGAGAGGCTCGCATCGGTGGCGCAGCGCACCTGCGTCTTGGCGCCCTCTTCCATCGTGATGAGGAACGGACGAAGCAGGATCGAGAACTTGCCCATGCGGCGCTCCCAGATGTCCGTCGCGACGCCGCCCGGATGGAGCGAGTACGTCGTCACGTTCGTGCCCGCGAGGCGACGCGTGAGCTCCTTGGCGTGGAGCACGTTGCAGAGCTTGCTCACGAAGTACTCGGGCAGCGCGGTGGTGTGCGCGGTGGGCTTCTTCTGCGCGTCCCAGTCGATGCCCTTGCACCGGTAGTGGCCCTGGCTCGACACGTTCACGATGCGGCCCTGCTCCGCGCGCTTCACGAGCGGCAAGAGCTTCTCGGTGAAGAGCCACGGGCCGAGGTGGTTCGTGCCGAAGGTGAGCTCGAAGCCATCCTTCGTCTGACCCTGCAGGCCCGCGAGGCCCGCGTTGTTCACGAGCACGTCGATCGCGAGATCCATCGCGAGGATCTCGTCCGCCGCGCGACGCACGGCCGCGAGCTCGCCGAGGTCGAGCGCCACCCACCTCACGTCGGTCTTCGGCGAGCGCGCCCTGAGCGCGTCGAGCACCGGCTGCGTCTTCTCCCGACTACGCGAGGCCACGATGATGCGGCCCACCTTCTTGTCTGCGAGCGCCTCCACCGTGGCCTTGCCCAGGCCCGTGTTCGCACCGGTCACCACGAACGTCTGATCCGAGAGCTGCATCGCCTTTGCCTCCGTCGCGCCGAGTGATGCAGTGCCCACCCGCGCGATTCAACGCGCCGTCACGATTGTTCATCAACGAGCGGGGTCTTGTACTCTCGGAGCATGGCGCTGCCGTCGATCGTCGAGTCCATGGGGCTGCTCCCTCCGCGCGAGCGCTTGAAGCAGGCGATGATCGCGCTGCGCGGCGACGAGGACGTGCCGCCCGCGAAGTTCGGTGTCTCGAGCTTGCGCTTGCTCGACCCGAAGCTCGCGGTGCCGCTCTGGCGCGGCAAGTACGCGGTGCACCGGAAGGTCGTGCTCTCGAACCTCTTCAACCACCGGCCGACGGCGATCGAGCTCGGCTGGTCCGTGGAGAAGACGCAGGTCGAAGACTTCCGCGGCGGGCGCTCCACCTACGACAGCCACAACGGCACCGACTACTGCATCCCGCGCGGCACGCCGATGCTCGCGCCCGCGAGCGGACGCGTCGTCCGCGTGGTGTCGGAGTTCCACCGCGGCGGCCTCAAGCTCGCGATCGATCACGGCGACGGCCTGATCACCTCGAGCGCGCACCTCGCGCGTGTCCTCGTGCGTGAAGGCGACCTCGTGCGCCGCGGACAGCACGTGGCGGTCACGGGCTACAGCGGCCTCGACTCGCTCGTGAGCTTTCCGTGGGGCATCCCGCACATCCACTTCAACGTCTGGCTCGACGGGCAGCCGGTCGATCCGTTCGCCCGCACCTCGCACGCCGACGAGACGAGCCTGTTCGTGAGCGGCTGGCCGACGCCGATCCCGAAGCACGTCGACGCCGAAGCACCGCGGGGCTCGGACTACGACGACGCGAAGGTCGACGCGCGCATCGGAGCGTGCGTGACGGCGGCCACGCGAGAGCGCTTGTCCCGCGTCGATCGCTCGCTGCGCGGTGGGCAGCTGGTCTTCGAGACGAACTACTACCCGACCCGCTTTCCCGATCGATCGAGCCCGCTCGCCGAGGTGCACGCACGGACCGAGCGCCTCCACCTGCCGTTCTCTGCCGAGCTGTTCGACGGCGTGGTCTTCCGAGACGCGCTGTGAGCGGCCACGTGACGAGCCGACTCGCGGGCATGGCCCTGGTCGCGAGCGTGGCAGTCGTGGGATGCGATGGTCCGGCGTCGGTGGACGATGCCTCGGTGGAGGACGCACGCGTGTCCTCGGATGCCGGGTCGGTGGTCGACGACGCCGGGTCCTCGCCTGCCGACGCCGTGTCGACTTCGGCATCGCTGGGCTGTGGTGTCGCGGCCGCCGATGCGCTGGGTGGCGTTCAGCTCGAGCGCGACTTCGGCGCGGCGGCTGGCGGCATGCGGTCGTTCTATCTGGTCGTCCCGACCGACTACGACGACTCGATCCCACACCGTGTGATCGTCGGATACGCAGGCACCGACTGGTCGGGCGAGATGATCCGCCCGTATCTCGATCTCGAGCAGAGCGGCAGTCGCACGATCTACGTCTATCCCGACGTGCGGTTCCGCGACTTCGAGGGTTGGGGCAACCTGGGTGGCTGGCTGCTCGGTCCTCACGCGGCTCCCGCGAATGGCATGGAGGACCTCGACTTCACCGCAGCGCTCCTCGATCACCTCGAAGCGTCTTATTGCGTCGACACCGACCGCATCTTCGCGACGGGCCACTCGTGGGGCGGTGACATGGCCGCCGTGGCGGGCTGTTTCCTCGGAGACCGGTTCACAGCGGTCGCGCCGGTGGCTGCCAATCGACCCTATTGGTTCGAGCCCGCGGGCGGCGGCGAGCCTGCTTGTGTGGGCGACGTGGCGGTGTGGACGTTCTTCGGACAGGCCGACGATCACTTCACCTCACAGCCGAGCGTCGGCGCGTACGGCATCGAGCAAGACGACTTCTGGCGCGCCCGCAACGACTGCGGCGAAGCGACCACCGACCTCGGGTTCGGCACCGACGGCGAGTGCGTCGAGCACGGGGGCTGTCGCGAACAGACGCGCTTCTGCCTCTATGGGGCAGAGACTGGCCATCAGCGACCTGGGTATTACCCGCTTGCCGTGAGGACCTGGTTCGGGTCGTTCTGATCTCCGCTGTTGTCGTCGCACCGCACCGGCGCGGGCGACCCCCGATGCAGGGAAGCACGGTGGCGCGACGGAGCCGGGACGGTCGGGGATGGGGCCTTGTCCGCTCGCAGTCCTCGGTCTCGCGCCTTCGGCGCTCACCTGCGGGCTCGCTCCCTCAACCCCACCCCCGACCGTCCCTCACGTGAGTGTTCCTTCCTCGCGAGTCGGATCCCCGCGCTCACCCCCGATCGAGACCGGGGCACCAAAGTCGCGGCGTCCTCCGGCTTGGTCAACTGGTGAGCGAGGGATGCGACGAGGGGCGCGCGGGCGGGGGGTTGGAGCGCAGCGTCGGTGCGGAGACATCACGCGGAGCGGAACGCCCCCCGCCCGCGCGCCCCGTCTCCTGGGTCTCTCTCGATGACGGACCCGGACTCGGACTCAGCCCACGTCGTGTCGGATCCGCTCAAACACAGCGAGCGGGTCTTTGCCTTCCGAGAGATCTGCCAGCACACGCCCGACCCACGGTCCGGTCTTGAAGCCGTGTCCGCTGCAGGCGCTCGCGTAGAAGACACCGTCTCTCACGCGACCGATGCGAAAGTCTTCTCCCGGCAGCGTCGTGTAGAGACAGCGCCCGACGTTCTCAATCACGGGCGCTGTGATCCCGAAGCGGCGCGTCGCGAGTGAAGCGATCGCCTCGACGTGAGCCGGATCTCCGCGGCGATTGATCTCGTCCGCGTCGATGGCAGGACCGGGCGCGTGCACGCCGACCTTGGGGGCGTGGGAGTCGACGGAGGGAAAGCCGTAGTGGAAGAGGGGGCCGTCTTCGATCCACACCGGGCCCGACCACGACTGACCGGCGAGGTGCGCGAAGGTCTGCACCGTGACGGTGGCGGGGAGCTCGACGAAGCGGCCGATCCAGCCGCCCGCGCACACGAGCACCACGTCGTTCGCGCGAGAGAGCGCGTCGAGATCCTCGATGCGTTCGCGCAGCACCTTCGCGCCGTGCGCCTTCGCATCGAACAGCGTCGCGGCGAGCGCACGATCAGCGCGCACGTAGCCGGCCTCGGGGGTGAGCACGCCGACCTCTCCTTCGAAGATCGCGGGGCCTCCCGGCACCTGCGAGCGTGAGGTGCGCAGCGCGTGCTTCACGCCGAGGTCGGTCAGGCCGCGCACGAGCGAGAGCATCGTGTCGACGTCCTCGCGGCCCACATAGAGCAGGCCCACCTCGTCCACGAGCGTGCTCGACGTGTCGGCCTCGAGCGCGGCCCACAGCGGGTACGCCTCGAGCATCACCGACGTGTAGAAGGGATCGGAGTACGCGCGCCGCACGATGCGCGAGGCGCCGTGCGAGCTGCCGTACGCGTGGCCCTCGCCGTGCTGCTCGTAGACCGCCACGTCGTGCCCCCGACGCGCCATCGCCCGCGCCGCGCTCGCGCCCACGATGCCTGCTCCGACGATCGCGACCTTCATGCGACGAGAGGTACGCGAGGGGGCGCGCTTCAGTCCAGGCCGCGTGCGGCGCGGTTTGTTTCAAATTGAAACAAACCCGTCCAGGTCCTCGACGGTTTTGTTTCAATTTGAAACACGCGGGTCGAGCCGTTCGGTCGGGGCGAGATCGCCCGCGGAACTTTCCTCCGGCATCCTTGTCCGACCTCCGTGCCGCGCCCAGCCCGCGCACCGTCGTGCCTCGCGCTCGCTGCGATCCTCGCAGTGGGGTGTGCTCACGCCCGCACCGAGGCCAGCGGCACGATCGCCCACGTGGCGAGCGATGTGCGCGACTCGGACGTCGCCGTGGCCTCCGGATCGCCGTCCGATCAGGGCGATCTGGAGGTCGCGACGCACGAGGCGCCGCGCGCGTGGCTCTACCGGGTGCGCGACGCGAGCGGCGAGCACGTGTCGTATCTGCTGGGCACGCTGCACGTGGGCGTCGCGTTCAACCGCGCGCTGCCCGCGCCGCTCGATCGGACGATGCTCGACGCGCGGGTCGTGGTGATGGAGATCGACCTGCGCGAGGCGCGGCGCTACCTCGCGACGCCGTCGCTGTTTCGTCGTCGTGCGCGCGTACGAGTCGACCAGGCGCTCCCGCGCGAGAGCTGGACGCGGCTCACCACGGAGCTCGCGTTCGTGGCCTCGCCGGAGCAGATCGCGGAGGTGCCGCCCGGCATGCTCGCCGTGTACCTGCGGCAGGTGCGCATGGCCGAGGTCGAGTCCGCCGACGACGGCTGGTCACGCATGCCGGGAACGGCGTCGCCCACGCACCTCGATCGCTGGATCTACGACTGGGCGATGCAGTGGAGCGTGCCGTTCGTCGCGCTCGAGACGCCCGAGCAGACGGTGGCCGCGCTCGCAGGCGTGTCGCGTCGCGATCCGATCGAGGCGCTGCGCGCGATGATCGACGACCCCGAGCGCGCGCGCACCGAGGCACGACGCCTGCGCGACGCGTACCTCTCGCTCGAGGAGTCGCGCATCACCGAGGTGCTCTCCGCGATGAGCGCCGACGAGCGAGAGGCGACGTTCGCGGTGCGCAACCGCGCATGGATGGAGCGCCTCCTGCCCGAGCTCGCGCGAGGCGACGCGTTCGTGGCCGTAGGCCTCGCCCACTTGGTCGGCGAAGACAGCCTCGTCTCGATGCTGCGCGACGAAGGCTTCGTGGTGCAGCGAGTCGAAGGCGACGGCTCGATCCCCCCGCGTCCCACGACCGAAGGCTGGTCCTGGTCCCGCGCCCTCCGCCGCGCTGATCGCGACTGAAAGGGGTCCATTTCTGGGTAGGGCGGGGGCTTGTCCCCCGCCTCGCTGCGTGGAGGATCCGACCGGTGGCTTCACCGCTGCCTCGCCGGAAGAGGGTCCGCCTCGAGCCTTCCGCCTACGCGGAGGTCGGGCGTATCTGCTCGATCACCATCGCTGTTCGGGATCGCGTTCCCGTCTTCGGTGCGCCGCCAGTCGCAGCGTCGGCGGTCGAGGTTCTCCGTGAGCACGCCGAAGGCACGGGGGTGTCCGTGTACGCGTTCTGCGTGATGCCGGATCCCCCGTCAGCGGCGGAGGCGCTCGCGCCAGCGCCTCACGCGGAGGTCACCGAGGTCTTTCGCGACACCAATGATCCGGTGCCACTGCGTGCTCTTGCTCGTGCCGGCGCGGCGCGGTCTGCACTCGATCGTCACCACCGTGCTCGGGGTCTTCTTCGCGAGAAGACGGATCGGGAGCTCGAAGTTGAGGAAGAACGTGTCGGGCGGAAGCGCGTCGGGATCGAAGAGCACGCGCTTCACGAGGTAGGGGCCGTCGCTCTTCATCCACACGCCGTGCACGCCCGCGATCAGCGCGCGTACGCCGAAGGAGAACACCTTGCGGTCGAGGCCGTCGTCGCGGTTGCGGTAGACGCTGAAGACCGCGTGGACGCCTCGCTTCTTCTGCGCGTCGCGCAGCGTGCCGATCGCGTCGGGCGCGATCTGACCATCGGCCGGGAGGAACGTGACCCACTCGCCGCGCGCGTGACGCACGCCCGTCTTCAACGCAGCGCCGATGCCGCCGTTCTTCACGTGGCGCACGACCACGTGCGCGCGCTCGCTCAGCGCCTCGCTCGCGCGCTGCGCGGTGGCGTCGCGCGAGCCGTCGTCGACGAAGACGAGCTCTGCGTCGGGCTCGTGCTCGTCGAGCCAGAGGCCGAGCTCACCGAGCACCGCGGCGATGTTCTCCTCTTCGTCGAACGCGAAGATGATGACCGAGAGCGACGGCGTGACGCCGACCGGTCGACCCTCGGACACCACCTCGACCGCACGCTCCTTCGAGACGCTCACGCGCTCTCCTCGCCGGGCGCGCCGCGCCGCATCCCGATCACGCGCGCGGGGTTGCCCGCGACGATCGCGAACGGCGGCACGTCCTTCGTCACCAGCGCGCCCGCGCCGATCTGCGCGCCGCGGCCGATCGTGAGGCCGGGCAGCACGATCGCGCCGACGCCGAGGTCTGCGTCGTCGTGGACGATCACCTTCGCGAGCGTGATGGGCACATGGAGGATCGGCGTCTCGCGTGTCGCGCCCGGGTGATCGAGGTCGTGGTGCGAGCTGAGGATCTTCACGCCGGGGCCGATGCCGACGTTCCTTCCGATCTCGATGCCGCCTGCCGCGTGGAGGAAGACTTGCTGGCCGATCCACGTGCCGTCGCCGATGCGCAGCTCGTTCTTGTAGTAGCCCTTCAGCATCGCGTGGTGGCCGACGTAGACGCGCTCGCCGAGGTGCACGTTCTCGGGGTGGAAGACGAGGCAGCCCTCTTCGAGGATCGTGCCCTCGCCGCAGCGCGCGAGCTCTTCGCGCGTGAAGCGTCCGGTGCCGTGGGTGCGGGGCGCGCGAGGCTCGGCCATGACGCGCATCGTACTCGGGTGGTCGGGCATCGTGATCGCGCGACGGACGCGAGGGCGCTCGTGTAGCATCGCGAGCCGATGTTGCGTCACGGGCTCGCCTCCTCGTTCGTCACCCTCCTCCAGGCCGGAATCGTCGCCGGCGCCGCGCTCGTGAGCGCGTCGGCCCACGCGCAAGGCGTGCGGCTCGAGGAGCCCTCGGCGAACCGCTTCTACGCGTCGCCCGGCGGCGGCTTCATGATGGTCGATGGGTCCGACGTCTCGGGCGAGGTGCAGCCCTACTTCGGCGTGATGGCGGACTACTCGCACCGCCCGATGACGCTCGACAACGTGCGCGCGCTGACCATGGGCGGCGAGCCGCGCAACGACGATCTCGACGTCGTGGGTGGCATGACCACGCTGCAGATCTCGGGCGCGCTCGCGCTCTTCGATCGCGTGCAGATCGGCCTGAACCTCCCGATCGTGCTGCACACGTTCGGCAGCTCGTACGAGTGGAGCGAGCCGGCGTGCAACCCGCCGGAGTGCGATCCGCCCACGCCGATGCGCATCTACCGCTTCCGCGGCGGCGACGGTGCGACGCCCGGTGATCCGCGCCTGCACCTGCTCGCGAACATCATCGATCCCGACGAGGCGAGCGGCATCGGCTTCGGCGTCGCTGCATGGATGACGGCGCCGCTGGCCCGCGCGATCCTGCCCGGCCGCTACGCGGGCGACCCGAGTTTCGCGTTCGGCGGACACCTCATCTTCTCGGTCACCGTCGAGCGCTTCCGGGGCGCCATCAACCTCGGCGGCGCGTACCACGACAACGCGCAGATCACGCTGCGCGAGAACTTCGAGGGTTCGGCGCGCACGCCCGAGATGACGTGGGGCGCTGCCGCGCAGTACGACTTCGACGAGGTGTGGGGCCTCCAGGTCGAGATCACGGGCGCGACCACGTTCGGCCTCGTCTACGACAACGAAGCGCCCACGGAGATCCGCGCCGCGGGCCTCGCGCGCATCGGCGACTTCACCGCGCGCATCGGCGCAGGCGCGGGCATCGCGTACGCGATCGGCGTGCCGGTGTTCCGCGTGCTCGGTGACATCGCGTACTCGCCGCGTCCTTCGCACGACTCGGACGGCGATGGCCTCCGCGACGACGTCGATCTCTGCCCGGCCGACGTCGAAGACGTGGATGACTACGCCGACGACGACGGCTGCCCCGAGCCCGACAACGACGACGACGGCGTGCTCGACGGCGTCGATCGCTGTCCGATGGAGGCCGAGGATCGCGACGAGGTGAACGACGACGACGGCTGTCCGGATCCGGACGACGACGGCGACGGCATCAACGACGGCTACGACTCGTGTCCCTCGCAGCCGGAGGACATGGACGGCGACCGCGACGACGACGGCTGCCCCGACACCGATCGCGATCGCGACGGCATCGCAGACGACGTGGATCGCTGCCCCGAGGAGCCGGAAGACACGGACGGCCTCGGCGACGAAGACGGCTGCGCGGACCCAGACTTCGACGGCGATGGCGTGCTCGACGCCGACGACGAGTGCCCCGAGCAGACCGAAGACATGGACGGCTTCGAAGACGCCAACGGCTGCCCCGAAGACGGCAGCGCCCCCGCACGCCCGCGACGCCGCGGACGGTAGTCGCACGTCGAAAGTTTGCGTTTCGCGAAGACGCGCCCGAATCCTTGCGCGGAGAAGAGGCTCAAGCGAAACCACGGGCTCCCCGGAGGTTTCATGGCGAGCCTGGTCGACGTGTTGACGGACTCTACGAAGAAGGCGGACGTCGTCCGCGATTGCCTCGAGATCATCGACCGCGAGGTCGGCGACAAGGGCGGCCTGTCGGGCCTCGCGATCAAGGCTGGCTACAAGGCCGTGCAGGGCATCAAGCCCGGCTTCGTGAAGAACGTCGTCGACGATCTCCTCCCCGAGTTCGCCAAGGCGATCGAGCCCGTCTACGCCGAGGGCAAGGACGGCGGCAAGAACACCGTCGCGCACCTCGAGGGCAACGCGAGCCGAGTCGCCGACGCGCTGCTCGCGATCACGGACGGCAAGGCGCAGCGCAGCAAGAGCGGCGTCGTGAAGGGCACGTACGAGCGCCTCCGCCCGACGGCGAAGAAGAACGTCGAGCAGGCGATCCCGCGCCTCGCGCGCCTCGTCGAGAAGTACGCGGGATGAGCAGCGCGACCGCCCTCACGCCCTCGCGCGCGCAGGTCCTCGCGCCGAGCGGCGAACGCTGGACGTGGCTCTCGATGATGGAGCGCGCCCGCACGTCGGACCTCGAGCAGATGATGCTCGCGGGCACCCCGCCGAAGATGGAGAGCCTCGTCGGCTCGGAGTGGCGCGGCGGCAACTGCGTGAAGATCTACTCGCTGATCGGCATCCGCCGCTTCGTGAAGGGCTTCTACGAAGGTCCCGAGCGCGCGTCCGGCCCGACACCGTTCGTGCAGGGCTACAACATCCCGTGCCCGCGCATGCCCGACGATGCCCCCACGGTCTGCAAGCCGAGCGACGACGAGCCGCACCGTCATGGCTTCTACCGAGTGCACGCGCCCGTACCTGGCGCGCGCGACTCGTACTACGCCAACTCCGTGCTGCTCGACTACGGCCTCGGCGGCAACGGACTCTTCGGTCCGCCGCTGCGCGACTACGTCGTGCAGATCTACCCGGATGATCCGGATCTCCTCCTCGGCAAGGCGTACGGCGCGATCGGGCCGCTGCGCATCCCGCTCAACTTCTTCGTGCTCTCGCGCTGGCGCGAGCACTCGTTCCGAGGCTGACATGCGCATCGTGATGACCGCGTCGATCCTGTGCGTCGCGCTCATGGGCTGTGGCGGTGGGAGCTCGAGCGGCGAGAGCACGTCGCCGAACGGCGCGGGTTCGCAGAGCACGAACAACGGCAGGAACGGCGCGAACGGCGGGAACGGCTCGCAGCAGAGCGGCGCGGAGCTGCGCGCGGGCTTCATGGAAGGCTGTCGCACCGAGTGCTTCCGCGGCGGCGTGCTGACGAACTGCCCCGAGTACTGCGACTGCATGTTCCAGCGCATGGAGGCCGATGGCTTCGAGCGACGCGCGCAGCAGCTCGCGGCGCATCCCGAGAGCGTCGTCGAGGATCCGTTCTTCCAGCATGCGCTCGCCGCGTGCGGACCGGCCGCGATCGAGGCGGGCTTCGTGAACGGCTGCTCGGAGTCGGATCCGTCGCTGCGTCCGGCGTGCGTGTGCATGCTCGGTCGGCTCTGCGAGGGCCGCACGGACGAAGGCTGCGCGATGTGGATCTTCGAGAACCCGAATTTCGGGAACACGCCGGCCGAGACCGCCGAGCTCCAGCGCGTGGCCGGGCTCTGCGGCGGCGCCGGGCGCTGAAGGAGAGACGATGGGCAAGATCGCGTTCGTGTTCCCGGGGCAGGGATCGCAGAAGGTCGGGATGGGCAAGGAGGCGTTCGACGCGAGCGACGCCGCGCGCGCCGTGTTCGACGCCGCCGACAGAGCGCTCGAGGGCTCGCTGTCGAAGCTCTGCTTCGAAGGCCCCGAAGACGATCTCAAGCTCACGAAGAACACGCAGCCCGCGATCCTCACGAGCTCGATCGCGATCCTGTCGGCGCTCGGTGAGACGCCCGACGTGGTCGCGGGGCACAGCCTCGGCGAGTACTCGGCGCACGTGTGCGCCGGCACGCTGCGCTTCGAAGACGCCGTGCGCACGGTGCGCCTCCGCGGCGAGCTGATGCAGGCCGCCGTTCCCGTGGGGCGCGGCGCGATGAGCGCGATCCTCAAGCTCGAGCGCGCGCCGCTCGAGCAGATCTGTCGCGACGTCGAGTCCGAGACGGGGCTCTGCTGCGAGCCGGTGAACTACAACTCGCCGGGGCAGATCGTGATCGCGGGCGACGCGAAGGCGATCGAGCTCGCGGGCGAGAAGGTGAAGACGGCCGGCGGACGCGCGATGCCGCTGCCGGTGAGCGCACCGTTCCACTGTCGCCTGATGAAGCCCGCGGAAGAGGGCCTCGCGCCTGCGCTCGCGGCGATCACGTTCTCCGAGTCGAAGCTGCCGGTGTACGTGAACGTCGACGCGGTGCCGGTCACGAGCGGCGACCTCGCGCGCGACGCGCTCGTGCGTCAGGTGAGCCGCTCGGTGCGCTGGGAAGACGCGATCGTGCGCATGAAGGACGACGGCGTGACGCTCTTCGTGGAGATCGGCACGGGCAACGCGCTGACCGGGATGATCAAGCGAACGGTGGAGGGCGTGAAGTGCATCAGCGTGCAGAAGCCCGATGACTTCGCGGCGGCGAAGGCTGCGATCGCCGAAGCGCGGGGCTGATCGAAAAAGCGAGAGAGCACGATCTCTTGCCCACTGACTGAAGTCAGGCTTCGGGCTGAGAGAGAGTGGGCGGGGCTCAGAGACGTGGCGATCGGATTGCCCACTGACTGAAGTCAGGGGCAGTAGGGCATCGCTCCGCGATGCAAGCCCTTCGGGCTGAGCGAGGCGGGAGAGCGGCGCGGCGATGAAGGCCTCTCGCTCGCGCGGATCCGGTCGCAGTCGATCACCTCGCGTCCGGTCGGGCTCACCCACTGGGCGCTGCGGAGGCCGAGGAAGAGGGCGAGATCCTTCACGTCGACGCCGGGCCCGCCGGGCTCGAACGAGTAGTCGCCATCGGGGACGCTCGGATCGCGGACGTGCCACGCGGCGCCGCTCGTGTCGTAGCCATCGGCCGCGATCGCGAGCTGTGCATGGAGGAAGCGAAGGTCGAAGCAGCGAGCACACGCATGCCCGCGAGCGTGCCAGAGAGCGCGCACGCCTCCGAGCCCGAAGGGCTTGCAGCGATGCCCTACTGCCCCTGACTTCAGTCAGTGGGCACCTCGCGCGCCCACATCTCGAAGCCCACCGCCCCTCGCTCTCCGGCGACCCTCCGATCAGCGCGAGACGCGCTGGCGGAGCTGACGGAGACGCTGGGCTGCGCGGCGGCCGTCGGGATCGGCGGAGTCGAGCGTGGCGACGAACGTGTCGATGATCGGCACGAGCTCGGCGCCGTAGGTGTCGGCGGCGAGGTCTGCACCTTCACGCGGGCTGCCGTCGTAGGCGGCGATGCGCAGGAGGTTCATGCGCAGCCGCGGATCGTTGCGCGCGATCGCCTCGGCCGTGAGCGCCTCGCGGTAGTGCTCGAGCGCCTCGGTGCGCGCGCCCTGGCTCATCAGCGCATGCCCATACGCGAGGGGTCCGCGCGAGTCGGTCGCGTGCGTGCGGACCCAGCGCGCGAGAGCGGTGCGATCGCGACGCGTGAGCGCGCGCGCGGTCGTGCGCTCGGTGTAGCGGCGCAGCGCGGGAGGCACGCCGCGCGACCACGGATCGATCGCGCTCTCGTCCACCACGCCTTCGGTCGGGCCTGCGTCGTCGATCGCGATCGCTGCGTCCGGCGTGAGCGCAGCGTCCTGACCCGCGTCGTCCATCGCAGCATCGGGCACGCCTGCGTCGACCGGCATCGACGCGTCCGCGGACGACGCGAGCGCGGGGTCCGCGACGAGGACTGCCGCGTCGTCGCCGCCGTTCAGCGCGTAGAGCGCACCCAGACCGCCGACCGCGAGGCCGCTCACGATCACGACCGCGACGAGCAGACCCACGCGCGACGGCGCGGTCTGCGGACCGCTCGCGCCCCCGAGCGTCGACGCGGTCGCGATCGGACCCGAGCGCTTGCCCGAGATGGGCCCGTCGGTCCCGCCATCGCTGCGACGCACGGAGGGGACGAGACCGGGAGGCAGCGTGTCGGCGAGCGCGATCAGCGCGTCGCGCAGCTCGCCGCCGTTCGCGTGTCGCGCGTTGCGATCCTTGGCGGCGGCCTTCGCGAGCAGACCGTCCACCGAGCTCGCCCACGGGGCAGCGGGCAAGAGCGCGGCGACCGAGGGCAGCGGCGTCGAGATGTGATGGTGCAAGAGCTCCACCGCCGAGCCTTCGTAGGGCTCGCGCGCGGTGATCGACTCGAAGAGCACGAGCGCGAGCGAGTAGACGTCCGTGCGCGCGTCTGCTGCTTCGGCGCGACACTGCTCGGGCGACATGTACGCGGGCGTGCCCATGAGGGTGCTCGCGAGCGGCGAGGTGGGATCACCACGCTCGCGGTTCGACGCGTCCGCGGGCCCGGTCGGCATCGCCATCGAACGGCCGACGAATTTCGCGAGGCCGAAGTCGAGCACGCGCGTGGCTTCGGTTCCGTCGGTCTGCGCTTGGAGGAAGATGTTCGCGGGCTTGAGGTCGCGGTGGACGATGCCTTGCGCGTGCGCGTACGAGAGGGCGCTCGCGACGTCGATCGCGATCGCGATCGCGTGACCGGGCGCGAGGCCCTGCGCGATCGCCACGGCGAGCGGGCGACCGTCGAGCTTCTCCATCACGAGGAAGGGGAGATCGTCGTCGACGCCGTAGTCGAACACCGGCACGACGTTCGGATGCGACAGCGCCGCGAGCGACTCGGCCTCGCGCTCGAAGCGCTTGCGGAGCTCCGGATCCTTCACGTGCTCGGGGTGCAGCACCTTCACCGCGACGGAGCGCTTCAGGCGAAGGTGGTAGCCCTCGTAGACCGCGCCGAAGCCGCCACCGCCGAGCGGCGCGTCGAGCCGATAGCGCGCGTCGAGCACACGGCCGAGCAGCGGATCGGGAGCGGTCTCGGCGGTCATGCGCGCTGCGAGGATAGCCGCGCTCGCGGAGCCTGCGCGCACAGATCGCCGGTCCCGTGCGCGTTTGACGACGAGGCGTTCGCGGCCCGAGGATTCGCGCGTGTACCAGCTGCGGCGGCCGGACCCGAAGCTCACGCGCTTCATCGAGCACTACTGGTTCGTGACCAGCGACGAAGGGCCCGTCGATCTGCGCGTGGAAGTCTTCGTGGATGCGCGGGCCGATCTGATCTTCAACTTCGGCGCGCCCTACATGCGCAGCGTGATCGGCGGCAGCGCCGAGGAGATCGCGACCTCGAACCTCGACGCGCAGCGCCTCGTGCCCATCCGCATCGAGCAGCGTGGTCTCGTGCGCACGACCGGCGTGCGCTTCCACCTCGGAGGCCTCGCGCCGTTCGCGATCGCGCCGCTGCGGACGTTCACCGATCGCACGGTGAAGGCCGACGCCGTGGTCGGTGAGGACGCGAGCGCGCTCGAGGCGACGCTGAAGGGCACGACCGATCTCGACGCGCAGGCGCGCGCGCTGGACGCGTTCTTTCTCCGTGCGATCGAGCGCGCTCCCGATCTCGCGTCGTTCACGCGCGCGATCACGACGGCGGTCGAGACGCGCGGCGGCGCGAGCGTGGAGGCGATGGCCGAGGCCGCGGGGGTGAGCAGCCGTCACCTCGAGCGCCTGTTCGCGCAGCACCTCGGCGTGCCGCCCAAGACGCTCGGTCGTGTGCTTCGCTTCCAGACAGCGCTGGGCCTGCTGATGCGCGAGCCCGAGGGCACGCTCGCCGACGTGGCCGCGAGCGCGGGCTACTTCGATCAGGCGCACTTCATCAAAGACTTCCGTCGCATGACGGGCGGCGTCCCGCGCGGCTACCGCGGCTACTACCCACCCAAGGGCCCGCACGACTTCGCGCCGAACGTGGTCGTGTTCTTACAAGAAGACGTCGGCGCGACGTCGTAGAGGTGCGGACATGGCGACCAAGAAGAGCTCGGGCAAGGGAACGAAGGACGATCCGTGGCAGCTGAAGACCCCGCCCGGCACGGCGGACTTCACGCTGTACCGAGACGATGCGAGCGATCCGCCGCTGCTCGTCTGTCAGGTCGGATCGACGAAGCTGACGTACCTCGCGCGCGTGCTCGAAGATCTGCCCGCGATGCTGCGCGCCCACGGCGACTGGATGCTGCTGGGCTCGGCGGACGAGCAGAAGCCTGCAGCGGAAGGCACGGTCGAGGCGTGGGGCCGCAGCGAGACCAACCCCGTGAAGGGCTGGTACGGACAGAAGAAGGGCCTGCGCGGACGGCTCGCGATGTACGTGCCGCCGCTGTGCGAGCTGCTCGGCACCATCGAGCTCGAGCACGGCGCGAAGAACAACCGCGCGCGAGCCCCCGGAAAGAAAACGGGGGACAAGTGATGGCGGACAAGACGCAGTCTGCGTTCTCGCTCCGCTACGCGGTGAAGACGCGCATCGACGCTCCGGCCTCACGCGTGTGGGCCAAGCTCACCGACGCGTCGGGCTTTCCTTCGTGGAACACGACGGTGACCTCGATCGAAGGACCGATCGCGCTGGGCAACAAGCTCGCGATCCGCGTGCCCGTCTCCGATCGTGTGTTCAGCCCGAAGGTCGCCGTCTTCGAGCCCGAGCAGCGCATGGTCTGGCGCGACGGCTTCTTCCCGATGTTCGAGGGCGCGCGCACGTTCACGCTGACGGCGAGCGGCGGCGGCACGGAGTTCGAGATGGTCGAGCTCTTCCGCGGCGCGATGCTGCCGATGATCAAGGGCTCGCTGCCGGACTTCGCGCCGATCTTCGATCGCTACGCAGCGGACCTGAAGAAGGCCTGCGAGACGTGAGCTGATGCGCCATCGTCGAGGAGCGCTCCGCTGCGTGCTCGTGACCGCAGGCACGATCGCGCTCCTCGCCTCCTGCACCGCCGACGCCCCTCCGTGTGAGCGCGACGCTTCGTGCCTCGAGGATGCTGGCACGTGCGCGCGCACGACTCCCGTCCCGCTGTTGCTCGATCACGTCGGCGTGCTCCGTAGCGGTGAGGTCGTGGGCGTCGGCCGTGAGGCCTTCACGTTCCTGGCGAGGATGGATCCCGACGCGCTGACGCTGTCCGAGCCACGCACAGCTCCCATCGATGTTCACGTGCGCGACGGTCTGTTGACGCGGATCGACGAAGAGGGGCGTCTGCTCGTCGCCGAGCGCATCGATCAGCCGTGGGAAGTGCGGGGACGAGTTCCAGCTCACGTCCGCGAGATCGTGATCAGCGAGGGTGTCTGGCTCGCGGACGGCGCCGAGCCCGAGGGGCTCGTCCATCGCTCGGACGACGAAGGTCGCAGTTGGATCACGCTCGCGGGGAACGGGCTCGATCCGCGCGCATACACGCTCGTCGGCGCAGAAGGACGGCGCGTATGGGCACGATCGACGGCGCCGGTGGCGGGCGCCGAGCATCGCGTGCTCTTTCGTTCGGAGGACGAGGGCGAGACCTTCACCGCGCTCGATGCGAGAGAGATCGACGGCGCGTCGATGCCACTTCCTGGTGTGCTGTTCGTCTCGACGCCGGCGGGCGAGTGCTCGCGCAGCGTCGACGGTGGGGAGTCGTGGCGCGACTCCGAGGTGAGGTGCACCGCGCTCTCGCGGTTCGTCGGCGATGGAGAGCTTCTCTTCATGGCGAGTGAACGAGGCATGGGTCGATCGCACGACCGTGGCGCGACGTTCGAGACGAGCGACGTCAACCCTGTGCTGGCCGGCGTCGTCGGAGGTCGCGGCTTCTTCCAGTTCCGCGCGCAGGTCTACGTCTGGGGTGCGGAGGAGCTCTACTGGTCGCCCACGCTCGAGAGATCGTCACGCCTGTTCGTGCGCGAGGCCCATGCCTCCGGGACCGTGGATGTGTTCTACGTGCACGCCGTGCGCGAGACGGAGCTGGGCTCGCACTCGGTGGTGCTTCGCACCGACGACGGTGGCCGCACGTTCCGCGAGGTGTCGTCCTCACCGTTCGAGCACGACGCGCCAGCCCTCGCCGTCGCGTCGCGCGATCACTTCGCGGTCCCGGGCGAGTCGGCATGGCAGGTCACGACGGATGGAGGCGCGAGCTTTCGATCGCTCGGGCCCCACTACACGCAGCTCACCGCGGGACCGACGGGAGCGCTGTGGGCGATCGAGGGGGACGCGGGCCGGTTCGTGGCCCGCTCCAGCGGAGACGCGTGGGCTCGCGTCACACCGTACGAGCGCACCGAGTCCGTCGAGCTGTTGGTCGTCGATGCGCGCGACCGCCCCCTCCTGATCAGCATCACTGGCGCAGCGACGCGCCTCGAGCTCGACGGGACGTGGTCTCACACGACGCCGGACGCGCCTTGCGCCGTGGGGCTCACGCCTGCGTTGGACGTCCTCACGCCGCCGGACGGTCGCGTGCTGTTTCGTTGTCACCGCGGGACCGAGGTCTTCCTCGCAGCGCTCGACGCCGACGATGCGCGCGCGACGTTCACCCTCGTGCCTGGATTCCGCACGTCGAGCGCGCTCGGCGACGTGTTCGAGCGCCTCGTCCTCGAGCCCAGCGGGTCGATCGATCTCGTCCTCTCTCACTCGGGCTCGACGCGGATCCATCGGCTCGGCTCGGAGTCCGCGACGCTGCTGACGGAGCGACCGATCGATGCCCACGCTGCGTTCATCGATGGCGAGGACCTCGTGCTGATCGGCGACGGGACGGGCTGTGACTCGCCGCGCGTCGAGCACGTGGCGCTCGAGGATCTCGCGGGGCCCTGAGCGCGTGAGCCCGCGCGATCAGCTGATGCCCGACGAGTACAGCGCGTAGAGCGCGAACAGCGCGAGCGTGAAGCCGAGCGGGAAGCCCCAGCGCGCGAGGTGATCGAGGCGCACCGCGAGCTCCTTCTTGCCGGCGAGCTCCGCGTGGTGCGTGCACACGACGAAGCCCGGATGTGGGTGCGCGGGCAGATCGATCGTGAGCTGCGAGAACGGACGGCCCGAGCGCGACTCGCGCTCCTCGTGGATCTCCCAGCGCATGGCGTCGAGCGCCCAGTCGCGCATCTCCACCTCGTCGTCGACGATCGTGCGGTCCTCGATCAGCTCGAGCACGACCTGCCGCACGTTCCACGCGACGGGCGTGATCACGAAGCGCAGCTGCTGCGTGTCGAACGGGAACGCGCGCAGATCGAGGGGCACGCGGAAGCGGCCGTCGATGATCTCCTCGATCGTGACGTTGCCGTCGGCGCGCACGTTGAGCGTCTGCGCGACGACGACGCGCTCGCCCTCTTCGTTCTCGATCGCGAGATCTGGGCTCCAGATCGTCGCGAGCTTCGCGGCGGCCTCCTCGCCGAGGAAGACCTGCCGCTCCTCGCCCTCGATCGACGCGTCGAACGCGAGCCGCGCGTCGTGCCAGCGCGTCGTCAGCATCACCGACGCGTCGGACGACGGGAACGGCTCGTCGGGCGCCGACACGCGGTTCACGCCGAGCACCGTGAGGCCGACGCGCACGCGCGTGGCCGCCTCGGGCCGCGTGACGCGATCGGGCGTGGCGGGATCGGCGACGTGATCGTCGGAACCCGCGGGCGCGGCGGTCGCGACAGCGGTGGGTCCGACGGTCGGCTCGCTGGGCTCGGTCGGCTCGCTCGGCGCGGTCGGCTCGGTGGGCTGAGCGCTCACCGAGATCGCGAGGCACGCGAGCACGGCGACGACGACGACGGACTGCATCGCTCGCATGCGCCGAGTCTCACCGACGGTCCGCGTCAGGACCGGCGCACGGCGGCGTCGTGCGACGGGCGCTCGCGCACCCCTTGCGCGCGACCGAGGCTGCGGCACGCTCGCGGCTCGTTTCCTTGCCGAAGACCGAGGTTCGTTTGCACGCCGAGATCGATCCGAAGAAGCGTCCGAAGGCCGTCGTCGTCGGCGTGCAGCTGCCCGACGTCAGCGAGGCCGAGCACGAGAGCTCGCTCGAAGAGCTCGAGCGTCTCGCGAGCACGCTGGGCCTCCAGACGATCGGGCGCGTGACGCAGAAGCGATCGGTGCTCGGCAAGTCCGCGGTGATCGGCGAGGGCAAGCTGCTCGAGCTCGCGGCGTGGACCGGCGGCGACGGCATCATCCCGACGTTCCAGCGCAAGAAGCGGAAGATCGACGCGAAGGACGACGCGCCGACGAGCGAAGACGAAGACCTCGAAGACGACGGACACGATCACGCGGAAGGCGATCACGAAGAGCCCCCCTCCCGCACCGCGGGAGGGGCGGGGGAGGGGACGCGAGACCGCGCAGAGAGCGTCTTCTCGGGCCCGACGCCCACCGACACCGCCACCGTCGTCCTCGTCGATCACGATCTCTTCCCCTCGCAAGCACGCAACCTCGAGCGCGCCACGGGCGCCGAGGTGCTCGATCGCACGTCGGTCATCCTCTCGATCTTCCAGCGTCACGCGCGCACCCGTGAGGCGCGCCTCCAGGTCGAGATCGCGCGGCTCGCGTACCAAGCGCCGCGCCTGCGCGAGAGCAGCGGCGGTGGTGATCGTCAGCGCGGCGGCGTCGGCGGCAAGGGCGCGGGCGAGTCGAACCTCGAGCTCGATCGACGCAAGATCCGCGACCGCATCGCCGAGCTCAAGAGCGAGCTCCACAGCATCGAGCACGAGGCCGGCGTCCGCAGGAAGCGGCGCAGCGAGGCCGCGACCGTCGCGCTCGTGGGCTACACGAACGCGGGCAAGAGCTCGTGGATGCGCGTGCTCACGGGCGGCGAGGTCTACGTCGCCGACAAGCTCTTCGCGACGCTCGACACGACCGTGCGCGTGCTCGTGCCCGAGACGCGACCGCGCGTGCTCGTGTCGGACACCGTCGGCTTCATCAAGAAGCTGCCGCACGATCTCGTCGCGTCGTTCCGCTCCACGCTCGACGAAGCGCGCGAGGCGCGCTTGCTGCTCCACGTGCTCGACGCGGCCGACCCTGCGTTCCGTCAGCAGTTCGAGGTCACGCGCACCGTGCTCCGCGAGCTCGACGCCGACGACGCGCCATCGCTCGTCATCCTCAACAAGATCGACAAGGTGTCCGCCGAGGATCGCGAGGCGCTCGCGATCGAGCTCCCGGACGCGCTCCAGGTCAGCTCGCGATCTCCCGAGGACAAGGCGCGCTTGCACAACGCCATCGTGACGTTCTTCGAGAAGGACATGATCGAGCGGCGCTTCGTCGTGCCGTACGACAAGCAGGCGATGACGAGCCGCCTCCACGAGGAGACGCGCGTGCTCTCGGAGACCTACGAAGAAGAAGGCGCGATCCTCGACGTGCGCGCCATGCCCGGCGTGATCGCGAAGCTCGAGAAGGAGCTCGCGGGTCTCGGGCGAAGGTGACCGCGCGATGATCTGGCCGGCGCTCGAGGTCGCGGTTCCGCTCGCGATCGTCTGCGCGCTCGCGTTCACGATCGAGACGGCGCTCGGCTTCGGCGCGACGCTCATCACCGTCGCGCTCGGCTCGTTCTTCCTCGATCTCGCGGAGATCCTGCCCGCGCTCGTGCCGCTCAACCTCGTGCTCTCCGCGTACCTCGTGGCGCGGTACGCCGAGCACGTCGATCGCAGCTTTCTCCTCAGGCGCCTCCTGCCGTTCATGGCCGTGGGCCTGCCGATCGGCATCTACGCCTTCGCCGCCCTCGACGCGTCGATGCTCAAGCGCGCGTTCGGCGTGTTCCTCGTGGGCGTGAGCGCGCTCGAGCTCTACCGCATGCGCGTCGCCTCGCCGGTGAAGCACCTCGACGGGTTCGCCGAGCGCGCGCTCCTCCTGGCGGGAGGCGCCATCCACGGCGCCTTCGCCACTGGCGGGCCCATGGCGGTTTACGTCACCTCCCGCGTCATCGAGGACAAGAACGTCTACCGCGCCACGCTCTCCGCCCTCTGGACGATCCTCAACCTGGCGATGCTCGCCAGCTACGCGTGGCGCGGCGAGC
The DNA here is from genome assembly GCA_964502175.1 of uncultured Sandaracinaceae bacterium. GTDB lineage: Bacteria > Myxococcota_A > Polyangia > Polyangiales > Sandaracinaceae > JAFLCL01. The sequence continues at coordinate 89,671 of CAZCVE010000021.1, forward strand.
TCGACGCGTCGACCGCGGGACTCGGCCTCTGTCTGGCGCCTTCCATCGCGATCGGCATGGTCGTCGGCGAGCAGCTGCACGCTCGCGTTCCAGTGAAGACGTTCCGTGCCGTCGTGTTTGGAATGCTCGCGCTCGCAGGTGTGGTGCTCGTGCTGCGTGGCTGATCTCACGCGGTGGCGGTGGGGCGAATCGCCCGTCGGCTGAGGGCCCACAGCTGTGGGATCGCCCGCGAAGCGGGCTTTCCGTGACGCACCAACATTCCAACCGGGGTGTGGATCGCGGTCTCCGATCGCGCGTGATCAGCCCGAGCCGCGGACGGCACGAGGCGTGCTGAAGGCCCGCGCTGCGCGCCATCAACCTTTGGGAGGGACCATGCGCTTTCGCGGATCACTGCTCTTCACGCTGCTCGCGTTCGTCGCGCTCGCGCCCTCGTCGGCGCTCGCTCAGGCGGAGCTCGACGGCAACTTCATCGACTACCTCGGCGTCGGCACCGACGGCACGATGCTCAACGCGCGCGACCACAGCATGCGGTACAGCGAGGCGGGGGCTGATCCGTTCAGCTGCGACGTCTGGTACCCAGACGATCAGGTCTCGACGTTCAGCATCGAGGGCTTCGGCGTGGGCCTCGGAGGCTTCTTCTCGGGGACGAACGGCGCCCGCACGTTCTTCGACATCAACACGATCCGCGCGACCGAGGTGAGCGGTCGACACGTGACGTGGGGCGGCGAGATCGGCGCGGGCATCCTGGGCGGTGGTCGCCTGCAGATCGATCACGACTACACGTTCGAGGTCGACGATCGCGTCGTCGTCGAGACGATCACGATCCGCAACCCGAGTCCCGTGACCGTGCGCGACATCTTCTACGTCACGCACGGCGATCCCGATCAGGGCGACTGCGGCATCGGCTCCTCGAACGACACCGTGAACGACGTGGTGCGACAGTCGCCCGCGGACGGAAGCTCGCTCGTGATCGCGGGCACGATCCCCGCCGCGACGCGCCGCGTGTTCCTCGGCATGGGCACGTTCGACGCCCTCGGCCGCGCGCGCGTCAGCCCCGGCATCGACGACACCGACGCGTCGGTCGCGTGGAACGTCGCGAACGATCCGAACGGCGCGCGCGCCGACCGCGGCATGTCGATCGCGTTCCATCCGGCGGATCTCGCCGCAGGCGCGAGCGTCACGTTCCACGTGTTCTACGTGTGGGGAACGAGCGTCGAAGAGGTCACGAACCGCTTCGACTCGGCCTCGTGTCTCATCGGCGCAGAGGGCTCGAGCTGCCGCGTCGGCGGCACCGCTGGCACCTGCCGCGCGCGAGCGTGCTGCACCGGCTGCTGGAACGGGACCGCATGTCAGGCGGGCTCGGCGGTCGCGGCGTGTGGCGCGGCCGGCGGTGCGTGCGCGAGCTGCAGCGACACCAACGTGTGCACCGACGACGCGTGCACCGCGGGCGCGTGCGTACGCACGAACAACACGGCGAGCTGCGACGACGGCGCGTTCTGCACGAGCGGCGACACCTGCGCTGCCGGCGCGTGCGGCGCTGGCGCGCGAGCGACCTGCGACGACGGACTCGCCTGCACGGGCAACACCTGCAGCGAGGCGACGGACGCGTGCGCGACGACGGTGACCGAGGGCTGCGCGGTCGATGGCGCGTGTCGCGCGAGCGGCGCGGCGCACCCGACGGACGCGTGCCTCGCGTGTGTGCCCGCGGTGAGCTCGACGATGTGGTCGTACTTCGCGTCGGCCTCGTGTGACAGCGACGGCGACAGCGTGCCCGACGTGACGGAGCGTCCGGGCGGTGTGGATCGCGACACGGACATGGACGGCATGCCCGATCACCGCGACACCGACGACGACGGCGATGGCCTCTCGACGATGACCGAGCGCCCGATGAGCGCGGACGTCGACACCGACGGCGACATGATCCCCGACTACGTCGACGCGGACGACGACGGCGACGGCGTGCCCACGACGATGGAGCGTCCCGCGGGCGCGTCGCGCGACACCGACGGAGACCTCGTCCCCGATCACCGTGATCCGGACGACGACGGCGACGGCATCCCGACGAGCATCGAGATCGCGGAGGAGGCCGCAGAAGGCGGCGACGTGGACGGCGACGGAACGCCGGCCTTCCTCGACACCGAGAGCGATGGCGATGGCGCGCTCGACGTGACGGAGGGTCGCGTCGATGGTGACGGCGATGGAACGCCGGACTACCTCGATCCCGACACGATGCCGGGCGACATGGACGGCGACGGCGTGCCCGACGACGTGGAGTGCGAGGCGATGCCGTGCCGCGACACCGACATGGACGGCATGCCCGATCGCAACGACACCGACGACGACGGCGACGGCATCCCGACGCGCACGGAGCTGACGGACGAGACGACGCGCGGTGGGGACGTCGATCGCGACGGAACGCCCGCGTACCGCGACCTCGACAGCGACGGCGACGGCATGCCCGATCGCGACGAGGGCACCGACGACGACGACACCGACGGAGTGCCCGACTACCTCGATCCCGCGACGACGGTGCCGGACATGGACGGCGACGGCGTGCCCGACGACGAGGAGTGTCCGGCGATGCCGTGCCGCGACACCGACATGGACGGCGCGCCCGACCTCTCGGATCCGGACGACGACGGTGACGGCATCCCGACGCGCATCGAGCGCGCAGACGAAGGCGCGCTCGGCGGCGACATCGATGGCGATGGTGTGCCCGCGTACCTCGACACCAACAGCGACGGCGACATGGGCCTCGATCGCGACGAAGGCGTGGACGACGTCGACGGCGACGGCGTGCGCGACTACCTCGATCCGATGAGCATCCCGGGTCCGGACGCAGGCGTCGGCGGCGACGCGGGCGCGAGCTCGGGTGACGCAGGCCCTGGTGGCGACGCAGGTCGCCTCGACGGCGGTGGCATGGGCACCGGCGACACCGGCACGCGCGGCGACTCGGGCATGGGCGGCGGCGCGGACGCGGGCATGGGCAGCGGCGTCGACAGCGGCGCTGGCTCGCTCACCGGTGGCCTCGCAGGCGGCGCGCTCTGCTCCGCGATGCCGGGTCAGAACAGCGGCTCGCGCACGCTCGGCCTCTTCGGCCTGGCGCTCGCGCTCACGGTGATCGCCCGCACACGAACGAACCGCGCACGCAAGCACGCAGGAAAGGCGGCCTCGCGATGAAGCGCGTCGTCACCACCACCCTCGCGAGCGCGGTGACCTTCACCGGGGTGCTCGCGGGGGCAGCCACTGGCGCGTCCACTGGCGCGTCCACCGCACACGCACAGTCGGTCACGCTCGATCAGTACCGAATGCCGGCGACGGCAGAGGACGGCCTCGTCCTCTCACGACCCGACGATCGTGGGCACATGCGCTTCGGCGCGCTGCTCGCCATCGACTACGCGAACGGACCTCTCGTCTACGAGCCGACACCCGGCAGCTCGGCGTCGGAGATCGCCGTCGTCGAGCACCAGCTGGTCGCGCACCTCGGCGTCTCGCTCGGTCTCTTCGATCGTCTCGTGATCTACGGCGGACTGCCCATCAACCTCCTGCAGGATGGCGACGACACGGTGCCTGCCGGCATCGCGCCCGCAGACGGCGCAGGTCTCGGTGACGCGTGGCTCGGCGCGCGCGTGCGCCTCTTCGGTGAGCGGAGCGACGTGTTCGCGCTCGGCCTCGAGGCCACCGTCACGCTGCCGAGCGCGACGTGGGCGCGCGACAGCCAGCGGTACACGGGCGAGCGCGGCGTGGGCATCGTGCCGCGCCTGCTCGGCGAGCTGAGGCTCGGCTCGGGCTTCCTCGTCACGGCGAACGTGGGCGCACGCTTCCGACTCACGGACGAGGCGCGCCTCCAGACGCTCACGGTCGGTCAGGAGTTCACGTGGGGCCTCGGCGCCACGCTCCCGATCGTGAACGAGGCGAACAGCGGTGGCATCGGCCTCTCGGCGCTCGTCGAGGTCTTCGGCGCGACGACGTTCGAGAACTTCGGGGATCGCGAGACGTCGCCGGTGGAGGCGCAGATCGGTCTGCGACTCGAGCCGATGTGCGGCTTCGGCGTGACGCTCGCGGGCGGACCTGGCCTCGCGCGCGGCTACGGATCGCCCGACTTCCGTGGCCTCTTGATGGTCGGCTGGTCCGACTCGCGCTGCACGCCGCCGCCCGCGCCCGAGCCCACGCCGGAGGCCGGACCGCTCGACACCGACGGCGACGGCATCCTCGATCCGGACGATCGTTGTCCGACCGAGCCCGAGGATCGCGACAGCTTCGAGGACACCGACGGCTGCCCCGATCCCGACAACGACGCCGACGGCATCCTCGACACGAACGATCGCTGCCCGACGATCGCCGAGGATCGCGACGGCTTCGAGGACGAGGACGGCTGCCCCGATCCCGACAACGACGGCGACGGCATCCTCGATCCGAACGATCGCTGTCCGATCGTCGCCGAAGATCCGGACGGCTTCGAGGACGCCGACGGCTGCCCCGATCCCGACAACGACCAAGACACGGTGCTCGATCCTCAGGACGAGTGTCCGCTCGCGCCGGGTCGTCCCGAAGATCGCGGCTGCCCGCGCACCATCCGCTACGAGGCCGAGACGGGCACGATCGTCGTGCTCCAGCGCGTCGAGTTCGCGACGAACCGCGACGTGATCCTCGACCGCAGCTTCCCCGTGCTCGAAGAGGTGCGCGCGATCCTCGCTGCGAACGCGAACCTCGCCCTCGTACGCGTCGAAGGACACACCGACGACCGCGGCCGCGACCCGGCGAACCTCGAGCTCTCGCGTCGACGCGCGCGAAGCGTGGTCGCGTGGCTCGCGTCGCGCGGCATCTCGCCCGATCGACTCGAGGGCTGGGGCTGCGGCGAGACGGCGCCGATGGAGAGCAACACCACGGCAGACGGACGTCAGGTGAACCGTCGCGTGGAGTTCCACGTGCTCTCCCCGGCGCCCGCGCGCGGCGCACGCTCGCTGCCCGGCTGCGTGCAGGCCCAGTGAGCAGCGCATGAGCACGTGACTCGAGACCGAGCCTCGAAACACGCACGAGGCTCGCGGCGGGGGGTGAGTGAGACGGGGCGCTGACAGCGATGTCAGCGCCCCGATTCACGTCCGTCTGCCTCACGTCCGGCGCTCACTCCTCGGGAGGCGGAAACGTCGGCGGCGTCCACACGCGGAAGCTGCGGCGTGTGCCCACGGCCCCGAGGAGCCGCACGCTCGAGTTGACGTTGTCGGCGTCGGAGAACGTGATCTCGAGACACACGGGATCCGTGCTGCTCGGGCCGCATCCGATCGAGTGCCCCGCCGTCGACACGACCTCGACGTCGTTGACGCCCGGCTGGAGCGTGAGCGGCACGGAGAGGACCGTTCCGTCGGGGACGACCTGTCCGGTGAACTGAGGCGCACCGTTGACGAGGATGTCGACCATCGCCTGATCGAAGCGACCGCCCGCGTTGTCGTCGATCACGAGCGGGTGAACGCGCGTCGTCGTCGTGCTGTCGCGCACGATGCGCGTGGTGCCGCCGCCGATCAGGTTCACGTCGAGCTCGATGAAGTCTTCGTCCGAGATCGCGGCGTTGCGATCGGCGGGATCGACGGCCTGCTGCACCTGGAAGAACGCCTGGCTGCGGGACGCGTAAGGCAGCGGGATCTGCACGAGCTGTACGTCGAGCGCCTCCGGTCCCGACGACGCGAACGCGAACGCCCGGATCTCGAGGAGCGCGGCAGTGCGGGCCGTCGGTGCGGTGCTCGGCCACGAGAGATCGGTGAAGCCGACCGAGCGCGTGTCGTAGCCGACGGTGACTCGACCGCCGGTGCGCGCGAACGATGCGGTGTAGGGACTGACGATCTCGGGGTCATGGAGCGCCTCGACGCCCGCGGCGAGGCCCACGAACGCTGGGTTGAGGCGCAGCACCTGCGACAGCTGGATGTTGTAGAAGCCCATGTCGAGCGGCAGCGCGATCTCGACGTGCGGGATCGCCTGGATGCGGTTGAACCACGCATCGAAGCCGACGCCCGGAAGGTGCGTGATGAGGTACTCGCCGACCTCTTCGATGAACTGGCGCACGCCGCGGGTCGGCTGGATGGGCATCATGGCGAGCACGATGTCCTCGAGGGAGCGCACGTTCGCGCCCGCGGTGCGGTTCTGCGGTGCGAACACGCCCCACGGGACGACCATCGATCCCTCGGTCCCGTAGACGACGCGCGAGCGATGGACGTCGAAGATGCGCACGAGGTCGGTGGGCACGATGTTGTCGATCACCACGCGCAGCACCGCGGCGATCATCTTGGGCGCGAGGCCGATCAGGCAGCCCTCACCGCCCGCCGGCAGCGTGACGATCGTCCCGACGATCGCGATCACGTCGCACGCGATGCCGAACACCGCGAGCAGCATGCTGATCGCGTCGAGCGTGAAGAGCACGCCTTGGAGCGGACTCCGTACGAGCGCGCTGTCGAGCATGCCGCCACCGAACGTGAGCATGGAGACACCCGACGCGCGCGCCGCCAGCGTGGAGAGCATGCCGCTGTTCCAGAGCAGCTCCTGCACGCCGGGCTCCACGCTCGCGTCGAGCGCGAGGTACTGCTCGCGCGCATCCATGGCCGCTTCGTCGAGGTCCTCGGTGATCGACTCGAACGCGCCGATCGTGTCGGCGAGCGCTGGCTCGGAGGCGAGCGACTGCCACTCGGGATCGTCGTCGCGGAGGATCTCTCCCACGTCGGTCACCATGCCTGCGAGGCCGAGCGCGATGACGTCGGCCGCTTCGGTCCGCGTCATCGACGCGCCGCCGAGCGCGACCTCGACCTCCGCCGCGCGCGTCATCGGCCCCTCCGCCGTGCCGACGGCGAGGTGGAAGACGCCCGCTCGCACGATGGGCAGGGGCAGCGCGAACGTGGCCGAGCGGTACATGCCGCCGTCGGGGGCGATGGGGCGGCCCGCGTCGTCGAGGGGGCCGGCATCGTCGTCGCTCACGAAGCCGGGCTCGGGCGGCGCCAGCCCTGAGCGCATCGCTCGAAGCGGGAACGCGCTCTCGTCCTCGACCACCCAGAGGAAGACGTCGGCGGCGGGCGCATCGATCCCATCGACGACGAAGGTCAGCCACGTCCCCGGGTGATGCGGACCTCTGCTCACGGGCCCCAGCGTCCACGCCGGCGCGGGCCCGTTCGCGTCATCGGGATCGGGGCCGGGGCCGCCGTCGGCCCCTGCGCGTCCGAAGAGATCGCAGCCGCTCACGACGATGAACGCGATGAACGAGAAGAGGATGATCGCGAGCTTGCTCGCGCGGTCTCGCGCTGTGTCCACGTGTCCTCCGGGTGGGTCCCTGCCGAAGCCACAGACTACGCAGCTTCCTGGTAGCTTGGCGACGCCATGACCGACAGCCCTGCCCCGCCCGAGGTTCCTCCGACTGAAAACGCTCTCGTTTCGGCGGGATCCGCGCCTCTCGTCCCTTCGGGATCCGCCGCGCTGGCGCCCTCCTCCTTGGTCCCGGGGGCGATCGAGCGTGATCCGTCGATCGTGCGCTCGCGCGTCACCTGTGCGCTCCTCTACTTCGCGGCGCGTCAGGTGCCCGTGCCGCTGCTCGACGACGTGCTGCGCACACAGGTCTCTGCGTACCTCGTGAAGAGCACGGTGAAGCGCGCGGGCCTCACGGTGCCGAGCGATCAGCTCGCGCCGCTCTTCGACAAGGACCAGCACTGGGCCGTCGGTTGCTTGTGGTGGCTCTTCAAGCTGCCGTTCAAGATCCTGCTCTTCCCGATCCGCAAGATCGCGAACCTGATCTTCGCGGTGCGTCACCTCGGTCGCGACTTCGCGGAGATGCTCCTCCTCGGTGAGCTGATCGATCGCGCGCTCGCCAACGGCGACATCCGCGCGGAGGGCACGGCGACGGAAGACGCGCAGGTCGCGCGCTCGCGACGCTACCGACGCGCGTTCGATCGCGTGCTCGCGGAGACCGACACGATGCCCCTCTGGCGCAGCGTCGCGTCGGCGATCGGGCCCGTGCGCGGCGTGCTCACGGCGGCGCTCAGGCCGCTGCGCGTGCTGTGGCACGGGAGCGGTGAAGAGGCGGTCGCGGCGAGCCCGGAGATGGAGGCGAAGGTCTCGGCGATCGAGACGCTGTTGCGGCAGCCGCAGGTGACGACGTTCCTCGCGGACTTCGACGCCCGCATCGAGCGTGTGCTGCGCGAGACGCCGTGAGGCCGAACTGGTTCGTCGGCTCTCCCCGTCGACGGCGGCTGGCTCGATCGACCATCTGATCAGATCGCCCAGGTCGCGCTCGAGAGCGCGCCGCCCTCGAGGGGCGCCACCGAGATCGACGGCACGAGCGAGGCCGCGCGCGGGTCCACGCCGTTCGAGTAGAGCGCCATGCTCATGATGCCGTGCGTGACGAGGCGGAGGTTCATCGCGAGCGCGTAGCTCGACGTGTAGGTGGTGATGAAGCCCGCGTCGCGATCGATGTGCGTCGAGAGGAGCCAGCTCGAGTAGGCCGAGCCCGCCGTGCCGAGGGCGAGCTCCACCGCCGCCCAGCCCGGATCGAACCACTCGCCGTCGGCGCTCGACGCGAGCTGCGCGATCAGGAGCGGAGTCGCCGCGCCGAACGCGGGCGCGGGCATCGGACCGAGCTCGATCACCTCGCTGATGGCCTGGGCGGCGAACGAAGGCGCCGCCGCCGGCTCGTCCGCCTGAGCCACCGCGCTCGCGCCGAACACCGAGAGACACACCGCGACGACGAGGGCGAAGGGGCGGAGGGTCGAGCGCGTCGTCGTGTGCATGGGCCCGCTGTGCATGGGCCCGCTGGAGCAGCCTTCGTGCCGCCCGGTGGTTCCGAAAACACCGAGAAAAGTCGCCCTGTCTGTCTGCGTGTGCAGTGAACCGCGCACCGTGTTGCACGATCGACCCACCCCCTCCGGCGCGCGCCCCGCCCTCGGATGGCCATCCCGACGGGGGATCGCCGCGCGGGAAACGGGAACATTCTCTAGGTCTCGACGTACCAAAGAGCGCCGTGTCGGTCGCGCCCACTCCCGTCGATGTCGAAGGTCTGTTCGCCTATGCGCGCGTCGCTCCTGGCCCGCGCCGCGGCTTCGACCGCGAGGTGACCACGGTGGCCGGTCGGACGCCGCGCGGCCCGCTCCTCCGCGGCGCGGCACGACCTCAGACTCCGGTCGCGCAGCGGCTCGTCGCGCTCGGCTTCGTCGACGCGAGCGTCGCCGCCGCGATCGAGCGCGACACGCCCACGGCCGCGGCGCTGCTCGAGCGCGTCGAGCGCGTCGTGCGCGTGGAGACCGAGGTCCTCGGCGGTGAGCTCCGCATGGATCGGATCGCCGCGCGTCTCGGCGCGCTGACGGGCGAGCTGAGGCACGCGAGCTTCGAGCAGATCGCGCTCGAGGACGCGCCCCTCGACGACGACGACGACGTCACGTCGTCCGCCGAGCGACCGATCGAGGTCACGAGCGACGGTGAGACCGCGCGCATCTCGAGCTTGCCCGACGACGCGGAGATCCCCGCAGACGCGCCCATCGTCGGCCTCGCGCGGCTCCGCGCGCACGTGGGCCTCGCGAGCTGGGAGATCTACGCGATCGACCGCGGACCGTGGCTCGATCTCGCCGCGATCCTCGGCCTCCTCAACGCGATGCTGCGTCACCTCCAGAGCCCGACGCGGCTCGTCGTGCTGCGCGGCGAAGACCGCGACGCGCGCGTGCTCGCCGCGCCGATGCACGCGATCGAGAGCGCCGTGTCGGAAGGCCTGTTCGCGCTCGAGAGCCCCGATGACGCGCTCCTCCGGAGCTTCGACGACGATGACGCGACGCCTCGCTCGGACGAGCACGAGCAGTGATCGATCGCTCGATCACGTCGAGCGCTCCGATGATGAAGGCGGCAGCCTCAATCCGATGATCGACATCTCGGCGCCCGGCGGCGGCCAGTACGACATCTGGATCGGGAGCTACAGCGCGGGCCAGAACGTGGACGGCCACCTCTTCGTGACCGAGCTGACCGGCAACCGTCCGTGACGATCACGCCACGACTGAGAGCGCGCGCCGAGGTCTCTTTTCGGGAAGAGCCCCGAGCGCGCGTTTCCATGCGGCGAAGGTGCCGCCTCCGTGGAACGCGTCCATCACCGCGAGGCCTTCGGCGCGGCCTCCTTGCGCGAGCGCGTGCTCGATGAACGCCCAGCGCGCGCTCGTCGCGCGGACCTCGACGCGACCCTTCACGCCCGCGCGCAGCCGATCGAGGCGCTTCTCGACGATCTTGATGCCCGCGAACGGCAGGCCGTCCATCGGTGTGTTGCGCTTGCTGACGAACGGCGCGATGCCGAGCGACAGCGGCGCGATCCTCGAGAGCTCCGTCGCGTAGCCGATGAGCTCGTCGATGTCCGAGTCCTCTTCGCCGGGGAGGCCCACCATCATGTAGAGCTTGAGGCGCTCGAGGCCGTGCGTGCGCGTGAGCTCCGCGGCGCGGTGGAGGTGCTTCTCCTGCGCCTTCCTCTGCACCTGATCGCGAAGGCGCTGGCTCGCGCCGTCGCTCGCGGTGGTGAGCGTGCGGTAGCCCGCCTTCTTCAGCGCGCCGACGAAGCGATCGTTCAGTCGATCGGGGCGCAGCGAGCTCAGGCCCACCTCGCAGCCGCGATCGGCGAGCGTCTCGACGATGTCGGCGATCTTGGGGTGATCGCTCACCGCGGCGCCGACGAGGCCCACGCGCTTCGCGTCCTCGGGGATCAGCGAGAGGATCTTCTCCATCGGCACGATGCGCATGCCGCCGTTGGTCGAGCGGCGCATCACGCAGTAGGTGCAGCCGCGCGAGCAGCCGCGCTCGGCCTCGAGCAGGAACATGTTCCTGAGCTCGGTGTTCGGCGTGCGGATCGCCGCGAACGCAGGGAGCTTGCTGAGATCCGCCGCGGCCACGTGCGGCATCTCGTCGCCGTGGAGCGTGGGCACGAACGCGCTGTCGATCGCGTCGGCGATCGCGCGGAGCGCCGTGTCCTTGGTGCCGAGGCGTCCGCGCGCGCTGTGTCCTCGCTCGCGCTGAGGCGCGAGGTTCTCGAACGCGACGTCGAGCAGCGTGTGGATCGTCTCGTCGCACTCGCCCATGAGCACCACGTCCGCGAAGGGCGCGAGGGGCAGCGGGTTCGAGAACGTGAGCGGTCCGCCCATCACGATGAGCGGATGACGGTGATCGCGATCGGCCGCGAGCGGCGGGATCCCCGACAGCTCGAGCACCTCGACCACGCCCGCGAGCTCGAGCTCGAAGGCCACGCTGAGCGCGACGATGGGGAAGTCGCTGACGGGTCGCTCGGTCTCGTAGGTGAAGAGCGGCGTGCGCGAGCTGCGGTACGCGTCGGGGTCGTCGGGGAGGAACGAGCGCTCGGCGACGCGACCGCTCGCGCGGATCTCGCGGTGGATCTGGAGGAAGCCCAGCGAGCTCATGCCGGCGCGGTACGGGCTCGGATAGACGAGCGCGACGCGCTCGGCACCTTCGCCGAACGACGTGCCGACCTCGTCGGCGAGGCGGGCTCTGACTTCTTCGCGAAGCGCTTCGCGGGTACGCGACATCCGGGGCGGGCTATGCGGCGCCTTCGCGTCGTCGGCAAGCCACCGCTAACATGGGTAACATGGGGACGGTCCTCGATAGTTCGATTCCCGCGAACATGTAACATGGGGACGGTCCTCGATAGTTCGATTCCCGTGGATCGTGCTATCTGGCGGCGCCATGCCGAGAACCGCCCGCCTCGACCGCCCCGGTGGCGTCTTTCACTGCGTCTCACGCTTCGCTCGCGACGAGTGGTGGCTGGACCGACCGGGAGCGCGGGACGGGTACCTCGCTCTCCTCGCCGCGGGAGTCGAAGCCACCGACACGCAGGTGCTCGCGTACGCCCTCATGTCGAACCACGTCCATCTCGTTCTCCGACAGGGCGAGGAGCGGCTCGAGCGCTTCTTCAAGTCCGTCCACACGGGGTTCGCGGCGTGGGCACGCGCGGCCTCCGACACCGGCAAGGCGCTCGGACCCGTGTTTGCGGGACGACCTCGGACACTCCTCGTGGAGACCGACACCTACCTGCTCGAGCTCGTCCGGTACGTGCACAACAACCCCGTCCGTGCCGGCGTGGTGCGCACGGCTCGCGGCAGCGATTGGACGAGCCACCGTGCGTACGTTGCGCGGGTCGAGGCGCCTCCGTGGCTGAGCCTCGAGCTGGTCCTCTCGCGCTTCGGACGCCCGCGAGCGCGCGCGGCAGCCAAGCTCGAGGCCTTCGTCGACGAGGGGCGTGACCAGTCTCGACGCCCCGAGCTCAGTGGGGCGGCCGACGCGGGAGAGGGCGCTGCTGTCCGTGCGCTCCTCGGCGATGGGCATCGCATGAGCGACGGCATCCTCGGCAGTCCAGAATTCGTGGCCGAAGTGTTGCTCGACGCGAAGAAGACCCGCGCCGCACTCTCCGAGCGCACGTCGAGCCGACGCGAAGGCTCGCTCGCACGTCCCACCGTGCGAGAGGTGATCGACGCTGCCCTCGAGAAGGCGGGGCTCGAACCGCAGGAGCTCGAGAACCGCCCGCGCTCGCGACGTGCCACCCACGCCAAGCGACTCGCGATCTGGGCTTGGGTGCACGAGTACGAGGGTCAGCAGATCGAGATCGCGCGAGCACTCGGGATGAGTACGGCGACGGTGAGTCATCACTACGGGCGAGCCGTCCGCGCCGCTGGTGACTTCGACCAGGAGTGCTCGGCGGTGGTCGCGCTGCTGCGGCGACGCGCCCGGTCCCGGCCTCGCACCAAGACGAGCGCGACCGCGGACGCCCTGCCCGTCCGATACCTCGTGGACGTCGACGAGAGCTGATCGCTGCGGACGTCGGCGCGCGGCCCGTAGCGAGGATGCGGCTCAATCGAACCATCGAACCATCGAACTATCGAGGACCGTCCCGGTTTTCCGGTTTTCGTCCCGGTTAATCGAACTATCGAGGTCCGTCCCCTTTTGCGTGGGCGACCACGGCGTCGCCCACGGCGATCGCGCGCTCGGTCTCGCCCTCCTCGAAGACGGGCACGAGGTTCACCCCGAACATCACCTCGCCGTCCACGCGGCGGAAGCTGGCGAGCGTCTTCAGCGGCTCCTTCTGCGCCTCGCCCGTCTCGGGATCGAGCGTCGTGATGACGCAGCGAGCGCACGGCTTGGGCGCGCGGAACAGCACGCCGCCGATCTCGAGGTGAGACCACTCGTCCTCGTCCCACGCAGGCGCGCCCACGACGACGACGTTCGGCCGGAACCGCGCCATGACCAGCGACGTGTTCGCGCGCCGCTCGAGATCGAGGCGCGAGCTCTCGTTCGCGACGAGCAGCGGGTAGCCGTCCGCGAAGCTCACCTCGTCGCCGGGCTCGGCGTGCTTCGGGTTGATCTCGCGGTGGATCGCGTCGGTCATCGCCACGCAGCGGACCTCGCGATCGAGGAACGTGGCGAAGAAGCGCGAGAGCACGGGCACCTCGGGCGCGTCGAGCGTGCTCCGCCACACGGTCACCGTGTGCATCGCGCCGAGCTCGCCGCGCTCGGGCACGAGCGCCGTCTCGACACGACCGAATCCTGCGGTCTCGACCACGAGCGCGTCGCCCTCGATCGCCGTCTTCACCTGCGTGAGCCGTGGCTCTTCACGCTGCGTGACGAAGCGACCCGCAGCGTCGACGATCAAGAAGCGTCGATCGTGCGCGAGCCCTCGCCGCGTGACGACGGCGCGCTCGCGCGCGATCGGGCCGCAGCTCTTGATCGGATGGACGACGATCGACGAGAGGCGCATGCGCAAGTCACCCAGTGCTCGAGCAGGCAAGCGGGGCTGGGGCCCCGCGCGCAGCATTCGCGGAGCGAATGGAGCGGGCGGGGGCCCCGTCCGGGGGAGGGTCCGCTCGGACCCTAGAGGCCAGAGAGCGTCCCGCCGTTGTGGTTGAACGGCGAGGGGTAGAGGCCGAAGCGCAGCGTCGTCTTCACCGTCTCGGAGCCGGCCTCCTGGAGATCGTAGAAGTCGTCGAGGCGGAGCGAGAGCGACTGCGCGAGGCGCCAGAGGAACTTCGTCGCGAGCACCGAGTCCTGCTGGAGCATGGCGAAGAAGAGCGGGCGCTCGAGCACGAGCACGTTCGTCGGCGTGCGCGCCTTCACGGTGGCGGAGCGCGGACGCTGTGAGAGCAGCGCCATCTCGCCGAAGTGCGAGCCCGCGCCGAGGATCGCGACCGGGTGCTCGTTGCGCTCGACCACGACCTGGCCGCTCACGATGAGGAAGAGCGCCTCGCTCGCCTCGCCTTCGTTGAGGATCACGGCGTCCGGCGCGAACTCCTGCTGACGGCACACGTTCGAGACGCGGAGCAGCTCGGCCATCGACAGCTCTTCGAAGAGCTGGATGTGGCGCATCGTGTCGAGGCCCGCGTTCACGAGCGTGGCGCGCTCGGTCTGCTCGTCTTTCTCCGCTTGCGAGCCCGCCTCGAGCTCCATGCGCAGCGCGATCACGGTGATGTTGTCGGCGCCGCCGCGTCCGTTCGCGAGCTCGATGAGCTGCGCGGGCACGGCGTCGAGCCGCGAGACCGCGAGGATCGGCGTGAGCTCGCCCGGGTCTTCGATGTAGCCGTGGAGGCCGTCGGAGCAGAGGAGGAACGTGTCGCCGTCGAGCACGTCGAACACGAGCGTGTCGACGATGACCTTCTCGAGCGGGCCGACCGCGCGCGTGATGATGTTCTTGTGCGTGCTCTGCTTGGCCTGCTCGGGCGTCATGATCCCGTGGCGCACGGCCTCTTGCAGGAAGGTGTGATCTTCCGACAGCTGATGGATGCCGCCGCCGCGCAGCATGTAGAGGCGCGAGTCACCGACGTGCGCCATGACGCCCTTGTCGCCGCGGACGAGGAGCGTGCAGCACGTCGTGCCCATGCCCTTCTTGCCCTGCTCGTTCAGGCCCATCTTGTAGATCTTCGCGGACGCGAGCTCGACGGCCTCGCGCATCACGGCCTCGATGCGCTCGGAGCTGCCGCCGTCGTCGATCGACGCGAGATCGGCGGCGCGTGACAGGAGATGCTCGTGGATCGCCGTCGCTGCCGTGCTCGACGCGATCTCACCCGCCGCGTGTCCACCCATGCCGTCGCACACGATGTAGAGACCGAGCTCGGGATCGACGAGGAAGTAGTCCTCGTTGAGCTTTCGCTCCTTGCCGACGTCGCTGAGCCCGAACGAATGGATCCGCATATGGCCGACGAGGATGCCCGAACGGGCAGGGCTTGTCGCGACCCACGCGTGGTACGCGCGCCGTCACGCGAGCATCGTCGCCCGCGCCGCGGACGCGCGTAGAATGCCTGCTCGCGCATGTTTCGCTCCGGCTACGTCCAGGTCGCCTCGTTCCGTGGAATCCCCATCCGCGCGCACTGGACGATGCCGATCCTCTGCCTCCTCTGGAGCGGCCTCCGCTTCGCTCCGGGCGCGTGGATCGGCGCTGTGTTCGTGGTCCTCCTCCACGAGCTCGGACACGCGTACCTCGCGCGTCGCTACCGCCTCCAGGTGATGGAGGTGATGCTGCACGGCCTCGGTGGTCACTGCGCGTACGTCGGCGAGCCCACCGACTGGCAGCGCTCGATCGTCGCGTCCGGTGGCGTGCTCGCGCAGGCGATCCTCTTCGCGATCGCGTTCCCAGTCTTCTTGGTGCTCTCGTACACGGTCGGCGGCCAGCAGCCGCCCGAATTCGTGTGGGATCTGCTCTACGCGTGGACGTGGTCGAACTTCGGCATCGCGGTCTTCAACCTCCTGCCGATCGGTCGCCTCGACGGCACCGAGATCTGGAAGCTCCCCGGCCTCTGGCTCGCGCGACGCAGGCGACGCGGGATGACGAAGAGCGTGCCGACCAACAGCGCGCCGACCAAGAGCGTCCCGGCGAAGTCGGGGCCTGGGGCGAGCGCGCGCGCGGAGCAGGCGCCGAGCACGCGCGCCCCCGCTGCATCGAAGCCCACGTCGCGACCGTCGAGCGAGCCCATCCTCTACGATGAGGATGCGGTGAAGGACACGGTGCGGCGCGCGCTCGAAGAGGCGCGCAAGAGCAGCGGCCAGCGACCCGATTGATCGATCGCGCCGACGATCGAAGAGGCGCGGGGCTATCGAACGGAGGCGCCGCTGAGCTCGAGCATGCGATCGATCTCGCACGAGCCGCGGTGCGCGAAGGGCTGACCCGGGCAGTTCATGCTCGCGCGGAACGTGTTGCGCTCGCAGTCGCAGAAGACCTGCGTGTCGGGGTTACAGCGCTCGCGCGGGTGCTCGCACGTCCACGTCATGCCGCAGCCCGGCTCGCCCGTGCAGACCTCTCCGCGGCGGCAGTCGCGGCTCGTCGAGCACACGCGCGCTCCGGCCACGACGACACCCGGCGAGGTCGGCGCGACGCCCGTCTGCGTGACGGATAAAGGAGTGCTGGGTGAGCCCGGCTGCGTGAGCACGGCGACCGCCACGCCCCCTTCGCACGCGCCTCGGTGCGCGTACGGACGACCCGGACACTGGAGGCTCGCGCGAAACGACGTGCCATCGCAGCCGCAGAGCTGCGCGCGTGCGCCCGCGCAGCCTCGCAGTCGCTCGCAGCGCCACGCCATGCCGCAGCCGGGCGGGCCGTAGCACTGCTCGCCGCCAGCGCAGTCGGCGCTGCTCGTGCACGTGCGATCTTCGGTGGTCGGTGGCTCGTCGTAGTCGTGGATGCCGAGCTCGTCGGCGCTCGCGAGCGGGCCCATCGCGTCGCACGCTCCCGGATACGCGTACGGCCGACCCGGGCACCCGATCGGCGCGTAGAACGACTGCCCGTCACAGTCGCAGTACGCGATCGTCTCGCCGCTGCACTCCGCCGCTGCGCCGCAGGCCCACGCAGCGCTGCAGCCTCGCGGTCCGCGGCACTGCGTGCCGGAGCCGCACTCACGGCTCGACGTGCACGCAGGTCCTTCGGGCGCCGCGGTCTCCTCGCGGACGACGAGCGTGGGCTCGTCTTGCACGACCACCGGCTCGGGCTCGGGCTCGATCACCTCGGGCGGCGGCGGCTCGGGGCGCGGCTCGTCACGCACGGGCGCCGAGCTCGGACAGGCGAGCAGCACCGTCGAGAACAGCGCGATCGAGACGAGCCACGGCAGACGCACCGGTGACCGATACACCGAGCGATCGCGCCGCATCAAAGAAACGACGGCCTGTGCCACGCTCACCGGCTCGAGTGGCCCCGAACGACCGCAACGCACGCGCGCGCCCCCCGCGTCGCACGAACCTCCGCACGCCGACGTCGTCGTTCGTCGGGAGGCGCACGGAGCTCGAGGCGCTCGCAGAGACCTTCGAGCACGCGCGCTTGGTCACGCTCGTGGGTCCCGGCGGCATCGGCAAGACGCGCCTCGCGCTGCGTCACGCCGAGACGAGGCTCGACTCGCTCGCGAAGGCAGGCCGCGGCGGTGTCTGGATGATCGACCTCGCCGAGGCCCGCACCAGCGCGGAGGCGCTCGCGCTCGCGGCCTCGGTGCTCGAGCTGTCGCTCGTCGGACACGCGCCGACGCCCGCGGGTGAGCGCGCGATGTCCGAGGCGATCGGCCGCGCGATCGGCCGCATGGGGCCCGTGCTGCTCGTCATCGACAACGTCGAGCAGATCGCGGTCGCCGCGGCGCGACACCTCAACACGTGGCTCGAGCTCGCGCCGAGCGCGCGCCTCCTCGTGACCTCGCGCGTCGTGCTCGGTGTGCCCGCAGAGCGCGTGCTCGTGCTCGGGCCTCTCGCCGAGCGCGACGCGCGCGCGCTCTTCGTCGATCGTGCGGCGAGCATCCGCGCGGTCGCTCCGAGCGAGAGCGATCCGACGCTCGTCGGCGAGATCGTCGACGCGATCGATCGCATGCCGCTCGCGATCGAGCTCGCCGCGTCGCGCACGCGGGTGCTCTCCACCACCGAGCTGCGTGACCGCCTCGAGCGTCCGCTGGAGGTGCTCGCGGGCGGCGTCACCAACGATCGTCACGTGTCGATCCGCGGCGCGGTGCTCGACTCGCTCGCCCTCTTGGATCCGCCGCTGCGTCGAGCGTTCGCGCTGCTCTCGACGCTCGACAACGACTTCACGCTGGCGTCGGCCGAGGCCGTGCTGGGTCACTCCGCGCCGGGTCTCTCCACGCGGGCCCCGACGGTCGATGTGCTCGCGCAGCTCGACGCGCTCGTGCGGCACTCGCTCGTGCGCGTGGAGCTCGAGGCAGGTCGGCCCGCGCGGTACGCGCTCTTCGAGACCATCCGCGAGGTGGCTGTCGAGCTCGCGCGGGACGAGCCGATGCGCGACGCCGCCCTCGCCGCGCATGCGTCTCACCACGCCGATCTCGCGAGACGCGCGCACGCCTCGGACGACGAGCGCGACGACGTGCTTCCACGAGATCTCGAGCACTTCCTCACGGCGCGCTCGATCGCGCTCGGGCTGGGTCGTCACGACGACGTGGTCGTCCTCACCCTCGCGGTCGAGCCGGTGCTCGCGGCGCGGGGCCTGTCGGCGCTGCGCGCAACGCTGCTCGGCGAGGCGCTGACCCTCGCACACGAGGCCTCGCGCTCGCTCCGTGCGGAGCTCCATCTCGCGCGCGGCCTCGCCCGACGAGAGCTCGGCGAGGGCGACGCGGCGAACGAAGACTTCGAGGCCGCGCTGGCGCTCACCGATCGGGCATTCACCGATCACGGGGCCGATGCGGGGCTCCGCGCGCTCGCGCTCCTGCGGCTGGGCGGCATCGCCGATCTGCGCGGCGACACGGCCGGCGCGACGGTGCGCTTCGCGGAGGCGCTCGCCCTGCTCGCGCGCACGCCTGCCGACACGCGCCGCGAGACGCGCGAAGCCGAGGCGCTGCTCAAGCTCGGTCACGCGCGCCGGCGAGAAGGCGCGCTCGACGAGGCTCACGCTGCGTTCGTGCGCGCGGTCGCGGGCCACCGTGCGCTTCGTCGCGACGACGGCCTCGCCGCGTCCCTCTACGAGCTCGGCGTCGTCGAGATGTTCCGTGAGCGCTTCGACGCCGCGTTCGTGTGCTTGGACGAAGGGCTCGCCGTGGCACGCCGGAGCGGCGCGCGGATCATGGAGGGCGCGTGCCTCACCGCGCGCGGCTGTCTCCTCCAAGATCTCGGGCGGCTCGGCGAGGCGCTCGAGCACCACGCCGAGGCCGCGAGCCTCTTCGCGGCGCACGCGAGCCGCTACCGCGAGGCGAGCGCGCTCTACTACCTGGCGACGACATACCTCGAGCGCGGTGACGCGACCGAAGCGCACGCCGTGATCGGCCGCGCGCGTCAGCGCATCGAGGGCGTCGGCGCGCCCCGCTACGACGTGCTCATGAGCGGCGGGAGCGCGCTCGCGCTGGCGGCGCTGGGCCGACACGACGAGGCCGATCGCGAGCTCGACCGCGCGAGCACGGCGCTCGCCTCCGTGCCTCGCGAGCCGTCGCTGCTCGCGTCGCTCCACGCGCACCGCCTGACGCTCGCGCATCGACGAGGCGCGAAGGCGAGCGATGAAGCCGTGTCGACGGTCGAGGCCTCGGTGCGAGGGAGTCCGAGCGACGACACGCGCTTCGCATGGCGTGAGCTCGAGCGCGCGCTCGGTCGCGCGACGACGGAGGCGCACGATGCCCTGTGCGTGTGGGGCGCCGGCGAGGCGTTCCTCACGCCGGGTGGTGTGAAGGTGCAGCTCCCGGAGCGCTCTCCGATGAGGCGGATCCTCGATCACCTCGTCCTACGCCGTGAGTCGAGCCCCGGTGAGTCCGTCGCGATCGAGACCCTCATCGAGGCGGGCTGGCCGGGCGAGAAGATGGGCACCGACGCGGCGCTCAACCGCGCGTACGTCGCGCTGTCGAGCCTGCGAAAGAAGGGCCTGCGCGACGCCATCGTCAGCGTGGGCGGTGGGTATGCGATCTCGCAGGCCGTCGTCGTGCGCCGCATGCGCGCGAGCTGATCGGCGCGCAGGGACGCCAATAAGGCCGGGATTAAGGAGCCTCGGGTCGCCGCTCCGGCATGAATCCCACCCATGACGACGCGCTCCACCCGACTCCTGATCTCGCTCCTCTTCGCGGGCTGCGGCTCGAGCGCACACGC
The DNA here is from genome assembly GCA_964502175.1 of uncultured Sandaracinaceae bacterium. Classification (GTDB taxonomy): domain Bacteria; phylum Myxococcota_A; class Polyangia; order Polyangiales; family Sandaracinaceae; genus JAFLCL01. The sequence continues at coordinate 109,705 of CAZCVE010000021.1, forward strand.
CGCGGACGACGCGTCCGTCGACGGCGCGACACCCGAGACGCCGCCCTGCGCGATCACGTGGATCGACGAGACCCCGATCGCGCGCGACCGCGAGCGCTTCGCCGACCCGGTGATCACGGGCGATCACGACGGCTTCCTGTTCGTGACCCGCACGCGCGTGCCCGATCGCTGCGAAGACGCCCCGTGCGTCGTGGTCGAGCGCCTCGGTGCGACGGGCTCGGCGTCGATCACGGCGTATCCGGCGATCACGCCGATCGAGGGCTACGCGTACCTGTTCGCAGGAACGGATCCGAGCGGCGCGGCGCACTACGCGGTCGCCGCGCAGTCCGAGGCGACCGAGCTCACGTGGGGCTCGGGTCCGACGTGGGACGAGCCGAGCCGGATCGCGCTCGATCCGACGCGAGGCCTCGGCGCCGTGGCGTTCGACGTGGGCGGAGTCGTGTTCCTCACGCATGCATGGAGGAGCGAGGGCACGATCGGTGAAGGGTTCCCGTACCCGATCGCGCCCGAGGTCCTGCGCGCCTCGCTCGACGGCTCGCTCGCCGCGCAGTCGGGGCTCGACCCGACCGAGGGCGAGCTCTTCGTCGAGGCCGACTTCGCGCTCTCGTCCGATCACACGTGGCTCGTGACCGATGGCTTCTACGGGGGGCCGCTCCGAGGCGCGAGCGACACGTGGACTGGCCTCTTGCGCGAGCACACGTGGTCGGGCCGACACGCGACGACGGCGCTCCGCGACGGATCCCTCGTGCTCGTCGACGACTACGAAGGCTTCGTGCGCGTGGTCCGCATCGATCGCGAGGGCACGCCGCGCGAGGCCGCGACGCTGACGCCGAGCCTGCTCAGCGTGTCGCTCGCGGTGGCGACGGACGGTGAGCGCGTGCTCGTCGTGCACCGCACGCCGGACGCTGCGGTGAACGTCACCGTGCTCGACGCGAGCCTCTCGGTGCTGGCCACGGGCGTCGTGGCGACGGGGCTCACGCTCGACGAGCACACCCGCGTGGGCGCGGCGGCAGCGAACGACGGCACGCTCGCGCTCTTCCTCGCGCCCTTCCCCACGCACGCGTTCGACGTGAACGAGCCCGTGGAGCTCCGGCGGTTTCGCACGACCTGCGAGTGATCAGGAGATCTCGGCCTCGAGCGCCGCGCCACCGGCGTCGGCGATCTCGGTGAGCAACGCGTCGCCGCGCAGCGCCCTCGCAGGGAACCGCCCGCGCATCGCGTCGACACGCGCGGCCGCATCGGCGAGGCGCTTCGCGAACGTCGCGTCGCTCTTCGCGCGAGCGGTCAGCGCGTGGGCGGCTTCTTCGACGAGCTCGAGACGGCTGCACACGAGCAAGAGATCGCAGCCCGCCTCGATCGCTCGCACGGCGCTCTCGGCGACGCCGAAGCGATCGAAGACCGCCTTCATCTCGAGGTCGTCCGACACGATCACTCCGTCGTAGCCGAGCTCCTCGCGGAGGAGGCCCGTGATCACGCGGTGCGAGAGCGTCGCAGGCACCTCGCGATCGAGCGCGTCGAACACCACGTGCGCCGTCATGATCGAGGCGACCACACCGCGCGACGCGCGGAACGGCGCGAGCTCCACGAGGTCGAGGCGCGCGCGGTCGTGCGAGATGCGAGGCAGGGCGAGGTGACTGTCGAGGTCGGTGTCGCCGTGCCCGGGGAAGTGCTTCCCGCACGACGCGACGCCGCTCTCGTCGAGGCCTCGCGCGAACGCGAGCGCGTGCGTGATCACCGTGTCTGCGTCGCGACCGAACGAGCGATCCCCGATCACCGGGTTGGCGGGGTTCGTGTCCACGTCGAGCACCGGCGCGAAGTCGACGTTGAGCCCGCACGCGGCGAGTTGCGCGCCGAGCACGCGACCCGCGCGCTGCGTGAGCGAGGGATCGCCGCGCTCGGCGAGCCTGCGCATCGGTGGCAGCTTCACGATCGGCGCGCCGAGCCGCGCGACGCGCCCGCCCTCTTGATCGATCGCGACGAGCGGCGTGCGCCCAGCGCACGCGGCGTGCACGTCGCCCACGAGCGCTGCGACCTCGTCGATCGTGCCGAGGTTGCGCTTGAAGAGGATCACGCCCCCGAGCGCGTCCGCCCGAAGACGGTCCGCGAGCGACGCGGGCAGCTCGCGCCCCGGAAAGCCCACGCAGAGCACACGTCCGGCGAGCGCCTCGATCGAGTCCGACATGCGCGACGAATAGAGGCTCGCGGCCCCATCGCGCAAATTCGCGCTCACTCCAGCCGCGCTGACTCCAGCGCGCTCACTCCAGCCGCGCTCACTCCTGATCGGCGACGAACGCGACCGGCTTGCCCGCGTCGAGCACCACCACGCGCGAGGCGCCGTACTCGAGCACGCACATCGGTACCGCGTGCGCCTCGACGACGCGCTCGATCAGCGTGCCCTCCGCGGTGAGCCGCTTGAGGGTGCCCGTCGCCTCGGGGAGCACGCTCACGGCGTCGATGCCGTGGAAGCGCGGCGGGCTGATCACGCTGCCCGTGCGGTACGAGCCGAGGGGCACCGTGGCGGGTCGATCGAGATCGACGCGCAGCTCGGGCGGCAGCTCGTCGAGCGTGACGAGGTGGTCGCTCACCGCCTTGCAGACGTCGATCGGGAGGATCGGCAGGAACACGTGCTCGAGCTCCGCCACGCGATCCTCGTAGGTGCGCACGGTGACGCGCTGTATCGCCAGCGCCCCATCGCAGCGCGCGCACGTCACGATGCCCGACCTCTGACACGCGTGGCACGGCATGCGATCGCGCTCGTCGTTGCCCCGACGGATGGATCCTCCTCCGCCGCAGCCCCCGCAGATCTGCTTGCCGGGGCGGAACGTGCACGCGTCGCAGCGCCGCGCGACGCGATCGTGCACCGCGACGACGCACTGCCAGCTCGAGCTGCGGAGGCGGCGCGTGGGGATCTGCGCGCTCGCGGCGACGAGCCGCTCGACGAGCGCGACGCTCAGGTCGTCTTGGCGATCGTGCTGTCGCCTCATGTGGAGGAGCGCGCGCACCACGAGCGCGAGCTCGTGCCGCCGCGCGCTCGGCTCGGAGTCGAGGAGGTTCTTCGCGCCGAACCAGCCCGCCCGCTCCGCGACCAGCCGGTGCTCGCGCGCGAAGGCGAGCGAAGGCATCACGACGCTGCGAGACGATCCGCTCGGCGCCGCCGAGCCGTCAGGCTCCCTGCTCATGCGCGGTCACGTGTCACGAAACCGAGCCGCGCTCCACGCGACGCGGCGGTCACGCGGCCGGCGATCACTCCGGCAGCGTCACGCCATCGAGCAAGCGACCGACGAACGCGACGAGCGCGGTCTCGGTGCTGTAGAGATCGACGCGCGCACGACGAAGCCTCAGCTCCGCGTTGCGGTGCTCCTCTTCGGCGGCGAGGAGCGCGGTCGGCGTGCGCGTGCCGAGCTCGAGGCGACCACGCTCGGCCTCCACGCTCTGTCGCGCGAGATCGACCGTGAGCGTGGCGAGCTCGATGCGGCGTCGGGCTGCGGCGCGCTGCTGGAGCAGGCCCATCACCTGCTGCTCGATCGTCGCCTGCGCCTCGGCCACGCGCTGCTCGGCCACGTCCACGCCGAGGCGCGCGCGCTCTTCTTCGGCATGGAGGCGCGCGTCTTCGAGGGGCGTCTCGTAGATCACGCTCACCATCGCGGTGAACGCCGCGAACGAGGCCACCTGCGCGAAGGGCACCGCCGCGTCGTCGTAGCCGAGGCCGTGCAGGCCGAGCTGCGCCTGCGCGTCGAGGCGTGGACGCAGCGGCTCTGCGGCCACGCGCGCAGCACGCCGCGTGATCTCCACCTGCGCGCGGAGCTCTTCGAGCTGCGGTGATCCCTCGACGGCGAGCGCCACGGCCTGCGCGTCGGGCACCTCGAACGGCAGCGCGGGCGGATCGCCGTCGGCGTGGATCTCGCTGCCGAGCGGCATGCCGAGGAGCGTCGCGAGCAGGATCGCCTTGGTGCGTCGATCGGCCTCGGAGAGCGCGAGCACCTCTTCGAGCGCAGCCACGCGCGTGGCGAACGCGAGCGTGTCCGCGGGCGAGAGCACGCCGACCTCGAGGCGCGCGCGCGCCTCTTCGACCTGTCGGTTCGCGAGATCTCGCGCCGCCGCGTTGATGACGACGGTCTGCTCCGAGTACCAGAGCTCCGCGTAGGCCTGGAGCGTGTCGCGCACGAGCTCCGTCGCGCGTCGATCGCGCGCGGCCTCGGCGTTGACGAGCGCGGCCTCGGCGTTGCGCTGCTCGGCCCGCCCCACGTCCGCGCCGAAGCCGCGGAGGAACGACTGCGTCGCGGTCAGCGTGAGATCGAAGCCGTAGCCGGGACCGAGGTTGAACACGAAGGGATCGGCGCCCGCCATGAACGACAGGAACGATCGCGAGAAGCGACGCGACCCCGTCGCGCGGAGCGCGACCACGGTGCCGACGTCGATCGGCTGCTGGATCTCCGCGATCAGCTGCACGCTCTCGCTGTAAGGGAACGCGACGGTCTGGTTGGCCTGGAGCGACGGCGTGTTGCCGACGTTGAGGCCGCCCTCGAGGTGGAGGATCGGCACCCATCGGTACGTCTCGCCGACGTAGTGGTGTCGCGCGCGACGCACCTCGATCGCGGCCGCGCGGTAGCCAGGGTGTGCTGCGAGAGCACGCTCGATTGCTTCGACTCCGTCGATCGACGGAGTCGAAGCAATCGGTTCCACAGCGGCCTCCGGCCGCGAGGGCGTGGGGCCGAGCCCCCCACCAACCCCCCCCTCGTCGCTCGTCGAAGACTCCTCCTCCTCGCTCCTCCAGGGGGTCGCTTCGCGCCCCCCGCCGGATGGCGCCCCCATCTCTTGCGCCGCCGCAACGGTTGGTTCGACCGAGACGGCGAGGAGAATCGCGAGGAGCGCAGGTCTCGCGTCCCCTCCCCTGCACCTCCCGCGGGGCGGGAGGGGATCGTTTCGGCACGCGTCACTCATAGCGAAGGGCCTCGATCGGGTTGAGCTGGGCGGCCTTGTGCGCGGGGTAGTAGCCGAAGAACACGCCCACCAGCGCGGAGAACAAGAACGAGCCGACGATGACGTCCATGCCGGGGACCCAGGGCAGATCGAACGCGCTCGCCGCGGCCCAGCTGCCGAAGAGGCCGAGCGCGATGCCCATCACGCCGCCGAGGATCGACAGCGTGATCGCCTCGACGAGGAACTGCAGCAGCACGTCGCTCGCGCGCGCGCCGATCGCCATGCGGATCCCGATCTCGCGCGTTCGCTCCGTCACGGCGACGAGCATGATGTTCATGATGCCGATGCCGCCGACGAGGAGGCTCACGGCCGCGATCGCACCGAGCAAGGTGGTGAGCACGCCCGTCACGGCGGACACGACCTGACCGACCTCCTGCATGTCGCGCACGACGAAGTCGTCTTCGTCGCCCGCGCGGATGCGACGTCGCTGGCGGAGGAGCGCGACGAGATCGAGCTGCGCGTCGCGCGTGGGCACGCCGTCGGCTGCAGCGACGAGGATCGCGCCGATGTTCTCGTTGCCCGACATGCGACGCTGGAACGTCACGAGCGGCATGAGGATGAAGTCGTCCTGATCTTCGCCGAACGTCGAGGTGCCCTTGCTCTCGAGCACGCCGACGACCTCGCAGCTCGTGGTGCCGACGCGGATCTGCTCGCCGAGCGGGCTGCCCGCGCCGAAGAGCTCGCGCCGCGGCGTCTCGCCCAGGATGCAGACCGCGCCGCCCGTGCGGAGCTCGCCGTCGGTGAACTCGCGACCGAGATCGACCGACCAGTTGCGCACGAGGAGGTACGAGTTGTCCGCGCCCGTGACGCCCGTCGACCAGTTCTGGTTGCCGTAGACCGCGCGCCCCGCGCCGCCCGACGTGGGCGCGACGAGCGCGACGCTCGGCACCTCTTCGCGGATCGCTTGCACGTCGTTCTGCGTGAACGGCTGGGCGCTCGAGCTCGAGCCGAAGCGGCGATCCGCACCCGGCACGATGATCAGCATGTTGTTGCCGAGCGCCGAGATGTCGTTGGTCACGCTCGCCGTCGCGCCGCGCCCGAGCGTGACCATCGCGATGACGGACGCGACGCCGATGATCACCCCGAGCGTCGTGAGGAACGAGCGCATCGCGTTCCTGCGGATCGCCGTGAGCGCCATGAGGAAGGTCGTCGTGATCACGCAGACTCTCGCTTCGGCGGGATCTCGGTCTTCCGGTCGTCGCTGATCACGCGGCCGTCCTTGAACACCACCACGCGACGCGCATACGCCGCCATGTCGGGCTCGTGCGTGACCATCGCGATCGTGATGCGCGAGAGCTCGTTGAGCTCGACCATGAGCCGCATGATCTCTTCGCTCTTGGTGGAGTCGAGGTTGCCCGTCGGCTCGTCGGCGAGGATCACGGCGGGGCGCGACACGAGCGCGCGCGCGATCGCGACGCGCTGCTGCTGACCGCCCGACAGCTCGTTCGGCAGGTGATGCGCGCGGTTGGCGAGCCCCACGCGATCGAGCGCCTCCATCGCCCGCGCCTGACGCTCGGCGCGCGCGACGCCTTGGTAGAGGAGCGGCAGCTCGCAGTTCTCGAGCGCCGTCGTGCGCGCGAGGAGGTTGAAGCCCTGGAACACGAAGCCCAGCTGGTGGCGGCGGAGCAGCGCGAGCGTGTCGCGATCGAGCTTGCCGATCTCCACGCCGCGAAGGCGGTACGAGCCGCCCGTCGGCACGTCGAGGCAGCCGAGGATGTTCATGAACGTCGACTTGCCCGAGCCGCTCGGGCCCATCACCGCGACGAAGTCACCCTCCTCGATGTCGATCGAGACGCCATCGAGCGCGCGCACCTCGGTCTCGCCGTGGCCGTACACCTTGCGGACGTCGCGGATCTCGACGAGCGTCGTCACGGCGTGGGCTCCGCGTCGGTGTCGCGCGCGAGGCCCGTGATCACCTCGATGCCCTCGACGACGCCTTCACCACTGATCGCGGTGTTGCGGCCGTCGGTGCCGTGCACGGTCACGCCGATCGACTCGGCTTGGCCTTCGCGCATCGTCCAGATGGTCGGCCCCGTGGGCGGTGCGCGGCGCGGACCGCCGAAGCGCTGCTCGACCGGCGGCACGAAGCGGAGCGCGGCGTTGGGCACGAGGATCTGATCGGGGCGTCGCTCCGACACGATCGTCGCCGTCGCGGTCATGCCCGGACGCAGCAAGCTCTCGCTGTTGTCGACGACGAGCTCGGCTGGATACGTCACCACGTTCAGCACCGTGCGCGACGCGAAGTGGATGCGGCGGATCGTCGCCGTGAACGTCCGATCGCTGTGCGCGTCCACGCGGAACGTGGCCTCCATGCCCTCGCGCACCTGACCGATGTCGGCCTCGTCGATCGTGACCTCGAGCTCGAGCTCGCGGAGATCTTCGGCGAGCACGAAGAACACCGGCGCGCTCAGCGTCGCGGCCACCGGCTGCCCCGGCTCGACGTTCCTCGCGAGCACGATGCCGTCGATCGGCGAGGTCACGCGGGCACGACCGAGATCGCCCGAGATGCGATCGAGCTCGGCGCGCGCGACGCCTGCGCGCGCACCGGCAGCGGCCACCTCGGCCTCGGCGCGCGCGACGGCGCCGCGCGCCTGATCGAGCTCGGCGTCGGACGCGAGCTGACGCCCGTGCAGCTGCTCGGTGCGGCGCAGCGTGTTGCGCAGATCGTCGAGCGCTGCGCGCGCGACGCGTGTGCCTGCCGACGAGCTGCCGAGGTTGGCGCGCGCGGTCGCGACCTGCGCGTCGATCTGCGTGGTCTCGATCTCCGCGAGCACCTGCCCCGCGGTGACGTGATCGTTGGCCTCGACCGCCACGCTGCGGACACGCCCCGAGATCTCGGGGCCCACCTCGACGGTGTTGCGCGGACGCAGCGTGCCCGTGGCCGACACGGTCGCGACGAGCTCACCGCGCACGACCGGCGTGGTGGCGAAGTGCGGGCCGGTCGGCGCGTTGCTGCGCACCCAGAGACCGAAGCCGAGACAGCTGCCGACGATCGCGGCCAAGAGGCCGAACCGGAACACCCACTTGCGCCAGCGTGAGGGCGCCGGGATGCCGAGCTTGTCGAGCCGTTCGTCCATCGCGACGAGTTATGCGCGTGGAACCTCGCCCGCGCGATGGACGTTTTCCGAAGTCCCCGTGAAGAATCGTTGTCCCGTGAAACGCCGTTCAGTGCCTCACGCGCCGGGCGGCAGGTGCCGCTAGGATCAACGGATGGCGGCGGCGCGCTTCGCAGGACTTCTCGCGTGGGACGAGCTCGATCCGCACCGCCATCCGTTCGACGCGCTTGGCCTCGAGGCGTGCGTGACCGAGGTGCTCGACGGCGCGCGGGAGCGAGGCGTCGATCGACGACCTGCGACGAGCGAGGCCGCATCGCGCGCCCGGGACGTGGCGATGCACGAGGTGGAGGGCGACCTCCAGCGCGCGCTCATCACGCGCTGGGGCGCGTGGATCGGCGGCTTCTGCTGGAGCGCGCCGGGCGATGGCGGTCTCGTCGACGGCTGGTGCTGCGCGAACCACTCGCTCGCGCTGCACGATGCGACCGAGACGCGCGCCTCGATCGCGCGCACCATCGCGGCGGTGCACGAGTGGCGCGAGACGCTCGTGTCGCTCGCCGCGCGCTTCGACGCGCTGGAGACGGAGCTCGCTGGGCTCGACGTCTCCCGCGCCACCGAGCGCGCCGCGGCCGCGCTCCTGCCGTTCGTCGTCGAGCGCACCCGCACGTCGGAGGCCTGGTACGGCACGTTCGCGAGCGTGCTCACGTGGTTTCTCCAGCACCACGGCCTCGACGCCTTCGCGCTCCGCGCCCACGTCGCCAACGTCGTCTCCGGGCGCTTCGAGAGCTGGTGCGCCCCGAACAGCACCGCGGCGCGTGACGCCTGCGCGGAGCTCGGCCTCGTCGTCGAGTCGCTCGCCTCGACCGACGCGCTGAGCGAGTGGCTCGTCGCGAGAGAGCGCGTGTTCGCCCACGCGAGGCCGCTCCCCGAGGCACGCCCACAGGTCCGTCGGGACGGCCACCTGGCCTACGTGGCGTCGCACGATCGCCCTCGCGATCCGGCGCGCGCGGATCGCATGACGACGGCGCTCGAGGCCACGCGGCGCAGCGCTCTCCGAGGCGACGTGCTCACGCGCGCGAGCCTGACCGAGTGGACGAGCGTCGCGCTCGGAGCGCCCGCGGTGTTGCGCACGACCGACGCGTTCGCGAAGGCAGGGCGTGAGCGCTACGCGTACCGCGACGATCTCTTCGCGCGCTTCGACGATGCGCTCTCCGAAGCGTCGCGCGCCAGCGACGGCGCGCTCGTTCGCGCAGCGCGCGTGTACCTCGACGTGTGCTTCTTTCATCCGTTCGAAGACGGAAACGCCCGCGCGGCGCGGCTCGCGCTCGATCACGTGCTCACCACGTCGGGCCTCGCGCTCCACACCGCCGAGCCCGTGTTCGCCCTCGCGCGCAGCGCCGACGACGCGCACGGCGTGTGGCACCTCGTCTCCCTGCTCGCCCGCCTCGTCGGCGAGCGTTCCTAGCGAGCCGTGTCCTTCGCGGCCTCGGGCCTCAGGCCCCACAGGCCGAGCACGGTCACCGCCACGAGCGTGACGACCGACGAGACACCCACGAGGCGCGGTGCTTGCGCGGGATCGTGCGCGGCGAGGGCGAGCGCGCCGAGCGGCACCACGACCGCGAGCGCGACGCGCGGCACGAGCAAGCCCGCGGCGGCCACGCCGAGCGCGTGACGGACGAGATCGAGCGTCAGCACCGCGACGACGGAGAGCCCGAGCGACGCACCGACGACGCGATGAAGGAGCCCGCTGACGGCCACGGCGAGCACGAGCGCTCCGAAGCGGCGGCCCGCGGCGTTCTTCGCGAGGTTGCGCGAGAGCGCGACGAGGCCGACGACGACGACGCCGAGCTGCACCGACGCGATCTCGAGCAGCTCTTCGTGTGTGATGTCTTCGCGTCCGTGGGTGAGCGCGAGCCAGAGGACGATGAGCGCGCCCACGATCAGCGCGCCGAGGCTCGCCGCGCGCGAGCGCAGACCGATCCGCAGGTCGCTCTCGCGCGCGATCGCAGCGAGACGCGCTTCCTCTTCACGTCGGTCCGCGAGGCGCGCCTCGAGCGCGGCCAGCTCGGCGCTCACGGTCGCGTCCTCGCGGCTCGCTCGCGAGAGCAACGAGCGCGCGAGCGTCGCGTTCTCGCGACGGATCTCGTGGCGCGCGGCGAGCACGAGGATCGCATCGAGGCCCGTACGGATCTCTGCATCCCCGGGCCACTCGCGTGAGGCCTGCAGCAACGTGAGGCGGCACTCGCCGATCCGTTCCTCCACCTCGGGCCCCGACGCTCCCGCGGCGACGTCGCGCTCGATCTCGACGAGCATCCCGCGCGCGGACTGCAGCAGCGCGATCGCCGCGAGGTGGCGCTTGCGCTCCTCCATCGCCTGCGTCGCCGACGGTAGCGAGCCCGCGGCTTGTCGCGCGAGATCCACGAGCGAGCGCGACTCCACCTCGGCGCTCGGGAATGCCTCGCGCACCCACGCCGCGAGGTCCGCAGCGCTGGCACGTCCGACGCCCTCGACGAGCATCGAGCCGAACGTGCGCGCGTCGTCGAGGCGCGCGTCGAGATCGCGCACGAGCGCGAAGCCGAGCGCTGCGTCCGTCTGCGCGGAGAGGCCTGCGTCGTGCGTCGACGGCGCGGGGATCGGCCCCTCGACCACGGCCTGCATCGTGGCGGCCGGCGTGGCGCGTCGGAAGAGACGCCTCAGCGTCAGCATCTCCCACGCGACCACCGCGAGCGCCCACACGTCGGTGCGCGCGTCGACGGGCTCTCCCTGCGCCTGCTCCGGCGACATGTACGAGGCCGTGCCCTTCACCGCGCCCGCGTTCGTGTCGGACGCGCGCGCGTCGTAGCGCGCGATGCCGAAGTCCATGAGGCGCACGGAGCCGTCGAACCCGATCATCACGTTCTTGGGCGACACGTCGCGGTGGACGACGTGCAGTCGCTCGCCGCTCGGATCGCGCAGGTCGTGCACGGCATAGAGCCCCTCGGCCACGGCGGACACCACGAGCCCGACGATCGGCGCCCAGCGCTCGTGATCGAGACGCCCCTCGGCCGCGAGCTCGACCGCGCGCGCGAGCAGCTTCGACGCGGTGATGCCGGGGATGAACTCCATCGCGAGGAAGTGCTCACGCTCCTCGATGCCGAAGTCGATCACGCCGCACACGTTCGGATGCGTGAGGCGCGCCGCGAGCCGCGCCTCGTCGAGGAACTGCGCGACGGACGAGGGATCCTTGGTGAAGTGTCGGTGCAGCACCTTCACCGCGACGACCTTCTCGAAGCCGCCCGGACCATCGGTCACGCCGACGTACACGGCGGCCTGACCTCCGCTCGCGATCTCGTAGCTCAAGCGGTAGCGCCCGATCGTCCGCCGCTCCGGCACGAGGCTCGCTCGCGGCGCGTCGCTTCGACCGAGCGTGCGCGTCTCGTCGACCTCGGAGGTCATCGCGCCCTCGCCCGGACCGCCCTCAATCGAACCTCAGGAGCAGCGGCGTGAGCGCGAGCTCGCCGCCCACGCGCAAGAGGGCGCCTGGCGCACTCACGCCGAGGTGCACCTCGCAGCGATCACCGCGCTGCATGGAGCGAGGTGCGTCTGCGCGAATCCACGCGTCGCCGCAGTGCGTGGCGATGCGCTGCGCCCGCTCGCGCGTGCCGTCCTCGCTGAGCGTCCACGCCTCGTCCTCGGCGGCCGGCCGCGGGGCCAGGCGCATCGCGCGACGCGCCTCCACCTCGAGCACGACATGACAGGCGGGCTCGCGGTCATCGCTCACGGGCTCGCCCATCTCCGCGCGGAGCGCGCGGGCCTCGTCGTCACACGCCACACGCACGATGCGCAGCGCTCGATCGCCAGCGCTCGTCGGCTCGTTCATCGCGGGCAGCGCCTCGCGACGCGCGACGACCGCGGGGCCGATCGTGCGCGCGTAGGCCGCATCGAGCTCGCGCGCGTGATCGATGCCCGCGCGCAGCTCGGCATCGCTCCACCCCACCCAGCTCGCGACGTCCTCCGCGGCGGAGCGAACGGGCTCGGTGCTCGGGAAGCCGAGATCGCTCGCGACGAGATCGGGCTCGCGCGCGTCGAAGCCGTCGAGCGCACGACGGAAGCGCGTGAGCGCGCGCTGCGCCTCGGCCTCGACGCTCGGAAGCGCACGACACTCGATCGTCGCGTTGGGGTGCTCGATCGTGAAGGGCGTGCGCTCGTAGCTCGCGGTGCCTCCGCCGATCGGATCGCTGAAGAGCACGTCGACGTCGACGACGCTCGCCGCGACGCTCGTGCCCGTCTCGAGGCTCGCGATGGGGAACGTGAACGTGCGCGAGGCGTGCTGTCCCGTGCTCATCGCCTCGCCCTGCCCGACGGTGACCGTCATCGCGACGTCGGCCCCGCCCGCGAAGAGCGAGTCGTCGTACTGCCCGCGGATCTGCGCGCGACACACCAGCAGACCGCGGTGGATCTCGCCCTCGATCGGCCGCGCGCGCGAGAAGATCTGCGGTGCATCCGCGCGCTGTGGCGTGCCATGCGCGGCCTCCTCGAGCGCGGTCGCGATCGAGGGCGGCGAGAATCGGTACGGTGGCTCGACGTACGGAGGAAGTGGGGGTGGTGGCTCGGGGGGTTCGTACGGCTCGCGCTCCCACGGCTGCGGCTCGGGGGGTCGCTCGATCGTCGGCGGTGGCGCCCTAGCCGCGTCGAAGCAGCAGCCCCCTCCCGCGAGGAGCGCGATGCTTGCCAGAGCGAGGGCTTCCCGGTATGTCGGCTGCGCACGCACGGCTGCGATTCCCGCGCATTTGTCGCGGGATCTCGGGTCGGCGTCGATCGTAGGAGAAGGCATGGACTCGGAGCTCGTGACGCGCGACGTGGCGGTGATGGAGGAGGGCGCGGAGCTTCTCCGCTTCTCGACGTGCGGCAGCGTGGACGACGGCAAGTCCACCCTCATCGGGCGCCTCCTCTACGACACGAAGAGCATCTTCGAGGATCAGCTCGCGCACGTCGAGGACGTCTCGCGACGCCGCGGCGACGAGTACACGAACCTCGCGCTCCTCACCGATGGCCTCCGCGCCGAGCGCGAGCAGGGCATCACGATCGACGTCGCGTACCGCTACTTCGCCACGCCGCGGCGCAAGTTCATCATCGCGGACACGCCGGGGCACATCCAGTACACGCGCAACATGGTGACGGGCGCGTCCACCGCGAACCTCGCGATCGTGCTCGTCGACGCGCGACAGGGGCTGGTCGAGCAGTCGCGTCGCCACTCGTTCATCGCGTCGCTGCTGCGCATCCCGCACCTCGTGCTCGCGGTGAACAAGATGGACCTCGTCGGCTGGGACGAGGCCGTGTTCCGAAAGATCGAGGCGGAGTTCCGAAGCTTCGCGAGCAAGCTCGACGTGCAGGACATCGCGTTCATCCCCATGAGCGCGCTCAAGGGCGACAACGTCGTCGACCGCTCGAAGAACATGCCCTGGTACCAGGGCAGCGCCTTGCTCCATCACCTCGAGAACGTGCACATCGCGTCGGACCGCAACCTCGTCGACGCGCGCTTCCCCGTGCAGTGGGTCGTGCGCCCCACGAGCTCGAGCCAGGAGCACCACGACTACCGCGGCTACGCGGGCCAGGTCGCGGGCGGCGTGATGCGCGCGGGCGACGACGTCGTCGTCCTGCCGAGCGGCTTCACCTCGAAGATCGCGCGCATCGAGACGTACGACGGCGAGGTGCCCGAGGCCTACCCGCCGATGAGCGTGACCGTGCACCTCACCGACGATCTCGACGTGTCGCGCGGCGACATGCTGTGTCGTCCGAACAACCGCCCGTTCGTCGGACAAGAGCTCGAGGCGATGATCTGCTGGATGAGCGATCAGCCGCTCAACGTGCGTGGCCGCTACGCGATCAAGCAGACGACGAAGTGGGCCAAGGCCATGGTCACGAACCTCGCGTACCGCCTCGACATCAACACGCTCCACCGCGAAGAGGGCGTGACGCAGCTCAAGCTCAACGACATCGGCCGCATCTCGATCCGCGCGAGCTCGCCGCTCGCGTACGACGAGTACCGCCGCAACCGCGCGACCGGCAGCTTCCTCCTCGTCGACGAGGCCACCAACAACACCGTCGGCGCGGGCATGCTGCTGAGCGAGCCGAGGTAGGGGCGAGCCGAGGTAGGGCGAGCCGAGGTAGGGGCGAGCCGAGGTAGTCGCGAGCCGAGGTAGTCGCGAGCTCGACCTCGCGGCCGATCGTCACTGGACCTGAGAGAACCGTGCGGCGCGCGCGAGGAGCTCGGGGCTCGCGATCTGCGGGCCCACGCGCGCGCGCACGCGCCGGCCGACCTCGAACCACGGCTCGAGATCGGCCACGCGCGCCTCGACGATCGTGATGCCGCGGGCGCGCAGGGCCTCGATCGACTGCTGCTCGGCGCGCTCGGCGCCGCGACGCGAGAGGCCGTGGAACTGCAGCGAGCTCTCGGTCAGCGCCGTCTGCTGCTCGGGCGAGAGCGTCGAGAACGAGCGCTCGGCGATCACGCTGCCGCCGATGAGGAAGCCGAGGGGCATGTCGTTCATGTGCGTGACCTGCGCCGACCACTGGAGGGCCAGCGCGACCGCAGGCGGAGCGAGGAACGTGTCGACGCGCCGCGCGGTCAGCGCGCCGAGCACCTCGGGCACCGTGAGCACCACGGGCTGGCTCGGCACGACCTCGTAGAAGGCGGGCAGCACGAGATCGTCGGCGCGCACCCACACGTGCGCGCGCGCGAAGTCCTCGGGCCTCCGGATCTCGAAGCGCGAGAAGATGTGCGGCCGCCCGATGTCGGCCCAGCCGAGCATGCGGAACCCATGCTCGAGCATGCCCGCCTCGATCTCGGGACCGAGCGCGCGTCGCGCCGCGTCGAGCTGCTCGCGCCGATAGAAGCTGCCCGGCAGCTGGAGCACGAGCGCGGGCCGATGGATCAACGAGAGACCCGTGGCCGTCACGCTCCCCATGTCGAGCCGCCCGGTGCGGATCTTCTGCACGACCTCCGGCTCGTCGCCCTGGACGCCGCCCGCGTACACGCGCAGCTGCAGCGTGCCGCCCGTCCGGCGACGCAGCTCGCGGCTCCACGCGTCGAGCCCGCGCGCGACGACCGAGCCAGGCGGCGCGAGCGTCGCGTACGTCAGCGTGCGTGTCGCCGCTGCGTCCTGCGCCGCGAGCGGAGCGTCATGGAGCGGAAAGAGCGCGAGCGCGGCGAGCAGCGCGAGCGCGTGCAGGCGGGGCTGAGCCATCCCCGCAGCATGCATGGGGCGCCGCCGCGCGGAAAGACGGCCGCCGTCGACTCGGCGCTCAGGCCTGCGAGTCGCGGCGCGGGTGCGGGCTCACGTGCACGACGGCGCCCGCGCTCTCGAGCATCGCGAGGATCTCGCTCGCCTGGATCGGCGCCTTGAGGTCCTTGATCGCCTTGAGCCCCTTGCGCGGATCGCAGACGTAGACGCTCCCCTCGCCCACGAGCCACACGCACACGAGGCCCATGCCGACCTTCGGCGGATCGCCCGGCTCGACCTCTAGCGCGCCGATCTCGTCGCCGCCGGGCTCCCAGCGCGCGTTCTTTCCGACGAGCTTGGCCCACAGCGTTCCGAATCCGACGTCTTGGGTCGAGACCATGACGTCAGCCTAACCCGAGCGATGCATGGGTTGCGAACGCAAGCAGCGACCGAGCACTGATCTTGTGCGCGCGTCGACGGCGGGCGAGCCTCCCTCGATGCGCGTGCGTGGAGCGATCGCCCTGTGGCTCGTCTGGGCGAGCGTCGCCACGTCGGCCGAGGCGCAGCGGCCACCTCCGCCCATCGTCACCGACTTCGATGGCGAGACGATGGAGGACCACGTGGAGCTGCCGCGACAGCCCGCGCTGCGGGGACCGCGCCCGCTGCCGCCGATCGTCACGGAGTTCGATGCGCCAGCCGAGGGTGAAGACGGCGCGTTCGAGCCGCGCATCGACGAAGACGAAGATCAGGGCGACGACACGACCGTCGACGACGCGAGCGCGGAGGCCGAGGAGGACGCAGACGAGGCACGTCGTCACCTCCAGCACGCGATGCTGGTCGAGCGCCGACGACAGATGGCGCGCGCCTCGAGCGCGTCGAACGCGCGCCTGCTCGCCAACCCCTTCGGCGCCGCGGTCCGCGTGGCGCCGCGACGCGCGCCCGAGCCCGAGCCCGAGACGGGCGCGACGCTCACGCAGGCGATCGATCGCCTCGAGCTCGGCGTGGCGCCGGCGAACGCGCCCGTCGTGTCCACGGGTCTCTTCGACGACGGCTTCCGCAACCGCGTCGGCGTGGGCCTCGACGCGTTCCGCGAGCGAGAGGGCGCGCGTGTGCGCTTCGAGCCGGTCGCGCTGCTCACGGGCCCGCTCGAGAGCCCCGCGGAGTTCGTGCGCGGCGCGTTCGCGCTGACCGCGAGCTACCGCACGTCGCTGCCTTCGCTGCCGCTCGCGGTGTTCCTCGGCGGTGGCTTCGAACACGTGAGCGACTTCTCCACGACGGGCGTGTCGGGCTTCGCGATGACCAACGCGATCGTCGCGCGCGGCGGCCTGCTCTTCAACGCAGGCCTCTTGCACGGCCTCGTCCGCGGCGGTCTCGGCGTGCACGTCGCCTCCGACACGAACCTCGTGTCCGACGACGGCGGCATGCAGAGCGTGGAGATCGCGCTCGACGTCGTGCTCCGCTCGGGCTCGCCCACGTCGGCGATGGGCAACGTGCAGCTCTGCGGCGCGCTCCACGGCAGCTACCTCGCGCCGAACGGCACGCGCATCATCGAAGAGGCGCGCTTCTCCGCGATGCTCGGCGGCTGCGTGCGCGACAGGACGATCGGCGAGCTCTCGCTCATGGTCGAGGTGAGCGCAGGCTCGCTCGCGACCTGGGTGCGTCAGCGACGCGAAGAGCACATCGGCCTCTCCCTGCGCTGGTCGCTCTAGGAAGGAACAGTCGTGTGAGGGACGGTCGGGGGTGGGGCGAGGGAGCGAGCCCGCAGGTGAGCGCCGAAGGCGCGAGACCGAGGACTGCGAGCGGACGACGCCCCACCCCCGACCGTCCCGGCTCAATCGCGCCATCGTGCTTCCCTCGCTAGAAGCGATAGCCGAGCGTCAGCGAGAGGGTCGGTGAGGTGCCGTACTGCTCGGAGTACGTCTCCACCGTGCGCGCGGTGCGATCGAGGTACGCGGCCTCGTTGTCGCTCACGCCTTCGCCTTCGAGCGATGCGCTCGCGTCGAGCACGTGCATCACGCCGATCGCGGGTCGCACGAGGAAGTGATCGAGGATCGTGAACGTCCACCCGATCTCGGCCCAGAGCGCCTGCAGCGTCACGCGTCCCTCCGCGCCGGTGATCCCCGTCACGCCGAGGAGCTCGAGGAAGTCGCTGCGCA
Source organism: uncultured Sandaracinaceae bacterium (assembly GCA_964502175.1). Lineage (GTDB taxonomy): Bacteria > Myxococcota_A > Polyangia > Polyangiales > Sandaracinaceae > JAFLCL01. The sequence continues at coordinate 127,096 of CAZCVE010000021.1, forward strand.
CGGTGAGCTCGCGATGGAGCCACGCGTAGCCGCCCACGATCTCGAGGCCGTCGAAGATGCGCGCGCCGAGGCCGACACGAAGCATCGCGGCGCCATCGACGAGGAGCGCGCTGTTGGCGGCCTGCTCGCTCACGTAGCCCATGGCGACGCTCCGCGCGGCGCCGCCGAACGTGACGACACCGCCCGACGCGGTGATCAAGAAGTGCTCGGCGATCACGAGCCGCAGCGTGAGATCGATCCCGAGCGGCGCGTTCACACCGCCGAGGATCTCGAGGCGCGCGACGTCGCGATCCGATCGCACGAACGGATACGGCGACTCGCGCTCGGGATAGAGCGTGACGCGCGGCCGCTCCCACGTGATCCACTCGCTCGAGCCAGGCGTCGGTCGACAGGCCGAGCTGCCATCACCACGGAAGAGCGTGACGCCCGGTGACGTCTGCGCCGCGAGGGGCGGCGCGACGATCACGAGCATCCACACGAGCACCACGACATGCGTGCGGGTCATGTGGTGGAGATGCCGACGAGGTCGTTCGCGTTCGAGCGATCACGCGTCGAGCGCGTTTCGGAATATTGCTCAGAACCGAACGCGCACGCCGAACGCGGGTGTGAGCGACACGCCTGCGCGCTCGAAGCCGACGCCAGCGAGCTGGCCGCTCCACCACTCGCCATCGACGGCGAGCTCCGCGAGCACGTGCACACGACGAAAGCCGAGCGCGAGGCCGACGACACCTCCGCCGCGCACGCCCCACGCCGACGACGTCGCGTTCATCTCGCTCGGACCGAGCTGTCCTTCGACGCGCTCGAGCGCGAAGCGCGCGCCGACCCACGCCTCGAGGATGCCCGCGACGTCGAAGCCGAGCGTGAGCGGGACGAACGCGCCGGCGCGCCAGCCGCTGCCTTGCGCGCCGTTCGCGTCGGGGCTCGTGACCGCGTAGCCCCCGAAGCCCGCGAGCCCCGCGTGGAGACGCAGCGAGCCGACGCGCGCCCCATAGCGGAGCTCCGCGCGACCCGAGGCCGCAGACACGACGAGCCCGACGTCGACGTCGTGGCTCACGCCCACGCGCACGGCGCCCGCGGGCGCGATGCCGCCCGGTCCTGCCAACGACATCGCATCGCCCGACGCGAGGTCGCCGGTGGGCACGCGCGCGGCCATGCCGAGCAGGACGTCAGCGCGTCCATCCGGGGTCGTGCGCGCGCCCGAGAGCGAAGGCAGCGACGGCGCGCACGCCGCGAGGCTCGCGATCACCGCGAGCATTCCCCCCGCGAACATCCTCGCCGAGGTGCGGCGAAGGGCGCTGAGCCGAGGGCTCACGTCACTTGCGGAAGCGCGACGGGTACTCGTTGGCGGCCGCACGATCCTTGAGCTTCGCGTCTTCGGGATGAAGCTCGAGCGCGCGCGTGAGGAGGGCATCCTCCTGCTCGGGGCGCGCCGGATCGGGGAGACAGCACTCCACGGGACAGACCGCCTGACATGCCTCGTGATCGTAGAAGCCCACGCACTCGGTGCAGAGGTTCGGATCGATCACGTAGATGTCGTCGCCCTCGCTGATGGCCTGGTTGGGGCACTCGGGCTCACAGGCACCGCAGTTGATGCAGTCGCTGGTGATGTGGGTCGCCATGGCGGCGCGAGTATGGGAAGCGCGACCCTCGACGTCAAAGGCCCTGCCGCACGCCAGGGAGCGAAGCGACCGAGCCAGGGAGCGCAGCGACCGCGCCAGGGAACCGCGCCAGGGAGCGAAGCGACCGCGCCCGTTCTGTCGACGAACCAACAGAGAAGAACGGGCGCGGGCTTCGCCCTGGCGCGCGAACTCGCCCTGGCACGGGCGCGGGCGCGGGTGGAGCGCAGAGAGATACAGCATCCCCGCACCGCGCCATCATGTCGCACACCCGCGATCCCGAGGCCGCAGCGACCAGTGAACGAACTGTGCACACCTCCTGCGATAGGCAGGGGCATGACGACGCTCCACACCCTCCCCGCCCGCTCGATGGTCCGCGGCGCGATGCTCCTCCTTCTCGCTGCGGCCGCGTGTTCCGGCTGTGTGAATCGCTTCGGCGAGGCCGAGGCGCCGACGCACGGCGACGAGATCGCCGAGGTGCAGATGTTCGGCGCGGAGATGTTCAACGCCTGGACGGTCGACGGCGACTGGCTCGTCTCGCCCCGCCTCGACGCCCCGGACGGCGTGACCCGCGTGGGCGTCCTCGTGGAGCTCAACGAGGCCGGTGTGCTCCCCGCGTTCGACGCGCGCAGCATCGACGGCTCGATCGAGGGCGAGTGGACGCCGGTGACCTCGAGCTGGGGTGAGGAGGACACGCACGTCGGCCTCGCGGACGTCGGCGCAGGCGACGGTGCGCGCCTCCGCATCCGCGCGATCGAGACCTCGCGCATCCGCACGCTCCGCTGGAACGCGTCGATCCCCGAGGTGCACGAGGACTCGGGCGAGGACCTCGGCACCACGCGCGAGGCGCTCCGAAGCGAGCTCAGCGGCATCGGCATCACGAGCCGCGAGTCGTGGGGCGCGCGCGCCACGCGCTGCACCAGCCGCGACAGCTCGCGCGTGCGCTTCGCCATCCACCACACGGTCTCGGGCTCGACCGATCCGCGCCGCCAGGTCCGCGGCATCCAGACCTACCACATGGACTCTCGCGGCTGGTGCGACGTCGGCTACCACTTCCTCATCGGCATCGACGGCACGATCTACGAGGGTCGTCCGCTCCACCTGCTCGGCGCGCACGTCGCGAACAACAACACGGGCAACATCGGCGTCTCGTTCGTCGGCTGCTTCCACACGAGCGGCTGCGCAGGCCTCGGCCCCTCGACGCCGCCCGCCGCGATGATCAACGCGGCCGGTCGCCTCATCGGCACGCTCTCGCGCCTCTACGGCATCAGCGTCTCGAGCAGCAACGTGCGCGGCCACCGCGACCACCCCGGCCAGTCGACGACGTGCCCGGGCGACAACCTCCGCCCGCGCATCGGCGACATCATCTCGATCGCCCGCTCGAGCTCGCTCGGCGGCAGCTCGCCCTCGCCGTCGCCCTCTCCCTCGCCCGCCCCGTCGGGTGACTCGTGCCGCCACACGTACGGCGGCCGCTACGCCGACACGGCGTGCTCGCAGAGCTACCAGTGCTGCGACGGCACGTGGCGCGGCCGCGGCGCCTGCGGCTCGTGCGCCTGCGTCGAGACGACCGGCGAGCGCGGCTGCGGCACCTGATCCTCTCGGAAGCGACCGTCATCGATCGAGCCCCGTTGCGACAGCAGCGGGGCTCGATGCGTTCCGTCCTCAAGGCGTGGCCAGCACATGGGCTCCCCTCCCGCCAGCGGGAGGGGCCGGGGGTGGGTCAGCGATGCCCTCGCAGAAAGCCGATCACGCAGGCATCACGGCCGTCACGAACGTCGATGGGTTCCCCTCGTCGTCGAGGAACGCGACGTCGACGCGCGTGCCTGCGGTCGGCGGGCGCACGTCCACCGGGTTCGAGCCGCAGCCGCCGTCTGCGTAGAGCGTCACCGTCGTCATGCCCGCCGCGATCGTCGCGAACGCTCCGAAGCCGGACCACCGCGCGATCACGTGCTTCGCGGTCGTGGGCGGCATGGCGAAGTGGAGCAGCGTGGCCTCGCCCACGCCCCAGCGGATGGGGCGGCTCACGCGCTCGAGCCGACACGACGTCGGCGGCCCGCTGAGGCGCCCGGGCGGCCCACCGCTCGCGAGCGTCACGTCGAACGTCGCGCCCGTAGGGCTTCGTCCGCGCGACGGGGTCGCGATGCGCATCACGCCGCTCGCGGTGCCGGGGACGCGGAGGCGCGCCACGCCGGGCACGACCCACACGATCGGCACGCGGCTGCTCGCGCCGCCGATCGTCACCTCGAGGTCCGACGGCACCGGCAGACCGCGCGGCTGTCCGAGCCACACGAACGCGTCGCCGCCCGGGTGCACGTTCGTCGGGATCCACTGCGCGCGCTCTTCGTTCGGCGCGCAGTCGGCGAGCGCGATCGAGGGAGACACTGCGCCGACCAAGAAGGGGCCCACGGCGAGCGAGGCGAGGGTGAGATCGAGGAAGTGACGTCGATGCATCATCGGCATGGTCGGTGATCCTACGCGCGTTCGACCGCCGAGCGGCGCGGTGACACCGTGCGACGCATGAACGACGAGCTCGATCTGACGCGCGCCTTCGCCTCGTTCACCGAGCACTGGCGCCCCAAGGTCGTCGCCGAGCTCAACGGGCAAGACGTGCGCGTCGTGAAGATCGAGGGCGTCTTCCCGTGGCACACGCACGAGCATGCGGAGGAGATGTTCCTCGTGTGGCGCGGACGCATGCGCATCGAGATGCGCGATCGCATCGTGACGCTCGATCCGGGTCAGCTCTTCGTGGTGCCGCGCGGCGTCGAGCACCGCACCGCCGCAGACGAAGAAGCCGAGGTCGTGATCTTCGAGCCGTCCGACGTCGTGAACACCGGCGATGTGAAGGACGACGTCTTCACCGCAACGCGCACGAAGCTCTGACGATCAGGCGGGCACGACGGCGTCGGTCGTGGCCGAGAGGTTGCCCTCGTCGTCGATGAACGAGACCTCCACGCGCGCCCCGGCCGACGGTGCGTCGGCATCGACAGGGCGCGTGCCGCACCGCTGATCTTGGAAGACCACCGCGCTCGTCGCGCCGGCCGCGATCGTCTCGAACGATCCCTCGCGGCCCCACCGCGCGAGCACGTGACGGATGCTCGACGGCGGCGCCTCGAAGGCCACGCGGATCGTCTCGCCCTGCGACCAGCGCGTGGGCACGAACACACGCTCGACGCGCAGCGACGTCGGCGCGGGCGCGATTCTGCCGGGCCCAGGACCCTGCGTGATCGCGACGTCGAACGACTCGCTCGACGCACCGCGGCTGCGCGCCGGAGCGATGACGCGCACCGTGCCGCGCGCCGCCGACGGCATCGTCACGCGCGCGAGACCCGGCACGATCCACGTGATCCCGAGGCGCATGCCTTGGCCCACGCCGCTCAGCTCGAGCTCTGCAGGCATCGGCAGACCGCGCGGCTGACCGAGCCACACGTACAGCGGCCCGCCCGCGCGCACCGTCGTCGTGAGCCACTGCGCGCGCTCCTCGGTGGGCGCGGCGCACTCGGCGAGCACGCGCGACGCGGGCGCGAGCGCGCCGAGGATCAACGAAGCAGACGCGAGATCGATCAGATGACGACGACGCATGACGACGAGGGTAGCGCCCTCGCGCGCGAGTTCACGTAGAGGTTTTCCCCGTCGCCCACGCGGAGGTCACCGCCCCGACGTCAGCGCGACCAGAGCTCGACGCCGCCGACGATCGCCGCGTCGTCGCGACCACGACGCACACCCGGCGGCAGCTCCGCGAGGCGCTTCGTCTGGCCGCCGCCGAGCACGACCTCGTCCACCTGCATCGCGTCGCGCAGGAGCGCGACCACCGCGAACACGTGCTCGGCCCACTTCTTCTTGCCGAGCCGCTCGAGGCCGCGCTCGCCGACGAAGTCCTCGTAGCTCTTGTCCTTGCGGTACGGCAGGTGCGCGAGCTCGAGCGGCTGCACGAACGTGTCGCCGACCAGCGTCGTGCCGAGACCGGTGCCGAGACCCAAGAAGAGCATGCGGCCCTTCTCGTGGTTCCCCAGCGCCTGGAGCGCCGCGTCGTTGACGATGCGCACCGGCGCGCCGAACGCTTTCTCGTAGTCGAGCGCGACCCAGCCCGTGGAGAGATTCACCGGCTCGCGTCCAGGCTTGCCGTCCTTCACGGGCCCCGGAAAGCCGAGGCTCACGCGATCGAAGGCCCATCCCTTCGTCGCCGCCTTCACGCCCGCGACCATCGCGTCCGCCGTCATCTCCTTGCCCGACGGAACCTTCACGGGCTCGGTGTGATGTCCGAGCGCGACCTTCACGTTGTTGCCGCCCACGTCGATCACGAGGATCGAGGACACGCTCGCGGAGGCCTTCTTCTTCGTCGTCTTCTTCATCCCGTCCTCATGATTCGCGGTCTCGGTCTCTCACTTCGGCGTGTTCCATCCGCCCACGGCGTGCGTCAGCTCGTCGGCTTCCTTCGGGCCCCACGTGCCCGGCTCGTACTCGTAGAGCGCGCTCGGCCCATGGAGGATCGGATCGACGATCGCCCACGCGGCCTCGACGATGTCGGTGCGCGCGAAGAGCGTCGCGTCGCCGACCATCGCATCGCCGAGCAGGCGCTCGTAGTCACCGAGGCGCACGCCCTCACCGGGCGCAGTGAGCGCTTCGTCGACGATCGAGAGCTCCACGGGACGACCATTCATGCCCTCGCCCGGACGCTTCGCGCGCGCGCCGAGCGCGATCTGCACCTGCGGGCTGAGACGGAAGCGGATGTAGTTGCCCATCTGGGGCGCGGGCTCGTTGAACACCACCTGCGGCGGGTTCTTGAACTCGATCATCACCTCGGTCGTCGTCGTCGCGAGACACTTGCCCGCGCGCACATAGAACGGCACGCCCTCCCAGCGCCACGAGTCGACGTAGAGGCGCAACGCCGCATACGTGCCCATGTACGAGTCCTTCGAGACGCCGGGCTCGTCGCGGTACCCCTTGAACTGACCGCGCACCATGTGATCGGGGCTGAGCGGTCGGATCGTGCGGAGCACCTTCGCCTGCTCGTCGCGGATCGCCTCGGGGATCGTCGAGCTCGGCGCCTCCATCGCGAGGTAGCTGACCACCTGCAGCAGGTGGTTCTGGATCACGTCGCGGATGACGCCGGTCTCTTCGTAGAACTTGCCGCGGCCCGTCACGCCGAACTTCTCCGCCATCGTGATCTGCACGTTCTCGACGTAGTGCCGGTTCATCATCGGCTCGAGGAACGCGTTGGCGAAGCGGAAGTAGAGGATGTTCTGCACCGCCTCTTTGCCGAGGTAGTGATCGATGCGGAAGATCGAGCTCTCGGGGAAGACCGTGTGGATGATGCGATCGAGCTCACGCGCCGACTGGAGGTCGCGGCCGAACGGCTTCTCCACGACGACGCGCGCGTTCTCTGCCGCGCCCGACTTGCCGAGCTGCTCGATCACCGGACCGAACATGCTCGGCGGGATCGCGAGGTAGTGCGTCGGTCGCTTGCAGTCTCCGAGCGCCGTCTTGAGGTGCTGGAACGTGACGGGATCGTTGTAGTCGCCGTCGACGTAGCGCATCTGCTTCACGAGCTGCTCGAAGGACGCTGGGTCGAGGCCGCCGTACTCGGTGCAGCTCGCGCGCGCGCGCTCGACGAGCTCTGGGAGGCCGTGCCCCGATCGCGCCACGCCCACGACGGGGAAGTCGAGCTTGCCGCGCTTGGCCATCGCGTGGAGCGCGGGAAAGATCTTCTTGTAGGCGAGGTCGCCCGTCGCGCCGAAGAACACGAGCGCGTCCGACCTCTCGCGCTTCGCGGGCTGGATCAGCGTGGTCACTTCTTCTCCACGTGTCCGCCGAACCCGAAGCGCTGCGCCGAGAGCACCTTGTTCTGGAACACGTCGAGGTCGCGCGACGCGAAGCGCGCGAAGAGCGACGCCGTCAGCACGTTCGCAGGCACGCCGAGATCGACGGCCGCGTCGACCGTCCAGCGGCCTTCACCGGAGTCGGACACCTTGCCGCCGAACTTCTCGAGCTTCGGATCGTCGGCGAGCGCCTGCGCGGTGAGATCGAGCAGCCACGACGTCACGACGCTGCCTCGACGCCAGAGCTCGGTGATCGCGGCGAGGTCGAAGTCGTACTCGTAGTGCTCGGGGTTCCGCATCGGCGCGGTCTCCGCGTTCTTCTCGTGCGAGCGCTTCCCGAGGTTCGCGTTCGCGAGGATGTTCAGGCCCTCGCCGAACGCGGCCATCATCCCGTACTCGATCCCGTTGTGGATCATCTTCACGAAGTGCCCCGCGCCCGGGCCGCCGCAGTGCAGGTAGCCATCCTCCGCGGTGCCGCCGACCTTCTCGTGCCCCGGCGTGCGCGGGATGTCGCCGCGTCCCGGCGCGAGCGTCTTGAAGATCGGATCGAGGCGCTGAACCACTTCCTCGTCGCCGCCGATCATCAAGCAGTAGCCGCGCTCGAGGCCCCACACGCCGCCGCTCGTGCCCATGTCGATGCAGTGGATGCCGCGCTCCTTGAACCTCGCCGCGCGCGCGATGTCGTCGTGGTAGTGCGAGTTGCCGCCGTCGATCAGCACGTCGCCGGGCTCGAGGTGCTTGGCGACGTCGTTCGCGATCTTGTCGGTGATCGCCGCGGGCAACATCAGGCAGATCGCGCGAGGCGCCGCCATCTTCTTCACGAGGTCTTCGATCGAGCTCGCGCCGATCGCGCCTTCCTTCGCGAGGCCGTCGACGGCCGCGGCGCTCACGTCGGAGACGACGCACTCGTGCCCGCCGCGCATCAGCCGGCGAACCATGT
>CAZCVE010000022.1:0-3101 GCA_964502175.1 uncultured Sandaracinaceae bacterium
CGCCGCCGCCGGTCGTGCCGCCGCCGCCGGTCGTGCCGCCGCCGCCGGTCGTGCCGCCGCCGCCGGTCGTGCCACTCAGCGCGTCGATCTGACGTCGCGCCATGCTCGCGTGCGAGCCGCTCGGGAGGATCTGCACGTAGCGTCGGTAGGCCTCGAGGGCCTGCTCGCGCTGTCCGAGGCGACGGTACGCGTCGCCGAGACCGATCAGCGCGTCACCGTTGCCGTTGCCCGCGGCCGTCTGGAACTGCCGCGCCGCGCCCTGCGCGTTGCCCTCGTTGAGCATCACGTAGCCGAGGCCCGTCATCGCCTCGGCGCCGCCCGAGCGCTGTCGGAGCGCGGCCTCGAACGACTGTCGCGCGGCCGCGATCTGTCCGCGCTCGAGGCGCGCTTCACCTTCACGCACGAGGGCGGAGTAGTCGCGCGCTTGCGGCGCAGTGCCGCTCTCGCTGCCGCCGCCGCCCGTCGTCGTTCCCGGAGGAGCGCTCGTGGTCGTCGTCGGTGGTGCCGTCGTGGTGGTCGTCGGCGGCGCGGTCGTCGTGGTCGGAGGGGTCGTCGTGGTGGTCGTGGGGGGCAGCGGCGTGCCGCCTCCCGCCGCGATCATCGGCATCGCGCGATCGCGGAGCGACAGCGCCTCGCTGTGCGTGCCGTCGTGCGCGAGCACCGCCTCCGCCTCGCGTCGCGCCGCTTCTCCGTCGCCCGCCGCGAGCGACGCGCGGGCCAAGAGGAGACGTGCGCGCAAGAGGTCGCCGTCCGCCGCCACGGCCTGCGCCGCGAGGTCACGCGCGGCCGTCAGCCCCGCAGGACCCGCGGCCTGCGCGGTGAGCAACGCCTCGACGCGCAGCGCTTCGGCGCTCGCGGTCGGGGCCATCGTGCGCGCGCGCGCCAAGCGGCTCTGCGCGAGCTCACGCTCGCCCACCAAGCGGAGCGCGTCGGCCAGCACCAGCTCTGCGTCGGCGCCGCCCGTCCCGTTGCGAACCGCGGCCTCTGCGGCGGTGCGAGCCTCGGCGGCCTCCTCGGCCGCGGTGCGCCGCAGCACCGTCGCTTCACCATGGAGGGCCGCGTCGTCCGCGGCGCGCGCGTCGAGATCGTCCGCCTCGAACAGGCGTGCCTGAGCCTGGAGCGCGTGGGCCCGCGCGAGTCCGATCTGCGCGCGGACGCTGTCCTCGTCCTGCCCGAGCGCCTTGGTGAACTCGTCGGCCGCGTCGTCGTACGCGTCGAGGCGGTCGCGCGCGAGCGCCTCTTCGCCTGCCACGATGAAGCGCTCGCCCGGCGACTCGGGCGCGGCGGTCTCGCCACCTCCCTGGAGCTGTGGCCAGACCCAGTAGAGGCCCCCGCCCGCGAGCGCGAGCACGACGAGGCCGAGGAACACGGGCGTCAGGTTGCGACGCGGAAGCGCGGGCGGCGGCGCGTCGTCATCGAGCTGGAGGGGCCGGACGGCCGGCGGGCGACGCGACTCGGGGCGCTTCTCTTCTTCGCGACGACGTCGGGGGGCGGGCGGCTCGCTGTCCATGTCGCGCGACGGCGGCGCCGCGGGCGCGCGCGGAGGCGGCTGCTGGATCGCGGGCTCCGAGATGGCTTCGCTCGATCCGATCTCCTCGTACGACTGTCGCGCGCCCGAGCCGACCCCCTTCATCGTCTGGTCGGTGCGAGGCGCCGGCCGCGTGAGCGGCGGCGATGGAGGCGGAGGCGCAGACGGCGCTGGCGGTGGCGGCGGTGCCGGCACCGAGGGCCCTGCGGCGCCACGCGCGGTGGCGGTCGCGGGCGCGGTGGGCTTGGGACGCGGGGGCTGCACCGCAGGGATCGCCTGCGTCTGGCCCATGCCCATCATCGTGCCCTTGCCGCCTTGCTGACGACCCGGCGGCCCCGGGGGGCCCGCGGGCGGACCCGCCGGCGGGCCTGCGGGCGCTTGCGGTGCCGCGGGCTTGGGCTTCGCGACGCGCGCGGCCTGGAAGAACGTCGCGAGCTCCGCGATGTCGCCGAGGCGCTTCCAGCCTTCGCCGGTGCGCGCGAGCTTGTCGTCCTCGGAGACCTTGCCCTCGGCGATCAGGCGCTGGAGATCCTTCAGCGAGCCGAACGACTGGGTCTCGCCCGAGGTCGTCCGCAGCTGCCAGATCTTGGTGCTCTCGTCCGCGCGCGACGGCTCGCCGCTGCGACGGAATACCTTGAAGAGGTGGCCGCAGTTCGTGCACTTGACGGTCGTGCCGCGGTCCGAGACCAGGGTCTCGTCGAACTCGTACTCTGTGCCGCAACGCTCACACGTGACGTCCATCGCCGCGCAGCTTACAGCAAAGGCCCGCGGTTCGTGATGCCAAGAGGAACGGCCTCGGAGCCAGGCGTCATCGCCCGCTTCGCCCGAGGCGCGCGACGGCCTCGAGGGCTTCGTCCATCGACGGCTCGAGCGCCAGCACCTCGCGGTAGGCGGCGAGCGCGCGGGCATCGCGACCGGCGTGATCGAGCACCCGCGCGTGGAGGAGGTGGGTGAGGTGGAGGTCGGGTGCGAGGCCGATCGCGCGCTCGAGATCGGCCAGCGCGTTCTCGGTCGTCGGGTAGCTCGTCGGATCGGTGCAGTAGCGAGCCCACCCGAGGTACGCGACGAACTCGCCTTCTTCGGGGCAGAGCTCGACGGCGCGATCGAACGCCGCGAGCGCATCGCGGTGCTCTCCCTTCGCGAGCGAGCGGTTGCCGCGGCGGAAGCAGCGCTCCGCCTCGAACATGCGATCCACGTGCGCGTCGAGCGCGCGACCTTCGGGCGAGACGGCGGGCCGCGGTCCGGTGATCGCGCCGTCGCCACTGCCGCCGTCGCGACTGCCGCTCCTCACCTCGACGAGGTTCGAGATGGAGATCGACGCCATCGCCTCGACCTCGGACGTCGTCACGCGCGGCGCTCCGTGCCGACCGTCGACCGTGGCGCCGAGGCCTCGCGCCGTCGCGGTGGGCGCACCGTCCGCGTCGCCCTCCGCCGCGCCGGGCACGGCGGGCGCTGCCCGCTTGTCTCGCGTGCGCTCGTTCGTCACGTCGTCCCACGACGCGTCGTCGGCGTTCGGAGGCGGTGGCGCCGGATCGAGCGGGTGCTCGAGAGACAGCGGCGGCAGCTGCACGCG
>CAZCVE010000022.1:3201-127807 GCA_964502175.1 uncultured Sandaracinaceae bacterium
CGCGCCCGGACGCGAGCCCGCGCGGAGCACGTCGCGGAGGTGCGTCGCGCCGTCGAGCGCCTCGAGCACGTCGCGGAGATCCTTGGCGACGCGCACGCGCGCGAAGCGCGACAGGCGCACCGGATCGGGCACCACGAAGCTGTCGAGGCGCGGCGTCATGATGTCGAGCAGGAGCGTGGCCGGCATCGCCGCGCACACGCCCTCGTAGACCATGTCGGGCAGCGCCATCTCGAGGGCGACGCCGTCCCGCGGGGCGTCCATGCCCCCCGCGAAGCGGAACTCGCCGCGCCGCCATCCGAAGAGATCGAAGAGCTTCTGCCGCACCTGCTCCGAGAGGAGCTCTCCGAGATCGATCGGCGAGAGCGCGCCCATGTCGACGAGGATCTGCCCCTGCAGCCCGCCGCGCTCTCGCATGCGGCGGATCGACTCCTCGAGCGTGGCGACGCCGATGCGCTTCTTCCGCAGGAGGAGCTGCCCGAGGCACTCGTCGACGACGTTCGATCGCACGTGCACGGGCACGCCGCCGCGGAAGAAGACGACCTTCGTCGTCACCTCGCCGTCCACGCTCGCGCGCGCACCGCGACCCGTGGGCGGCATCGTGCACACGAGGCCACCGCTCGCGCGCTCGTCGGCGATGCGGCGCAGGAGCGCAGGGAAGGGAGTGTTCGTGAACGTGCCCGACCAGTCGTTCTGCGAGGTCTCTCTCGCGCGCGCTCGGACGAAGCGGCCCTCGTCGAGCGTCTGCGGGTCGGGCGTGAGCCGATGCCTCGTGACGAGCTCGCCTTCGTCCGGGAGCGCCGCCATCTCCGCGCGCGGCGTCGGCGGCAGCTCGTCATCGAACGCGCTGGGCGCCTCGCGCGGCACGCTGATCTGTCGCGTCGAGATCTCGGCGCGGCGCGCCGGAGGCGCGGAGCCCTCGGGCGAAGGCAGCCCGGACACCGCGTCGAGCGCCACGGGAGCGAGCGCCACGGGAGCGCGGGCCAGCGCCGCTCCGCCGATCACGATGCCCGCGCTCGGTGTCGCCGCGAGGTGAGCGAGCGAGGCGCCGCTCGGCGGGCTCGACGCGGGTCGGTTGCCGGGAGGCGGGTGCGAGCTCGGCGATCGCGCGCTCGCAGCGGGGATGACCACGCTCGACGAGGTGGGCGCGCGGAAGCTCGAGGTCGGTACGGGCGCAGCGAAGCGCGTGCTCGGGCTCGGCGTCTTGCTGGCCCCGACGCGCCCCGTGATGCGTCCGCCCGAGATGCCGAGGATGGAGCGCGCCGCGCTCGCGTCGAGGGGCCGCTGCGAGACGGTCGCCGCGCTGTTCACGCCCTCGCCGACCTCCGTCGTGGTGACGTCGTCGAACGTCGCGATCGGTCGGTCGGGCACGCCGTCGGTGATGCGCGGGCTCGCGCCGAGGCCGATGGCTCGCGCGACCTCGGCGTCGGCGCCGCGCGTCGTCGGCTCGTCGCCGAAGTTCGACTCCACGGTCTCGACACGCACCGCGCCGGCGATCACCGTCGCGGCGTCGAGCCACTCTTGGTGCATCGCTCGCGGCGCGGGGATCGGCTGGGGCGCGGGGCCGGGCGCGCTCTGCCGTCGCGCCTCCTTCAGGTGGTTCGCGTACGAGTCGTCGCCGAGCGCGAGCGTGCCTTCGTCGTCCCAGTCGTGCTCGAGCTCCGCGAGCGCGGCCTCGATCGCCGCCTCGTCGAGCGGTCCGACCAGCGCGGTCTTCGCGTCCACGCGCAGCGCCAGCATCTGGAGCGGCGCCGTGACGGGCTCTTCGTGCGCGAGCAGCACGACCCGCACGTCACGCCCGCCGGGCGCCCACCGGATCGCCTCCACGGTCGCCACGCCATCACGGCCCGGCAGAACGTACTCGACGAGGATCGCGTCCGCGGGCTTCTGCACGAACGCGTCGATCGCGCGCTCACCGTCGTCGAAGCGCACCACCTCGTGTCCGTGGGCCGAGGCGAGCCGCTCGAGCCACGCGGCGCGCTGCTCGTCGGGATCCACCACGAAGACTCGGAGGGTGCTCATCGCTCGGTCGCGACGGGGTCGCGCCCGCATGCTCGCGTGGAACCGGTCCCGGTGTCGACCTCGCGGAGAGCCCGCCGGTCATCCTCCGAGCGGGCGTCGGTCGGGGCGTCCGCCGGGCACTCTCGGCGCGGGTCGCGGGGGGAGCGTTGACGGTCTCGGAGGCCCGCAGTAGAACCGCCGACCTTTTCGCCCCCCCCTCGTCAGGCGTCATGTACCTCGCTCTCCTCTATCTCCTCTTCTGGCTCCAGGCCTCGGGCAGTGCGCCCTCGAGCGCCGCGGCCGCTGCCACGGGTGATCCGGCCGCTGCGGCCGCAGAGCCGGGCATGAGCTGCGCGATGCAGGGCGGCTTCATGGCCGTCTTCTTCGTCATCATGTACTTCCTGATGATCCGGCCCGAGAACAAGCGGCGCGAGGAGCAGGAGAACCTGCTCAAGTCGCTGCGTCCGGGCCAGAAGGTGCGCACGTCGTCCGGCATCCTCGGAGAGATCGTCTCCATCGACGCGAACGAAGCCGTCCTCGCGATCGGTCAGAAAGAGAAGATCCGCATCAACGTGCTCCGCTCGCACATCGCCGGCCTCGAGCAGGCGCCGGCGAAGCCCGCGGAGACGAAGGCCGACGACAAGGCCAAGACGGACGACAAGGCCGACAAGGCCAAGTCGGACGACAAGGCAGAGAAAAACGAGAAGAAGGCGGAAGAAAAGTCCGCCGACAAGAGCTGAAGGGCCCGCGCCCGCTCTGGTCCCCATGGCCGTGCGACCGCACGGAACCGAATCGAACCGCACCGGCCGGGCCGGTCTGAAGAGTCACTCGCGCGACAGGCGCGCTCGGAGAACGCTGCATGGACAGGGGTTGGTACTTCCGATTCGCGCTCGTGCTGGGACTGACCGTCTACGCATGGCTCGTCTTCTGGCCGAGCCTCGATGGCACGAGCCTCACGCCGCCCGAGTGGGTGACGAACACGTTTCATCGACGCATCGCGCTCGGCCTCGACATCCAGGGCGGCCTTCGCCTGATGTACGAGGTCGAGGTCGAGCAGGCCGTCGAGGATCGCCGCGACCTCCGCGCCCAGCAGATGCTCGAGCGTCTCTGTGAGCGCTTCGAGATCTGCAGCGAGGACGAGCACACGACCGAGCAGGTCGAGGAGACGCGCGAGCGCGTGAGCATCACGAGCGTCGAGCGTGACGGCTTCCGCGTGGCCTTCACCGACGCGAGCGACCTCCCTTCGCTCGACCGCGATCTCGTGAACCTCTTCGGCGACATCGTCGAGACGCGCCGCACGGCCGACTCGGTGTCGTTCGTGATGGACAACGAGGCCATGCAGCGCCTCCGCGAGCAGGCGGTCGAGCAGGCGCGCGAGACGGTGTCCGAGCGCATCGACGGCCTGGGCCTCCGCGAGGCCGGCGTCATGGCGCGCGAGGAGAACGTCGTCGTCGAGCTTCCGGGCGCGACCGAAGAGCAGTTCGACCAGATCCGCTCCGTCATCAGCCGCACGGCCCGCCTCGAGTTCAAGGTCGTCGACGACGAGGCCTCGTTCCTCGACACGCTCACCGAGATCCCCACGGGCATCTCGCGCGCGCAAGAGACGGTCTCTGCCGGCGAGGAGCACCCGTCGGTCCAGTCCACCTACCTCACCGCCACGGGCGAAGACGCCCGCACGCGCCTCCAGGACTACATCGAGACGCTCGTCACCGCCGGCACGATCCCGGAGGGCCGCGAGGTCCTCGTGGGCGAGGCGGACCTCGGCTACGACGAAGAGGAGCTCGCGGAAGAGCTCGCCGAGGGGGAGACGATCCAAGAGGTGTGGCGCACGTACACGGTGCACTCGCGCGCCGACGTGACCGGCGACTCGATCGCCGACGCGATGGTCACCAACGATCCGCAGGACGGAAACCCGTACGTCGCCATCACCTTCGACAGCTCGGGTGCCGACGCCTTCGAGCGCCTCACCGGCGCGAACGTGCGGCGCCGCATGGCCATCGTGCTCGACGATCGCGTCGAGACCGCGCCCGTCATCCAGAGCCGCATCGGCGGTGGCCGCGCCTCGATCACGCTCGGTCGCAGCGGCGCCTACCAGGACATGCTCAACGAGGCGTCCGACCTCGTCGTCGTGCTCCGCGCTGGCGCGCTCCCCGCTCCGATCCGCCCCGCCAACGAGCAGCTGATCGGTCCCTCGCTCGGCGCGGACGCCGTCGAAGAAGGCGTGTTCGGAGCGGCGATCGGCGTGCTCCTCGTCATCCTCTTCATGGCCTTCTACTACCAGGCGGGCGGTCTGATCGCGGACTTCGCGGTCCTCCTCAACCTGCTCTTCCTCGTCGCCATCCTCGCGGCGTTCGAGGCGACGCTGACGCTCCCGGGCATCGCGGGCATCGCGCTCACGATCGGCATGGCCGTCGACGCGAACGTCCTCATCAACGAGCGCATCCGCGACGAGATGAGGTTGGGCAAGGCACCCAGCACCGCCGTCGCGCTCGGCTACGACCGCGCGTTCACCTCCATCTTCGACAGCCAGCTCACGACGTTCATCGCGGCCATCGTCCTCTTCCAGTACGGAACGGGCCCGATCCGCGGCTTCGCCGTGACGCTGATGATCGGCATCGTCACCTCGCTCTTCACGAGCGTCTTCTGCACCAAAGTCGTCTTCGAGTGGCTCGTGCGCGGACTCCGCGTTCGTAAGCTGCCGGTGGGCTGAGGAGGATCCCCGTGGAATTCATCAAGCCCGGACGTGTCTTCGACTTCATGCGCTACCGCAACGCTGCGGTGGTGTTCTCGACCATCGTGGTGGTGCTCAGCATCGCCTCGGTGTTCTGGCCCGGCCCCAAGCTCGGTATCGACTTCGCTGGCGGCACCGAGGTGCAGCTCCAGTTCCGCGGTGACGTCCCGATCGGCGAGCTGCGCTCCACGCTCGAGACGCTCGGCTACGACAGCCCCGACGTCGTCGGGATCACTGGACACGAGAACCAGTACCTCGTCCGCGTGAACGAGGTCACCACGCTCCCGCCCGACATCGCGGCGACCATCCAGGAGCACCTCAACGACGCCCTCGAGGTCGAGGTCACGACCGTTCGTGTCTCGGCCGGCGGCGACAAGGTCTCGGTTCGCCTCGAAGGGTCCGCGGAGCTGGCCACGCTGCGCGAGGCGCTCGTCAGCGCGGGTGTGGACGTGCGCGGCGACGTCCGCCAGTTCGGCCCCGCGAGCGATCACCGCTACGAGGCCGACCTCGTCGGCGTGGCGGACCGGATGGTCGCGCAGCTCGAAGAGACCCTGGGCGAGCGCGGCCCCGAGGCGCCGCTCCGCATCGAGTGGGTCGGCCCGCGCGCCGGCGAGCAGCTCCGCAACGGCGCGATCAAGGCGCTCATCTACGCGATGGGCTTCATCATGATGTACGTCGCGTTCCGCTTCGATCTGCGGTTCGCGCCCGGCGGCATCCTCGCCCTCATCCACGACGCCGCGGTCACCGTCGGCATCTTCGTGCTCGTGGGCAAGGAGTTCAACCTCACGACGGTCGCGTCGCTGCTGACCATCATCGGCTACTCGATCAACGACACGATCGTCATCTACGACCGCATCCGCGAGAACATGGCGCGGCACCGCGACAAGTCGCTGAGCGACATCATCAACATCTCCACGTCGGAGATGCTCTCGCGCACGATCATCACGTCCGGCGTCACGCTCCTCGCGATCCTTCCGTTCTTCTTCTGGGGCACGCAGGTCATCGCCGACATCGCGTTCGCGCTCTTCATCGGCTTCATCGCCGGCGTGTACTCGACCATCTACATCGCCGCCCCCGTCACGGAGTGGATGGACGCGCGCATCTTCGCGCCCGCCCGCGCCGCGCGTCAGGCCGAGCTCGACAAGCAGCGCGCGCTCCGCGCCAAGACCAAGGGCGCGCCCACCGCCACGCCCTGACGCCCTCGAGGGCAGCATGTCTCGATGGCCAGTCGAACGCCGAGCGGGCACACCTCGCTCGGCGTTCGTTCGTTCGGCGCCGCCTGAGAGGGAACCGATTCGATGATCGAGCAACTCCTCGAGCGCTGGCTCTCCGCAGTGGGACGCGTCGCGCACCGACGCGCGGGGTGGATCGTCCTCGTGGGCCTCGCCTCGCTCCTGCCCGCGGGCTGGCTCGCGATGGGCGTCGAGGTGCGGTCGTCGTTCCTCGATCTGCTGCCGCCGGAAGATCAAGCGGTCGTCCAGCTCCGCGAGGTCCTCGCGCACGCACGCTCCACGTCGGACGTCGTCGTGGCCGTGTCCACCGAGGACCCGGAGATGGCCGACGCGTTCGCCGAGGCGCTCGCCAGCGAGCTCGAGGCCGACCCCGAGGTGGCCGGCATCGGCGGTCGCACGCACCGCGAGTGGTTCCGAGACCACCAGATCCTGTTCGTGCCCGAGGCCGATCTCGAAGGCCTCGTCACGCGCGCCGAGGCCGTGATCGATCACGAGGTCATGGAGCGCTCCGGCTTCGATCTCGGCCTCGACGACGAGGTCGAGACGCCCGAGGCGCTGCTGCGCGATCTCGACGCGCGCACCGAAGGGCGACTCGGCTCGGAAGACTGGCTGCGCACCGAAGACGGTCGCTTCCTGATCCTGTGGGCGTACTTCGCCGGGAACTCGGGCGACATCGAGTTCGGCGATCGCGCTTGGACGCGCGTCCGCGACGCGGTCGACCGCCTGCGCGACGGCGAGCGCTTCTCGCGCGACCTCGAGGTGAACTACGCGGGCGGGATCCCAGGGCGCGTCGAGGATCAGCAGTCCCTCGTGGCCGATCTGCGCATCGCGGGCACGGTCGGCTTCGTCGGCGTCGTGATGCTCATCGTGCTCTCGCTCCGCACGCCGCGCGCGCTCGTGTTGCTGTCGGTGCCGCTGTTCGTGGGCCTCGTGTGGACGTTCGCGTTCGCCCGCCTCGCGATCGGCCACCTCAACATCATCAGCGGCTTCCTGTTCTCGATCTTGTCCGGCCTCGGCATCGAGTACGGCATCCACCTCATCCACCGGTACCGCGAGCTCCGCGAAGAGGGCCTCGGCCTCGACGTCGCGATCGAGCGGCTGGTGGCGACGACGGGACGCGCGCTCCTCGCCGGGTCGCTCACGAACGCGGGCGTGTTCGCGGTGATCGCGCTCGCGCGCTTCCGCGGCTTCAGCGAGTTCGGGACGATCGCGGCCGTGGGCCTCTTGCTCACGCTCGTCGCCACGCTCCTCGGTCTGCCGGCGCTCATCGTGGTGCTCGAGCGCGCGCGCCCGATGCCGATGCCCGAGCCCGCCGCGGACGCCGAGGTTCGCGCACCGCTCCGCATCCCCGCCGCGGCTCGCTGGAGCGTGGTCCTCGGCGTGCCGCTCCTCGGGATCGCGTCGCTCGGCGTGCTCGGCGCCGGCGGCGTCGTGTTCGACGGCAACTGGCGCGCGCTCGTGAGCGACACCGAGGTCTCGCGCTTCATGGACTACCTGCGCCACGAGACGGCCGACTACACGCAGGGCTTGCTCTGGGTGGAGCACGACACCGACCTCGCGCAGGTCGAGGCGGCGATCGACGCGACGCGTGAGGAGCGCCTCGCCGCCGGGCGTTCGTTCGATCTCGTCGACGTCGTGACCCTCGCCGACGTGTATCCGTCGCCCGAGACGCAGTCGCGTCGCGCGGTGCTCGCGAGGCGCCTGCGCGCGCAGCTCGATCGCATCCGCCCCGGCACGGTCGACGACGAGACCGCGACGCGTCTCGACGAGGGCCGCGCCACGCTCGACAACGCGCAGCCCTTCACCGTCGACGACATGCCGTACTCGATCGTCGGCCAGCTCCGCACGCGCGACGGGCAGGGCAGCATCGTCCACCTGCGCGCGCCGCAGACCGACGACCCGAGCACCGGGTACCTCATCTCTTGGTCCGATCAGGCCGAGGCGATCGAGACGCACCTCCGCGAGGCGGACGTGCACGCGCCGATGCTCAGCGAGAACTGGGTCGCGGGCGAGATCTTCGATCGCATCCGCGCCGACGCGCCGCTCGTGGGCGCCGCGACGCTCCTCGCCGTGCTCCTCGTGCTCTGGCTCGACGTTCGTCGGGTCTCGAGCACCCTCGGCATCTTCGCGTCCGTGCTCCTCGGCATGGCGTGCCTCGCGGGCCTGTGCTGGGCCACCGGGCTCCGCTTCAACTTCATGAACATCGCGATCTTGCCGGTCTGCATGAGCATCTCGCTCGACAACGCGATCCACGTCTTCCACCGCTGGCGGCAGGGCGGTCGCGGGTCGATCGGCGACGTGCTGCGTCACACCACGAAGTCGAACGCGCTCGCCTCGGCGACGAACCTGCTCGGCTTCGCGGCGCTCGCGCTCGCGCACCACGGCGGGCTCCGATCCGTCGCCTACCTCGCGACGTTGGGCGTGATCGCCACCTACGTGACGACGACGATCTGGTTTCCCTTCGTGCTCGACACGATCGATCAGTGGCGCGGCCCCGCCCAGCCAGCCGCACGAACGGGCGAGCCCGAGGCGCCCATCCAGCCCGACGCGCCCGCTGCCTGACTCAGGCTTGCGTCGCGGCCGGCTTCTCGTTGCGGCCGCGCCACCAGCCGATGACGCCGGGGATGATCGAGAGGACGACCACCAGGATGATCACCTTCTCGAGGTGGAGGCGCACGATGTCGAAGCCGCCGAGGAAGTAGCCGATGATCGACATCGAGAGCACCCAGCTCGCGCCGCCGATCACGTTGTAGGTGACGAAGCGTCGGTACGGCATCTGCGCGACGCCTGCGACGACGGGGACGAACGTGCGAACGATCGGCATGAAGCGCGCGATGATGATCGCCTTGCCTCCGTGCGTCTCGTAGAAGGCCTTCGCGCGGAGCAGGCTCTCGGGGTTCCTGAGCTTCCACCAGATCCAGCGCATCCAGTAGCCCACGAACGAGTGGGCCGAGCGCTCGGGCGGCGGTGAGGCCTTGAAGATCAGCGGACCGGCCTTCTGCCCGATCACGTACGACGTGGCGTCGCCGAGGATCGCGCAGGGGATGAGGATCGCGTTGAGCAGGAAGATGTTCAGCGCGCCGTCGCGCGCGTAGAGCCCCGCGACCACGAGCAGCGAGTCACCGGGGAGGAACGCGACGAGCGCTCCGGTCTCCAAGAACACGATGAGCGCGAGGGCGGGATAGCCGCCCCACTCGATGATGGGCCCCGGGTCACGAAGGAGGCCGAGGAGGGTGGTGATCGTTTCCACGGTGCGGCGGGTAGCACAGCGTGTCCGCCCTTCAACCGCGCCGGCGCTAGGCCGTCGCGACGTCCGGCTGCGCAGGAGGAGCGCCGTCGCCGAGCGCGCGCCGCGCGTCCTCGATGGCCTCGTCGGTGCCGGCCACCAGGAGCACGTCGCCTTCGTTCAGCACGTCCTTGCCGTTCGGGAGCGCAGTGGAATTGCCGTGTCGCTGGATCGCGATGACCGTCGCCCCGGTGCGCGCGCGCAGATCGATCTGCGCGAGCGTGCGCCCGCACGCGCTCGAGCTCGCGGTGAGCTCGATGCGCTCCGTCGCGCCGAGCTCGGGCATCGACGCACGAGGGGAGGGCTTCGTGGTGAGCGCATCGCTCGGCGCAGCCACCCCATGGCTCGACTCCACCGCCTGACTGGTCAGCGCCACGGCGATGCGCTGGGCGGCGGACTTCACCTCGGCGTCGACGTCTCGCGCGGAACGGAACGCGACGATGCCGAGCACCACGAGGACCAGGATGACGAGCACCACGCCGCGGCCGTCGGCGATCGACGCGCCGATCACGGTCGCCGACGGAAAGCCGACGAGCGCGGTGAGGCCGAACAAGAGGAACGCGCGCAGGGCTCGCAGGCGCGGGCTCGCAGGGTCGCTCGTGCCGCCGACGCCCGAGAGCACGGCCGTGGCGAGCGCGTTCGTGGTGCGCACGGCGACGACGAAGACCGGCAGCGCGAGCGCGAAGAAACACACGCCGAACCACACCGTGCGGGCGAGCGAGCTCTCGAGGTGGAGCGTCTCCGCGAGCCACGGCACCACGTACTCCGCGAGCCGCGCCGAGCCGAGCGCGAGGCCGAACACGAGCACCGCGTCGAGCGCGAGCGCGCGCACGCCGGAGCGGATCGTCTCGCTGCGCGCCGAGCCGCTGCCGCCCGATCGCAGCGCGAGCACCCACTGCTCGTGGAGCGCGAGCGTGCGCCGGATCGGCCCGGGCATCGCGCGATCGGCCCAGCTCACGGCGCGGGCCGCGCCACGGATCGCGATCGGCGTGGTGAACGCCGTGAGCACGGCGACGCTGACGAGCAGCACGTGGAGCTCGCTGCGCACGCCGCCCGCGGCGATGCCGACGCCCGCGAGGATGAACGAGAACTCGCCGATCTGGCCGAGCGCGAGGCCCGCCGTGACCGACCGCCGCAGGCCGAGGCCCGACACGAGGCCGGTGAGCGTCACGACGAGGAGCTGCCCCACGATCACGAGCACGGTGACGCCGAGCGCGAGCGGCAGCGTGTGGAGCGCCTGCAGCGGATCGACCGTCATGCCGATCGAGACGAAGAAGATCGCCGCGAACACGTCGCGCATCGAGGCCGCGAGGGTCTCCACGCGATGGCCGAGGCCCGACTCCGCCACGAGCACGCCGCTCACGAACGCGCCGAGCGCGACCGAGTAGCCGAGCTCCGCGGCCAGCGCGGCGAGCACGAAGCAGACGCCGATCGCGACGACGACCAGCACCTCGTCGCTCGCGAGCGCGGCGACGCGCCGCACGAGCGAGGGCACCACGAGGAGGCCCACGACGACCATCGCGACGAGGACGCCCGCCAAGCGCAGCAGGTCGGCGGTGAGCGCGTCCGCCTCGACGCTGCCGCCCGCCGCGACGCCGGTCATCGTCGCGAGCAGGACGATCGCGAGCACGTCCTGCACGACGAGGACGCCGAGGATGTGCTCGCGGATGTCTCCCTCCACGTGCGCGCCGAACGCGCGCGTGACGACCATCGTGCTCGAGATGCCGAGGCTCGCGCCGAGGAACAACCCCTCCATCGTGCTCCACCCGATCGCGATCGCGAGCGTGTAGCCGCACCACATGAGGAAGCCGACCTGCACGGCGCCCGTGAGCCCTGCGGTGGGCAGCACGCGCGCGAGCTTCGCGAGCCGCAGTTCGAGGCCCACGGCGAACATGACCAGCACCACGCCGAGCTCCGCGAGGCTCTCCACGCGCTGTAGATCCGCGAACAGCGGGATCGGGATGTAGGGGCCCACGACGAGCCCCGCGACCAGATAGCCGAGGACCGTGGACTGCCCGAGCGCGCGCGCGATCGGGCTGGTGAGCGCGGCCACTCCGAGGACGAGCGCGAGGTCGATGACGAGGGAGGCCGAGCCGTGCATGTCTGCGAACCTGCCTGCGTCGATCACGCCGCACGCGCAAGGCCGAAGTGATGCGTCGGGCCACGAGCGGAGAGTCGCGTCGCAAAAAGCAACGCGCGCCGCGGCACGCGCGCGACGCCGAGCGGCCTCGGAGATCGCGCGCTGACCCCGTGCACCGGCGATTTCGCCCGGTTTCGTCGCGGTTCCTGCGCGTCAGCCGTCAGTCACTCGGGTTCGCCCTCGTCTGCACGGGATGGTCGACCTAGGCTCGCCGCTCTCGATGGCCACGCCCCGCTACGAGGTCCGCAAGACCGACCCGCTCGCTGCGGGAGAGCTGGGTCGTGCGCTCGGGCTCTCGCCCTCGATCGCGCAGGTGCTCCTCCACCGCGGCATCACCACCGTCGAGGCCGCGCGCGACTTCATCGATCCGAAGCTCGCGGGCCTCACGGATCCGAAGCCGATGCGCGATCGCGACGTGGCCGCCGATCGGCTCGCGCGCGCGATCCGCGCGAACGAGCGCATCGCGATCTTCGGTGACTACGACGTCGACGGGACCACGGCGACCACCATCCTCGCGGGCATCCTCGAGCGCCTCGGGGCCGACGTGATCGCGATGGCCGCGCACCGCTTCGAGGGCGGCTACGGCTTCAGCGATCCGGCGCTCGCCAAGGTGAAGGAGACGGGCGCGCGCGTGCTCGTCACGTGCGACTGCGGCTCGGCGGACCATCCGCGCATCGGGGCCGCGATGCGCGCGGGCATCGACGTGATCGTCGTCGATCACCACCTCGTGCCCAAAGAGACGCTGCCGGCGATGGCGTTCCTGAACCCGCACCGAGGCGACTGCAGCTTTGCGTACAAGGGCATGGCGAGCGCGGGGCTCGCGTTCTCGCTCGGCGCCGCGGTGCGCTCGATCGTGATGCCGAAGCTCGACCCGCGTGACTTCCTCGACCTCGTCGCGCTCGGCACCGTGGCGGACGTGGCGCCGCTCGACGGAGACAACCGCCGCATGGTGCGCGCAGGGCTCGGAAGGCTCGCGGGCGGCGATGCGCGGCCGGGCGTGCTCGCGCTCCGCGAGATGGCCAAGGCCAACGGCGCGATCGGGGGGACCGACATCTCGTTCCGCCTCGCGCCGCGCCTCAACGCCGCCGGTCGTCTCGCCGATGCGGCGCTCACGCTCGCGCTCCTCCGCGCCAAGACGATCGACGAGGCGCGCGTGTTCGCGGCGCGCGTCGAGGCGATCAACGGAGACCGCAGGGCCATCCAGGAGCAGAACACCGAAGAGGCCGCGCTCGCGGTGCGCGAGATCTACCTGTCGAACGGCACCACGGAGGTCGAGGGCGGCATCGTCGTCGCGTCGACGGAGTGGCACCGCGGCGTCGTGGGCATCGTCGCCGCGCGGCTGACCGAGCTCTTCGAGGCGCCCGCGATCGTGATCGCGCTCGAGGGCGGCAGCGCGACCACGGGCCACGGACACGGCTCGGGTCGCACGATCGGCGGCTTCCCTCTGCACGACGCGGTGAAGGCCTCGGACGCGTCGCTGCTCGGGTACGGCGGCCACCAGGCCGCGCTCGGCGTGCGCATCGACGCCTCGCAGATCGAGACGTTCCGCGCCGACTTCGATCGCGCGTGCCGCGAGCTCCGCAGAGAGACGTACGGCCCGCGCGTGCGTCACGTGGACGTGATGCTCGACGGCGCGCGCTATCCGCTGCCGAAGGCCTCGGATCTGGCGGTGCTCGAGCCCGTCGGCGCCGGCAACCCGGAGCCACGCTTCCTCGCCGAGGGCGTGAAGGTCGAGGAGGCGAGCTCCGTGGGCACGGGTCACCTCAAGCTGTCGCTGCGCGTCGGCAAGGACCGCGTGTCGGCGTTCGGCTACGGCATGGGCGAGCACGTCGAGCGCATCGGCGAGACCGCGAACATCGTCGGCACGCTGAGGCCCGACACGTGGCGCGGCAACGACGCGGTCGAGCTCAAGATCGACGCGCTGATCTAGGGTTCTACGCGATGCGGCCCTTCGGGATGCCGAGCGAGTAGGTGCGCGGATCGAGCCCGGGTGGGCGAGGGATGCGCGCCGCGTCGAGGTCGCGGAGCGCACCCGCGATCGCCTCTTCGATCGTGCCCACGTGCTTCACGCCTCTCGCGTTCTCGCTCAGCCATCCGACCGCGATCGAGACGCCGCGCACCAGCGGGTTGGCGATGACGAGGTAGCTCGAGAACAGCACGCCCTTCGACTCGCGCGTGATCGCGTCCGCGCGCGTCGCGAGGTACTTCCGCACCTCGGGCGTGGGCCGCTCGACGTACGTCGCGTCGGAGATCGTGATCCCACGGCCCGCGCGTCGGTTCTCGGCGGCGGCCGCGGCGGTGACGTGATCGAGGCCCCACTCGGCGGCGGCCAAGGACGTCGGCCCCGTCCATCTCATGATGTAGATGGGCGCGTAGCGGTCGTCCCAGGCCACGCCGCAGTTGCCGAACTGCTTGGACTCCACGCGCCGACGCTAACACGCGATGCCTCGCGCCGCGCGCAGCACGCGGGGTTCCACCCACGTCGAAAACGTTCAGCGTCACCGCGCGTTCGCGCGCGTGGTCTCGGTTGACTATTCAAGACATCTGTTGAATACACGCCGATGCCCTCGCCGCGGCGTCGCAAGGACGCGATCTACGAGCAGTTCGCCCGCATCGGGAAGGGCGTCGCGTCGCCGAAGCGGATCGAGCTCCTCGATCTCCTGTCGCAGGCACCCCGCACCGTGGAGGCGCTCGCTGGCGAGGCGTCGCTCTCCATCGCCAACGCGTCGCAGCACCTCCAGGTGCTGCGGGCCACGCGTCTGGTCTCTGCGGAGAAGCGTGGGCTCCACGTGGAGTACTCGCTGGCCGACGAGGGCGTCGCGGCCTTCCTCGTGTCCCTCCGCGGGCTCGCGGAAGCTCGGCTCGCCGAGGTCGACGAAGCGAAGCTCGCCTACTTCGCGGACCGGGGCTCGATGGAGCGCGTCGCGCAAGCCGAGCTGGTGCGTCGCGTGCGAAGCGGCGCCGTGACCCTCATCGACGTGCGACCCAGCGTGGAGTTCGACGCGGGGCATCTTCCACGCGCGGTCTCGATGCCGCTCGCGCACCTCGACGCTCGCCTCGGCGCGCTGCCGGCCGACCGCGAGGTCGTCGCGTACTGCCGCGGGCCCTACTGCGTCATGGCGGCGAAGGCCGTGGCGCTGCTGCGGGAGCGTGGCTTCGACGCGCAGCCTCTCGATCTCGGCGTCGTCGAGTGGCGCGCGCGTGGGTGGCGCGTCGTGCGACCGCGCGCTCCTGCTCGATCGGGCGTCGCACGATGACCTCCGAGGTGCGTCTCGGTCTGCGCGCCAACGCCGCGCAGTTCGCGCTGCTCGTCGTCGTCAACGCGTTCGTCGGCGCGATGATCGGGATGGAGCGCGCGATCCTCCCCGCGATCGCCGACGAGGAGTTCCACCTCGTCGCGCGCGCTGCGGTGCTCTCGTTCATCGTCGTGTTCGGCGTGAGCAAGGCGCTGACGAACTACCTCGCAGGTCGCCTGTCCGATCGCTACGGACGCAAGCCCGTGCTGGTGCTCGGCTGGCTCGTGGCCGCGCCGGTGCCGTTCCTCCTGATGTGGGCGCCGAGCTGGGGGTGGGTGCTCGCGGCGAACGTGTTCCTCGGCATCAGCCAAGGGCTCACGTGGTCCACCACCGTCATCATGAAGATCGACCTCGTGGGCCCGGAGAAGCGAGGGCTCGCGATGGGGCTCAACGAGTTCGCGGGCTACCTCGCGGTCGCAGGCAGCGCGCTCGCGACGGGTGTCGTGGCGGCGACCTACGGCCTCCGCCCCGAGCCGTTCTTCTTGGGGATCGGGTTCGTGCTCGTAGGCTTCGTCCTCTCGGTCGCCGTGGTCCGTGAGACGCGCCACTTCGTCGTGAAGGAGTCGACGATCGATCCGATCGCGACGGCGAGCGCGCTGACGCAGCGCGAGGTGTTCGTACGCACGTCGCTCACCGATCGCGAGCTCTCGAGCGTCACGCAGGCGGGCCTGGTCAACAACCTCAACGACGGCATGGCGTGGGGCCTGTTCCCCCTCTTCTTCGCCGCCGCGCGCATGACGCTCTCCGACATCGGCACGCTCAGCGCGATCTACCCGGCGACGTGGGGGCTCGCGCAGCTCGTGACCGGCGCGTGGTCCGATCGTGTGGGGCGGAAGTGGTTGATCGTGTTCGGCATGTGGGTGCAGGCCGGGGGCATCTCGCTCGTGGTGGCGTCGAGCTCGTTCGAGGCCTTCGCGGGCGGCGCCGTGCTCCTCGGCATCGGCACGGCGATGGTCTACCCGACGCTCCTCGCGGCCATCGGCGACGTCGCGCATCCGTCGTGGCGCGCGTCGGCCGTCGGCGTGTACCGCCTGTGGCGCGACCTCGGATACGCGGTGGGCGCCGTGCTCGCGGGCGCGCTGGCCGATGCGTTCGGCTCGGAGACGGCGATGGTGTTCGTCGCCGCGCTCACGTTCGGGAGTGGCGTCATCGTCGCGGTGCGCATGCGCGAGACGCGTCGCGCGGCCGACGCCCGCGCCACCGTGCCGGAGCTCGGCATGCAGAAGGAGACGTGATGAACGACTCGGTCCTCGCTGCGATCGGGAACACGCCGCTGGTGCGCCTCTCTCGCCTCGATCGCGGCCTTCGCGTCCCCGTGCTCGCGAAGTGTGAGCACATGAACCCGGGCGGCTCCGTGAAGGACCGTCTGGCGCTCGCGATCGTCGACGACGCGGAGCGCCGCGGCGTGCTCAGGCCCGGCGCCACGCTCGTCGAGGCGACCGCGGGCAACACGGGCGTCGGCCTCGCGCTCGTCGCCGCCGTGCGCGGGTACCGCCTCGTCTGTGTGCTCCCGGAGAAGATGTCCGTCGACAAGCGCGTCGCGCTCGCCGCGCTCGGCGCGGAGGTGATCGTCACGCCCAACGCCCCGCCCTCGAGCCCGGAGAACTTCCGCAACGTCGCGCGTCGCGTCGCCGCCGAGCGCGGCGCGTTTCTCACCGATCAGTTCGAGAACCCTGCGAACGTTCGTGTGCACGAGGAGACGACCGCGATGGAGATCTTCGCGCAGACCGAGGGCCGCGTGGGCGCGTTCGTCGCGGGAGCTGGAACGGGCGGCACGATCAGCGGTGTCGGACGTCGTCTCAAGTCCTTGGTGCCGGGTGTGCGCATCGTCCTCGCCGATCCCGTCGGCTCCGCGCTGGCCACGTGGGTGGAGACCGGCGAGCTCGGTCCGGACGGCAGCTACGCGGTGGAGGGCATCGGCGGAAGCGAGCCGCCGATCAACCTCCACCGCGACGTGATCGACGCCGCCGAGCGTGTCTCGGACGAAGAGAGCTTCGCGGCCGTGCGGCGTCTCGTCCACGAGGAGGGCATGCTCGTCGGCGGCTCCGCGGGGACGAACGTGGCCGCGGCGCTGCGCCTCGCGGCCCGAGGTGACATCGACGGTCCCGTCGTGACGGTCCTTCCCGATGGGTGGGATCGCTACCGGGCGAAGCCTTGGATGCAGTGGACGTCGTGACCCCGGCACCGAAGGTCGCCGAACACGACTGACGCTAGACTGCGAACCCTTTCGGCCGGGCCGGCCCTCTACGCGATGCCATGGCTCACTCGACGTCCGACGATCTCCTGATGGCCGCCCGCGCCGGAAACCACGACGCGCTCGGTACGTTGCTCCGTAGCCACCGGAACGGCGTCTACCGCTACGGCCTCCAGGTCTGTCGCACGACGGAAGACGCCGAGGATGCGGTGCAGGAGACGCTCTGGGCCGCGACCCGCGCGCTCAAGACGTTCCGCGGGTCGGCGTCGTCGATCGCGAGCTGGATGTTCACGATCGTGCGTCGCGAGTGCTACCGCCTCATCGACCGCCGTCACGACGTGCCGCTCGTGCTGCTCGGCGCCGAAGACGAGATCCCGAGCGAGGGGCGCACACCGGACGACGAGCTCGCGGAGCGACGCCGCACCGAGCTCCTCGCGGCGGCCCTCGGTGACCTCGACGCCACCCATCGCGAGGTCGTCCTCCTGCGCGACGTCGAGGGCCTCACCGCTCCCGAAGCGGCCGCGCAGCTCGGCATCTCGTTGCAGGCGCTGAAGAGTCGCCTCCACCGCGCGCGTGTCGAGCTCCGGGCTCGCGCGCTCGCGCGCGGCGTCCCCGTCCCGTAGTCACTGCGCTCGCGCTGTTCGGAGAGACACTCGCTCGAGCGCTCCCTTCGCGTTCGCCACGTTCGTGTCGCATGTGGCCGCTCGGGCGGGCGTCATCGCCCACCCGCCGCGAGAGCGACGACGATGCGACGCTCGAGCTCGTCGACTCGGCCACCGCACTCGACGATCTGTTCTCGCCCGAGGAGCACGAACGGCGGCTCGGTTCCCACCCTGCCGAGGACACACGGGAGGGCGTCGCGCTCGACGCCCCACTCGGCAGGCAGCTGGTCACGGTGGAGCTCGTCGACGATGACCCCGAGCCGGGTCTCGCACGCACGCCACTCGCCCCGCTTGCCGAGCGGTCCGTACGTGATCTCGCAGAGCGCACACTCTTCGCGCCCCGCGGCCTTCTTGACCGCGTCGAGGAGCATGGCTCGGAGCCCGCTGTCGCCGTCGTAGACGAGCACGACGCGATCGGGTCGCGAGTGGGTGGCGCCTGGCCTGGGCAACGAGAGGGCGGTCGGGAATCGGGTCTCGGGTGTCGGCATCGAGGTCTCCTTCGACGCGTAGAGGGCCCGCCCCTCGAAAAGGATTCGCGGCCGTCAGCAGATCGCTCGCCAGGCGCCCGCCAGCAGGTCGGCGGCTTCTTCGACCTCGTCGAGGCTCGTGGTCCTGCCCACGGAGAGTCGAACGGTGCCGACGGCTTCCGCCGCTGGGATGCCCATCGCGACGATCGCCGCGGGCGCACCGTCGTTGCCGTCGTGACACGCGGAGCCCGTGGCGGCGGCGATCTCGGGCACGCGCGCGAGGAGCGCGGCGCCGCGCACCCGCGGGAACCTGACGCTCAAGGTGCTCGGGAGCCTGCGGTCCGGATCACCGTTCTGGACGATGCCGGGGACGGTCCTCTCGAGCCGCACCCACAGCTCGTCGCGGAGCGAGCGCATTCGCAGAGCGGCCGCGTCGAGATCCGCCCCCGTCGCCGCGCACGCTGCGCCGAGCGCGACGATGCTCGCGACGTTCTCCGTACCCGGCCGGAGTCCGCGCTCGTGGTCTGCGCCGCGAAAGAGGGCCGCGATCGCAGTCCCGCGCCTCACGTAGAGCGCTCCGACACCCTTCGGGGCGCCGAGCTTGTGACCCGCGATCGACAGCAGGTCGACGCCGAGCTCGTCCACGCGGACGCGGACCTTGCCGACGGATTGCGCTGCGTCTGCATGGACGAGCGCGCCGGCGCCGTGGGCTCGGGCGGCGACCTCCGCGAGGGGCTGCAGCACACCGGTCTCGTTGTGACCATGGATGATCGTCACGAGCCGTGTCGGGGTCTCGAGCGCCGCCGCCAAGGCCTCGAGATCGATGACGCCCGATCCGTCGACTCGGACGCGCGTCACGCGTCCGCCCAGCTTTGCCCCGAGCTCGCACGGCCCGTCGGTGGCCGGATGTTCGGTCGCGCTCGTGACCACGTGCGTCCGCTCCGCCCTCGCGCGTGCCGTGCCGAGGATCGCGAGGTTGCTCGCTTCGGTGGCACCGGACGTGAAAACGATCTCGTCCGCGTGCGCGCCGATCGCAGCAGCGACCTGCGCCCGCGCGGCCTCGACGCCTTCGCGCGCGCGTCGCCCGAACGCGTGTCCGCTCGACGGGTTCCCGAAGTGATCCGTCAGGAACGGCAGCATCGCGGCGAGCGCCTCGGGCGCCAACGGCGTCGAGGCGTTGTGGTCCAGATAGATGGGTGCGCGCATCGGTTCCATTCAAGCGATGACTTGATCAGCGCCGACCGTCAACGCGCTGCGAACCGGTCGCTGGCTGCGCTCAGCGCGCGCCGTCTCGTACCCACGCGATCACCGCGCACGTCTCCGCCGCGCTCAGCGGTGCGCTCGGTGGCATCTGCACGAACCGAGCGCGGGACGTGACGCGGCGAACGATCTCGCTGCACTCCGGCCGCGCGGGATCCACCAGGCGACGATCGGGATCGAGCAAGAGCGCGTACGCGAGCGCCTCGTCGTCGAAACGGAGATCACCCGCGGGCACGTCGTCGTCCACGTGGCACGACCCACCGGTTCCACACCGAGGCCGCAGCACGTCGCGGTGGAGCGTCGCGAAGTCGGGCGCCGCGGTGTCCGCGCAGTCGAGCGTCAGCTCGAAGCACGAAGCCTCCGTCGGCTGGCAGCCGAGGAGCGCTCCACAGAGCAGCACGCACCGCGCCGCAGCGCGGAACCGCTCACTGATGCGCGCCGCCGTCGCCGGCATCTTCGTCGTGGGCTCCTGCGTCGGTCATCGCAGCCGCGGCTTCGCACAGGGCCACGCAGCGTTCGCGCTCGGGGAGGCAGACGGTGTTGCTCGTCGCGTCGTGCGCGAGGTCGTGGCACTCCGTGAGCGGGCCCGTGCCCGTGTCGTAGTCGTGACACGCCTCGACGATCGCGTCGCAGTCGACCAAACCGGTCGGGCGGCCCGCGTCCGATCCGGCGTCACCGGGTCCGCAGCCGAGCACGACGGAGAGGGAGAGGGAGAGGGAGAGGGAGAGGGGGAGGAGGGCGTGGCGAAAGTGCATGGAGAGTGAGTCGCACAGTCGCGGCCAGCGGTCCACCGTCGATCACGGCCTGCGACGATTCGCCGCACGGCGGCGGCGCGCTGCCCACATGCCCAGCACCAGGTAGCCCCAAGCGAAACGCGCGGGCCGCGCGCCGGCGGCGCATGCGCAGCCCCGCGGGGGCGTCGCGAACCGCGCCGCGTCGGGGAGCGCGGCGTCGAAGCTCGTTCCAGCCTCGCACACAGGCGGCGGGCCCGCGTCGAGGAGATCAGGCAGCGGCCCCGCGTCGGACAGGTCACCGCGGGTCTCGAGGTCGTACTCCACGTCGGGCCAGTAGCTCGGGCACACGACGCCGACGGCCGTGCACGTGCTGCAGCCCACGTCGTTCGTCGCGTCGTCGAAGCCCCAGAGGCGCTCCAACGTCTGACCGTCGTCGTACGAGCGCGCGACCGAGTAGGGCTCCGTGAGCTCGTCGACGCACACGAAGAGCTCGCGGCCTCCACCGTCATCCTCGCGCTCTGCGAGGCAGCGCACGCGCAGCGCCGCGTCCACGGCGGTCCACGTGCGGCCTGCGTCCTCGGATCGGAAGAGCCCACCGTCCCAGCTGCCGGCCCAGGCGCGGGCTCCGTCGTGCGAGAAGATCACGCCGACCATCTCTCGCAGCTCGAGCACGGTGCGGAACGTCGCGCCGCCATCCTCCGAGAGGAGCAGCCTCTCGGGCACCACGTCGGTGATCGGTCGCGTCATGCGCACGAGCACGCGCCGCGCGCCGTTCGGATCGACGGCGAGCACGTGCGCGTTCCGCTCTCCGTCCATCAGCGGGATCTCGGTCTCCGTGAACGTCTCGCCCCGATCGGTCGAGGTGAAGAAGAGCGCACGACGAGGCATGTCGTCGCGCCGCGGCGCCGCGCCCGACGCGTAGACGACGCTCGCGTTCGAGGGCGCGACGCGAACGCGCTCGACCAAGAAGCCAAACGGGAACGCGTGCACGGTCTCGAACGTCGCGCCGGCGTCGGTGCTGCGAAGGATGGAGTTCTCGGCGTCGCCGGGGGAGCGCGCCGCCCACAGCACGCGCGGATCCGTCGGATCGCTCGCCAGATCGATGACGAAGGCTCCGAGCGCGTCGCCGGTCACCGCTCCGTACTCGCACGCGGACGCGTCGGAGCGGCGCAAGCCGTCGAACGTCGCGAGCACCACATGCCCCGAAGGCGCGATGGCCACGACGGGATCTTCGGTGAAGCGATCGAAGCCCGCAGCCACCGCGCAGGTCCACTGGAAGCTCGCGCCGTCGTCGCGCGTCGTGAGCAGCGCCCACGTGCCGCGCAGGACGAAGTGATCGCGATCGCTCGGGTCGAACGCGATCAGCCCCACCGACGGCTCACGGCCGTGCGCGAGCACCACGGAGCTCGCGCAGGCCACGGCCGCGGCTGCGAGCCACACCGAGCACCGTGCCGCGCGCGACATCGAGCCGGCTTATCACCTCAGGGTGTCGGACACCCCTTGATCGCACCTCGGGGCGACCTGCGGCTCTACGCGGGGAGGACCAGCTTCGATGACGCGGCTCCCAGGCTCAGTCCGGCGATCGCCCCCGCCACCGCAGCGAGGCCGAGGCTCGCGCACCCCAAGCTCGCTACCAGGCCCGCGATGCTCCCCGCTGCGAGCCAGCTGGACCACGGCACGTCCCGTCGCGCGAGGCGGGATCCCAGCCATGCGCCCGCCGGGACTCCACCGACCATGCACACGGCGGTGCAGACGCTCATGGGCTCACCCCCGCAGCCGTCGGTGAACCGCGCGACCACCAACCCCGCGGCGAGTGGAAGGGCGCCGGCACGGATTCCGTCGCGCACAGAGTCCACTCCCCGCTTGTCACGCCAGCGCAGGAAGATGCTCGCGCCGAGCAGCAGGACTCCGATGCACGCGCACGTCTCGCCCGCCCCGGTCTCCAGAGCGCAGAGGAGCACGATGGGGACGAGCACCCAGGTCGCGCGCGCCGCGACGCGCAGGCGACCGAGCTCGTACGCCCGAAGGCTGGCGCGACGCACTCGCTCACGGTTCGCCATAGATCTGCCTCCAGATTCCGCGCAGCCGGTCGAGCGCGCGCTGCTTGCGCTTGCGAAGCGTCGCGCCCGCCGCCCCCGGCCTGGTGTCTTCCAGCCCGAGCGACACCCGATCCTCTTCGGTCAAAGAGCCGACGGCTTGCTCGAACGCGAGAGCGACCTCTCGCGCGAGGAGTTGCTCCTCCTGCGACGCCGAGGGGGCCGGCTGCCGTGTCACCGAGGCCTCGTCCAAGACCTCGCGGCGCCGCTGCCGCCGACGACGGTGCGTCATGATCTCGTAGCTCGCGATCCCGAACGCCCAGGAGACCGCGTCGCGACTTCTGTCGAAGTCGGCGATCCGAGCACAGATCCGGCAGAAGACCTCTTGCGCTACATCCTCGGCGTCGCCGCCCCTCCCGACGCCTCGCTCCGCGAACGAGAGGACCGCGGGCCAGAGCTCGTCGACGAGGACGTCGATCGCAGTCCGGTCTCCGTCGGAGAGCCGAACCATCGCCTCGTGGATGGCTTTCCGACGCCTTGCGTCCATGCGTGCGTTGCACGGTAGGCGGAAGTCCTCGAGGCGTGACTCGAAACCGTCGGAACTTCGGTGGTCACGCTCGCTTCGAGCCGGCCTAGTGGGGGCAGCGCGGTTCGCGTGGAGCCGCGGAAGGAGCGAAGCGTGAGAACGACGATCGTGCAGAAGGCAGAACACTTTCTCTCCACCCGCCGCCTCGGTGTCGCCGGCATTGCGGCCTTCATCGCGTGCGCGGCCTGCTGCGCGGTCCCGCTGCTGGCGGCGGCGGGACTGGGCACCGGATCTCTCACCTCCCTGGCCTTCGTGTTCCGGCCTGGCTCCGAATTCACCGTGGGGGCCGCGGTGTTCTTGGTGGCTCTCGGCGTGATGGCCGTCCGCGCTCGCATGAGGACACGCGCGGTCTCGGGGTGCGGTTCGACGTGCCGCGTGGACGGCACTTGCTGCGATCGGGGCGCGGCACCGAACCGCTCCTGACGCGCATCCGGTGATGCGTTCCTCGCGGCCGTGCATTCTGTCGCGCGCTTCGAGGTGATGTCGGGAGAGCCAGCGACGGCGAAGGAGCAGGACCGGATGGGTGCCGTGTGGATGCGCTCTGGGTCGACCTAGGTCCGCGCTGAGGATGCTGCCGGCGGCTCTCGCGTGCTCTCCGTCGCGTGGAGCGCCACGCCACCCACCAAGAGCGCTGCGGCGACCCCCGACGGCCATCCGATGTCCCGCGCCCCGAGCGCCCACGCGAGCGCTGCGCCCACGAAGGGAGCGACCGCGAACACCGAGCCCGTTCGACCCGCGCCCATGTGTGACTGCGCGGCGAGGTAGAGGCGCAGGCTCAGCCCGTAGCCGATCGCACCCGCGAGGCCGAGCAGCGCGAGCTCGCGCGTACCCGGCCACGCGTCACCGACGACGAGCGCGACGACAGCGGAGACGCTCGCACCGAGGAGACCCTTGAGCGCGACGAGATCGAGCGGCGGCTGATCGCCGAG
Organism: uncultured Sandaracinaceae bacterium; assembly: GCA_964502175.1. Taxonomy (GTDB): domain Bacteria; phylum Myxococcota_A; class Polyangia; order Polyangiales; family Sandaracinaceae; genus JAFLCL01. Next base: position 26,753 of record CAZCVE010000022.1, read on the forward strand.
CTTGCGCGCGAGCACGTTGTCGAGCCCCCACGCGGCGGTCGCGACCACGATGGCGAGCGCGCCGAGAGGATCGAGGTGCGTGTCGCGTCGTCCGTCGAGCGCTGCGAGCAGACCGCCGAGCGTCAGCACGAACAGGGCGAGCCCGACGCGACGCGTGATCAGCTCCCGATGCACCGCGCGCGCGAGCAGCACGGTGAACACCGCCTCGAGATTGAGCAGCAGCGAGCCCGTCGTCGCACCGACCCGGCTGAGGCCCCACACGAAGCACGCCGGTGCGACCACGGCGCCCGCGAGGACCATCGGCAGGGCGATCGACAGCATGCGTCCGGTGCGAGGACGACCGCCGAAGAGCAGCGCCGCGAGGCTCGCACCCCCGTAGAGGACGGCGCTCGCGGCGAACGGTCCGACGCTGGCGCTCGCACTGGCGACGAACGGTGCCGTCGCGCCGAACGCGGCGGCCGCGAGCACCGCCAGCGCCGTTCCTCGTCGCGCGTCGACGCTCGCGTTCACGTCGTCTCTCGAGCGTCGTTCTTCGCGGTCAGCGCCCGGACGCTGCCGAACCGGAGCACGAGCGCGGGCACCGCGAGCATGTTGAGCAGCGTCGAGCTGAGGAGACCGCAGAGGATCACGATCGCCATCGGTGACTGGATCTCGCTGCCCGGCTCACCCGCCGCGAGGGCCAGCGGGACGAGCGCGAGACCTGCGGCGAGCGCCGTCATGAGGATGGGCGCGAGCCGCTCTTCGGCGCCGCGCCGCACTGCGTCTCGGGCATCGGTCACCCCCTCGGTCTCGACGAGATGACGCACGTGCGAGACGAGCATGATCCCATTGCGCGTCGCGATGCCGAACAGCGTGACGAAGCCGACGATCGAGGCCACCGACAGCACGCCGCCCTGGAGCCACACGCCGAGCACGCCACCCACCAGCGCGAGCGGGAGGTTCAGCATCACGAGCAGCGCGTCGCGCGAGGAGCGGAACGCGGTCGCGAGGAGGAGGAAGATTCCGATGACGGCGAGCGCGCCCAGCGCCGCGATGCGCTGCGTCGCGGCGGACGCGCTCTCGAACTGTCCGGCGTAGACGACTCGGTAGCCTGCGGGCAGCTCGACGCTCGCCTCGACGGCTGCGCGCACGTCTTCGACGACCGAGACCACGTCGCGCCCCGAGACGTTGCACATCACGACCATCTTCCGCTGCACGCCCTCGCGCGCGATCTCGCTCGGTCCGCGGTCGCGCGTCACGGTCGCGAGCGAGCGCAGCGGGATCACGGTGCCGCTGGGCGTGACGACCGGGATGTCGCCGAGCGCCTCGACGTCGTCGGGATCGCGCCGGTCCAGCGTCACCACGAGATCGATCACCGCGGTTCCGTCGACGACCTGGCCGACGCGTACGCCGGTGCCCGCGAGCTCCAGCGTGCGGGCGACCTCCGCGACCGTGAGGCCGTGCGCCGCGATCTCACGGCGGTCGAAGTGAACACGAGCGAACGGAACGTCCGAGGGTTGCTCGACCGAGAGGTCGACGACGCCCGGCACGCCACGCATCGCCTCCTGCACGGCGGACGACAGCCGTCGCAGCTCGCCGAGGTCGTCGCCGAAGACCTTCACGGCGATGGCGGCGCGCGTGCCCGAGAGCATGTGATCGATGCGGTGCGAGATCGGCTGCCCGATCGTGACGTTCACGCCGGAGAGGCGCGACAGCTCGAGGCGCAGCGCCGCGAGGAGCTCCTCGCGCGGTCGTCCCTCGCGCAGGCTCACCTCCATCTCGCTCGCGTGAACGCCCTGCGCGTGCTCGTCGAGCTCCGCGCGGCCGGTGCGTCGCGCGACAGAGCTCACCTCGGGCTGTGCGACGAGGATCTCTTCGACGCGTCGTCCGATGCGATCGGACTCTTCGAGCGAGATGCCGGGGAGCGTGACGGTGCCGATCGTGAGCGTGCCCTCGTGGAACTCCGGCAAGAAGCCGCGGCCCGTGAGGGCGAGCGCGAGCACCGAGGCGGCGACGAGCACGACGCCGCTGCCTGTCACGAGCCGAGGTCGATCGAGCGCGGCGAGCAGCACGGGTGCGTACGCACGCTTGAGCGCGCGGACGACGCGCGGCTCGTGGTGAGGCGCTCCTCCCGCGGCGGGCGTCTCGCCGATCGACGCGAGGCCGAGCGAGCAGAGGACGGGCGTGACCGTCACCGCGACCAGCAGCGACGCCGCGAGCGACACCACGTAGGCGATGCCGAGCGGCTGGAGCAGACGCCCCTCGACACCGTCCAGGAAGAAGAGCGGGACGAACGCGAAGATCACCGCGGCCGTCGCGAACACGATCGACGAACGGATCTCCCGGCTCGCGTCGAGGACCACGTCGAGGGTCGGGCGCGGCGAGGGAAGGGTCGCGTTCTCGCGGAGGCGACGAACGACGTTCTCGACGTCGACGATGGCATCGTCGACGAGCTCGCCGACGGCGATGGCCATGCCGCCGAGGGTCATGGTGTTGAGCGTCGCGCCGAGCGCGGAGAGCACGAGCACGCTCACGACCAGGCTCAGCGGGATCGCGACGACGGTGATCGCGCTCGCGCGCGGACTGCCGAGGAAGAGCAGCACGATGACGAGCACGAGCAGAACGCCATCGCGCAGCGCGACGACGACGTTGTGGATGGCGAGCTCGATGAAGTCTGCTTGGCGAAAGATGTGGCCGTGGATCGCCATGCCCTCGGGCAGCTGGGTGGCGAGCAAGGCCACTTCTTCTTCGATGCGTCGCGTGACCTCGAGCGTGTTCGCCCCAGGCTGACGTTGGATGCCCAGCACGACCGCGGGCGCGCCCGAGTACCCACCGGTGCCGCGTCGCAACGCGGGACCGAAGCGCACCGCGCCGAGTTGCTCGACGAGCACCGGTCGCTCGGCGCCTCCCTCGCCGCGCGCTCCCACGAGGCCGGCGCGGACGTCCTCGGGGCCGCGCACGCGGCCTGCCCCATGGACCAAGTGCTCGATGCCGTTCTCCGCGACGAAGCCAGCCGACACGCTGCGATGCGTGGCCGCCACCGCTTCGAGCACGTCGTCGATCGGGAAGCCGAACGCCGCGACGCGCTCCGGATCGAGCGCGACCTCGAGCCTCCGGACCTGCCCGCCGATCGGGATGACCTGCGAGACACCGGGGACCGCGAGCAGTCGCCGTCGCACGATGAAGTCTGCCGCCGTGCGCACCTCCATCTCTCCGTGTCGATCGGAGGTCATCGCGAGGAAGAGGATCTCGCCCATCACCGACGACGCGGGCGCGAGCATGGGCGCCTCGACCTCTTCGGGCAGCGAGTCGCGCACGAGCTGCAGCTTCTCCGTCACCGTCTGTCGCGCGACGCGCACGTCGGTGCCCCAGTCGAACTCCACCCACACGATCGAGATGCCGACGCCCGTGGAGGACCGCACGCGGCGGACCCCGGGCGCGCCGTTGAGGGCGGACTCGATAGGGAACGTCACGCGCGGCTCGAGCTCCTCCGGCGCCATGCCGTGACCCTCGGTGATCACCGTGACGGTCGGCGCGGTGAGATCGGGGAACACGTCGACGGGCATGTCGAGCGCGACGCGCGCGCCCCACGCGAGCAGCGCGGCGGCGACGACGAGCACGACGGCGCGGTGACCGAGGGAGAAGCGGAGGATGGCGTCGATCATGTCGCCCTCAGTGCGCGTGGCCGTGCGCAGGCACGGCACCGCTCGCGCCTGCGAGCTTCACGGCGAGCGCGCCGCGCGTGACCACGTGCTCGCCCGCCGAGAGCCCAGAGACCACGCCGACGAGATCACCGTCGCGTGTGCCGAGGCGGAGCGGGCGACGCTCGAACGCCTCACCCTCCACTTGGACGAACGCCACGAAGTAGCCGCCGTCGTCGAGCACGGCGCTCGCGGGGATCGCGAGCTGGGTGGTGGCCTCGTCCGTGAAGAGGCGCGCCTCGACGTGGGCGCCGAGGGGGATCTGCGGGTCGTCGACACGGAAGCGGACGACGGCCAGGTGCGTCGTCGGATCGACGACTCGAGGACGCGAGACCAGCGCGTCGGGACCGAGCTCGCGCTCCGTCGCGTCGCCTGGCAGTCGATAGCTCGTGGCGAGCGTCGCGCCGACGCTTGGCAGGTTCGCCTCCGGCACGTCGAGCGCGAGCCACAGGCTGCCCGGCGCGACGACGCGGAACAGCACGTCGCCCGCTTCCACGAACGCGCCTGGTGAGATCTCGATGGCGACGAGGTCGCCCGTGATCGGCGAGCGCAGCGGGAGCGCGCCCCCGTGCCCGCCGCCTGTTCGCAGCGTGCGTGCGAACATGCCTTGTCGGCGGGTGGCGGCGGCGAGCGTCGCGCGCGCCTCGTCCTCCTCGTGACGCGCCTCGACGAGGCGTCGCTCCGCCACGACCCCCTGGGCGGCGAGGCCCTCGATGCGCGCGCGCTCCCTCTCCGTCTGCGCGACCTCCATGCGAGCGCTCGCGGACGCGAGATCGAGCGACGCGCGATCGGCGGAGTCGAGCTGAGGCGCGAGCGAAGCGACGATGGCGTCGCGCGCGATCGAAGCGCCGAGCGCGGGGAGCGCGTCGTCGGCGATTCGTCCTGCGCTCGGCGCGGTGATCGAGACGTCGCCCTCGGGGCGCGCCTCGATGCGGCCATAGAGCGCGAGCGAGGCGCGTAGGGATCGCTCTTCGACGGCGGCGGTCATGAAGGGGATGACCCACTGCTGTTCCTTGAGGAAGGTGATGCGTCCCGGCACCTCGGCCTCGTCGTCGATCGACTGCCTCGCGGCGTCCTCCGACGCGAAGACCGTCACGTCGCCGAGGTCGTGCACGTCATCGATCCCCTCGGCATGGATCTCGACACGCAGCCGCCGCGGTCCTGGCTGTGTGGGACGAGCGATCGGTCGGAAGATGCCGGGGCGCGTGATCTCGGCGACCTCCCAGCGCTCCTCGGTGCCATCGGGCGCGACGAGCGCGAGCACCACGCGCCCCTCGGTCAGCGGGAGGAAGTCCGCGAGCCGGGTCGCGTGCGCTGCGCACGGCGACTCCTCGCCCACGACGAGCGCGGGCAGCTCGGCGAAGAGCTCGGAGCTCGTGTTCCAGGACGTGAAGGTCAGACCAGGGCGCGCGGCAGCGACGGCCTCGGGCGCGTCGATCGGAGCGTCGCAGGCCGCGAGCGTGATCCAGCTGAAGAGAACGACCACGTGCGCGACCGAACACCGATGAGTGGTCGGTGTTTTGGAGGTGTGGCTGACGGCTCGGAGGTTCATCGGTTCACCGCGAGAGTGGAGCCAGGAGCGTCTCGGCGACGTGGTGGACGAGGGGGGCCGCCAGCACGAGCGCGATCAGGGAGATCGCGAGGAGGGCGTTGGTGTGCGCGATGGGACGCGACGGAGGATCGAGCAGCGCGCTCACGCGGCGATCGATCGCTCCCGTCACGAGGCCCATCGAGAGCAGCGGTACGGGCGTCGAGCCGGCGCGCGCCGCGCAGAGGAGCGCGTGTGCGACGACGAGCGGATCATCGACGGCCTCGGCCGCCGCGCGGTCACACGTCTCTTCGCAGGCGAGCGACAGCTCCGACAGCAGCAAGGCCGAGCACGCGGCGGGCAAGGGCGACCAGGTGATCCTCGCGACGACGAGTCGCAGCGCGTCGCGTCGAGCGGCGTGCGCGCGCTCGTGGGCGAGGACCGCGCGTGACTCCTCGGCGCTCAAGAGCGAGCGCAGGCCGCGAGTCACCAGGATGACGGGGGTGAGCAGACCGACGGCGGCAGAGAACGCCACGTCGCTCTGCACGAGGAGGACGTCGTCGAACTGTTGCGCCTCGCGAACGAGAGCGTCGGCTTCGGCACGGGCGTGCCACAGGGTGCGCAGGAGGCCCGCGACCCGAACCAGCGTCACCGCGCCGAGCACGGCGACGAGGAGCGTGAACCCGGTCGACAGCGAGGTCGGCGGATGGAGGAAACACAGGTGGAGATGGTGATCGCCGTGCGCGTGGCAGTGGTCGGTCGCGAGTCCCACGGCGGCTTCGATCGACGGAAGCGCGCAGAGGGTCGGCGCGATGACCGCAGCGATCGCCGGCGCGAGCGCGAGGAGCGACAGCACCCGTGCGCGAGCGGCGGGCTCGCAGCGACCGAGCGCGTCGCGCGCCACGTGCAGAGCGCCGGCGACCAGCGCGTAGGTCGCCACCCCACTGCCCAGCGACACCGCGAGGAGGAGAACGAACAACGCCGTCATCGCGAGCCTCGCTTCGCGCGCTCGGCGCGTCGCTCCGCGACCATGCGCTCGAGGGCATCGAGGTGATCGGGACCGGCGCGATCCGCCATGTCGACGAACGCTGCCATCATCGCGTTGGGCTGCCCCGCGAGGAGCTTCTCCACCACGTCGCCAAGGACGGTCTGGCTCAGCTGCTCGCGCGTGACACGCGCCGAATAGACGTGCGCGTGAGCGACCTTGCGCCGGCGCAAGAGGTCCTTCTCGAAGAGCCGCTTCATCGCGGACTGCACGGTGTTGAGCGTGATGCCGCGCGCGCGCCCGAGCGCGGCGTGCACGTCCTTCGCGTCGGCTTCCCCGTGCTTCCACAAGAGCTCGAGCACGTCGGACTCGAGGCTGCCGAGGACGGTGTCGCCTGCGCGGAGCATGGGTCCGACGATGTTCTCCCAAACACCGAGCGTCAATCGGTTTTGGTGAGCACGGGCTTCGCCGCGACCGCTGTTCGAGGAACGACTTGCGTCGATGGGGGAGCCCCACTTATCGTGTTTCTACGATGACTGGTCTGCCGACAGCGAACGTCTGTTGCCCGCCTGCCGAGGGCGGTCCCGACCTGCGTCCCATCGAGGGCGATCTCGCCGACGACGAGCTCGCGGCGTTCGCGAAGGCCCTCGGACACTCCGCGAGGGTGAAGATCGTTCGTCTCCTGATTCGCCGAAGCGCCTGCGTTTGTGGAGACATCGTCGACGAGCTGCCGCTCGCGCAGTCGACCGTCTCGCAGCACCTGCGCGTCCTCAAGGAGGCGGGGCTCATCCGAGGCGACATCGACGGTCCTCGCGTCTGCTACTGCATCGAGCCGCGCATGTTGCGCCGCCTGAAGGCGCTCGTGGGAGGCCTCTGATGCCCCGTACAATCGTAGGATTGCGATAGGATGGCCGCCGAGCTCGCACACCGTCCGTACGTCGCCCGTCGAGCCGTCGCCGAGGGCCTCGGAACGGCGCTCCTCGTCGCCACCGTCGTCGGCTCGGGCGCGATGGGTGAGTCGCTCGCGGCGGGCAACGTGGCGCTCGCTCTGCTCGCCAACACGCTCGCGACGGGCGCTGGATTGGTGGCCCTGATCCTCGCGCTGGGCCCCATCTCCGGCGCGCACTTCAATCCGGTCGTGACCTGCGCGCTGGCGTGGCGCGGCGATCACCCGCGCGGCGAGGTCATCTCGTACGTGGTCGCTCAGGTCGTCGGCGGGATCGTGGGCGTGGTGTTGGCTCACGCGATGTTCGAGCAGCCGCTGCTCGCGTGGTCGGCGCACGCGCGCCGAGGCGTGGGGCAGACGATCAGCGAGGTGATCGCGACCTTCGGGCTCCTGCTGGTGGTGCTCCTCGTCGGTCGTCGAAGCCCGACGTCGGCACCCTTGGCCGTCGGTGCGTACATCACGGCGGCGTACTGGTTCACCGCCTCGACATCGTTCGCGAACCCTGCCGTCACGATCGCCCGCGCGCTCACGCCGACGTTCGCAGGTATCCGTCCCGAGGACGTGCCGTGGTTCATCGCGGCGCAGGCGATCGGCGCCGCCGTCGCAGCGCTCCTCGTGACCTGGATCGACCGACCCGCTGGAGAGGAGGCTCGATGAAGACGTACGTGTTCGCCTGCGTGCACAACGCGGGACGCTCGCAGATGGCGGCCGCGTGGTTCGAGCGCCTCGCGGATCCAGCGAAGGCTCGCGCCGTGTCGGCTGGCACCGCGCCGGGCGGACGCGTTCACCCCGAGGTCGTGGAGGTGATGCGCGAGATGGACATCGACCTCGCGTCTCGCGTGCCGCAGCTGCTCACGGAAGAGCTCGCGCGCGGCGCGACGATGTTGATCACGATGGGCTGCGGCGACGCGTGCCCGTGGATCTCAGGCGCGCGTCGCGACGACTGGCCGCTCGCCGATCCGAAAGGGCAGCCCATGGTGCGCGTGCGTGAGATCCGGGACGAGGTGCGTGCGCACGTCGAGGCGCTCGTGCGGCGCGAAGGAGTCGGACGTTGAGCGCGATGCGTGGCATCGATCTTCGTGATCACGACGTGTTCCCCGCGCTCGACGAGCGTTGGTTCGCGGCGTCCGATGTCGCCAGCCTGTTGGGTTCCTGACGACCTCGGACGAAGAATCTGTGCGTCCTTCGGTCGAGGTCCTCGTCTCTCATGCAGGAGGCTACGAACATGAGTGACACGACGAAGAGTGACGAGGTCCGATCCCTGGTGCGTGCGCAGTACGGCGCCATCGCGCGCGCCGCGCCGGGGACGATGGGCTGCGGCGGGCCCACACAGGCGAGCGAGGTGCAGCTCGCCGGCAGCGGCGGATGCTGCGGCCCTGGCGCGGAGAAGAGCCTCGCGCTCGGCTACAGCGCGGACGATCTCGCGTCGGTGCCCGAGGGCGCGAACATGGGCCTCGGCTGCGGCAACCCGCAGGCGATCGCGGCGCTCCGCGGCGGTGAGACCGTGCTCGATCTCGGCGCGGGCGGCGGCTTCGACTGCTTCCTCGCGGCCAAGCAGGTGGGCGCGACGGGCCGAGTCATCGGCGTGGACATGACGCCCGACATGATCAGCAAGGCGCGCGCGAACGCGAAGACGCTCGGAGCGCAGAACGTCGAGTTCCGGCTCGGTGAGATCGAGCACCTGCCCGTGTCGGATGGCACCATCGACGTCATCCTCTCCAACTGCGTGATCAACCTGAGCCCCGACAAGGACGCCGTGTTCCGCGAGGCGTTCCGCGTGCTCAAGCCGGGCGGACGGCTCGCCATCTCGGACGTCGTGAAGCTCGCCCCGCTCCCCGAAGCGCTCGAGCAGGACGTGCTCGCGCTCACGGGCTGCATCGCTGGCGCGGTGACCGTCGACACGCTGCAGACGCTCTTGGTCGACGCGGGCTTCGTCGACGTGCGCCTCGACGTTCGACGTGAAAGTCGGGCGTTCATCCAGGACTGGATGCCCGGCTCCGGCGCAGAGAACTACCTCGCCTCCGCGATCATCGAGGCCACGCGTCCGATGACGACGCGCGTCTCCGACGACACGACGCGCGCTCGTGCGACGGCGGCCTCGTCTGCACCCAGCACGGCGCGGACGTGCTGCGGACCGACGTGCTGTCCGCCAGAGGCGAAGGCCTGATGGAAGCGGCGCGCGAGTGGCGAGAGGTGGAGAGGCAGCTCCGGCCTTTCGTCGCGCGCCGCGTGCGCGCGAACGACGTCGACGACGTGATGCAGGACGTCCTGCTCCGCATCCAGCTCGGGCTCGCGTCGCTGCGCGACGAAGAGCGGCTCGGACCCTGGATGCGCCAGGTCGCGCGCAGCGCGATCGTCGATCACCAGCGCATCGCGGCCAAGCATCGCGTCGTCGACGACGAGGGGTCGGACGAGCCCGCGCCTTCGATCGAGGACGACCGCGCGGTCGAGGCAGCGCTCGCTCCGCAGGTGGCCCACTTCGTCGCGATGTTGCCTTCGCCCTACCGCGAAGCGCTCACGCTCACGGAGCTCGAGGGCATGAGCCAGCGAGACGCGGCGCACATGCTCGGCGTGTCGCTGCCTGCGATGAAGTCACGTGTTCAGCGCGGCCGCGCGCAGCTGCGCGAAGCGTTCGAGGCGTGCTGCCGCATCGCGCTCGACGCGCGGAGTCGAGTCGTGTCGTGCGAGCCACGCGCGGATGGCCGCTTGCCCGGCGGGATCGCGACCTCGCCGCTCTTTCCTGCAGGTCGGTGCGTTGGAGGATGCATGCCGGATGACGTGTCGCTCTCGCCCCCGCGGATCGCGCCCACGGAGGCGAGCTGGGTGGGCGCGGAGATCACGAGCGATCGACGCTGGGCCATCACGCTCGACGAGGAGGTCCTCGCGGACCTCGCCGCGGTCGCGCGCTCGACGGCGGCGCATCCCCTCGACGCGCTGCGCAGGTCGATGCTCCCGAACGAAGGACCTCTCGCCGAGGCCGCGCGAGGTTGGCGACGTGAGCTCGCGGGCGGGCTCGGCTTCGTGCTCCTTCGCGGCATCGACGTCGAGGCCGTGGACGAAGCCGAGCTCGCGCGTCGCTTCGTCGTGATGGGCCTCCACCTCGGGTCGCCCGTGCCGCAGAACCTGCGAGGCGAGCTCCTCACGCACGTCCGCGACACTGGCGCCGACCCGACGGCGCTCTCGACTCGCCTGTACACGACGCGCGCGGAGCAAGACTTCCACACCGACGGTGCCGACGTGATCGGCCTCCTCTGTCGCCGCGCGGCGCGCGTCGGCGGGGTGAGCCGCATCGTCAGCTCGGTGCGCATCGTCGAGGAGATCCAACGCGCGCGGCCCGATCTCTACGAGGTGCTGTTCGCCGACTTTCCTTGGCACTACCAGGAGGAGGGCATTCCGCCGATGACCCTCGCGCGTCCCGTGTGCACGGTCCCGCGGCGCAGCGAGCGCGGCGCGGTCCTCAACACCTTCTTCATCCCTTGGTACATCCGGCGGTCGCAAGAGCTCGCGGAGGCACCGCGGCTCACCGGTCCGCAGCGAGAGGCCATCGAGACGATCGAGCGCCTCGCGAACGATCCGCGGTTCCACCTCGACATGGAGTTCCGTCCCGGTGACGTGCAGTGGCTCAAGAACGCGTCGATCCTGCACAAGCGCACGGCGTACGAAGACCACGCCGAGCCCGCCGCGAAGCGGCACTTGATGCGCCTCTGGCTGAGCGCGCCGGACTTCGAGGACGGTGATGCGCTCCTCCGTGCAGGCTTGACGCCCAGCGTGCGCTGAGCGCAGCGCGTCACGAGGCGGGGGACGCGAGCCTGGCGGGTGCGATCGCCGCCACGATGCGCTCGGCGTCGGCGCCTGCGCCCATCACGAGCGCGGAGGCGCGGTTGCGCTGCCACGGACGACCGACGAAGTGGAGCCCTTCGATCGGCGAGTGACCCTCGCGGTGGATCAGCTTGCCCGACGCGTCCGTCGCACCGGGGATCGCGATCCATGCATTGTCTTCCTGGTAGCCCACGGTCCACACCACCGACGCGATCTCCGCGCTCGTCCCATCGACGAAGCTCGCTCGGCGCCCGTCCGCGCCGACGACCCGCGGCTTCAGCGTCACGCCGCGCTTCACGAGCGCGCCATCGTTGCGATCACGATCAGGGAACGGATCGGCCTCGCGCATCGCGCGACCGATCGACGACGTCGGCGAGACCTTCATCAGGCCCACGAGGTTCAGCCACCACCACGTGCTGCGACCGAGGATGCGCTCGGGGAGCAGCCGTCGCGGGCGACCTCCGGCGAGGTACACGGGCCGGCTCCCTGCGAGCTCGGCAGCGATGTCGCGGCCGCTCGCGCCATCACCGACGACGAGCACGGCGCCCTCCGCGACGCTGCCTGGGTTCCGGTAGTCCTCCGCAGTGAGCTGCTTCACGTCCGCGGCGAAGCCCGACGCGACCTTCGGCACGACGGCGCGCGCGAACGCGCCGCTCGCCACGACCACCCGAGCCGCGCGGATCGAGGTTCCGTCGTCGGTGCGCACGAGGAAGGCGTCGCCTTCTTTCTCGAGCTTCGCGACGCGCGCTCGGCTGCGCAGCGGCAGCGAGAAGTGCGTCGCGTAGGACTCGAGGTAGTCCGCGAACTCGTCGCGGCTCGCGTAGCCGTCGGGATCTCCAGGCGGCGTCAGGCCGGGGAGCGCGCTGAAACGACGCGGCGTGAAGAGCGTCAGCGAGTCGTAGCGGTTGCGCCAGCTGTCACCCACGCGCGGCGATGCGTCGAGGATCGCGAAGCGACGCCCCGTGCGCGCCAAGTGGTGGCCCGTCGCGAGACCCGCCTGGCCTCCGCCCACGACCACCACGTCCAAGACCTCTCCTGCCGACGGCATGTCCATTCTTCAAAGTGACCGAGAGGGCGCGAGCGTTACGCGCGTCGTGACGATCAGGCGCCCGCAGGCGTCATGGCGATCTCCTCGGGAGGGGTCTCGATCAGGGCCGGGGCATCGGCTCCGGCGCGCCCGGCGTGCACGTGTAGTCATTGCCGAGCGGCGGCGCAGCGCAGTGGTAGTCGTGGCAGTCGATGCACGTCGTCGGGATGAGCCGGAGGTCGTGCACCTCGGTGAGGTCGGGCTCGAACTGACGCCAGGTCCAGTCGTGCTCGCCCGGGACGCCGGACCCGGGCTCGAGCTTCACCATCACGACGTACGCGAGCAGCTCGGAGCACTCGGGGTCGTCGTACTCCGCCTTGAGCAACGTCGCTCCCGTTGGGTAGTCGCCCACACCCGTGGTGTACGGGGCGAACGCGGCGTCGTCGGCGAACACGCGCACGTACCGCAGCGCGTGGTCGTGGCTGATCTGACAGGGCACGCGTGTCTCTCGCCAGCGAGTCTCGTAGTCGGCGGGGAAGGGACGCGGCGGATCGCAGCCGAGCGCCGACAGTCCGAGGAGCGCGAGCAGCGAACACACGCGCGAACGGCTCACGTCTTCTCCGTCGGCGCGCGGTACGCGAGCAACCGCAGCGCGTTGAGCACCACGACGAGCGTCGATCCCTCGTGCAGCGCCACCGCCACGCCGATCCCCGCGAAGCCGAGGATGGTCGCGGGCACGAGGAACGCGACCATGCCCAGGCTCGCGACGAGGTTCTGACGGATGATGCTGCGCGCGGCCCGACCGAGCCCGATCGCGATGGGGAGCGCGCGGAGATCGTCCGCCATCAGCGCGACGTCGGCCGTCTCGAGCGCGACGTCGGAGCCGCCCGCGCCCATCGCGATGCCCACGGTCGCGTGCGCCATCGCAGGCGCGTCGTTGACGCCGTCGCCGACCATCGCGACCGGGGCGTCCCCCTTGGCGAGCTCGGCGATCGCGGTGACCTTCTGCTCGGGCAGGAGGTCACCGCGCGCCTCCGTGATGCCCACGGTCTTGGCCACCGCGTCGGCGACGCGCTGGTTGTCGCCCGTCAGCATGATCGTCTTCTTCACGCCGAGCGCGTGGAGCGCGCGCACGACCTCGGCAGCCACGGGCCGCACGGTGTCCATCACGCCGATCACGCCGAGCGCGCGGCCTCCGGCCTCGACGACCATCACCGTGCGGCCCTCGTTCTTGAGCCGCTCGACGCTCGCCTTCACGTCGGCGGGCAGCCCGCCCGACTCGTCGAAGAGCGCGGGCTTGCCGATGCGGACCGGCGCACCGTCGACCGTCCCGCGGATGCCGAAGCCGGTGATCGCCTCGACCCCCAGCGCCTCACGCGGGCTCGCGCCTCCGAGGCGCTCCTTGCCCCCCTCGACGATCGCCGAGGCGAGCGGATGATCGGAGCGCTCCTCGATCGCCACGGCGATCGCCAGCAGCTCTTGCTCGGTCGCGCCCTCGGCCACGGCGACGTCCGTGAGCGTGGGCTCGCCGATCGTCAGCGTGCCCGTCTTGTCGAACGCGATGGCTTCGATGCGACCGAGCGACTCGAGGTGCGCTCCGCCCTTCACGAGCACCCCGGCGCTCGCTGCGCGGGCGACGCCGGCGAGCACCGCGCTCGGCGTCGCGATCGCCAGCGCGCAGGGGCTCGCGGCCACGAGCACCGCCATCGCACGGTAGAAGCTCGCCGAGAACGGCTCGTCGATGACCACCCACGCGAAGAGGAGCGCGAAGTCGATCGCGAGGATGACCGGCACGAAGATCCGCTCGAAGCGATCGGTGAGCTTCTGCGTCGGTGACTTCTGCGTCTCGGCCTCGGACACCATCTTCACGACGCGCGCGAGCGTGCTGTCGGACGACGCGCGCGCGACGAGGACCGTCAGCGGGCTCTTGCCGTTGATGCTGCCCGCGAACACGCGATGCTCGGCGGGCGTCTTCTCCAGCTTCTCGAGCCAGCTCTCCGCGTCCGGAGCCGGGCGCTTCTCGACCGGCACGCTCTCGCCGGTGATGGGCGCTTGGTTCACCGCGCTCGTGCCGTCGACGACGACACCGTCGGCGGGGATGCGCGTGTTGGGCTTCACGATCACGCGATCGCGGATCGCGAGCTCGCTGGCCTTCACCTCGATCTCACGACCTCCGTCGAGCTTGGTCGCCGTCTCCGGCACGAGCTCGCCGAGCTTCGAGATCGCCGCCCGTGCGCGACGCATCGCATAGCCCTCGAGCGCGTGCCCGAGCGTGAAGAGGAACAGGAGGAGCGCGCCCTCCGCCCAGCTCCCGATCGCCGCCGCGCCGATGGCCGCGACCAGCATGAGGAAGTCGATCTCGAAGCGGCGTGCGCGGACCGCGACGAAGACCTCCTGCACCGTGAACCAACCGCCCGCGACGTAGGCCACGACGTAGACGCCTGTCGCGACGTAGGACGGGAGGTCGAAGAAGCCGAGCACCCAACCAACGCCGTAGAGCGCTCCGCAGGCCAGGCTCGCGACGAGCTCCGTGTTGGCGCCGAAGGGACCCCCGTGCTCGTGCTCGTGATCGTCGTGCTCGTGGTCGTGATCGGCGGGAGGGGCGGCCGCCTTCTCGGTCCACGTCGTCACGCCGGCACGCTCGGCGACGGCCGTCATCGCTGCGCGGCTCGTCGCCTTCGGATCGATCTCGAGGTAGACGCGCCGCGCTCCGAACGAGACGGACGCGTGGAGCACGCCCGGCTCGCGAGCGAACACGCCCTCGACCAAGCGCGCGTGCCGCTCGTGCTCCAAGCCTGCGAGCGGGATCGTGAAGTGCTCGTAGCGAGTGCGCAGCGCCGCTCCCGTCGAGGTGACGAGACGCTCCAGCGCGTCGAGCCGCACTTGGTTCGGGTCGTAGTGAAGGCAGAGGCGCGGTGCCGCCCCCTTCGGATCTTCGACGTGCACCTTCTCGACGCCGGCCTTGGTCTCGAACGCGCGCACGAGCCGCGCGACACAGTCTTCACACGCCGCCGCTCCGTCGGGCAGCGCGACCTCGAGATCGATCTTCAGCTTCTCCATGTCGCCGTTCTCCATCAATGACGCGGGTGTGCCGGACCATCGGCCGCGTGGAACAGGCCCGTGACCTGCGCGGCGCTCGCGTGTGCATGACAGTGCTGATCGAGCCACCCCGAGCAGCGGTAGAAGCCAACCTCGCCGCACGCGCTGTCCGCGCGAAACGACCATTCGTCGATGGCCTCCACGTTCGTGACGCGGCACTCCATGTCATGGGCTGCCTGCATCGAAGCGACGGTGCGCGTTCGAAGCACGGGCTGGCAACCCGCGAGCAGCACGCAGACGACCGTCACCGTTCGCAACTCGTTCATACGGCCTCGGATGGCGTCGGCGGCACGGGTGCCTCGACTGCCGAGAGGGCGTGCGTCGTCGTTCCGCCCTCGGGCGCGGGCGGAACCGGGGTGCTCGTGTCGTTTCGGTAGACCCACGCGTACACCGTCGGCAGCACGAGCAACGTCAGCGCGGTGGCCGTGACGAGGCCGCCGATGACGACGGTCGCGAGGGGTCTTTGGACCTCCGCGCCGTCGCCGCCGGAGAGCGCCATCGGCAGGAAGCCCAGCGCCGCGACGCTCGCCGTCATCAGCACGGCGCGCAGGCGTGACTCCGCGCCGAAGCGCGCTGCCTCTGCCGGGCTCTTTCCCTTCGCGCGCTCGTTCTTGATCGTCGTGACGAGCACGACGCCGTTGAGCACCGCGATACCGAACAGCGCGATGAACCCGATGGCCGCGCTGATCGAGAGGGGCATGCCGCGCAGCACGAGCGCGACGACGCCACCCACGGCCGCGAAGGGCACGTTCAGGTAGATGAGCAGCGCCGGCTTGAGCTCGCCGAACGCCATGTAGAGAAGGAGAAAGATGAGGGCGAGCGCCGCAGGGACGGCGACGCCGAGGCGCTCGGCCGCCGCGCGCAGGTTCTCGAACTGACCGCCCCACCGCACGACGTAGCCGTCGGGCAGATCGAGCGCGGCCACGCGCGACTGCGCCTCCGTGACGAAGCCCGCGAGGTCGCGACCGCGCACGTTGCACTCGACGCTCGTGCGTCGACGCACCGCCTCGCGGCTGATGCTCGCCGGTGAGTCGATCTCGGTGACGGTGGCCACCTGACCGAGCGGCACGAGCAGCTGCCCCGAGCCGCGAACCGGCAGACGTCGGATGCGCTCGACGTCGCTCCGGATCTCGGCAGGCAAGCGCACCTGCAGCGTGAAGCGACGCTGTCCCTCGTAGACCTCGCCCGCGGGCGCGCCGCCGATCGCGGCCACCGCGTTCATGGCCTCGCGGGCCGTGACGCCGTAACGCGCCGCGGCCGCCCGATCGAAGCGGATCTCCAGCGTGGGAAGGCCCGCGAGCTGCTCGCCCCGCACGTCCGCGGCGCCGCTCACGCCTCGGAGGGCACCTTGGATCTGCTCGCTCGCCGTCGCGAGCTGCTCGAGGTCGTCGCCGTAGATGGTGATCGCCACGTCCGAGCGTGTGCCGCTGATCAGCTCGGCGACGCGCAGCTCGATCGGCTGCGAGAAGGAGAAGCCGAGGCCCGGCAGCTCCGTCGTGAGGCGTGCTTCCATCGCCTCGACGAGACCCTCGCGCGTGTGCGCGGTGGTCCACTGCTCGCGCGGATGGAGCATGAGGAAGCAGTCCGAGATCTCGACGCCCATCGGGTCGGTCGCGATCTCGGCGCGGCCCGTGCGACACACGACGGTGCGCACCTCGGGGAACTCGCGCGCGAGCGTCTCGAAGCGCGTGGCGCCCGCGACGCTCTCCTCGAGCGACACGCTCGGCAGGCGCATCAGCTGCACCGCGAGCGAGCCCTCGTCGAGACGCGGGATGAACTCCGCGCCCATGCGGCTGAGCAGCACGCCCGTGCCGACGAGCATCGCGAGGGCGATGGCGACGACGACCGCGGGCGCCTTCATCGCCGCTCCGAGCATCGGGAGGTAGAGCCGATGCGCGAGCCGCACCGGCAGCGTCTCTTTCTCTTCCGCGTGGTTGCGGAGGAAGGTGGCGACGAGCACGGGCACGAACGTGAGCGACGCGACGAACGCTCCGCCCAGCGCGAAGAGCACCGTCAGCGCCATCGGCACGAACATGCGCCCCTCGATGCCCGAGAGCGTGAGGATGGGGACGTAGACGATCACGATGATCGCCTCGCCGAACGTCGCGGCGCGCCGCACGTCGAGCGTCGAGCCGACGACCGCCTGCGCGGCTTCTTCGTAGGTGAGCGGTCGACTCCTCCCGTGCGCCGCGGCCGCGAGGTGAACGACGGCGTTCTCGACGACGATGATCGAGCCGTCGACGACGATGCCGAAGTCGACGGCGCCGAGGCTCATCAGGTTGCCGCTGAGGCCCACGGCCTCCATCCCGATGAAGGCGACGAGCAGCGAGAACGGGATCGCGAGCGCGACGATGAGACCGCCGCGGATGCTCCCGAGCAGTAAGAACAGCACGGCGATGACGAACACCGCGCCCTCGGCGAGGTTGGTGCCGACCGTGTGGATGGTGCGATCGACGAGCTCGGCGCGGTCGTAGAAGACCTCGATCGTCATGCCCTCCGGCAGCGACGCGCCGAGCTCGTCGAGCCGCTCGTTCACGTCGCCGACGACCTCGCGGCCGTTCGCGCCCACGAGCATCATCACGATCCCCGTGACGACCTCGCCGCGCCCATCGCGCGTGACAGCCCCCTGGCGGAGCATCGGCGCGAGGTGAACGCGCGCGATGTCTCTCACGCGCACCGGCACGCCGTCGGCGCTGGTGTGCACGACGAGATCTCGGATGTCGTCGAGGTCGGTGAGGCGCGCCTCACCACGAACCAGCACGGCCTCGCCGCTCCGCACGATCGCGCCGCCGCCGACGGCCACGTTGTTCTCTTCGAGCGCGACCACGAGATCACCGATCGAGAGATCACGCGCGCGGAGCGCGTCGGGCTCGACCTCGACCTCGTAGGTCTGCAGCTCTCCGCCGAACGAATTGACCTCGACGACGCCGGGCACCGAGCGCAGCTCGTACGCGAGGAACCAGTCGAGCGTGGTGCGCAGCTCCATCGGCGTGTGCCGATCGCTGCGCAGCTCGAACTGGAGGATCTCGCCGAGGCCCGTGCTCATGGGGCCGAGCTCGGGCGAGCCCATGCCATCGGGGATGCGCTCGCGCGCGTCGACGAGGCGCTCGCCCACGAGCTGCCTCGCTCGCACCAGATCGGTGCCTTCTTCGAAGACGACGGTGACCGCCGAGATGCCGTAGCGAGAGACGCTGCGGATCTCCGTGACGCCGGGCAGGCCGCTCATCGACGACTCGACCGGGAACGTGATGTTGCGCTCGACGTCGATCGGTCCGAGCGAAGGCGCGCTGGTGAGCACCTGCACCTGGACGTTCGTGACGTCGGGGACGGCGTCGATCGGCAGATCGAGCGCGCTCCTCACTCCGAGGGCGCACACGATCGCGACGAACGCGAGCACGAGGAGCCTCCAGCGGAGGCAGAGCTCGAGGAAGGCTTTCATGTCAGTGCCCGTGCTCCGCGAGCTCGCCACGCGAGAGCTCGCTGCGAAGGGTGAACGCCCCCGCGGTGACGATGGGGGCGCCTTCGTCGAGACCCTCGACGACCTCGACGACGTCGCCATCGCGACGCCCGAGGCGCACTGGCACGGGGCGGAACGTGCGCTCTTCGTCCGCGGGCACGAAGACCACGTCCTCACCCTCGACGCGCGCGAGCGCGCTCGTCGCGACGACGAGCCCCGTCGGCCCCGCCTCCTCGCCTGCCAGCGCGAGCTGACCGAAGAGTCCTGCGCGCAGCGTCACCTCGGGTTGATCGAGGACGAAGCGAATGCGCAGCGTGCGCGTGGTCTCGTCGAGCGCCGGCTCGACGAAGTCGACGTGACCGCTCCATCGATGACCGGGGAACGCTGCCACGGACAGCGTTCCGGTCGCGCCCTCGCGCGCGATCGAGAGATCGAGCTCTGGCACGTGACCCACGACCCAGAGGCGACTCGGATCCGTGATGATGAAGAGCGCCTCTCCGGGCTCCGCCACCTCTCCGACCGTGGCGTGGCGCGCGACGATCACGCCCGCGACGGGCGCCGTGACCTCGACGCTCGCGCCGCCAGCTCCGCCACCCGCGACTCGGAGGCTCTCCCCGATCCCACGCATCTCGGCCTCCACGGCGGCCAGGGACGCCTCCGCCTCGACGAGAGAGCGTCGGGCGCCGATGCCCGCCCCCACGAGCTGCGCTTGACGATCACGCGCCGCGCGCGCGGCATCGCGGCGCACCCGCGCTTCCGCCAGCGCGCCGCGCGAAGCCCCGACGTCGGCGCTCGCGAGCACGGCCAGTCGCTGCCCGACACGCACCTCGTCGCCCACTTGCACGCTCACCGCCGTGATGCGGCTCGCACCGAGCGCGGCCACGTGCGCGCTGGAGGAAGGGTCGGCTTGGATCTCGGCGGGGATCGTCGTCCCGCCCCCGATGGACACGCGGCTGACGGAGCCGAGCGTGATCCCGGCGCGTTCCATGGCCTCCGCGCTCAGTGTGACCTCGCTCGCGTGTCCGCCCTCTTCGTGCTCCTCGTGTCCTTCTTCCTCACCTGCTTCGCTCTCACCGCCGCCGCAGCCCAGCGCCGCCGTCGACACCGTCAGCGCCAGGCTCGCCAGCATCTTCGTCGTCCATCGAACGCTCATCGCGCACCTTCTTCCTGGTCGTCGTCGTGGTCTTCGCCCGGATGGCCGTGGGCCCCGGGTGTGTTCGGTCCGTGCCCGTCGTCGTCGACGACCTCGGTGCCGACCTGTGCTTCCAGCTCCGCGAGCGCGCGGTGGTACTCGCCGAACGCGTCGAGCGCGTTGGCCTGCACCTCCAACAGCCTTCGGGTGGCGCCCGCCACCTCGAGCGCGTCGAGCTCGCCGAGCTCGAAGCCCTGCGTGAGCAGGGTGATGCTGCGCTCGAAGCCCGGCAGCACGTCGCGCAAGAAGATCACCACGCGCTCGCGCGCCGCGCGGAGCGTGGTGGCCGCGCGCCGAACGCGCGCCTCGATGGTGCTGCGCAGCGCGTCGCGTTCCGTCTCCGCGATCGACAGCGCCGCGCGCGTCGACGCGCGCTCCACGCCGTTCGCGTCCCACACGGGGATCGAGACGCCCGCGAAGACGAGGCCGATGTAGTTCGCGGGGCTTCCTGCCGAGCCTTCACGTGCGAACGAGAGACCGAGGTCGAGCGTAGGGAAGGCCTCGACGTCGGCCACGCGCACGCGAGCACGCTCGGATGCCACGGTCGCGTCGAGCGCGCGCAGCAGCGGGTGGGACTCGAGCGCACGCGTCACCAGCGCGGGGTCGTCTCCGATCTCACCGGGCTGGTCGAGATCACCGAGGGGCATCGGAGGGGTCGCTGCGGGCCAACCGGACACCTCCGCCAACGCGAGCACGGCTTCGTCCAGCTGGCCCCTCGCGCGCACGACTTCTTGCTGCGAGCTCGCGAGCTCGGCGTTCGCGAGCGCGACGTCGAGCTCCGGGATGTCGCCGGCCTCGTGCCTACGGCGCGCGATCTCCGCGAGACGCGCCGCGAGCACACGCCGTCGCTCGGCCGCCTCACCGCGCGCGCGCGCCTCGATCGCCACGTGGAAGCGGAGGTGCACCTCGCGATGGACGTCCCATCGCAGCGCCTCCACTTCAGTCTCGCGCCGCTCGCGGAGCCGATCGGCGGCATCGAGGCGCGCTCCACGCTCGCTCGCCACCTCGATGGGCTGGGTCAGTGAGACGAGGATGTCGAAGTCCTCGCCCGTGCCGTCGGCGATGCGAGGACCCACGCCGACCTCGAGCGTGAGCGGATCGCTCAGCAAGCGCTCGGCGCCTCGGCGTGCCGCGACGCCTTCTTCCACGCGAGCTCGCGCCACCACCAGCGACGGCGCGTGCTCGTCTGCGTGGGACAGCACGGTCGCCAGCGACACGCGGTCTTGTGCTTCGACCTCAACAGCCAACGAACCCAACGCCAACATCCACGACACGCCGTGCAGCGCACGGCGGGCAATCACCCCGATCATGACGACCTCCGACTCGAGAGCTCACGCAGCGATGCGGGCTGCGCGCCGACGTCGGCACCACGTGGGATCGCCTCGCCCGCTCAGCGGACGGAGTGCTCCCTCGAAGTGCCCGTCAGGCGCTCGGCGGTCGCGTCAGCTCGCGCGCGTGATCGTCGGCAGGGCCGCCGTTCGGTCGCACCGAGGGGTAGCCATCGCGGGCGGTTGGCAGGCTGGTGCGCTCGAGCACCACCGTCTCGTAGCGGACAGGCGCGCCAACGGTGCGTGCGTGACAGCCACAGAAGTGGAAGGCCCCTGAGCAGCAGTGGTCGGACCCCCCGTGCTCCTCGTCGTGCATCGTGTCGCCGTGCCATGCGTAGTGCGCAGAGTCGACGATCAACTCACCGAGTCCCGGCATCACGCAGAAGAGCGTCAACACCGAGACTGCGAGCACGAGCCGACGCTGGAAGAACCGTCCCACGACGGCTCGGACGCTAGCGGAGTTGAGGCAGGACAACAAGGCCACTCGCACCCGTCTACGCTTGGTCAGTCGCTGATCTTCCGCGTACTGGAACAGGAGACGGCGAAACGAAGACACCACGACCGGGGCGAACCCCAGCCGTGGCGTCGTGTCTGGCGAGAACCTGTCAGTGGCACTCTTGGTGGCACTCTTGGTGGCACTCGTTGTGGCACTCGTCGTGGCACTCCTGATGACAGTGACCCCAGTTGTCGCAGACCTGGTGGCACTCCGGATGGCAGACCGGGTGGCACTCGTCGTGGCAGACGTTGTGACAGTCGTACTGCAGCGGCACGGCATCCTGAGCGCCGGTGCCTACCGACCATCCGAACACCAGAACGGATGCGGCGATCATGGGGACGAGAACTTTCATGGGGTTTCTCCAAGCGAAGGCCGGGCACCGACCGTCCCGCGACGGCCGGTGCCCGCTGCGCCGACGGTTCAGTGATCGTTGTCGGTGCAGTGGTGTCCGTGACCTGCCGGGTCGCTCGGATCCGAGTCGCTGCAGTGCTGGCCATGGTTGACCGGGTCCCCATGGTGCTGCGCGCTCGCGCCAGAGGACGACGCTAGCCCGGCGGCGAGCACAGTCGCCGACGCCGCCGAGGCTCCGACCAACCGAAGGGCCGAACGCCGGCTGAGGCGCGAGGCTTCGATGTCACGATCTTCGAGCGTTTGGTTCTTCTTCTCGTCTTTCATCACGTTTCTCCTTCTCATCCACCGGACGGGAACAATCGCACTCACCCACAGCGCGCCTGCCTCCCCGCCCGACGATTCGTCATCTACGCAACAGCCTCCTGAATATTCAAACGCCGCGTGGCGGCCAGCCCGAGTCGCGGTCTTGGGGCGCGACGCCGGGCCGGCTGGCGATGAGGTGGAAGACGAGGTTGGGGAGGACAACTCGTCAATCATCGCCGATCACGCGCGACGCCGCCCATCGGCGCCGAGCTCCGACGAGCGCACGACGGCCCGCGGGCGCTCCCTTCGAAGCCTCACGCGCCCAGTCGTTCAGAGCCCAGTCGTTCAGAGCCCAGTCGTTCAGAGCCCAGTCGTTCAGAGCCCAGTCGTTCAGAGAAACGCGGCAGCACCTCAGCGACGATGCCCTTGATGGTGGCCGTCCTGATGCGTTGGGGCGATGGGCGCCCGGTGATGATGATGGCAGGCGCCGAGCAGAGCACCCGCCATCACCGAACCGGCCACCAGCAGTGCGCGTAGAGAAAGTGTGGACATGCGCCCCTCCGACGTGATCAACCGTGGTCGTGGTCCGAGCAGTTGTGCCCGTGACCGCCGGGGTCGTGCGGGTCCGAGTCGCTGCACGCGCGGCCGTGGCCCACCGGATCACCATGCTGGTGGTGACCACAGCTGCGACCGTATCCGGCGGGATCGTGCGGGTCGCTGTCCGAACAGCCCTGCGCCTGAGCTTCGTTGCCCGACACGAGCCCTGCCGACAGCACGGTGACGGACGCGACGCCGGCGCCCACGAGCCGCAACGCCGAACGTCGCCCCACCCGCGTTCCCTGGATGTCGGACTCGTCCAACGTGGTCGCGGTGCGCTTCTTCTCGCTCATCTTGCCCTCCTGTCCACTCGGGACGCAGCCAGGGTCGAAGGAAACCCTGGTGCTGTCAAGCGCCGCGCGCGGTCACCGGTACTTCCGCCCGCCCGAGAGTCCCCGCGGGGCGTCCATCGCCACCGCCATGTTAGTGCCGCTGCCCGGATCTTCGTTCCGGTGTCGAGGCGAGCGTCTCCTCGGGCGCCCCTCGTGGGCGCGAGGCGCCGCCCGTGACTCGATACAGCACGGGCAGCACCACGAGCGTGAGCAGCGTCGACGAGAGCACGCCTCCCACCACGACGGTCGCGAGCGGACGCTGGACCTCGGCGCCGAACCCATCGCTGAGCGCCATGGGGACGAAGCCGAGGCTCGCGACGAGCGCGGTCATGAGCACGGGACGCAGACGGCCCGTCGCGGCCGCGAGGATGGCTTCTTCGGTGGTTCGGCCCTCCGCGAGCTCGCGCCGGATGGCGGACACGAGGACCATGTCGCCGAGCACCGAGACGCCGGACAGCGCCACGAACCCGACCGCCGCAGGCACGCTGAACGGCATGTCGCGCAGCCACAGCGCGAGCACACCGCCGACGGCCGCGAACGGAACGCCGGTGAAGACGCGCGCGGCGTCGCGCACGCGCCCGTAGGTCGCGTAGAGCAGGCCGAACACGAGCAAGAGCGCGACGGGGACGACGACCAAGAGTCGTCGCTCCGCGCGCTCGAGGTGCTCGAACTGGCCGCCGTAGCGCACGTAGTAGCCGTCGGGCATCGGCGCGCGCTCGGACACTGCGCGCTCGACGTCGGCGACGAAGCCACCGAGGTCGCGCCCTTCGACGTTGGCCTGCACGACGATGCGCCGACGGCCCCACGTGCGCTGGATCGTCGCTGGCGACTCCGCGACGCGGATGCGCGCGATGCGCTCGAGCGGGACGCGATCGCCCGTCTGCCCCGCGACCAGCACGCGGCCCACGGCCTCGGGCGAGACGCGCGCGTCCTCCTCGAAGCGCACCGCGATCGGGATGCGACGCTCGCCGTCTTGCATCGTGCCGACGACGGTGCCGCCGATCGCCTGCACCGCGGCGAGCACGTCCGCGGCGGCGATGCCGTGTCGCGCGATCCCCGCGCGATCGATCTCCACCTCGAGCGTCGGCTGTCCCGTGAGCTGCTCCGTCGAGACGTCGACCGCGCCGGGCACGCTCTCGACGGCGGCTTCGACGAGACGCGCCTGCGTGCGCAGCACGTCGTAGTCGTCGCCGAACACGATGACGCCGACGTCCGCGCGGATGCCGGCCACCATCTCGTTCACACGCATCTCGATGGGCTGCGTCATGACCGTGTTCATGCCCGGCATGCCCTCGAGCTCTTCGGCCATCGCGCGCGAGAGCTCGTCCTGCGTCGACGCCTGCGTCCACTCCTCGCGCGGCGTGAGCGTCACGAACACGTCCGAGAGCTCGACGCCCATCGGATCGGTCGTGATCTCCGCGCTCCCGGTGCGCGTCCAGACGTGATCGATCTCGTCGGGGAAGCGCGCCATCAGCACGCGCTCGACGTGGTCGCCGTACCGCACGGACTCGTCCACCGACACGCCCGCGAGGCGCACCGTGTTGAGCACGAGCGCGCCCTCGCGGAGCCTCGGCACGAACTCCGAGCCGAGGTTCGCGCCGACGAACGCTGCGAGCGCGACGAGCGCGGCGGCGAGCACGAGCACGGCGCGCGGCCACGAGAGGCCGAGGCCGAGCACGCGTCGGTACGCGCGTCCCATCCACGAGTCGGCGCCCGTCGAGTGACTGCCCGGGCTCGCGCGGAGGACGGTGCCCGCGAGCGCCGGCACGAGCGTCAGCGAGAGCAGCATCGAGCCCGCGAGCGCGAAGAGCACGGTGAGCGCCATCGGCCGGAAGAGGCGCCCCTCGATGCCCTCCAGCGTGAGGATGGGCAGGTAGACGATCGCGATGATCAGCTCGCCGAACAGCGTCGGTCCGCGCACCTCCGCGATCGCGTCGCGCACCACCTCGACACGGTTCGCCGTCGGCGCCTCGGCCAAGCGCCGCGTGACGTTCTCCACTTGGATGACGGCCGCGTCGACGAGGAGGCCGAAGTCGATCGCGCCGAGGCTCATCAGGCTGCCCGTCACGCCGACCACCCACATGAGGTTCGCCGCGAACAGCATCGAGAGCGGGATCGTGAGCGCGACGACGAGCCCCGCGCGCACGTCGCGCAGGAACGCGAAGAGCACGAGGATCACGAGGATCGCGCCCTCGAGCAGGTTCTTCTCCACGGTCGCGAGCACGCGCTCGACGAGGCTGGTGCGCTCGTAGACCGGCGTGACCTCGACGCCCGCCGGCAGCGTGCGCGTGATCTCGTCGAGGCGCAGCCGAAGGCGCTGCGTGACGTCGCGGCTGTTCTCGCCGACGAGCACGAAGCCCAGCCCCAGCACGACCTCGCCGCGACCATCGGCCGTCGCAGCGCCGCGGCGCTGCGCGCGACCCATGACGACCTCGGCCACGTCCGAGACGCGGATGGGCGTTCCCTCGCGCGTCGCGACGACGATCGCGCTGACGTCCGACACGGACGTCGCGAGGCCGATGCCGCGCACGAGCAAGCCTTCGCCCGCGCGGTCGAGCGTGCCGCCGCCGACGTTCGCGCTGTTCGCTTCGATCGCGTGCGCGAGCTCGTCGAGCGAGAGATCGAAGCGCTGGAGCGCGATCGGATCGACGAGCACATGCACCTGTCGCTCGTCACCGCCCCACGAGTTCACCTCCGCGACACCCGGGACCGAGCGCAGCTGCGGGCGGATCGTCCAGTCCTGGATCGTGCGGAGCTCCGCGAGCGGCCGATCGCCGTGCACGAGGTAGTGGAAGACCTCGCCGAGCCCGGTCGCGATCGGACCGAGCTGCGGCGGGGGCACCTCGGCGGGCAGCTCCACGCTCCGCGCGCGCTCGAGCACGAGCTGTCGCGCGAGGTAGAGATCGGTGCCGTCCTCGAACGTCGCGGTGATCTGCGCGAAGCCCGGCTTCGACACGGAGCGCACCTCCGCGAGGTTCGGCAGGCCCGAGATCGAGGCCTCGAGCGGCACCGTGACGAGCCGCTCGATCTCGACCGGCGAGAGCCCATCGGCCACGGAGTTCACCTGCACCTGCACGGGCGTGGTGTCGGGGAAGGCGTCGAGCGGGAGCGCGATCGCGGAGGCCGTTCCGACGGCAGCGATGCCGATCCACGCGATCACCACCGCGGCGCGATGACGCAGCGAGAGATCGAGCAGCGCGGCGACGAGGCGCGCGATCATTCGTCGGCCTCGCAGCAGCCCGCGCCGATGCTGTCGCGCATCGTCTCGGTCCGGAGCAGGAAGCTGCCCGTCGTGACGACGACCTCACTCTCCGCGAGACGGCCGCTGACCACCACGGTGTCGTCGTTCTCGCCGAGCACCTCGACGCGGCGCACCTCGTACGCGACGTCCGACACGCGCACGAAGATCATCGCGACGTCACGCACGTGCTGGACGGCCGCGCGCGGCACGACGAACCCAGGCGCGGCCGAAGGAACCGCGATCTCCGCGTCGGCCAGCGCGTGGACGCGCAGCACGCCCTCGGGGTTCGCGATCGCAGCGCGTGCAGCGACCGTTCGCGTGTGCGGATCGATCTCGGGCGACACGAACGCGAGCGCGCCGTCGAAGGTTCGGTCGTCGAGGCCGAGCACGCGCAGCGACACGCTCTGACCGACGCCGACGCGCATCGCATCGCGCTCGGGGATCGCGAGCTCGGCCCACAGCTGCGACGCATCGACGACCTCGAAGAGGACGTCCTCGGCGTCGGCGGCGCTGCCCACCACGGCGCTGCGCACCGTGACGATGCCGTCGATCGGCGAGCTCACCGCATACCGCGACGAGCCTCCGCCCCCGACCGCTCGCAGCGACGCACGAAGCGCATCGTGCTCACTGCGCGCGGCGGCCGCTTCTTGTCGGGCTGCGAGCAGATCCCGCTCCGAGCTGATCCCCGAGGCGCGCAAGCCCGCGAGGCGCACCTCGGAAGCCTCCGCCGCCGTCCGGCGCGCCAGCGCCGCGGCCAAGCGCGAGCGATCGGCGGCCACGCTGGTGCTGTCGATCCACGCGAGCGCGTCGCCTGCGCTCACACGCTGACCGACGTCGACGCGCACCTCGCCCACGATGCCCGGCACGCGCGCGCCGAGACGCGCGACGCGCGAGAGGTCGTACGTGAGGCGGGCCGTGGCGCGCACGGCGACCGACGTGCTCGGTGCTTCGAGCGCCGTGGTCTCGAGCCCCATGCGCGCAGCGACGTCCGCCGAAGCGAGCGTGACGCGCGTTCCGTCCGTCGCAGCGCCGTCGTCCGCGGGCGCTTCGTCGATGGTGGCGGTCGGTCGTCCTCCCCGCTCGGGATGGCAGATCGGACAGATCGACTCCGGCATCGCGTGCTCGGCGCACCAGTCGCCGTGCCCCTGATAGATCGCCGCGAGCGCTGGGTGGCACTCTGGACAGAGCGAGCCCAGCACGCCGTGCTCACACAGCTCGCCGCTCGGCGTGCTCACGCCCGTGGGCGCGGAATGCGTCTCGGCCTCGCCGCTGCACGCGACGAGGACGGCGACGGCGAGCAACGCCGCCGCCCCCAAGGATCGCGACACCTCAGCTGCCCTCGGCCGGGCGCTGGATCACGAGGTCGGGGTGACAGAGCCGGCACTGCGACTCGGGCACGCTGTGCTCGGCGCACCAGTCGTTGGTCGCCTGGAACGCGGGGATGAGCTCGGGGTTACAGCGCGTGCACTGCGACTCGGGGACCTGGTGCTCGTCGCACCAGTCTTCGTGCGAGCCGGGCCGCACGCCTTCGGGCGCGTGCGTGGGAGAGGCTGCTTCGCCGGAGCACGCGGTGGTGAGGGCGAACGAGAGAACGAGCAGGAGCTTCTGAACGGACATGGGAGACCTCGGAGCGGAGCGAGTCGACGATGCGCGGCGCGGCTTCGTCGTCGAGACGAAGCGCGAGCGCGTGTGTCCGTCGCGCCGCCGCGATCCGTCGGCGGACGGATCTCGGGCGGCGCGGTCGACTCAGATCAGCAAGCGAGAGGTGGCCCGGATCCGCGGAATGCCCTCTGGCGGAGAGGACACTGCGCGCACCGCCGAAGGTGCAGGTCCCAGGTACGCATGCTCCCGGAGGGCGCTCGGCGCGAAGGTGACGAGGAGCGTCGGACGCGCGGGCAGCTGTGCGAGCGGTGCGGTGTGGGTCGCGGCCGGCGAGGGGACCTCGTCGTCACAGCACGAACCGACCTCGATCGACGCGTCGCGTTCCGTCTCCGATGCGCAGCACTCGTCGCTACCGAGCGAAGCGACGACGCAGCACACCGGGCTGGTCGTCGCGAGCCCCGACGCGATCACCATCGCGGCGAGCGCGAGCAGCAAGAAGCGGTGGAGCTCTCGGACCAAGACGCGCCGATCGTGGCCGGCGGCCGGGTACGCGGTCAAGGCCACGCGCCGATCGTACAGAGGGCGCGGTCCCCCGCCGGAGCGAGCGCCACCCAGTCGTCGCCTCGGCGACACGGTCGCCAGTCGGTCGGCGCGCCCGCGGCGGCGACGCGTCCGAGCACCTCCGAGCGGCGCGTGGGAGCGAGCACGATCCACGCGTCCGCTCGCACGTTGTCGCGAAGGAGGCCGGGGTCGGCCCCGGCTCGATCGCGGGCGTCACTCGGGGCGAGATGGGCAGGAAATCGGTCCCACACGAGCACGTCGTCACGCTCCGCGAAGGCCTGGTAGTGGGGGTAGTCCGTGACGATCTGGACGTCGCGGGGCAGCAACCCCGCGAGCTCCACGAGCGCCGCGTGGCTCTCGGCGTCCGAGCTCCAACGCCTCAGATCGAAGCCCGTCCAGATCAAGCCCGCGATCGACACGAGGCCGCTCACGAACGCAACGCGCCGCTGCGCGCGGGCGGTC
This sequence comes from uncultured Sandaracinaceae bacterium, assembly GCA_964502175.1. Taxonomy (GTDB): domain Bacteria; phylum Myxococcota_A; class Polyangia; order Polyangiales; family Sandaracinaceae; genus JAFLCL01. Next base: position 55,759 of record CAZCVE010000022.1, read on the forward strand.
GAGCGCAGGGCCATCGTCACCGTCACCACGAGGACGACGATGGCCCACGCCGAATACCAACGACCCGAGCTCACGAAGCCATGCAGCGGCACGCCCTCGTCGACGACGATCATCAGCGCAGCCCCGAAGAACGGCACACCGATCGCGGCTGCGGCGAGCGTCCGATGTCGTCGGAAGCGCTGCGTGACCGAGGCCGCGAGGCTCGGCGCTCGCTCGAGCCCGCGCACCATCGGGTACGCGGTGAACGTCGCGAGCGCGCCCGCCGAGTCGGGTGTCCACCGGTGTACGAATGGCGTGAGACACGCGAACACGACGTGGAAGGCGATGACGTAGGCGAGCGCGCCGAGGTACATGCCCCTCGCTTCGCGCGGGCGAGCGTCGAGCGCGAGGTAGCCCGCGGCGATCGCGAGCATCGGCGCTGCATCCTCGCGAACGAGGAGCCCTGCGACCGCGATCACTGCGAGGTCGCGCCCGCTCGCGCGCGACAGCAGCGCGGAGGCGAGAGCCATGACGAAGGCACCGAGCGCGGTGAACGGTCTCAGATCGAACGTGGTCGCCGCCACGAACGGCGGAGTGAGGGTGAGCACGGCGAGCGCCGAGACCATCAGCTCGGGCCGCACTCCCTTCTTGGACGCCCGGTGGAGCGCGTAGGCGAGCGCGAGGAGGTACGGCACGAGCAACGCCACATGGACCGCGCCGAGGGAGCCCGTCGCGCGGTAGAGGAGAGCGAGCGGATACTTGATCGGCGACGCGTGCACCTCGTGGTGCACGGTCGGGTGGCCGTCGATCCCTCGGAAGCCGAAGGCGTCGTTGCCATTCGGGCTCAGCGCCACTCGGTCGTACACCGGCACGTCGAGCAGGTGCGCGTACTGCTGCGCGAAGAAGCCGAAGTCGCGCTCGTGGAACGCCAGCGCTCGTCGGCGCAGGTCGAACGAGGCGATCGAGAGCGTGCTCGCGACCACGAGGATCGCGAGCACGGCCACGATGGCCCGCGTCGTCGGAGGGGCCTGCGCGGGCGCGTCGCGCACTACTTCGCGAGCGACTTCTGGAGGTGGCTGTGTCGGCGTCCGTACGTGAAGTAGATCACGAAGCCGATCACGAGCCACACGAGCAGGCGCAGCCACGTGTCGGGCGGCAGGCCGTACATCACGTACGCGCACGACATCGCGCCGAGGATGCCGATGACCCAGGGCGCGGGGACCTTGAACGGACGCGCCTGGTTGGGGTTCGTGCGTCGGAGGATGGGTACGCCGAGGCACACGAGCACGAAGGCCAAGAGCGTCCCGATCGACACGAGCTCGCCGACGAGGTGCATCGGCATCGAGCCGCCCGCGATCGCCACGAACACGGCGGTGACGGCCGTGGCGACGTGCGGCGAGTTGAACTTCGGGTGCGTCTTGTCGAACCACGGCAGGAGGCCGTCCTTCGACATCGCGTAGAAGATGCGCGTCTGTCCGAGCATCATCACGAGGATCACGCTGGTGAGGCCGGAGATGGCGCCGACCTTCACGAAGAACGTGAACGTCGCGCCCGCGGTGGGGTCCCAGCCGCGCATCTCGACGATGCGGTTGATGCCTACGGCGATCGGCGCGGGCACACCGAGCTCGCTGTAGTGCACGACGCCCGTGAGCGTGATCGCGACGAGGATGTAGAGGATCGTGCAGATCACGAGCGAGCCGAGGATGCCGATCGGCAGATCGCGCTGCGGGTTCTTGGCCTCCTGCGCCGTGGTCGAGACCGCGTCGAAGCCGATGTACGCGAAGAAGACGACGCCCGCGCCAGTGAGCACGCCGCCGATGCCCCAGCCGTAGCGCGACGCGCCCTCGACGAGCGTCGGCTCGGGCACGAGCGCCATGATCCCGCTCGCGTGCTCGTTCACGAAGAGGTTCTCCGGCATCACGAGGCCGATGCCGAGCAGGATGAACACGCAGACGATCAGCACCTTCACCACGACGATGAGGTTGTTGACCCACGCGCTCTCGGTGATGCCGCGGTAGAGGATGCCGCCGCACACGCAGGCGACGACCGTGGCGGGCACGTTCCAGAAGCCGTGGACGACGCTGCCGTCTGCGAGCGTGACCTCCTCGAACGGTCCCTTCGTCAGGAGAAGGATCGAGTCCGACAGGTGGAAGACGCTCTGCGCCGCGTCACCGCCGGGGCCTGGAAAGACGTGCGTGAGCGAGTCGAAGACCTGGACGAGGTAGCCGCTCCACGCGATCGACACGACCACCGCGCCGAACGCGTACTCGAGCACGAGATCCCACCCGATGATCCACGCCACGAGCTCGCCCATCGTCGTGTACGAGTACGCGTACGCCGAGCCGGCCACGGGGATCATCGACGCGAGCTCCGCGTAGCAGAGCCCCGCGAACGCGCAGAGGATGCCGCCGAGCACGAACGAGTAGACGATGCCGGGACCGGCGTAGTTCGCGGCCGCGGCGCCCGTCAGCGAGAAGATGCCGGCGCCGATGATCGCGCCGATGCCCAGCATCGTGAGGTGGAACGCGCCGAGCGAGCGCTTGAGCCCGTGGTGGCCCTCGGCGAGCTGCGGGTCCGTCGCTTCTTTCACGACGGTCGCGAGGTCTTTCTTGGCGAACAGGTTCATGCGCATCCCACGGGGCAGGAGTGAATCTCGACGTGCGGACGCGCGGATGCGAGCCCCCGCTCTCGAGACGTGGCGCGCATCATCGGCGAGCCCCTCCGCGCGACGCAACCCCGGCGCGCGCCGCCGCGCGAGGGGTCGGAGTCCCCTCACGGTGCGCGGCGGGATTTGCTCGCCGAGCGGACAGTCGTTGCTATCGTCGCGCCCCCCAAACCCCCTGAGCCCTGCGAGGGCTCGGCGGTCGGGTCACCCGGATGATCGACAAGCTCCTCGCCGACTTCGCCGACTTCGTCACCCGCCAGCGCGTGGCGGTGCTGATCGTCATGGCGATCCTCACGCTGGTCGCGCTCGCGGGCGTGCCTCGCCTCGAGACGGAGAGCTCGCCCGAGAACCTGATCATCTCGTTCGGTGGCTACGAAGAGCGGGTGCGCGCGTTCCGCGATCGCTTCGGCGACACCGACAACGTGATGATGCTGCTCGTCGAGGCCGAGGACGCCACGAGCCTCGAGGCGCTGCGCTACCAGCACCAGATCGCGCAGCACTTCGCGGCCGAGCCCGAGGTGCTCCGCGTCGACGGACTCACGGTCACACCGCTCCCGCGAGGGCAGGGCAACGAGGGCGACGAGAGCAGCGAGTCGCTCGACGACCTCGACTCTCTCGACGATCCCGGCGCGGAGCCCGAGGCCGATCCCGAGGTCGAGGCCGCCCTCCAGACACTCATCGCGTCCGAGCCCGATCGCTTCCCCGCCGGCATGTACGACGTGGCCGAGCGCGTCACGAACGCCGATCGCGCGCCGATCGTGCAGGGCGACACGGTCGAGGCGTCACACGTCGCGGTCGTGCGCGCGGCGGTGGCCGAGTCGCCGCTCGTCGTCGGACGCCTCGTCAGCGCAGATGGCACGCTCGGGGGTGTCGTCGTCCGCCTCCGCGAGGAGATCGGCACGGGCAACGAGCGCGTCGCGTTCATCGATCGCGTGGACGCGTGGCTCGACGCCACGCCGCCCCCCGCGGGCATGCGGGTCTACCGCGCCGGCCTGCCGCACCTCCGCACCGCGATCGTGCGCCACATGGCGCGCGATCAGACGGTGCTCGTGCCGACGACGATCCTCGTCTGCGTGATCCTCCTCTTCGCGTCGTTCCGCTGGATCCCCGCGACCGTGCTGCCGCTCGTCGCGGTCGGGATCTGCGTGGTGATGATCATCGGCGCGATGGCGTGGCTGAGCGAGCCGCTCACCATCCTGTCGAACGTCCTGCCGACGCTGATCATCATCATCGAGCTCTCGAACGCGGTCCACCTCATCACCCGATGGGAAGAGGAGCTACGCCGCATGAAGCGCGGCGACTCACGCGAGGCCGCGGCGCGCGCGCTCCGCACGATGGCCGCCGCGTGCTTCCTCACGTCGTTCACGAGCGCCGTTGGTCTCGGCTCGCTGATGGTCTCCGAGACGCAGATGCTGCGCCGCTTCGGAGGCCTCGCCGCGGCGGGCACCATCCTCGCCTACACGGTCACGATCTTCGTGATCCCCGCGCTGCTCACGTACCTCAAGCCGCCCGCGCGCCTCGGGCTCGCGGCGACCTCCGAGGAGAACAACGCGAAGAAGCGCGAGCCCGCCGGCATCATCGAGCGCGGCATGGTGCACGGCACGCGGGCGGTGCTGAAGCGTCCGTGGACCGTGCTCGTCATCACGTGCATCTGCGCGGTCCCCACGCTCTACGCGGCCGGCCTGGTGAAGGTCGACACGTCGCTCACCGACACCTTCGAGGAGGACGATCCGGTCGCCGTCTCCACGCGCATGATGGACGAGCGCATGGACGGCATTCGTCCCCTCGAGGTGCTGCTCGTGGCCGAGAGCGCGCACCGTCTCGAAGAGCACGAGGTCGTTCTCGCGATCATCGACTTCGAGCGCTGGGCTGCGCAGCACGACGGCATCCTCCGCGCGACGTCCTTCCCGGACTACCTCCTCTCCGCGTGGCAGCGCCTCGGCGGCTTTCCGCGACCTCCACAGACCGCGCCTCCGCACGAGCGCGAGGCAGCGCTCCGCGACGTGCCCCTCCAGAACGGCGAGCAGGTCCGCGCGCTCCGCACGCTGCTCTCGCGCGTGTCGCCCGATCCGACGGCCTTCTACCTCACGGAAGATGGCAGCGCGGCGCACGTCGAGATGCGCTTCGCGGACATCGGCGCGCGCCGATCGAGCGCGCTCATCGACGAGATCCAGGCCGAGGCCGAGCGCCGCTTCGAGCCGCTCGGTCTCACGGTGTCGGTCACGGGCGAGGCCTACATCGGCAGCCGCGGCATCGAGTCGGTGGTGCGCGATCTCGTGGGCAGCCTCGGGCTCTCGGTGGTCCTCATCTTCGCGACGCTCGTGCTGCTCTTCCGCAGCTTCCGCTTCGCCGCGATCGCGGTGCCGCCGAACGTGCTCCCGCTCATCGCGACGATCGCGTGGATGGTGGTGCGCGGCATCCCGCTCAACGCCGGCACCGCCGTGGTGTTCTCGATCGCCGTGGGCGTCGGCGTCGACGGCACGATCCACGCGCTCGCGCGCTTCCGCGAGGAAGAGGCGCTCGGCCTCGGCCGCAACGCCGCCATCGTGCGAACGGCGCGAGGCACCGGCCGCGCGATCGTGATCAGCGCGCTCACGCTGATGCTCGGCTTCGGCTCGTTCTTGCTGAGCTCGTTCGTCCCCATCCAGCACTTCGGCGAGCTCATCGCAGCGGCGATGACGGCGTCCTTGATCTCGACGCTCGCGATCCAGCCCGCGATGGTGAAGCTCTTCGGCGGCCCGTCGAACAAGTACACCCCGCCCGCCAAGCCCACCGCGCCTGCCGAGCCGACGAAGACCGCGGCCTGACGCTCATCACGCCGACGCGTGAGACGCGGTCGTGGTGCTCGCACCTCCCCTCGATCCTGCCGGCCGCTTCGCGAAGCCGTCGCGCCGACAGGACGCGCATGATGCTCCGCGCAGCAGACGTCGCCCGTTGCGAGCACCTCGACGCTGCGAACCTCACGGACGGATCCGCAAAGCGCCGTCAGGTCCGCGGGGAGAAGCCATCACGACGACGAGCTCGTCGCGAACGGTGCACATCGCGCGACGTACGGCTCCCCTCGATCCTGCCGGACGCTTCGCGGAGCCCATCGCGCCGACCGGAAGCGCGCGATGGTCGGCTCGGCAGACGTCGCGCCGCGCGAGTCGGAGTGGGAGATCAGCCGAGCTCGCTCCACGTGGGAGAGGCGGCGAAGGCTGCGTGGATGACGCCTGCGTGGGAGTAGGCCTGCGGGAAGTTGCCCCACATCGTGCCGTTCTTCGGGTCGACGTCTTCGGCGAGTAGACCGAGCGGGGAGCGGACCATGCCTCGCGTGCGCTCGAAGACGCGGCGCGCTTCGTCGCGACGACCCGTGATCGCGAGCGCCTCGACGAGCCAGTACGTGCACAAGGAGAAGGCGACCTCGGGGACTCCGAAGTCGTCGGGCGCGCTGTAGCGACGCAGCCAGCCGTCGTGCTCGAGCTCGCGGCGCACCTCGTCGACCGTCGCGATCATGCGCGCGTCGTCCGACGGCAAGAGCCGCAGCGTGATCGCCTGGAGCAGCGCGGCGTCCATCGTGCTGCCGCCGTGATCCGCGACGAGCGTCTGGCGTTGGGGATCCACCGCCTGCGTGAGGATCATCTGACGGATGCGCTCGGCCTCTCGACCGAAGCCCTCGGCGCGCGACGGGCGATGACGCGTCGTGATGCGGTGCGCGCGATCGGCCGCGGCCCAGCACATCAGCGTGCTGAACGTCTGCGGACGCCACGCGCCTCGGTACTCCCAGATGCCGGCGTCGGGCTGGCCTGCCACGCGGATCGCCTTGTCTGCGAGGCGCTCCACGAGGTCGAGCAGGCTCGGCGTGATCTGATCCGCGAAGCGCTCGTCGACGAACATCGGGAGGAGCGCGAGCACCATCTCGCCGAAGACGTCGTGCTGGAGGTGCTCGGCTGCCTGGTTGCCGACGCGCACGGGCTTCTCGCCCCGGTAGCCGGCCCAGCCGTCGAGCACGCGCTCGGTCAGATCGACGCGTCCATCGATGCGGTAGAGCGGCTTGAGGTCGAGGTCGGGCGTGCGCGAGGCGACGTCGACGAGGAAGCCGAGGAACTGCTCGCGCTCCTCGAAGTGACCGAGCAAGCGGAACGCGCCGAGCGTGTAGTAGGCGTCGCGCAGCCAGCAGTAGCGGTAGTCCCAGCAGCGCCGCGAGCCTGCGTGCTCGGGGATCGAGGTCGTCATCGACGCGACGATCGCGCCCGTGTCCTCGAAGCAGTGGAGCTTGAGCGCGAGCGCCGAGCGGATGACCTCGTGCTGGAAGTGCGGCGGCACGTCGCAGTGCTTCACCCAGCCCTGCCAGTAGCGGACGGTGCTCGCGAGGAAGCGCTCGCAGAGTGGAGCGAGCGGCTCCTCCACGGGCTGCCCGAACGAGAAGACGAAGTGCCGTCGCCCCGTGAGCGCGAACGAGTCCGTGGAGAGGTACGAGAGCGGGATGTCCGTGGTGAGCCGCACCTCGCCGCCGTAGCCGTGGAACGACACGTGGTGCGAGCCGAGCTGGCGTCGCGGCAGATCCTGCGACCAGCCGAGCACCGGATCGCAGTGCACGCGGATGCGAGGCGTGCCCGCGATCGGCTCGACGATGCGCACGATCTGCGTGGGCCTGAACGTGCGCTCGTGCTGGACGAAGCGCGGAAAGAAGTCGATCACGCGGAAGGCGCCGTCGGGCGACTCGAACCGAGTCTCGAGCACGTTGGTGTTCGGCACGTAGCGCTGCGCGCCGAGGCCCGCGGAGGCCGGGCCGATCGTGAAGCGTCCGCCACGCGTGTCGTCGAGGAGCGCGGCGAACAGCGGCTCGGCGTCGAACCGCGGCAGGCAGCACCAGACGATGGAGCCGTCGCGCGCGATCAGCGCAGAGGCCTGGCAGTTGCCGATGAGCCCGAGGTCTTCGAGGTTCTGCACCCGGCCAAGCTAGCAGACAAAGGTTGGATATCCAACTAACGTCTGCTAGTGGAGACGCCATGCGCTCGCTCGTCGTCTTCTTCACCGCGCTCCTCGTGTGCCTCGGGGCGCTCTCCGTCGCGGGCTACGCGGCGCTCGACGCGGTGACGCGACAGTGGTTCGAGCGTGACCTCGCGCTGCGCGAGGAGCTCGCCGTGCGCGCCGCGGAGCCGGGGCTCGAGGGCGCCTTCGCGGGCGGTGCGGTGCCGCTCTCTCGCATCCTCGACGGCATCACGCGCGACGAGCGCATCCTCGGCGCGGCGGCGTGCGATCCGAGCGGGCACCGCGTGGTGGCGACCACGGCGTATCCGAGCGAGCTCGGGTGCCGCGCGATGCGCGATGCCGCCGCCGCGGGTCTCGACGCGTGGTCACGGTACGAAGATCTCGCGAGCGGCCCCGTGCACGTGCGCGCGTTCCCCATCGATCGCGACGGGGCCGTGCTGGGCACCGTGCTCCTCGTGCACGACCTCCGCTACCTCGAGGGGCGACAGGGGACGACGCGCGACCTCGTGCTCATCCTCTTCTTCTTGGTGAGCACGCTCGCGGCCCTCGTCACGGTGCTCGCAGCGCGTCTCGCGCGACGTGACTGGACGCTCGGCCTCCGCCGCGCGCTCGACGGCGGCAACGCCTCACACGAGCTCGAGCCGCTCCTCCGCGACGTGCGTGCGCTCGTGGATCAGCTCGCCGAGGAGCGGGCCTTCGAGTCGCGCGGCGGACCGTGGAGCGCCGAGCGCCTGCGGCACACGCTGCGCGCCCACCTCGATGGAGATCGCATCGTCTTGCTCGCGAACCGAGAGCCCTACATCCACGTCGAGAAGGGCGACGACGTCGAGGTTCTCCATCCCGCGAGCGGGCTCGTCACGGCGCTCGAGCCCGTGATGCGCGCGTGCTCGGGCACGTGGGTCGCACACGGCAGCGGCACGGCCGATCGGAAGATGGCGGACGCGAAGGGCCGCGTGCTGGTCCCGCCCGGAGAGGAGTCGTACACGCTGCGCCGCGTGTGGATGTCGGAGGAAGAGGAGAACGGCTACTACTACGGCTTCGCGAACGAAGGGCTCTGGCCGCTCTGCCACGTGGCCCACGCGCGCCCCGTCTTTCGCGCGAGCGACTGGGAGCACTACGTGCGCGTGAACCGACGCTTCGCCGACGCCGTGTGCGAAGAGGCGAGCTCGGACGATCCCATCGTGCTCGTGCAGGACTACCACTTCGCGCTCGCGCCGAAGCTCATCCGCGAGCGACTGCCGCGCGCGACGATCCTCACCTTCTGGCACATCCCCTGGCCCAACGCGGAGCGCATCGGCATCTGTCCGTGGCGCGAAGAGATCCTCGAGGGCCTGCTCGGCTCGAGCATCATCGGCTTCCACACGCAGCAGCACTGCAACAACTTCTTCGACTCGGTCGATGCGTACGTGGAGAGCAGGATCGATCGCGAGCGGCGGGCGGTGGTGCGCCGCGATCGTGGAGAGACGCTCGTCAGGCCATACCCGATCTCGATCGAGTGGCCCGTGCGGTGGATGGAGGGCATCGCGAGCGTCGAGGACTGTCGTCGCGAGATCCGCGAGGCGCTCGGGCTCGCGCCCGACGCGCTGCTCGGGGTCGGCGTCGATCGCATGGACTACACGAAGGGCATCGAGGAGCGCCTCGAGGCGGTCGATCTCTTGCTCGAGCGCGCGCCCGCGCTGCGAGGTCGGTTCACGTTCGTGCAGCTCGCGGCGCCGAGCCGCACGCACATCGAGCGCTACCGCGAGCTCGACGATCGCGTGCGTCGGCTCGCCGAGCGCATCAACGAGCGGTGGGGACGCGACGGCTACCAGCCCGTCATGTTGCGCATCGCGCACCACGAGCCGCCCACCGTGTTCCGCTACTACCGCGCGAGCGATGTCTGCTACGTCAGCAGCCTGCACGACGGCATGAACCTCGTCGCCAAGGAGTACGTGGCCGCGCGCGACGACGAGCAGGGTGTGCTCGTGCTCAGTCAGTTCACCGGAGCTGCCCGCGATCTGACGGAGGCGCTCGTCGTGAACCCGTACGACACGCGGCAGGCGGCGCAGGCGCTCGAGGTCGCGCTCGCCATGCCGTCGGCCGAGCAGCGCCTCCGCATGCGCGCGATGCGTCGCCTCGTGTCCGAGCTCAACGTCTACCGCTGGGCCGGTCGCATGATCCTCGACGCCGCAGAGCTCCGACGAAAGGAGCGCCTCTCGGGGCGACTGTCGAGCATCGGCGAGGGGCAGCTCGTGCTCGAAGGGATGCTGCCGCGAGGTGTGCAGTGAGGCACCTCCTCGGCGTCGCGGGACGCGAGCTCCTCGTCCAGCTCGCCGGGGCGGAGTGTCTGCTCGCGTTCGACTTCGACGGCACCCTCGCGCCGATCGTCGCGCGTCGTGACGACGCGCGCATGCGAGCCTCGACGCTGCGCCTCTTCGAGCGCGTGAGCGCGCGCTATCCGGTCGCCGTGATCTCGGGGCGCGGACGCGACGACGTGATCTCGAGGCTCGGCGACGCCGACGTGCGCTGGGTCGTGGGCAACCACGGCCTCGAGCCCGGAGGCGACATGCGCGCGTTCGAGCGGGTGATGGCGCGCGCGTGCCCTGCGCTGACCTCGGCGCTGGCGGACGTGCGCGGGGTCGACGTGGAGGACAAGCGCTACTCGCTGGCGATCCACTACCGGAGCGCGCGCAACAAGCGCGCGGCGCGCGAAGCGATCGCGCGCGCCGTGGGATCGCTGCCCGATCCGATGCGGCTCATCGCCGGCAAGCTCGTGGTGAACGTCGTGCCCGCGAACGCTCCCGACAAAGGCGATGCGCTGCTCGCGCTGCGGGCGCGCGCGCGCGCCGACGTGGCGCTCTACCTCGGAGACGACGTGACCGATGAAGACGTGTTCGTGATCGACGAGCCGGGCTCGCTCGTGTCGGTGCGCGTCGGTCGCTCCGTGCGGAGCGCCGCGCCCTACTTCTTGCGGGATCAGCGGGAGATCGACGTGCTCCTCGGGTTGCTCGCGAAGGCACGCCCGACGACCCGCGCTTCGGCTGCGTCACGGGAGGCCGCGCGATGATCAAGCGTGTCGATGGCTCGGAGCGCGACGAGCGCGTGGCGCTGCACGTGTCGCCGCCGCTCGATCTGATGCGCCTGCTCCTCCACGTGAGCCACGGCATCGAGCGCGTGAGCATGCGCATGGAGGCGCGCCTCGGCGTGACGGCCCAGCAGCGCCTCGTCTTGCGCGTGATCGGTCGTCACCCCGGCATCACGCCAGGGCGGCTCGCGGAGCACCTCCACGTCGATCCGGGGACCATCTCCGCGATCGTCCGCCGCCTCGAGTCCAAGCGCTTGGTGAAGCGCGGCACCGATCCGCGTGATCGCCGCCGCGCGACGCTGGGGCTGACCGACGCGGGACGGGCGCTCGATCGCGTGATGCCCGGCACCGTCGAGAGCGTGGTCGAGCGCGTGCTCGCAGCGCACGACGACGTCGAGCGCACCGCGGCCGCGGCGCTCTTGTCGAAGCTCGCGCACGCCCTCGAAGCCGAAGCCTCGACGCCTCACTGACTCCAGTCAGGGCGCTGGGGCTGGGCAGGCGACGGAGTCGGGGCGGAGGGTGCGCCACCAGGTGCACTCCGTGGTGAACGCGGCGCGGCCCTCGGTGGTCCACCAGCGCGTGTAGGGCTGGATGGTCGACCTCTCGGGCGCGCGCCAGGCGCCTCCTTCGAGGTGTACCGCGGTCGCGTTCGGGTCGACCTGCTCGGCCGCGAGCGCGGGCACGCGCGGCAGCTGCGAGAGCGAGATGGCGGCGTTGGCCGCGATGAGGTCGCCGCTCAGGAGGAGCTCGGCCATGATCGGCACGGCCCGCGGATCCGCCCAGTCGCGCGCGCGGACGGCGAGCGTGTTCGTGTCGCCGGTCGTGAGGCATGCGCGCACGAACGGCTCGAAGTCCTCGGGCGCGTGCACCTCCGCGACGCTCGTCAGCGCGAAGAGTCGCACCGCCGCGTCGCTGCTCGACAGGTGCGCGAGCCAGAAGGTGCGCTGCGTGGCGGGCTCGGGGTGGCGCGCGAGCGCAGACGCGGCGTCGCGACGACGCTGCTCCGCGCCGGACGTGATCGCGTGCTGGAAGAACGTGGCTCCGTCGCGGACGAGCGTCGGCGGCAGCTCGATCTGCGGGTTCACGCCGTTGTGCGGCGCGGGTCCTGCGCGATCGAGCCAGGCCGACACGTCGCGCTCCACGCTCGACACCACGGCGATCTGCGCGGGCTGCGCGACGGCGGTCGCGGTGGTCTCGCCCGAGCCGCAGCCTGCGAGCGCGAGCAGGAGGGCGGCGCTTCGTAGAACGATCGATCTCATGCGTACCTCGCGAGCCCTTCGGCATCCTGGACGCGTTGCTCGGCGCGGTAGCAGGCCGCGAGCGCGTGGTAGGCGGCGCTCTTGCCGCGCGCGTCGCCGCGTCGGATCGAGAGGGCGAGGGCGCGCATCGCGCACCTCACCGCGTCGGCGGACCGCCCGGCACCCAGCGCGACCATCGCCTGCGCGAGCAACGGCTTGGGGCCGGTCTCGTCGCCCGAGCGCGCGAGCCGCGCCTCGGCGTTCGCGAAGTCGCCGCGGAGGAGATCGATCACCGCGCGGAGTCGAGCGATCGTCGCGAGCTCTGCGCCCGCGAGCGTGGCCTGCTCGACCCATCGCTCGATCGCGGCGACGTCGCGGTTTCGCAGCGCAGCGCGGAGCACGCGCGCGTCGGGGCCCTTGGTGTCGTCGACCTCGCCGTCGTCGAGCGCGACCTCCTCGGTCACTGGCGTGGTCCCGGCGCTCGACGACGCGAGAGGAGAGTAGGGGGAGCTCGGCAGCCCGTCGGCGCGGGCGCTCGGCGCGGTGCTGCGCGTGATGGGCTCGCGCGGAGGCGGGATCTCGCGCGGGATCGGCGCGATCGAAGGCGCGCCGACGAAGCGCGCGGCCGCGTGAACGAAGCCCATCGCCTGGAGCGCCTCGCCGGTCCGCCGCGCGTGCATGCGCGCGTCGTCGTCGCGCCCGCCTTCGAGCGCGAAGTGCGCGACGGCGTGTCGGTGCGTGGGATCGTCGACGATGGCGTCTCCCGCGAAGCGATGGAGCTCGGCCAAGCGCGCGGGTGGCATCGTCGTCTGCACCATGCGCCGCACGAAGTGGAGCGTCGGCTCGTCGCGCGCGGTGAGCCACCCCTCGGCGCCGAGCACCGAGAGCGCCTCGGTGACGGCGCGTGGCGCGAGGCCATCGTGCGCTGCGACGGCGCGCAGCAGCGTGGTCGATGCCTCGCGCGGGAGGACCGCCGAGATCTCCAGCACGCGGCGTGCTTCGGACGGGATGAGCTCCATGCGGGCGCGCGCGAGATCCTCGACGCCCACGCCCTCGACACCGGCGCGCGGTGTCGTCCGCCACACGAACGCGTCGCCTTCGCGCACGAGATCACCCGACGCGACCAAGAGGCGCGCGGCCTCTTCGCAGCCGAGCGTCGAGTCGCCGCCCATCGTGGCCACGCGTCGCACCACGTCGTCGGTCGTGGCCGGGCCGAGGATCGCGCGCACGACCTCGCGCGCGTCGCTCGTGCGCAGCACGGGCAGCGTGAAGCGCGCGGTGCTCGCGCCGAGGATCGCAGGGAGCGGCGCGTCGAGCGGCGCGCGCGCGACGATCGCGAGATCGGGGCGCGCCGCGCGCATCGCGGCGATCACCTCGAGGCTCGCGATGTCGATCGCCGCCAGAGGGTTGAGCACGATCCACGTCGGCTCCGATCCGAGCAGCGCGATCGTCGAGGCCACGATCTCGCGGAGCGGCAGGATGTCGCCGTCGACCACCCTCGACTCGCCGTGCTCGGGCAGCGCCGCGAGCGCGCGCCGCAGGCTCTCGAGCGTCGCGAGCGCGCCCGAGGCCGCGCCGATCCACAGCGTGCGCGTGACCCCAGACCTCGCTCGCGCGGCGTCGACGAGCTCGACGGCGCCCGCGCCGAGGGGACCTTCGAGGACGACGAGCGCGCCGGGCTTCATCGCCGCGGAGAGCGGCTCGACGAGCTCGCGCGTCGCGGAGACGAGCGGCGGATGCGCCAGCGTCTCGAGGCTGGCGAGACACTCCGAGCGCCGCGGATGACGCCGATCGATCGAGCCGGCGCGCACGCCGCCTTGGGAGACCTGACGCGTGAAGAGGTACGTGCCGGGCACGCGATCGCGCAGCGAGCCGTCGACGAGGAGCTCGCCCGACTTCGCGCGCGCGGCGAGGAAGAACGAGTCGTCGAACGCGCTGCCGATGTGCACGCCCGCGTCTTTCCACGTGGGCGAGAGCGAGAGCGCGATGGAGAGATCGTAGCCGTCGGCCTCGTCGAGCAGCTCGAGGCCGAGCTCCACGGCGTCGATCGCGTCGCTCGACGCGAACGAGCACACGAGCTGCCCAGAGAGCTGGGCTTCTACCGTGCCGCCGCCCGCGCGGAGGCGCGCCTCGAGCGCGCGGATCGCGCCGCTCAACGAGTACGTGGTCTCGCTCCGCGGAGGTCGTGAGCGTCGCGGCACCGCGTCTGCTCCGGTGGGCGCGGACACGCGCGCCCACAACACGACGCGCTCGAGCTCGGGGCCCCCGACGGCTCCTCGCGCCTGCTCGCTCACGCGCGCCCCTGCGAGCGCACTCAGCCCTCGAGCTTGCGCTTGAGCGCCGCGAGATCGTCCTCGACGACCGAGCCGCCGGTCTTGCGCTCGAGCGCGCGGAACTTGGCGTCGACCGCCGCGCGATCGGGATCGTCGAGCACCGCCGAGGCCTCGACCTCGGCCTCGAGCTGATCGATGCGGCCCGTGAGGCGATCGAGGCTGCCGAGGCTGCCCGTGGACATGCCGCCCGTCGGTGCCTCGCGCGCGCTCCGGACCTGCGCGGCGAGCGTGGTCTTGCGTGCCTTCAGATCCTCGAGGCGGCGCTCTGCGTCTGCGATCGAGTCCTGCAGCTTTCCCGAAGCGGCCGACGCGCTGTCGGCTTGCCGCTGCAGGCCCTCGGCGTTCGCCTTGGCCTTGTGCTTCATCTTGAGCGCCTCGCGCGCGAGCTCTTCGTCGCCGGAGCGCAGCGCGAGCACGGCCTTGTTCTCCCAGCCCGTGACCTCCTCGTTCGCCTCGATGACCTTCTTGTCGAGGCGCTTGGCGGTGCCGAGCTGCGTGACGAGATCACCCTTGGCGCGCTTGAGCTCACCCTCCATCTCGAGGACGGTCTGGTCGAGCATCTTCGTCGGGTCCTCGGCGCTGTCGACCAGCGAGTTGAGGTTCGACTTCAGCACGCGATTGAATCGATCGAAGATGCTCATGGCTGCTCCTGCAACACGCGCTGGCGGAGGCGCCGTCCCGCGATGACGGGATCGTCACGCCGCCGCCCTGTGCCATCAACCCAAAAAACCGTCTGGGCGAAGCCCAGCGCGAAAAGCCCAGCGGACACGAGGACGCGCTCGCGGCGCGATGGGCGACGTGGTAGCCGTCCGCGCGCATGAACGAACCGACCGCCCCGAACCTTTCGAGCCCCCACGCCGCGCTCCGCGGAAAGACGCTGCTCGTCACCGGTGGCGCCGGCTTCATCGGCACCGCGCTGACGAAGGCGCTGTGCGACGCGAACCGCATCCGCATCTTCGACAACCTGCGCAGGAACGCGCTCGCGGACACGGGCCTCGACGAGCACCCGAACGTGGAGCTGATCGTCGGCGACGTGCGTGACTTCGCCGCGCTGAAGAAGGCCACGGAGGGCGCCGACTACGTGGTGCACATGGCGTCGATCGCCGGCGTCGACACGGTCCTCAAGCACCCCGTGCTCACGATGGAGATCAGCCTCGAGGGCACGATGAACGCGCTCCGTGCCGCGAAGGAAGTCGGCAACGTGCAGCGCTTCATCGACTTCTCGACGAGCGAGGTCTTCGGCAGCTACGCGTTCCGCGTGCGCGAGGCCGACGTCACGAGCCTCGGGGCCGTCGGCGAAGCGCGCTGGACGTACGCCGTGTCGAAGCTGGCGACCGAGCATCTCGCGCACAACTACTGGAAGCAGTTCTCTCTTCCCACCTGCTCGATCCGTCCCTTCAACATCTACGGCCCCGGCCAGGTCGGCGAGGGCGCGATCCACGCGTTCGTGGTGCGCGCGCTCAAGAACGAGGCGATCACGATCCACAACGAGGGCGATCAGATCCGCAGCTGGTGTTACATCGACGACATCGTCGACGGCATCCAGCGCGCGCTCGTGCTCGACAGCGCGGTGGGTCAGTCGTTCAACATCGGCAACGCGCGCAGCACGATCACCATCTACCAGCTCGCGCAGCTGATCATCCGGCTCTCGGGCGCGACCTCCCCGATCGAGTTCGTGAAGTGGGACTTCCCGGACGTGGAGCTCCGCGTGCCCGACGTGAAGAAGGCCGAGCGCCTCCTCGGCTTCCGCGCGCACGTCGATCTCGAAGAGGGCATCGGCCGCACGCTCGCGTGGTACCGCCAGAAGCTCGGCCTCTGACGCGCGCGCTCGACGCGTTGGGTGAGTCGGGGCGCTGGGTGAGTCGGGGCGCTGGGAACATCGCCGTTGACGGCGAGGGCCCGCGGACACGAAGATCCTCCGTCCGGAATGACGCAATTCGTCTCGAGTGGCTCCGCCAAGGGCGTGCGAACGATCTCTCTCGACGCCGTTCGCGCCGATGGCTGGTTCGAGCGACTCGGCGCCGGCTCGGCCGCGTTCGCGCAGCTCTGCCAGATCGTGGGCGACCGGTTCGTCGCGTTCTCGATCGTCGCGGGCTTGCGCATCACCGCGCTCCAGGTCGATGGCCGCAACGCGGAGCGCTCGAACATCGAGTTCGGGCTCGGCGAAGAGGGCCCCACGCAGAAGATGACGCTGGGCGACTTCCGACGTCGTCTCGCGAACGCGCTGATCGGCGAAGAAGACGTGGCCGCGCGTCTCGAGCACGACGTCTCGCCCGAGGCGCTCCAGGCGTTCATCGGAGTGCGCAACGTGCTGCTCGCGCCGGTGCTGGGCATCGAGCTGCTCGAGCTCCGCATCCCCGACGACGAAGAGCTCGGCGCGCGCGTCTCGTGTCGCGTCGACGAGCTCGACGCCGACCTCAGCGTCGACGAGCTCCGCGACATGGTGCGCGAGCGCATCCGCGGCGAGGCCGACAAGTACCGCGCGGGCACTCCGTTCGCGATCGATCTCGCCGCGATCCCGGAGGCCGAGCTCGCCGCGAGCGAGGGACGTCACGAGCGTGTCGTGTCGCTCCTCGGTGGCTGGCCGGGCCCGCTCTCGATGATCCTCCGCACGCCCGAGGGCATGGCGATCACCGACGAGCCGCGCCGCGGCATCGTGCGCGCGCTCGGCCTGCTCGGGTCTGCGTATGCCGCGCTGGGCCGGAACGACTGGGCCGAAGACGTGCTGCGCCTCGGCATCCAGTGGGGCGGCGACGGCGCGCACGGCGCGGATCTCTTCCGACGCCTCGGCGAGGCCTACATGCTGAGCGAGCGCTCGGGCGAGGCGATCGGCCTGCTCCGCCGCGCGCTCGCGCTCTGGGAGAACGACACGGAAGAGACGCCCGAGGCGCTCCGTGACGCGCGCGCGCTGACACACAGCGCCCTCGCGCGAGCGTTCGGGCTGCGAGGCCGCCACGTCGCTGCGCTGATCTCGATCGAGAGCGCTCTCTCGTACGGCGCAGACGCCGAGTCGCTCGCGACGACGCGCGCCGCGGCCGAGTCGTTCGTGGGCACGCACTGGGCGCGCTTCCGCTCGCACGTGCTCGCCGAAGGCCAGGCGGGCTGATCGTGATCGAGCGGCCTCCGAGGGCGTCGCTCTCGGTCGTCGCGTCGCTCGCGATGCTGGCGTCGATCGCTGCGTGTGGGGCACGTCCCGCGCGGCCGCTGGTCCTCCTGCCGGACGAGCCGATCGCGTCGATCACGACGCCATCTCCCGCGCCCGACGCGCCGCTCGCCGACGACGACGTCGTGCACGATCTCGCGCTCGTGATCGACGTGCTCGAGCACGAGCACGAAGGTCGGGCCTTCGTGACGCCCGACACGTTCGCGAGCCTGCGCGCTCGCTTCGGCGAGATCACGCGCCGCTCGCACACGGCGCAGTCGTTCTGCGACGCGCTCGGCAGCGCGCTCACGTCGCTGATCGATCCGAGCGTGCGCGTGAGCCTCGATCGGGATCTCGCGCACCGATGTCGTGGCGACGAAGGCACGGGCGGCGGCATCCCTTACGGGGGCTCGCGCATGGGCGAGGGCATCGCAGCGCAGGCGGCGCCGCTCCACGCGGTGCGTGTGGAGATCGCGCAGGTCCCCGTGGTGGTGCTCGGCATCCGAGCGTTCGCCTCGGAGGACGACCCTGCGTGGGCCGATCTCGGGATCTCGCTCGCGGCGGCGCAGAGCACGAACGCGGTCGTGATCGACCTGCGCGGCGCGCGCGGGAGCGACCCGTGGGCGCTCGCATCGCTCCTCGCCGCCTTCACGTCGGACGCGCCGCTCACGGAGCTGCACGTGTCCTCCACACCGCGCGGCGTGGCGATGCGGGCTGCCGCGCGCGAGCTCGGGCTGGGCGAGCCGGCGTCCGTCGAGCCCGCGCTGAGACGTCTCGCGCAGCCGTTTCCTCCGCGCGCGATACCGCTCGCGGAGATCAAGCGCGACATCATCGTGTTGATCGACGACGCATGCGAGGAGGCCTGCGAGGTCGTCGCGCGCGTGCTCCAGACGCACGCGCGCGCGCAGGTCTTCGGGCAGGTGAGCTGGCAGCATCGTCTCTCGGCAGGAGATCCGGGCGTGCTCGTCCTGCCGCACACGGGCGTGCGCCTCGCGGTCCCGCTGCGCGCCGTCCTCGTCACGCGAGAGATCGGGCGCGTCACGGGGGATCGAGGCTCGTGGTTCGATCGCCGCGGGTACGGCGGTCTGGACGCGCCGACCGAGCACGACGACATCCTGCCGAGCGCCGTGCGACAGGTCGCCGAGCGTGCAGCGCGACGCGCGCGCATCGCGCGGCTCTCCGAGGCGCCAGTGCCCGACTGTGCGACGTTCCCGCGCGCCGCGAGCATCGAGTCGATGCCGATCGAAGCACAGCACCGCCTCGAGAACCTCCACTCGCACGAGGCATCCTCGCGCGCGCTCGACGTGTGGGTCGACCTGCCACCGCTGTCCGCGTCGCAGCTGCTGCGCACGTGCCCGGGGCTGCACGTCATGAGCGTGACGCCGATCGGCGAGCCCGGTCTCCAGCAGACGATCGTGCACGTCACCTACGACGAGCTCCTCGACATCACCCGCCTCGTCGTCCCCGAGGCCGTGAGCCGCATCCTCCTCCGCGAGCCGATGCGCGATCACATCGACACGGAGTGATCAGCGCTTGCGTGCGTATCTGGCGAGGTAGCGCCACATGAGGAAGCGGCGGAACCACACGGTGAACGCGAAGAGGTCGAAGCAGATGGGGCCGAGCACGAGCAGGGAGCGCGCTCCGAGGCTCACGCCGTGGGGGAAGTCGCCGAGCGGGCGGTAAGGGCGGAGCGCGCTGCGGCCGGCGGCCTCGTCCTTCGCGCGCAGGATCGCGAGCACGTTCTTCGCGATCGCCGACGCCTGCACGATCGCCTCGATCGCGCGGCGCATCGCGCGGATCGGCGTCGTGCCCTCGTAGATCTGGATGATGTCACCGCCCGCGAAGACGCCCGCGTGCGTGGCCGCGGTGGGCGCTTCGTCCCGCAGGCACTCCAGCGTCGGGCTCACACGCACCCAGCCGCGCGTGTCCGTGGACAGGCCGAGCTTCGAGGCGATGGGAGGCGGCGTGACGCCCGCGGACCAGATCACGAGATCGAACGGTCGCTCCGCGGTCGTCTCGCTCGCGGCGCCGCTCGACACCGCGTGCACACGCGTGGTTCCGTCGGCGTCGACCTGCATCGAGGATCCGAGGCGCACATCCACGCCTTGTCGTCGCAAGACACGCAGCGCCGCGCGAGACACGAACGGCGTGAGGCCCTCGAGCAAGCGCTCACCGCGCTGCACGAGCGTGACGGTCGCGCCTTTCTTCCGCTCGGCCCACACCGCGAGCTCACCGGCGAGCTCGCAGCCCGAGATGCCGCCGCCCACCACCGCGATGCGCGTCGGTCGTTCGCGTCGATCCTCGAGCGCTGCGTCCACGGGCACGAGCTCCCGCGCGAACTTGAGCCCCGTGAGGTGCTTGGTGACGCTCGCGGGCGCGGCCTCGACGTGAGGAGGCGGCGCCACGTCGGATCCGAGCGCGACGACGACCGCGCGACCGCGCAGCGTGCGACCCGACGCGAGCGTGACGCTGTGGGCCGCGGGATCCATCGCGACGATCTCGCCGACGACGTACTCGCCGCCGTGGCTCGTCACGTAGCGCTCGGTGTCGAGCCTCGACTCTTCGACGGTGAGCCGCGCGGTGAGCCGCTCGTGGCAGAGCGGGATGTAGTCGTGCCGTGCGAGCCGATCGACCACGCAGAAGCGCGGCATCGCGCGCCCCGAGCGGCCCCCCGATCGACGCAGCAGCTGATGCACGAGCTCCACCCCGAGCAGGCTCCCGCCGAGGATCAAGACATCGGTGTCGAACGCGTCCTGCATCCCGGCCTCAGCCCGGGATGCGCCAGCTCGTTCCGCTCGGCCCGTCCATCAGCTCGACGCCCATCGCGACGAGCTCGTCCCTCAGCTGATCGGCCTTCGCGAACTCCTTGCCGTCGCGCGCGGCCTTGCGCGCCGCGATGCGGGACTCGACGTCGGCGTCGGTGATGCCGCGCGCCTTGCTGCGCTTGTCTCGCAGGCCGCGCAGAAAGATCGGCGGCGTGGCGACGCCGATGCCGAGCTCACGGCGGAGCACGTCGAACGCTGCATCCGCTGCTTCGATCGCCTTCGCGGGAGAGGTGCCCTTCTTGCGCCGCGTTCCTTCGACGAGCTCGTTCACGGCCTTGAGCAGCTCGCTCAGCGCCGCGAGCGCCTGCGGCATGTTGAGGTCGTCGTCGAGCGCGCTGCCGACGTTGGCGACGAAGGTGGCGATCCCCTCGGGCACGTCGCCCTCGGCCACGATGCGCGATGGATCGATCGACGCGAGGCGCTCGCGCGTCTCGTAGAGGTACTCGAGGCGCTTCTCGCTCTCCTCGAAGAGCGGGAAGCCGAGGATGTTCCCCGCGTCATCGAGCGTGACGTCGAAGTTGAGCGGCGAGCGGTAGTGCACCGTCATCATCGCGAAGCGCATCGACTCGGGCGCGTAGCGGTTGAAGAGCTCACGCGCGGTGAAGAAGTTGCCGAGGCTCTTCGACATCTTCTCTTTGTCGACCTCGACGAAGCCGTTGTGCATCCAGTGGCGCGAGAGCGGCGCGCCGTTGCCGGCCTCGCTCTGCGCGACCTCGTTCTCGTGGTGCGGGAACACGAGATCGAGACCGCCGCCGTGGAGATCGATCGTCGTGCCGCAGTGCTTGCTGCACATCGCCGAACACTCGATGTGCCAGCCCGGTCGGCCGTGTCCCCACGGGCTCGCCCAGCCCCACGCGTCGGCGTCTTGGCTCTTCCACAGCGCGAAGTCCGCAGGGTGCTTCTTGCGCTTGGTCTCTTCGTCCGAGAGGCGTCCGCTCGCGCCCTCGACGAGCGCCTCCACGGGGCGGTGCGAGAGCTTTCCGTAGCCCTCGAACGACGGCACGTGGAAGTACACGTCGCCGTCCACCGCGTACGCGTGGCCCTTCTCGATGAGGCCCTCGATGAACGCGATGATCTCCGCGATGTGGCCCGACACCGTGGGCTCGACGTCCGGCGGGAGGTTGCCGAGCGACTCCATGTCCTCGTGGAAGTGCTTGGTGAAGCGCTCCGCGAGGGCCGTCGGCGTCTCACCGCGCTCCTTGGCGCGGTTGACGATCTTGTCGTCGACGTCGGTGATGTTGCGGACGTACTTGAGCTCGAGCCCGCGGCTGCGCAGGTGTCGCGCGAGCACGTCGTAGATCACGTAACAGCGCGCGTGCCCGACGTGCGAGTAGTCGTAGACGGTCGGACCGCAGACGTAGATGCGCGCCTTGCCCGGCTCGGCCGGAACGAAAGGCTGCTTCTTCGCGGTCATCGTGTCGTAGAGCGTGATCGTCATGGGAAGGACGGCCTTGTAGCGCGAGCCCGCCCAAACGCGAAGCGAGCGCCGTCTCTACGAGACGCCGAGCTGCGACACCTCGGACATGATCGAAGGGGTCAGCGAAGGCGCTCGGCCAACAGCACGGCAGCAGCCGCTTTCGTGGTTCGCCCGCTCGCGACACCGAGGGTGAGCTCGACGAGCTCGTCTTCGTCGAGATCGAGGTCGAGGTCGTTGAGATAGACGAACGAGATCATCGCGGCCGCTGCGACTCGCTCGTTGCCGTCGACGAACGGATGGTTCTGCGCGAGGTGGACGAGGTACGCGGCGGCCATCTCGGGCAGCGTCGCGTGGAGGTACCGCCCGTCGAACGACGCCTCGGGCGAGGCGACCGCCGACTCGAGCAGCCCGAGGTCGCGGATGCCCGTTCCGCCGCGTATCCGCCGTTCGAGCGCGTCGCAGAGCAGGGCTGGGTCGGGGTCGATCGGCACGCGTGGGAGCGATCCCAGGTGACCGGCACGATCCCGGTTCGCTACCTCGCAGACGACCCGCGCGTGAACGAGCCCCTCGACATGATCGGCGAGGGAGCAGGATCGGCGCTGGCGCAGATGGCGGGAGGCGCCGTGTGCTGCCTCCTCGCGGTGCTGGCCCCGCTCGGCTTCATCCTGCTCGTGGTGCGCGGCGGCAAGGGCGGATGACGTCGCGTGCCTCGCGTCAGTGAGCCCGCGAGTCGGAGCGTGGAGCGGCGAGGTACGCGACGGTGAAGAGCGCGCCGAAGACGAGGGTGACCATCCAGGCCTTGGAGTGCGCGAGAGGATCGACGAACGTCGGGAGCACGTCGCTGAGCACGGCGCCCGGATGCAGCACCGCGTCCCAGCTGTTCAGGCGCACGAAGCGACCGAGGTAGATGCCGAAGCCGCTCGCGAACGTCGCGAGGCCGAGCATCACGAAGGTCACGCGTGGACCGAAGAGCGCCAGCAACGTCACGCGCGCCTGGCGCAGCGCGGCCACGCCGAGCACCACGCCTGCGATCGCTGCGCTGCCGAACAGCGCGATGTCGAACCACAGCGGAGCACCGGGCCGCGCGCGCAGGTGGATGAGATCGGTGACGACGTAGGGCGCGTTCGGCAGGAACAAGAGGCACCCCGCGAGCAGACCGATCGCGATCCCGCTCCGCTCCTTGCGGTGCGCGTACGACGCCATCATGGCGAACCCGAGCGGGATCGCGGCGAGCACGAGGTTGAACACGAGGAAGCCCAGCCGTGTCGATCCGGTGTGCTGCCACCGCGCGATGTACAGCGCCGCGGTGAACAGGAAGGGCAGCACGGCCCGGGCGTGGACACGGAGAGACTCGACGGCGCGCGACATGGCCGCGCAAACCGACGCCGAGGGCGGCCCGATTCCCGACTCGTGCCCAGAGCCCGCGACACGTCGAACGAGTCGGTCGACCCGTCGCCATCGGGGCGTCAGTCGTCGAGCCCGACCGTCCGTGTGTGGCGTCAGGCTCGCTCGACCTCGAGGCACACCAGCCGGTAGAGGAACGACTCCGCGGCGTCGTTGCCGACCAGGCCGTACTCGCAGAACTCGCGCTCCGCGAAGAAGGTGGCGATCGACGCCGGGCGCGCGAGCCATGCGTCGTCGGGGACCGCTTCGCAGCGATCCGAGAGATCGCTCGTCTCGTCGTCCATGAGACCGCCGCCGTCGGGCATCGCAGGGACGAACGTCACGCCCACGCGCAGCGCGCTCGCGTCGTCGTCCGTGAACGGATCCACGAGGCGCGCGAGGTAGACCTCCGGCGCCGTCGCGTCCCAGTCGCGGCTCGTCGGGCGGACGAAGTCGTCGAGTCGCCGCGCCGCCAAGCACGCGCGAGCGGACACGCGGTATCCAGCCTCCACGAGCGCGTGCGCGAGGTCGCGGTCGGAGCCGCGGAGCGCTTCGAGAGACGGGGGCTGCGACCCGTCACCCACGATCGCGTGGCGCGCGCACGGCACGAACAGCGGCTGCGTCGCGCCGCGAGCTTCGTCGCGACTTCCTTCGGCGTCGCGCCTCGAAGGCATCTCGAGGTCTTCGAGCTCGCGGAGGACGTCGGCCATGCGCGCGCTCCACGTGAGATCGTCGCGGGCTCGTCCGGTTCGCTCGAGCGCGTAGGTGAGCGTGACGCGCGCGCCTCGTCGCACGACCTCGACCGCGTGATCCACGTCGGTGAACATCGCCGCCCAGCGAAGCTGGTTCGGCGCGCACGGGCCGCTCCAGTCGATCGTCTCGCGGCCGATGCGGAGCGCTCCGCCCTCGTGCTCGATCGGCAGCGCCACCACCAGCGTCGCGACGAGATCCGCCGTCCGCGGCGTGTCCTTGTGACGCGCGAAGTGTCCGCCGATCGAATAGAGGACGACGTCGGTGAGCCTCGCCGAGAGGTGCTCGCGCGGCGAGAGAGTCGCCTCGATCTCGGGCAGGAGGCTCGCCGGATCGAAGCCTCGCACCGCGACCGACCCGCGCGCCGAGAGGCGAACCGCGCTGCGCACGGTGGGATCGAGCCGCGTCTCGTCGCCGACCCCGAACGGCGCAGCCTCGCCACGCGAGAGAAGCCACGAGACGAAGCCGGGATCATCGACGGCGCGCTCGTTTCCATCCGGCAGCGCGAGGACCAGCGGCGCGTCGGTCGCAGTCGTGCCTGCGACCGAGACGTGCTCGTCCAGGGTTGCCATCGCGCGAAGGAGGCCGTCTCTGCTCATGGGAACGGAGAGATGCCGTTCGGTGCATGTCCGGACAAGCCGACGATCGGCGTGTTCGCGAGTGAGGCGTGTGCGCCGCGAATGCAGCGTCCCTGCGAGGTCGTGGTACACGCGGCGACCCATGTCGGCGCTCTCGGGATCGCTCAGCTACCAACGCTTCTTCGTCGAGACGAAGCTCCCTCGCGACTTCGTGTCGAGGTCGCACGAGGCCATTCTCAAGCACGCGCTCAAGCCGCTTCATCCGAACGAGCCGGACGCGGAGCGCTCGGGGTGGTGCGTGATGGGCGAGCCGATGGACATCGAGCTCGATCGCTCGCGCCTCTTCCTCGACGGCTTCCTCAACCTCGGCCTCCGCACCGACAAGTGGGCGATTCCGTCGGCGCTCTTCAAGACGCGCCTGCGCGAGGTCGAGGCGCAGGAGAAGCAGCGTCGCGAGCGTGATCGCCTCGGTCGCCGCGAGAAGGCCGAGATCAAGGAGCTCGTCACGCGCGAGCTGCGAAAGAAGCTCCTGCCGTCGATCCGCGCGGTCGATCTCTCGTGGTCGCTCGAGGAGAACGTGGTGCGCTTCTTCACGCACTCGAAGAAGACGACCGACACGATGATCGATCTCTTCCAGAAGACGTTCGGCTTCGAGCTCACGCCCGAGTCGCCGTTCACGCTGGGCCGTCGTCTCGGCTTCTCCGATGCGCAGCTCGAGGCGTGGGAGACGATCGAGCCGACGTCGTTGTTCGTGGAAGCGCGATCGACCGAGAGCGCGCAAGCGGCACAGAAGAAGGGAGGCCGCTGATGCAGCTCATCGACCTCGTCGAGAAGCGACGCTTCGTGGGGCGCGAGCTCCTCCTGTGGCTGTGGATGGAGTCGGAGCTCTCGGAGGCCACGCTCTCCACCAGCGAGCACGGCAGCTTCGGCCTGTGGATCGAGAAGAAGCTCGTGCTCTCGCTCGGCGAGGAGAGCACCCGCATCGCGGCGCCGATGCCCGGCCTCGGACGTGAAGCGAAAGAAGCGCTCCAGCGCGGCCAGCTCCCCGAAGCCGCGGGCATCCGCGTCGCGTGGAAGGACGACGAGACCTCGCTCGCGATCGACGCCGAGAGCTTCGCGCTCCGCGGCCTCAAGCTCCGCACCTTGCTCGACAAAGCTGCTGGGGGTGGGGCCAACGGTGACGGCGAGACGACGACGTTCGGTGGTGACCTCGTCGACGAGATGTCGGGCAAGAAGCCCGGTCGCCCGAAGAGAAAGCGCCCGGGCGACGAAGAGCGCGAGCGCGAGCTCGAAGAAGAGGCCGCGTTCCAAGAGCGCATGACGATGACGCGCGAGCTCGAAGACTTGCTCGCGACGCTCTACCGAGACTTCCTCGCGCTCCGTCTCAGCAAGACCTGGGGCGCGGTGATCGTCCCGACGATGCGTCGCTGGGCCGCCGGCGAAGACGTGGATGGCGACGCATACCAGCGCGCGAAGCGAGGCAAGACGCCCGCGTCGGACGGCAAGAAGAAGCGCTGAACGTTCTCCGTCGGGCCTCTCGCGCGGTCGCGTGTCACGACGGGGGCGTGTCGGAGGAGACGGTCAGCTCGAGGCGTGCCTGGCTTGCGACGGGTCGTGGGCGCGGTTGGCTTGCGGCGCGCGACGCGGGGGCCACGGCATTGGGCGATGTGATCGCCCTCGTGCTCGACGACCCGCGGTGGGATCGACAGGTCGAGCAGCGCGCCGGCTACTACGCAACGTTGCTCGCGCCTCACCATGCAGACATCTCCGCCATCGCGGCGAGGCTGCACGAGCGAGGTTCGAACGAGTCGGATGCGTGGCTCCCGATCGGCGTGCTCGGTGAGCTCGCGCGCCGCGGTCACGTTGCTGCGCTCGAGGCGCTGCGGTGCGCTGAGAGTGGGCCTCATGGAGATCACGTGGGGCACGAGCTGGCGTCGATGGTGTCGGTTGCGCCGATCGAGCCCACGCATCGTGGTTCCGCGCCTCGTTCCCGAGCTGCGAGGGATGTGAGTGAGCCGTCGAGATGTCTCGACGACGTCGAGCGCGCGTTGCGTGAGCAAGCCCTTCGCTTGGAGACCGATCCGCTCGCCCGAAGGAGCGACGGGGCCCGAGAGCGACGGGAGCGGTTGCGTCTCCTGGATTCGCTACCGCCCGAGCACTCCCTGCCGCGCGCACGTTCATGGCTGGACGAGCCGTGGCCGCTCTCGCTCGCCGCCGAGCGTGTGCTCGCCAGACACGCGACCGACGTCGATCGCCCGATGATCGAGGCGGGTGTCGTTGAAGCTCATGCGGGGCGCGACCACTACCGGCTCTGCTCGCTCGTGGATGCGCTCTCGACGATCGGCGACGCGGCGTCGTTACCGGTTCTCTGCGTGGTGCACGACGAAACGGCGTACTCGTACGGACGCGGACGCGCTCTGAGAGCGCTCTCGGCGCATCGAGAGCACGTGGCCGTGCGAGAGCGGATTCGGGAGGGGCTCTGGGACTCTGAATCGGTGAGCCGCGAGATCGCGGCCGACGCCTGCGACGTGTCTGATCGGGTCGCGCGGCGACGCTTGTGTGAGCTGGCCGACGACCCGCACGAGGGCGAGCGCGTTCGCGAAGCCGCAGCACTCGCACTCGCCGACGAACACACCACGTGAGCTCGGGCGGTCGGCGCCGCGGCGGTGTGCGGGGAAGCTTTTGGTGGGCGAGGCGTTCGTTCCATCCATGTCGCGCGGGGTCATCGAGTGTCCGTGGTGCGCCGTCGCGCTCGCGCGAGACGCCAAGGACCGCTGCGACAGGTGCGGGCGGCCGATCGAGATCTTCGGTGACGTGGTGCGACACGGGTCGCTGCGCGTCTCGGGATCGGGCCGGCGCGCGAGCGAGCTGATCGCGCTCGCGATCGGCGCCAACACCACCGTGGTCACGCTGCTCGTCGCCACGCAGTCGATCCCGCTCGCGGTGCTGTCCCTGCTGGGTGGCGTCGTCGCCCTGACGATCCAGAGCCTCGCGGGCACGGCCAGCGAGCTACGCGTCGAATCCGATCGACTGGTCGAGACCCGCGGTGTCGTCGTCCTGCGCGAGAACGTCGCGCGCATCGTCATGACCACGGCGGGCCTGCGGATCGACACGATCCACGGCGAGACGCGGCACGTGGACATCGAGGCCGCGGTCGACGCACGTCGCGTCCTCGACGAGATCCACCTCGCGTGGCCCGACCTCACGCGCTTCGATCGACGCACGCTGGTGCGGAGCCTCGCGCGGCGTCCTCGAGTCGGACACGCGGACCTCGCCGCACGCCCGCCGTTCACGATCGAGCGCGCACATCCGGGCGATGGTTACCGCGAAGGCGGCGAGGCCAGCGTCCGTCTCGTCCACGCGGACGCACCGAGTTGGGTGCTCATCGAGGAGCACGGCGCGTGGCGCGTCGAGCAGGCGAGCGGCACCACGCGCCTGAGCCCGCCGATCGTCCTCGTGCATCTGTGGCGCGACGGAGTCCGCGTCGTCACCGCGGACGCAGAGATCACGCTGCCGTGCGCGCGCGAGCGCGACGCACGCGAAGGCGTCCGCTTGGTGCGCAGCCTCTTGCTCCGAGGGAGCTGACACGCACCCGGCCGACGTAGTCACTCGGCTGGCGTGCCGCGGTACACGCCGCCCGTCGGGAGCGGGCCGCCTCGTGCGACCGACCAGGTCGTCGGGAGCTCGCGCGCGAACGTCACGCCGATGCCGATCACGGAGAGCGCGAGGGCGATCACGCCGCTGATGCGCGAGACGTCGATCCACACCGCCAGCAGCGCGACCACGACGAGTGTCGCGAGGTAGCCGCCGTACGACATCGCGAGGAACTGCCTGCGCGTGCTCGTCTCGACGTCGAAGAAGAAGAGGAAGAACGTCACCAGCGAGCTCGGCGCGTGCGCGCGCCCGCCGCTCAGGAGCGTGCCCGCGAGGTGGCCCCACTCGTGGGCGAGGAAGCCTGCGTAGGGGACGAGCAGGCCTGCGAGCACGCCGAACACCATGGCCGCCATGTCGCGATCCGCGAGCGATGCGTCGAGCCACACCACGCCGAGCGTGATCGCGAGGATCACCGCGTCACGGATCGCGAACGGCAGGAACGGACGCATCGCGCGTCATTTCGCCTGCGAGACGCGCGAACATCAACCCCCATCCGCTACGGTGACGCATGCGCATCGCGTGGTGCACGGACATCCACCTCGATCACCTCTCCGAGAAGGGGCGGGTGCGCTTCGCGGAGAGTCTGCGCGACTCGACGTGCGACGCCGTGATCCTCACCGGCGATCTCTCACACGCGCCCGTGATTCGATCGCACCTCGCCGAGCTCGCTCTCTCGCTCGCGCGGCCCATCTGGTTCGTGCTCGGCAACCACGACTTCTACGAGGGCTCGATCGAGGGCGTGCGACGAGACGTCCGCGAGCTCGCCCTTCGCGATCCGTGGCTGCGCTACCTGCCGGACGCAGGCGCCGTACCCCTCGATGCCGACACGGTGCTCGTCGGCTGCGACGGCTTCGGCGATGGACGCCTCGGGCGTGTGATCGAGACGCCCATCGTGCTGAACGATCACCTCCTCATCCGCGAGCTCGCTGGATTGCCACGGTCGGTGCTCGCCGCGCGGCTCGCCGCGCTCGGTGATCAGGAGGCGACCGCGCTCTCGGGGCTCCTCGCGAAGACCACCGACGCGCGGCGTGTGATCGTCGCGACGCACGTGCCTCCGTTCCGCGAGAGCACGTGGCACGAGGGCGCGCCGTCGAACGACGACTGGCTGCCGTTCTTCTCGTGCAAGGCCGTCGGCGACGTCCTGCGCGATCACGCGGAGTGGCATCCGCAGCAGTCGGTGGTCGTCCTCTGTGGGCACACGCACAGCCCCGGTGTCGCGGAGATGGCGCCCAACCTCGTGGTCCACACGGGGGCGGCCGACTACGGACGCATCTCGATCGCCGGGGTGCTCGACATGACCAAGCACAAGTTCTTCGAGTGATGGGCGCGGGCGCGATGCGCTCCCGCGACTGTCAGGAAGCGGTGAGGGACGACTCTCCGAGCGATGAGTCCCTGCTCGTCGCTCGATCGGCCGCGCGCCGTGCCCCTCGATGGCGCGCTGATCACGTTCGATCGACGTACGGGCGTCGCGCTGATCGCCGAGGGCGACGAGACGCGTGAGCTCGTGATGCGCGCGCCGCGCGTGGTGCAGATGGGCATCACGAACGCGTGCAACTTCTCCTGCGAGTACTGCTCGCGCCCGCTCGACGCGAAGAGCGAGTGGACCGCGGAGAGCGCGTTCGAGTTCCTCGCAGAGATGGCCGAGGCGGGCACGCTCGAGGTCGCGTTCGGCGGTGGTGAGCCGTTCGCGTTCAAGGGCTTCGTCACGCTGTGCGAGCGCCTGCATCGCGAGACGCCGCTCGCCGTGAGCGTGACGACGAACGGCTCGCTGCTCACCGACGACGTGCTCGCGCGCCTCGCGCCCGTGATCGGACAGGTGCGCTTGTCGCTGCACGACGAGCGCGACTGGCGCGTGGCGCTCGCAGCGCTGGCGCGATCGCGCGTGCGCTTCGGCGTGAACCTCCTCGTGACGCCCGAGGTGCTCTCGCGCCTCGAGGACGTGGTGCTCGAGGCGGTCGCGCTCGGCGCGCGTGACGTGCTGCTCCTCGGCTACCACGGTCCCGACGACGGCAAGCTCCTCTCGCCCGCGGAGGATCGTTCGCTGGCGCGCGCGATGTCGCTGCTCGCCCGCGCGACGGGTGCTCGCTTCGCGGCCGACGTCTGCTTCGGCGATCGCCTCGGTGGACTGTCGATCGAGAAGCTCGGCGCGCGACGTAGCGACTGCGGCGCGGGCCGCGACTTCGTCGTCGTCACGAGCGATCGACGCATGCGTCCGTGCAGCTTCCATCACGACGCGGTCCCGTTCTCGGACGCGCGTGCGCTGATCGAGCTCTTCGCGCGTGAGCGCGCGCGATGGACGCGTCCCGTGCTCGAGCGCGGCTGCGCGCGTGGTGATGCGGCACGGGTCGAGGTCGGGGATCGAGGCCACGTACGTCGTCTGCCGCTCTGGGAAGAGGTGATCCGATGATGCAGCTCCGTCTCATGCAGGCCTTCTCGGGCAACAACTCGGGCGCGTACGCGCTGCTCGGGACGTTCACGGACGTCGCGCGCGTGGACGCGCTCTCGAAGGAGCTCGGCGAGGTGTTCGAGGCCCACGCGAAGTGGCTCGAGGCCTCGCCGCGCCCCAGCCGCTCTCCGCTCGCCGAGCTCGCGTCGAGGCATGGCATCGAGGTCGACCCGAGCGTCGGCACGATGGACGACTGGCCTCACTACGGCACGCCGCCGCAGGCCATCGCGCTCGGCGATCAGCTCCTCGTCTTCGTCGACTGCGCGGTGACGTTCCCGCGCTTCCTCGGCGAGGTCGTCTACAAGAGCGGTGGGCGCGTCGGTGCCGAGATCGATCACGCCCACGATCCCATCGTGCTCGTGCACGAGATCTGGCGGGAGGGCGGCTGGAAGACGCGCGAGGAGACCGAGCGCGTGATCGCCGCATGTCGCCTCGACGCCGAGGAGGGCGTGTTCGCGGCGCTCCACGAGAGCGGCGAGGACCACGAGCGTCGACCGAAGCCCGTCGTCCTGCGCGGTCAGTGGCCCGGCATGCTCACCCTGGTGCACGCGCCGATCGACGTCGTCGCTGGCGCCGCGCACGTGCGTGCGCTCGTCGAGCGCCACGGTCTCCGTCAGCGTGTACGCCTCTTCGAGGCTCCTTCGCGAGACGAGCCGTTTCGCGCGTTCGGCGTCTGACGGCGCGCCGCGACTCGCTTGTCTACTCGAGCATGCGCGCCGTCAGCCGGCCGCCGCCCTCACGCGCGACGCCGACGACCGATCCGTCGTCGGCGAGGTGGAGGTCGTAGTGATCGGCCGAGATCAGCGAGTCGTCGGTGACGGACTGTCCATCGAGCGAGATCACGCCCGGCGGTGAGAACGTCCCGCTCACGTACTCCGTGGCCGTCTCGCCGATCCGCGCCGTGTACATCTCGTCCGGCGTCTCTGCGAGCGTCCACCGGATCGCGCCGCGCATCGTGCGGCCCTCGCGCGCGAGATCGATCATCAGCCGGTAGCGCCAGCCGTCGCCGGCCCACGCGCCGACGAAGCGGCGATCGCTGCCGTCGGGGAAGACCTCGTCGCTCGGCGGATCCTCGCGTCCGGAGGCCAGGAGCTGAGAGTCCGGATCCTCGGTGCCCGGGCCCACGCGCGGTCGGTTGATCCAGGCATCGGTCCCCGCGTCGGGCAGCTCGATCGCCGCGTCGTGTCCGGCGTCGGGCGTCATCGCGACGGCAGCGTCGGGCCTCGCAGCCGTCGGCGGTGGCGGCGCCTCGCTCGGCCAGAGGAGCAGCACGCCGAGGCCGAGCACGACGAGCATGCCGAGCACGAGCACCGCACCGATCACGCCGAGCACGCCCCAGCGCACGGTGCCCTCGGTCGACGCGCGCGCGATCGTCGGGCTCGGCTGCGCGACGTACGGCGTCACGTGTGGCGCGTGGCCCATCGGCGTGGGCGTCATCGGTGACGTGGCGATCGCGGACTGCGGGATCGCGTAGCCGTGGGGCGGCGGAGAGGGCGAGTGCGATGAAGGTGCGAACGAGCCGCCGTGAGGCTGTGCGTGTGGCGGTGGCGTGCTCGTCGCGTGCGAGACGACAGTCATCGGAACGCCCGGTGGGATCGATCCACCGAGGATGGTCGGTGGCACGAACGGCCCACTCTTCTCGGTGTTCTGCGGGACGTAGTGCGGTCCCGAGCTCGAGTCGTACGCGGGTTGGAACGACGTGCGTGGCAGCGGCGTCGGCGCGGCCGCCGATGCGATCGTGTCGGCCGGTGCGCCATGCGCGGAGCTCGGCGGCGGCGGCACCGACTGCATCGCGACGGTCTGCGGGATCATCCGTCGCGCGGACGACGCTTCGATCAGCGAGAAGTACGGCGTGAGCGACGCGATGGCCTGCGTCGCAT
Organism: uncultured Sandaracinaceae bacterium; assembly: GCA_964502175.1. Lineage (GTDB taxonomy): Bacteria > Myxococcota_A > Polyangia > Polyangiales > Sandaracinaceae > JAFLCL01. Next base: position 88,087 of record CAZCVE010000022.1, read on the forward strand.
CGACGAAGCGTTGGTCGTGGTTGCGCGCGACGCAGCGGAAGAACCACGCGTCGAACGCGGGCGGCACGAGGTGACCGAGGTTCATTTGCACCGCGCGCACCGACGCTGGATCGAGCGGCAGCACGAGCACCTCGGTGAACACGGGCGTGAGCGCGATCTCGGCTTGGTTGCCAGCGCGCCAATAGCTCCGGCCCGTGAGCATCCAGAACGTCATGAGCCCGAGCGCCCACACGTCGGTCGCGGGCCGTAGGCGTGTGCCCGACTCGGTCTGCTCGGGCGCCATCCAGAGCGGCGAGCCCATCGCCGACGTGCCCGTCGCGCTCGTCTGGTTGTCGTGCGTGACCTTCGCGATCCCGAAGTCGAGGATCTTCACGATGAAGGGCACGCCGCGCCGCTTGCTCGTCGAGATGAACACGTTCTCGGGCTTGAGATCGCGGTGCACGATGCCGCGCGCGTGCGCAGCGCCGAGGCCATCACACAGCTGCGAGAGCACCTCGTACGTCTCGTGCGGTGGCAGACAGCCGCGCTGCTTCACGTGCTCCGCGAGGTCGACGCCCTCGAGCAGCTCCATCGCGATCCACGGCATGCCCGTGGGCTCGTCGATGCCCGACGCGACGACGTCGACGACGTGCTCGCTCTCGATCTGACTGCCGATGCGCGCCTCGAGCACGAAGCGCTCGCGTGCGCGTGCATCAGGGATCAGCTGCGGCTGCATCACCTTGAGCGCGCGCTTCTTGCCGGTGGACAGCTGCTCCACCGAGTACACGGCGCCCATCCCGCCCTCGGCCACCGCCGAGAGCACGCGGAAGTCACGCGCGAAGATGGTGCCGGGGACGAGCTTCACGGAGGGCCAGCGAGCGTATCAGTCGTCGCGCGACGTTCGGCCGAGGGGGCGCTCACCAACCCCAGGGAGGCCACTCGCCCGGCGCGCGACCTCCACCGCCGGCCACGCCGCCACCGCCGATGCCCACGCCCGCAGCCGGGACGGGCGCAGCGGGCCGCACGTTCACGTCGAGGTGCACTGGACCGCGCGAGGTGCTCTCCATCGCGTCGAGCACGACGAAGTACGTGCCCGCGGCGAGCGTCATCGTGACGTCCGAGCCGCTCTGCGCGGGCGCGGTGACGCATCGCTGGATCGCCGACGTGCACTGCTGACGAACCTCGAGCGCGACCTCGAAGTCGGCCGCGACGTGGAAGAAGACCTCCGACGCGGGCGGAACGGTGATCGAGTAGACGACGTCGCCGCCGGGGCCGCCCGTGCCGCAGCTCACCTGAGCCGCGCCTTCGGTCGGCTCGATCATGCCGGTGTAGCGGCCCGTGGTGATCACCTGCGCCGCGGCGCAGCGCGACGTCATCTCGGTGAGGTTCTCGGGCAGCGGACCGCCGTGGATCGACGACGCGATCGACGAGGGCGCGGTGACGGGCGTGCCGCCCACGCCGCTCAGCATGTCGAGGCGCAGCGTGTAGCTGCCTTCGCCGCCGCCGTAGCCGTCCACCACGATCTCGTAGCGCTGACCGGCGATGAGCGAGCCCTCGATCTCCGACGCGCGCGTCGATCCCGTGTCGTCGTTGCACATCAACGGATCAGGCGCGCCGACCGGATAGACGGCGAGCACGCCGTCGTAGTCCGAGTCCATGTGGATGCGGTAGGTCGCGGTCGTGGGCGCGGTGAACGTCCAGATCTGATCGGGCGTGCCTGGCGCCGAGCCACACGAGGGCACGCGCACGTCGGTGCCGCCGACGGTCGAGCCCTGCACCGTCTGTCCCGCGGTGAGCGCGCCGCTCGGGCGCGCGATCGGATGCGTGGCCTGCAGCTGGTAGTTGCCCACGCCGCCCGCGAAGCCATCGAGCACCACCTGGTACGTGTGCCCCGCGGACATCTGCACGCTCAGGCGCGAGGAGCGCGTCGACTGATCGTCGTCGTTACAGCCGAGCGACGCGCCGTTCTCGTACACGCCGAGCACGCCGTCGTAGTCGGTCTGCGTGCGGAACGTGTAGGTGCCGTCTTCGGTCGGCGTGAACGTGTACGTCACGTCGGGCGTGCCGGGCTGCGAGGCGCCGCACGGGAGCTGGATCGTGTCGGGCGCGCCCATCGTCGTGCCCTGCACCGTCTGTCCGACGGCGAGCGCGCCGCCCGACGCGGACTGCGTCCCGGGATGATCCACGCCGAGCGTGAACGTGCCCTGGCTCGAGCCGAAGCCATCGAGCACCACCGCGTACGAGCGGCCCGCCTGGAGCTGCACCGTCACGCGCGACGCGCGCGTCGAGCCGTCGTCGTCGTTACAGCCGAGCGAGCTCTGGCCGTCGAAGATCTCGAGCGTGCCGTCGTAGTCGGTCTGCGTGTGGAAGATGAAGGTGCCGGTCTCTTGCGGCGTGAACACGTACGTCACGTCGGGTGTGCCCACGGTCGGCGCGCCGCACGAGAGCTGTCGCGTGTCGGGGCTGCCGATGGTCGTTCCGGTCACGGGGGAGCCGACGACCAGCTGCGTGCCGCCCGGCGGGTTCGAACCGCCCGAGCCGCCTCCCTCGGGCTGCACGATCAGCGTGAAGCCGCCCCGGTTGGATCCGTACCCGTCGACGACGACGTCGTAGGTCACGCCCGCTTGCGCATCGAAGGCCAGCATCGAGCGCGCGGTCGAGCCGTCGTCGTCGTTGCAGCCGATCGGCTCGCCCGTGGACCCGTGTGCGTAGAGCGCGAGCACCGCGTCGTAGCTCGACTGCGTCGACGCGACGTAGCGGCGCGTCTCGGGCGCGGTGAAGAAGAACCGGCGCTCGGGGGTGCCGTCGCCCGAGCCGCAGCCCGGCGTCACGGCGCTCGTGCCGCCGTTCGTGTCGCCCGACACCTGCTGACCGACGACGAGGGTCCCGTCGTCACCGCTGCCGCGGGCCTCACGCGCGAGGATCACGAAGGCCGAGCAGCCCGAGAGCGGGGCGGCGAGCGCGCCGATCACGCAGCCGACGATGGGGCGCAGCCCGAGACGTGACGAGAGGAGCGACGGTGTGGGCATGGAGGTCCGTTTCGACGTGCGAGGCTGCGGAACAGTCTTTCCGTGCCGCGCCGGGTGCGGCTGTATCATGCCGCTCCTCATGGCGTCGTCGCGAGGGTCTCTGCGTCGGCTCGGATCGTCGGCTCTCGACTGGACGTCCGCGGCGTCGATGTGTGTCTTCCTCCTCGGATCGCTTCCTCGCATCGCGAGCGCTCAGGCCGAGCCGGTCGAGATCGAGTTCGCGAGCCGTCGCACGATCAGCGAAGGCATGGGCGCGTACGAGGGGCGCCAGGAGGCTGTGATCGAGTCGGGCAGCTTGGTGGCGAGGAGCGAGGGTGCGCGTGTGCTCGAGGGCGCCGACGCCGCGATGGCGAGGCACGTCACGCTCACGCGGCGATCGCGCGAGCAGGCCGACGCGTGCACGTTCCGCGAGGAGAGCGGCGCGTTCGACGTCGATCTCGAGGCCCCCGTGCTCCGCCCCGAGGTGACGGCGACCCTGGGCGAGGCGAGCTCGGGCGAGGCGAGCTCGGGCGAGGCGGTCGCGCGTCCGCCATTCGGCGGGGTGCTCCATGTGTCCACGTCGATCGAGAGCGACGCGATCGTCCCGCTGCGAGGTCACGAGTATGTGGCGACCCGCGGCATGGTGATCGACATGAGCGGCGTGAGCGTCTCGACGATCTTGCTCGAGGCGTCGGGCCGCTCCGAGCACCCGACGGAGCAGGGCCTGCTCGTCGGTCACTGGAGCGACTCGTTCTGGTTCGACGACCGCACCGGCTGGGTGCTGCGCCGCGAGCAGACCGAGATCATCGAGGGCGAGAGCGACGGCTACGAGGAGCGCGAGCTCACGTGGGCGGTGCGCGCGCCGTTCCTCGACGACGCCGCAGAGAACGTGCAGCTCGAGATCCACGACTGCGCGGATCCGCGTCCTGCGCGGTCGACCCCTTGGCTGCGCGTGGGCTTGCCTGCGTCGGTCGTCGTCGCCCTGGTTGTCGTCGTCGGCGCGATCCGCAAGCGGTTCGCGGGAGAAGGAACGTGATGTCCAAGCGTGAGTCGTCACCCGCGCGTGCGATCCGAGCGCTCGTCGTCGCCACGCTCGCGCTCATGTCTGCGCGAGAGGCGCGCGCGCAGGACGATGCGGCGGTCGAGGTCCCCGGCGAGGATCCCGTCGCCGCCGAGGCTGCCGCGCCGCCAGCGTGGATGACCTACACGGTGCATCGCGTGGTCGGCGACGGCGGAGGCGCGTACGGCGGCTACACCGACGCGCTCCGCGCGGCCGGCCGCTACGACTTCACGCGCGAGCCCGACACGCTCCGGATCCACGCGAGCTACCGGTGGACCTATCGCGGTGAGCAGTGTGACGAGGGCTCGGTCGAGCGCGACGTGCACGCGGGCCTTCCCGATCGCCTCTACGTCGGTCAGACGGATCTCGACGACTACGACGGTCGCACCGAGCCTCTCGCGGCGTGGGTGTGGGTGCCCACCGATCTCGAGGTCGGCGCGAACGTCAGGATCCTCGAGCGCGCCTTCACGATGGTCGACCACGACGCGATCCTGACCGCGGGAGGCGAGGTCAGCGCCATCCACCTCCGCGCGACCGGCGTGGACGTGCGCGACGATGCGTATGGCCGCTTCGACACGTCGTTCGTCGACGAATACTGGTTCGACGGCGCGACCGGATACTTCCTCGCGAGCCTCTACGTCGAGCACGATCAGGGCCTGTTCGAAGGCCAGAGCGCCTCGTTCACGTGGACCGAGCGCGTGCAGGTCACCGGCGCGTCGTACCTCCCGGGCACCAGCGACGAGGTCGACGAGGTCCGCCCCTGCCGAAGCCCAGGCGCGACGAGCGGTGGGGCGCCGAGGTCCGAGCCGAGCGACGCCGACGGATTCTTCGCGGTCTTCTTCGGGTCGTCGCTCTGCGTCAGTCTCGCGATCGTCGGCGGGATCTTCGGCGCGTTGTTCTTCGCGATCCACCTCGCGACGCGACGGGGCGCGCGCAAGATCGATGGCCGCGCGGCCACGGTGCGGAGCGTGTCCCTGGTCTCCGAGCTCACGCGCGTGCCCACGGAAGAGTCGCCGCACTTCGGCCCGCTGCTCACGCACTTCGTCGAGCACGCTCTCCGCGCGGGCGAGCGTGTCGCGGTGGTCGACCTCGACGACGGACGCTGCGTGGGCTTGGGCATCGGCGACGCGGAGGGCGGCGTGAGCTCGGTGTTCGCGAAGCACGGCGATGCTTGCGAGCTCTTGCGCGCCCACCTCGGTCACACCGAGCTCTTCACGGAGCACCGTCACGAGACGCTGCCGAGCGTGCACGAGGCGGCGGCGCGCGCCGCGGTGGCGACGCTCCCGCTCGCGTACAACGTCGTCGAGACCTACGAGATCCTCGAGCTCGCCTCGCCGACCTCGCAGCCCTACGACGCGAGCGTCGTCTCGCGCATGACCGAGGCGGACCTCCCTGCGATCGCCGCGCTCTCGCAGGAGGTGCACGGCGTGCGCGGCGAGCGATGGGCGTTGGCGGCGCTCGCGGTCGGCGATCTGGGCTTCGTCGCGAAGCTCGAGGGCGCCGTCGTCGGCTACGCGTTCGCGTCGCTCGTGGGCGACCGCGCTCGTCTCTACGGCAACACGGTGGCGACGGCGCATCGCAGCAAGGGCCTCGGCCGCGAGCTCGCGCGGGCGCGTCTCGCGGCGCTGTCCGCGCTCGGCGCGACGCGCGTGGTCACGGAGGTGGCGACGTGGAACGTGGCGTCGCTCGAGGTCGTCCGAGGCCTCGGCTTCGCGAAGATCGGCGCGATGTGGGTCGAGACCTCGTCGGCGGTGCGCGTCGAGCGAAAGCTGGTGCGTCGATGAGCGACGGAGCTCGCGAGGGCGAGCTCAGCCTCCGCGGTGTCGCGGCGAGCGTCGTGGGCAGTCTCGTCGACGCGCCAGAGAGCCTCCTCGATGGTCGCGCGTGGCTCGCGAGCGCGGGCGCTCACGGGGGCGATGCGCCGCGGCTCTCGGCGCAGTGGGACGGCAACCGTGGCGCGATCCTCTCGGGGCCCACGGTGCGCTTCGAAGGTCGCGACTGGCACCTCGCGATCAAGGGCGTGGGCGCGCGCTCGCCGCTCTACGGCGACACGCCCGCGGGCTACGCGCACGCGTACGAGCTCGATCTCGGCGCGGACGATTCACTGCGCAGTCTCCTCGGCGCGATCACGCGCGAGAGCTGGATGGGCGAGGCGCCGTATGGCGGACAAGGCCTCGCGAACGCGGAGAACGCGCTGATGCTCTCCTCGCCGGGCCTCCGCGAGGCGCTCGCGCCCGCGGTGCTGTGCCCCGTGATCCGCGTCGTCGAGATCCCCGAGCACGAGGTCGCCGACGTCTTTCACTACCGGCGACACCTCGGCCCGATCGTGCAGGAGCACCGGCTCGTGCCGAGCACGGTGCGCCTCTACCACCAGTCGAGCATCGCCCTCGGACGTCACGTCGAAGACGCGCTCGCGGCGCTGCACGTCCCGACTCCGGAAGCGCTCGACGCGTTCGTCGATCGCTACCTCGCCACGTCGATCGCCGCGGTCACGATCGCTGCGCGCAGCGCGCGAGTGCACGGTCACGGCTACGAGCTCCTCGACTTCGACGACGCGTGGCTCGACAAGGACGCGTTCATCGCGCCCGACGGCACGGTCGCGTTCGCCGACCTCGAGGCGCTCGTTCACGTCGAGGTCCCAGACCTCGACGCGCTCTCGGCGCGCATCCGGAGGCAGGTCGAGCGCAACGCGTACGAGGTGCTCTACGGACTCGACGCGCTCCTTCGTGTCGAGGAGCGCTGGCGCGATCGGCCGCGCGACACGGCCACGCGCCGGCGCGTGCTCGCGGAGCGCACGATCCTCGCGCTCGCCGGTGACCCGGTGGCCTCGATGGAGCGCGGCACGGACGGCTGGGATCTCGTGATCCGCCCACGGGTGGGCGATCACACGACGGTGCGTTGGCTCGACGAGCGTTGAGGAGACGACGACATGGAAGCGTTCGAAGCAGGAACTCTCCTCACGCGCCTCGCGCGCGGCGGCGAGGTCGATCTCGGCCCCGGTGAAGAAGGCACGCTCGAGTCCCTCGTCCGCGAGGGCCTCGTCGCGCTGGCGCCTGACGTGAGCGTGCAGTTCGCCGAGCTCGAGGCGGCGCGGCGAGAGCTCGCGACCCTCTCGGCGCCGGGAGCACAGCGCACCCCGCCGCTCGTCGAGCGCGAGCGAGCGCTCCGAGGCCGCGCGCTCGAGCTCGTCGAGATCACGAGCCGCGCGCAAGGTGCGGCCGTCGTGCGTGGCGCGGGGATGGGCCCGTACCGTGCCGGTGGCGGCACCCTCTCGTACGTCGTCACGTACCAAGCGCGGTCGCTGCTCTCGGATCTGGCCCCGCGTCTCGGACGCGCGGGTCGCATGAGCCTCGTCGACTTCCGCGCGCACATGACCGCGCTGCGTGAGGTGTTCACGCTCCGCGCACGACGCGCGCAGGCTCTCGCGGCGTTGATGCGCGGCAGCGCATCGCCCGCGACCGCAGCGGTGAGCGACGGCGCCGTGCGCGCAGCGGCCATCGGGCTCGCCGCCCGCAGCGAGCCCGAGCGCGAGCTCGCGGCGACATGGGCCGTGCTCGTCCAAGCGCTCACCCAAGCCGACGTGGCCGACGGCTCGGGCGACGAGTGGACGCCGGATCAAGAGTCGGCCGCGGCCGAGGGGATGATCCTCGCGACGCGGGATCTCTCGACGCTCACGACGGCCGCAGCCAACGAGGCGCACCGCCAGCGCCTCGATCTCTTTCGTCGCTACACGTCTGGCGTCGCCGAAGACGCGCTCGACGCGGCGATGATCCTCGTGGGCGCGACCGACGCGATCGCCGACGCGGCCGCGCTCGCGACCGCCGCTGGCCAGTACGGCACGCCGCTCCCGCTCTCCGCGGCGCTCGTCCTCCGCGCGAGCCCGGCCGTGGATCGCGCAGGTCTCGTCGCGCAGATCCGCGCGCGCTTCGCGAACCTCCAAGAGGGCACCGACGAGCGCGAGCGGACGTACGCCGCCGTGCTGCTCTGTCTCGCGGGCCAAGACCCTGCCGCGCTGGTGGATCGTGCGCGTGATCTGCGCGCCTATCTCGCGCGCTTCTCGCCGACCGGCATGCTCGTGCCCGCGTCGCTGCTCGCGCTCCTGCCGATCGATCTCGCCGAGACGCTCGATCTCCTGCGCATGGTGTCGGCCGAGCTCCAGAAGCACCGCTTCGGCGCGGCGGGCGCCGAGTCGCTGTCTCTGTCGATCAAGCTCCTGCTCGCCACCGCGCTGCTCGCGCGCGGCGACGAGGGCGATCCCGAGGAGCGCGCGGGCTTCTTGCGCTTCGACGCGCTCGCCGCCTCACAGCTCGGCCTCGCAGGGCTCGTCTCGCAGGTCCCGCTCTCGTTCACGGCGCTGACCGCGTTCCACCGCCCCGCGCTCGACGCGTCGAGCTTCCACGAGCGCGTCTACCAGCCGACGCACTCCGCGTACGTGTTCGGCAGCGGCAGCGGTCGCTCCCGCGGCTGGGGCTGAGTTTTCAGAGGGTCCATGCGGACCCTCCCCCGCGCCGCGGGGCCCCCACCCGCTCCACGCGCCGAAGCGCGTGCTGCGCGCGGGGCCCCAACCCCGCTTGCGCGCCTCGCGCTGCGCTCGGCGGTTCGTTCCTGCCTCGCGTAAGCGTCACTCGCCGCGTGGTGCGCGGCTCGCCTTCTCGTCGTGTCCCGAGACGCCGAAGCGGCGCGCGAGCTCGCTCTCCACGTCGCGCAGCGAGAGGCCGCGGTGAAGGAGCCCGACCATCAAGTGATAGAGCACGTCCGCGCTCTCCTTGATGACGTTCTCGTCGGCCTCGCTCTCGAGCGCGCGCGCGAGCTCGTCGCCCTCTTCGCGGATCTTGCCGCCGATCTTCGTCGCGCCCCCGTCGAGCAGTGAGCGCGTGTAGCTCTTGCCCGCGCTCGCCTGCGCGCGCGCGGTCAGCGCACGCTCGAGCACGAGCAGCATCGGCGCGGCGCCGCCCTCACGCGCTCCATCGAGTCGGGTGAAGAAGCACGACTCGGCGTTCGTGTGGCAGCTGGGTCCGTGCGGATCCGCCAGGTACACGACCGCGTCGCGATCGCAGTCGGCCCACACCTCGGCGACGTGGATCACGTGCCCGCTCGTCTCGCCCTTCACCCAGAGCGCGCCTCGCGAGCGCGACCAGAACGTGGCGCGCTTCGTCTCGAGCGTCGCCGAGATCGCCTCGCGCGTCGCGTGCGCGAGCATGCGGACCTCGCCCGTCATCCGATCCTGGACGACGACGGTGACGAGGCCGCGCTCGTCGTACTTCAGCGTCCCGAGATCGAACGTCGCATCGTCCATGCGCGCGTTCGTACCAGGAAAGAAGGTCGCGCGGCGCAGGCTCGATCCCCCCGAACCGAGCCCGCGCCGCGCGCGTGTGGTCGCGCCGAAGGCGGTCAGCGCGACCTTGACGTTCAGGCGCGAGTCGCCGCCTCTTGTGCTCTCCGCTTCGCCTCGAGGACCTGGCCGAGCTGCTGCAGATGTCGGTCCGCTGTCTGCTCGGCGGTGCGTGCAGCCTCGCCAGACTCGCGTGCGGCGTCAGCGGCCCGAGCGGAGAGCTGCTCGTGAGAGGCCGCTTCTGCCGTAGCGCGGTCGGCCTCCGCCGCGAACCAGGCTCCGACACCGTTCCCGGCGGCGGCGCCCAGCTTTCCGGCGGTCTCCCAGTCACCACCCATCGCGCCACCCGCCGTGGAAGCGAGGGAGGAGCCGGCGTTGACGAGGCCCGCGATGAGCTTCTTGTCCGCGGCGTCGTGCAATCGCGCCACACGGGCGGCCGACTCCGCCGCTTGGAGTTGTTGTGCTCCTCGCTGGGACTCGCGAGCGCTGCGTTGGACCTCGGCCTGGTTCTCGAGGATCGCCTGCGCGGCGAGCTCCTCGGTGGTCGTCACTGTGATGGATGCGGGCCCTACGTCGTGGACCCTCGCGGCCTGAGAAACGTCTCTGATCATGGCGTCACTCCTTTCATGCCCGCGCCAGGGCGGTGGTCATCGCCGACATCGTGTCGGCTCGTGATTGGCGGATCTCCCGCATGCGATCTCCCAGTCGCGAGAAGAGTCGCAGCAACGACACCACGCTCTCCGCGCTGGCATCGGCCGACTCGTTGGCCATCTCACGTCGTGCCTCGGCGCCCACGGCATCGGCTGCGTGGTGGCTCGAATCTGCGGTCTCGACGGCCGCAATTCCGCGGAACCCGGCCTCCACCGTCGCGACCGTCGCTTGCGTGACCTGGAGACTGAACTTCGTGATCTCGAGCGCCAGCCGCGCCGCCTGGTTCGCGACCTGCGCAGCGCCTCCTGCCGCTCCTGCGCCGAAGGAGAGGACGCTGCCGAGCACCGCCGTCCCGATCCCGATGCCGAGCGCCACGTCGGCGGGCACGACCCCCGCTTCCGCGAGCGCGTCGCTGATCATCGGTCCCACCAGCGCGATCACGAGCCCGACGGCTGCGACGACGCTAGCCCCGCCGGTGAACAGCGCGCCCAGCACACCGACGATCACGGACAGCGCGGCCCCCACGATCTTCAGCACGTTCGCGATCTCTTCGGATCCTCTCGCTTCGCGAGCGTCGGTGAGGGCGCGAGTGATCTCGTCCGAGCGCAGCGCCTCCTGAATTCGCGCAGTGGCTTGGCGCGTCTCGGTGTCGTGCTGACGACCGTCGGTCTGCGCGTCTCTCAGCATCGACTGAGCGACGATCATGAGCGTCTGGGGGTCGGACATGAGCGAGGCGAGGCTCGCGATACGGTCGTCGTCCGACGCGCGCATCACCTCTCTCCGCTGCGCGCGGTCTGCGCGGTCGGTGCGGGACAGCGAGCTGGCGCCAGCCGCCTCCGCGTCGCGGACGGGGCCGAGGTCGTCGGGGGCGTCGTCGAGGACGGCGTGTCCCACGTCGACGCGCACGCGATCGATGGTCGTCATGGGAACCTCGCAGCGATGGCGTCCGCGCAGCGACTCATCTGCGCCGCGAGGTGTTGGTCGCCCAACTTCGCGTAGCAGCGAGCCAGGCCGCGCCAGAGGTTGGCGTCGCCGGGCTGGAGGATCGTGGCGATGCGGTAGGCGTCGAGCGCATGGCCCCACTCCTCACGTGCTTCGTCCGCCACGGCGCGCCGTTGGACCGCACTGATGTCCGCGTCGACGATGCCGGCGTAGCGCGCGATGAGGCCGCGCTTCGTCTCACGGCCGGCCTCGAGGATGAGCTCGGTCGTCACAGGTTCCTCCCGATCTGGTCGAGCGTCTCGCCGCCCGACTTGATGAGGTTCGTGGTCGTGCCGAAGGCCTGCTTGCGCTGGTCCATGAGCGACTGGAGCTTGATCATCAGGAGCTCGTTGCCCCGATTGCAGTCCTGGAGGTCTTGGTTGAGGTTGTCGATCTCGTTGTCCATGCCTTGACGCGTCGAGAGGCGTGAGCTCATCGCGTCGCCGCCGACCGTTGCAGGCATGACGAGGTTGATCGCCGCGTCGAGGCGCACGTGTGTTCCGGCCGAGTCCGCCGTCATCGAGCTCCACGCAGCGCGAGCCTCGCTGTCACTCATCCCGGCTGCACGGGCCAGCGAGTAGAAGCCGCTCTGATCGAGCTGATCGTCCAGACGCACGTTGCCGTCGCTGTTCGTGTGCGGCTGGAGGAACGTCTGGACATTGCGCATCTCGGAGAGCCGTTCGCCGATGGCCTCTGCGCGCTGGGTACGTTCGTTCATGCCGAGCATGATCGAACTGATCTGACCATCCAGATCGCGCGCTCGTGTCTGGAGCAGCGCGAACAACATCTCGGGGCTCACGCTCGCGATGTCGCTCGCGTTGCCGAGGAGGGCGACGAGCTGACGCTCGAGTGCGCTTCGCATCTCTGGGTCGTTCTCGAGGTCTGCCTGCCAGTCGGCAGTCGCGGCTTCGACCGTGGGTGTTGCATGCGCGGGGGCCGCGCGATCCGTTCGGATGTGTTCCATGTTCGTCTCCTCAGACCCGCACTGCGGCGGGGTGATGACGTCGCGTGTCGACGGACGTCGGGGGGGATGGTGAGAGCACCGCAGCCATGTCGCGGCGGTCGCGCTCGTTCTCGGCTTGGAGCGCGGCGAGCTTCTTCGCGTTGCGCTCGGCTCTCTGGATCTCTCGGTTCAGCTCTTCGTCGGTCATCTGGGTCTCCTCTCGAGTGCCCAGTTGTCGGTGCGAGCCGCGGCGAGTTTCCTGTTCGCGCGAAAAAAAGTTTCGGCCTCCGTCACGTCACCGTGAGGGAGGCCGATTCGTCGAGGAAACGACGTGTCTTGCTCAGAACACGAGGCCGAGGCGGGCGCGGGCGAGGCCGACCTCGCCCATGCGGACGCCGTTCTCGTCGTCGAAGGCGTGGCCGGGGAAGAGCAGGCCGCCTTCGAGGCCGAGCTCGAGGCGCACGAGCTCGGAGAGCGGGATGCGGCCGGTCACCGAGGCGTCGATCTCCACGCCGAGATCACGACGCGTCGGATCGCCACCGCGGAAGTTCGCTGCGCGTCCGAACGCACGCTGACGGTACGGGTCGACGACGTCCGTCGAGGACCAGCCGAGCACGCCGCCGATGCGCACGTCGATCTCGGGGATCGGCCGGAACGTCGCGTGCGGGAAGATGTAGAACGAGCCCGAGACGCCGCCGTTCGTGGGGATGAGCTCGGCGCCGCGCGAGGGGCGCGCGAACGTGTCGGCGTTCTGCGCGAGCCAGCCTGCGCGCGCGGTCTGCCACGCGATCACCTCGGGGAAGAGCACGAGGCCGATGCGGTGATCGGGATCGATCGTCGCGCGTCGCTCGACGCCGTCTTCCGTGTTCGAGTCGCCGCTCGCGTAGCCACCCTCGAGGATCACGTCGAGATCGGTCGCGACGCGGCCGAGCTGCGCGGCGAAGAGCAGCTGCTGCACCTCGGCGTCGGGGCGCGTGGTCGTGCGCGTGATCGATGTGCGTCCCTGCGCGACCATCAGCTCGCCCGCGAGGAGGATGCGGCCGCCCGTGGGCTCGTCGACGTGCACCTGCGCGAAGGCGTCGGCGACGAACACGTCGAGGAAGTCGTTCACCGCGTTCTTCTGCGTGCGGTACGCGACGTATGCGCCGAAGCGATCGTCGCCGTCTTCGTAGAGGCCCGCGAGCACGCCTTGGAACGCGAGGTCTCCGCAGGTGCCTTGCCCCGACGCACACGGACGCTCGAAGTCGGCGAGCAGATCCCACGCGACCCAGTCGAACGCGGCCGCGATCGTCAGCGGAGAGCTCTCGCCGAGCGGGCGCGACGCGAAGAAGAGGCGGCGAACGAGATCGCCGTAGCGGTAGTCGCCGAAGACGGGGCGCGTCTCTCCGTCGTTCGCGACGAGGCCGAGGCCCCAGCTGAAGCCCATCTGGCCGAGGCGGAAGATGCCGATCGGCGAGCGCCACTCGAGGTAGAGGTGACGCAGGCGAATGCCCGGATAGCCGGGCTGATCGCGCGGAATGGCCGCCGGTCGCGTGCCGCGCGCGAGGTCGCCGAACGCGACGCCGTAGAGGAGATCGAGCTCACCCACGAGCGAGAGGAACGGCGCGACGCGCGTGGGCCCGCCCGGGTGATCGACGAGGCCGACGCGCCCGCGGAGGCGCAGCCACTGCTCGGCGAAGTAGTTCTGTCCGAGCGAAGGGCCCACGGCCGCACGATCGGGATCGGAGCTCGGCGGGGCAGGGGCCAGCGGGATGTCGCTCATCGCGTTGCCGCGCAGCTGGTACTCGCCGCCCGCGTCGAAGCCGAAGCGGATCCCGGCGGGCTCGACCACCTCGTCGTCGTCGCCTTCGGTCGGAGCGGCCACCAGCGATGCGGTCGACGGCGAGACCGGCGAGGGAGACGCGGTCGACGGAGCGGCGGTGTCGCTCGAGGGCGCGGGCGACGGCTCGGTCGCCGACGGTTCAGTCGGCGACGGCTCGGTCGGCGACGGTTCGGTCGCCGATGCAGGGTCGCCCTCGGTGGGTGGGGAAGACTGCGCCCACACGGGCGCGGCCAGCGAGCACGCGCCCACCACGATCCACACCGCGCACCGCGTTCGCCGAGACATCGGCGCCGACACTACCGCAAGCTCCCGAGGAGGCGGGAGGTCTCTTGGCCGGGCGGGCCTCTCTCGGGGATCTCTCGGATCGCCAACACACGCCCACGCGCGGTACACCGAGAGGCATGATCGCGGCGATGCGCCCTGGCTCGAGGAACGCGCGAACGCTGTTGCCGGCGCTGGCGCTCACGCTGGGTCCGGCGCTCGCGCTCGCATCGCTCGAGGGATGCACCTGCGGCGACGACGCGCCCGTGCCGTTCCATGCCGGCGGTGAGCCCACGCTGCGTCCCGTGGATCCTGCGGCCTCGCTCGCACCGCTCGAGGCGACCACCCATCCCGATGGAACGCGCGTCGCTGCCTTCGACGATCTCCCCATCCGGATCGACGAAGGGTCGATCCGCGCGAGCGGGCTCTTCGACTTCGATCGCGACGGAGATCGCGACGTCGTGGTCGTGGTGATCGGTGCGCCGGGTGCCGCGGCGCGCGTGCTCTATGCCGAGCGCCGTGGCGATCAGCTCGCGCCGCTCGTGTCGCTCGGCAGCCGCGCGGACTTCGCCCTCGAGGGCGGGGGAACGCGCGTCGCGTGCGCGCCGACGAGCGCGAGCGTCACGCCACTGTCCAGCTCGCTCGTGCTCGTGGGCGTCGAGTCGCACTGCGAGGACGAGGCCACGCCGCGCCTGTCGAGCTCGTGGGTGATCACGGGCGACGAGCGTCCGAGGGCGCTCGAGATGTTCGAGCTCGCTGGCCGCGCAGAGGGCGAGGGCCTCACGTTCGCCGCGAACGATCGCGATCACGACGACCACGACGATCTCGAGATCGAGGTCCGCATCGCCACGCCCAGCACGCCAGTGACCACGACCCTCACGTGGATGAGCCGCGCCGCAGGCCTCGCGCGTGAAGGCGATCAGCCCGAGCCCGCGCTCTCGACGCTCGCGACGCAGGCGCGTGATCACGTGCGTCGCACGCCTGACGAAGCGATCGCGACGGCCGAGCGAGCGATCGCGCTGCGCGACGCGATCTGCCGTGAGGCCGAGCGTCCGCGCTTCTTCCTCGGCGGAACGCGCGGCGTCCCCTGCGGCACGAGCGCCGCGATCGGTCGCGCGTATGCGATGCGCGCGGCCGCGCTCGCGCGTCGGGTCCAGCCCACGGCGTCGGACCCCGCAGCGATCGACGCCGCGCTCGCGGCGTACGTGCGCCTCGATCACCACGGCGCGTCGATCCGCGAAGGCGACCGCGCGCTCGTGCGCGAGTCGTGGCTCCGCATCGCGAGCGTGCCTCCCGCGCGCCTCGTCGTGAACCGCGGCCCCGAAGTCGCGGCGGTCGTGCACCGCGGGCCGCACCTCTCGAGCCTCGCGTTCCTCGACGAAGAGCGGCTCCTCGTGCGCGGCGCGGGCGCGCGCGTGCTCCGCGTCCAAGGCGACGCGCTCGTGCCGGACTCCGCCGACGTGGATGCCGACGACGCCGACGTGCGCATCCTCGATCCCGATCGCGCGCGCGAGCTCGTCGCGATCGAGCGCAGCTGCGAAGGCACGGTGATCGTCCTCGCGCCTGCCTCTGGGATCGTCGACGCGGTCACGGGGGATCGACGCGAGATCCTCGTCGCGCCGCGGCCCGCGCCGTTCGCCGCGACGTGTCCGACCATGCCCGAGGGACACCGCGCGGACGACGATGGCTTCGTCGCGCTCGGCTGGGCCCCGAGCGGCATCGTGCTCGCGCGCGGCGCGACGCTGACGTTCGTTCCGCTCGACGCGAGCGGCGCACCGGCGGGTGCACCGACCGTCCTCGACGCGCAGACCCCCGCGCCCGCGCCGCTCCCGATCGGCGCAGGGGTCGCGAACGCGAACGGCTACGCGCTCGCGCTGCCCGTGGGCGTCGTCGTCGTCGATCGCGGCGAGCGCGCCGTGCGCGTGTACCGCGACGAAGACTTCGCGCTGCCGCAGGGGCAGGCGATCGACGTCGCGCTCTCGCCGTCGCTCACCCGCGCGGCGTGGCTCTGCGGAGGCTCGGTGTGCTGGGCGGACCTGCGCGCGTCGGACGGCGTCGCAGCCGAGGGGCCGACTCCCGGCAGTGGGCCGCTGCCGCTTCCGCCCGAGCAACGAGCGCAGTTCGAGGGCGCAGGCGGGCCCGCGGCGCCGACACCGACACCGGCCGTGCAGTGAGGCGCAGCGCGACCGCAGCCCACGGCCCTCGTGATAGCGTGCCGGCCGCATGTCTCGCGACGTCGACGCCATGACCCGAGCCTTCGTCCGTCATGCGCTGGGTACGGTGCGGGGCGCAGCGTGTGGCGCCGGCCTCGCGATCTCCATCGCGGGCTGCGCTGCCTCGCCCGACCCGGTCGGCCCGTGCACGACCGACGTCCAGTGTCGACACGATCGCATCTGTCACGAGGGCAGCTGCCGCTTCCACGACGAGGTCCGCGCGGAGCTCGAGGCGCGCGCGCGAGCGCTCGGCACGCACGGCGAAGAGACCACGCTGGACGCCGGCGTCCCCGACGCGACCGTCACCCCGACCGATGCCGACGTCGGCGTCTCGTCCGCGGCGCTCGTGCGCGTGCGGCCCATGTTCATGGGCGACTCGCGACACACCGGGCGCGCGAGCGCGACGTCTCCCGTGACGCTCGCCTCGCCTCAGCGCTTGCTGCGCACGGGCGCACGCATCTACGCCGCGCCGGTCGAAGGCGCAGACGGCACGCTCTTCGTCGGCTCGCTCGATCGCAGCTTCCAGGCGATCGGTCGCGATGGCGCGCTGCGCTGGCGCTACACGGGCGGCGACCGCTTCTACGCGAGCGCGGTGGTGCTCGCCGACGGCGCGGTCGTCACTGGCAACCACGACGGAACGCTCGTCGCGCTAGACACGCAGGGCCGCGTGCGGTGGCGCCTCTCGCTCGGCGGGCCGATCGACGCGAGCCCCACGCTCGACGACGACGAGACGATCTACGTGCCCGGCGCGGGCCTCTACGCGATCGACACGGCCGGTCGCATCCGATGGCACGTCGCGGCCGCGGGCGAGGTCCGCACGCCGCCGGCGGTGCACCCGCAGGGCCTCGTGCTCTTCGCGTCGGTCGACGGAGTGCTGCACGCGGTGCGTCGCGATGGAACGCTCGCGTGGGAAGCGACGCTCGGCGCGAGCAGCGACTCGGGGCCATCGATCGCGGACGACGGCACCATCGTGATCGGCGACGACCTCGGTCACGTCACCGCGTTCGACGCGAGCGGCCAGCGACGCTGGCAGGTGACCACCGGCGCCGACGTTCGCGCGACGCCCGCGATCGCGGCAGACGGCACGATCGTGGTCGGTTCCGACGATCGCAACGTCTACGGCATCGCCCCCGACGGCACCGTGCGATGGCGCTACGCGACCGGCGGCCGCGTGCGCGCATCAGCGCGCATCGACGCGGCCGGCCACGTCTACGTCGGCTCCCAGGACGACTTCGTCTACGTGCTCGGCCTCGATGGAACGCTCGTGTCACGCCACAACCTCGGCCAGAACGTGGACGCGACCGCGCTCATCGCGAGCGACGGCAGCGTGATCGTCGGCGCAGACGACGGCTCTCTCTATGCCTTCCGCCCGTAGACCGGCCGAGACGACGGAGTTGCGGCGTCTCGTCGATCGCCTCCGCACCGCGACCGGTTGTGAAGTGCATGCGCCGAACGGCGCAGCGGCTCGCGTTCGTGACGTCGAGCGGGTTCCTGCCGACCTCGCGGAGTTCTACTCGCTCTGCTCCGGGGCGAGCCTCCATCAGGGGGCGGACTACGGAATCAGTATCGTCGACGCCGGACGATTCGTCCCTGCGAATCCCGTGATCCTTGGCGCTGACCCGATGGATGACATCAGTCGGCACTGGTACGTGGTTGGCCACGACGGTGGCAGCCAGTACCTGACCATCGACTGTCATCCAAATCGATTGGGACGCTGCTACGACTCCTTCTGGGACTCTCACGGCGTGGCTGGAAGTTGCGCCATCGTCGCCGCGAGCTTCACGGAGCTCCTCGTCCGGCTGATGGATGGTGAAGGCCAAGGCTGGTATTGGCTTCGCCCTGAATGGAACGGCTACGGAGATGCCTACGACGCGACTCCTGTGGCGAAGTCCGCAGGCGTGGAGTTCGTCGCCTGTCCGCGTTGCGAACAGGACTGGATCCGGGAGGTCACGCTGACCGCGCTCGGCACGCGGGCCTACTTGTGCGTGGAGTGCGACGCCATGTGGCTCTCTCGGGACCAAATCTCTCAGGAAACGTTCGTTGATTACAGTACGTTCATGGAGGCGCACGGGCGGAGCTCGCCGGAGGATCCGCGTGAGATTCAACTTGGCGAGAAGCTCACACGGTCAGCCTGATTGATGCTCCACGTCGGCTGCGCATCGTGCATTGTCGGATTGTGGTCAGTGGGTGCCGCTGCGCAGGTGCGCACCTCGGACCCGATGGGCGAGAGAGCGTTCTCGGTCGAGGGCGAGATCGTCGGCGGCTCGGTACGAGTCGCCGGCGAAGACTTCCCGATCGTCGCTGGATCCCTCGATCTCCAAGCGCGCGCCGCACGGCTGAGCCCTGCGCTGGGCGTCGAGGTCGATGGCGGACTTCGTCTCGGCTACCTCGAGCCCGAGTCGTTCTCGACGGCCGGCGATCCACCATGGGCGTCGATGTGGCTCGGCGTGGCGATCGCGCACCGAACGCCCGCGCTCACGGTGCGCGGCGGGCTCGGCCTCGCACCGCCGCTTCGAACCGCCGTCACGCCGCACGTGGAGGAGTGGCGGCTCGCGAGCATGTGGGGTGATTGGGATCAGTGGCTGGTCGTCGAGCAGGTCGTTCCGGTCGGACTGCGCGGTCTCGTCGAGGCGCGCCTCGGGGATGTCGACGTCGGCGGTGACGCCGCGTTGATCCTCGGCCCGTGTCTGGGCGACGAGAACCCGGGAGGCCTCTACGGGCTTCGGCGCACGGGACTCTTCTTCTGGGGCGCGGTCGGTGCGTGGGTCGGTGGACATCTCGGCGACGCCGTCACCTTGGGCTTGCGCGTGCAGGGGGTGGCCACGGTGTTTCACGGCGCGACCCCGCCGGTGTTCGTCACGCCGATCATCGACACGACGCTCTACGAGGAGCGAACCGAGTCCGACTTCCAGCTCTCGGCGATCCCGTTCGTTCGGCTCTCGTTCGCGCCGGCTTGGGTGGAGCTGCGATGGCAGGTGAACCTCGACGAGCCGCACGGGCCGATCTTCGCAGGCTCGACCGCGGTGTGGGCGCTCGCGCTCCGCGGCGGGGCGAGCTGGGACCCCTGAGCTACCGCACGACGACGCGTACCGAGCGAAGAAGCACGCGGTGCTACAGTCGCGGGATGGAAGCGCACACGCTGCGAGCGACCGATGCGGTCGGGTCACGCGAGGGACCCGTGACCCTGTACGGAGTGAGCTTCGATCAGTACGACGCGCTCGTGCGCGCGTTCGGCGACGATCATCCGTCGCTTCGCATGACTTTCCTCGAAGGGACGCTCGAGATCATGACGACCTCCCCCGAGCACGAGCTGACCAAGACGATCATCGCCCGCCTCCTCGAGCTCTGGGCGATGGAGCGGAACGTCGCGCTCGTGGGCTACGGCGCGGCGACCTTCCGAAAGCGCGCCAAAGAGCGCGGGCTCGAGCCCGACGAGTGCTACTGCCGCGGTCCCCTTCGTGACGTGCCCGAGCTCGCGATCGAGGTCGTGCACCGCCACGGCGGGATCGAGAAGCTCGACGTGTACGCCGGTCTCGAGGTGCCCGAGGTGTGGTTCTTCGAGAAGGGTTCGCTCGCGATCCACGTGCTCGAGGGTGAGCAGTACGTCGCGAGGCCGACGAGCACCGTGCTGCCGACGCTCGATGTCGAGCAGCTCTCCGCGTTCGTGCGTCGCGCGATCGAGGCGGGACCGGCGGAGCAGACGGCGGTGGTCCGCGCCTACCGCGACGCGCTCGTCGGTTGAGCGCTCGCAGCCCCGCTGGCGCGCCGCGGATTGTGCAGTAGCCTCGGGCCATCGAGACGGGGCTCGCGTGGAGCGCAGGCATGGCCAGCGCATGTGACGTGAGCGCTCGATGCGCGAAGGGCGTCGTGTACGCACGCGCGGTCTGATCGGAAGGTTTCTGTGAGTATTTCGAAGGAGCGCGTGCTCAGCGCGCTCAAGTCAGGGGGCGATCGATCGCTCCACACGATGGAAGTCGTCACCGCGCTGGGCTTCCCGCGGCAGGACGCACGGAAGGCCGCGCCCGTGGTGCGCGAGGCGCTCGATGCGCTGAAGTCTCTCGGGCTCGCGAAGGAGCTGCCGGGCTCGCGCTGGAAGGCGCTCGAGAAGACGGCGGGAAAGAAGTCGGCGAAGGGATCGCGCGTTCGCGAAGAGCTCGTCGTGAAGCGGGCCGAGCGACAGGTGCGCATGAACGCGGCGGGCGGCGGCGATGCAGCGGGCGCGAGCCCAGCGACGACCAGCGCAGCGACGACCAGCGGACCGAACACGGGCGACGCGACGCAGTCTCGCGAGGCACGGCGCGACGAGAGCGCGACGGCGCGTGCGTGGGGCCGCGACACCAAGGTGGGCTGGCTCGCGATGACGACGCGCGGCTTCGCGTTCGTCACGATCGACGACGGCGGTGAGGTCTTCATCCCGCCGCCTTCGATCGGCATCGCGATGCACGGCGACCGCGTGCGCGTACGGACGACGCCGACGCCGAAGGGCTTCGAGGGCGAGGTCGTCGAGGTGATCACCCACGGCATCCTCCGCGTGGCCGGCACGCTCGTTCGCCACCACGGACAGCTCTACATCCAGCCTGGAGATCCGCGCCTTCCGCAGTCGGTGTTCGTCGAGGGCGCGCTCCCGCTCGAGACGCAGCCGGGCATGGAGGTGGTCGCGCAGGTCACGCGCTGGCCCGAGCGCGCGGGCGAGCTGCCCACGGCGCGCGTGCTGCGCGCGATGGGGCCGCGTGGGTCTGCGGCGGTCGAGGTCGAGAAGATCCGCATCCGCGACGGCATCTCCGAGGAGTTCCCGAAGGACGTGCTCGACGAGGCGCTCGCGTTCCCCGCGACGGTCGACGTCGTCGAGATCGCGCGACGCGAGGACTTCCGCGATCTGCCGCTCCTCACGATCGATCCGAAGGACGCCCGCGATCACGACGACGCGGTGTGGGCCGAGCGCACGAAGGACGGCTTCCGCGTGCTCGTCGCGATCGCCGACGTGTCTCACTACGTGAACACAGGCGCTGCGATCGATCGGGAGGCGATGATGCGCGGCTGCTCGATCTACCTGCCGGATCGCGCGATCCCGATGCTGCCGCCCGAGCTCAGCTCGAACCTCGCGTCGCTCGTGCCCGACGAAGATCGACTCATGCTCGGCGTCGAGGCGCACCTCACCAAGACGGGCGCCGTGCGCTCGTACCGCTTCGTCGAGGGCGCGATGCGCAGCCGCGCGCGCCTCACGTACGAGAAGGCCGCGCGCACGCTCGGTCTGTCTTCCGTGGGCCTCACCGACGCGGGCGAGCTCTCGCCCGAGGCCGAGCTCCACAAGCCGTTGCTCGAGACGCTCTTCGAGATCTCCAAGCTCCTCCGCGCGCGGCGTGTGAAGCGTGGCGCGCTCGGCTTCGAGCTGCCCGAGGCGAAGATCCTCCTCGACGAGGACGGTGAGCCGAGAGACGTCGTCCAGCAGAAGGGCGACGCGGGCGTGAAGCGCACCTACGAGCTCATCGAAGACCTGATGTTGCTCGCGAACGAGACGGTCGCCGAGCACCTCTCGAAGCAGGGCCTGCCCGCGATCTACCGCGTCCACGGAAAGCCCGACGCGGGCAAGGTCGCGCAGTTCGCCGCGGTGGCCGAGGCCTTCGGCCTGCACCTCGAGAACGACGAAGACCCGACGCCCAAGGAGCTCCAGGCCGTGCTCGCGCGCATCGAGGGCACACCGCTCGAGGGCGTGCTCGGCTTCCTCCTCCTGCGCTCGATGCAGCAGGCGAGCTACCAGGTCGACGACATCGGCCACTTCGCGCTCGCCGCGCGGCACTACCTGCACTTCACGTCACCGATCCGCCGCTATCCGGATCTCGCGGTGCACCGCATCGTCCGCGCGCTCGCGCAGAGCACGCCGATGGACGGAGACTCGATGCGTCGCGCGCTCTTGCCGCAGGCCGTGCAGTCGAGCCGCATGGAGCGACGCGCGGTGCAGGTCGAGCGCGAGGTGCAGGCGATCTACCGCTGCATCCTGATGAAGAAGTTCGTGGGCCACGAGCTCACGGGCAAGGTCACCAGCGTGGCGGATCACGGCCTCGTGATCTCGCTCGACGCGCCGTTCGTCGAGGTGAAGGTCCCGATCGATCGCATCGCGGACGAGTACCTCGAGGTCGATCACCTCGGCATCGCGCTCGTGGGCAACCGCAGCGGGCGTCGCATCGCGCTCGCCGATCCCGCGCGCGTTCGCATCGACGATGCGTCGATCGAGCGCCGCGAGATCACGGCCTCGTGGGTCGGAGAGAGCGGAACGGCTCGCGCTCGACGACCCCGCGACGCCGACGGCCCGGGGCGACGCGAGCCACGCTCCGCCAGCGGCTCGAAGGGGCCCGAGCGATCGCGTCCGGCGGCTGGTGGCCGTGCCTCGGGCGGACCCGCCAAGGCCGCACGCACCGGAACCTTGCCTCGCAAGGGAAAAAGCAGCCGCAAGGAGCGTCGGGGCCGAGGTTGAGCCTCGCATGCGGTCGGACCGCGGATCGGACCCGGGATCGGGTATCGTCCCGCGCGTCATGGCTGCCAAGAAGACCGTGCTCGAGAAGAGCGTGTCCAAGAAGACCCCCGCGAACGCCAGCGTCGGCTGGAGCAGCGCGCTCCCGACCGTACCCGAGCTGATCGCACGAAAGCGCGACGGTGGTGCGCTGAGCGAGGCCGAGATCCAGAGCGTCGTCACCGGGTTCGTACGCGGCGACGTCGCGGACTACCAGATGAGCGCGCTCGCGATGGCCGTGTACTTCAAGGGAATGACGGCCGAAGAGACGACCGTGCTCACACTCGCGATGCGCGACTCGGGTCGCGTCGTCGACACGAAGTCGGTGCGCGCCCGCAAGGTCGACAAGCACTCGACGGGCGGCGTGGGCGACAAGGTCTCGCTCTGTCTCGCTCCGCTCGTGGCGGCGTGCGGCGTCGCCGTGCCGATGGTGAGCGGCCGAGGCCTCGGCCACACGGGCGGCACGCTCGACAAGCTCGAGTCGATCCCGGGCTTCTCGGTGTCGATGAGCGTCGACGCGTTCGTCCAGCAGGTGAAGGACATCGGCTGCGCGCTCATCGGCCAGACCGACGACATCGCGCCCGCCGACAAGAAGCTCTACGCGCTCCGCGACGTGACGGCGACGGTCGAGTCGATCCCGCTC
Organism: uncultured Sandaracinaceae bacterium; assembly: GCA_964502175.1. Taxonomy (GTDB): domain Bacteria; phylum Myxococcota_A; class Polyangia; order Polyangiales; family Sandaracinaceae; genus JAFLCL01. Next base: position 111,488 of record CAZCVE010000022.1, read on the forward strand.
ATCACCGCGAGCATCCTCTCGAAGAAGCTCGCCGAGGGCATCGACGGGCTCGTGCTCGACGTGAAGGTCGGCCGCGGCGCCTTCATGAAGACGGAGGCCGACGCGCGCGCGCTCGCGCAGTCGCTCGTTCGTGTCGGCGCGCTCGCGGGCAAGGAGGTCACGGCCTTCCTGACGTCGATGGAGGCCCCGCTCGGTCGCACGATCGGCAACGCGCTCGAGGCGCGCGAGGCGATCGAGGTGCTCCACGGCAAGGGCCCCGCCGATCTGCGCGAGATCACGCTCGTGCTCGGCGCCGAGATGCTGCTGATGGGTCGCGTCGCGAAGAACGATCGCGATGCGCGCCGCAAGCTCGAGGCGGCCATCCAGGATCGCAGCGGCGTGCGCGTGCTGCGTCAGATCGTCGACGCGCAGGGCGGTGACCCGCGCTGCGTGGAGGATCCGTCGCGCATCCCGCGCTCGGCGCGCGTGGTGCAGGTCCTCGCGACCAAGCGCGGCGTCGTGCAGAAGATCGACGCGCTCGCGCTCGGTCAGCTCGGCGTGGCGATGGGCGCAGGTCGCACGCGGGTGGACCAGGCGGTCGACCCGCTCGTCGGCATCGTGATGCACCGCCAGGTGGGCGAGAAGATCGCGATCGGCGAGCCGATCTGCGAGCTCCACTTGTCCAAGACGCACGACGAGAAGGTGCTCGGCGAGCGCGCGCTCGCCGCGTTCCACGTCGGCTCGGCGAACGTGCAGCCCGGCCCGCTCGTGATCGACATCATCCGCAAGTAGCGCCGATCGCGCGCTTGCCGCGGCGATCGGTCTCCGGTATCCCTTCGCTCTTCTCTTCACCACCTCGTGGTGCGAGAGGACCCATAGCTCAGTTGGATAGAGCGTCGGCCTCCGGAGCCGAAGGTCGCAGGTTCGAATCCTGCTGGGTTCGTAGGGGATTTGCAGCTCGCGGAGAGAGCGTGGGGGGACGTCGGGCCCGCTCCTCTCCATGCGGTCGGTTGTCAGAACCCTGGAAACGTGGACGACTATCCGCCGTGGCGAACGCGAGCGATCTAGCGGCGCACCTGATCGAGCGCTTCGGGCCCATGACCCCGAAGAAGCTCCAGAAGCTCTGTTACTACACGCAGTCTTGGTCTCTCGCTTGGGGCCGAGGGACTGTGTTCGGCGAGACGATCGAGGCGTGGAAGCAGGGCCCCGTGGTCGAAGCGCTGTGGCAACAGAACGCAGGCGCAGGCTCGGTCTTGCTCACACGACAGGAAGTGACGGGCGATCCCTCTGCCGTCGCGTCGTGGGGCGAGACGATCGATGTGGTGTACGGCTTCTACGGTTCGCGGAGCGCGGACTGGCTGAGCCAGCTGACGCATCGCGAAGCGCCCTGGATGGACGCGCGGCGCGGCGTCGACCCGGATCAGCGGTCGAAGAACCCGATCACCACCGAAGCGCTTCGAGAGTTCTACACGCCGCTCGCGGAGAAGATGGGCGACCACGTGCTGAGCGATGCGTACAGCCGCGGATGCGAGCTGCTCTTGTCGCTCACGCCAGACGAGGTCGCGGGGCTCACCGAGACGGTGGATGCGACGCCTGAGGAGGTCGAGGAGTGGCTGCAGCATGGCTCGCGCGGGAGCCCGCTCCCTGGTACTCGCGGACGTACCTGACGAAGTTCCGCGAACACCTCGACACCCGCGCGGGGCATCGGATCAACCTGACGAGAGACGCGCTCCTCGCCGCGTGGCCCGACCTACCGGGTGGGCGATGACGTGGAGGTGATCATCGCGCCAGTCGGCACCGCGCACGCGAGGCCCGTGAGCGGGACTCCGCTGCGGATCGTCTACCGGATTGGAGCTCGCGGCGTCCACTTCATCACGATCGCTGACCGCGTCCGACGCGCGCGTTCGAGGCCGTGGGCTCAGACGTCGCCGCCTGGCGTGCCCGTGTCCCTCGACGTCTCTGCGCTCGCGTCGACGGGTGCTTCGCGGCAGCCGCGGCCTCCGGCGTCGTCGCACGGCGGGGGTGGGAGGAGGTTACAGCCGGGGAATGCGGTCGTGCTCGCGAGCACGAGCGTGGCGAGGCCGATCTTTCCCGTGAGGAGCTTGCGTCGTCCCGTGCGCATGACGTGAGCGTAGAGCGCGACGCCGCGAGACGTCGAGCGTCGGCTACGCGCCGCTCGCGTCGAGCGCGTCGTGGCGATCACGAACGCGCGCGAGGTCGGGGGCGCGCATCGTCGTGGTACCGATCGGCCCATGATCGTCGACGCGTGGACGCAGCATCCGACGGGGTCGTTCCTCCAGCATCCGATGTTCGCGTCGCTCTTGCGATGGCGCGGGATGGACGTCTCGAGCCTGCCCGACGAGGTCCCGATCGAGTTCCTCACGAGCGCGCTCGATCACGCGAAGATCGATCGTGCGCTCGTCTCCGCGTGGTGGGGACCGTCGGGGCCGATGCTCTCGAACGAGCACGTGGCTGCCGTCGTCGCGCAGGCGCCCGATCGGCTCTTCGGCGCGTGCTCCGTGGACCTCGCGCGACCGATGGACGCCGTGCGCGAGCTGCGGCGCTGCGTGAAGGATCGCGGCTTCCGCGCGCTCCGCATGCTGCCGTGGCTGTGGAACGCGCCGCCCGACGATCGCCGCTACTACCCGCTCTATGCCGAGTGCGTGGAGCTCGGCGTGCCGTTCTGCCTGCAGGTCGGCCACACGGGACCGCTCGCGCCGTCCGAGCCGGGGCGTCCCATTCCGTACCTCGATCGGGTCGCGCTCGACTTCCCCGAGCTCGTCATCGTCGCGGGCCACATCGGCTATCCGTGGACCGTCGAGATGATCGCGCTCGCGACGAAGTACCCGAACGTCTACATCGACACCTCGGCCTACAAGGCGAGCCGCTACCCGCGTGAGCTCGTCGAGTTCATGCGCGCGCACGGCAAGAAGAAGGTCCTCTTCGGATCGAACTTCCCGATGATCACGCCCTCCGAGTGCTTGGCGGACCTCGACGCGCTCGCCTTGGGCGACGACGCGAAGGCGCGCTTCCTCGGAGGCAACGCAGTGAAGGTGTTCGGCCTCTGAGGCGGGCACGTCTGCCCACGCGATCACGATCCGCTACGATGGCCGGCATGCGCCACTCGATCGGCCTCGCGGCTTGCTTCGCGCTCCTCGGTTCGTTGCTCGCTGCGCGCGCGCACGCGCAAGCGCCCGAGGATCGCGGGCCGCTCATGGTCGAGGCGTGGGACGCGGGCACGCTGATGCTCGACGGCACGCGCATCCGCACGCGCGTCTACTACCCGGCGGGCGCAGGACCCACGGGCAGCGGCGGGCCATTCCCGCTCGTCGGTGTGATCCACGGCGCCAACGCGAACGGCGGCTACCACACGGAGCTCGCGTCGGTGCTCGCGTCGCGCGGCTTCGTCGCTTTGGTGCCCGACATGCCGTGCACGGTGACGTCGTGCGATCACGACGCGAACCAGAGGCAGATCACGGCGCTCCTCGCGTGGGCCGTCGCGCAGTCGGCGGATGGCACGTCGCGACTCGCGGGCACCGTCGACGGATCGCGCCGCGGCCTCATCGGCCACAGCTGGGGCGGCCTCTCGTCGCACATCACGGCGGCGCGCGATCCGAGCATCGGATCGGTGGTGCTGCTCGATCCGAACGACGACGGAACCGACGGCCTCTCGGTCACCGCGTCGATCACCGCGCCGCACCTCACGCTGCTCGCGGAGGTGCCGGGCGCGTGCAACTCCGCGTGGCAAGAGGCGATGGTGCGCACGCGCCTCACGAGCCCTCACCTCGACTTCACGCTCGACGGCTCGGGCCACTGCAACCCCGGTGAGATGGACGTCGTGTGCAGCTTCGGCTGCGGCCGCGGCGACTCGGCGACGACGCCGCTCTTTCGTCGTTACGCGGTCGCGTGGACGGCGTGCGTGCTCGCGGGCGACGAGTCGATGGCCGAGTGGCTCGGCGGCGCGAGCTACGACGGCGAAGTGACGGCGGGCCGTATCGTCGGCCCCATGGCGTCGATGCTCGAGGGCCTCCCGTGTCGCAGCGGCGGCTTGCCCGACGCGGGCATGATCGAGACGCCCGACGCGGGCGTGATCGCCTCTGACGACGCGGCGATCTCGAGCGACGTCGACGCAGGCACGACGAGCAGCGAGAGCGACGCGTTCGTCGCGCCCGGCATCGACGCAGCGGCGAGCGGCGGACGTGACGCGGGCCCGGGAACGTCGTCGAGCGGATGTGCGTGCTCTGTCGCGGCTCACGTCTCGTGGGGCGGCGCCGGTTGGCTCTCGCTCGGAGTCGTCTCGGCGCTCGTCTCGCGTTCACGTTCGCGTCGTCGCGCCTGATCGCCTCGAAGCGTGGCGGTGATGCCAACGGCGATCAGGATCCAGCTGATCGCGATCGCCGCGCCTGCGACGCGAGGTGCGACACGAGGACCTTCTCTCCCGCGAAGGAAGAGCCCGAACGCGTTCGCTTGATGGTGAACGAACGCGATCAGTGCCGCGAGCGAGAGCAGCGCGTTGAAGCCCCTGGGCGTGAACCAATAGACCGCCAGCGCAACACCGACTCCGAACATGCCGACCTGCCCGTACCCCGCCGCCCGAAGTGACATCGACAACGTGCGAGGCGTCCAGACGCGCGAGACCGCGCACAAGATGACTGCCAGGACCGCAGCCATCAGGACGCCGATGCCGGCGCCCAGCGCCGCGATCTCGGTGTACACGACGAGCTGCATCAGGTCCCAGTGCCGAGCGCCGGCCCATGTGACGCCCACCGCTGGCAGTGCCCAGGCGAGTGCCGCGATCTCGAGGGCGCGGAAGGGGCGCCCACGCTTGGACATCCGTGCGAACACCTTCTCGGGGTCGCGCAGGACCTGCGCGAGGGTTGCGATGAGCCCGAGTCGACGAGTCTCGTACGCCACGGCGTAGCCGCCATGCTCGGGATGGCACCGAACGCAAAGACTGTCGTCCGTGTGCCAGCAAGCTCTGCACGCGTGATCACCGCAGCGGGGGCAGGTGGCGACACCCTCCACATCGGCGTGCCGCGCGCAGCGACCGGCAGGCGCGAGCGCCGTCATCTCAGCCGGACCATCACCGAGTCGCGGGCTCGGTGGGAGGAGCGGGGAGGTCGAAGACTCGCATCGCGTTGCGGTAGTAGAGCTGCTCGAGGACCTCGCGGGGGAGGTTGATGCCGTCGATCGTCCAGTCGCCTTGGATCGGGGTGGGGTGCGCGAAGTCGCGGTCGCTCGTCTCGAAGTAGCGCCAGTGCGTCTCGTAGAAGAACGGGATGCGCGAGCGCGGATCGAGGTCTGCGCCGGCGGAACCGAGGACGAACTCGTCTTCCGAGACCATCTGGAAGTCGGTGCCGAAGAGGATGCGATCGGCGAAGCGGATCCAGATCTCGCGCATGCGCGCGGCGTCGAAGCGGCCCATCTCGGGCAGGCGCGCGCCCGTCTCCACCACGAGGTTCGGGTACGTCTCCAGCATGCGCGCGACCGTCTCGGGCTCTTCGGGAACGTTGCCGAAGTGCGCGCCGACGAACGTCGTCCCGGGGTGTCGCGCGACGCGGCGCTCGTACTGATCGAACACAGTCTGCCAGCTCGGCCAGCTCTCCTCGGAGTCGGGGCGGAGGCCGTAGAAGCTCCAGCGCGGATGCGCGGAGAGCTCTTCGTGGCGCTCGTTGTCGGGGCCGTCGGGCTCGAAGAACGCCTGCGGATCACCGCTGTGGATCAAGATGGGCAAGTGCAGCTCGCCGCAGAGCGCGAACGCGCGATCGAGCCGCGGATCGTCGACCGCGAGCAGTGAGCCGTCCGAGAGCGTGATGCCGAGGCCGAGGCCCTTGTAGACCTTCATGCCGATCGCGCCTTCAGCCGCGCACGCGCGGAGCGTGCGGTCGATGTAGTCGTCCCAGTCCGCGTCCTCGACGTTCCTCCAGTCGGGCGAGCAGTAGGGCCGCACGGCGCCGTTCGACGCGCGCATCGCGAGGGCGTTGTCCTCGAGACCGCCTCCGTCCGGGTGACCGCCCGATGCGTTGAGCGCGATGTAGATGCCGTGCTCGCGGAAGATCCGCGTCGCGCTCGGGACTTGCTCCGGTGAGAGGTGAACGTGCACGTCGATGCGCGGGATGTCGGCGTACGTGCGCCGCGCGAGCCGCGGACGGTCGTCGTCGCGCGGCCAGAACAGCGCGGCCGCCACCGCGATCATTGCGAGCGCGATCACCGCGAAGCCGATGACGTTCGTGCGCGAGCTCATGGGAGGCGCCAGTCCATGCGGGGGCGACCGAGCTTCGCGAGCGCGTCGTCGATGCGGGAGTAGGGCTTGCAGCCGATGAACTGCTTCGCCGAGAGCGGCGACGGATGCGCGTTCTCGACGACCTCGTGGCGCGCCCGATCGACGATGCGGCCCTTCTTCTTCGCGTAGCCGCCCCACAGCGCGAAGACGGCGGGACGCGCGCGATCGTTCACCGCGCCGATGATCGCGTCGGTGAGCTCCTCCCAGCCGTGCTTGGCGTGCGAGGCGGGCTCGTGCGCGACCACGGTGAGCACGGCGTTCAAGAGCAGCACGCCGCGGTCGGCCCACGCCGACAAATCACCGTGCTTGGGCGGCGCGATGCCGAGGTCGGTCTCGAGCTCCTTGAACATGTTGCGCAAGGACGGCGGCGGCTTCGTCGGCGGCTCCACGGAGAACGCGAGGCCGTGGGCCTGACCGTCGTCGTGGTACGGGTCCTGACCGACGAGCACGACCTCCACGCGATCGAGCGGCGTCCTCGCGAGCGCCGCGAAGACGCGGTCGGCGGGGGGAAAGATCGTCTTCGTCGCGCGCTCGGCAGCGACGAAGCGCTCGAGCTCGCGGAAGCGCTCGGTGTCGAGCGCAGGGCCGAGGGCCGCCGCCCAGTCAGTCGGGAGCGAGTCGCGCAATGACCTGCTCGGCAGTGAGGTGCTCACGAGCGAAGAGTCGCACGCCGATCACGGCAGCGTGCAGGTCAGTTCGAACTGTGGGTCGCACGCGCTGTGGCAGCCGATGCAGCGCGGCAGCGCACCGTCTTCGAGCACGTGGCGATCGCTCGACACCGTCTGCCAGCGCCATGCGCCGCTCTCGCGGACCATCACGGAGAACGAGTCGAGGTCCGTGCAGCCGAGGTCCGCGAACTCTTCCTTCAGCACGACCGCGCCCTCGGCGAACGTACCCGTCTGCGTGTTGTAGGTGTCCGCGGCGTCGGGGCTCGTGAGCACGCGGATGTAGGCGAGGTCGTGGTCGGGGCTGCGTCGACAGTCCCGCACCTCGACGTAGCGGGACGCGTAGTCCGCCGGAAACGCCGGCGGCGTGTCGCTCGGGGGACAAGCCCCGAGGAACACGCCGCCGAGCACGGTCCCGAGCAGCACGATCCCGGAGGAGAGGATCGCGCGCGGCACTACGGCATCACCACGCGGATGCGGTGGTTGTGCGTGTCCGTCACGTAGATCGCGCCGTTGCTCTCGTCGATCTCGACGCCGTACGGACGATCGAGGAGCGCCGCCGTCGGCGCGCCGCCATCGCCCGAGAAGCCACGCACGCCGCACTGACCGACGACCGTGCGGATCATGCCGCTCGGATCGATCACGCGAACACACGAGTTGAAGGTGTCGGTGAAGAACAGCATCCCGTCGTCGGTCATCTCGACGTCGACGGGGTTGTTGATCTGCGCGTCGACGGCCATGCCGCCGTCGCCCGAGTAGCCCGCGGTGCCCGTGCCCGCGATCGTCTCGATCATGCCGTCCGGCGTGACGCGACGGATGCGGTGGTTGCGCGAGTCCGCGACGTAGATGCTGCCGTCGTCGCCGAGCGCGAGGCGACCCGCCGGATCGGCGCTCTGACCGAACGGGAGCGCGAAGCGCGCCTCGAGCGCGGGACCGTCGTCGCCGCCGTACGACGGCTGACACGGGAGGCCGCACGCGGCCATGTCGGTCCCGCAGCGCCACTTGCCGCTGACGCCCGGACACTGCGTGGGCGCTTCGCCGGCGGGGCACATGTTCGTGATGCACTGACCCGCGACGCGCGAGACCATGCCGGTCGCGGCGTCGATGCGACGGATGACCTGGTTCGCCTGATCGACGAAGAAGACGTTGCCGTCGTCGTCGAGCTCGAGGCCTGCCGGGAGATCGAGCACGGCCATCGCTGCGGGCCCTTCGTCGCCCGCGTAGCTGCGGCCGCCGGTGCCCGAGATCTGCGTCATCGTCGAGATCGTCGGGTCGAGGCGGACGATCCGGCTGTTGTGCCACGCCGCGACCCAGAGCTGGCCCGACGCGTCGAACGTGATGTCCGTGGGGTGGTTGAAGTCCGCGCTGAGCGCCGGCCCTGGGGGGCCATCACCGAGAGTGCCCGAGCCCGCGCACGTGGTGAGCAGCGTGTCGGTGGTGCGTCCGTCCGAGAGCGGATCGCTCAGCTCGCGGAGGCGGTGGTTGTTCCAGTCGGTGATGAAGAGGTGGCCGTTCGGACCCACGGCGGTGTCCATCGGCAGGTAGAGGCGGGCGGCCCAGCCGGGGCCTTCGTCGCCGGAGACGCCCGCGCGGTTCGAGCCTGCGACGGTGCAGATGGTGCCCGCGCTCGGCGTGCACGGGCGCTGCGCTTCGGGCTCCGGACAACCGGCGAGCGCGCTCGGCAGCACGATGGCGCTCGCGACGAGCAGCGTGGACGACGGACGGCCAAAGAGAGTGCGGGTCATCGTGCGATCCTCAAGAAGCGGCTGTTGAGCGTGTCGGCGACGATGAGGTCGCCATCGGGCGAGAAGGCGACGCCGAAAGGACGGTTGAGGGCGGTCGCCGTGGCGGCCTGTCCTTCGACGCCGGTGCCCATCGTGCCGGTGCCGGCGATGCGCTCCACCGCGTCCGTCGTGGGATCCCATGCGCGGATCACGTGGTTGTCGGTGTCGGCGAAGTAGAGGCGACCGTCGGGTCCGATCTCGATGTCGCGCACGTGCGAGATCTGCGCGCTCGCGCCCGCGCCGCCGTCGCCGCTGTTGCCGTTGGTGCCCGTGCCCACGACCGTGTCGATGTCGCCGGTCGCGAGATCGATCGCGCGGATGCGGTAGTTGAGGCCGTCGGCCACGTAGAGGACGCCGTTCTCTTCGTCGAGGGCGAGGCCGCCGCTCGGCTCGGGGTTGCCGCCCGCCTCGAACGCGAAGCGCGCCATGGCGGCAGGTCCGCCGTCGCCCTCGTAGCCAGCCATCGGAGGCATGCCGGGCATCGGCGGCGTGCCGGCGAACGTGGTGATCATTCCGTCGGCCGCGATGCGGCGGATCAAGAAGTTGCGCTGATCGAGCACGTAGAAGGTGCCGTCGCTCGCGCGCACGAGCGCCTTGGGCTGGTTGAAGCGGAGCGCGTTGAGGTCGGTCGCGTTGTCGCCCGCGTAGCCGGCGCCGCGGCCACAGAGCACCTGCACGTTGTCCGCGCCCACGTCGAACGTGCGGATCTTGTGGTTGTGCCAGGCCATCAAATACATGAGGCCCGCGTCGTCGAACTGGATGTCCGTCGGGTGGTTGAGGCTCACCGTGAGTCCGGGCGCGCCCGTGGTGAGGTCGCTCTGATCGGGCGGGCCGTCGCCGACGAAGTCGCCGATCACCGTCTCCACGGTGCCGTCCGCGTTGATGCGGCGGACCATGTGGTTGTTCCAGTCGATGAAGTACGGGGTGCCGTCCGGCGCGTACTCCATGTCGAACGCCCAATAGAGGTCGGTCTCTCGCGCGGGGAGGCCGTCGGGGCCGAGCGCGAGCTCGCCCGTGCCGACCATCACGCAAGCGACGCCGGGCGCCTGCTCGCAGCCATCTTCGCTGGGACAGCCCGCCAGGGACCCTGCGCTCGCGAGCGCCATCGACGCGATCGCCGCCGCTTCCCGAGCTCTTCGTGCCTTCTTCGCCATGTTCCGCACCCTTTCCATCCGTCGAAGCGAGTCATTCAAGCCGATCACTCGACCGGTGTCACCACCACATCACCGCGGTAGAGGATCACACCGTCCACGAACGGCTCGGACAGGATCTGCCCGCCGACGCTCCACGTGCCCCCGTCCGGATCGATCCACACCGAGTGGAGCTGCTCCGAGAGGCCGAGGCTGGTGTTCTCCTCGAGCCACACGCCGCCCTCGCGACGGTAGAGCGCGCCGTTGATGCCGCTCGCCGCGCCGCCGCTCGGCGTGAGCCAGACGCCCATCAGCTGAGGCGCGAGCTCCGGGGTCACGTCGCGCATCGCGCCGTCGGTCCCGCGCTCGACCATCACGCCGGTGCCGGCGCCGCCGACGGCGGTGAGCTGACCGGGGATCGTGTGCAGCGTGAGGAGCGTGCGCGTGGTGGTCGAGGGAACGCGCGTCCACGTCGTTCCGTCGAAGTGCTCGAGGAGGCCGCCGTAGCCGCACACCCACACGTCGGACGCGCTCGTGCCCCACACCTTGAACACCGGCTCGGCAGCATCGTGATCGGCGATCTCCACGGTCGACCACGCGGTGCCGTCGTAGTGCCACACGAACCCTGCGCCCGCGCCCGCGCCGCCCACGGCGTAGACATCGGTCGGCGATGCCGCCCAGATGCCGAAGACGATCACGCCGCTCGCAGGCGTGGTCATGCGCTCGAACGTGGTGCCATCGGTGCGGAGGATCATGCCGTCCTCGCCGCCCATGAAGACGGGGCCAGCGGCGGTGGGGTGGACCCACCAGAGATCTCCGCTCTGGCCCGTCGCGCGTCGCTCCCAGTCGCTGCCGTCCCAGTGCAGGACCATGGGGCCTTCGCCTGCGTCGTGATCGGCGCCGACGATCCACACGTCCGACGACGAGCGTCCGTTGACGGAGAACAGACCCTCGGTCAGGCCCTCGGAGACGATGCGGTACGGCTGCTCGGTGGGGCCGGGACAGCCGAGCGCGAGCGCGCCTACCACGACGAAGGAGAGCCCGATCGCCCGGCTTCGAGGGAGGATGCGTCGATCGAGGTCGCGGAATCGGCTCCCGCGCGCCTGCCGTGCGCGTGCAGTCGCTTCCATCGGGAGGTGCGGTGCGGCGGTGGTCATGACAGTCGAGGCGGGTCTGTGACGTGAACAACGCTGGCACGCTCAGGCGCAACCTCGGGGACCAGCGTGGGCGTGGTCGCCGAAAGCGATGGGCATGCCAGCGAGCACGCGCATGGTGGAAGGTCCCTGCGCCTCACGCCAACGCCACGCAGCGTCCAACCGCGCGCCGCGCATGGTAGTCGTCGCGCACGATGACCCCCGATCAGTTCGAGCAGCTGGGCGCGCTCTACCTCGGTCGCCCCGTCGCGGAGCCGAGCCAACCGTTGCTGCTTCCATCACGGCACCTCGTCACGCACGGCGTGATCGTGGGCATGACGGGCTCGGGCAAGACCGGCCTCGGCGCGGTGCTGCTCGAGGAGCTCGCGATCGACGGTGTGCCCGCGATCGTGATCGATCCGAAGGGTGACCTCGGCAACCTCCTGCTCACGTTCCCTCAGCTCGACGCCGCCTCGTTCGCGCCGTGGGTGCCGCCCGGTGAAGACCCGCAGGCCGTGGCCACGCGCCACGCGAACGGCCTCGTCGAGTGGGGCCAAGACGGCGCGCGCGTGGCGCGGTTCGCGGGCTCGGTCGAGCGCGTGCTCTACACGCCCGGCAGCTCGATGGGCCGCCCGCTCTCGCTCCTCCCTTCGCTCGGCGTGCCGCCCGCAGGCACAGACACGGAGGTGCTGCGCGAGCGCGCGCTCGCGACGACGTCGGGCTTGCTCACCCTCGTCGGGATCGATCCGGATCCAGTGAAGAGCCCCGAGCACTCGCTGGTCTCCACGATCCTCATGCACGCGTGGACGAGCGGGCAGGGGCATGATCTCGTGTCGCTCCTTCGCGCGATCCAGAGCCCGCCGTTCGCGAGCCTCGGCGCGATGGACGTCGAGACGGTCGTGCCGAGCAAGGCGCGCGCGGCGCTCGCGGTGCAGCTCAACAACGCGTTCGCGTCGCCCGCGATGGCGGGCTTCCTCAGCGGCGAGCCGCTCGACGCGCAGCGTCTGCTCTACACGCCCGAGGGCCGCCCGAAGCTCTCGATCCTGAGCCTCGCGCACCTCTCCGACTCGGATCGCATGTTCTTCGTCACGGTGCTGCTCGGCGAGGTGCTCGCGTGGATGCGCGCGCAGAGCGGCACGAACAGCCTGCGCGCGTTGCTCTACATGGACGAGGTGTTCGGTTACTTCCCGCCGGTCGCGAACCCGCCGAGCAAGCTCGCGATGCTCACGCTGCTCAAGCAGGCGCGCGCGTTCGGCCTCGGCGTGGTGCTCGCGACGCAGAACCCCGTCGACCTCGACTACAAGGGTCTCTCGAACACGGGCACGTGGATGCTCGGTCGGTTGCAGACGGAGCGCGACAAGCTGCGCGTGCTCGACGGCCTCGAGAGCGCCGCGGCCGCGAGCGGCACGGGCATGGATCGCGCGCAGATCGACGCGATGTTGTCGGGCCTCGCGCCGCGTACGTTCTTGCTCCACTCGGTGCACGAGCGCGCGCCGCGCCTGATGCAGTCGCGCTGGGCGCTCTCGTACTTGCGGGGGCCGTTGTCGCGCGACGAATTGAAGAGGTTGGCTGCCCACCCGGCCGAGAGCGTGTCTGGTGCTGGAGCGCCGCGCGGGCAGAACGCCGCGGCAGCACCCCTCCCGCAGGGAGGGGCCGGGGGAGGCTCCGCGGGGCCTCTGTCTCCCAGCCGTCCCGTCCTCCCCTCCGGTATCCGCGAGCGCTTCTTCGCGCGCGCCGATCTCCCGCAGCCTCGCGAGTACCGGCCCGGTCTCTTGTGCACCGCGAGCCTCCACTACGCCGAAGCGAAGTCGTCGATCGACAGCTGGCTCACCCCGACGTTGCTCGCGCCGCTCACCGACGACGGGCCCGACTGGGCCAACGCGTGGTTCCTCGGCACGGGTGAGCCGTCGGTGATCGATCAGCCTCACGAGGCAGCCTCGTTCGCTGCGCTGCCCGCCGGCGCGTCGCGTCCTGCGTCCTACAAGACGTGGGAGAAGACTGCGGTCGCGCACTTCCTGCGGGATCGCCCGCTCGTGCTGCCGTCGGTCGCGGAGCTCGGTCTCGTGGGCAAGGTGGGCGAGAGCCGCGACGCGTTCCTCGCGCGCGCCACGCACGCGCTCCACGAGGGGCGCGACGACGAGCTCGAGAAGCTCGGCGCCAAGTGGCAGCCGAAGATCGACAAGGCCAAGGACAAGCTCGAGCGCGCGAAGCGCAAGCTCGCGGAGGCCAGCGCCGACGGGAACACGACGATGCTCACGAGCGGCGTCGAGATCGGCGCGACTGTGCTCGGTGCGATGTTCGGCAGCCGCCGACGCTCGGTGAGCGCGGGCGTGGCGCGCGCGGCGCGATCCGCGAGGAGCGCAGCGCGAGGCAGCGCCAACAAGGAGAGCGCCGAGGCCGAGGTGAAGGCCTGCGAGGAGGAGCTCGCGCGCCTCGAGACCAGCGTGAAGGCCGCCCTCGACGAGATCCGCGCGACGTGGAAGCCCGAGAACCTCGCGGTGATCGACAAGAGCCTGACGGCGAAGAAGAGCGAGATCCGCATCGAGCGCCTCGAGCTCTGCTGGGTTCCCGTGGTCTGAGGTCACTCGCGACGTGCGAGGAGCGCGTCGTTCTCGCGGGCTCGTGCGTCGAAGTCCTGGATCACCTCGCGAACGCTCAGGCGATCGAGCTCGTTCAGGATCGCGAGATCGGCGAGCACCTCGCAGCCTTCTGCCGTCGTGCACGCGTCGAGGGCGCGCGACACCTCGAGGGCGCGCGCCGCTCGGTCGTGTCCGTGCAGGCTGCGGCCGCCGAGCTCGACGTTGGCGGCAGCCATCGCGTCGCGGCTCACCGCCATCGCCAGCCGCCGCGCCTTCGCAGGCTCGGTGTGCACGAGCGCGGACACCCGACGGATCGCGGCGCGTGTCCGACGCACCAGCGCGACGTCGTTCGTGGCGATCGCGTCGAGCGTCGCGGCGTCCACCGCCTCGGCGAGCATGTCGATCTCCGTCGCGGTGGCGAGGGTGGCGATCAAGGTCAGCTGGCGCTCGCGCCATCGCACGCGCTCGTCGTTCGTGCCCTGACCGGTCAGCCCGTTGATCCGGCGGAGGCGACTGTAGCCGTACGTCACTCCGACGCACCGGCAGCGGAGCGCCTCGTCGGCCGCTGCGACGAGCGTCGTGAACGGCACGTCGACCGCGGCGAGCTCGACGAAGTGCTCGTCGAGCTGGAGGCCGACGTCGCAGTCCTCGAGGGAAGGATCCTCGGGCGCGACGGCCCAGCAGCGCGCTTGCTCGTGGTGCGAGAGCGAGTCGGCCAGCGCACGGTTGTGCGGCATCGCCGCGTCAGCGACGCGAGGCCACGCCCCGAAGCTCCACGCCACGATCACGACGTCGCCCGCCGCGAGGGCGACGATGACGAGCGCGAGGACGGATGTGGGGGGAGCGCGCCGCACGGAGGTGAGACCTTCGGAGAGACGTCTGGTTCCCGTCGTCTTCATCCCGCGCGCTCCGCCGTAGGGGCCGGGCGTGCCTCGCGCGTCGCGGAGCGCGCGCTTCGTGAAGCACATCGATGAGCGTGCGCGCCGCTTTCTTCCCCTCGATCGATCCCGAGGCTAGAAGCGGTGATCGTGCGTCGGCTCAGGACACTCGTGTGCGCTGCGTGGCTCCTCGGAGCCCCGATCTCTGCGCTGACGTTCACGTCGAGCGCGCACGCGCAGGTCGAGGAGACCGAAGAGCTGCGCGCGCTGCGGCTCGCGGAGCTCGACATCTTTCCGCCGCACGCGGAACCGCTCGTCGATCTCACGCAGGCCGATCGGGGCCTCGGGCGCATCCCCGGCTCGCTCACGAGCGACGTCCCCGACGCGGTGCCCGAGGTGGCGACGGGAACGACGCGCGATCTCTCGTGGCTCGAGGGCCTCACGCTGCCCGACATCCCGATCCGCTGGGACGAGCGCGTCATCCGCTACCTCGAGTTCTTCCGCGACGATCCGCGCGGCCGCTCGCTCATCCGCGGATGGATGGCGCGCGTGGAGCGCTACGGGCCGATGATCCGCGCGAGCCTGCGGAGCGAGGGGATGCCCGAAGACATCCTCTACCTCGCGATGATCGAGAGCGGCTTCGATCCGCGCGCGCGCTCGGACGCGGGCGCCGTGGGCCTCTGGCAGTTCGTGAGCCGTACGGGCACGGAGTACGGCCTCTCGCAGTCGCACTGGGTCGACGAGCGCATGGATCCCGAGGCGGCCACGCGCGCAGGCGCCCGCTACCTCGGCGCGCTCCACACGCGCTTCGGCACGTGGGAGCTCGCGTTCGCCGCGTACAACATGGGCTACGGCGCGCTTCTGCGGAGCATCCGCAAGTACGGCACGAACGACTTCTGGCGGCTCTCTCGCCTCGAGGCCGCGCTGCCCTACGAGACGAACCTGTACGTGGCCAAGGTGATGGCGTGCGCCATCGTCGGCCGGAACCTCGAGCGCTTCGGCCTCGGCGATCTGCGCCGCGAGACCGCGCTCACGTGGGACGACGTCGAGGTGCCCGCGGGCACCACGCTCGCGCAGGTGGCGCGCGCGAGCGACTCGACCGTCGAGGAGCTTCGTCGTCTCAATCCGTCGTTGCGTCGTGATCGCACGCCGCCGAGCCGAGCGCTCTCGACCGTGCGCGTGCCGGGCGGCCACGGCGTCACGTTCACGGAGCGCTGGCCGCGCATCCGTCCGGGCCGCGCCGCGCACTCGCCGTACGTGCTGCGGCTCGGTGAGGATCTCTCCACCGTCGCTCATCGCTTCCGCACGACGGAGGCCGCGCTCCGCGAGCTCAACGCGCTCGTCGAGACCGACGTGGTGCGGCCCGGCTTCGATCTGATGGTGCCCGCGGTCGCGCCGCGCGAGCCGAGCTTCGAGACGCCGCCCGTGGTCGTCGTGCCCGCGCGCACGTTCACGTACGAGGGGCGTCGTCGCGTCTTCTATCGCGTGACGCGCGGCGATCGACTCACCGAGATCGCGCGCTTCTTCGGCGTGAGCGTCGCCGACGTGCGTCAGTGGAACGAGGTCGATCCGCGCGCGACGCTGCAGGACGGCCTGTTCTTGCAGCTCTTCGTCGCCACGGGCTTCGACACGTCGCGCGCCGTGGTGATGACCCCCGACGAGGTGCAGGTCCTCGTGATGGGCAGCGAAGAGTTCTACGAGCACCACGTGCGCCAAGAGGGCCGCGTGCGCCTTCGCTACCGCGTGCGCGAGGGTGACTCGCTCTCGACCATCGCGAACCGCTTCGGCCTCAGCGTCGGCTCGGTGTGCCGCATCAACGTGATGCCGCGCGACGCGGTGCTCGCGATCGGGCAGGAGATCATCGTCTACACGTCGGGCGATCGCGTGCC
>CAZCVE010000023.1:0-124371 GCA_964502175.1 uncultured Sandaracinaceae bacterium
CGACGCTGGCAGACGTCGATCACGATGCCACAACGGTACTCGCGCAGCGGATACGTACTGACCGTCGGCGACGACCGCGCGCGTGTGGAGGTAGCCGATCACGAAGCCCGTGCGCGCGTCGAACGTCTCTTCGTGGACCGGCAGCGCGGGGAGCACGGGCGGAGGGTAGATGTCGGGACGCGGTGGCTCTCCCGGGCGCGGCGGCGGATCCACCGGGCGAGGATCGGTCCACGTGCACGTCACGGTCTCGCGGAGCTCGCCGCGCGAGCGATCACACCGGGCCTCGTCCGGCACGAACTGGTTCGTGAGCTGACCGTTCTCGTTCTCGCCCGCGCACTCGAGGTGATCGTCGTCGAAGTGGAGGCACACGTGCCGATCGCCGAGGGCCAAGGATCGCAAGGCGATCGGACGATCGTGCACGTCGCGGAACGCCGACGTCGGTCGCGCGAACGGACCCGGACGGCTGCCGAACACACCGCCTCCGTTGAAGCCCCAACACATCGCCGTGTGGTTCGCGCGGAGCACACAGCCGTTCTCCGGACCGAGCACCACCTCGATCGCGTCCGTCACGCCCTGCACCGCGGTGGGCGTGAGCTGGTCGCCGCGTGTCTGGGCGCCGACGTGGAGCTCGCGGCCCCAGCAGCGCACGGCGCCGGTCGAGAGCCGCGCGCAGCTGTGTGAGCGCGCGGCGTCGATCTCGACCACGTCGTCGAGCCCCTCGATCCTCGCCGGCGCCGGGCGAGAGATCAGCGTGCCGTCGCCGAGCATCCCGTACTCGTTGTCGCCCCAGCAGTGGACGTGACGATCGACGTCGAGCGCGCACGCGTGCGTGTCGCCGACCGCGATCGCCGTGATGTCGGGCAGGCCCTCGACGCGCGTCGGTACGCCCGTGGCGAGCGTGCTGCCCAGGCCGGCGCGCCCGTCGCCGTTGCTGCCCCAGCAGCGGACGGCGCGATCGTCCGAGAGCGCGCACGTGACGTCGAGGCCCACGGCGATCTGCACGAAGCCTTGTCGCGGCGTCGGAGGAACGACCGGGCCCGGCGTCGGAGCAGCGGGGCGCGCCGTGACGACGGGCGGCGGGCTCGCGATGGGCGTCGCAGGCGGGCTGCTCGACGAGGTGCCGCACGATGCGCCGAGCACCACCGTCGTGAGGAGCGTGGAGAGCGTGCGCATGCGGAGGCGGCCGTTTCGACACCCGTGTCGCGCGAGACTTGGGTTCATGCAGTGCACTGGTGTCGCGTCGACGCTCGGCCGCGGGACCTGCACGTCATCCCTCTTCGCGATCGAGGTTCAAGGGCCAGCGTCCTCGAACCCGTCGCCCAGCCTCGCGCTCCGGCACTCTCCGAGCGAGCCATCGATGTTCACGTCGTACGCAGTGATCAGGCGCGCTCGACCTCGATCGCCTCGATCAGGTCGCCTGCGCGGAGGCTCGAGCCGGTCGGCACGAACGCGATCGCCGAGGCCCACGCGAGGCCGGGCACCGAGCCCGAGGTCGCGGGGGGAGACGGCGTGAACACGCGCGCGCCGTCGGCATCGAGGGTCAGCGCGCCGTACGCGAGCACGTCGCGATCGCTCGCGCTCCTGAGGCCGCTCGTCGTTCGCACGCGAAGCCGCGCCGCGGTCGGTCGCGCGTCGGACTGCATCGCGCGCAGCGCGGGCAGGCCCAGCAGCGTGAACGTGACGAACGCGGAGCCGGGGTTGCCGGGGAGGGCGATCACGGGGATCACGCGATCACCGCGCTGGATGCGGGCGAGCGCGATGGGCTTGCCGGGCTTGATCGCGACGCCGCGGAACACCGTGATCGCACCGAGCGACTCGAGCACGGGCATGACGTGATCGTGCTTTCCATCCGCGGCGCCTCCGACGGTGACGATCACGTCGGAGTCACAGGCGCGATCGATCGCGTCGCGGAGCATGTCGACGCTGTCCGGCACGCGCGAGAGGGTCGCGATGCCGCAGCCTTGTGCGATCAGCGCGGCGAGCATCGGGCCGTTCGAGTCGACGATCACGCCGGGGCGCGACGGCGTGCCGGGATCGCGGAGCTCGTCTCCGGTGCAGAGCACGGCGACGCGCGGCCGACGATGCACGCTCACGCTCGCGCGCTCCATCGTCGCGATGAGCGCGAGGTGCCGCGCGGAGAGGCGTGTCCCGAGCGGGATCGCGAGCGCGCCGCTGCGGGCGTCTTCACCGCGGAGGCGCACGTGCTGTGCACGACGCGCGTCGCGCAGGAGCGTGATCGTGTCGCCCGCACGCTCGACGTCTTCCCACGGGATCACCGTGTCGAGCGCCGTGGGGATCGCGGCGCCCGTGGAGATCGTGAGCGCCGTGTCCGCCTCGACTCGATCGGCGGGCACACCCGCGCGTGACTCGCCTCGCACGACGAAGCGCGCGCCCGTGATCGCTGCGCCCGCGATCGCGTAGCCATCCATCGCGGCGTAGTCGAAGGGCGGGAGATCGCCGTGGAACGTGAGGTCTTCGGCGAGCACACGGCCCGGGAGATCCGCGAGCACGCAGCGCTCGACGCCGAGGCGCGGGGCGGCGTCGAGGGTTCGCTGCTGGGCGTCGTCGAGCGAGATGCGAGCCACGGCGCGATGATACCCGCGCGCGTCAGGGAGGCGCGCGTCGCGCGCAGATCGCATCGACGTCGAGCCGATCGACGTGGAGGCTCGCCGTCGCCTGCCGCGCGCGATGTCGCTCGCAGGCTGCGACGAGGACGGTGCCGTCGGAGGGCGCAGGCCATCGCGAGAGGGCGAGCTCGATCAGCGCGACCGCGTCGGCATCGCGCACCGTGAGGTGGAGCGCACGGGCTGTCGCGAAGTAGAGCGCGGCCAGCCATGGCCGATCCTGCGCGACGATCGAGCGGTCCTCGAGGCGCGCGCGAGGCGACGCGGGATCGACGCGACCGTCACGATCCCAGTCGACGTCGGCGAAGAGCGCGCCGAGCATCTGGAGCGCCTCGTCGTGGGGCGACGTGCCAGGCGGGCTGACGTCGAGCACGCGTGTGAACCGTGCGATGGCCTCGGCGGGGCGATCGAGCAGGAAGCAGATCCAACCCGCACGGCTCATCGCGTCGGCGTAGCGGGGATCACCCGTGGGCACGCGATCCTGCGCGGCGAGCTCGCGCTCGAGGCTCGCGCGCTCGTCGACCGTTCCGGCCGCGTCGTTCGAGGCTTGTGCGTGCGCCATCGAGGGGACGAGCTCCATCGCCACCTCGAGAGAGGCCAAGACGGTCAAGACGCGCAGCAGCGAGAGCACGAGACACGATACGCGAGCAGGTGCCGAACGTTTCGATCGCGAGCTGGCATCCTCACCCCGTGGACAGGAGCAAGGCGCGCCCGCTCGTCGGTCTCTTCGTGGGAGGCCGAGGCACGCGCATGGGCGGGATCGCCAAAGGCCTGATGGAGGCGCCGGATCGGTCGGGCACGATCCTCGATCGTCTCCTCCGTCTGTCTCGTGATGCGGGGCTCGAGGTCGTCCTCGTCGGTCGACATCCCGCGTACGCATCGAGCGCGATCGAGGTCCTCGACGATGCCGCGCTGGACTCGGGGCCCCTCAGTGGCCTCGTCTCGTTGCTCGATCACGCGAAGGAGCGTGATGCGATCGCGCTGGCCACGGACATGCCCCACGTGGAGCGGCGACTCCTCGACCGACTCGTCCGCGAGGAGCGCGACGCGAGCGTGCTCGCACCTCGTCGCGATGGCTTCTGGGAGCCGCTCTTCGCGCGCTACCGCAGCCCTCGCGTGATCGAGGTGGCGCGCGCGCGTCTGATCGCGCGGCAGCTCGGCCTCCAAGGTCTGCTCGAGGCGTCGTCGGCGACCGAGCTGATGCTCGACGACGAGGAGCGCGCGCAGCTGATCGACTGGGACTCGCCCGCCGACGTCGTGCGTCGCTGATCCTCTGTCAGTTCCATCCAGCCTCGCGCGTCCGAGCGGCGGAGGGCGGCGATGCCGTACACTGCTGATGCGATGCCGAGAGCACTTCGAACGATGGACCTGCCTGCGGTGGACGAGCGCCTCGTCGCGCCGGAGTCGGGCGCAGAGATCCTCGACGGGAGGCTGCTGATGCCGCCCCCCGGCGCGGATCCGCCGCACGCCACGCGGCACCTCACCCTCGCGTACCTGCTCGGCGCGCACGTCGCGTCCGGCTACGTCGCCGCGGTCGACATGCTCACGCGCACCGATCTGAAGAGCGACTTCGCCCCGGACGCGAGCATCTATCCGGCCGCGCCGCACCCCGAGACGGGTGGACGGCGTCTCGAGGTGCTCGCGTTCGAGATCGTCTCGAAGCAGCAGCTGTCGGTCGCGAAGACCAAGGCACGCAAGCTCTCGGCGCGCGGCGTCGAGCGCGTGTTCGCGGTCACGCTGAAGACGAACCGCGTCGTCGAGTGGCACCGTCGCACGCGCAACTGGCGTGCGATGCACCTCGACGAGACCATCGAGCACGTGTGCCTCGCGACGCCGCTTCCGATCCGTGCGCTGCTCGAGACCGCCCGCGCCGACGAGGCCGTTCTCCTCGCGCTCGCGGCGCGGCGCCCGGATCTCGTCGCCGAGATCGAGGCGCGAGGAGAAGCGCGCGGAGAAGCGCGAGGAGAACGCCAGGCGATCGAGCTCGCCTGCGAGCTGCTCCAGATCCCGATCGATGCATCACGCCGGGCGTGGCTCGAGGCGGCCTCGCTCGAGGAGCTCGGAGCCGTGACGCGCGCCCTGCGGAAGTCGCGGCGCTGGCCGACCACGCGTTGATCGCGCGTCGTGCGTCGATGATCAGGCGAGGAAGCTCTTCTGGTAGTTCGTGTCCTCGATGCTCGACGCGATCTGTGTCGGCGTGAGGGGCTCGGCGCAGTCGAGCATCACGGCGAGCTCGTTCGTCTCCGTGTGGCCGATGCTCTTCTCGTAGCTGCCGGGGTGCGGGCCGTGAGGGATGCCCGCCGGGTGGTACGAGATCGACCCGGGACCGACGCCCCGCCGCGACGTGAAGTTGCCCTCGACGTAGAAGAGGATCTCGTCGACGTCCATGCTCGAGTGGGGGTACGGGCAGGGGATCGACTCGGGGTGGAAGTCGACCTTGCGCGGCACGAACGAGCAGATGAGCGCGCCCTTCGCGGCGAACGTGCCGTGCCACGTGGGCGGCAGGTGGATGCTCGACACGCGCGGCTGGAACGCGAGGATCGGGAAGGCCCACGGCCACACCGTGCCGTCCCAGCCCACGAGATCGAGCGGCGAGTTCGGCGTGGTGAAGCGATGGAACGCGTCGCGACGCTTCACGATCGTCTCGCGGATGCCCTCGTCTCTCGGGCCCTCGAACACGGGTCGCACGAAGTCGCGGTGGCAGTAGGGCGCGTCCATCCGCAGCTGCCCGAGGCCATTCCTGAACTGACGGGGCACGTGCAGCCCGCCGCGCCCTCCGTGGGAGTGGAGCTCGAGCGTGAGCCAGTGCTGCGGGTCGCTGATGATCCAGCGGTGCGCGATGCCGCGCGGCACGAAGACGTAGTCGTACTTCTTGAACGGCACGTCGCCGAGCATCGTGCGCAGCGTGCCGCCGCCGTCGTGCACGAAGACGAGCGTGTCGGAGTCTCCGTCGACGAAGTAGACGTCGTCCTCGCGATCGGGGAGCGCCACGCCCGCCGTCACGTCGCGCGAGTAGAGCAGCGGGACGCGCGCGTCGAGCGGCGTGCCGCCGCGGTGGTGCAGGCCTCCGCTCTTGTAGTGGCGCTTCAGCAGCGGAGGCGTGCTCGCCTCGCGCGAGGGCACCATCCAGCCGCGCGCGATCGTGTCCTCGGAGACGGCGACCGGCTGCTGCTCGTGCGGCCGGTTCACGTGGTAGCCGATGGTGTACCCACCCTCGAAGCCTTCCTGCGTGAGGCAGTGCTCCCAGCGCAGCGCGCCGTCGGGGCCCTTCAGCTGGATGTGGTGCTTGCGCGGGACGTCCCCGACGACCATGCGGTCGATCATCCGACGCGACCCTCGGTGTGCTGCTGGCGCTCGATGCTCTCGAAGAGCGCGCGGAAGTTGCCGCCGCCGAAGCCGCGATCGCCCTTGCGCTGGATGATCTCGTAGAAGAACGGTCCGGCCTTGGGCTCCTTGTAGAGACCGGCCGAGTCCTTGAGGAAGATCTGGAGCATGTACGCGCGCTCCTTCTCGCCATCGACGAGGATCTCGAGGTCGCGCAGCGTGTCGATGTTCTCGTCGATCGCCTTCACGCCGATCGCCTCGAGGCGCGTGGGGAGCGCGTCGTAGTAGGTGCCCGGGGTGGGCATGAACTCGACGCCGTTCGTGCGCAGATCACGCACCGCGGTGAGGATGTCCTTCACCGTGAGCGCGGCGTGCTGGATGCCGTCGCCCTTGTTGTCCTCGTAGTAGACGTTGATCTGCGAGCTCTTGAAGAACGGGCGCAGCGGCTCGTTGTTCGCGAATTTCGCGTTCGAGTGCGGGTCCCACATCACAGCCGATCGAAGGCCCGAGCCGTGCGTGCTGGGCGCGCCCACGTGGCCCTTCTTCGCGCCAGCGTTCTTCACGTCGTCGGTGTGGAACTCGATGCCCCAGAAGCGCTCGAAGCCCATCACGTGCTCCATCCACAGGAGCGCTGGCGCCATCGTCTCGAAGTTCGTCGTGACGTGATCGATGTGACCGAAGCCGAACTTGTTCGAGCCGCCGGTCGCCTTCGCCGCGCGCACGACGCCCGGATAGATGCCCGTGTACTGATCACGCTGGACGAAGCGGAACGTCGAGCCGCCGAACGGCGTGGTGATCGAGAACGCCTTGAACGTGCCGAGGTCGTCCTTCGTGGTGACGACCTCCGACATCGGCGTGCCGCCGCGCGCGTCGAGGAGATTGAAGGTGTGGTCGATGTCCTCGACCTCGAACACGAGCGCGCCGACGCCATCCGGGTGTCGCTCGAGCCAGCGCGCTGCGCGGCCGCCTTCACCCTCGGGCGCGCTGACGACGACGCGCACGTCGCTCGCCTCGAACACCGCCGACCGCTGCTTGCCCGCCTGCGTGAGCGTCGCGTCGCTGCCGCCGACCTCCGCGAAGTCGAACTTCCCCGTGTAGAAGCGCCGCGACCGATCGAGGTCGTGCACGTAGTAGTGGAGGGCCTCGAGGCGCTTGATGCGGAGGGATTCGGGCTTCGACATGCGCCCATCCTGACCCCACTCGCATTGGCACGTCACGACCGTGGAATGCGGGACGTCACAGTACCGGTCGAGGGAGCTACCCTCCCGACCGATCGGCCCCTCGAAGGAGCACACGATGTCCGCCACGAACCTGCGCCTGCACAACTACTTCCGGAGCTCCGCGAGCTTCCGCGTGCGCATCGCGCTCGCGCTCAAGGGGCTCGCGTACGAGTACGTGCCCGTGCACCTGGTGAAGAACGGCGGTGAGCAGCTCTCGGCCGCGCACCACGCGAAGAACCCGATGGAGCAGGTGCCTGCGCTCGAGCTGGTGCTCGATGGCAAGCCGCGCGTGATCGCGCAGAGCGTCGCGATCATCGAGCTGCTCGAGGAGCTCTACCCGGAGCCGGCGCTCTACCCGAAGGACAGCTACCTCCGCACGCGCACGCGCGAGCTCGTCGAGATCATCAACAGCGGCATCCAGCCGCACCAGAACCTAGCGCCGATGAAGCGCATGGATCAGCTCGCCGCGGGCGCAGGGCGCCTGCACGCGAAGCACTACAACGAGGTCGGCCTCGCGGCGTACGAGGAGCGCCTGAAGGAGACGGCAGGCCGCTTCTCGATCGGCGACCAGGTGACCGCGGCGGATCTGTTCTTGGTCCCGCAGCTCGTGGCGGCGCGCCGCTTCGAGGCGGATCTGTCGAAGATGCCGACGCTCGTGGCGATCGACGAGCGCTGCCGCGCGCTCCCCGCGTTCCAGGCGGCTGCGCCGGATCGGCAGCCTGACTTCGAGCCCTGATCGGGAGCGACTGTCTTGGGTAGGACTCCCCACGGTTTGAAAAGGGGGACTTCGTGAGCGGGCTCACGACCACGTCACGCGGCGGGTGCCGCGTGGGGCGCTCGCAATGCGGAGTCGTAGACGGCTCCAGAGCGGAGCATCGAGCACGCGACCCGGAGCAGATGATCGACGACCGCACGGTATGCGTGCGCGGGTGACTTGCTCCGAGAGCGCAGGGCAGCGAAGCGGGCCTTGCAGGAGGCGTCGTGCTGCACCGCGGAGCGCGCCCAGTTGAACGCGATGTTGCGGAGGACTTCGCTGCACGCGCGTCGCATCTGCACGACCTTGCTGTTGCCGCTCTGGCGAGTGATCGGCGCCACACCGAAGAGCGCGCGCAGGGCTGGGTAGTCGCGGCGGCGCAGCGGGTCGCCCAGCTCGGCCATCATTGTCGCAAGCGTGATGGTGCCGACACCGGGCAGCGAGCGCAGGATCGTCAGATCGTCGGGCCGCGAAGCGCCTGTCTCGTCGTCCGAGGGCGCTCTCTCCTCGCTGCTCGGGCTCGCATCCTCTGCCGTCGTCCTTGCGGGCACGTCGCTGGACGCGTGACCCGACGCCATCCTCGACCACATCTCAAGGTGCTGTTCGATCTCTCGGTTCGCTTCGCGGATCTGCGAGTCGAGCAGACGCAGGCGTTCGACGATGCTTCGCACATGCTTGACGGCAGCCTCCTCGACGCCCTCTGCAACGGTGACCGTCGGCTTGCGGAGCACGGCCATGACGGTCGCTGCGTCGAGCCTGCGCACGTGGTGGTCGCGCAGGATCCGCGCGATCACTGGCTTGGAGAGCAGAGCGCCCTCGCGGGGCGTCGGAGCCTTCTCCCATAGCGCCCAGAGCCATCGGGCATCGAGGTCGCCATCGGCGAGCTCGAGAAACTGCACGTAGTAGCGCCAGACCTGTTCGCGGAAGCGAAGCAGCAGCCTAGTCCTGTCTGTGACGAGTTCCTCGCGAAGCCTGATCAGTGCACGCAGCACGACGGTGCGTCGGTCGGTCTTGCTCAGTCGCTGCAGGCTGTCCGCGTCGGTGCGCAAGGCCTTCGCAAGCACCAACGCGTCGCGCCGATCGTCTTTGGCTCCGGAAGGCATGTAGCGATCGCGAAAGCGGTCCGTCTGCTTCGGGTTCACCGCGAAGACAGTCAATCCTCGATCGAGCAGAGCCTCGACGATGGGCCCTTGCTTGACCTCGATCGCGACGTGGCATTGCTCCGCTGCTCCGTCGAGCAGCGCGACGAGGCGATCGATGCACGATGCGATCGCGTCGCCTGTGTGCGCGACGGTCCAGTCGTGGAGGTGCTTGCCGGCGTGATCGAGCACGACGACGCGGTGGTTCACCGATCCCCAGTCAATGCCCACGAAAAGCACGGGAACCAGCGCAAGTATCTCGGCCATGTCTCTCGCTCCTCTGTACGGGTGAAGGCACCACGTTCCGCCGCGCATCCCTGTACTGGCGCTCGAGGCGCAACTCCCCACGGGTGCTTGGAACGCGGCAACCACCGGAGGCACGGGTCCTACCCAGGCGCTCGACGCGCTGGCGGGGGCTGGTGCTCTCCGGCGGCTGCCTCACTGGCTCGACGATCGTCGCGTTACGACCGTCGATCCAGCTTCCTCAAACGTACAGGGCGGGGGCTCGTCCCCCGCCTCCTGTCACGTGGCCGCCTCCTGTCATGTGGGGAGCGGTGCGAGATCTGGAGCGACGAGGACGGCGCGGGCGCGCACCGTTCGGAGGAGCTCGCGTGAGTAGTGGCGGAGGACGAGCTCGCGATCGAGGACCTCGGGGTGTGCCGCGAGCAGGGCTTCGCTCGTCGTCAGGGGTGAGCTGCGGTGTGCGTGGGCGACGAGGGCGAGCCACGCGTACGTGAGTGTCTCGAAGTAGCCGCGCTCGGGGGACTCGACGAGGCCGTGTCGCTCGTTGAGCCTCACGATCGCTGCGCGCATGCGGAGGTGCGCTTCATCCAGCGGGTAGCGCGTGACGTGCGTCCACGCGACGCGGAGGTGGGCGACGTGCGTCCACTCTGCGTGGGTCAGCGTCTTGTCGTGGAAGGCGATCCAGAGGGCTTCGTCGGTGGGCATGGCGTCTCCGTGGGACGAGACGCACGACGCCGAACATTCCGACGCGATCACTCGTCGCGTCGCGTGAGCGCGTCGATGACGTTGCGGGCGGTGATCACGCGCGTGCCGTCGGCGAGCACGACCTTGCGCGACGTCGGCACGAAGATCACGCGCTGGACGGTGCTCGGCGTTCGCGTCTTGGGCGTGCCCTTTGCGGCGAGCGACTCGTGGATCCGTGCGAGGGCCGACGCGCTGACGTCCTTGGTCCACTTGGCCTCGCCGAGCAGCAGCGTCTTGCCGTCGAGCGTCTCGGCGACGGCGTCCCACTCGGGGCCTCCGCCGGACCAGAAGCGCCGCGCCGGGCCGAAGGCGAATCCGAGCTCGGGGGCCAGGCGAGGGATGGCCGCGCGGCACATCACCTCCCAGCTCGCCGCCCAGAGGTGCGGCGCGCGCTGATCGAACAGGGCCAGACGCGCGGCGCGGGGGACCTGCGCGAGCAGCGCGCGCTTGGGTGCGACGAGCGCGAACCAGAGGCGCAGGAACGGATCGGCGAGACGGTAGAGCGCGCGCTTGGTGGAGCGCTCGGGCTCTCCGAACGGCGTCTCGCGCACGATCAAGCCGAGCTCCGTCAACCGTGTCATCGCACGCGCGAGCGCGGTGGACGGTGTGCCGATGCGGCTCGCGATCTCCGTGAGGCGATTCGCGCCGCCACCGATGGCATCCAGGATCGGTCGCAGCGAGGTGGCAGGCGGCAGCTCCTCCATCAGGAGTCGCATCGGCTCGTCGTGGAGCACGCCGTTCGGAGCCAGCACGAGCGCGTCGACGGCCTCGCGTAGCGACGCGTGCTCTCTCGCGAGCTCCCAGTAGCGCGGGACCCCGCCCCACACGCCGTAGGACTCGATGATCTCGAGGGGATCGCGCGACGAGATCGCGGCGCCGAGAAAGCCGGGCGGCAGCGGCCCGACCTCGAACGACTCGCGCGCGCGACCGTAGAGCGGCGCGTCCTGCCCGAGGACGAGGCCCTGCATCATGCGCTGGCTCGAGCCCGCGAGCGCGAGGACGAGGCGGGACTGCTTCACGCCGTGATCGACGAAACGCTGCAGCACGGAGGGCAGCTCGGGCGACGACGCGACGAGGTACGGGAGCTCGTCGATCACGAACGGTCCACGCACGCGCGCAGCCACCGCATCGCGCGCCAGGCGATCGAACAGCGTCGACCAGTCGCGGTACTCCACGTCGGCGAAGCCCGGCACACGCACGGCGAACGCTTCGGCCAGCCGCTGCCGCTGAAGCGGGACCGCAGACTCGTCCGCGACGAAGTACGCGCCACCCGATCGCCTCGCCCACTCCACGAGGAGCCGGGTCTTGCCGATGCGACGTCGACCCCAGACGACGCAGAGCGCGCCGTCTCGCTGCGTGACGAGCCGCTCGAGGCGGTCGAGCTCTTCCTCCCGGTCGAGAAAGTCCATCGTGCGAGCGTGCGCCGCGAGATGATGCAAGGCAACATAATGCAGCCGTGCATCATGTTGGTGCGCATCATGTGGCGGGCGGGCCGTGAGGCTCCGTCGGGCGCGGGTGACCTCGGTGGCGCGCTGCTCTACGCTCCGCGCCCCATGTCGCCCCTCGCTCGCTCCGTTCGTGCTCGTCTGTCGCTGCTGTTCGCCGTCGTGATCCTCGGCGTCGCCTTCGTGCCTGCGTCGTCGCACGCGCGGCGGGCGGCGCCTGCGCTGACCGTTCCCGCGACCGGCGCGCTGTCGGACGCGGTGCGCGCGCGGCTCGCGCGGGTCCCCGACGAGAACACGCCCGATCCGGGCGAGCACTATCCCGTCTCGAACGAGTGGCGTCACGACCTCTGGCTGCCTGCGATCCGCGATCTCGGAGGCATCTTCGTCGGGGTCGGACCCGACCAGTGCTACACGCTCGCCGCGATGCAGCGCGCGAGCCTGGCGCTGCTCGTGGACTTCGATCCGATGGTGCCGCTCGTGCACCGCATGTACGCCGTGCTCGTGCCCGCGAGCGAGACGCCCGACGCGCTCGTCGCGCGCTTCCAGGACGCCAACGCGCGCGAGACGCGGACGCTGCTCGAGCAGGGGCTCGCGAGCGATCCGCAGCGCGAGACCATCCTGCGCAACTTCGATCGACAGCGTCCCCGCTGGGCCCGCTACGTACGCGCAGTACAGCGCTCCGTGCGCGACGGCGTCGCGGGCAGCTGGCTCGCGGATCCCGCGCTCTACGCGCGCGTCCGCACGATGTTCCAAGAGGGGCGCATCGTGGCGCGCAACGGCGACGTGACGGGCGCGCAGACCATGCGCGAGATCGGCGCCGTCAGTCAGGAGCTCGGCGAGCCCGTGCGCGTCCTCTACTACTCGAACGCCGAGCAGTTCTTCTCGTACACGCCGCAGTTCGTCCAGAACGTGCGCTCGCTCCGCACGGACGAGCGCACGGTCGTCTTGCGCACGTTTCGCGCTCGCGGCGCGACGTATCCGGCGCGCGATCGCTGGCACTACGTGACCGAGCCGATGGCGGGCTTCCTCGAGCGCCTCGGTGCGGGCCTTCGCCGCAGCCGCGAGCTCGAGATGGAGATCGTTCGCATCCGTCGTCCGCGCGGCACGGCGCCCGGGTTCACCGCGCTCGCTCGCTGAGTCAAGCCGACGCCGAGGTCGTCGAGCGCTTCCGTGGTGAGGTCCGCCTCGCGCGACGCATCACGCACCCGCACGTCGCGCGCACGCACGATCTGGGTGTGCACGAGGGCATCCACTACCTGACGATGGAGCTCGTCCTCGGAGGCAACCTCACGGACGTCAAGGCCTGACGCGGATGGAGCTCGCCGTGGAGGTCGAGCCGACGCGGCTCCAGCATCCGATCGCGATGCCGATGTGGCGCTACGGCCGCGAGATGCTCGGCGAGCTGCCCGCGATCTAGCCGAGGCCAGTCAGCGCGCGTCGAACGTGGCGAGCGACTGCGCGGCGAAGAAGCCGGTGTGAGGCGCGCTGCCCACGTTGTAGGTGAGGCCGACGGGGATCTCGTAGCGGTCGACGACGAAGAGCCAGCTCACCGAGGCCTGATCGTTGGTCTGGATCGCGCTGCACGCGGTCGCTGCGTCGCGCGCGTTGCTGGGGCGGAGGAGCCGCGCGTGCGTCACGAGCTGCACGCGATCACACGCGAGCAAGCGTGCGAGGCGGCTTCGTTCGCTGCCGAGGGATCGATCGTAGGCGCTCTGCGCACGGCCCACGGCCGAGCTCGCGTCGCGCGCCGCGGACTCTGCCGTGCGCAGCATGGCCTGTGTGTTCGGGTCGTCGGGCGCCGCGGCGATGGCGGCCTGTGCTTGCGCGAGCTGTTGCTGTGTCGTCTGCTCGTTCGCGCGCGCTGCGTCGATCGCGCCGCGCATGCGGGCTTCGATCGCGCCCGACGCGATCGAGACGCGCGCCTGCACCGTCACGAGCCGCGTGCCCTTCGGGAGGTCTGCGCGATCGGACCAGTGCGTGAGCGACACCGTGTCGATCGAGAGCGACCACTCGTCGAGACGATCGAGCACGGGCACGGGCGTGGGCGGCAGGTCCGCGCTCGTCGCGCGGAACGCCGACGTGCCGAACGTCGTGATCGAGTCGTAGATCGGCCGACCTTCCTCGGCGTGCACGAAGATGTCGCCCGCGAGGAAGCCGGGCGGACCGGACGTCGTGACGGCTTGCAGCGTGAACGCGCGACCGGGCAGCACGAGATCGGGCGAGCGGCCCATCACGTCGTCGCCGCAGATCTCGTAGTCGTTGTCGCAGGTGACCTCGTGCTCCGCGAACGGCGCAGTGGCCGCGACGACGAAGGTGCCCGAGAGGCCCTGCGGGTTGGTGTCGAGCAGGTGCACCGGACCGCACTCGAGCACGGCGCGGATGCGGAGCGTCTCGTGCGGACGCCACACGAGCTCGTACGCGCTGCGGCTCTCGTCGACCCACGGATTGCGCTCGTCGCGCGTGGGGCTGAGCACGGTGATCGGGCTCGTGTTGCGGCTCCAGAAGCTGCGACGACGCGGCACGACGCGACAGCCCGCGGCGCCGTGCGTGCCGCGGATCACGACGTCCGAGAGGATGCGCGGCGCGCCGAGCACGTACTCGCTGTCGTTGCGCGCCTCGAGGAGCACGCCGACGCCGAAGCCTCCGCTCGACTCCGCGGAGACGTCGCTCGGGTTGCGGGGATCGGCCATGAGGCGTCGTCGCGTGTTCGGGTGGAAGAGCTGCGTGTCCATCACGGTGATCGTGATGCTGCCCGCGAGCGTCTCGGTGGGCGCCGCGGACGGCCGTGCCGACGTCACGTCCGGAGACCCCGGTGTCGTCGTCGGAGGCGTCGCGGGCGCGGAAGGATCGGTGCCAGTTGCGGGGGCCGCGATCGCCTCCGGCGCGGGCGGAACGGGGCTGCCTCCGAACGAGCTGCAACAACCCGACAGCGCCGACGCGCACGCCATCGCCGACACGAACCCGAGAACGTTCGAACGAACCACGGCCACCTCGCTTCGCGCGCGACTCTACGCCGCCGCGGGGGCCGATCTACCCTGAGCGACTGTTATCGCCAGCGCGTGAGGATCGTCTCGCGATCGAAGAGCTTCGTGGCGATCCAGAGCAGGGCCACGTCGAGCGAGAAGAGGCCCAGCGTCGCGATGGCGACCCATCGCAGATCGATCGACATGAAGCCCATCATCGCGGAGATGCCCGTGCCGACGAGCGGGATGAGGAGGAAGCTCGTGAGGCCCTGCGCCGTGCGCGGATCGGACACGCGCGAGCTCGCGATCGCGGCGGCGAGCGAGCTGGCCATCGCGAGCAGCGGCGCGAGCACGAAGTACGCGATCCACCACTCCGCGCGCATGGCGACGGCGAGCACCGAGGCGGGCGCGAACGCGGAGATGCCCGCGAGGCTCGCGAAGTAGCTCAGCCACGTGAGGACGAGCGAAGGGAGGATCGCGATCGTGCACTTCGCGAGGAGCAGATCGCGCGTGGCGATCGGCGTCGCGAGCAGCGGCTCGAGCGTGCGCTCGACCTTCTCGCCGACGATCGCGTGAGACGCGACGGACGAGGGGAGCGCCGCGGCGACGATCAGCAGGAGCGCGAGCGACTGCTCGTTGAGCAGCGCGTACACCGAGTAGCGCACGCCGAGCTGGCCGTAGCGGACGAGCAGCGCGGGCACCATGACCTCGCCAGTGCCGAGATCGAACGCGGTGTCCGGCAGGCGCGACAACGACCACTCGACGCCGATCGAGATGCAGACGAGCGCGAAGGGGACGAAGGCGAGCGTGAGCAGCAGCGTCCGGGTGCGGATCAGCTCGAGCCACTCGCGGCGCATCACCGCGATCACGTGCGTGGTGTTCAAGGTGCCCCGCCTTCTCGGAGGAGATCGAGGTAGACGTCCTCGAGCGATCGCGCCTGCTCGGCCACGCGCAGGATCGGCACGCCGCGCTCGACGAGGAGCGTCACGAGGCGAGGTGTGTCGGTACGAGGATCGGCGATCGAGGCCACGCAGCCTTCACCGCGCATCTTCACCTCGCGCACGCCGTCGAGCGACCGCAGCGCGACGAGCACCTCGTCGGGCACGGCGCCCAGCGTGTCGATCTCGACGAGGTGGCCGTAGAGCTTGCGGCGCAGGGCCTTGGGCGTGTCGACGTGCAGGAGCGTGCGCTTGAGGACGCCGATGCGATCACAGAGTCGCTCCGCTTCGTCGAGGTTGTGCGTGCAGAGCACGATGGTGCGCCCCGCAGCGCGGAGCTCTTCCACGAGCTCGCGCACGATGCGCGAGGACTCGGGATCGAGCGCGCTCGTGGGCTCGTCGAGGAAGACGACCTCGGGGTCGTGCAGCACGGCGCGTGCGATCGCGAGCTTCTGACGCATGCCCTTCGAGAACGCGCCGACGGGCTCGCGGCGTCGCGCCCAGAGGCCGAAGCGCTCGAGGTAGCGCTGGATCTTCGGCATCGCGTCGGCGACGCCGTAGACGTCCGCGTAGAAGCGGAGGTTCTCCACGGCGTCGAGGCGCGCGTAGAGGCCCGGGGTCTCGGTGAGGATGCCGACCTTGGTGCGGACGCGCTCGGGCTCGTCGATCACGGAGATGCCCGCGACCTCCGCGCGTCCGCTCGTCGGCGCCACGAGACCCGTCAAGAGACGCAGCGTGGTCGTCTTGCCCGCGCCGTTCGGACCGAGCACGCCGAAGACCTCGCCCTTCGCGATGTCGACGTTCACGTCGTCGACGGCGACGTACTCGCCGAAGCGACGACCGAGGCCCTCCGCGCGGATCACGAGGGATCCTCGTCGCTCGCGGCAACGTCTGCGGGCTCGTCGAGCTCGAGCAGCTCGCCGCGCTCGCAGTGACGCGCCCATCGATCGAGGCAGCCGCCCATCGATCCTTCGTCGCCGCACGCCTCGACGACCACGCTGCGCGCCTCGGTGCAGCAGCCGAGCGCGATCATCGCGGGGCGCTCGCTCACGTGGTGCACGTTGCTCGAGGGATCACGCACGCAGCTGCGCTGGAGGCGCGAGAGCTCCACCTGCGCGGGCCCGCAGCTCCGCTCGCAGCGGACGTCGATCGTTCGCTGTCCCCGCCGCACGGTGATCGGCTCGGGGCTCGCGACCATCGGGATCTGATCGGCGTGGCCGTCGTCGCGCTCGCGGTGCCCGCACGCGCTCGCCGTGCAAGACGTCGCGACGAGGACCCACAGCGTCCACGAGTTCGACGTCCGAGCCGCACGCAGCACGCGGGCGAGTATGCGGGAGGACGAACGCTCAACGCACGCGATAGTCGTGCGCGCCGGTGATGCCGTGCGCCGCGAACCAGCGACGTGCGGCGTCGACGTGCAGGCCGAACGCGAACACGTCTTCGAGCCCGTCGGGACCGTGGACGAGGCCGCGCTCCGTGCTCTCGTGCGAGGGCGTGAACGAGGGAAGGATCGACGCGGAGACCGGGCTCGCCGCGCTGAAGAGCAGCACGCGGTTCGGGCGCGGCGTGGAGCTCGCGAACCAGAGCGGCGTGACCGTGCTCGGATCGATGACGACGCCCGACTCCTCGCGCGTCTCTCGCGCGGCGCCCTCGGCGACGCTCTCGTGATCCTCGAGGAAGCCTCCGACGAGGCCGAGCTTGCCGAGCTGCGGCTGGATCGCGCGGCGCACCACGAGCAGGCCGGTGCGACCGTCTTCCTCCACGGGCAAGAGCACGATCGTGACCGGCAGCGGGTTCGCCCAGACCTCCGTGCGGCACTGTCCGCATCGCCGCGGATAGCGAGTCGTGTCGGGGAAGGGCGCTCCACAGGAGTGACAGAAGGCGTCGCGTGCCATGGGCGCACTGTATCGCAGAGGGTCACGTCAGCGCGCGTCGCGCGGAGGCGCGGTGCCTTCGCCACGGGCGAGCGCGGCTTGGACCTGCGCGAGCTCGCGACGGATCTGTGCCTCTTCGGCGGGACCGAGCGTACGCGGTCCGATCGGCGTCGAGCGATCGAAGATCCGGTAGGTGACGGCGTCACGCACGACGCTGTAGCGATCGACCCGCGGCTCGGCGCGCGCGCTCGCCATCGACGTGAGACCGAGCGACACCGTGTACGCGGCGCTGCCGTCGAAGGCCTGTGCGACGAGGTCGGCGCCGTCGACGAAGACCTTCCACATCTGCGAGTACGGGAGCGCGTGCTCGGTCCACGAGTGGCCGTCGAACGTGGCGATGCCGCCCATCAGGCCGACGACGACCTCGGACTCGGATCGCCCCGAGACGTGGCCGATCACACGACCTGGCAGGCGAAGCGCGACGCTCCACTCGCCGGTCGCGCTGCGGCGCCAGACGATGCCGTCGT
The DNA here is from genome assembly GCA_964502175.1 of uncultured Sandaracinaceae bacterium. Classification (GTDB taxonomy): domain Bacteria; phylum Myxococcota_A; class Polyangia; order Polyangiales; family Sandaracinaceae; genus JAFLCL01. Next base: position 17,796 of record CAZCVE010000023.1, read on the forward strand.
CGGGGCCAGGACGCCCCGTGTAGAGCTTGCCGACGACGTAGACGCTTTGATCCGGGGCAGCCCAGAGGCCCATCGGGAACTCGCCGTGTCCGAGCGGCGACTCGGGGAGCGGCTCCTCCTCGCGTCGCCCCGAGGCGTCTTCGATCGCGAAGAACCCGCGCGTCGCCATCTGCGTCACGACCATCGGAGCGTCACGCGGCGTCGCGGGCCGTGGTGCGGGCTGGGCCGTCGGGCTCCCCGTCGCCTCGAGCGGTGCCTCGAGAGGGCCGGTGCCTGCGCGCGCCACGATCACACCGAGGACCGCCACGACCGTGATCGCGCCTCCGATGCCGAGCGTGAGGAGCAAGAGCTCCACTCAGCCGACTCGCTTGTCCTTGAGGCGGAGCAGCAACATCGTCATGACCACGCATACCACCGTGATCGTCTGGGTGCCGACGAACGCGTAGACGATGGGGAGCGTCATGTCCGGATAGAAGCCGGGCAGGTTCTCCATGTACCGCTCGATCTGACAGTCGGTGAGGTGCGCTCGCGCGTGGAGGTCGATGTTCGTCAGCGCCTCGAGCGCGTAGCGCGTGGTGGTGAGCCACGAGACGAACCACGTGAAGCCGGTGAGACGCGTGATGCTGCCTGCGAAGAGCAGCTGCGGGATCACGAGGAAGTTGATGCCCCAGAGCGCAGAGACGGGATTGCGCACCGCGGCCGAGAGCGCGAGGCCCATGGCGCTCGCGGTGCTCGTGACCATGACGCCGACGACCCAGTACCAGAGCGGGTTGCCGTGGAGCCCGAGCAGTGGGAGCGAGATCACGAGGTTGAGCGTGACGACGATCGCCCCGAGGCCGCACAGCACCGCGAAGCGCGCGAGCACGTACGGGATGATGTTCAAGCCCGCGAGTCGCTCGCGTTCGTAGATCGTCCGCTCGCTCACGAGCACGTTGGAGCTCGCGATGATCATCGGGAGAAAGAGCGCCATCAGGGTCGCGAGGAGGCCGGTGCGCGGATCGCGGATGCGTGCTTCGCGGTAGAGGCGGCGCTCGCCCTGCGTGGCGAGATCCCAGATGTCGTCGGGCGGCGCGGGCGGGATCGGCATCATGCCGGGGCCGGGCGCGGTGGGCGCGGGCATGCGCGACAAGAGCTCGTCCGAGACGACGCCGGGGTCACACGTGAAGAGCTCGGCGCCGTCGCCCGCGCAATAGTCGACGCGATCGCGCGTGTCGGTGCAGCCGAAGGTGCCCACGCGGAAGCTCGTCGAGCCGTTCGTCGTGAGGCCGATCAGCAAGCCCAAGAGCGGGGCCTGCATCATGAGCAGCAGGAGCGCGGTGCGGTTGCGCAGCGTGAGCTTGATCGATCGGGCGAGGAGGGTCGGGAACTGCCGGAAGCTCGAGCGTGCGCGCGGCTTTGGCGCAGGGCCTTCGGCGTTCTGGCTCTGCCCGGGCGCGCGCTGCGTGACGAAGCGCTGGAACGTCTGCGAGCCCTCGAAGCGTGTGCGCCACTCCTCGCCCGGCATCTGCTCGACGTGGTCGAACATCTCGCGCGGCTTGTGCGGCGCGGCGCCGAAGAACTCGTAGCTGTCGGGGCTCGGCGGGCCGTAGAAGAGGAGCTTTCCGCCGCGCCCGAGGATCGCGACGGAGTCGAACTTCTCGAACTCCTGGAAGTCGGGCTGGTGGATCGTCAGCACGATGGTGCGGCCGTCGTCTGCGAGGCGACGAAGCGTCGCGACGACGTCGGCGGCGTCCGTCCACGAGAGGCCGCTGGTGGGCTCGTCGAGGATGAGCAGCGAGGGATCGGTCACGAGCTCGACGGCGAGGTTCACGCGTCGACGCTGACCGCCCGACAGCACCTTCTCTTCGGCGCTTCCGATCTGGAGATCGCGCTGCTCGAAGAGGCCGACCTGCTTGAGCGTGCGCTCGATCGACTCCTGCAGGTCCGCCTCGGGCATCGGCGGCAGACGCAGCTTGCACGCGTACCAGAGCGCCTCGCGCACGGTCAGCTGCGGATGGACGATGTCGTCCTGCGGCACGTAGCCGACGTTCGTGCGGAACGACTCGTACTGCTGCTGGAGCGGGCGGCCGTTCACGAGCACGCCGCCGCTCGTTGGACGCAGGAGTCCGAGCACCGACATGAGCAGCGTGCTCTTGCCCGCGCCCGAGGGACCGAGCATGCCGACGAGCTCGCCAGGGAAGATCGACATCGTGACGCGGTCGAGCAGCGCGCGAGGCTTGCCCGATCCGCGATCGGCCACCGTGAGACCGACGCCCATCAGATCGAGGCGGACCCGCGCGCGCACGGCGCCGGCGATGCGTCCGTTCTCGCCGAGCACGAGCTGCACGCCGCCGATCGCGACGCGCTGTCCGGGGCGGGCGACGATGCCGCGGCCGCTGACGCGCTCGCCGTCGACGAAGGTGCCGTTGGTGGATCCGAGATCGACGACGAGCAGCGAGCCGTCGGCGTTCCGCTGGAGGCGCGCGTGGCGCTGCGAGACCGTCGGGTGCGCGAGGACGAGATCGTTCTCCGCCGCGCGACCGACGTGCACGAGCGGTCGGTCGAGGTTGGCGAGCGCCTTCGCGACGGCCTGCGCGAGCGCGTTCGCGCCGGTCGGGTCTTCGAGCTGACGCGCGAGGATCGGCAGCGGAAGCGCGAAGCGTCCGAGCAGCACGAGACCCGTCGCAGGCACGCGCGCCTCGAGCACGCGGTTCTTCGCGTTGTCGACGAACGTGCCCGACGTCGCGCCGAGGTCGCGGACGATCCAGAGGCCCTCCGGCGTCTCGACGAACTGCGCGTGCTGCGGCGCGACGTCCGGATCGTCGATGACGATCGTCGAGCCCGGCGCGGAGCCGATCACGACGGGCTGGCCCGGCACGGGTCGGCTCGTGACGCGCATCAGCATGCCGGCGATCCGCGAATCCGAGAGCGGCACGGGTACCGAGCCCAGGCGCACGTCGTCGGCGAGAGAGAGCACGTGCTTGGTCACGCGCTGACCGTTGACGAACGTGCCGTTCGTCGAGCCGAGATCTTCGAGCAAGAGCCCGCTCGGACGCTGACGCGTGATCCGCGCATGGCGCGCAGAGACGACGGGGTTGTCGAGGGCGATGGTCGTCGAGGGGTCGCGACCGAGCACCACCTCGCTCAGCGGCGCCGCACCCGCGCCCATGCCGGAGAGGCCTGCCAGCGCGGCGGCCGAGTCGAGCGCCATCGTGCGCGCGTCACCTCCGAGGCCTCGGCGCGCGCTGTCGCTCAGCGCTTGCGCTGCGGGCGCCGGAGAGGCCGCCGCTGGTTGCGGCGCTGGCGCGGCAGGGACGAGCGGCTTGTTCGTCGACTGCGCGAGGATGGGCGTCGCCGCCGACGTGGGTGGCGCGCCTTGGAACGGAAGCCCGCACGACGAACAGAACACCGCGTTGGGCGGCATCTGGGCGCGACAGCGCGGGCACGCGATCATCGGCGCGAGGATACGGAAGCGGCGCGCCTGCTGGAAGCGAACACGTCAGCGTTCGGAGCGAGCGCGGTCACTCGTCGAGGTTGTAGAAGACGCGGTGTTCTTGGTTCGGGGGCACGGTGATCGTCCGCGTGAACGTGCGTCCGTCGCGGTCGACGATGCGCAGGCGAACGGAGCCCGACTGCACCTCGGCCTCGGCGATGGGCGTGGTGCCGAGCAAGCGCGGGCCGACGTAGACCTTCGACCACGGGCGCGTGTCGATCGAGAGCATGCCGGGCGGTCTGGTGGGCACGACGACGCGAGGCTCGAGGTGCACCTCGAGCGTGTTGTCGATGCCCGCGACGACCTCGATCGTGCCTTCGTACGGGCGACGCTCCGGATGCTCGACGTGGACGGCGTGCGCGCCGATCGCCACCTCGAGACCTTCGGTGAGCTCAGCGTCCGTCAGCACGTGATCGTCGATGCGTGCGCTCGCGCCGCGCGCGTCGATCTGGAGCAGCACGCGGCCGCGGGCTGGCGCCACGACCACCGGCTCGGTCGTCGGTTGCGGCGCGGTGGGGGGAGGGGCGGGTGTCGTCGTGGAGGCTGGAGCCGTGTGATCGAGCTGCGTGACCGTGATGCCCGTGGGCGCTGAGCCGCTGCGCCCCGCGTACCAAGCTGCACCACCGACTCCCGCGAGCACCATCACCGCGAGGAGCGCGAGCGCGATGCGCGAGAACCACGACGTGGACGACGACTCCTCCATCGGCATGCCGGAGGGCCGGATGGCGTCGGGGTCGGTGAGGCGCGACTCGAGGCGAGGGTCGAGCCCGACGCCCACGCTCATCTGCGGAGCACCCGCGTGCATCGGACCGGCGTTCATCGGGACCGCGTTCATGGGCTGCGACAGCGCTCGCGCGGCTGACGGTGTGCCCGCTGCGGTCTGCTCCGTTGCGCGCACCCGCTTGAACGACTGGCCGAACGGCGTGGAGTCGACGAGCGGACCTCGTCGCACCTCGTCTTGGAAGAGCTCGGTCATCAGCTCCGCGACGCGCGCCGTGGATACGGCCCGTCCCGTGGACGCGAGCCAGTCCTCGAGCGCTGCCTGCATCTGCGCGGCGCTCTGCCAGCGCTCGTCGACCGACTTCTGGAGCGCGCGTTGCACGATCGCATCGAGCTCCATCGGCAGCTCGGGGCGCACGCCGCGGATCGACGGCACGGGCTCTTCGATGACCGCCTTCATCGTCTCGTAGTCGGTCTCGCGCTGGTAGAGCGAGCGACCCGTGAGCGCCTCGTAGAGACAGATGCCGAGGGCGAACACGTCGGACCGGGCGTCGATGTCGCGACCGAGGCACTGCTGCGGCGACATGTAGGCGAACTTGCCCTTCACTACGCCGGCTTCGGTCTTCGTCGACGCGGAGCTCGCCTTTGCGATGCCGAAGTCGAGCAGCTTCACCTGGCCGCCGTAGCTGACCATGATGTTGTGAGGGGTGACGTCGCGGTGGACGATGTTCAGCGGGCTACCGGTGGAGTCGCGCGCGTTGTGTGCGTAGTCGAGTGCCTCGGCGACCTGCACGAGGATCTTCGCCACGAGCTCGGGTGCGATGTGCTTTCCCTCGCGCGCGCGGCGGATCACCTTGCCGAGCGGCGCGCCGTGGATCCACTCCATCGCGATGAAGTAGGTGCTCTCGATCTCGCCGAACTCGTAGATGTGGCAGATGTTCGGATGCGAGAGCTGGATGGCGAGGCGCGCCTCGTCGAGGAACATCTCGACGAAGGCCGCGTCGTCGGCGACCTGCGGCAGGATGCGCTTGATCACCAGCATTCGCGTCGCGCCCACCGACAGGTTCTCGCGGCCGAGGAAGATCTCGGCCATGCCGCCGAAGGCGATGCGGCCGAGGATCTCGTAGCGACCGTACGTGCAGATCGCAGGGAGCTGGTTCGCGTGCACCGCGGGCTTGAGCAGCGATCGATCGTTCATCGGCGAGGGCGCGATGCTCGTGTCGACATCGAGATCCACGTCGAGGTCGAGGTTCGCCAGCCCCTCCTCGTCGGGGCGCGGGAGCGAAGGAAGGCCTGGCGTCGGCGGCGCGCCGGCGGGCTCGTCCGGGCGACGCGCTCCTTGCACCACACCGCTCAGCTCCGCGATCGGACGGTTCGCGAGCTTGCCTGCACCGGACGGCATGCGCGCGGGCGGCGGGCGCGTGACGCCACCGCTCGGCGCGGGGAACACACGCGGTCGTGCTGCGCCATCAGCGCCGCTCGTCGGCGGCGCCTTCGGCTTGTCGGGGGCCGAGCTCACGGTGGGAAGCATACGAGGGTTGGGATATCCTCGAAAGCATGTGCGTTCGGCCTTGGCTCGCGTTCGTCCTCGCGTTGGCGCTCACCTCGTGGGGCGGGGCGGCTCGTGCGCAGGACACCTCGGCCGACGCGCAGCTCGCCGCGATCCGTGACGAGCTCCGACAGGCCGGCTTCCGCAGCGCTGCGGCGGCCGTCGAGACGTACCTCCAGCGCACGGATCTCTCGGCGACGCAGCGCAACCAGGCCCTCGAGATCGACGCCATCGTCAGCCTCGCGCGTCGCGACGAGGCGCGCGCGACGCGATCGCTCACCGCGCTCTACGGGCGCGATCCGGGTCACCGCCTCTCTGATCCGGACGCGAGCCCCGTCGTGCAAGGCGCGTTCGCGCGCGCCCGCGAGGCCGCCACGCCGACGACCGTGACGATCGAGTCGACGTCGGCCGCGTACCTCGGTCGCAGCGAGCCGATCGTCTCGCTGCGCATCACCGAGGGTCTCGATCGCGTGCACGAGCTGCGTGTCAGCGTGCGCCAGCGCGGCGGCGCGCGCTTCACCGCGCTCGTCGTGCCGCCCGAGGCCGACGGAACCGCGAGCACCACGCTGCCGCTTGGCTCCGATCAGGGCGTGCAGAGCTTCGAGGTCTACGTCGAGGCGCTCGCGCCTTCGGGCGCGACGATCGGCGCGCTCGGCTCGCAGGCCGAGCCCCTGCAGATCGAGGTCGCCGCGGCGCCGGTCGTCACGCAGGTGATCCAGAGCGACGTCGTCCCGCGCGAAGAAGAGCAGCCGCGGGGTGGTGGCGATGTGACGGCTGAGTGGTGGTTCTGGACGCTGATCGGCGTCGTCGTCGTCGGCGCGGGTGTCGGCGTGGGCGTCGGCGTCGCGGTCTCACAGCCGCGCTCGCCTGATGGCTCGCTCGGCAACGTGAACCTCCCGCTCGTGTCGTTCTGAGGCCGCGGCCCCTAGCGCCCTGACGCGGGGGTTGGGCGGGTCACAACCCGGTGAAGTTGAGGTTGAAGTTGCCGCAGCTGCAGCCCGCGGTGCCGTAGCCGTCGACCACCAGGTAGTAGATGCCGGGCGCGAGCGAGACCGAGAGGCTCGAGGCGGCGGTCGCGTCGCACATGCCGCTCAGCGTGCCGCAGCCGTCGTCGTTGCACGCGACCTGCGCGGGCAGGCTCGCGTCCGAGCAGGTGCTGCGGAGGTAGATCGCCTGATCGTAGAGCGTGCCGGTGCAGCCGTTGACCGTCACCGTGCGCGCCGTCGGCACGACGAAGTAAGCGACCGCGTCCGTCGCATCGCCCGACTCCGCGAAGGGGCAGTTCGTGGGCCCCGCGACCGTCTGGTTGTCGAAGTCGTTGCTGAAGCCGCACGTGCTGCCGTTGAGGTTCGTGAGACCCGGCAGGAGCGAGAAGGGCTGTCCGCAACGATCGGCCTCGCCCGACGGCGGGCTGATGTAGACGTCGACCGCGATCGACTGGCTCATCGCGACCTTGCTGTCGACGAAGACGTTGTACGTGCCGGGCGGCAGATCGTTGAGCGTGAGCGCGCTCGAGGTCACGCCGTTCGCGTCGTCGTTGCAGCCCATCTCGGGCCCGCCCGTGCATGCGCACTGACGCACGTACAACACGGTGTCGCGCAACGACTGGTGTGTGGTGATGAAGACGTCCGAGGTCGAGGCGATCGAGAAGCTCAGCGTCGCCTCTGCGCCCCCTGCGCCGCCGCACGTGCCCGAGTGCGTGCTCGCGCTCGTCGTGACGTCGAAGCGACCGCCGGGCGCCGTGATCGCCGTCGCGCCGGGGCACGTGCCGCACGTGGGGCACCCGTCGTCGACCATCATGTCGCAGTCGTCGTCCACGCCGTTGAAGCAGACCTCGGTCGGCGGGAGGCACGCGCCCCACTCGCAGCTCGCGCACTGCTGCGTTCCGCTCGAGCCGCACGTCGTCGTGCAGCTGCGGATGGCGCCGTTGCGACACGAGAAGCCCTCGTCGACGACCGTGTCGCAGTCTTCGTCGCGGTCGTTGCACGTCTCGACCGGCGGCGTGCACGCGCCCGCGGCGACGCACGCCGCGCTGCACGCGCGCGTCCCGGTGCTCCCGCACACGGTGGTGCACGCCGAAGGCACGCCCGCGCAGCACCCGAAGCCGTCGTCGCACATGCCGTCGCAGTCGTCGTCGCGGCCGTTGCACGTCTCGGCGGGAGGGGTGCACGTGCCGAAGGTGCACGCCGATCCGCACACCCGCGTGCCGCTCGATCCGCAGGTCGTCGTGCAGGCGCCCGTGCTGCCCACGCAGCACGCGAACCCGTCGTCGCACGCGCCGTTGCAGTCGTCGTCCACGCCGTTGCACGACTCGGGCGGTGGCGAGCAGATCGACCACCCGCACGTCGCGCCGCACGTCCGCTCGCCGGTCGTGCCGCAGCTCGTCACGCACATGTCCATCGTGCCGCGACAGCACGTCGATCGTGAGTCGCAACCTCCGGTGCAGTCGTTGTCCAGCCCGTCACACACGTCAGGCGCGCCAGGCGCCACCTCGGGTCGGCGATCGTCGCAATCCGTCGCGGGGACGCCGCCGATCGACGGACACATCGCGTCGCCCGCGCCGTCTTCGTCGAAGTCGCGCGTGGTGTGGCGGCACGTGTCGGCCACCTCGTCGCACGCGTCGTCGGTGCAGTCGGTTCCGTCGTCGCAGGGGTCGGTGCCCGCCGCGCACGTCATGTCGAGCTCACACGTCTCGACGCCGTTGCAGAAGCGTCCGTCGTCGCACTCGGCAGCCGTGTCGCAGGATCGCGGCGGGCAGCCCATGGGGATCTCGCACGTCGTGCCGTCCGCGCAGAACGAGTCGTCCGGCACGTGCGTGCAGCCGCCTCCCGCGCAGTCGTCCGTCGTGCACGGGATCCCGTCGTCGCAGTCGGTCGTGCGCAGACAGCCCGCGTCCATGCCTCCGCTGTCCGAGCGACCCGCGTCTCCGGGGCCCGCGTCGCTCCCGGCGTCCATGCCCATGCCGGTGTCGGCGCCCGAGTCTTCGACGCCGACGTCCGAGCCTGCGTCTCTCGGTCCGCCATCGCCGCCCGCGTCTGCCGGTCCTGCGTCGGGATCGCCCACGCCGCCGAGCTCGATGTCGAGGATGATGTCGGTGCCGCGCACGAACGACTCGGTGCGCATGGCCTCCGCGACGACGATGCCACCGCGCCGCGCGCGCACCGTCACCGTCACGCGGTTCGCTTCGGTGGGTCCGGGTCGGATCGACAGGCTGTGCGGCCAGTCGGTCGTCAGCGGGAACGTGCGGTTCTCGACGTGGCTCGTCGTCTCGCCTCGGATGGTGAACTCGAGCGTGTCGACGTCAGCCGGCGGAGTCAGCGTGCTCGACGTGACGCGCACGAGGATCGACGTGGCCTCACCGCAGCCGGAGATGGAGAGCGCGATCGAGAGCGCGAGCGACGCCAGGCCGAGGGCGAGCGCGCGGATGGGCATGCGTCGTGTCATTCGAAGCTGAGGCGAGCATAGCCGACGAGGCTCGGATCTCGGAACAGCGCTCGAGAAACGAAGAGGCCGCGCGGGTTTCTCCGCACGGCCTCGTCGTGAGCGCTCGCTCGGGTCGCCATCGACCGCGCGAGCTCTGGTGGACTGCGTCAGCCCGCGAAGGCGTCGAACGCGATCGGCGCGTCCGGGATGCCCGCGTCGGGGATCGACACCGGGCCCGCGTCCGTCGTCACCGGGCCCGCGTCCGGCGTGGTGCCCATCGTCACGTTGACCGTGAAGTCACCGCTCGCCTGGGCGGCGAAGCCGTCGACCACCACGATGAACTCCTGGCCCGCCATCGTCGCGGTGACCATCACGCGCGACGCGATGTTGCCCATCTCCGTGTCGATGTCGTCGTTGCACGCGATGAACGCGCCCGTGCAGCTGCCGCGGACGTAGAGGATCGTGTCGTGCTCGGTGCCGACCGTGTCGAAGATGAACGTGCCGGCCGCGGGCGCGATCCAGCGGTACGCGCGCTCGGGCGAGATCTCGAGGGTGTCGGGGATCATGCCGTCGGGGAAGCAGCTCGCCTCGGGGTTCGAGTCGTTGCCCGCGAGGGTCGTCGTGCCGGTGAACGTGCCGAGGCCCATCCACGCCGCGCCCGCCTCGGGGCACATGCTCGCCGGTCCGATGACCTCGCGCTGGAAGCACTCGTTGAACACGGTCGACGCCTCCTCGGGGAGCTCTGCGCACGCCGCGAGCGCGCCGTTCACGGCCTCGACGCACGCGGTGATCGCGTCGCCCGCCGCCTCGCCGCAGCCCGCCGCCATGCGGCACGCCGAGTAGGTCTCGAGGGCCGGCGACACGCAGTCGTAGTGAGCCGCGGACGCCGAGCGCGCCGCGTTGTAGCCCTCTTCGGCGCACTCGAGCAGGTCTCCGGTGGCGAGTTGGTCCTCGACGCATGCAGCTTGCGACTTGAAGCCCCCCTCCATCCACGTGCAGGCGCACTCCTCGGTGCGCGCGGCGGTGATCGCCTCCTCGTACGCGGCGAACGCGTCGCCCATGCGCATCGCGGCGTCACGGTTCGCGTCCGGCGCGCCGCCGCCACCCGTGTCCGTCGTCGTGCCCGTATCCGTGCCGCCCGCGTCCGTCGGCTCAGCGGCAGGGCCACAGCCCACGCCCACCACACCAACCAGCGATCCGACGACCAACCAACCACGGTTCGAAAGCATCAGCGTCCTCCAAAAAGAAGCGCCGACCTTGGCCGCGGGCTGGGAGGCGCGCAAGGAGGACCGCACGATTGCTCGGCGCCTCTGCTCCGCACGCCCGTTCCGCCGACCCGGCGGGGTGACGACTATTCGTCCTTCTTGCGAGTGAGCGGGAGCGCGACGCTCTTGTCGTCGCCGTCCCAGAGCCCACGCACGGCGGGCTCCACGGGAAGCGGCTGCGTCGGCACGCGGTCGACGGGCTTCTTCTGACGAAGCTCGACCTCCATCACCTCGACGTCCGACATCGAGAGATCTTCCGAGCTCTTCTCGGGCTCTTCCATTCCGCGGTCGATGTCGGGCTGCGGTGCGGCGAGGTTCGGGGCCGCGGTGCCGCCTGCGGAGGTTCCCGGATCCTTGCCGAGGCGCGCTCGCGCAGCGCGGACGCTCGCACCGAGCGGCTCGGCGTCAGTGTGCTCGGTCGTCGAGCGCAGCACGGAGGCGAGGGCGCGCGCCATCTCCTTGGCCGTCTGGTAACGCTCCTCGGGGTTCTGCGCGAGCGACTGCTGGATGACGCTGTCGAGCGCGGCGGGGAGATCGTCTCGCTCGCCCGTGAGCGGCGGGATCGCGCCCTTGCGCACGGCGAGGAGCACCTCGAGATCGTTCTTGCCCGTGAAGAGGCGCTTCTGCGCGAGCGCTTCCCAGATCACGACGCCGAGCCCGAAGATGTCTGTGCGCGCGTTGGCCTTCGCGCCCGTGATGAGCTCGGGCGCGCAGTACGCGAGCTTGCCCTTGATGACGTTCGGACGCGTCATCGACGCGCGATCCATCGCGCGCGCGAGGCCGAAGTCCGTGAGCTTCGCGGTGCCGTTCGTGCCGAGCAGGATGTTCGACGGCGACACGTCGCGGTGGATGATCGGCGCGGGCTCGCCCGTGTCGGTCGTGCGGTCGTGCGCAGCGCCGAGACCACGCAGCACCTCGATGCCGATCGCGGCGACGAGCGGCCACGGCGTGACCTTCATCGCGCGGTGGTAGCTGCGCACCCACTGGAACATGTCGAGGCCTTCGACCCACTCCATGACGAGGTAGTAGCCACCCTCTTCGTCACGGCCGAAGTCCATGATCTGCACGACGTTCGGGTGCTGGAGCTGCGAGCCGACGCGCGCTTCTTCCTCGAACATCTTGATGAACGACGGGTCGGCGTTCTTTCCGGCCTGGATGCGCTTGATCGCGACCAGCTTCTGGAACGTGCCCGCGCCCCGCACGATGGCCTTCCACACCATGGCCATGCCGCCCTCGCCGGCGGGCGAGACGAGCTCGTACTTGCCGACGATCAGTCGTCCAGGTGCGTCGAGATCGGCCATTTCGTGATTCCGAAGGGGACGATACGCGACTCGGTGTTCCCGGCGCAACGGTCGCGTCCGCGTCGAACGGGTCGGTTGGCCACGAAGTCTCGGGTCGAGCCGCGCTTGCGCCGCGCGACGCGAAACACCAAGGATGGCGCCGTGCTGTCGGCCCGTCGTATCGCCCGCGTCGCAGACGTTCCGTCCGCGGAGTGGAACGCGCTCGTCGGCGAGGATGATCCGTTCGTCGAGCACGCGTTCCTCGACGGCCTCGAGAAGAGCGGCTCGGTCGGTCGCGGCACCGGCTGGCTGCCGACGCACGTGGTCGTCAGCGAGGGCAACGATGTCGTCGGCGCGCTGCCGCTCTACGAGAAGGACGACAGCTGGGGCGAGTTCATCTTCGACTTCCAGTGGGCCCGCGCCGCGCAGGCCGCGCGCATCCGCTACTACCCGAAGCTCACGTCGATGGTGCCGTTCACCCCCGCCACGGGCCGGCGCTTCCTCGTGCGCGACGGTGTCGATCGCAACGCCGTGATCACCGCGCTCCTCGAGGGCGCGATCGACGCCGTGAGCGAGCGTCGCGCCTCGTCGCTCCACCTCCTCTACCTCGACGACGAGGAGCGCGATCTCACGCAGGCCCACGGCGGCTTCGCGGCGCGCTTGTCGAACCAGTTCCACTGGACGAACGCCGGCTACGAAGACTTCGACGCGTTCCTCGAGACGTTCCGCTCGCCCGCGCGCAAGCAAGTGAAGCGCGAGCGGCGCGTCGTCGCCGAGAGCGGCGTGATCGTCCGTGTGATCCCTGGTTCCGAGCTCAGCGATCGCCAGTGGGAGGCGCTCGAGATCTTCTACCGGCTCAACGTCGCGCGACACGGCTCGTTCGCGTACCTCCGCCCGCCGTTCTTCCAGCACCTCCGCGCGCACCACGCGTCACGCGTGCTCGGCGTGGTCGCCGAGCAAGACGGCGAGCCGGTCGCGGGCTCCCTCAACTTCCAGAAGGGCAAGAACCTCTACGGCCGCTACTGGGGCACGACGGTCGAGCAGGAGATGCTCCACTTCGAGTGCTGCTACTACAGCCTCATCGAGCACGCGATCGCGCACGGCCAGACTCGCTTCGAGGCCGGAGCGCAGGGCCACCACAAGCTCAAGCGCGGCCTCGTCCCGAGCGACGTGCACAGCGCGCACTACGTCACCGATCCGCGCCTGCGCATGGCCGTCGAGTCCTTCTGCGCCGAAGAGGCCGCATACATGCGCCGCGAGATGGAGTCGGTGATGTGCGAGAGCCCCTTCAAGCGAGGGTGACGATGCACTGGGCGCCCATCGCGTGGCTCGTCGCGGTGTTCGTGTGGGGCGTTTCCTCCGGGGCCGCCGCGCAGGCCGCGTCGCCGGCTGCGGTGCGCTTGGACCCGATCGCGTGCGGTTTCCAGCCGCCCGAGCCCGAGCTCGTGCTCGTCGCCCCCGAGCCCACGCGCGCGATGGACGCTCTGTTCGCTGCCTGCGGAGCGGTTCTGCCTTCCGACCAGACGAACGTGCCCGACGCCGCGATGCTCGCCTCGTGCACACCGAGTCGTGCCGTCCTCGTCGCGTTCCTCGACGTGCTGGACTCGCGCACCGCGTTCCCGTCGACGGCGCTCGTCGACCAATTGGTCGCGCGCGCAGAGAGGGTGCGCGATCCGACCGATCTCCTCCTTCTCGCCGAGCTGCTGAAGCGCCTGTCGCGATACGAGTTGGCGGCCACGATCCTGTCGCGCATCGCGGACGAGGCCGAAGATCCTGGGATTCGGGCGCTCGCGATCGAGCGACTGGCCGCGATCCTCGCCAACGACGATTGGGACGAGGACCGAGTGCCCGATGTCGACTTCGCCACACACGTCACGTTGCCTCGGCTCCCAGAGCGGTCGTGGTCGCGTGAGGTCGCGTCGCGTGTGCTCGCTCGCGCGGCCTCGTCGGGATCGGATGGCCTGAGGGATGCGGCGCGCGCGCGTTTCGGGGTGAGCTTCGTGCAGGAAGCTCCCCCAGCGAGCGATGAGGTCTCGCCTCCGTCCATCCGCTCGCTCGTTCGACGGCTGCCTCTCGCGACGTGCCTCTCCGAGCGCGCAACGGCCGTTGCGTTGGTCCGTGTCCGCGCGGACGGAAGCGTCGCTTCTGCGTCGAGCGATCCGTGTCTGCACGAGCTGCTCGCCGGGCTCACGCACGCCTCTTCCGGGGTCGATGGCGGCGACGCGGAGGCGCGCTTGATCTTCGTCTTCATCACCCCACGCTGATCGCCGCGTCGTGCGAGAGTCCCTCGAAGCGAGGGTGACGATGAACGTGAGTCGCTGGCGTGCGCTCGTGCTCGTGGGGCTCTCGCTCGGTGTGCTCGCGAGTGGAAGCGACGAGCTCTCGGCGCAGCAGAGTGCATCGCGTCGTCGTCCTCCGCCGCACGCGATCGTGGTCGACTCGATCGACTGCGACATGTCGCTCTGGCCCGAGCCGCACCTCGTCCCGGTCGCAACGGAACCGGTGTGCGCGGTCGGTGCGCTCCTCGAGGCGTGCGGGGCGCCCGCGCCGGCCACCTGTCCCGACGAGGATCCGAGCGCGTTCGACGCGGGTCTTCTTCGATCGTGCCGAGTGAGCCGACGCGTGCTCGTGGCGCTCACACACGTCGCCGCTCGTGTCCCCGGGGTGGCGAGTCCGCTCGTCGAACGGCTCGCCGCGAACGTGGATGAGGTGTCTGACGATGTCGACCGCGCGCTGCTCGTCGACATCCTGAGGGCCGCCTCGCGCTAGGCACCTGCGGTGACGCTCGCGACACGGCTCATCGACGAAGGCCACGACCCGGCACTGCGTGAGCTCGCGCGTGAGCGCCTCATCGACATGCTCGAGTACGAGGACTGGAACGAGAACCAGGTGCCCGACGACGACATCGCCACGCACGTCCAGCCGCCCTTGCTCGCCGATCGTCCATGGGCGCTCGGCGTCGCCCGGAACGTGCTCGCGCGGGTCCGGTGCCCGAGCTCACGCGCCGTCGTGATGGGTGCGCTCCGCGCTCGGTTCGGCGTCGAGGTCGAGCCCGACGTCGGCTGGGCGGGGACGGACCACCGGGCTCCCTCGATCCGACACACGTGCGCGGTCTCCCGCTCGGATCGTGCGCTTCCGAGCCGCCATGTCTCGACGCGATGCTCGACACGTTCACGCACGCCTCGCAACGCCCGGAAGTAGGGGACGTGGAGACGCGCTTCGTCTTCGTCTTCGTCACCCCGTAGCTCCCGTGAGCGCATACCCCCACGCCGCGAGATGGAGTCGCTGATGTGCGAGGCTGCCTTCATGAGAGGGTCGCGATGAACGTGGGTCTCTGGCGATCGCTCTTCGTCTCGTTGCTCGCGCTCGGTGTGCTCGCGGTGGGAAGCGATGCGCTCTCGGCGCAGCGGGGCGCGCCGCGTCGTCGTCGTGCGCCGCGCGTGATCGTGCTCGAGGAGATGGACTGCGACATGGGTCGCTGGCCCGAGCCGATCTTCATCCCCGTCGGACCCGAGCCCAACTGCGCGACCGGCGCGTTGCTCGACGCGTGCGGGGCGCCCGCGCCCGCGACTTGTCCCGACGACGCGCCGAACACGCTCGACGCGACGCGTCGCGGACTCCGTGGGCCTCACGCCACCCATGGATGCGCTCCTCGATCGGCTCGCGACCCAGATCGACGCGGTATCCGACGACGTCGACCGAGCTCTGTTGATGGAGATCCTGAGGCGCTCCTCGCGCTACGCGCCCGCGGTGTCGCTCGCGACGCGGCTGATCGACGAGGCGACCGATCCCGCGCTGCGTGAGCTCGCGCGCGAGCGTCTCGTCGCGATGCTCGAGCACGACGACTGGAACGAGGACCAGCGCCTCGACGACGACTTCGCTGCCCACGTGCAGCCGCCGTGGCTCGCGGATCGCCCTTGGGCGCTGAGCGTCGCGCGTCGCGTGCTCGCGCGCGTCGGCTGCAGGGCACCCCGCGCCGCCCTCACGGCCTCGCTCCGCGCGCGCTTCGGCGTCGACGTCGAGGAGGAGATCGATCGCATCGCGGTCGAAGGACCGTCCGGAGACTTCGATCCGACCCTCTTCCGCCTCCACGTACGCCGTCTCCCGCTCGGCGCCTGCGCGCCCGAGCCCCAGAGCGCGCTCGGCTACGTCCGCGCGCACATGGATGGTTCAGTCGACTCCGCGTCGACGAGCCCATGCCTCGACGCGACCCTCGACACGCTCACCCAGTTCTCGCCCGGTCCCGTCGGGGGCGATGCCGACGCGCGCTTCGTCTTCGTCTTCGTGAGCGCCCTCTGATCCGACTATGAGGAGGAACAGCCCGACCGGCCGGCCGGTTGTTCGCTCGCACGGGGCCCAGTAGGCTCCGAGCAATCGAATGAGTGCGACCATGGACGGATTCGCTCGCTGGCTCCCTTGGTCTTGGCTCTTCGGGCCAACCGAGGCGACGGAGCCGAGCGCACTCGACGTGGCGAGCGAGCTTCCGCCGAGCATCTTCGCGCGAACGGGTGACCGAGAGCGGGCGATCGCGATGGGCGAGCGGCTCGTTGGGCTCATCGCAGGCCGGGTGCTCACCGCGAGGGAGCACGACGACGTGCTGCACGAGATCGATGCCGTGCTCCAGTCGGGTGACCTCCCGCGTTACATCCGGCCGATGATGGCGTCGGTGAAGCTTGCCGAAGTGGTCGACCACAGGGACGAGTTCGCGGAGCAAGCGAAGGTCCTCGCGGAGCGGCTGTCGCCTCGAGCGCGAGACGCGATCGGTGAGGGGATGGGCACTCTCGTCGGACTCATGCCGCTACTCGGCGGGCTGCACGACGACCAGGCGCCCGGAGAGATCGACGCCGCCGTTCGCGACGCTGCGCGCGAGCCAATGAGCTACTTGACGCAGGTGCCCGTTCCGGTGGCGAGGCTGATGCTGGCCGCGGAGCGTGGGCTCGTCGCCTACTTCGCACTCGAACCCGTGCTGTCGGCCCGCTGGCTCGATGTGCCCGAGGCCAGTGTGGAGTTCATCGCAGCGTTGTTCCGCGATGGCATGCATGCGATGGCAATCCTGCTCGCGTCCGTCCAGCCGGAGCTGGTTCCGACGTCGATCGTCCCCGTTGCTGCGCGACTCGATCGCGACGCGCTCCTCGCTGCCCAGGCGCTCGAGGATGCTCAGTACGCGAAGTGGATCGCCGACGCCGACGGCGCTGGGTCGACCGTGCACGCGCCGGCCGACGATGCGTGAGCAGGACGCTGGTTGGGTCACCCATCGGAGCGATGAGAACCCCGCCAAAGAGATCGAACACCCGGGCGTGGTCCTTCGCGTGACTGGCGGGCGCGGCGTCGTGATTCACGGCACGAGCCGCGAGCGTGACGAGCGCTCCGTGAGAGTCGACCCGTCCACCCCCGCAGGTCGGGCTCTCGGTCTCTCGGGATCGACTCACTTCTACCGTCGGAACGTGCTTGTTGTGTTGGATCCCGGGAAGTTCAGGGCGTCGGGCCGGTGTCCTCCCGACCTCTTCCTATCGCTCCGAGAACTGATCGGCGTCACGTAGCTGGTCACGGCGCGAAACTCTCGAGCCCGAATGGAGACTCGAACCCGCGGCCTCATCGAGGAGACCGCGGGCGTCGTCTCGCCTCAGGGCGCGAACGGATCCGCGCCGGGCATGTCGGGTGGGATGCGCGGCTTGTTCGGATCGACGACGTCGACGGGCGTGACGGGGAAGGGCGACGTCACATCGTCCTTCGCCTTGCGCGAGCGACCGCTGTAGAGCGACGGGATGATCGTGTCGACGTCCTCGTGCTTCCACCGGAGGTACGAGATCGAGCGACGCAGCTCGTCGTACGCGCGCACGAACAGGGTGAAGCATCGCTGACGCAGATCCGCCGCGGCCGTCTGCGCCTGCGGCGCCTGCTCGCGCTTGCCGACCGCGATCATCAGCGCGCGCACCGCGGCCTCGGCCTCGTCGAGCTCGGTGCTCGAGACGAGCGTGTGTCCTCCCGCGATCGCGCCGCGGAGGATCTCGACGAGCTGGAGCACGTCGTTGCCTTGGTTCTTGAACCCGACGGTCCCCTTGAGCTGACCGAGCTTGTCGCCCTCGATCGCCTTGCGGTGCACGAGGAGGTTCGCAGCGGCGAAGAGCACGCCGCGGACGTCGACCACGCGCTTGGACGCGTCGGCGAGATCACCCCCGGCGCCCTCGCTCACGAGGAAGCGCGCGTGCGCAGCGCTGAGCGCGCTCGCGTAGGCGTCGAGCTTGTCGAGCGCCTTCACGGGCTCGCTCGGCAGCATGCCGAGCTGCTCGCGGTAGGGCGCGAGCTCCGTGAGACAGCCCATCGCCGTGGTCACGGCAGCAGGGATGTCGAGGTTGACGATCTCGAGGTCGTCGGCAGGCAGGGCCGCGATCTCGGGCTGGAGGGACGCGAGCGCGGGCGTGAACCCGAGCGTGGGGTTGGATGCCTTCTCGTCGAGAAGGGCTTCGGACAAAGACATCGGACACTCCGAACAGGAACCGCGCGGAGCGTCGTGCCCAGAACCACCGTGGCCTGCCCACTGCTCCGCGTTTGGGTCCCTTGTCGGGTGGTCGCTCTGCGGGTTGCGTCCCTCGACGAAGAATGTTTTGCCGCGAGCCTCCCGGCAGCTCGCGTCGTGATGCCCACGACCGTCGTCGAGGCTGCGGGGAGGCCGCGAACCGGTGGTCATGACCACACATCGAGGCTCCCGGGAGCCTCGGATCGGTGGTCATGACGATACGTCGGGGCTCCCGTGAGGCTCGGGAACGATGGCAGCGACCGCGCGCCGGGCTGCCGGCAGCTTCGGATCTGGTGGCGACGACCGAGGTCGAGGCTGCTGGAGGCTCGAGCGTCGTCGCACCAGCCGGCCGTTGCTTCGATTTCGCCCCTCTAGTCGCTCATCGGCGCGGTCGGCGAGCAATTCGGCACGTCCTTGGCCGGGCGAAGGGCTGTGCTTCGGCTTCGGTTGGCGACGCGACGAGGCCGTCAGTGGATGCGTCCGCGTGCCGACCGGGACGCATCGAAGTAGACCGACGGCCGCTGGGCCTGAGAGGATCTGAACGATGAGCGACGAGAGCGAGCGGCCGACCCTCGAGGTCGCGATCACCGGCGCGGGCGTCACGCCCGACGAGGTGCCGGTCCGCGAGCTCCTCGAGATGCTCGGCGCGACAGTGGCGCTCCTCGACGCGCTCGCTCGCGACTCGTCGAAGCCGTCGACCCACGTTGCGCTGACCGCGGTGCAGCCTGGCTCGGCCGCCTACGTGCTGCGCGCGACGCAACCCGAGCACGACGGGGAGTTCGGTCGCAACGCCAGCCGCTTCTACAGCACGCTCCAGAACCGAGGTCGCGGAGAGTCGCCCGAGGTGCGGCGTCACCTCATCCGGCTGCACAACTCGGGGGCCGGTCGCGGCGCTGTCCGGGTGAACTTCTGGGCGAAGGACGACCAGCGCGAGGCGCTGATCACGTCGGCTCCTCTCGAGGTCGTCCCCTCGGAGTTGGGGGCCAGCACCGTGCTCTACGGCACTGTTGTCGGTATCGAAGCGAAGCGCGGCGGGTGCACGGTCACGGTGAAGCCCGACGATGGCGGCGGGAAGGTGAACCTCGACGCGGAGCCGTTCCTCGCCGAGCGCGCTGGGCGCTTGTTCAACCGGTCGGTTCGCGTCGTCGCGAGCTATCGGTGGGACCTACACGACGCACGTGCCGACTGGTCGCTCCGCGAGATCGCTACATGGACGCGCGAGTCGTTCGCGGAGGTGCTCGCAGAGATCCGCTCCGAAGGCCTCACGTTCGATCGACGCGCGTTGCTTGCGGAGCTCGAGGAGGACTCGTGAGTCGTTCCGCATCATTCGACACGAGCGTGCTCGTGTTCCTCATCGACGACGCGCAGCCCGCGGATGCTGCGGACGCAAGGCGTTGGCAGAACGTGCGCGAAACGATGCGAGGACTCACGGACGCGGGTGTGACGTTCGCGCTGCCGGCCGCAGTCCTCGCGGAGCTAGCGGCGGGCCAACACGGCCGCGCGGTGGCCGCGCTGCTCGCGAAGCGCATCGGGAAGATCGAAGTCCAGGCCTTCGATGCGGAGGCGGCGCTCATCGCCGGCGAGATCACTCAGGGGGCGCTCGGTGCAGCCAAGGCGGCGGGCACGAAGGTGTCCGAACGAGCAATCATCAAGTTCGACGCGATGATCCTCGCGACCGCGCTGCGGTGGAAGGTCGACCAGCTCATCACGACGAACGGTCGCGACTTCGCGAAGTATCTGAAGCACACCAAGCTCGAGATCGACGTCGTCAATGCCGACGAGACCCGGGGCCAGGTCACGCTTCTCGGCGTCCGGTAGCCTGGGTCCACGACTCGACCGTGCTGCCTCACACGAGCATGCTCGCGGGATGAAGCTCCCCGTGCTGTCGGGTGTCGTGCGGCGTCGCATCCTCGCGAACTACCGGATGGATCCCGAGGTCGCTGCCCGGTGGGTGCCGGCGCCGCTGCGGCCGAAGCTGCAGGGCGGGTATGCCGTGGCGGGCGTGTGCCTCATCCGGCTCGAGGACATCAAGCCGCAGGGGTTGCCGTGCATGCCGGGCATCACCAGCGAGAACGCCGCGCATCGGATCGCGGTCGAGTGGGAAGACGCAGACGGACGCAAGCGCGAGGGCGTGTTCATCGAGCGACGCGACAGCGACTCGTGGCTCAACCAGCTCGCGGGCGGGCGCGTGTTCCCCGGACGTCACGGCGCCGCGCGCTTCGACGTCGAGGACGATCGCCACCGCATCGCGTTCCGCATGCAGGGCGAAGAGGGGCTCGCCATCGCCGTCGACGGTGTGCAGGCCGACGCGCTCCCGCGGAGCTCGGTCTTCGCGGACCTCGCCGAGGCCTCGGCGTTCTTCGAGGGCGGCTCGCTCGGCTACTCGCGCACGGACGATCCGACGCGCCTCGACGGCATGCAGCTCGTCACCGACACATGGACCGTGCGCGCGCTCGCGCTCGATCGACTCGAGGCCTCGTTCTTCGAGGACACGACGCGCTTCCCGCGCGGCAGCGTCGAGATCGATCACGCGCTCGTCATGCGCGACATCGGCCACCGCTGGGTCTCGCAGCCCGACCTCGCGTGCCCCTGCTGAGGTCCCCTCGACCACGCGGCGAGACTTGGCTAACTTGGCGACATGGCACGACGCACCACCGCGGCAATCAGCAAAGCGAGCGCGCCGAGGCGCGTGACGATCGGCCGCCTGCGAGATCAGCTGAGCGCACATCTGGCCCTCGTACGGGAAGGCGGCGAGGTCGTCGTCCTCGATCGGACGGTGCCGATCGCTCGCCTCGTGCCCTACGAGTCGGCCGAGAGCGCGGACGGGTTGGATGATCTCGTCGCACGCGGCCTCGTCACGCGGCCGACCGAGAGTGCGGACTGGGACGCGTTCGACCGCATGCCCGCGCCCAAGCTGAGAGGCAACGAGCTCCTCGAGGCCGTGTTGGCGGACCGTGACGAGGACTGATCGAAACGACCGTTCCGTGGTCGGCCGCGATCTCGCCTTCTGGGACACGAGCGGCATCGTCTTGCTGTGCGTGCCTCAGCGCGACGCCACGCGCGCGCTCGCGGTCCGGCGGACTTCGCCTCCCGCTGCGCTCTGGTGGGGCACCCGTCTCGAAGTCCGATCCGCGCTCGCGCGCCTCGTCCGCGAGCAGGTCATCGACGACCCCGGTCGCAAGGCCGCGTGGCAGCGATACGAACGCATCGAGAAGGTCTCGCGCCTCGTCGAGCCCGTGCGCGAGGTGCTCGATCTCGCCTCCGTCCTCGTCGACGCCCACCCGCTCCGCGCAGGCGACGCGCTTCAGCTGGCGGCAGCGCTCTCGCTCGTGAGGGGCCAACCGAAGAATCGAGTGTTCGTCGCGTTCGACATCCGCCTGGCTGAGGCAGGACGCGATGTCGGGTTCGACGTGCGTCCATGACGCCGATTAGCCCTGCTTCGTGGGCCTCTGGCGGAGGAGGCCCTCTTGCGCCGTGGAGGCGACGAGCCTGCCCGAGCGCGTGAACACGCGACCTCGCACGAGGCCTCGTCCGCCGCGGGCTGCGGGGCTGTCGATCACGTGGAGGAGCCACTCGTCCACGCGGAAGGGCTCGTGGAACCACATCGCGTGGTCGAGGCTGGCGACCTGCATGCCGGGCGTCATCCACGTCACGCCGTGCGGGAGGAGCGCGGTCGTCACGAACGAGTAGTCCGACGCGTATGCGAGCAGGTAGCAGTGGAGCGCGGGATCGTCGGGCAGCTTGTCGATGGTGCGCAGCCACACCGCGCGGCGCGGAGGCTTCGCGCCGTGGCCGAGCAGATCTTCGTCGTCGCGATCGGCCGCGCGCAGCTCGAACGGACGCACCGCGAGCGCGCGCTCGCGCATGCTCGGGGGCAAGAGGTGCGCGCGCTTCGCGAGACGCTCTTGCTCGGTCGGAAGCGTCTCGGGCGCGCCGACCATGGGCATCTCGTCCTGGTGATCGAAGCCCTCTTCGAGCGTCTGGAACGACGCGCTCATGTTGAAGATCGGCTGACCGTTCTGGATCGCGCGCACACGTCGCGTGGTGAACGAGCCGCCATCACGGATGCGATCGACGTCGTAGACGATCGGCCGGCTCACGTCGCCGGGCCTCAAGAAGTACGCGTGCAGCGAGTGCACGTGGCGCTCGCGCGGCACCGTCTGCACGGCGGCCGAGAGCGCCTGTCCGAGCACCTGACCGCCGAAGACCGTGCCCCAGCCGAGGTCCTGGCTCTGCCCGCGGAACAGGCTCTCCTCGATCTTCTCGAGGGCGAGCTGTGCGACGAGCTGCTCGAGGACCTCACGCGCAGACAGCGTCATCCATCACCTCCGCGGGCCACCCTGCGAGGGGCCGCGCGATCCGCCGCCACCGCCGCCACCACCGCGGCCACCACCGCCCTGCGAGCTGCCCTGCGGTCGTCCACCGCCGCCGCCCTGCGGTCGTCCGCCGCCGCCTTGCGGTCGACCACCACCGTTGCCCTGCGGACGCCCGCCCCCGTTCGCGTGCTGGCCGCCGCCACCACCGTGACCGCCGCGGCCGTTCTGCTGCGGAGGACGCGGGCCGCGACGCGAGCCGCCGAAGCGGTTCTTGCGCGAGTCGTCGTCGGGCTCGCTGCCGGGCGGCGGCACCGAAGCGAGCGCGCGCGTGAGCAGCTCGTCCTCGACGCGATCGATCGACACGCGCGTGAGCTTCTCGATGTCCGCGAGGAAGCCTCGCTCGTCGCGCGCGCAGAGCGAGATCGCGATGCCCGCCGCGCCTGCGCGGCCCGTGCGGCCGATGCGGTGCACGTACGTCTCGGGCACGTTCGGCAGCTCGTAGTTGATGACGTGCGAGAGCCCGTCGACGTCGATGCCGCGCGCCGCGATGTCGGTCGCGACGAGGATGCGCAGCGAGCCGTCGCGGAAGCCGTTCATCGCCTTGTCGCGCGCGTTCTGGCTCTTGTTGCCGTGGATCGCGGCGGCGCCGATGCCTGCCTTCTCGAGCTTCTCCACGAGGCGGTTGGCCGCGTGCTTCATCTGCGTGAACACCAGCACGCGCGCGAAGCTCGGATCCTTCAGCAGCTCGACGAGCACCGCGAGCTTGGCCTTGCCGTCGACGAAGTAGACGCGCTGCTCGATGCGCTCCGCGGTCGTCGCGGGCGGCGCCACGGCGACGCTCACCGGATCGATCAACAGCGAGTCCGCGAGCTTGCGGATGTCGGGCGGCATCGTCGCGCTGAAGAACATCGACTGACGCTTCTTCGGCAGCGCCGCGATGATGCGCTTCACGTCCGGGAGGAAGCCCATGTCGAGCATGCGATCCGCCTCGTCGAGCACGAAGTACTCGATGTCGCGGAGGTGGAGGGCCTTCTGACCCATGAGGTCGAGCAAGCGACCCGGCGTCGCGACGAGGATGTCGACGCCCTCGCGGAGCTCGTCCCGCTGCTTCTTCTCGCTCACGCCGCCGAAGATCACCGTGTGGTAGAGGTCGAGGCCCTCGCCGTACGTGGTGAGGCTCGTGCCGATCTGGCTCGCGAGCTCACGCGTCGGCGTGATGACGATGCCGCGGAGCTTCACGTCGTCGCTGGTGTTGGCGGCAAGCCGCTGCAGCATCGGGAGCGCGAACGCGGCGGTCTTGCCGGTGCCGGTCTGGGCGCAGCCGAGCACGTCGCGGCCTGCGAGCGCCGGGGGGATCGCCTTGAGCTGGATGGGCGTCGGGTCCGTGTAGCCCTCGCGCGCGACGGCCTCGAGGATTTCGGGCATGAGGCCCAGATCGGAGAAACGAGGAGAATTCACGCGCGCTAGATCGCACGCCTCGCTGCACACGCAAGCATTCGTTCGTGTCGCGTCGCAGAATCGCGCCCATGTCCGACGACGAAGACGCCCCGCTCGAGGAGCTCGCGAGCGGCTTTCGCAAGCGCACGCTCGCCACCGCGAAGCTCGCGGCGAAGCTCGGTGTCCGCTACGCGAAGCACGCGGTCGGTGCCTCGCCCGCGGTCGACGCTGCGCGCACGCGCGCTGCCGAAGAGCTCGCCAAGGAGATGGGCCGCATGAAGGGCCTGGTCATGAAGCTCGGCCAGATCGCGAGCTACATGCCGGGCGCGTCCAGCCCGGAAGGGCAGGCGGTCCTCGCGCGCCTGCAGAGCAAGAGCACCGCGATGGCGGCCGAGAAGGTCGCGGAGGTCGTGCTCGCGGAGCTCGGCGCGCGGCCCGAGGCGCTCTTCGATCGATGGGATGCGAGACCGGCGGCGAGCGCCTCGATCGGGCAGGTGCACCGCGCGTCGTTCGAGGGCCGAGAGGTCGCGGTGAAGGTGCAGTACCCCGGCATCGAAGACCTCGTGCGGAGCGACCTCGACACGATCGGCATGCTCACGAAGCTCTCGACGTTCGGCACCGCGGTCGACGGCGGCGTGCTCGCGGACGAGCTCCGCGCGCGCATCCTCGAGGAGTGTGACTACCGGCTCGAGGCCGAGTCGCAGAGCCTGTTCGCGCGCCTGCTCGCGCGAGACGGCGCGACCGTGCCTGCCGTGATCGCGGAGCGCAGCGGGCGTCGCGTGCTGACCACGACGTGGGCGAGCGGCAGCAACATCCGTGAGTTCGCGTCGAAGGCCTCGGGCGACGCGCGTGATCGCGCGGGCGCGATCGTGTTCGCCACTTGCTTCGACACGCTGATGGGCTCGTGCATCTACAACGGTGATCCGCACCCCGGGAACTACTTGTTCGAAGACGACGGCGCGGTCGTCTTCCTCGACTTCGGCTGCGTGCGCGCGTTCGAGCCGAAGCTCATCGACACGTGGAAGCGCATGCAGCGCGCGATGCTCGACGACCGGTTCGAGGTCGTGAAGGAGGCGCTGATCGAGCTCGGCCTCGCGCCCGCGCGCGATCGGATCGGGCTGCGCTTCGACTGGGAGCACCAGCGAAGCGTGATGGAGTACCTGTACCGGCCGTTCAAGTCGAAGACGCCGTTCACGTACACCGACGCGTACGTGCGCGAGAGCTACGACCTCCTCGTGCTGAAGAGCCCGAACCAGCGATCGACGGGCATGCCGCCGGAGTGGCTGCTGCTCAATCGCCTCCAGTGGGGGATGAACTCGGTGCTCGCGCAGCTCGGCGCGACGGCGCGCTGGGGCGAGATGTTCCGTCGCTCGGCGGAGTCGCCGACATCGCCCGTGCGCGCGCCTTCGGCGGCACGTTCTCTCGCCGCGCGTTGACGCCTCGTCAGAACCGCGTCGGATCGCTCACGAGCTGCTGGAGGAAGCGGCGATCGAGCGTCGTCAAGTCAGCGCCGGAGTTCCTGATCTGCCACGCAGCGACCTCACGGCTCACGTCGTATTCCTCCACCAGCGCCGCGACGACATCCTCGATGTCGCCGCCCGAATTCAGCGCCGCCTCCGTCGCAACGCGCGCCGCGTCTCGCGGCAAGAGCAGCTCGGCGGCGAAGGCACGCGCACGCCTTTCGACGCGTGGCGGAAGGGAGCCGCCGAGCACTTCCGCGACTGGCAACGCTCCTTCGCGATCCAGGACGAGATGACAGAGCTCGTGAGCGAGCGTCGTGCGAAGGCCTCGAGCGGTTGCCGCGTGAAGTCCCCGGGGGTTCGCCAGGATCACTGGTCCGTGCGCAGGGCCCCAGGCGCAGATCGCGTCGATGGCTGATGGCATTGGGATCTGCCGGCATGCGACGTTCCATCGTGCAAGCACGCCAGCGATGTCGAATCTCCCTTCGATCTTCAAGCGTCCCCGCACGAAGCCCGCGGCCCGATACCCCTCGAGGTGCGCAGCGTCGGGAGGAGCCGCGGCGAGCGCCGCCTGGTCCGCGACCGCGTCGAGGGCCGTCGTCGAGTGCCTCGCCTCAGCGCGGATTGCGGCCAGCACACTGCGAAGCGTGGAGGCGTCGAACGACCACGCCGTCATGCGGGCAACGGCAACGAGCTCTTGTGATCGCTCGGTCGGCGCCCAGAACTCGAGCGCATCCGTCTCGCCAGCAGCGATGGCGAGAGACTCGATGGGGAGGCCGGTGGCGAGTGCGACGCGTTCCATCTCCGCGATGCTGGCTCGGTCGGCCCATGCGTCGCGCGCGCGCTGCGAGCGGTCGTCCTGGGCGCCTTCGAGGCGGGTACAGATCTGGTCGGCGATCGACTGGAGCTCTCCCAGGACGTCATTCAGAGGGAGCAGAGCTTCCGCGATCGACGACCACGCAAGCATCCGATGGCCGCATCGAATCAGCCACAGGCGCCGTGGCCACGCTCCCTTGAGAGCTCGCGACAAGTCATGCGATTCGATGAAGGCCTCGAATGCGTTCTCTTCCTCTTCGGACGGGTTCTCTTCGAAATAGCGGCGTGCCTCGTGAGCGAGGACGTCCGGCTCGTAGGGGTTGAAAGGTCCTGGTGCCGACTCCTCGTGCAGCAGGAAGCGCCAATTCGCCGCGAGGTGTTCGACGAGCTCGATCCACGTCCAGTCGAGGTCCCAGAGCGTACGACCGTTCAGAGTCGCGACGAGGCGACCGCGAGTGCGATCGCTCGCGGAGCCGGCAGGATCGCCAGCGAACGTGATCTCCAAGCGCAGGCTCACGAGTCGTCTCCTTCCTCGTCGCGAACGTCCCGGTCGAACCACGCGCGCACGGCCTGCAGCTGCCCGAGCTCCTCCGCACGCCCGAAGATGGCCTTCTTCGTCGGCTTCGGCAGCGCGCGCAGCTCGCGGGGCAACTCGGGAAAGGCGTGGAAGCTCTTGCCGTTCTGCGTGGCGGTTGCTCGGTAGACGACGCCACCGTGAACGACGTAGACGCGGTCGGGGTGTGTGCTCGGTCCTCGGTCCAGTGGTGCTTTCGCTTCGGCACCTCGTCCGGCTCGTACTCGTAGTCGGGAAGCGCCTCCCCGGTATCGGGCCGCTGCATCAGGCGAGATTTTCATGCCGACGCGGGCGAGGCAACGCCGGAGGCGTCACTTCACGACGGCGATCGCCTGCACGTTCGAGACGATGAGGCGTCCCTCTGCGTCGAAGAGCTCGCGCAGCTCGCTCAAGAACCCGCTCTTGGCGGCCATCGCGCGACCTCGGTACGAGAACGGCCCGGGCGCAGGCACGTCGAGGAGCTGCGCGTGGAACGTGAGCGTGACGAGCGGACGCGGACCGGTCTCGAGCACCATCAACGTCGGCCAGTACGAGTCCACGAGCGCGAGCCACTCGGGCGGGCCCCACGACGACGCGCTCGGTGCGCTGATGTAGCCCTCCGCGGTGGGGATCTTCGCGCCCGAGAAGGGAAGCGGGCCCACGGGTCGGAAGTCGAGGTGCTGTGTGAACGTCGGCGCGAACGGCGGACCGAGCGGCGCGCGCTCGAGCGACGCGTACGGCGAAAGCGTCGGAGCGCTGACGATCTGGTGATCGCGATCGGCGGGGCGATCCTTGGCGAGCGTCACGGTCGCGCGCGCGCGCACCTCGTCCGCACCCGACGCGTCCTTCTGGACGACGCGGACCTCGTAGGCCGAGACACCGTTGCCGCGACGTAGCGCCTCGACGCTGACGTCGGCGTGCCCGGCGGTGACGGGCGCGAGGATCTCGCACGACAGCGCGCGCACGAGGCGATCGGCGTCGGGCTCGGCCTGCATCGCGGCGCGCGTCGCGGCGGCGACGACGAGACCGCCGAACGCGCCGCGCCCTTGTTCCCAGCCTGCAGGGACGACCCACGAGAAACGATCGTCGTCGGTGCGCGTGACCGCGGTGGCGAGAGAGAGGTCTTCGATCATCGCGCGCTGTCTGTCACCAGCACGGGGGCTCGGCCACTCCGTGCCCCTCGCTGTCCAAGGTGCCGCGTCCCAGCTGACCATCGTCGTTGAGCCCCCAGCAGCGGAGCTCCGACTGGTCGCGCAGGATGGCGCACGCCGTGTTGTCGCCGACTGCCAGATCGACGACGAGGGCACCGCCGAGCGCGGTCAGCGGCTGGATGGTGTCGAGGTCCGGAGCGGCGAGCACGCCGCCGAAGCTCGATCCCCAGCCGTAGGCGACGCCCGCGTCGTTCCAACCCAGCATCGAGTCGCCGTACGGGTCGCCCGCCAGTGCGACGAGCGGGGTCGTGTCGAACACGGTCGGCTCGTAGGTGCACTGCGCACCCGACATGCATCCGGGCGGCTCGACCGGGGGCTGGCTCAGGTTTCCGTGTCGACCCCAGCAATGCGTCGTCGTCCCGATCAGCACGCAGGTGTTGTCGGCGGTGGTCCCGATCCCCATCAGCGCAGCGCCGAGATCCCGCGCGACTGCGATGGGCTCGGACGTCGTGTCGGGGTCGGCGATCTCCGAGTCGTCGTTCTGTCCGACGCCGCGCAGCTCCGAGCCCTGGCGCACGAACGTCGCGTAGGCGGACACGCGCAGCCCATCGGCGTCGGGCGTGCCGAGCTGCGTGGCGACCACGGCGTTGACCGAGACCCGCCCGTCGTCGACCACGCCGTCGCCGAGCGCGCCGTGCGCCTGCGAGCCCCAGCAGAGCACCCGCGGTGTCGCCTCGGTGGTGATCGCGCACACGAACGCTCGCCCTGCGTCGACGACGCGGGCGCGGATCGGTACTCCGAACGTGTCGGTGATCGCGCGCACGAAGAAGCTCGTGTCGTCGATGCCCCAGCACCAGACCTCGTCGAGCGTCGCGGCGTCGCGCGAGATCCCGCACGCGAGCGTTTGGCCGACCGTGACGTGAGAGAGCCGAGGCAGGCCCGCGATCGCCACGGGCCGTGGGTAGCAGCCGGAGGTGAGACCCGGCCGCCCGGCACACGCGACGCCGCCTTCGAGCGAGCCGACCGCGCCGTAGTAGCCCCAGCAGTGGACGACACCCTCGCTCGTCACGGCGCACACGGACTCGAGGCCCACGTCCACGTCGGCGATCTCGGGCGCCGCGCGGCAGCCCGAGGGATCGAACGCGTCGACCATCGGCGCGGCGGCATCCGCTCCCGCATCGTCGATGGATCCAGCGTCGGCGCCGCTCGCGATCGCGCGACAGACGCCGCCGGGCAGACACTCGCCGTCGGGACAGTCCACGTTGCCCATGCAGCGCGACTGGCACTCTCCCGCGACGCACTCGAGGCCATCCGCGCAGTCGGTGGTGCACGTCTCGCGCTCGATCGAGCACGCTGCGATCCCCACCGCTACGTCGACGAGGCAGCGCTCGCCGACGGGACAGTCGGTGCTCGCGAGGCACTGGACGCGGCATCGACCACCGACGCCGCACACGAGCGGATTCGGGCAGAGCGCGGTCGAGTCGCAGCGCGCGCCGAGCGACACGCGCGACTCGCAGCCGACGCTGCTCGTCACGAGGAAGAGGACGGAGAAAGCGAAGAGGAAGGGGCGATGACTCATCGATCCTCGAGGACACGACGGAGACACGAGAGCGCTTCGTCGAGCTCGCTCGGGGGTAGGGTCGTGAAGCACAGGCGCACCCAGTCTTCGTAGTCCTTGCCGCTCGCGGTGCCGGGCGTGAGGAGCACGCCGTGATCGACGCAGCGCTCGAGGAAGGCGAACGCGCTCTCGCAGTCGCGGCGACGTCCTCGCGTGTCGACGAAGAGGAACGTGCCGCCCGGCGGTCGTGCCACGCCGAGCGCGTCGGCCGCGCGGTGCGCCAGCTCTCGGTAGTGCGCGCGCGTCGTGCTGATCCACGCGCGCCCCTCGACGAGCACGCGCGCCGCCGCCAGCTGGAACGGACGCGGCGCGCAGTACGTCACGAACGTCTGCACACCGCGGATCGCCTGCATCGCGGACGCGGGTCCGTGCACGAAGCCGACGCGCGCGCCGGCGAGGCCGTACGCCTTCGAGACCGAGTGCACGACGACCGCGCGAGGACGGAGGCGCGGGTGCGTCCACGCCGACGCGGGCTCTTCGTCGAACCAGAGCTCTTCGTAGACCTCGTCCGAGATCACCCAGAGCCCGTGTCGCTCGGCGACGTTCGCGATCGCATCGAGGTGTCGCCCCGCGAGGATCCCGCCTGTCGGGTTGTGCGGCGTGTTCACGTAGATCGCCGCGGTCTTCGGCGTCACGAACGACTCGAGGTGCGCCTCGATCTGCTCGACGGTGGCCATCGACGCGAGCCGATCCCAGAACGGCACCTCGATCGCACGCGCTCCGCGACGCTGCGTCGTGCCGCGCACGAGCGGCCAGAACGGCGAGAGGAGCAACAGCTCGTCGCCCGGCGAGAGCAGCGCGTCGACGACGACAGCCATGCCGGCCGTGGCGCCCGACACGACCTGCACGAGATCACGCTCGAGCGTCACCCCCGAGCGTCGCGCGACGTGCGCGAGGATCGCGTCGAGCAGCACGGGCTCACCTTGCACCGGCGAGTAGTTGTGGAGGCGCCCATGATCGATCGTGCGGATCGCCTCGGCGCGCGCGCCCTCGTACGGATCGAGGTACGTGTCGCCCACGTGGAGGGCGTAGATCTTTCCCCCACCGTTGCGCTCACTGTTCTGGCGCGCGCGCGCCACGAGCTTGGAGAACACGGCATCGGAAAGGCCCACCGAGCTCTCGGCGACCGCAGGAAAACGAGGCATCGCGGCGGATGGTAGCCGACCGATCGTGCGCTGGGCATGACCCTCACCGGGAGCGGCTAGGCCGGGCATGCCGCGTGCTGTGCGCTGACCCGTTCGCCGTTCCTGGCACACGCTGGCCCGATGGAGATCTCGATGACTCGCTCGTTCCGCTCTGGACTCGTCCTCTCGATCGCAGGGTCCATCGGGCTCGTAGCCTCGGGCTGCATGACGCACACGCGCGGTGACGAGGTCGACGCGGGACCGCCGGTCGACGCGTATGCGCACATCGAGCCGTGTGATGGGTGCTCAGCGCCGCGCGACACACCGGAGCCGGACGCGTTCTTCGACACCACGTGCACCGATCAGGACGCGCGCGGCGAGGGGCCGTGCGAGGCCGAGCTCGGGTACGTGTGGCGCGGCGGCGGGTGCGTCTCGATCTCGGGGTGCTCGTGCGAGGGCGCGGACTGCGACGACCTCGCGACGAGCCTCGAGGAGTGCCTCGCCGAGCACGCGAGCTGCGATCGGATCTGCGGCGGCTTCGCCGAGATCGGCTGCGGTCCCACCGAGTACTGCGACTTTCCCGACGGCTCGTTCTGCGGCGGCGACGACTCGACCGGTGTCTGTCGTCCGCGTCCCACGCTGTGCTCTGAGCCCGGCGGCGTTCCGGCCTGCGGCTGCGATGGCGTCGACTACCTCTTCGACTGCAACGCCTACGTCGCGGGCACCGACATCCGCGAGTACGGGCCCTGCGTGACGACGCACGCGTACGACACCGCGAAGGCGGATCGCGTGTGCGGACCGGGCGACGAGCACTCGTGGCAGATCACGCTCACCACCGCGCGCACCTCCTGCGACGAGGCCGCGGACGACGGCTCGATCGAGATCACCGTCTGGCGCGAGCTCGAGCGCGAGACGCCCGGCACCGTGTTCGAGCTCGGTGAAGACTTCGGCCGCGACGGCGTGGTGCGGATCTGTGGCCGCGCGGGCGAACCGTGCGCGACGGCCGAAGGCACGTTCTCGTTCAGCGTGTTCGCGGCCGGCGAGGTCGCGCGGTTCAGCTTCGACGTGCGCACCGAAGATGGGCGCCGCTTCGCGGAGACCGAGATGGAGCTCGCGCGCTTCTGGTGCGCGCTCGGCGATCCCGGCTGCGCCTGATCCTGCAGACGAACCCCGCGCCGTTGGGCGTCGCGCGGGCTATCCTCCCGCCCATGGAGCTCTCCCAACTCACGCCCGACGAGACGCTCGTGCTCGTCGGTCTCATGCGCGTCGTCATCCAGGCCGACGGCGAGTTCTCGAACCCCGAGCGTGAGCACGTCGCGCTCGTGCGCACCGCGCTCGGCACCGATCGCTTCACCGCGGCCATGATGGAGGCGACCGACACGTTCTCCGAGAACGAGACGCTGAAGAACGCCGCGAAGGCGGTCACGCGCGTCGAGGCGCGCAAGGCGATCCACGACGTGCTCGTGAAGATCGCGGCGAGCGACACGATCACGCCCGAGGAGGAGAAGCCCCTCCGCTGGCTCGAGTCGTGGTGGGAGATCGCCCGCAAGTGATCGAGATCCCCGTCGAAGGGCGATCACGCGAGACGAAGATCCGTCGCGACGCCCGCGGTCGCTGGTGGAACGACGACGCGCAGATCACGCACGAGGCGCTCGCGCGCGCCTTCGACGGCTGGATCGAGCGCGCCGGCGACGGCCGCTACTGCCTCAAGAACGACATCAACTGGGCCTACGTCGCGATCGAGGGTCCGCCGCTCTTCGCGCGGCACCTCGAGGTCGACGTCGCGGCGGACCCGCCCGTGCGCCTGTCTCTCTCGGACGGTCGCGACGAGCCGCTCGATCTCGCGACGCTGCGCGAGGCGCCGGACGGATCGCTCTACTGCGACGCGCGGGGAGGCGACATGCCATGCGGACTCTCGTCGACCGCGATGATGAGGCTCGCCGATCACCTCGACGAAGACGCGAGCGGTGTCGTCGTGCGCCTCGGCGCGCGCACCGTGCGACCTCCCCGCGTGGCTGATCCGCTCGTGCCCTTCCGTGGTGCCGTGATAGAGCCGGCCGTTGCTCGCCAAGAAGGGCCATGAGGATCGAGGCATGAGGCCGCTCTCGCGACAGGATCTCGGCGCCGCGCTGATCGTGCTCCTCGTGGGCGGTCCGCTGGCCTACATGCTCGCGAGCGCCTTCGCCGATGGCGAGACGCGTCGTCGCGAGACGCCGCTGCGCGCGATGCTGGGTGACGACGCGTACGACGCGCTCACGCGCGGACGTCCGAGCGAGGTCCACTACCTCGGCAACGATCGCCTCGTGCCCGACTTCGAGCTGCGCGATCAAGACGGCCAGACGTTCCGCATGTCCGACATGCGTGGTCGCGTGGTCGTCCTCAACTTCTGGACCGTCACGTGTGGCCCCTGCATCGAAGAGATGCCGAGCCTGGTCGATCTGTCGCGCATCGTCGCGGAGCGCGACGACGTGGAGCTCGTCACGATCTCCACCGATCGCACCTGGGACGACGTGCGCACCGTGATCCCCGAGGGCACGCCGCTGCGCGTGCTGCTCGATCCCGATCGCGCGGTCGTGCGTGGGCGCTTCGGCTCGCGCCTCTACCCCGAGACCTGGATCGTCGATCGACGCGGCGTGATCCGCATGCGCATCGACGGTGCCCGTGCCTGGTCGAGCGCGATCGCCGTCGACGCGATCGAGTCGTTCCTGTGAACCTCTCGAGGGGCCGTGCGGCCCCTCCCGTTGGAGCCCCATCGATGTCGCTCGCGAAGAAGCTCCTGATCAAGTCCGGTCACAAGGTCCTCGTCCTGCGCGCGCCGCAGATCGTGGCCGACGCGATCGCGCCGCCTGCGGGCGTGCAGCTCACCACGAGCAACACGGCGCGTGGTCCGTTCGACGTCGTGCTGATCTTCGTGTCGAGCGCGAAGGGCCTCGGCGATCACGCGCCCAAGGCGATCGCCGCGCTCGCGCCGGAGGGCGTGCTCTGGTTCGCGTACCCGAAGAAGACCTCGGGCGTGTCGTCGGATCTGAGCCGCGACGAGGGCTGGCAGCCGCTTCGCTCGCGCGGCTACGGGCCCGTCGCGCAGGTCGCGCTCGACGCGACGTGGAGCGCCGTGCGCTTCAAGCCGGAGGAGAGCATCGACCGCAAGGGCGAGCCCCCGGCCGCCAAGCCCGCGGCGACCAAGACGGCGAGCTCGAGCGGCGGCGTGAAGCGCCCTAGCGCGGACCTCGTGGTGCCCGACGAGCTCAACGACGGCCTCAAGAAGAACAAGGCCGCGAACACGACGTGGAAGGCGCTCTCGCCCTCGCACAAGCGCGAGTACGTGTCGTGGATCACCGAGGCCAAGAAGCCCGAGACGCGCTCGCGTCGCATCGGCCAGGCGCTCGAGATGCTCGCCGCGGGCGTGCACGATCGGAACGCAAAGTACCGCGGCACCGAAGGCGCGTGAGGATCCTCTCGCGCTCCATCAGAAGAACGTCCCTTCGTCGCCACGGCCGAGCATGAACACGAGCACTCCTCTCCTCACGATCGCGCTGCTGGCTCTCGCTGGATGTGGCGGAGGCACCGTCGTCGAAGACGCGGGCGTCGACGCGCCGCTCGAGAGCATCGATGCGCCGCTGATGTCCGAGGAGCAGCCGAACACGGATGCCTTCCGACCGCTCGACGACGCGTACATCGCAGACACAGCCGCGGCTGACGCCCCGAGCGGGCCCGACTCGGGGACCATCCTGCCGACGTACGACGGCGGTGATCCCTTCGACGACGATGGCGGCCTCGGGGACCCCGCGTGGGTCGAGCTCGACGTCCTCACCGATGGCACCGCGTGCCCGCCGCTCGACGCGTGCGGCGGCGACATCGAGGGCACGTGGGACGTGACCGGTGGCTGCTTCGAGCTGCCGATCGAAGAGGAGCTCTCGCGCTGTCCGGGCGCGGAGATCACGCGACGTGAAGGTCGCGGTCGTGGTCGCGTCACGTTCGACGGCGCGTTCGCGCACCGCGTCGCGCAGTCGGAGGTGTTGGTCGAGCTGCTCGTGCCCGCGCTCTGCGTGGGCTTCGTGAGCTGCCCGATGATCGAGGACCTGATCCAGATGAGCGCGCCGGACTCGGCGTGTGTGCTCGAGGCGAGCGGAGACTGTCGCTGCGCCGCGCGGCAGGTCTATGCGATCGACGACTCGGACGGATACACGACGATGTCCGACCAGATCGTGTCCGCGACGCTCGGTCGTCGCTGGGACTACTGCGTCGATGGCACGTCGATGCGCTACGAAGACGTCACGCCCGGCTCCACGATGCGTGAGCCGGGCATCATCGAGTTGGGTCGTCGCTGACGACCAGCACGCACAGATCGAGGAGCGAGTCGTGGGAGCACAGTGGAAGCAGAAGGGCCGTGAGGCGGCCGCGAACGCGAAGGGCAAGGTCTTCGACAAGCTCGCGCGCGAGATCGCGGCGGCCGCGAGGAACGGCACCGACCCCAACACGAACGGTCGTCTGCGCATGGCGATCGAGGCAGCGAAGAAGGCCTCGATGACCAAGGAGACGCTCGAGCGCGCCATCAAGAAGGGCTCGGGCCAGCTCGATGGCTCGCTCCAGTACGACACCGTGTTCTACGAGGGCTTCGCGCCGCACCAGGTGCCGGTGATCGTCGAGTGCCTCACCGAGAACAAGAACCGCACGTCGTCGAACATCCGCGTGCTCTTCCGCAAGGGTCAGCTCGGCGCGGGCGGCTCGGTCTCGTGGGACTACAACCGCGTCGGCCAGATCGACGCGATGCCGCCCTCGGGCGCGGCGGTGGATCCCGAAGAGGCTGCGATCGAAGCGGGCGCGCAAGAGGTCGAGAGCGACGGCGACGGCGGCTCCGTCTTCTACACGGAGCCCACCGAGCTCGACGCGGTGGCCAAGGCGCTCGCCGAGCTCAAGTGGAACGTCACCGGCGCGAAGCTCGCGTGGCGTCCGAAGAACCCCGTCACGCTCGACGACGACGCCAAGCGCGCGGAGGTCGAGGCCTTCCTCGCCGCGATCGACGAGGACGACGACGTCCAGACGCTCTATCCCGGCCTCGCCTGAGGACGAGACGATGGTCCTCGGGCGCGTCGTTCGGATCAGGGAGCCCGGCGACGCGTCCGTGCTCGAGATCGTCGCGCGAGAGATCCGCGATCCAGGGCCCGGCGAGGTGCGCGTGGCGGTGCGCGCTGCGGGGCTCAATCGCGCGGACGTGATGCAGCGAAAGGGCGTCTACCCAGCGCCGCGCGGCGTGCCTGCGGATGTGCCGGGCCTCGAGCATGCAGGCGTCGTCGAGGCGATCGGCGAGGGCGTGCGCGAGTGGAAGGTCGGCGATCGCGTGATGGGCATCGTCGGCGGCGGCGCGATGGCGTCGCACGTGCTCGTGCACGCGCGCGAGCTCGTGAGGATCCCCGGAGGGATGTCGTTCGCGGACGCGGCCGCGATCCCCGAGGTCTTCTTCACCGCGTGGGACGCGCTCTTCGTCCAGGCGAGCCTGCGGCCCGGCATGAACGTGCTCGTGCACGCGATCGGCTCGGGCATCGGCACGGCCGTGCTGCAGATCGGGACGCGCGTGGGCGCGCGCGTGATCGGCACCTCGCGGAACGCCGAGAAGCTCGAGCGCTGCGAGCAGCTGCTCGGTCTCGAGCACGGCATCGTCGTCGCGTCTCAGAAGGGAATCGCGCCTTCGTTCTCGTCGCAGGTGCTCGCGCTGACGGATGACCGCGGCGCCGACGTGATCGTCGACACGGTGGGCGGCGCGTACCTCGAGGAGAACGTGCGCTCGCTCGCGCCGCACGGCGTGATGGTGTGCCTCGGCCTGCTCGCGGGCGCGCAGGGCTCGCTTCCGATGGGCCTCTTGCTCGGCAAGCGCGCGCGTGTGGTCGGCAGCGTGCTCCGCAGCCGTCCGCTCGAAGAGAAGATCGCGCTCGCGCAGCAGTTCTCGCGCGAGGCGCTGCCGTGGCTCGAGAAGGGCGAGCTGCGGCCGATCGTGGATCGTGTGCTGCCGATCGCGTCGATCGCCGAGGCGCACAGCGCGATGGAAGACGACGCGAACGTCGGAAAGATCGTGCTGAGCCTAGGCGCTTCGCTCGAGTGACGCGAAGCGCGCGAGCCGCGCCGTCGATCACACGCCCGAGCAGGCCCGTCCGCGGTTCGCGGGGTCGCCACGGCAGCCCCGCCCGAGGCCCGGCTCGTCACAGCAATCCGAGTCCGAGCATCGAGTGGTGACGTCGCCTGCTCCCTGAGCACCGTACGTGGGTCGCGGGCGGCGGTCGACCGCTCCCTCGCGAGGCAGTCGGCGCCGTCCGCGTCACCCGCTCGCGATCGTTTCGCCGCAGTAGAGGCACTTGCCGCGCGAGGGGATCGACGACTGTCCGCACGCGTCGCACTTCTTCGCCGTCGGCACGAGGCGGTGCGCGGGCAGGCGCTCTTTCGACAGGCCCTTGCCTGTCACCTTCATGAGCATCTCGACGTACGAGAGGCTCGACTGCTCCTGCGTGCCGGCCCAGTCGATGAGCGAGTCGCCGTCGAGCAGCACGCCCACCAGGCCGGTGGCGCCTTGGCCCTCGCCCGCGAACGTGAAGAGGTGCGTCGTCTCCCCATCGTGGCGTACGAGCCCGACGCGAAAGTCTTCGACGCGATCGGTCACGCCGGTGAAGCCGAACGACGTGGGCAACGACGAGTACTCGTAAGAGAGGTGCGAGACCTCGTCGAAGCGCAGCGTCTTCGTCGTGCGCGCGAACCAAAGGAAGCGGGTCTCCACGGAGATCACGCGCCGCTGACGATCGACGGTGACCGCGCGCGCATACGAGAAGAGCGTGAGCAGCTGCACGAGCATGGCGCTCGTCGCGATCAGCCGATCGAGGTCGTCGATGCTCACGTCGGGCGCGATCGAGAGGAGCGAGCTCCGACGGAAGATCAGGCTCATCGCTCGGCCTCGCCGCGGGTCATGGCCCGATCGTGCCCGGCTCGCGGGTCGGTGTCATGCGATGTCAGATCGCGCTTCGTGCGTTCCTGACGGTCGCCGTCGTAGCTTCGCCTCGAGGCAGGAGGACGCATGGACGGCGCGACGGTAGGCGCAGTGGCTCTGACGATGGCGGGCATCGTCGCGGGGCTCCTCGGAACGGTGATCGTGTTCGGCGGCGCGTTCGCGTTCGACGGCGTCCCGACGGACTCGCCCGCCGAGGTCGAGGCGGTGTCGCAGGTCATGTGGAGCACGATCGGTGGCGGCAGCTGTTGCTGCCTGTCGTCGGTCGCGCTGCTCGGCATCGGCGGCGTGCTCTTCGCGCGCAGGAAGCCCAGCTGATCACGCGTCGGTGGCCTCGTCACCTTCGAACGGATCGTCGTCCCAGTCGTCGGTCTCGGGCGCCGGTCGGCTCGCCTGCGAGCGGAGCACGGTGCTCGGCCCTCGCGGTCCACGCACGGCATCGCCCGCGCGCAGCAAGAGGCCGCGGAGACCGTGACGGAACCCGCGCGCGATCAGCGCCTCGGTGAGCGGGGATCGCATCGCGCTCTCGCCATCGATGCTCGCGAGCATGAGCGCACGACGCGCGCCCGAGCGCACCAGACCCGCGAGCGCGTCGGCGAGCGCGTCGATCGTGCGACCGCGCGCGGGCTCGCTCGTCGGGAGGAACGTGAGGAGGCTCTGCTCTGTCCTGCCGATCCATCCGACGAGCGCGCCGTCGAGCAGGATCACCTGCGCTCCGTTCGCGCGCTGCGCCTTCGCGCCCTCGCGCGCAGGCCATGGCAGCGACGCGCCATACGGCTGCGCGGGATCGGTCGCTGCGAGCACGAGCGAGGTCGGCTCCGCGGAAGGATCGCGCGTGCCGCGCAGCATCTCGTCGGCGCCCCGCGCTGCGAACTGCGTCGCACCGAGGCCCTCGACGAACCAGCCGCGACGGATGCGGCCTGCGTCCTCGAGCCCGCGCAGCACCTCGTAGCAGCGACCGAACGACGCATCGTCGATCTCCACGTGGCTCGACTCGCGCGTGAAGATGCCGTGCCGCTCGAGCACCGTGCGCACGAGCGCGGCGCGTCGATCGGTCGCGCTCGCCTCGATCGGCGGCAGGATCGACCAGCGACCTTCGGTGCCGGGTGTCGCGCGCGATCGCGTGACCGCGAGGCGCGAACGTCGCTTGCCCGGCGTCTCGGGCTGGAGGCGCGCGCGCAGCGGCACGAGCGTGTCGTTCGTCACGAGGCCCTTCCACACGAGCGACCACAGGGCCTCGACGAGGTCGGGCGTGAACGTGCCCGCGAGCGCGCGGCTCATGTCGTGGAAGAAGAGCGCGCCCTTCTCGCGGAAGAGCGTGAGGAGGCGCGTCTCGAGCTCGCCCTCGGCGGTGCCCTCCTGCGGCGAGAGCAGCGCGTACCGATCGGTGAAGTAGAGCGCGATCTTGCCGCCGCCGGCCGCGTCGATGCCGCGCCACACCACCTCGCCGCTCGCGACGAGCACGTCGAGATCGCTCGGACGAAAGCCCTCGACGCGCGCGGGCAGCACGTCGCGGAGGAGCGCTTCGAGCGGGATCGGCACGCCCTCGAGGCGCTCGATCGCGCCGCTCAGCGCCGCGGACCCACGCAGCCTGCGCGACTCGCTCCAGTTGGCCTGCGAGGGGGATGCCCCCTCGCGCTCCCCCGTACTGCCACTCAGACTTCTCCACTTCGTTCCGAAGTCTTCGATGCCGTGCCAGCGCGGCAGGAAGCGCGCGAGCGCCTCGTGCGAGACGGGCTCGATCTCCTTGCGCAGCGCGGCGAGCGAGCGCCGCTTGATCTGCTTGAGCACGTCAGCGTCGCAGCGCTCACCGCTTGCGCCTTGCTCGCCCACGAGCCGTCGATCCTCGGGGAGGAAGTTGCCGCGCACGATGCGGCCGCGTTGCTCGAGCACGTCGAGCGCGGTCACCACGTCGCCGATCGCGAGGCCGAAGCGCGCAGCGATCTGCGACGCGTAGAACGGGCCGTGCGTGCGCGCGTAGCGGCCGACGAGATCGAGCAGCGGCTCGGCGGCAGACTCGAGGAACGTCGCGGGCAGACCGACGGGGAGCGCGCAGCCCACGGCGTCACGGAAGCGCGAGGCGTCTTCGATCGCGACGAGGCGCTCTTGGCTCGCGAGCCGGAGCACGATCACACGGCGCGCGGTGCGGAGCGCGTCGACGTGCGGAGCGAGGCGAGCGCGCGCGTCGTCGAGCGCTTCCTCCGCGCGCCGGCCGCGTGAGGCGAGCTCGTCGGTCGTCAGATCGCCCAAGAGCAGGAGGAGATCGTGCACCGCGTCCGCGTGCTCGAGCCGCGCGCCGAAGCCTTGGAGCCGCTCTTCGACCGCGAGGATCGCGTCGAGGCCGAGGATCTCCGAGAGATCGACCTCGCCGAGCAGCTCGCGCAGCCGCGCGTAGTCGATCGACAGCGCTTGCGCGCGGCGCTCGGCGAGCGGCGCGTCGGCGTCGTACATGAAGCTCGCGACGTACGAGAAGAGGACCGACGCCGCGAACGGGGAAGGGCGGTCGGAGTCGACGAGCACGATCTCGATCGTTCGCTTCTCGATCTTGCCGAGCAGCTCGCGGAGCGACGCGAGATCGAAGACGTCCTCGAGCACCTCGCGGTAGGTCTCGAGCACGATCGGGAACGAGGGAAAGCGCGACGCCACCGACAGCAGATCGGCCGCGCGCTTGCGCTGCGCCCAGAGCGGCTGCCGCTTCGCGACGGTCTTTCGCGGCAAGAGCAGCGCACGGCCCGCGCACTCGCGGAAGCGCGCCGCGAACAGAGCGGTCGCCGAGACGCCCGCGACCAAGAGGCCCTCGACCTCGTCCGCCGTGGGCAGGAGCGTGAGCACGTCGGGCGGCGTGTCGGTCTCGGGGAAGCGCAGCACGATGCCGTCGTCGGTCCAGAGCGCCTCGGTCTCCACACCGAGCTCGTCGCGCGCGCGGGTCGAGATGGCGGTCGCGAGCGGCGCGTGCACGCGCGCGCCCCACGGCGAGAGGATGCACAGGCGGTAGTCGCCGAGCTCGTCTTGGAACCGCTCGATCACGATCGTCTTGTCGGTCGGGAGCGCCTCGATCGCCTCGTGCTGATCGCGCACGTAGCGCACGAGGTTGTTCGCCGCGCGCACGTCGAGCGCGTGATCGCGCACGAGCGTCTCGACGTTCGCGTCGTCCTTGCGGCGCGCGATGTCGCGCACGAGGCGACCGACGACCTCACCCGCCTCGGCGCTGCGTCCGACGCGGTCGCCGTGCCAGAACGGCATCTTTCCGGGCTCACCGGGCGCGGGCGCGACGAGCACCTGATCGCGCGTGATCTCGACGATGCGCCAGCTCGAGGCACCGAGGAGGAACACCTCGCCCTCGCGCGACTCGAACACCATCTCTTCGTCGAGCTCGCCGAGGCGTCGGCTCGGCCCCTTGGTCTTGCTGTTCGGCTTCGAGCCCGCGGCGCTCTCGGCCAAGAACACGCCGTAGAGGCCGCGATCGGGGATCACGCCCGCGTTCATGATCGCCAGGCGCTTGGCGCCCTCGCGTGATCGCAATACGCCCGTGTGCCGATCCCACGTGATGCGCGGTCGCAGCTCCGCGAACGCGTCGGACGGGTAGCGGCCCGAGAGCATGTCCAGCACGTCCTCGAAGATGGTGCGCGACAGCTCCGCGAAGGGCGCAGCGCTGCGCACGCGACGGAACGCCTCGTCGACCGTGAGCTCGTCGACCGCGATCATCGCGACCAGCTGCTGCGCGAGCACGTCGACGGGGTTGCGCGGATAGGCAGTCTTCTCGACGTCGCCCGTGTGCATGCGCGGCACGAGCGCGGCGCTCGCGAGCAGATCGGCGCGGTGCTTCGGGAAGACGATGCCGCGCGAGGTGCCGCCCACGTGGTGGCTCGCGCGACCGATGCGCTGGAGACCGGAGCTCACCGACGGCGGCGCCTCGATCTGGATCACGAGATCGACGGCGCCGAGATCGAGCCCGAGCTCGAGCGAGCTCGTCGCGACGATCGCAGGGAGCGTCCCTTTCTTCAGGCGATCCTCGATCACCACGCGCTGCTCGCGCGCGAGCGAGCCGTGGTGCGCGAGCGCGAGCTCTTCGCCCGCGGTCTCGTTGAGATCGGCGGCGAGCCGCTCCGCCAGGCGCCGGCTGTTCACGAAGATCATCGTCGAGCGGTGCGCGCGCACGAGCTCGACCAAGCGCGGGTGGATGCTCGGCCAGATCGATCGCGTGACCTTGGTCGCGTCGGGCCCCTCGCTCCGATCGCCGAGCTGGCTCATGTCCTCGACGGGTACCTCCACCTGGATCTCGATCGCCTTCGGCGCGCGCGCGTCGAGCACGGTCACGGGTCGCGAGACGAAGCGTCCCTGCGCGTCGAGCGTGCCGCCACCGAGCAAGCGCGCGACCTCCTCGAGCGGACGCTGCGTGGCCG
Organism: uncultured Sandaracinaceae bacterium; assembly: GCA_964502175.1. Classification (GTDB taxonomy): domain Bacteria; phylum Myxococcota_A; class Polyangia; order Polyangiales; family Sandaracinaceae; genus JAFLCL01. The sequence goes on from CAZCVE010000023.1 coordinate 59,888, forward strand.
ACAGGCCGATGCGCTGGAGCGCGGGGGCATCGGGTCGGCGCTCTCTGCGAAGCGCCTCGAGGCGCTCGAGCGAGAGGAAGAGGTGCGTGCCGCGCTTGCTCGGCAGCACCGCGTGGATCTCGTCGACGATCACGGTGTCGACGTCGATCAGCGCCTCGCGCGCGTTCGACGTGAGGATCAGGAAGAGCGACTCGGGCGTCGTGATCAGGATGTCGGGCGCGTGCTTGGCCTGTCGCGCGCGCTCCTTCGCGTCGGTGTCGCCCGTGCGGATCGCGACGTCGAGCGTGCGCGTCGGATCCCCGATCCGCTTCGCGCAGCGCTCGATGCCCGCGAGCGGCGCCCGAAGGTTGCGCTCGATGTCCACGGCGAGCGCCTTGAGCGGCGAGACGTAGAGCACCTTCTTGCCGCGCGCGGCTTCCTTCGTGTCGGTGCGGAAGAGCGCGCGATCGATCGCGACGAGGAACGCCGCGAGCGTCTTGCCCGATCCCGTGGGCGCGAGGAGCAGCGTGCTCTCGCCGCGGTGGATCGCAGGCCACGCGCGATCCTGCGCCTCGGTCGGTCTCTCGAACGTCTCGGCGAGCCACGTTCGCGTGGCCTCGTGGAAGCCCGCGAGGACGTCGACCTTGCTCGTCTTGCGACGCGCGTCGCTCGGCCCTTCCCGCTTGCTCATGGCGTCGCGTGCTCGATGGTCTCGCGGCAGCGGTAGCGCGTCACCTCCACGCGCACCGCGCCGACGGCCGCGCTCGTCGCGCCATCACGGAACACGCCGACGAGCACGACGCCATCGTCGAACTCGGGCGTCTCGAATCCCTCGCCGACTGCGGTGAAGAGCGTGGCCGTGTGGTTGCCCCGGGCGATCGTGAGCGTCGGCGTACCGCCGGCGTACCCGCGGTGTGTGGCATCGCGCGCGAGGAGTCGCTGCCACTCGTCGCGCGTCACGATCAGCGGCAGCTCGCGCTCGGGCCGGAACCGCTCGCGATAGTGCTCCTCGAACAACCGCCCCGGGTCGCCGTCGACGAGCACGGCCTCGATGTGGCTCTGGTCACGCGGCCACGGACGGACGTCGAACTCGAACGTCGCGTGCCCGCCGCGGCAGAGGCGCACGCGCGGGAGCTCGCCTTCCGCTGTCCGCACCTGGGTGACGCGGAGCCGGGCGTCGAGATCGGCATCGATCTCAGCCTCCGTCCGCGGTGGGAGCGGCTCGCCCGTGTCGGGATCCGTCTCTGGCGGTGTGGGCTCGACCAGGGGAAGGTCACGCGGGGTGAGCGTCGTGGTCATGAGCGGCTGGTCGTCGACATCGATGTGCAGCTCGCGCATGCCTTCCACGCTGATCCGCGCCCAATCGTCCATGTCGCCGAGCGTGAGGCGCACCGTCGCGATGCCGTCGTCGCTCGCGCGGTCACCGTCGGGGCCACCATCGAGGAGGACGCGCACGCGGTCGATCGGGATCGTGGTCAGAGCGTGCTCGCGATAGGCGAAGCGCAACGAGCGCGGGACGTCGGCGACGTGCGCGCCCTCCTCGACGTCGAACCGTGTCGGCACGGTCTCGCAGATCGGGAGCGCGCGCAGAGAGCCGCTCGGCCGGCAGTACTCGACGGCGACCGTGACCGGTCCCGTCGCCGGCCCCGAGGTGTGCGTGATGCGCACGCGCCATGGCTCGCCCGGCCATCGCTGTGTGGCGCCCACGACGAGCGCGACGACCACGACGAGCAACAGCGCGGCGCTCAGGGCGATGGCGCGCGAGCCGCTCACGAGCTCGAACCGACGGTTTCTCGCGCGCTCACGGGCCGACGGTCTCCCAGGTCGGATCGTCGGTCGCGAACGCGGTGACCCACTCGCGCACGGTGACGCCGTCGGAGGTCGCGAGCGTCGGGCGCCCGAGCAGCACGTGCTGCGAGCCGTCGTTCACGAACACGCGCTGACGCGGCAGGCCGTTCATCGTCACGACCATCGCGTCGACCGCCGTCGCGAGCTCGGCGGGCGCGAAGTTGAAGTAGGTGCGGATCGTCTCGTCCTCACGCGACGCGAGCAGCCCGAAGCGCTCGCCCTCGCGCATCGTGCGCGCGTAGTACGGCAGGAGGTTCGTCACGCGCTCGAGGCACTCGGGGCAGTCGCTCGGGAGCGGCGGACGCCAGCTCTCCATCATCTGCGCCCACTGATCGGGATCGGCGTCCACGATGATCCCGGAGTCGTCGAGCACGTCGACGCGCGCGTCGGGGAACGCGAGTCGCGCACGGAAGCCGTTCACCGCCACGCCGTACCCACCTGCGCTCTCGCCCGCCATCGTGAGGCGCGCGAGATCCGGGAGCGTCGTCGCGAGGCGCGCGAGGATGATCTCGACGTTGTGCGCGCCGCGGTGCTCGATCGTCGCCATCGTTCGCGGCGTGCTGTAGTAGGTCGCCGTGTCGCCGACGTGTACGTCGCCCGTGCAGTACGGCACGTAGACGTAGCTCTGATCGCGGTACGGGTTCTCCATGTCCTCGCGGTCGAGGATGATGCCGCCCGCGTTCCGCGCCTCGTTCAGCACCGTGCGCTCGTCGAGCGTGTCGTTGAGGTGCGCGGCGGTGTCGAGCAGCAAGCACGTCGCGACGTCCCAGCAGGCGCCACCGCCCTGGAGGAACACGACGGCGCGATCGGCGCTCGGATCGAGGTTGAGCGCGATGCCGAGCGTCGAGCCGTTCGCGCACACCGCGCCGGGCACCTCGACGTACTGCCACGTGCGATCGGCCGTGACCTCGAAGCCCGGCTGCGGCCCTGCATCACCGCGCAGCGGCGCATCAGGAGCAGCCGCAGCATCGGCAGGTCGGTTCGCGTCCGTCGGCGTGTTCGGCGCGTCCTCGGAGGCGCCCGCGTCGAGCGTCACGCCGGCGTCGTCGAGGGTGGCGCCTCCGCCGCAGCCTGCGAGCGCGATCAGAATGACCGGGAGCGAAGCCAGCGAGCGAGCCGTGCGCGTCATGCGGGCGACGTTACGCCGCTGCATGACGCGCGGAAAGCCGTACGGAGGCCCCTGCGGCGGCCCAGCCGTCGGATGGGTCAGATGCCTGCGATCGCGCCGCTGACCAGGACCGGGATGTCGATGCCGCGGAGCACGGACGCGCGCTCACCGAGCCCGCCGCGCGAGGGCTGCGCGATCGTGATCGGTCCGTCGCTCACGAGCGACATGGACGTGTCCTCGGCGTCGAGCACCTCCGCTGTGAACGTGCGCGTGAGGCCCGCGATCGTGAGCTCGATCTGGAGGGTCCTCGTCGCGTCGACGCCCGGGACGCCGATGCACGGCAGCGTCGAGTCGCCTTCACCGGGCTCGCCATCGACGACGAAGGTGAAGGTCTCTTCGATGCCGACGACCGTGCGCTCGCCCGCGAGCAGATCGAAACAGAGCACGGCTCCCTCGCGCACGCGGAGGGGCTCGAGGCTCTCGATGTTGTCGGCGCCCAAGAAATACGGGTTGATCGCGATGTCGTCGACCGCCGAGACCACGGGCACCTCCACGTCGAACGTGCGACCGACCGTGCTCACCGTGAGCGTCGCGCCCTCGGCCGGAAGATCGACCGCGACGCGGTCCCAGCTGCGCGGGCTCGCGGGCGTCGCCACGTCGGCCTCGATCGTCGCGCTGTCGTCGACGAGGCGACCACCCTCCGCAGACAGCAGCGCGACGCCGACCTCGCGCCTGCCCACGAGGTAGGCGACCTCGCGCATCGGGTTGGTCACGAGGTTCGGCGCGAGCGTCACGCGATCGAGCGGCGCAGCGCTCACGCTGATCCGATCGAGCAGCGGTCCGCTGGGCTCGATGACGCGGATGCGCGCGCTGCCGCTGGCGCGCGCCGTGAGCGTGGCCGAGCCGCTGGTGACGCTCGTCAGCTCGATCACGCTGGGTGTGTCCGACTCCGCCGTGTGGTTGGGGAGCGAGCGCGACGCGACGCTCGCGTCTTGCCAGCGGAGGCGCTGCGTGCCGCCGACGGCGATCGTGTTCGCGCCGTTCAAGAACGTTCCGTCGAGGCCCGCGCCGTAGAAGCGGAGGCCGTCCGGCGTCGCGGTGCTGCACACCTCGCCCTCGGGACAGCCCGACATGGCGCGCGTGCCGAGGCTGCCGCACCCGAACAGCGCGAGCAGACCGAGCGCGCTGCCGCCCGCGCTGACCAGACCACCGAGCTTCACCACGCCCGCACCGACCTTCGACGAAGTCATGACGACACCTCCGACGTGCCGCTTCAGCAACGGCAATGCCACGAACAGAATGCCCTGTTTCGAAGGAGATCCGCGAGAGGTGGCCCATCCCGGCGCGACGGCCGGGTCCGAAGGCGCCGATCCTGTGAATCCGAATCACGCGTGTCGCCCGAACGGACGAGCACTTTGTCGGGAACCTTCGTCGATCGCGTCTGTCTCGACCCCATGCGCTTCGAAGACGCCACCCACGCCCTGGGCCTCGACGACGACTTCACGAGCGGCGAGCTCGCGCGTGCCTTCCGCAAGGCCGCGCTGGCGCACCACCCAGACCGAAACCACCAGGACCCGAGCGCCATCGAGCGCTTCCTCTCGGCGCAGCGCGCCTATGCGCTGCTCGTCCATCACGCGACGGACAGCAAGCAGCCGCTCGAGCCGATCACGCGACCGATCCGGGTGCGCTGCGTGGCGATGGGCAAGGACATCGTCGGCAGCGTCGCGATCGACGCGCGACGTGTTCGACGCAACGCGTGGATCCCGCTCGTGCTCTGGGCCGCGCGCACGTGTCCGTGGTGCGCAGGCGACGGCGAGCTCGTCGTGGGCAAGTCGTTCTTCGGTCGCGACGTGCACGCGCCGTGTCCTCACTGCGAGGGCCTCGGCGTGCAGTCGGTCGAGCGACGCATCCGCGTGCGGACGCCGTCGCTGCGATCGGGCACCGCGCTCCGCCTCCGCGGCGGAGGTCTCGCGGATGTGCGCGCGAGCGCGCGTGATCGCGCCGTCGGCGACGTGGTGCTCCACCTTCGTTGACCTCTCGCGAGAGGCAGGCCGGGCGCGTGTGTGCGAGCATCGCCGCGTGCGCGTGCAGCTCCTCTACTTCGCGGCGGTCCGTGATCTGATCGGTGTCGACGGAGAGTCGGTGATGCTCGATCCGGAGATCACGTCGGTGTCATCGCTGCGTCGCTGGCTCGACGCGAACCGTGCGCCGCTCGAAGGGCGCCTCGCGTCCGTGAGGTTCGCGATCGACGAGCGCTTCGCGAACGACGACGAGCCGCTGCACGAAGGGGCCGTGATCGCGCTCATCCCTCCCGTCGCGGGTGGGTGAGCAGCGCGCCCTTCCGAGCCGATCTCGCGACTCAGAGACCGAGCTCACGGCGGAGCGCCGTCAGGGCTTCGCGCTTGTCCCGGCGCGCCAGGCTGGTGAGGGCCCAGCGATCGATCGCGCGCACCGCCGACCATCGCTCCATCGCGATCGGCTGACTCATGCATGCGGTGATCACGTGGTGGTCGATCCCATCTCGAGAGGGCTCGGGCCACGCGTCGTGATCGGACCACGTGGCCGCGTCGATCAGCTGCGCCACCGCGTCCGCGTCGACCACCTCTCGGCTGCCCGCGTCGACGATCGCGCGCCTCGCGTCGATCGAGAGCTGCTGCCACGCCGCGAGGGTCAGCTTGCGATGTGCGCGATCGAGCGCGCGACGTCCCGCGAGCGGGACCAGCGTCAGCGACGCGTCGATGTCCTCGAAGTCGTAGACGACCACACCCCGAGGCTGCCGAGTCTCGGGCCGCGCGTGAAGGAGGGAGCTCGGATGATCGAGAACGACTCGCGAGAGTGTTGCGTTTCCGAGGGTCACGGGTAGGAAGGGCGCGCCGCGATCGTGCGGCCCTGACGCGAGGTTCCCGATGACGAAGCCGGTCCATTCCCGTCGCGTGATGCTTCAGATCCTCGGCGCCGCGGGCGGCGCGCTCGCCGTGCTCCCCGCCGTCGGCTGCGGCAGCAGCGGGCCCGACTGCAACGACACGACGGGCGTCGACACCACGATGCGCACGACGCTCCACTACATCCCGGCGAGCCCCGATCCGGCGCGTCGCTGCTCGGGATGCTCGCTCTACACGGGCGGCCAGGCGGGCTGCGGCACGTGCCAGCTCTTCCCGGGCCCGGTCGATCCGAACGGCGCCTGCGACTCGTTCGTCGCGCGCGCCTGAACACCCGCATGAAGCCCGTCGAAGCGCACCGGCGAGAGGGCACACGTCGTGTGCGCCTCGCGATCGTGACCGTGTCGGACACCCGGACGCTCGACGACGACGTGAGCGGTAGCCTCGCGGTCGAGCTCCTCGGAGCCGCCGGTCACGAGGTCGTGGCGCGGGAGATCGTGAAGGACGAGCCGACCGAGGTGCGCGCGCTCGTCGAGCGCCTCACGAGCGACGCCGAGGTGATCGTGACCAACGGCGGCACCGGCATCGCCGCGCGCGACTCGACGTACGAGGCGCTCGCCTCGCGCTTCGACAAGACGCTCGACGGGTTCGGCGAGCTCTTCCGCTCGCTCTCGTACACGGACGTCGGCGCGGCCGCGATGATGTCGCGCGCGACAGCCGGCACGATGAAGGGCGCGGTCGTCGTGATGCTGCCGGGCAGTCCCGACGCGGTGCGGTTGGGCCTCGAGAAGATCGTGATCCCCGAGCTCGGTCACCTCGCGAAGCTGACGCGATCCACACGCGAGACGAGCAGCGCGAGCGCGACGCTGTCCGCGACGCTCACGCACCTCGACGCCCGCGGACAGGCGCACATGGTCGACGTCGGCGCCAAGGAGATCACGACGCGCGAGGCCGTCGCGCAGGCCGTGGTGACGATGAGCGCCGAGGCGTTCGCGCTCTTGTCGTCAGGCGCCACGAAGAAGGGCGACGTGCTCGCGACGGCGCGCATCGCAGGCATCCAGGCGAGCAAGAAGACGAGCGAGCTCATCCCGCTGTGTCACCCGATCGCGCTCACGAGCGTCTCGGTCGAGCTCGAGCTCGATGCGACACGTCACGCGGTGCGCGTGATCGCGACGACACGCACGACCGATCGCACGGGCGTCGAGATGGAGGCCCTCGTCGCGGCCAACGTCGCCGCGCTCACCGTCTACGACATGCTGAAGGCCGTCGATCGCGCGATCACGATCGGCGAGGTCGTCTTGCTGAAGAAGACCGGCGGCAAGTCGGGCGACTACATCCGCAACGGCTGACGCACGACGAGAAGCCCCTCCCATTGGGAGGGGTTGGGGAGGGTCAGCGAGACCCCGACGCGAATCAGCCGGACCTCAGGGTCCGGTGGAGATCGCGACGTGCAGCGTGCCGCCTGGATCCGCGGTGACGCTCGTGATCGTGATGGGCGCGCCGATGTCCGGCAGGCTGATCGCCGCGCCCTCGAGGAGCGGGCCGATCTGCGTGGGGACCATGCCGTTGACGAGGCTCGAGAGCGAGTCGGCCATGCGCATCGTCACGCCGGGCACGGCCGTCTCTGCGACGTGCGTCGAGGCCGTCGTCGCGGCGGGCACGAGCGTCGGCACCAGCGCGCCCTCCGCGTTCGGCTCGAGCGACAGGCCGAGGCGCACCGTGCTCGACAGCACGAAGAGCGGGCGGCCTGCGGCGCCGAGCGTGAGGCGGAGATCACCGATCTCGAGCATGAAGTGCGCGCCCGCCGCGGCCTCCATCGGCGTCGGGCCGCGCACCAGCGGCGCCATCGCTGCGTCGATGCCGAGCTCGAGCGGGGAGCCGCGCGGGATCGTCGTGCCGATCATCGGACGAAGCGCTGCGACCACACCGCCGAGCAGATCGATCGTGAGCGAAGGACCGCCGCTGCCGCTGCCCAGCGAGTCGAGCTGCAGCGCTCCTCCACGCCACGCGCTGAAGAGGATCTGCCCGACCAGCGCGGGATCGATCGCGAGCGTGCCGCTGGTGAGGGTTCCGGACGTCGCGGGCAGTCGCGGCGCGCCAGGCGCGTCCGTCGTGCCGCCGGGGCCCATCGCGCTCGTGCCGAGCGTCGCGACGAGCACGCCATCTCGCGTGTCGAGGCCGGTCATGCAGAGCGAGAGCTCCACCGGCGTCGAGAGGAAGTCCATCGTCGTCGTCGTGTCGAGGAGCGAGACGTCTTCGAGGGCGGGACCGATCGCGGGGCCGATCATGTCTTGCACCTGATCCTCGAGCATCCCGCGCACGAAGCCCTCGGCGAGCTCGCCGACGAGCTCACCCGCGACCGAGAGGAGGAGCGAGCCCGAGAGGCGCAGATCGATGTCGAAGCGCGTGATCTCGACCGTGGGCTCGGTCGCGCGCAGGCCGGACGCGCACTCGCCCGGCGCCGGAAAGATCGGCTCGAGGATCATCGTGATCTGCACGTCGGTCTCGTCGACCTGGCTGCCGTCGCGGATGCCCACGTCGTAGCCGAGCGCGCTGCACTGCCCGCGGATGTTCACCGTGATGTCGGGGACGGTCGCGGTCGCGCGCAGGCGTCCGTCGGCCGTGGTGCCGAGCGCGATGCGCGGCGTGCCGTTCGTGATCTGATCGACGTAGATCGTGCAGGGATCGCCGCTGACGATCGCCGTGCCCGGCGTGATGAACGAGCCGAGCGACAAGGTCTCGAGGCCTGCACCGCCGAGCGCGCCGGCCGCGAGGCCCGACAGGAGCGCGTCGTTCACCGCGATCTGCAGCGAGTCCGCGTCACGCACGCCCTCTTCGAGGTAGTCGGCGCGGAGCACGGCACGGTCGCCGCGCGCTTCGTTGTCGTTCACGTCGAAGCCGTGGATCTCGACCACGCTCACTCCCTCGGGCACCGGTGCCGTCGTCGAGAAGCCATCGCTGCCGTCGAGCGTGAGGTCCGCGCCGTCGACCTCGGCCCGATCGGCGCCGAGGTTCGCCTCGACCGTGCCGCGGATCGACGCGGTGGCCTCGCTGCGCTCGAGGTACCGATCCGACGGCGTCGAGTCGACGCTCACCAGCCACGCGTCGGGCTCGGGCATCGTCATCGGGTCCGGTCGGTCGGTGGGGTCCGTCTCCCCCGGCTCGATCTCGCGCGAGCGAAACCGACCGTTGGCGCACCCGGCGACGAGGGCGAGGCACACGAGTCCGAGCGTGATGGCGCGCATGACCGGCGCACTTCGCAACCTGCATACCGCACTCGCCACGCGGCGGTGCCCAAGCCCTGAACGGCGTTCAACAGGGAGATCGGCCTCGTTCCCCACGCGACCGGAGGACGATCGTGACAAGACCGCGCGCCTACGCGGTGACGGTCCTCCCCGCGCCGAGGACGACGGTCCCTGGGGCGTCTGGACCCGAGCGACGCGTGATCGCGCGCCGGCTCGTACTGCTGCCCGGAACTTCGTTCCGGGTTCTTCTACTCGCGATCGACGCCGTGATGCGGCGCGTCGTGGCCGTGCGCGTGACCGTCTCCGTGCCCGACGCGGGCGCAGCGCGCGTCGACCCAGCCCACCCACGCCTCGCCATCGGGACCGTGCTCGCGCTTCCAGATCGGGACGTCGTGCTTGATGGCTTCGATGAGCGCACGGCACGCCGCGAACGACTCGCCTCGATGCGGCGTGCTCGCGGCGCAGACCACGGCGAGCTCGCCGACCTTCAAGAGGCCGAGTCGGTGGTGCACCGCGCAGCGCGCGCCGGGCACCTGTGCCTCCACCTCGGCGACGATGCGCGCGATCTCCTTCTGCGCCATCGACTCGTACGCCGAGTACTCGAGCGAGCTCACCGCGCGGCCCTCGGCGTGATCGCGCACCACGCCCACGAAGAGGTCGATCGCACCCGCGCTCGCGCGCGAGACCAGCGCGCTCACCGCCTCGATCGAGAGGCGCTCGTGCGTGAGGCGCGCGCGCGCCGCGACGTCGTCGGTCATGCGCGCAGCATGACTCACGGACGCGCGGGCTGACACGTCGGGCAGAAGTACGTGCTCCGCGTGAGCTGCTTCACGCGTGCGATGCGGCCACCGCAAGCAGAGCACGGCTGACCGCCGCGCTCGTACACGGCGTGACCCGCGCGCGCGCCGCCGACGTCGAGGCGCGTGATGCGTGGGCCGCCGCGCGCGGGGACGAACGAGCGTCGGTGGACCGTGCCGTCGACGTTCTTCTGCATCAGCGCGCGCACGCTCGCGAGCATCCCGCGCAGCTCGTCGTCCGTGAACCGCGCGACGGGCGCGAAGGGATCGAGGCTCGCCGCGAAGAGCCCCTCGCTCTTCCACACGTTGCCGATCCCTGCGACCAAGCGCTGATCCATCACGGCCACGCCGAGCGGCGTCGTGTCCGCGCCGCGCAGGCGCGTCACCATCGCGTCGAGATCGACCTCGTCGGCGAGGAGATCGGGACCGAGCGACTTCAGCGGATCGAAGCGCATCGAGCCGCCGCGCGCGAGCACGACGGTCGGCGCGTTCGTGCAGACGGCCTCGTGCGCCTCTGTCGCGAAGTAGACGACCGTGCCTGGCGGCAGCGCGCCTGGCTCGCTGCGTCGCTCGCGGATTCGCCACGCCCCGTTCATGCGGAGGTGCGTGTGCAGCACCCATCGCCCCTCGAACGTGACGAGCAGGTTCTTGCCGCGCGCCTCCACCTGCTCGATGCGCTTGCCGACGAGGTGAGACGTCGCCTGCGTGCTGCGGGGCAAGCGGAGGGCGGTCAGCGTCTGCCCGACCAGGGGCTGCATCTTGCGGGCGATGCGATGGAGCGTGTCGCCTTCGGGCAAGAGCTCAGGGTTGCACGTGCCGAGTCACTGGGCGCGCACGTAGTCGAGTCGGTAGCGGATGGGCGTGGAGAGGCGCTCGCTCGAGATGGTCACGTCGACGTGCATGGTCTGGCCGTCCGGCTCGGTGGAGTAGAGGACCCGGAGGTCGCCGTTCTCCCCCGAGAACACCTGCTCGAGCCAGCCGCCCTGCAGGCGATGCTGCGCCTGCACTTCGTTGCCCTCGGGCCCGTGGATGGTCGACGGCGGCGCGCCGAGCGCGAGATCGACGGCGAAGTCGCGCTCACCGTGGCTCGACACCTGGACGCGCTGGCTCGCGGTCGCGATCTCGATGCGGCTCGCGATGCGCGTGCGCGACGCGAGCCTCTCTCTCGCGAGGCCCTGGAACATCGAGGGCAGCTGCGAGATCGCGGGCTCGATCGCGGCGCGCACGATCGCGATCCCGTGCGCATCGGGGTGCGGATAGCGCCACGCGCCCGGCAGCGTCGAGGGCACCTGCTGCGCTTGCGCGTCGACGCGCGACGGGCTCGGCGAGAGGGTGATCGCGAGCAGCGCGAGGGTGACGATCGCGACGACGAACGAGGAAGGCGCGCGCATGGGGTCATCCTGGAAGAGGGCCGGGTCAGCCGGCAAGTGAACGTTCCGTGGACGGCGACTTCGCGTGGACGTGCGCGATCGATGAGCATTCAAGGCAGGGCCGCGCCGGGTCCGTAGCGTGCGACGAGCGCCTCGCGCAGCGCGTCACCCTCGAGGCCGCGGGCTCGCGCCCATGCGCGCGGCTCGTGGGGGTGTTGGGCGATCACCCATCCGCCGAGCTGCAGGCGCACGTCGTCTTCGAGGACCGACTCGATCACGTCGATCCCGCCGTCGCGGAGGATCCGCACGCCCGCACCGTCGACGCGTGGGTGTGGATCGCGGAGCGCGATGACGACGCGCGCGATCTTGCGCGCCACGATCGCGTGCGCACAGGCCGGCGTGCGTCCGTGGAACGCGCAGGGCTCGAGCGTCGAGTAGAGCGTGGCGCCTTCGATCGAGAGGCCGCGCGAGGCGGCATCGCGCGCCGCGTCGATCTCGGCGTGGTCCTCACCCGGCCCGTGCGTGTAGCCCCGACCGAGCACGTCGCCGTTCGCAGAGACGATCACGCACCCGACCCACGGGTTGTCGCCCGTGTGTCCGCGCGCCTTGTCTGCCTCGGCCATCGCGAGGCGCATGAACCGAGCGTCGACGTCGGCCGAGCTCACGGGTTCATGTCCGACCAGCGCTTGGCCGCGCGGTTGAACATCACGAGCGCGATCACCGACACGAGGCCGATCGCCGCGATCGGGAGCCACACCACCCACGGCGAGTACGTCGTCCACAAGAGGTCGGTGGCCGTCTGCGCGTCGATGTGGGCGCGATCGCAGAGCGTGGTCATCGCGTCGGTGCGCGAGACACCCGTCGCCGCCTCGAGCGTGGCCACGTCGCCGTTCCACGTCACGTCGCGGCCGAGCAGGTCCGGGTGCTCCGCGAGGTAGCGCTGCGCGAGCATCGCCTTCTCACCCCAGTTGCCGTAGAGCCACGCCGTGAGCTGCGCGCCGATCGCCTGACCGATGCCGACGGGGATGTTCACGTAGCCGAGGTAGAGGCCCTTCTTGCCCGGGGGTGCGATCGCGCCGAGGTACTCGCTCTTCTTCGGGCCCGTGAGCATCTCTCCGAGGCTGAAGCAGAGGACGCCCGCGAGGAGGATCCAGCCGCTCGACGTGAGGCCCGAGACGAGGATGCCGATCGTGGCCATCACCATGCCGCCGAGCATCGCCTCGAGCGTCCGCAGCTTCTGGACGGCCCACGAGATCGGCACGACGAGCAGCACGATCAGCGCGGCGTTGAGGTTGAGGATGTGCTCCTGACCGATCTGCCTTCCGCGCGTGCTGCCGGGCTCGATCCACGAGTCCGGGATCGACAGCGCGTCTGCCACGCCGCGCGAGTCCACCCAGTCCGTGATGAAGAACGGATGGAAATCCCAGAGCTGATACATCATCAGCCAGAAGCCCGTCATGATCCCGAGGAACATGAGGAGTCGAGGCTCGAAGAAGTTCTTGAAGGTGTCGGCCATCACCGACCCGAATCCCTTCGACGTGTCGTAGCCACTCTCGGGCTCGCGGTACGTGAAGAGCATCAGGTAGTTGAGCGACACGATCGCCGCGCAGCCATAGAACACCTGCGGCCAGCTGTTCTCCCCGCGCAGCCAGCCCGCGAAGGGCGGCCCGATCATCGCGCCCACGTTCACGAGCCAATAGAAGATGCCCCAGCCGAGGCTCGTGTCTTCCTTCTTGAGGTTGTGCGCGAGCGAGCCCTGGATACCGGGCTTGAAGAGCGCGGTGCCTGTCGCGAGCAACATCGCGCCGAAGAAGAACGGCCAGTACTCACGCTGACTGCCCATCACGAGATAGCCCGCGAGCTTCAGCGTGATGGAGACGAAGATGGTTCGCTTGTAGCCATAGCGGTCCGCGATGCCGCCCGTGAAGGTGGGCAGTACGGACTGGAAGATCGACCACCAGAAGAAGATCTGCGCGCGATCCGCTTGGGTCCAGTGGAGGCCCCCCGGCACGTCGGCCTGCGCGATGTAGACGCCCACGACGACGCGTAGGCCGTAGTACGCGAGCCGCTCCCACATCTCCATGGTGCAGAGCATCCAGAACGGACGTCCGAGCGAGCCAATCTTCGAAAGGGGATTCGACATCAGAGATTCCGCCGGTACTGCCCGCCAACCTCGTAGAGGGCGCGCGTGATCTGTCCGAGCGAGCACACCTCGGTCGCGCGCACGAGCTCGGAGAACAGGTTCTCACCGGACAACGCGACCGCCTGCAGTCGCTTCAGCGCAGCAGGCGACTCGCCCGCGTGCGTCGCCTGGAAGCTACGCAGGCGCGCGATGCAGTCGTTCTTCTCCTCGTAGCTCGCGCGACGGATCTCGATCTCGCGCGGCGTCGACGCCTCACCTGCGTTCTTCGCGAGGAACGTGTTCACGCCCACGATCGGCAGAGCCCCCGAGTGCTTCAGGTGCTCGTACTTCATCGAGTCGTCTTGGATCTGACCGCGCTGGTACTGCCGCTCCATCGCGCCCAGCACACCGCCGCGCTCCGTCAGTCGATCGAACTCCGCGAGCACCGCCTCCTGCACGAGATCCGTGAGCTGCTCGACGAGGAAGCTGCCCTGCGTGGCGTTCTCGTTGAACACCATGCCGAACTCCTTGTTGATGATCTGCTGGATCGCGAGCGCGCGACGCACGCTCTCTTCGGTCGGCGTGGTGATGGCCTCGTCGTACGCGTTCGTGTGGAGGCTCTGCGCGTTGTCGTACGTGGCCAGCAGTGCCTGCAGCGTGGTGCGGATGTCGTTGAACTGGATCTCCATCGCGTGCAGCGAACGGCCGCTCGTCTGGATGTGGTACTTCAACATCTGGCTGCGGGCGTCGGCGCCATAGAGGCGCTTCATCGCGACCGCCCAGATGCGGCGAGAGACACGGCCGATGACCGTGTACTCGGGGTCCATCCCGTTCGAGAAGAAGAACGAGAGGTTCGGCGCGAACGCGTTCACGTCCATGCCGCGTGATCGGTAGTACTCGACGTACGTGAAGCCGTTCGCGAGCGTGTACGCGAGCTGATGGATCGGGTTCGCTCCCGCTTCGGCGATGTGATAGCCGCTGATCGACACCGAGTAGAAGTTGCGGACGTCCTCGTCGATGAAGAGCTGCTGGACGTCGCCCATCGCACGCAGCGCGAACTCGGTGGAGAAGATGCAGGTGTTCTGGCCCTGATCTTCCTTGAGGATGTCGGCCTGCACGGTGCCGCGGACCTGCGTGAGCGTGCGGGCGCGGATGTCGGCGAGCTCGGCGTCCGTGAGCAGCGCCTTCACCTCGGACCAGCTCGAGCTCCGGAGTCGATCGGGCTGGAGCTCTTGCTCCTTGGTGATCGCGAGGCGCGCCTTCTCCCGCAGGAAGCGGCGCGCCTGCTGACGGATCGCCGTGTTCACGTAGAACGCGAGCACGGTGGGCGCAGGCCCATTGATCGTCATCGAGACGCTGGTCGCGGGATGACAGAGATCGAAGCCCGCATAGAGCTGCTCGGCCTCTTCGACGGTGGAGATCGACACGCCGCTCTCGCCGATCTTGCCGAAGATGTCGGGTCGCTCGTCCGGGTCTTCGCCGTAGAGCGTGATCGAGTCGAACGCCGTCGAGAGGCGCGCGGCGGGCTGCCCTGCGGCGAGCAGGTGGAAGCGCTGGTTGGTGCGCTCGCTCGGTCCCTCGCCCGCGAACATGCGTGTGGGGTCTTCGCCCGTGCGCTTGAACGGGAAGGTGCCTGCCGTGTACGGGAACTCGCCCGGCACGTTCTCCGTGAGACGCCAGAAGAGTCGATCGCCCGCGCCCTTGAAGCGTGGCACCGCGACCTTGGGCACGGTCAGCTCGGAGAGCGTCGTGCGCTGCGCGTCGACCGCGACCTTCTTGCCGCGGACCTCGTACTCGTATTTCGGCTGCGCGTAGCGCGCGGCCCACGCGTCCCAGCCACGGAGCATCGCGGCGTGCTGTGGCTCGACCCGAAGCAATCTCGCGTCGTGCTCCGCAGCGAGGTCCTGGATGGCCGCCGATGCGCTCCCGACGCTGGCGCCGAACGGCTCGAAGCTGCTGTTGGGCCCACCGAGGATCGAGATCGCCTTCTCGAGCGCCTCGATCTCGGCGGCCACGTCCGCCTGCTCGCGCGCGAAGCCATCGTGATCGCGACAGCTGTCTGCGATCTCGCTGAGGTAGCGCTCGCGACCCGGCGGAACGATCTCCTTGCTCGTGTCGGTCGTGCGCTTGTCGGAGACGGTCAGGCGGCTCGTCCAGCCCAGGCCGTGCTTGTCGCTGACGTGCGCGACCATGTGCGCGTAGAGCGCGTCGACGCCCGAGTCCGCGAAGTGTGCGGCGCTCGTGCCGAAGACCATCAGCTGCTCGGGCTTGATGGAGAAGAGCTTCTTGTTGCGCACGATCTGTCGGCGCACGTCTCGCAGCGCATCGAGCGAGCCGCGACGCGTGAACTTGTTGATCGCCACGAAGTCCGCGTGATCGAGCATCTCGATCTTCTCGAGCTGGCTCGGCGCGCCGTACTCCGCGGTCATCACGTAGAGCGAGCTGTCCGAGATCTCGACGATCTCGCTGTCGCCCTGACCGATGCCGGCCGTCTCGACGAGGATCAGATCGAAGCCGCGGGACTGCATCGCCGCGAGCACGTTCTTCGCGGAGGCACTCACCTCCGAGCCGGAGCCGCGCGTCGCGAGCGAGCGCATGAACACACGCCCGTGGCCGAGGCTGTTCATGCGGATGCGATCACCGAGGAGCGCGCCGCCGGTCTTCTTCTTCGTCGGGTCGATGCACAGCACCGCGACGCGCTTGTCGGGGAAGTCGTTCACGAAGCGGCGCACGAGCTCGTCGGTGAGCGAGCTCTTGCCCGCGCCTCCCGTGCCCGTGAGGCCGACGACGGGCGCCTTCTTCTTCGGCGCAGGCAGAGAAGCGACGTCGAGCGCGCCGTTCTCCACGCGCGTGAGCGTGCGCGCGAGCTGCATGTCCGCGCTCGCGCCCGGCAGCGCGTCCGTGAGCGCGAAGTCGCAGCGCTCGACGACGAGGTTGATCATCCCCTGGAGGCCGAGGTTCCGGCCGTCCTCGGGCGAGAAGATCCGATCGATGCCGCGCGCATGGAGCGTCTCGACCTCCTTCGGCACGATCACACCGCCGCCGCCGCCGACGATGCGCGTGTGCTTGGCGCCGAGCGCGTCGAGCCGCTCGCGGAGGTACGTGAAGTACTCGACGTGCCCGCCCTGGTAGCTCGTGAGCGCGATGCCCTGCGCGTCTTCCTGCACCGCCGCGAGCGCGACCTCTTCGACCGACCGGTTGTGGCCGAGGTGGATGATCTCCGCGCCCGTCGCCTGGAGGATGCGACGCATCACGTTGATCGCGGCGTCGTGTCCGTCGAACAGCGCGGCAGCGCTCACGATGCGGACGGGGTTCTTGGGCTTGTACGGCGCGGGCTCCTGCATGGCCGAGCGGTGTAGCATCGACCTCCCGCCGCGTGCCGATCCGCGTGCCTGTTCATTTGAACAGCGACTCGTATTTACAAGAATCGAATAATTGTAAAAACCACCAAGCGATTTGGCCCGACGGCAACCGCGCGAAGAAGCTGGCGCGCGCACGCTGAGGCGGCTCAGCGGGCCCAGCAGGGAGGGGCGGCGTCGGGCTCCGACGTCGTCACGGTGCCGCGACCGAGGCCGCCCCGGCGGTTCTCGCCCCAGCACTGGAGCTCGCCGCTCGTGTCGTCGATCGCGCACGCGACGAAGCCGCCGATCGCCGCGCGGTGCGTGCGGCCCGAGTAGCCCTCGATGAGCGTCGCGCGCGGCACCTCGGTCTCGCTGGACGACAGCGCGCCGCCCTCGTTCGCGCCCCAGCCGAGGAGGCGTCCGTCGTCGCTCCAGCCGACGGCCCAGCCGCCGTCCCAGTCGCCCGCGAGGCCCACGAGCGGGACGTCGCCGATCACGTCGATGTCGATCGGTGACGTCGTGCACGTGCCGCCGCACGCGTCGAGCGCGCCGCTCGCGTTGCCGCCCAGCGCAGGCCCCGCACCCCAGCAGCGCGGCGCGCCGGCCTCCAAGAAGCAGGTCGCATCGCCCGGCGCGATCACGCTCGCGAGGCCCGTCGTGATCGTGTCCACGCCCGTCGTGCGGTAGCCGGGCGCGGTCGACGGTGTCGCAGCGCCGAGCTCGCCGTGATCGTCTTCACCCACGCCGCGCAGGCGCGATGGTGATCCGACGAGCACCTGCGAGCGCCGGTAGCCGACGACGAGCGACGTCGCGCCCGTCCCGAGCTCGCTCGCGCGCACCGCCTGTTCGCTGTCGTCCGTCGTTCCGTCGCCGAGCGCGCCCGACTCGAAGCTGCGTCCCCAGCAGAACGCTTGCCCCGACACGAGCGCGCACGCGTGCTGTCGTCCGGCGCCGAGCTCGCTCGCGCCCGTGAGGTCCATGCGATCGGCGCGCACGATCGTGCGCGCGCGAACCTCGACGCCACCCTGACCGTCCACGTCGCCCCAGCACACGACCTCGTCGCTCGCGGCCGCGCCGTTGCGCGAGCAGCCGAAGCCGCTGCCGACGGCGACGTCGATCGCGCGCAGCGCGGTGCCGTCCTCGGCGAGCACGAGGAACGGCGTCGACGCGATCCAGTCGAGCGCTTCGTCGGCGAGGCCGGGCCAATACCCCCAGCACCAGACCTCGCCCGCGCTCGTCACGGCGCACGCGCCCGCGTCACCGAGCGCGACGTCGACGATGCGATCGTTGCCACGTGGCAGGCGCTCGCACGTGCTCGGACCTGCGTCGGTCGCGGCATCGAACGTGGGCGCGTCCTCGAGACCCGCGTCGCGATCGTCGCGCACGAGGTCGGGCTCGCACGTGCCGTCGACGCAGCGACCATCGGGGCAGTCGCCGGGGAGCACGCAGACGTTGAGGCACCCCCCGTCGATGCACCGCAGGCCGTCGGCGCAAGGGCGCGCACCGTCGCACGCGTCGGCGGGGAGCGAGCACGACGCGACGTCGGTCTCGGTGTCCCGGAGACAGCGCGCGCCCGCCGCGCAGTCGTCGCTCACGCTGCACTCTGCGCCGCAGCGCGCGTTCACACACACGAGCGAGAGCGCGCACTCCTCGACGCGGGCGCAGCGGCCGCCGAGCGAGACGCGGCTCTCACACCCGAGCACGAGCGCGAGCGAGAGCGCCCACGAAGAAAGGAAGGTCCACCGCATGACGGCGCGATGATGGTGGCCACGCGCGGCGAAGTCGATGGCCCCTCGCGCGCAATCGCGCCTCAGAAGCCGAAGCCGAAGTCGAACGAGCCCACGTGCATGACGAGCGAGTTGCTGCGCACGTAGCCGACGTAGCCGAGCTGCACGTAGCTCGAGAGCGCGGTGAGGGCGCCACGACGCTCGAAGAACCAGCGCACGTTCAGGCCTCCTTCGTGCGCGTCGAGCGTCTCGAGGTCGGAGTCCGACGTGCGGAGGAACCAGTCGGGCTGAGAGAGCGTCGGCGTGCTGTCCGTCCAGAACGAAGGCGCGTCCTGGTGATGGAAGCGGTAGTGCCCGCGCAGCCACACGTCGCCGATGTACTGCGTCGCCGTGAACGTCGCGGAGTGCGCCACGGCGTCGAAGGTGTCCGCGTAGAAGCGGTACGACAGGGAGAGATAGGTGTCCGTGTCGGGGATGGCCTGTCGGATCTCGCCGTTGAGCGTGTGTCGCCCGCGGTTGCGCGGGTAGCGGTCGCCGAGGCGTCCTCCGCCGATCACGGGCACCGAGTTGTAGGTCGTCTCGAGGTGTCCGAACTGCGCGGTGAACGTGTAGCCCGCGCTCACGATCGTCGTGGGCGAGAGCAGCTGCGAGATCGATCCCGTCGCGGCGACGCCGAAGCGGTTCACGACGGGGCCCGGATCGATGCCGTCGGGCTGGATGGGATCGAACGAGTCGAAGATCGTCTCGACGCCGAGGCGCAGCGTGGCGTTGTCGTCGGCGAAGCGGTGGATCATCGCGCCGCCGAGCATCCCCGAGCCCCAGTACTCCTCGAAGTGGAAGCCGATGTGGAGCTGGTAGCTGAACTGCTCGTCGTCGCGCACGGTGGTCACGAGATCCAGCCCGGCCGCTTCGTTCTCGCGCGACGCGTTGGTCTGCACGTCGGGGTTGAGCGCGTCCGGTGAGGCCGCGGTGACGATGTCGATCGGCAGCGTGAGCGAGTGCGTGGTGTCGCGGTCCTGCCTGATGAGCGCGGACACGATCGGCTGGAAGATCCACGCGTGCTCGCTGCCGCGTGTGATCGGCGCGCCCATCGTGCGATCGGTCTCCGCTTGCGACTGGAGGCCCCGACCCTCCTGCTGGAAGATCGCGAAGCGGAACGCCATCTGCTCGACCTCCCACCCCGAGAGATCGGTCGGATCGCGCATGTGATCCTGCGAGAGCAAGACCGCGGGCGCGCTCGCCATCACGAACAGCGCGAGCCCGGCCGTGACGTGACGCCGCTCAATTCGAGCACGCACAGCCGCCCCCTGCTGCGCGACCGTCACCGCCCGCGGCCACCTCGCGCGAGCCGCGCATCTTGCCGAGCGAGCGATCCTCGAGCGCCGTGGACTGCGCGTCCATCGCGGGGTTCGCGAAGGCCTCTCGCTGATAGCGCGGGACGATCGCGCAGCCGCTGGCGGCGAGGAACAGCAGGCAGGCAGCGAAGCGAAGGGCTCGGGGGCGCATGGCGCGCGAGCATGTCCTGCCGCTCTCGCGATGCCAGCCTGTATGCTCGCGCGCTCATGGCGAGTGACTTCGACGAGCTCGAGCGTGGGAACGCGACGCTCTACGGCGACGTGTCGGGGATCTGGACGATGATCCTCTTCGGTCGTCCCACGAAGGCCGACATGCTGCTCGCGCGTCCGGCGCTGTCCGCGATGCGCGATCGCTCCCCGCGCGGCTTCACGACGCTCACGTGGGTGCTCCCTGAGGCGGGGCTCTCCATGGACGAGGACGCGCGCAAGGCCGCCTCGACGGTGACGAGCGAGTTCAACGCGTCGATCCTCGCGCAGGGCACGCTCATCGAGCTCGGCGGCTTTCAGGGCGCCACGGTGCGCGCGATCGTCGCAGGCCTGGACATGATGAGCCGCAGCGTGTGCCCGAAGAAGACGTTCGGTGAGATCGAGCCCGCGCTCGCATGGTGCGCGTCGCGGGCGAAGGCGCCGATCGCGAGCGAACGTCTCTCGGCGCTGGCACGGCGGCTCGCGACCCTTCGATCGTCGCTGCGCGCGGCTGCGTCGGACGGAACGCGTCGATGATCGGTGCGCTCACGCGTCGCTTCGCCGCGTTCGTGACCGTCGCCTTCGTGCTGATCGCGCCCGTGCTGATCGCGTGCGGGGCCTCGAGCGCGAGCGCGCAGGCGCGGGACCTCGCGAGCCCGTTCGCCGCGGAGACGCGGGCGCGATCGCGCACGGAGTTGCCTCCCTCGCCAGGGCCCGGTCACGTCGCGGTGGTGCTCGAGGCGGACGAGTCGCGACACCTCTTCCTACGCGAGCGTCGTCGCGGACGGATCGACGACGTGTGCGAGGCGCCATGCGCGCGTTGGCTCGCGGAGGGCGGGCTGCGGCTCGGCGTGGGTGACACGGTGGGCACGCGCTGGTGGAGCGAGCCGATCCGGCTGAGCGAGCCGACCACCATCGAGCTCCACTACGTCGACAATTCGCTCACGCGGAGCCTCGGCTTCGTGGTGCTCGCCGCGAGCCTCATCACGCTCGGCGGGAGCGCGTACGACTTCCTCGACGGCGCGCTCGGCATGGGCTCCGTCGAGGGCCCCGCCGCGACGAGCATCCTCGCCGCGGTCGGGCTCTGCGTGAGCTTCGCCCTCTTCTTCGTCGGCGACGGCGTCGACGTCCGCGTGCACCCCGGGATCGCCGAGCCCTGAGCCGCCGCTCGACGGTTCGACCGTTGATCCTCCGCGGTTTTCCGTGGGCTCCGGTGAGGTTGGAACCAAACGTGTGAGGCGAACATGCGCGCGGACTGGGACACGGAGATCGACGAGACCGAGGAGCGCTCTGTTCGGCGGATCGCCGATCTCCTCGCGGCGCAGAGCGTTCGAGTGCTCGAGTCCGAGGGCCTGCTTCTCCGCGCGACCAGTGCCGAAGTCGCTGTGGCAATGCAGCACTACGCAGGGAGGCTGGTCCCGCTCCCGCCGCACGCTCTCGACCTCGCCGACGTTGCCCAGTTCGGTGCGTCAGGAGAGGCGTTCATTCTGGATCTCCCCCTGTGGACTTCGCGCGGGCGCTCGGACCTCGTCGTGTCCTTCCTGGTTCGACGGGGCGGCGTTGAACCTCGCGTCGGGGTCTGGGATGTCGGAATGCCGTGAGGGCGCCCCGCGATCGACGCCGCGGCTGCGACCCGCGCGACGCGTCGATCATCGCGCTCGACGCTGACGCGACCATCGTCCACGGGCGTCGTCGCCGAGCTCCAGTTCGTCGGCGCCGCGCCGAACGCGTCGCGCGGCCGCCTCGCCTGCGAGCAGGACCGAGATTCTTTGTTACTCGTCGTCGCGACGCGTGTCTCTTCGGGAAAGAGCAGGCCGGTCGAAGTGACCGCCCCCTGAAAGGACCAGCGATTCCATGACGATCTCGATGAAGAACCTCCTCCTCGCCACCGCCACCTCGTCGTTCCTCGCCATGGGCTGCGGCGGTTCCGAGGCCTCGGCCGCGCCGATCGCCATCGCCGGTCCGGGCTTCACGTTCGCACCCGTGACCGGCCGAGCGGGCGGCGTGCAGCCGGGCGCGAGCCTCGGCGCCGACTGCATCGGCAACTACCCCACCTCTCCGCAGCACACGCTGCAGGTCGGCGCCGCGATTCCGCGCTTGCGCGTCCTCGTCAACGCGGGCTCGAGCGCCGACACGACCCTCGCGGTCCGCCTGCCCGATGGCCGCACCGTCTGCAACGACGACTCGGGCGACCCGGGCAACAGCCTCAACCCCGTCGTCTTGATCGAGAACGCGGGCCCTGGCGCCTATCAGGTCTTCGTCGGCGGCTACGAGGTGGGCGACGCTGCATCGGCCTACCAGCTCGGCGTGACGGAGTCGGCCGACGCGATGCCGTCGGCGGCCGTCCCGGCTCCCTGACAAGCGCGTGATCTCGCGAGCCCGATCGAGCGACCCTCGGCCGCGCCTTCCCTGTCGAGCACGCTGCCTGCGCCTTCCATCGAAGACGAGTTCGGCGACGACGACCCGCCTTCTGCGGCCGCGCCTCCAGCGCAGAACGACGAGGGGCCGACCGAGAGTGGGACGCTCGCCACGACGACCGCGATGACCCCGGTGCTGCAGCCGCCGCCGGTCGTCACGGTGGCGCCCGCCGCGCGTGTGCGATCGCGATCGACCGTCGCCCCGATCCCACCGCCTCCCGGGCCAGGGCTCGTGCCGCTGGTGTTCGACGCAGACCCCGCGCGCGGGCTGATCGTCACGCGCCTCCTGCAGACGGTCCGCGCGAGGGGCCAGCGTGGGTTCGAGACGATCGAGGTTCAGGGCTCGTCGTATGGGCTCGTCTGCGTGGCGCCGTGCGCGACGTGGGTCGTGCCCGGTGCGATGCGCTTCGGCGTCGGTCCACGCGAGGACTCGCGATGGTTCACGCGCGTCCTCCAGATCGATCGGCCCTCCACGCTCGAGATCCGCTACGTCGACAACGCGATGCTCCGACTCGCGGGCGCCATCGCCATCCTGGGCAGCCTGACCATCGCGGGGCTCGCGACGTTCGATGCCTTCGACGGCGGCGAGCTGCTCACGCCGCTCATCGTCGGCTCGACGGCGATCGTCGGAGTGTTCGTCGGCCTCGGGTTCGCCCTCGCGGGTGACGGAGTCGACCTCCGACTCCACTCCTCGATCGCCGGGTGGCGCTAGGCCCTCAGAGGATCACGAGGTCGTCGTCGCCGAGCTCGACCTCGTCGACGCCGGCCTCGAGCAGGAGGCGCGTGTCCATCAGGCGGTCTTCGCCGAGCTGGCTGACGTACTCGCGGATCGTCGGGAACGCCTGCACGAGGCGCGTGAAGATCGACTTCTCGAGGAAGAGCACGGTGCTCACGCGGGCCGCAGTGACCGTGGCCGTCGCGGGGCTGTCGTCGAGGAGGGAGATCTCGCCGAACGCATCGCCGGGCTTGAGCGAGGCCAGGAGCACCTTGCTGTCGCCGTCGACCTTCGAGACGTCGACCTCGCCTGCGAGGAGGATGAAGAGGCCGCGGCCTGGCTCGCCCTCGCGGATGACGACGGTGCCGGGCGCGACCTCGTGTGCGGCGAAGCGGCGCACCAGATCGAGGCGCTGCT
Source organism: uncultured Sandaracinaceae bacterium (assembly GCA_964502175.1). Classification (GTDB taxonomy): domain Bacteria; phylum Myxococcota_A; class Polyangia; order Polyangiales; family Sandaracinaceae; genus JAFLCL01. Next base: position 83,394 of record CAZCVE010000023.1, read on the forward strand.
TGCGATCGAGCGGCTGAAAGAGCGGTGAGGTCGCGAGCAGGTTGTTGAGCAAGCGCTCGCGCGTGAACTTGTCGAGCGCGGCCGCGAGGGGAGCGACCTCGCGAGAGAGCGCGCCGAGCGCCTCGCGATCGAACTCGAGCAGATCGGAGTCGCGCGAGGCCGTGACCGTCGCGCTGCGCGGCTCGGCGGACACGAGCGCCATCTCGCCGAAGATCGCCCCCTCGTGGAGCTTCGCGAGCTCGAGGGTCTCGGCGTCGCCCCGCTTCTTGGTCACGCGCACCTCGCCCGCCGCGAGCACGAAGAACGACGTGGCCGGCTCGCCCTCGGCGATAAACGGCGTCGAGCTCCACCTGCGTGGACAATGCACTCACGCGTCGTGCTCGCCGCGAGCCTCATCACGCTCGGCGCGAGCGCGTAGGACTTCCTCGACGGCGGTTCTGCGACCTGGGACTCTGAGGTTGAGATGCCCAGGTTCACCATCGCGATTCTCGTCGCGTGCGTGGGCGGCTGCATGTGCGGTCCGTCAACCGTACCCGACTCGGGGCTTCGAGACTCTGGGATGGATGACGCCGAGCTCTGCTGGGAGACTGACACCGTCGATGGTCTCCTGACGGGTCCCAGCGAGCTCACCTACATCGCACCGCGCGCGCAGAGCGGCGGACGCCTGCGAATCGGACACTTCGGGACTCACGTCGCCGCTGCCGAGGTAGCCGAGTCCCGGATCGATGGTGTGTGGTCAGTCGACACACGGCTCGGACGGCTCGGCGCGGTTCGGTGGGGTGAAGGTTCCGCAGTTGCCCTGATGCGACAGCCCGAGGGGGAAGGGGCAGAGTTGCGGTACCGCAATGTCATGTCCTGGCGTCCCCGGGTCATTGAAGAGCGCGCCATCGAGGTGCGCGTGTACGACCGCTGGCCGTACGCACCGGCAGGAGCGTGCACGCCGCGGGTCGAGCAGATCGTACCCACCTCCACACGCCTCTGGTTCGTCAGGAACGTTCACTGCCCCGAGGATCCCGAAGTGGAGGCGCCGCACCGGGGACGGCTGCATGGTTTCTCCACGGACGGCGCGGACGTGACGCCCGCAGAGGGCATTCCGGTCGCGCAGGTGTTCTACGGTTCCTCCTTCAGTCCCACGCTTCAAGCGTGGTCCGACGATGGACTCGCGTACGTGGTTCGTGACGAAGGCTCGAGCGGAGTCTCAGAACCAGATGCCCTGCACTGGGAGAGGCGCGACAGGAATGGCGTGCTCGTCGCCCGCTCAGGACCATTGGTTTCCGGTGCGGAGATTCAGGGAACCCTGAACGTGTGGATGGAAGTGGTCGACGATGCGGCCTACGTCTATGCCCACCTCGCGGGCGCGGTCGAGGGTGTCACTTCGTACCTTGCGCGAATCGACGCTGACGGGCGAGTTCGGTGGTCCCACCGCTTCGTGGGTCTCGAAGGGAACAACGCGGACTGGCGCTCTCGGGTCGAGGTGTTCGAGGGCGGGATGGTGGCGCTGCTCGCTCGCCCCGACTTCTCGTCACGGAGCATGGTGCGGATCAGCGCGGAGGGCGTTGTGACCATCGAACCGGGGAGGCTCGTCGTGGGCACGGAGCCATCGAGCGGCCTCGCGATGACCGCAGACACGTGGGGGGTCACCGTGTTGGTCCAACAGGTCGACCCGGAGGCGCCCACGATCCTTCGCCGCTACGACTGGAACGGGTCGCTGTACTGGGAAAGCGTGCTCGAAGGCACCCGCTCGAATGGCTTCCTCGAGTTCTTGAGGGCGGACGGCCGAGGGGGCGCGTACTTGGTCATCTTCAGCGGCCTCTATCAACACTTCGACGCCTTCGGCCGACCCGCAGCGTTCGATCGACAGATTTCCTGTGTCTCACAGCCCTATCGATACGAGATCGTTCCGATCGCGCGCCCCGCGATGGACGCCGGCGTTGATGCCGCCGTGTTGCGCCGCGACGCCTCGTTCGACCTCGACGCAGGTGCGCCGGAAGCGGACGCCAGCCTCGAATTCGACGCTGGCGCGGCGATCGTGGATGGCTCGCGCGGCTGACGGGTTCAGACGAGCACGAGGTCGTCGTCGCCGAGCTCGACCTCGTCGACGCCGGCCTCGAGCAGGAGGCGCGTGTCCATCAGGCGGTCTTCGCCGAGCTGGCTGACGTACTCGCGGATCGTCGGGAACGCCTGCACGAGGCGCGTGAAGATCGACTTCTCGAGGAAGAGCACGGTGCTCACGCGGGCCGCAGTGACCGTGGCCGTCGCGGGGCTGTCGTCGAGGAGGGAGATCTCGCCGAACGCATCGCCGGGCTTGAGCGAGGCCAGGAGCACCTTGCTGTCGCCGTCGACCTTCGAGACGTCGACCTCGCCTGCGAGGAGGATGAAGAGGCCGCGGCCTGGCTCGCCCTCGCGGATGACGACGGTGCCGGGCGCGACCTCGTGTGCGGCGAAGCGGCGCACCAGATCGAGGCGCTGCTTGCGATCGAGCGGCTGAAAGAGCGGTGAGGTCGCGAGCAGGTTGTTGAGCAAGCGCTCGCGCGTGAACTTGTCGAGCGCGGCCGCGAGGGGAGCGACCTCGCGAGAGAGCGCGCCGAGCGCCTCGCGATCGAACTCGAGCAGATCGGAGTCGCGCGAGGCCGTGACCGTCGCGCTGCGCGGCTCGGCGGACACGAGCGCCATCTCGCCGAAGATCGCCCCCTCGTGGAGCTTCGCGAGCTCGAGGGTCTCGGCGTCGCCCCGCTTCTTGGTCACGCGCACCTCGCCCGCCGCGAGCACGAAGAACGACGTGCCGGGCTCTCCTTCGGCGATGACCACGCTGCCGGCCGGCGCGCGGACGAGCTTGAGCGCGGGGAGCATCGCGGCGAACGCGGAGGCCGTGAGCTCGCTGAAGACCGGGATCGGCGGCAAGCGCTCGGAGTACTGCGCGCCCGTGAGATCCGCGGCCACGCGCTCGGCGCCTTGCACGAGCTGCTCGGTCGGCGGAGGACGCGAGAGATCGAGCGTGGCGGGGAGCGGCTGCGCGGGATCGCCGGGCGCGAGGCGCACGCCCTTGCCGAGGCGCTTGCTCTCGACGGAGTAGAGCTCGCCGAGCGATCCCATCATCGCGGCCAGCTGCGGCTCGAGCGCGGAGAGGAGCTTGAGCGCGACGAGCGCGCGGAGGGGATAGCCCCCGTTCGCAGCGAGCTTCGCGAGCGCCGTCCACACGACCGCGGCCGACTGCGCGTGCCCCATCGCGAGCAGCACGTCGCCGACACGCTGGCGTGCGTCGAGGTTCGTGGGCTGGAGCTGGACGACGGCGGCGTAGGCGTGGAGGGCACCCGGAACGTCGCCCTTGCGGACGCGATCCTCGGCGAGGGCCCAGAGATCGGCGATGGTCTGCATCGCGCGCAGTCTACCGTTTCTTTGACCCGCATCGCGGTCGGCGTGAGCGTCGCGAGATGCCCCCGCGCTCCCGCGTCTCGTCGCTCGTGATCGGCGCGCTCTTCGCGCTCGCGGCGGTCACCATCTCCGCCCGCGCCGAGGCGCAGTCCGGCGAGAGCTCGGGCTGCGGCGACGACTCGCTGTCGGCGCTCGCGGCGCTTCACGCGCTCGATCACGTGGGCCCCACCGAGCTCCTCGCGCGCGCTCGTCGCGAAGGCGCGAGCTACCCGTCCCTGCACGTGATCACGCTGTCGGACGACGACCTCGCGGGCCGGTCGCGCTGGCTGCGTGGCCTCGCCGCTCGGGGGCTCGGGCCGCTCGTGTGTGGCGAGGCGCTGCTCGAGACGAGCCGCGTGGTGGTCGCCGCGCCCGCGCAGGGATCGCTCGTGATCGATGGGCGTTCGCTCCGCGTGACGCTCGCGTCGCGCTTCGCCGAGCCCGTCGTCTACGTACGCTGCCGCGACGCCGAGCCGCGCGCCTACCGTGTCGAAGACGGCGTCGCGCAGATCGATCTCGCGAGCGTCGAGATCCCCGCCCAGCTCCAGCTCGTCGCGACGGGTCCCGAGGGTCCGCGCCCCGTCGCGGAGCTACACGTGGGAGACGGTGAGGTCGTCGACTCCCTGCCCGAGGATCCGACCGTCATCACGTTCCTTCGCGCGCGGTCCTTCGCAGGTCCGCTGCGTCCGAACCGTCTCCTCGTGGAGGTGGCCGAAGAGCACGCGGAGCGTGTCTGCGAGACGGGCCACGTCGCGCACGAGATCGCCGACGAGGGCAACGCCGAGGAGCGGCTGCGTCGTGCGCACGTCGAGGCGCGGCACGTGGGCGAGGTCGTCTCGCGCGCCAGTGATGCGCGCGGTGCATGGCGCGCGCTGGTGGCGAGCCCCTCACATCGCGCAGCGCTCGGCGACCGACGCTTCACCGACGTCGGCATCGGGCGCGTCCAGCACGAAGGGCGCACGTGCTTGGTGGTCGTGCTCGCCTCGTGGCCGCGACGGCGCTGAACTGCGTCTCGGATCGGAGCCCGCGGGCGAGAAATCTGCGTGGGGAGCCGGCCGGCGGGGGCGCAGCCCTGGAGCGCCGGAGGCGCGGGAAACTAGGTTTTGTCTTCGACGACGTCGGTCGGGTTCGTGACGATCTGCACGTAGCCGCTGCCGTCGGAGCGCAGGAGATCCGCGCGGATGCCGGCCTCGCGGAGGCGTGTTCGCAGGCGCGCGAGGCTGACGTCCCAGCGGTGGCGGAGCTCGTGCGCGTCGAGCGTCTCGCCTTTCCACACCTCGCGCGCGATCACGCTCCACTCCGCAGGTCCGCCCACCGCGACGAGCTCGCTGAAGATGCGCGCGCCCACGCCGCCGAGGGTCACGACGGGGCGGCCTTGTCGATGGAGCTCGACGCCGTCGTACCAAGCGACGATGCGGAGCGGCGTGTCGAGCCCGCCCGTCGTCGTCGCGCTGTTCTCGAGGCCGACCATCACGAAGCGCACTTCTTCGCTGCCCACCTTCAGCGTGTCGCCCGCGCTCAGCGTGCGCGGCGCGCCGCGACCCAGCCGCGCGCGCCATCCATCGCCGTTCCACCAGACGTGCGCCTGCGCCTCGGGCTCGAAGCGCGTCGCGAGCGTCAGCGGCGGGCCGGCGGACAAGCTCACGAGGCTCGGCAGTGTGCGACGTCCGAGCGTGGCGCTCTCGAGAGCGAGCACCGCATCGGGACGCTTCACCTCTTCGACGATCAAGCTCAGATCCGGCGCGAGCTCGATCTCCATGCCCTCCGCGAGGATGGCCTCGGACTCGGGCTTTCCGCGGATCGAGAACATGCGACGCAGCGAGAGCAGCACGAGCTCTCCGCGCCGCAGCGACACGATCGCGTGGGCCTCGGAGACGCGCGGGTCGTCGATCGCCAAGCGCGCGGTGACGAGGCGCCCGATGAGATCACCGTGGCCGAGCTGGACGAGCTCACCGTTCGGGAGGCGGAGTCGGACGTACGCGTGCATCGCGGTCGATCGACCTCAGTCGCAGTCCGTGACTTCGCACGGGCACGCGCCCGCGCTGTACTGACAGAGCGTGATCTCGCCCGTCTCGTAGTCACACGTCTCCATGAGACACATCGCCGACGGGTCGGTGTACGTGCAGTCTTCGCCCATGCACACCACGTCGGGCTCGCCCGTCGGTGGCAGCGCGTTCGTGCCGCACTGGAAGCGGCGGGCGTCCGGGTTCCAGCCGCAGCCGGAGACCGTCGGTGCGTCCGGCGTGGCCGCGGCGTCCGCCGTGATCGACTCGTTGTTGCAGCCCCCGAGCGCCCCGAGGGCGAGGGCTGCGAGGGCTGCGAGGACGACGTGCTTCGAGATCATGGAGGGCGAGGGTGCCACAGGTTCGCCGTGCCTCAGAGCCCGAGCTGCTTGGCGATGATGACCTTCATGATCTCGCTCGTGCCGCCGTAGATGCGCTGCACGCGGGCGTCCATGTAGGCGCGCGTCACGGGGTACTCGAGCATGTAGCCGTAGCCGCCGAAGAGCTGGAGGCATGCGTCGGCCACGCGTCCCATCATCTCGCTCTGCCAGAGCTTGGCCATCGAGCACTCCTTCACGAGGTACTTCCCCGCGACGTGATCGCCGACGAGCCGATCGAGGAACGCGCGGCCCACCTCGATCTCCGTGGCGCACTTCGCGAGCTCGAACTGCGTGTTCTGGAACTTCGAGATCGGCTTGCCGAACGCCTTGCGCTCCTGCGTGTATCGGATGGTCTCCTCGAGCACCTTCTCCGCCGCGGCCTGACAGCCGATCGCGATCACGAGGCGCTCTTGCTGGAGCTTCTGCATCAGCATGAAGAAGCCCGCGCCCTCTTCGCCGAGGCGGTTCTCGACGGGGATGCGGCAGTCTTCGAAGAAGAGCTCGCTCGTGTCCTGCGCAGCGAGGCCCATCTTGTCGAGGAGCTTGCCCTTCACGAAGCCAGGCGTGCCGGCCTCCACGACGAAGAGCGAGATCGATCGGTGCGGATCGCCGGGCGCGATGTCGGTCTTGGCGACGACGACCACGAGATCACACAGCTGTCCGTTCGAGATGAACGTCTTGCTGCCGTTGAGCACGTAGTGATCACCGTCGCGCTTCGCGGTCGTCTGCACGTTCGCGAGATCGGAGCCCGTGCCCGGCTCCGTCATCGCGATCGCGGTGATCAACGTTCCGTTCGCGCAGCCGGGGAGCCAGCGCTTCTTCTGCGCGTCGTCGCCGAACGTGTAGAGGTAGGGAACGATCACGTCCGAGTGGAGCGCGATGGCGAAGCCGGGATCGTAGCTCTTGGCCATCTCCTCCATGATCACGACGGAGTGGAGGAAGTCGCCGCCCTGGCCGCCCTGATCTTCGGGGAGCCACGGGCACAAGAAGCCGGCGGCGCCCGCCTTCTGCCACGCCTCGCGATCCGCCGAGCCCGCCTCGCGCCAGCGCGGGTAGTGCGGCGCGATCTCGCGATCGAGGAACTGCCGGAACGACTTGCGGAAGAGCTCGTGATCGGGACTGAAGAGCGTGCGTTCCATGCGAGGGCTCCGGGTGATTCGCGTTCAGAGCGACGAGATCCAGCGCGGGGAGGCTACGCGCCTCGCCGCGCGCGAAACAAGCGCGCGACGGACGGGCGCCGCGCCGACGGCACGAGTGAGCACTGGCGGTCGAGGAATCGGTCGTCCCGAGAGCTTCTCGGTCTCTCAGGGCAGCATCGTGCGGACCGGCGCGTCCCGCAGCGTGAACGTGCCGTCGCCGAGCTGGCCCACGCCATTGTCGCCCCAGCACCAGACCTGACCGTTCGAGCGCAGCACGCACGCGTGCTCACCGCCGCACGCGAGGTCGACTGCGTCGGTGATCGTCATCACCTGCGTCGCGCGGTCGACGCACGCCGCGCCATCGAAGCAGGTGATCGTCGAGCCGCCGGCGCCGTTTCCGATCTGACCGAGATCGTCGCGACCCCAGCAGAAGACGTTGCCGGTCGTGGTGCGCGCGCAGAAGAACCGGTAGCCGGCGTCGAGCTGGACCACGTTCTCGAGGAACGTCGAGCTGTTGCGGCGCACGGCGCCCGTGCCGAGCAGGTTCCCATGCTCGCCGTTGGCGGTGCTGCCCCAGCACTGCACGCGCCCGGTCGTCAGCAGCGCGCAGCTCGCCGTGTCGCCCAAGGCCACTGAGACGACGTTCGAGCCTGCGGCGGTCGCCGTCACGGGCGTCGAGCGTGGCGTCGTGGTGCCGTCGCCGAGCTGGCCGTGGGAGTTGCGGCCCCAGCACGACAGGCCACCACCAGCGCGCACGGCGCAGACGTGCCACCAGCCAGCTTCGACCGAGGTCGCTCCGGCCAGGCTCGTGAGCGCGGTGGGACTCGCGCGGAAGGACGCGCTCATCGTCCCGTCGCCGTAGACGCCGAGGCCCATCACGTCCTCTCCGATCACCGCGGGCGCGGCGCTCCCATTGAGTACGACGAACGGGAACCGAATCGAGAGCGACGTTCCCGCGCCGAGGCCAGGGATGGTCAGCGGGAGGCCGCTCGGCTGGAACGGCGCGCCGCCGGGCGCGACCGTGTGATCCGCGCCCCAACAGCGCGTGACCCCGGACGCGGTCGCCGCGCAGGTGCTCTGCTGTCCCGCTTCGATCCGGCGCGCGTCCGAGAATGCGCTCGCGGGGAGGATGACGGGGACGTTGCTGCAGTCGCGCGAGGCGGAGCACGTCATGTGCGTGCCCACGCCGTCGCCGAGCGCGAGGTACTGGTTGAGGCCCCAGCAGTACACGCGCCCACCGCGGATCGTGCACGAGTGGGTGCTCGCTGCCGCGACGGTGTTGTCGCAGCTCGTCAGCCCGCATGGCGTCATCGGCGCGGCGTCTGGAGCGTAGGCGTCCGGCACGACATACGCGTCGCGCGGCGAATCGGGAGGCACGAACGCATCGCGCCCAGTGTCGGGCGGCGCGAACGCATCCATCGGGACGAAGGCATCGGGGGAGACGAACCCGTCGGCCGGCACGAACACGTCGGGCGGCACGAACGCGTCGGCCGCAGCGACGTCGGCTGGGACGAACGCGTCGAGGAGGACGAACGCGTCCTCCATCGTCTCGCTGTCCGGCGACACGTAGGCATCGAACGAGGCTGGCGTGTCCGACGACGCGCCTGCGTCTTCCGAGGCTGCGTCGAGCCCTGCGTCAGCGTGAAGCCGGGCATCGAGCGATCCCGTGTCCCGCGTCTCGAAGGCGTCACCAGCGTCGCTCGCGCCCGCGTCCACCGAACCGGAGTCGACGACCGCGGCGTCGATGCCCATGGGATCCGGGCTCGACCAGCAGCGCGAGTCGGCGCGGCACGACCACCCAGTGGGGCAGTCGCTCTGCGAGGTGCAGAGATACCGGCCCTCGGGGATCGCGCATCCCGCGCAGACCGTCGCGCTCACCGCGACGATGGCCACGAACGCACGTGAACCGATCAGAACAGCCACGCGATACCTCCGTCGCGAACATGAAGCCCAGCGGAGCTCTCGTCTTCCTGCCCCGAAGGCCACACCAGCGCGCCCACGATCGCCACCGCGGCGCCGACCCCCATCGCGACGCCTGCCGTGATGGCGAGCGTCTCTGCCGCGTCGTGACGGCCGGAGTACTCGCGCCACGACGACCCAACGGGCGAGGCTTGAACGGCGGCGTCCTCGGAGGCGGCGACGCCTGCGAGGACCGCGCCGCCCACGGCGACCGTCGCACCCACGACGATGAGCACGATGGCTCCTGTCGGATCAGGCCCAGACGGAGGAGGCGGCGGCGTGACAGGCGCTGCGCCGACGGCATTGCGCTCCGCCTCGAGGCGCCGCAGCACCTCGACGCGCGCTTCCACCTGCGTGCGCAGCTCCTCGGAGGGTCCCGCGGCGAGGTACGCCTCGAAGGCTTCGAGAGCCCGGGCGTCGTGTCGCAGACGGTCCGCGGCGACGCCGATATTGAACAGCAGCCCCGAGCGATGGCTCAGCGCGTACGCGCGCTCGAAGTGCTCGAGGGCCCGGTCGTAGCGGCCGGCCTCGAACGCGCTCTGTCCCGCGGCGAACAGGTTGCGAGCTTCGAGGTCGTCGGCCGTCGAGTCGCCGCCGTCGGCCACTGGCGGAACGACGACCGCCGGAGGCGTATCCGCGCCCGTTGCGCCGGGGCTCGCCTGGGCTGCCGCGACGGTTGGCAGCGAACAAACGCCGACCATGAGAAGGACCCAACACCGCATCGGCCGAGTATCCAGGCATCCCCCGCGACGTTCAACTCCGCGGGCTGGGGCGGAGCCGGACTCGCTCACCGGCGTGACGTGCGTAGAATGCGCGCCTCGCGCTGGCGTCCATGCGCGCTCCTCTTGCCCCTCGGGTGAACGACATGATCGAAGGTCTCGTGCAGCAGTTCCTCGGCTCCGGTGAAGCGTCGCAGGTGCTCGGCCAGCTCCAGCAACAGGGCCTCACGCCGCAGCAGGCGCAGGGCGCGGTGACGGCGACGGCCGAAGGAACCGCGCAAGCCGCGGCGAGCGGCGGCCTCGGTGATCTCCTCGGAGGTGGTGGGATCGCCGGCGCGCTCGGCGGTCTGATGGGCGGCGGCGGAGGAGGAGGAGGTCTCGGCGGCCTGCTCGGTGGGCTCGCGGGCGGCGGTGCGCCGGCGGGCGGAGGCAGCGGCCTTCCTCCGCAGATCGTCGACACGATCGCGAACGTCGTGTCGCAGAAGACGGGCCTGCCGGCGGCCACGGCGAAGACGGCGGTCAACGTGGTGCTCCCGAAGATCATCGACTTCGTGAAGTCGAAGCTCGGCTGATCGCGCGACGAGCGTCTGATGCGCGCCGCGTCGATCCGTGTGCTCGATGGCCCGCTGGGCACCGAGCTCGATCGACGCGGCGTCGCCACGCCGCTGCCGCTGTGGAGCGCAGGCGCGAACGAGCACGCGGCCGACGTGGTGCGCGCGATCCATCGCGACTACGCGAGCGCGGGCGCGACGCTCCACACGACGAACACGTTCCGCACGAAGGCGCGCAACGTCGGTGAGCGATGGCGGGAGCTCGCGTCGCGCGCAGTGAGGCTCGCGCGCGAGTCCGTGCCGCACGATCACCTCGTGCTCGGTTCGATCGCGCCGCTCGAAGATTGCTATCGCCCCGATCTCAGCCCTGCGGATCGCGACGCGATCGCGACGCGTCGAGAGCACGACGCGCTCGCGCGACACCTCGCCGCGTCCGGCGTCGACGTGCTCTTGGTCGAGACGTTTCCGCACGTCGGCGAGGCGCTGATCGCCGTCGACGCAGCGCTCTCGACGGGCGTCCCCACGTGGATCGCGATGACGCCGGGGCCCGAAGGGGCGCTGCTCTCACCGACACGGATCGCAGAGGCCGCGGCGGAAGCGGCGCGGCGTGGCGCGCAGGCCGTGTTCGTGAACTGCGTCGCCAGCGAGCGCGCGCAGCCGTTCGTCGACGCGCTCGCCGAGGTGTCGGCGCGCACGGGCGTGCCCTTCGGCGTGTACGCCAACGCAGGGCACGTCGACGACGCGGTCGGTTGGCGTGCCCTCGACGAAGACCCATCGCGGGCGGCCGATCGTTATGCCGAGACGGCACGCCGCTGGATCGCGAGCGGCGCGTCGATCGTCGGGAGCTGCTGCGGCACGGGCGTCCCGCACATCGAAGCGCTCGCGCGCCTCCGGCTCGAGCTCGATCAGCCTTCGTAGCGACAGCCCGAGGTGCAGGTCTCCATCACCTCGATGCGGCAGAGGCCCGGCAGCGAGGGCGCGGCCTTGTCCCAGATCCAGCGCGCGAGGTGCTCGCTCGTGGGGTTCTCGAGGCCCTCGATCTCGTTCAGGTAGTAGTGATCGAGGCGCTCGCGGATCGGCTCGAGGCGCTCGCGGAGCTCACCGAGATCCATGAACCAGCCGAGGTGCGGATCGACCTCGCCGCGCACGTACGCGCGCACGCGGTAGGAGTGACCGTGGAGACGCGCGCACTTGTGTCCCTCGGGGACGTGCGGCAGGCGGTGCGCGGCTTCGAAGGTGATCTCGCGCCAGATCTCGGTGGTGGGCATGACGAAGGAGCTCGGGGTGTCAGCGAATGCCGAGCATCTTGTGGGTCTGGAGCGAGAGGCGCCAGCGCGGGTGATCGAGGCAGTAGGCGACGACGCGCTCGGTGTTCTGCTTGCGGAGCAGATCGTCCATCGGCTGGAGAAAGAAGTGCTCGAACGCGAGCGAAGTGAACCGCTCGGGCTCCGCGCCGGCCTGCGGATGCACCAGCTTGAGCTCGTGGCCCGCGCGCACGACGAGCTCGCTCCCGGCCTTGGGGCTGACGCAGATCCAGTCGATGCCGGAGGGTGGGGCGATCGTGCCGTTCGTCTCGATCGCGATCTCGAAGCCCTCCGCGTGGAAGGCGTCGATCAGCGCGCGATCGAGCTGCAGCAGCGGCTCGCCGCCGGTGCACACGACGTAGGGAATGCCCTCGCGCTCACCCCAGAGAGCGCGCGCGGCGCGAGCCAGATCCACGGCGTGTGCGTGCTTGCCCCCGCCATCGCCGTCGGTGCCGACGAAGTCCGTGTCGCAGAATTGGCAGGTCGCAGAGGCGCGATCCTCTTCGCGGCCGTTCCACAGGTTGCATCCCGCGAAGCGCACGAACACCGACGCGCGGCCCGCGCGGGCGCCCTCGCCCTGGAGCGTGAAGAACATCTCCTTGACCGCGTACGTCATCGTGCGCGCGAAGATGGTCCGAGAGCGACGGGCGCGCCCGTCGTCCCGAGGCTCGGAACCCGCGCGATCGGCCAATTTCTCTGATAGAAACGGCTCGTGCGCTCGCGGTCGCGTCCTCGGTCGTCGGGAGTCTCTCCCTCGACTTCGCCCTCGCCCGTGGCGGCGGGCGGAGGAGCGCGCACACGGCTGCTCGTGGCGCTCGTGCTGATCGGCGTGACCTCGCTGAGCGCTCCGCGATCGGCGGCGCTGTCGTTCGAAGGACAAGAGGCGCGGCTCGCGCGCGAGCTGCGTGAGGGCGTGACCCCGCAGCGCGTGACCGCAGCGAGCGAGCTCGCGACGCTGCTGCCGCGCGCGGCGTGGCCGCTCATCCAGCTCGGCCTCGCCGATCCCGAGATCGAGGTGCGTCGGCAGTCTGCGGCTGCCGCGGAGCAGCTGGGGTTGGTCGAAGCGCTCGAGCTCACGCGGCCGTGGCTCGAGTCCGACGACCCCGAGCAGCGCGAGATCGCCGTGCAGTTGGAGGGCGCGCTCGGCGACGCGGCGAGCGTGGCCGCGCTGTCGCGTGCGCTCGGTGACGCGCGCTTCGCGGTTCGCTCTCGCGCCGCAGAGGCGCTCGGGAGGCTCGGGCTCGAGGCGTGCGCGACGCCGCTCGGTACGGCGCTCGAAGACACGGACGCGTCGGTGCGCATGGTCGCCGCGAGCGCGCTCGGACACACACCGGGTGACGAGGCTGCGCGGCTCTTGCTGGCGCGCTCGCTCGACCCGGTGCTCGAGGTTCGCGTGCGCGTCGTCGAGGCGCTCGCGGAGCGTGGCGCGGACGTGCGTGGGCTCGATGGCCGCGTCGGAGCGGTCCTCATCGCTGCGCTCGCGGACGACGCCGTGGAGGTGCGCGTCGCGGCGATCCTCGGCCTCGCGCGTGCGCGCCACGCGCCTGCGGCGCCGCTGCTCGCGCGCATCGTCGACGACGCGTCGCTGGCCGTGCGCGCGAGAGACGGCGAGCGCGAGGTCGCCGCCGCCGTGGCCGCGCTGGGGCGCATCGATGCGACGGTCGCGCGCGCCGCGCTCGTGCGGGCCATCGCGCGGGACGTCGCGCCCGCGCCGGTCCTGCACGCGATCGAGGCGCAGCTGGAGCTCGCACCGGAGGCGATGGAGCGCGAGCTCACGCAGGCGCTCACGACGCCCGAGGTCGCGAGCTCGGCGGTCGCCGCGAACCGCATCGTGCAGGCGATGGTGCAGCTCGAGACGCTCGACGGCGGCGACGACGCGCTCCGCGGGATCCTCTCGGCGGTCGAGGGCGGATCGCTGCCCGCTGTGATCGCGCTGCCGGCGCTGGGTGCGCTGATGCCCCGAACGACGGGCGCGGCCTCTCGACCGACGGCGGCGACGGAGTCGGCGGTGGTGGCTTTGCTCGCCGGGCTCGTCGACGAGCGCCTCGTGGATCGCGCGATCGAAGGCCTCGAGCGCGCGGCGGCGCGCGGTGTGCTCGATCCGCGCTCGGTCGAGGTGCTGATCCTCCCGGAGGTCCTCGATCCGTCGCTCGCACACTCCGTCGCGCCCAGCCCTGACGACGAAGAGGCGTGCGCGCGGTTCGTCGACGCGGACGAGCGGGCCGCGCGCGTGCTGTCTCTCTTGGGACGACTCGACGACGCGCGCGCGCTGCCCACGCTCCTCGTGATCGCGAGAGGTCGCGAGGGGTCGCCGCGGCGCGCCGCGCTCGTCGCGCTCGCGCGCTCGAGCCACCTCGATCGCGAAGCCCTCGTCCCGCTCCTCGCGGACGTCGTGGTCCACCTCGCGTCCGACGTGACCGAAGAGCGACTGGCGATGCGCAGCATCGCGATGCAGTACGCCGACGATGGCGCGGTCGAGCGCATCCTCGCTGCGCTCGATGCCGCGGGATCGATCGATCGATCGGGAGCGCTCGAGGTCGTCGTCGCGCGGCTTCCGCAGCTGGGCCCTGCGCTCCGCGGACGCGCCGAGGCGGTCCTCGTCGATGCGCTCGCCTCGACCGATCGCACGCTCTCCGCGTCGGCAGCGGCGGCCCTCGTCCTCGCGGCGCCCCGCGTCGATCTGTTGAGCGCTGCGAGCGAGCGGGTGCGGCACGACAGCGCGCGTGGCGATCGGCTCGCGCTCGCTCGCGCGGTCCACGCGCTCGGCTGCGACACCGACTCGTGTCGCGCGGTCGCGGACGACGCCGAGTCCGCGCTCGATCCGCTGGAGCGGGGCGTCGAGGCACGAACGCTCCTCGAGCCCGAGCTCCACTTCCCCGCGTCGAGCGTGCGCTCGTTCGCCGTGCTCACCGCCGTGCGTCGAGGCGCGATCGGCGCCGACGCGGCGCCCGCGCTCTGTGAGATGGCGACGCGTCGCGAGCCGACCGTGCGAGCGAACGCGGGGCTCGCGCTCGCGTGGCTCGGCGTGGCGTGCGATGGCGTCGATCCGACGCGGTGGCTGTCGCGCGGGCAGAGCGTCTCGGTGCAGCTCGCGGGCGCTCACTGGTGCGCCGGCCTCGAGCGCGCTGCGCAGCGCGACGCTTCGCCGGCTTCGGGCTGGCGCTGCGACATGCGTCGTCTGGCGCTCGCCGTCACGCGATGTCTCGACACCGCGTCGGACCCTTCGCTCGTCCGCGCGTGCACCGACCTGCGCGCTGGGTCGCTCGATGCGCCCGTGCCCACGCGCGGCGCGACGCTCGACGTGACCGTCGTCGCGAGCTCGCGCCCCGTCGCACGACGCCTCGTCACCGTGGCCTTCGGGGACGGCGCGTCGTTGATCGTTCCGACCGACGAGTCGGGCCGCATCGTGCTTCGCCTCGATCGCGTCCCCGCACGCGACGACGACGGCCCGAGCGTGGTGATCCAAGACCCCTATGCGACGGTGCTCGAGCGGTGAGGCGCCTCGGGATCGCGCTGGCGATGGCGCTCGCCTCGCTCGTCGTCGGCTGCGGCGGCTCCATCCCCGCAGCGCGCTACGGCGTCGCGGAGGTCGACGTGCAGGGCCTCCACAGCCTCGACGACGCCGCGCTCGAGAGCTGCCTCGGCACGCGCCGCATCCCCACGCCCGGCTTCGACGTGGGCGCGTCGTCTGACCCTTCGTGCA
The DNA here is from genome assembly GCA_964502175.1 of uncultured Sandaracinaceae bacterium. Lineage (GTDB taxonomy): Bacteria > Myxococcota_A > Polyangia > Polyangiales > Sandaracinaceae > JAFLCL01. Next base: position 98,563 of record CAZCVE010000023.1, read on the forward strand.
ACGCGCCTCCGTTCGATGGGGGACGCTTTCGCATCGATCTCTGGCCGTGGCCGTGGACGCAGTGGCCGCTCTTCGACGAGAGCGTGTTCGAGCGCGACGAGCAGCGTGTCGTGCGGTGGCTGCGCGCGCGCGGGCACTACGAGGGCCGCATCGTCGAGACCTCGGTCGATCCGCCCGAGGCGCGGACGAGCGACACCGAGGGGCTCGATCACACGCCGTGCGCCGACGAAGAGCGCGGCTGTCAGGTGCGCGTTCGCATCCAGGTCGAGGAGGGCCCGCCCGTGCTCGTCGCGCGCGTCGAGATCCACGGCGCCGACGACATCGGCGACGACCTCCGCCGCGAGCTGCGCGACACCATCGGGTTCCGCCGCGGCGAGCGCTTCGACGAGTCCGCGTTCGACGCCGCGCGCGATGCCATGGTGAGGCGGCTCGCCGACGAGTCGTTCGTCGACGCGCGCGTCGAAGGCCAGGTGAAGATCGACATCTCGCGCCACGAGGCGTTCGTCGCGTTCGACGTCGAGACCGGCCCGCGCGCCGTCTTCGGTCGCATCTGCGTGTACGGCAACCGCAGCATCCCTGCGACACCGGTCTTGGCGGCGACGTACCTCGAGCCCGGCACCGACTTCTCGCTGTCGGACCTCGAAGAAGCACAGCGCGCCATCTACGCGCTCGGCACGTTCGCGTCGGTCGAGATCCGACACCGCGCCGAAGACGACGACGCCACGGTGCGCGTGGAGACGGTCGATCCGGAGACGAACGAGGTCGACATCACATCGGAGTCCGTCGTCCCGAATCCCGAGCCTCTGCGTGACCCCGGTGAGGTCGCGATGGAGGAGATGGACGCCGAGCACGTCGAGGACGCCGCGCTGACCGTCGAGGGCGAGGATCCCGAGGGCGGCGCCGCCGTCGAAGCAGAAGCCGCCGCGCCGCCTCCGCCTCCCGAGCCCGAGGTCCCGAGCCTCTGTCGCAACCCCGACCGACCCGCGCCGCCCGGTGCGCGCGTGGTCGACCTCGACGTGCGCGTCACGCCGGGCCGCCTCGAGCGCATCGGCGTGGGCCTCGGCCTCCAGGCCGGCAACACGCTGCAGTTCACGAGCGCCGGCGCGTCGACCTCGACGGGACCGCTCGCCTCGAACCAGTGGGACGTCCACATCCTGTTCGCGTACGAGCACCGCAACGTGTTCGACAACATGCTGCGCGTTCGCTTCGAGGAGCGACCGCGCCTCATCTGTCCGAACCAGTTCCCCGCGTGTGATCTCTCGGGCATCGAGCAGCGCGTTCCGCTGGGCAACCAGATCTCGCTCGACGTGCGCTGGCCCGCGTTCCTCGAGCCTCGCACCGTGCTCGTCGGCGGCATCACGCACGACTACGGCCCCGCGCCCTTCCTGAACTTCTTCCGTCACGAGCTCGACGGGCGCATCGGCCTCGAGCGCTCGTTCTTCGACGGTCGCTTCTATCTGTCCGGTGGTGTGCGCGGAAACCTGTTCTTCCCCGACGACGATCAGCGCGTGCGCATCCGATCGCTGCGCGAAGAGACGCGCGCGCTGATCCTCGAGCAGAGCGCGTACCTCGATCTGCGCGACCAGCCGCGCGACCCGCGCTCGGGCGCGTACTTCGCCGTCGGCCTCCAGGAGAGCGGCTTCGGAGGCGTCTCGTCGTGGGACTACGTGCGCGTCACCGCGGAGGCGCGCGGCTACATCCCGCTGCCCGCGGGCATCGTCATCGCGCTGCGCTTCGGCATCGGCTCGATGTTCATCCTCAACAGCTACGGCCTGGATCCGGACAACGTCTACGACCTCGCAGGGCTCGGTCCGTTCTCCCAGCAGCTCACCGGCGGTGGCCCGGTTTCGAACCGCGGCTTTCCTGCGGGCTACATGGGCGACGTCGAGCGACGTGCCATCGACACGCGCCCCACGCCCGGAGAAGGCATCGAGCTCCGCGCGCCCGTCTTGCTCTCGGGCGGTGTGCGTCGCTGGGAGGCCTCGCTCGAGATCCGCGTCCCGATCACTCCGGACATCGGCATCGCTGCGTTCGTCGACGCGGGCGACGTGACGAGGCAGCTCTACTTCCGCTTCGATCATCCGCAGATCTCGGTCGGCGGTGGCCTCCGCCTGCACACGTTCATCGGCACGATCCGCTTCGACGTCGCGGGGCGCCCCGACGTGCTCCAGGTGTTCGGCAACAGCACGCTCCCTCGCGCCTGCGCGAACGATCAAGAGGTGGGGTGTCGTCCCGTCGCCACCGTGCTCGGATGGTTTCCGGGCGCGGTTCACATCACCCTGGGTGAGGCGTTCTGATGAACGAGCCTCGCGAGCCGCAGCACGGAGACAGGGGCTCGGACCTGCCGCCGACGGAGTCGATGGTGCCGGCCCAGCCGTCGCGATCGAAGCTCTCGCGCGTGCTCGGCGTGGCGGGCTGGACGATCTTCACCATCGCCGTTCTCGCCGCGTCGTTCGCGATCTCGATCGGGTACCACGGCTCGCGCAGCGAGGCGCGATCGCTCGCGCGCGTCGCGATCGAAGAGCTCGCGAGCAGCGCGCTCCGCGGTGATCTCGACATCGGTCGCGTCGACGAGCTCGGCCTCGGGCGCGCGCGCTTCACCAACGTCGTCCTCTACGACGACCAGGGACGCCTCGTGATCTCCATCCCCGAGCTCACGGCGTGGCCCGATGTCGATCGGCTCCTCGAGGACGGAACGATCCGCATCGCAGGCGGCTACGCGCAGCGCCCGTACGTGCACCTCTACACCGTGAACGAGACCGGTGCGCTCGATCCGATGGGGCTCGAGGTCTCGCTCGTGCGCGCGTTCCAGCCGACGACACCTGGCGACGGCACCGGGGATCCCGTGCACATCATCATCGACGGCCTCCGGCTCGAGCAGGCCACGGTCGTGGGCGATGCGCCGCGGTATCCGGGGCTCGTCGTGCAGGAGCTCGACGTCGTCGGTCGCATCGAGATCGAAGAAGACGTGCTCATCCAGGTGTTCGACGCGCACGGCCGCATGACCGCGCCGTACGGCGGCGACACGTACCTCGATCGCGCGACGGTCGACTTCACCACCGACTGGGATCGAGGCCTCGACGCGTACGTCGTCATGCACCGCGAAGGCTCGCGCGCCGACGCGCGTGTGCGGGTCACTCGGCCCGACGGTGAAGAGGCCCCGCCGCACGTGTGGGTTCGCGCGCACGTCGATCCGCTCGAGATGCAGAGCCTCGAGGCGATGGGCCTCACGCCCGAGGGCGCGCTCCTCGGACGCACGCGTGGCCACATCGTGCTCGAGGGCCCCGCAGATCACCTCGTGCTCCGCGCCGACCTCGACACCGACGGCGGACCCCTCGCGATCGACGGAACGCTCGGTACGGATGGGCGCTACCGCTTCGAGGCGCACGCGGAGGGCGTGGACCTCGACGCGATCGTCGCGCGTGTCCCGCCGATGCTCGTGACCGGCACCGCCGCGATCGAGATCGATCGCTCGACCGGCGAGATGGCCCCTTCGCGCGTCACGATCGATCTCGCTCCCCTCTCCGTCGGCGGCTACCTCTTGCCGGCGCTCCGCGGTGAGGGGCACCTCGGCGACGACGCGCTCCTCGTCGACACGATCTCCGCGCCCGACCTGACTGCGGGCGCGGGCGGCACCATCACCGGCACGGGTCGGGTCGGCTACGACGGGTCGCTCGATCTCGCGCTCGCGCTCGACGTCGACGACATCGGTCGCGATCCCAACGTCGCCCGCCTCGTGCCCGGCGCGCACGGCGCGGTGGATGGCACGCTGCGCGTGGCGAGCGGCCCGCTCGCTGCCGAGCTCGCGTACGACTTCGACATCGACGTGCGCGACTTCCGCTACGGCGCCGTGCGCGCGCGTCGGCTCCTCGCGCGCGGCTACCTCCGCGGCGATCCCGCACGCCCCGTCACCCGGATCGCCACGAGCGGCGAGGGCCTTCGCACGGGCTCCGTCTCGCTCGGCAGCTTCCGCGGCACGCTGCACGGCGGGCCGAGTCAGTACGAGATCGATCTCGGCGTGCAGGGCGGCTCGCCGATCCGCGCCGCGAACGTCTCGGCGGTCGCGCGCTCGATCGGCGACGGAACCTTCGAGATCACGACGGACGCCTTCGACATCGATCCGGGCCTCGGCCGATTCGTGCAGGCCGCGCCGATCCGACTTCGTGCGGGCGGCAGCGGCGTGCGCTTCGAGGCGCTCACGGTGGTCGGTCAGGCGCCCGCAGAAGGCGAAGCGCCGCGCGTGTCGCTCCGAGGCGCCGTGGGATCGTCGCGCGCCGACGACCTCGTCGTGGAGCTACAGGACTATCCGCTCGAGACGCTCGCGCCGTTCTTGTCGGACACCTTCGCCAACCTCACGGGCCGCCTCGACGCGCTGCTCACGGTCGAGGGTGATCTCCACACACCGAGACTCGCGCTACGCGGCGGCATCGACGCGTTGTCGTTCGATCGCGTGCGCGCAGCGAGCGTGACGTACGACATCTCGCACGACCGCGGCGTGCTGCAGACGCGCATCGAGGGAACGCTGGGCGATCGCGGCAGCCTCCTCCTCGAAGGGCCCATGCGCGTGCCCTTCGACGCGCTCACGGACGGGTCGCGCTTCTTCGACGAGGCCTCGTTCGACGGCGTGCGCCTCGCCGTCGATCAGATCGGCGTGCCGTTCGTGCTCCCGCTGCTCGGGATCGACAACTCCGCCTACGACGTGTCCGGCAAGCTCTCGATGAGCGGGGAGCTCCGCGGGACGCTCGATCACCCGAGCGTCCCGAGCTTCGTGATGATCCTCGATCGCATCTCGCCCGACGGTTGGACGCCGATGCGCGTGAAGCTCGAGCTCTCGCTCGAAGATCAGGCCCTGCGCGTGAACCGCCTCTGGCTCGCCGACGTGGACGGCGAGATCGCCCTCGCAGAAGGGCACTTCGTGCTCCCGCTCGATGCCCCGCCGTCGGATCGCGCGGGCTGGATCTCCAGCATCACGGCGCAGCCGTGGAGCCTCGCCGTGCGCCTCGAGCCGCGTCGGCTGGACGAGTGGCCGCGGCCGCTCTCGAAGAGCCTCCCGCGCGGCGTGCGGCTCTCCGGGTCGCTCTCTGCGTCGGGCGGGCCAGAGGGCGCGCGTGTTCGCACGGACGCGAGCTTGCGCTGGGAGGAGCCGACGTTCGACCACGCGTGCACGCGTCGCGAGCAGCCGGTGCTGCAGGTTCGCGGCATGACGGAGCCCGACCCGCAGATCGGCGGGACGCGTCACAACCGCACCCGCCTGACCGCGACGATGTTCGCGGATCAGCGGAGCATCGGCACGGCCACGGCCACGGCGACGACCCCGATCGATCGGTGGCTGGCGGAGGGCCTCCTCCCCGCGATGCCGGAGACCTTGCTCGCGGTCGCGCTCGACGAGGTGCCGCTCGGCAAGGTGCCCTGGACGTGCCCGCGCGCCGCCGGGCAGGCCACGGGCACCGCCACGATGACCTTGTTCTCCGCGCGTCCGTCGCTCGATCTCGACGTCGACGTCGACGAGCTGCGCATCCGCGATCAAGGCGCGCAGGCGTCACAGCCGTACCGCGTCGCGGTCCGCGCGCGCACCGAAGGAGCCGACTGGACCTCGCTCGCGGCGTGCGTCGTGGTCACGGAGCAAGCCGCAGATCGCACTCCGATCGCGCAGTGTCCGCTCCACTTCTTCGAGGTCGCGGAAGACGGAACCGTGCCCTCGCTCGCCTCAGGGACCGTGACCCCGATCATCCCGCTCGAAGGTGAGGCCATCGTGCGAGGCACCGTGCCGGTGCGCTTCACGGCGGCGTCGCCGATCCCCGAGATCGCGATCGATCGCGCGGTGATCGTCGAGGGTCGGTTCTCGGAAGCGCACCTCGAGCCGTTGCTCGTCGTGGTGCCGGGCATCTCGCAGGCCGACGCGATCGGTGACGGCACGATCGAGCTCCGATCGATCGATGGACAGGTGCGGCTCACGGGCGGCCTCGCGCTCGAAGGTGGACGCGCGCGCATCCTCGCGCTCGGTCAGCACCTCTACGACATCGAAGGGATGCTCCAGCTCCGCGGCAACCGGATCGTGATCGACGAGGATGATCAGCTCCGCGCGTCCGACCCCGCGGGGCGCGTGGCCATCGACGGGGAGATCGGCTTCGAAGGCCTCAGCCCCGCGTGGGCGGACCTCCACGTCTTCCCCGACGGCTTCCCGTTCCGTCGCGAGGGCGCGGTGCTCGCGAGCCTCGCCGGTCACGCCGGACTTCGCGTGCGCTTCGAAGACGAGCGCCTCGTCGGAGAGATCCGTACGAGCTCGTTCGAGGTGCGTCTGCCCGATCGCATGGCGGGATCCGTGATGGATCTCGAGGTCCGTCGAGACGTGCTGGTGATCGGCGAAGACGCGTTCGAGCTCACGAGCGCGAGCGAGACGCCCTATCCCTACCAGCTGCGCCTCGACGCGACCGAGCCGTTCACCGTGCGCCGCAACGACTTCGAGGCCGAGCTCACCGCGGAGCTCGACATCGAGTACACCGATCCCGAGCTCATCGTGACGGGCACGGCCGTCTTGCGATCGGGCACGTTCGAGGTCTTCGGCAAGCGCTTCGCGATCACACGCGGATCGCTCTTGTTCCTGCGCGACGAGCCGCTCGACCCCGTCATCGATCTCGTCGCGACGTACGCGCTGCCCGGCCGCTCGGGCGCCTCGATCAGCATCGAGGTCGGCGGGCAGCTCACGAACATGGCGATCGCGTTCACGTCGACCGAGACGAGCGACGTCGGACAGATCCTCTCGCTGCTCGTCGCCGGGTCGTCGGGGCGGTCGGCGGAGGAGACCGCGCAGCAGGCCGGCGGCCAGGCCGCGAACTTCGTCGCAGGTCTCACGGCAGGCCTGCTCACGCTCACGCTGCGCCGCGAGCTCGGCGAGGCCGGCAACGTCGTGCCCGCGGTGAGCATCGAGACGGCAGGCGCGGCCGGCACGCTCCGCGCGCGCGCGTACTGGGACGCGTCTCTCATCATCCCGGACTTCCTCCGCGAGGTCGTGCTCGGCGCGAGCGTCGAGGGCTTCTTCACCGCCGATCAGGGCTCGAGCTCGGGCGGCTCCGCAGGATCCACGGGCGCGGGCGGCGGCGTCACGATCGAGCTCCAGTTCCCCTACGGCGTTCGCTCGACGGGCACGTACGTTCCCCCGCAGTCGTGGGGCGCCGATCTGCTCTGGCAGCCCTGACCCTCGCGAGGCCCCATCTGGCGGGCGTCTCGCGCGTCTGCCTACCATCGCGCCGTGGCCCATCCTCACGTGCGTCTCGCGGTCGTGTCGTCGATGCTCGCGCTCTCGGGGGCGTGTGACTCTCCGCCACCGGTGGTCGATGCGGGCGCTCCACCGATCGACGCGCACGGCGATGCGTACGCGGAGCCCGACGCGTTCGTCGTGCCCGACGCGTACGTCGATCCGCCGTGCACCACGCTGATCGAGGATCCCGACGACGGCCTGATCACGACGTGGCCCGAGGTGGCGCTGCTCGTCGACGACGCGACGACGGAGACGGGACAGCGCCTCCAGTTCACCGAGGCCGACTACCCGACCCTGGCGACGACGCTCGGGGGCTACCTCGCGACGCTCACCGATGACCTGTCGGAGGTCGACGGCTTCGGCATCAACGCCGAGGTGGTCGTTCAGTTCGGTCGTCACTTCGACACGGCGATGCTGCCCAGCCCCGAGCAGACGGGCGCGGCGGGCGCGCCGGTCGGCATCGTCGTCGTGTCGCCGGGCCCTCCGCGCTTGGTGCCCGTGCTCGTCACGACCACGGACTTCGATCGCACGCTGCTGCTCGCGCCCGCCGAGCCACTGCCGCCGCACGCGCGCGTCGCGGCGTTCGTCACCGAGGCGCTCACGCCCGCCGCGCGCGGCTGTATCGAGCGCTCGGCGTCGCTCGACGCGCGCCTCGGCGGAGCGCTCGCGCCCGACGAACAGGCGGCGCTGACGGCGCTCGTCGATCTCGGGGTCGTCGCCTCCGTCGACGAGCTCGTGACGCTCGTCGCGTATCCGACGCAGTCGATCGTCGAGGATGGCCTCGCGATCCGCGCCGACCTCGAAGAGCACCGTCCGAGCTGGGCGACCGAGCCCACGTGCACCGCGGAGACCGAGTGGGTCCGCTGCGAAGGCGTGATGCGCGCCCGCACCTACCAAGATCCGACCGACGGCGTGATCCGTCGCGCGCGCGGCGCACCGGCGACCTCACACGGCACCTACGATCTGCGCGTCACGATGTGGCTCCCGCCGATCGGGGGCGCGCCGTACCGCACGCTCGTCTACGGCCACGGCCTCACGGGCACGCGCGAGCAGGCCGCGCAGCTCGCGCAATTCGCAGCGCCGCTCGGCATCGCGACCGTCGCCATCGACGCGCCCGAGCACGGCGATCACCCGAGCGCCGAGGAGATGCCGAGCGCGCTCGACTCGCTGCTCGGGTTCTTCGCCATCAACAGCACGATGCTCCGCACGCGCGCGCTCGAGGCCGCGCGCCTGCGCGACAATTTCCAAGCAGCAGCGTTCGATCGCCTCCAGCTCGTGATGCTGCTCGCCGACGATCCCGACGTGACCGGCGACGGGATGCCCGACCTCGACACCGACGAGATGGCGTACCTCGGCGTCTCGCTCGGCGGGATCATGGGCGCCCAGCACCTCGCCCTCGACGAGCACCTCGGCGCGGGCGTGCTCGTCGTCGGCGGTGGTCGCGTCTCGGCGATCATCAGCGACAGCGCGATGTTCGGATCGCTCATCACCGCGCTCCGTCCGCGCGGCTCGACCGACGGCGACGTGCGCCGCTTCTTCCCGATCTTGCAGACGATCCTCGAGCGAGGCGACGCGGCCTCGTGGGCGCCGTACGTGACGCGCACGGATCTCGAGGGCAGCGCGCGCGACGTCGACGTGCTGCTCGGCGTGGTGCTCGACGACGAGATCGTGCCGAACGTCTCGAACTACACGCTCGCGCGCGCGTTCGGCATGCCGCTCGTCGAGCCCGTGCTTCGTCCCGTGCCTGCGGTGAGCTCGGTGCCGGCGCCGCTCTCCGCGAACATCCGCGAGGGCAGGGCGACCACGGGCCTCCTCCAGTTCGACGTCGTCGGCGACGACACGGGCGGCACCGAGACGGCCGATCACGGCAACGTCGGCGCGAGCGACGTGGGCGCCGGCGCGTGGCTCGACTTCCTCACCACGCACTGGGACGCACCGCCCGCGCGCATCCGCGATCCCTACGTGGCCATCGGCCTGCCTCACGGCTGAGCGACGCGACCCCCCGAACGACGAACGACGAACCACGAACGACGAACGGCCGGAAGCGAGTGCCTCCGGCCGGATCTTCGATCTCCCCTTCTTCGATCTTCTAGCGGGCTAAGGGATTCGAACCCTCGACATCCAGCTTGGGAAGCTAGCGCTCTACCACTGAGCTAAGCCCGCGTTGCGTTTCGTTGATAGCCGAGGGCGGCGCTCAGGGTCAAGGCGCGACGCACGCTTCGACGCGGGCGAGGGTCAGCGCGGGAAGCGCTTGCGGAGGTAGGCGACGATGTCGCTCGACTCCGCGAGCCACTCGTCGCCGTCTTCGTGCCGGATCCGGAGGACGGGCACCGTGCGCTGGCCGCGCGCCTCGACCAGCGCGCGCAGGTGCTCGGGGCTCTGGTTGATGTTGCGCATGTCCACCTCGACGCCGAGCTCGTACAGCGCACGCCGTACACGCAGGCAGTACCCGCACGTGTCGTAGTGGTAGAGAGCGAGGTCGTCGGCGCGAGCCATGAGCGAGCTATGCGCGATCGGAACGCGACGGTCGAGACACCCAACCGAGCAGGCACATGACGACATTCGACTTCGATCTCTTCGTGATCGGCGGTGGCTCGGGAGGTGTGCGCGCGTCGCGCGTCGCGGCGAGCCTCGGTGCGCGCGTGGCGCTCGCCGAGCGCGGACGTCTCGGCGGCACGTGCGTCAACGTCGGCTGCGTGCCGAAGAAGCTCTTCGTGTACGGCGCCGACGTGCAGCGTCAGGTGAGCGACGCCGCGCGCCTCGGGTGGAGCATCCCGAGCGCCACGCACGACTGGCCGGTGCTGAGGGACAACGTGCTCGCCGAGGTCACGCGGCTCAACGGCGCCTACGCGCGCGTCGTCGAGGGCGCGGGCGCGGAGATCCTCCGTGGTCACGCCCGCCTCGATGGACCCGAGCGCGTGATCTTCACGAACGAGCGAGGTGACGAGCGCGTGATCCGCGCGAGGCACGTGCTGCTCGCGACGGGCGCGCACCCGCACCGACCGAGCTTTCCGGGCGCGGAGCTCGCGTGGGTGAGCGACGACGTCTTCACGCTCGAGCGGCTCCCGAAGAGCGTGGTGATCGTCGGCGCGGGCTACATCGGCCTCGAGTTCGCGACGATCTTCGCGGGGCTCGGCGTGGAGGTCACGGTGCTCGCGCGACACGATCACGTGCTCCCGCACTTCGACGCGGCAGTGTCCACGTTCGTCGCCAAGCAGCTCGAGGCGCGGGGCGTGAAGGTCGCGACGTACGAGGACGTGGTGCGGATCGAGCGCGCGGGTGATCGACTCGAGACCCACTCGCTGCGCGGCACCGTCTTCACGTCCGAGAAGGTTCTGCTCGCCACGGGGCGCCGACCGGAGACGCGAGGGCTCGGCCTCGAGACGATGTCGATCGCCATGCGCGGCGCGGCGGTCGCCGTGGACGCGCACTACCGAACGACCGCGCCGAACGTTCACGCCGTCGGCGACCTCGTCGGTCACCTTCAGCTCACGCCCGTGGCGCTCGCAGAAGGCCAAGCGCTCGCGCGCACGCTCTTCGGCGGCGGCGAGCCGCAGACGATCGACTACCGCGCGATCCCCACGGCCGTCTTCACCACGCCGACCGTCGCCACCGTCGGCCTCACCGAGGACGAGGCGCGCACACGCGGGACGCCGGTCGCGATCTTCGAGACCGAGTTCCGCCCCATGAAGGCCACGGTCACCGGCTCGGTCACGCGCGCGTTCATGAAGCTCGTGGTCGATCGCGACACGGACGAGCTGCTCGGTGTGCACGTCGTCGGCGACGACGCCGGCGAGATGGTCCAGGGCTTCGCGGTCGTCGTGGCGATGCGCGGCAAGAAGCGCGATCTCGATCGCACGATCGGCATCCACCCCACAGCGGCAGAAGAGCTCGTCACGATGCGCACGGCGACGCGGATCGATCCGAGCGCCCCGTCGGGCTGACCACGCGGATCGGCCGCCCCGCGTGGCCGATCCGCTCACGCCCCGCGCGCGATGAGCTTGCGCTGGAACGCGGCGTAGTCGTTCGTGACCGTGAGGATGTTGCCCATCGTCAGGTTCGCTGCGCGCGCGGCCATCGCGACGAAGGGCGAGCGGATGTACACGTCCGAGCTCGACACGGATCGCCGGTGGCGCGCGGTCCACGCGATCATGCGAGATGGGCTCGACGTGTCGAACGACGTCATCTCGCCCCAGTCGTGGGCGAAGCGAACGAGAGGCGCGCGCGCGACCGCGGCGTCGCAGCCCTCGAGCAAGACGTCGGCGTGCTCACGCGCGAGGTGACCCGTGGACCGCACGAAGATCCAGCCCAGGCGATCGGTGAAGCACACGATCGTGCCGGTCGCCGTCTGGAGACGATGCGTGCCCGCACCCTCGAACGGGTCTCTTCCATGGGCCCAAGCGAGCGTCTCACTCGTCATCGCGGAGGCGAACGATAGGCAAACGCCGCGGCGCCGTCACGGGCCGCGTCAGCCGTACCGATGGAGCGCCGTCGCGTTCCCGATCGCGCGCGCGAAGAACTCGCCTTCGCTCGTCTGCGCCGAGAGGTCGATCATCTGCCGCCTCCGCGGCGGGATCGACGGATCGAGCCGGCCCTGCTCGACGTCGAGCAGCACGCCGCGCGCGAGGCATTGGTGCCAGTGGCCGTTGTCGCGCGGCTCCGAGATCGAGGTCGAGTCGCCCGGCCCGATCGTTCGATCGTGGGTCGCGCGCAGCACGAAGCCGTCGCGCTCTTCGCGCACGCGATCCCAGTGCTGCACGCGAAAGCGCCCCTCGAGCACGAGGTGGGTCGTGACGGAGTTGAAGTGGACGTGTGGCGGATCCGTGCGACCCGCCTCGAAGAAGAACACGCGCATCGCGGCGCCTTCTCCCGCGCCGAGGGACGCGGGGAGATCGAGAGGCACCACCGCGCACCCGCGCGAGACACGACGCGCGCGTCGCCGGAGGCGATCGACATCGAGATCGCGACGAAGGAGATCGAGCGGCGCGCGCCCGAGGATGGGCCCGATCGCGTCTTGCCACTCCGTCTGCGTGAGCGAACCCGATCGCACCGCCACTCCGAGCCGCACGGCCTCCCGCAAGATCGCCATGAGCTCGGGCGAGAACGCGGGCGCGTCGGCGCGGACGCGACTCGTTCTCCCTGCACCGAGGAGGATCGCGCTGGCCGCGGTGCCGCGGAGGAGATGTCGTCGCGTGAGCATCGGCGGGCCCTCGAACCTCTGTGGGAACACGAGACATTCCCAGGCGCGTATCGTCTCACGATCCCATGAGATCTCGGGACCCATGGCGCGCGGTTCGCGCGCTGACGTGCGCGCACTCGGCCCTCGCGGTCATGCTCGTGGTCGCGTCCGTCGTCGCTCCCGCGCGCGCTCAGTCACCCGCCGCCGAGGCAGAGCTCGCCGCCGAGCTCGACGCGCGTGCCCTCACCGACGATCGCTTCGTCGCGACGACCGTGTACTCGTGGACGACCGAGGCGCAGGCCGCCGAGCTCGCGCGCACGCGTCGCCTGTTGTCGCGAGGCGCCGACGATGGGGTGAGCCGCAGCCCGTACCAACAGGCCCTCGATGCGGTCGCCACCGACGCGTCGGCCTCGTCCGACGACGCCACGCTCGCGCGCCTCCTCACCGGGAGCCCGGAGCTCGGGGCGCGCCGGTATGCGTGGGTCACCCCATACGGCACGGCCATCCCGCGCGGTCAGCGCAGCTACGGCCCGGTGCTCCTCTCGATCACGCTGTCCGACGACGCGCTGTTCGCGCGCTTCGCTCCATCGGAGCGGCCGGCGTTCCGAGTCGTCGACGTGCGCGGGAGCCCCGTGAGCGCAGCCGCCGTCATCGCCGCCCCGTCGCGGCTCGGGAGCGTCGTCCACGTGCGCGCCGACGACCCTCGCGGCCCGTACCGCGAGATCATCGTGCACGGCTCGATCGCCCCCGACGCGGTGTCGTGTTGGTCGATGGGCACTGCGACCGTGAGCGCGCGGATCGACGCGGACCGAGCCATCGTCTCGCGTCTTCGTCGCATCGCGCGACCGCGGCGTCCGCTCCCGCTCGCTCCGTTCTGGCTCACACGCTCGCCTGCGGACGACGTGCGTCGCTGGACGGCTCGGTGGGCGCGCACGATGCCGTTCGACACGTCGCGTCATCGCCTCACGCCGACCGTGCTCTCCGAGCTCGAGCGGGTGCTCGCCTCGAGGCTGCATCAGCGCGCGACGCCCATCGACACCTGTCCCTCTCGCTGACCGACTGTCCCTCGCAACGTGAGCGTCCGTGTTTTCCGGTATCGTGATCATCGCACCGGGAATACAGCCCGTGCTCGCGCGCGTAGAGGCGCGATGCCCACGCTGATCCCCCGCGCCGACGCGCTCGCGCGCATCCGCGCCGAAGGCGGAGACCCGGCGTGCCTGATGTGCTCGATCGCGCGCGGCGAGGTCGGCGAGCTCCACGCGGTGCACGAGGACGACGACGTGCTCGTCTTCCTGCCGCGCTACGTGCGCTGCTGGGGCCACGTCTGCATCATGCCCAAGCGGCACGTCGTCTCGTACGCCGAGGCGCCGATCGAGCTCTGGTCCAAGGTCTCGGTGGTCGGCCACCGCGTCGCGCGCTTGGTCGAGATGCTCGAGCGACCGCGACGCTGCTACCTCGCCTCCACGGGCTCGAGCGCGGGCGAGCTGACGCAGAGCTCGAGGCACCTCCACCTCCACGTGATCCCCGTTCACGACCCCGAGGATCGTCCTGCGTCAGTGTTCTCGTGGCAGGAGGGCGTCTACGTCGCGGAGCGCGACGAGTGGCTCGCCCTGCGCGATCGCTACCGCGACGCTTGGGCCCGCAGCTGACCCGTCACGCCGTCGTGAAATAGGTTCGGTGCGCGCTGGGTTGTGCGCGCCGTGACGACGAACGGCGGGCGAACGTCCTCTTCATGCGTGCTGGTCGCGGTCGCCGCGAGCGCGTGCCTCACGGGCTGCTACCTCACGCACGAGCGCGGGTTCGACGCGGGCCCGCGGCCCGACAGCGGCGTCGTCGAGCCGCGCACGCGGTGCCTCGTGCTCGTGAACCCGAGCTTCGACGACCCGCCGTCGGCCTTCGACGTCAGCGGCGCGACCACGATGCGCGGCTGGCGCGTCGACGGCGACGTCGACGTGCTCGTGAGCGGTGGCGAGTTCGGCGTCGGTGTCGAGGGCATGGACTTCATCGACCTCAACGGCGTCTCGCGCGGCACGCTCACGCAAGACGTGGCTGGCCTGGAGGTCGGCGCGACCTACGTCGTCGCGTTCTCGCTCACCGGCAACAGCGGCTCGCATCCGCTCGAGCTCAGCGCCAGCGACGCCGCGGGCACGATCGCGCGCACTTCGTACGTCGGCGTCGGCCCCGGCACGCCGATCCCGTCGACCGCGTGGCGCACCGAGACGTTCACGTTCGTGGCGCGCAGCACGTCCGCGACGTTCGTGGTGCGCTCGGGCTCCGACGACCCCACGCGCGGTCCGATGCTCGACGCCTTCCGCTGCCCGGACGGCGTCGAGCCCTGATCACCGGCGATGGATGGGGCGCCTTGCGGCGGGGGAGCGCAGCTCCCCCTGGAGCAGGAGTCGAGGCGAGGAGCGAAGCGACGAGTCGAGCGACGCGGAGCTCGAGGGGCCAGAGGCCTCTCGACCCGGCCAACTCAGAACTGCGACCAGAGGTACTGGTTCGTGATCTCGTGGTGGAACTGGATCTCGCTCGTCTTCACGCGGGCGCCGAGCGCACGCGGGCAGCGATCCGCCGACGCGGCCTTGAGCTCCGCGTACTTCGTGTGGACCGTCTCGCCGTAGAGTTCCTTCGAGAAGCTCGAGGTCTTGAAGAGGCGGATGGCGTCGTAGATGTTGTCCGGGAGGAAGCGCGTGCGCGCCTTCTTGCTGTCGTCCTCGGACTCCTTCGGACCCTCGAGGCCGGTGCGGAGCACCGTGTAGACGCTCATGTATGGGTTGGCGTCCGGCGCCACCGAGCGGACCTCGATGCGGGCGCTCTTCTCGTTGCCGAGCGGGATGCGGACCATGGAGCCGCGATCGATCGCCGACGCCTTGATCTGGTTCGGCGCCTCGAAGTGCGGATCGAGACGACGGTAGGCGTTCACGCTCGAGTTGAGCGCGAGGCAGATGTCCGGCGCCGCCGCGAGGATGCGGCCGATGAATTCCCAGCCCGACTTCGAGAGGCCGTCTTTGCCCTTCTTGTCGTGGAAGAGGTTCACGCCCTTCTTCGAGAGCGACATGTTCGTGTGCATGCCGTTGCCGTTCACGCCCGTGACGGGCTTCGGCAGGAACGACGCGGTCATGTCCATCTGGCTCGCGACCTGACGCGCGAGGAGCTTGTAGAGCTGCACCTGATCGGCGCCGATCACCGCGTCGGCGTACTTGAAGTTCATCTCGAACTGCGACGGCGCGACCTCGGGGTGATCCTTCTCGTTCTCGAAGCCCATGGCGCGCTGGCACTCCGCCGAGCTGTCGATGAACTTGCGGAGCGCGTCGCCCGGGAGCGAGTGGTAGTAGCCGCCGGTCGAGATGAAATCGAAGCTTCCGGTCTCGTGGTAGTGGCGCTCCGCGTCACGGCCCTTGAAGAGGAAGCCTTCGATCTCGTGCGCCACGTGGCAGACCGTCTGGTCCTTGGCGTAGAGCTTCTCCGTGTAGGCCTTCAGGCGGCCGCGGAGGTCGCCCACGTACGGCGAGCCGTCGCGCTCGAGCACCTCGCCGAACACGAGCACCTTGCCGGGCCCGAACACGTCGGAGGGCAGCCAGTAGAACGCCGGCCAGTCGATGCCGAGACGAAGGTCCGACTCCTGCTGCGCCGAGAAGCCGCGGATGGAGCTGCCATCGAAGGTGAGGTTGTCGGCGCTGCCGAGGAGGAACTTCTTGTCGTAGTCGAGCATGTGCATCCGACCCTCGAGGTCGGTGAAGCACACGGTGATCGCCTTGATGCGCTTCTCGTCGGTCAGGTACTTCATCCGCTGCTCGCGGACCTTGTCGACCTTCACGCGCCCCTCTCCGGGACGACCAGCGCGCTGCTCCTTGGCCTCGAGGTTCAGCTGCTCGAGCTCGTCGTACGGGATCTCGAGGAAGGAGCGAAGACCGGACGAAGTGGGTTCTGCCGATGCCTTGGTCGCCAAGAGAGCCTCCATGGAGAGCTCGGCGCGGCGGAGGCCGGAGGCCGAGGTTGACGTTAGGGCGCCCTTCTGGACCCTTGGTTTCGCGATGGCAAGCACAAAAACCGTGTCGCGAAGGCTTATCAACGCGTCCCGAAGCCTTCGTGGGCAATTTCGCCGGCCGCGGCGTGCGGAACGTCCCAGCGGCCGTCGCGGCCTGCCCGATCGATCACGGGCCGACGCCGCGGCGCGCTGCGATACTCGCCGCGTGACCTGGCAGTGGATCGCCGTCGGCGTGATCGAGGCCCTCGCGCTGGGCTACCTCGCGTACCGCTTCGTCGGCCCGCGGCGAAAGCCGAAGATCCTCCAGAAGCCCGACGTGAAGGTCAGCGCGCTCGTGCGGAAGAAGAAGCAAACCTAGCGACGCCCGGCGATAGGATGCCGTCGTGTGGTCCGCACCATCCAGCGAGAGCGCGAACTGGGGACTCCTCGCCGTCGCGGCGGTGCTCCACCTCGCGTGGCTGCTCGCCTGGCGGTCGTACGGGCGACGCTTGGAGGGTGCGCGTCCCGTCGATCCCCTCGCGAGCGGTCCGTCCCTGGTGGAAGGCGTCGTGGCGCGGACAGGCGTTCCGGAGAACACGATCTCGCTCGTCCTGCCGTCGGGCCCCGAGCTTCTTGTCGACACGAGTCGCATTCGCTTCTGGGCGGCGCGGGTCCGGGCAACGGAGGCCGTGCGCGTCTATGGCGAGATGCGTCGACGAACCTCTGCAAACGACGCGGCTGACGACAGGACCGCACCCGAGTGGTGGATCCTCGAGGCGGCCTCGATCCAAAAGTGTTCTGCGCCCGATCCCGTCGCGCGCGCCCGACGACGCTCGACACTGGCCGTTCGCGGCGGCTCGGTGGGCCTCCTCGCGCATGCGCTGATCGCCGCCACGTTCGTGATCCTCTCGGTCACGGGACGCGACTCCGTCGGGTACGTGGAAGCAGACCCCGAGGCGACGCCGGAGGTCACCGTTCGAATCGAGGGCGCGCCGCCCGCGGAGGACGAATTGCTGCTCTCCGCCGCCCCCGTGGCCTCGGGCCCGACCAGCGTCAGGTGGGCCGATGTGGCAGGCACGCGGGTCGCTTACATCGGCGGCGAGCCCCGCTTGCCGGTTGGTGTGCAGTTTCTGCTGTTCCTCGAACTCGCGATCGCGGCGGTGCTCGTAGCGAACGCACGGAGCGATGGTCGCCGGATCTCGCGCCGGGGATAAGGAGGGCTTGCGAGTCCGCGCGCTCAGCACGAGTCTGTCGCGCCTATGCCCGCCATCGCGCCCGTGCCTGCGATTCGCATCGACGCTGCCGTGCCCACGGCCGCGCGCCGTGGCGGTCGGCACGTCCTCTACTGGATGACCGCCGCGCGTCGGCTCGGGCACAACCACGCGCTCCAGCGCGCGCTCGCGTGGTGCGAGGAGCTCGGCAAGCCGCTCGTCGTGCTCGAGCCGCTGCGCGTCGACTACCCGTACGCGTGCGATCGCTTCCACCGCTTCGTGATCGAGGGCATGGCCGAGCACGCGGGCGCGATGCGCGACGCGGGCTTCGTGTACCTGCCGTTCGTCGAGCGTGAGGTCGGGGGCGGCAAGGGCCTGCTCGCTGCGCTCGCGAAGGACGCGTGCCTCGTCGTGGGCGACGACTTTCCCGCGTTCTTCCTCCCGCACATGCGCGCTCGCGCCAAGGCGATGCTCGCGGAGCTCGGCGTGCGCTTCGAGGTCGTCGACTCGTGTGGCCTCTTGCCGCTGCGCGCGAGCACGGGGCCCTTCAACTTCGCGCACCAGTTCCGACGCTTCGTGCAGAAGACCCTCCCTGCGCACTTCGACGGCGCGCCGATGCCTGGCCCGCTGACGAAGGGCATCGGACGCGGCACCCATGAGCTCGTGCCCACGAAGGTGCGTGAGCGCTACCGCTTCGCGACCGACGCCGAGCTCGCGGACCTCGGCTCGCTCGTCGCATCGCTCCCGATCGATCACACGATCGGCGGCATCGACGAGCACGGCGGCGAGCGAGAAGGGCGCGCGCGTATGAAGCGCTTCGTCGCGAAGAAGCTCGCGCGCTACCACGAGGACCGCAGCCACCCCGACGACGACGTCGCGAGCGGGCTCTCGAGCTGGCTCCACTTCGGGCACGTGAGCTCGCACGAGATCCTCGCCGAGATCGCGCGGGTCACGGACTGGACGCCCGACAAGATCGCGAAGAAGCCTCACGGCAGCCGCGAGGGCTGGTGGAACGCGAGCGACGCGGCCGATGGCTTCCTCGACGAGCTCGTCACCTGGCGAGAGCTCGGCTTCGCGCGCTGCCACCACACGGACGACTTCACCACGTGGGAGGGCGTGCCCGCGTGGGCGCGCAAGACGCTCGCCGATCACCGCCATGACCCGCGGCCTGCGATCTACACGGTCGATCAGCTCGATCGCGGCGAGACCGAGAACGAGGTGTGGAACGCCGCGCAGCGCGAGCTCCGCGAGACGGGCCGCATCCAGAACTACCTCCGCATGGTGTGGGGCAAGACGACGCTGAGCTGGTTCGAAGATCCGCGCGAAGCCTTCGAGGCGCTGATCCACCTCAACGACAAGTACGCGATCGACGGCCGCGACCCGAACACCTACACGAACATCGGCTGGGTCTTCGGCGCCTACGACCGCGCGTGGGGCCCGGAGCGGAAGATCTTCGGCAAGGTCCGCTACATGACGAGCGGCAACACCGTGAAGAAGCTCCGCATGAAGGACTGGCTCTCCAAGTGGAGCGACGGCAAAGGCACCACGCGCTCGCTGTACGATGAGTGACGGCCCCGCTTGACTCCTACCCTCGACCCGTCGACCCTGACCTGAGGAGGTTCCGATGAGACGAACCGCGGGATGGCGATGGGTCGTGGATGCGTTGGCGGCCACGATCGGAGCGGGAGCGCTCGCAGCCTGCGACAGCCGAATCGCCCCTGTCGAGGCCGTCGAGGCCGAGATCCAGGGAGGCGCGGGCATCGGATGCGCATGTACGCCGTGACCGAGGTTGCGTTCGTCGGTCCGCGAGATTTCCTCACACGCGAGCAGCGCGGCTACGCGGGGGACAGCGGATGCGGGGTGTTCTGGAACCGGGTCGATGATGGCAATCCGTTCCAGCTCCTCGGCGTGAAGTCATCTGGGAACGGCACGGCCGACATCGTCGTTCGCCTCACCGCGTCGGGCATGCAGAGCTTCATGGCGACCTTCTTGGGTCCCAAGGAGCGCCACTACCCTGGCGAGATGGTGTCGGTGCTCGACGGCACGTCGGAGGTGTGGACCGGGGAGCCGGACTTCACCCGCCGCGGCTACGGGGCTCGCCCGCCCGAAGCCGACATCCTCGACCCTGACCAAGACGGCCTCGTCGGCCGCCACGACAATTGCTGGGGCTTCTACAACCCGATGCAGAACGTCAACGACGCGAATCGAACGTTCACCTGCATTCATCCTCTCACGGGGGTTGGCCAAGACTACGGCTGCGCGCCACGCCCGACGAGCTTCCCGGCGGGGAGCCTCGGCGTCGAAGGAACCAACGACCAGGATCGCGATGGCGTGCCGGATGTCTGCGACAGCTGCCCGGCGAACGCGGACCGCGACCAAGCGGACTGCAACGCGGACGCCGTCGGCGAGGTCAACCGCGAGCTCGCGATGTCCGGGGCGCCGCCCATCGAGCCGGTGGCCGACGCGTGCGACCCCGTGCCCTGCGCGCGCACCGAGCTGGTGGCGGAGTCGACGACCTCGGGCTTCGTGCGGCGCACCCGTTTCGACCGGATCGATGTCGATGCAGTTCAGGGGGCGCCGCGTCGGAGCGCACTGACTGGTTTTCGATTCTGTCGCTGTGACGGTGCCGAGGGCGACACCAACGAATCGCGGACTCGGTGTGCGCTGACGGGGGGAGATGCGTACGACCAGGGATGCTCCCTGGCCGAGCCGAACGACTACGACGGCCTGACAGAGTCGGTGCCGTGGCGCTTCGTGACGATGACCGACTCGGCGCTCGTCGATCGACCGCCGCTCCCGCTTCGCGCCGAGGTCGAGATCTCCTACTCGCCCGCGACTGACAGTCGGTTTGCGCGCGACTGGCATGGGCGATTCCGGCTTCATCAGGATGACATCCCGCGTTGGAGCATGACGGCGCTCTCGCCGATCGATGGCCCCGAGACCATCCCGACCGGTCCCCTCCACGGCGTGTTCTGGAGCCACACGAGAGCGTACGTGGGTGGGGGTTCGCTCGACCCCGACACGCGCCGACTGGCCAATCACTACCTGAGCGGACCGTTCTCCGACGTCGTGGATGCCCCTGAGGCGCTTCGACGGTTTGTGGAGCCGATCGCGCCGTTGACGCGCGGGTGGAACTGGTTCGGCCGCGGGAGCTTTCTCGTTCGCGATTCGAGGGTATCCGGCGGCATCGGGACGCTCCTCGGCAGCGCGGTCACGCCGCCGGTGGATGCAAACGAGGCCGCGTCGTTCGCTCGTTTGGCGGTAGCGGGTCGGTGGCTCGGGGCAGCCGAGTCCACTTCGGAACTCCGGAACACGATCATTCGCTACGTCGCAGTCGGTCCAGCCGGTATCTCGTCTCGCGTCGGCGAGGTGAACGGAGCGTTCGTCGACTTGACCCCGCAGTGTCCGCCGGGTCAGTGCCCCCCCTCCGATGGGCCGCAGTTCGCCGCGTTCGCGTCCAACGCTCCGCCCTTCGACCCCTCCGTCGAGGTGTCGGTGCTCTCGGCGACCCGACGGCAGTTCTTCAGTCTGCGTGACGCGACCGCGGATCGAGGGGCGGAGCTGGCAAGCTACGACCTCGTGGCGGGCGTGTGGGAGTCGCGAGAGCTCGACGACGTGGGCGATGTCCTCGCGGCGACCTACTCGGCGCGGGACGGCGTGCTGTGGGTGCTGGATCAGGTTCGTGTCGGTCACCGACGTTATGCGCGTATTCTCGCGGTCGTGCCTGAGTCGGGTCACACGACCGAGTCGGCACGCTGGCTGCGTGTCACACCACACGACCGATTCGAGATGGCCATCACTTCTGATCGCGCCCTCTACATCGCCGCGGGCATCGGCGGGGCTCACGCGATTGCTCGGATCGAACTGACGTTCGACGCGGCGCGCCTTCGAGGCGTCAGAGTGGGGGCGGGCCAGCTTCCACCCAACCTCAGCGTTCTGCGGGCGGACGATCGCGGCGTCTCGTTGCTGACCCGGTCCGGTCGCGACTACAGCCTCTCGGACTACGGTACTGACTCGTTCACCTCAGGGTGGATGGGGTCGTGTCTCTGAGGCCGCAGGCCGGCTGGACACACGTTCGATGGATAGTAGGTGTGGGCACGCTCACTCTCCTCTCCACGTGCACGTGTCCAGCTCCCGAGGACCCGGACGCGGGCACCACCGTCGCAGGCGACGTGTCGTCGTCGGACGCGGTGGCCGAGTCACCCGAGACCATCACGCCCGACGTCGGCCGCGATGCTCCCGTGCCCATCGGCGACCCGGGCTGGGCTCATGTCGCCTTGTTGCCGTCGGAGTGCGAGATCGATGTGGCGATCTACCCGGAGCGGGTACTCACCGACTTCGGGTGGACCGCAGACTGTGGCGCTGGTTGTCGGCACTGGCGAAACACCGTGAACCTACTGCAGATCGATGACGCCGCAGGGAGCGCGGTAGCGGTGCTAATCGCGGAGACGCCCGATGGGACAGGGGATCCCCGGAGGTTTGTCGTGTTCGTCGACCTTCTGTCGGAGCGGGTGCTCGTGGCGTTCAGAGACCGCGGCAACGCTCGTATCCCGAGGGGCGAGCCATTCTGCTCGATCTACGGAGAAGGCTCGGGAGGCGACTCTCTCTCGATCGAAGTCAACTTCATGGACTACGACGCCAGTGGGGATCGTCTCGAGCGCGCTTGGTGGAGCGTGCTCCGCGCGGAAGTGGGCGACCCTCGGGGCAGCCTCCGAGAGTTGTACCGCAACGAAGAGCATGGGTCGTCGTTCGCGCCCAGGCTCCGGGTCAGCCCCACGCACGTGGGCGCGCGATTTGGCAACGTCCCTGTCCTCATTGGCAATGACGGTTCCTACGTAGTCCCCACGTACGGCACAGGCGACATCAGCGAGACCAGCCACCTGGAGATCTTCGGCTCTCACGATCTGGTCTGGGAGTCGTGGCGGGGTCCCACCGTCCTCGTCCGCTCCGGCAGTGGCGCGCCGCCAACCGTTCTGCGGTCGGTCGAGGGCGAGGGCGTTCGCGGGTCCGACATTCGCGGCTTCTCCAGCGACGGCAACACCCTCGCATGGATCGAAGGACGCGGCTACGACGACGCCACGCTCAGCTACGAGAGTGTCTCTTTGTGGACCGCTGAGTACGGAGGCGCGGCGCTCGTCGCGCCACGCCGCGTCGCAGCCGTCTCAGGCCATACGAGCGGCGAAGTGGGAGGGGGCTACTACGTTCACTCCGAGGCTCGCCCGGACGATCCGAGTGCCCGCCACTTCGTCTTCTATCGGCTCAGCGATGGTGCGCGCGCGACGGTCGATCCGAGCGACCTCCAGGAGAACCGCGTGCTGTACGTGTCGGCGACCGATTCGGTGCTCGAGGCCTACGGCCAACTTTATCGGATTGACCCCCTTTCACTCTCTTTCGAGGTTCCATGAATTCCCCGACGTTCACTCGCCTGACACAGGCCGCTTTCGGATTCGTTCTCGTCGTCCTTGCGATCGTTCTGGTGGGCTGTACGTGCGAGGCACCGTGCTTTCCGTATTGCTCGGACGACGCGGGCGTCGACGCTCAGACTGACGCTCGCTGACATGCCTCGCGCCCGGGCTCGTCGTTCTCTCCTTCTGCTCGTCGTCACTCTCTCGGTGGGCTGTGACACGATCACGCCTTCGCGCGAGGATGCTGCGACGCGCAGCGATGCGGCGAGCGCGATCGATGCGATGGCTGCCTCCGATGCCTCCACGAGGGAGGACGCGAGCTCGGACGCGCCTACGTCACCCGACACGGCCGAGATTCTCGACGCGCACGTCGCGAGCGATGCGGCGTCGGTCGCGACGCTGCCTTCGGAGCTGCTCGATCTCTCGATCTGGAAGCTGACGCTGCCGATCGGTCCGACCGAGATGCCGATGGAGATCACGCAGCCCGAGCTCGCGACGCACGAGATCGATCCGTGGTTCGTGCTCGTGCCTGGCGGCGTGCAGTTCCGTGCGAACGCAGGCGGCGTCACGACGAGCGGGTCGTCCTACCCGCGCTCCGAGCTCCGCGAGATGGAGCCGGGCGGCACCGTGCGCGCGAGCTGGTCGACGACGTCGGGGCGCCACGAGATGCGGATCGATCAGACGATCACGCACCTGCCCGAGGTGAAGCCACACGTGGTCGCGGGACAGATCCACGACGCCGACGACGACGTGGTGATGATCCGACTCGAGGACGCGCACCTCTTCGTCGAGGGCGGCGGCGAGGAGCTCGGCACGCTCGACGCGGACTACACGCTCGGCGAGCGCTTCGTCGTGCGCATCGTCGCGGAGGGCGGCCACATCCGCGTCGATCACGGCGACGACGGCACCTTCGAGGTCGACGTCGCTCGCGCAGTGAGCGGCTGCTACTTCAAGGCCGGCGTCTACACGCAGTCGAACGTCGCGCGCGGCGACGACGCAGACGCGTACGGCGAGGTCATCGTGCACGACCTCTCGGTCACGCACTCTCTGTGAGATGGCGTGTTCGGCTCGGTGTGAGGCCTCACGGACCCGGATCGCAATCAACTGGGTAGGAGTAGCTGGCGACCAGCGTGAGCGACCACATCACGTCCCACTGCTCCGGAAACGGCAATTCCGACCCGGAGGCAAGTCCATCCGCAAGAGGTCCCCAAACCGCACAATCCCGAGGTGGACGCGCGAAGGTCGCGAGATTTGTGAAGGCGGCGACACGGGCACACTCGATCAGTGCGCCCCCACAATGGTCGGCGACCCCTGGGCCCTCTGGCGGCCCGCGGACCCCCCACAGGTTGCAGTGGCCCGCAGCAGCACACGTGACCGCGCACTCTTCCAGCGAGTCGAAGCCGCCTCGTTCGCTCGAGCCGCACGCGGCTCCGCGGGCGACCCGGCACTCACTGCCATCGAAGACGACGCCGCCGTGGCCGTCGCAGGGCCCGACCGTCGTCACGTCTTGTACGACGCAGGCGAGGCCTTCCGGAACTGGTCGGCCCGTACACCACAGATCCGCGACGGCGGGTGCCGCATCCGAGGCTGCATCCGCTGTAGCGGGCGTGTTAGTTCCAGCGTCATCGGAGGCCGCGTCGGGCGCCTCGCGAGTGCCACACGTGCCCACGGCGAAAAGCGCAATGGCAATGAAAACCCTGGTCATTGGTACCACCCCACGAAGACGGGATCGAAGACTCGTAGTCGGGGGCTGTACGGCGGCGGCGAGACCGGACAGTCAGCCGGGCAACTTGCACTCGTCTCGGGTGAACGGCACTCGCCATCTCCGCAAGAAAAATTTTCGTTGTCCCACACCCTGACTCGCATCTGGACGTTGGCTTGGCCGTCGAAGTCGCTGACGTCAGCGACGAGCGTCACGTAGTACGGGTTCGGAGAGGAAGCGTGTATGGTGTTTCCGACCCGACGCACTACGCGACATGCTCCGAAGTTCGACATGGAGCAACCGACGAAGTTGTTACTGCTCACTTCGACGTCGAACCGGACGATTGGCGCGACGGTGTTTCGGTAGTTGGTCTTTCGGCGAAAACTCATCACGAGCCGGGATTGACTCATGTGGGTGAGGTCACGGGCGGTGCTCGTCAACCACGCGGCGCTCCCGTTGGTGGCCGGGGCGTCGAAGGTCCAAGAGCACGCGGAAGCGCCACCAGACGATCCGGTCCAAGTCCAGAGTGAGCCGGGGAGAAAGCGGTTCTGGTCGCAGAGGTTGATTGAGGCCACGTTGGTGGGCGCATCGAGC
The DNA here is from genome assembly GCA_964502175.1 of uncultured Sandaracinaceae bacterium. Classification (GTDB taxonomy): domain Bacteria; phylum Myxococcota_A; class Polyangia; order Polyangiales; family Sandaracinaceae; genus JAFLCL01. The sequence continues at coordinate 123,879 of CAZCVE010000023.1, forward strand.
GTCGCGATGAGACATGTCTGCCCGGTTGCACACACGAACGAGCGGCTGGGAAACACCCAAGCGGACCCGCTGGGCCGCCAGCGGAACTCATTGTAAAAGGCGCCAGGCCGAACGTCGTCGAGGCTGCTAGTTCCCCCGATGGACGCGGTGTTGCTGATGGCAACGCCGGTGAGTCCGCGCCGCGTCGAGACCCTCAGGGTCGGTGGCTCTGCGGAGGGACCTGCCACATTGCGCCGCTGGAAGATTGGAAGCTCGAATGGATTCTGGGTTCCCGCAGCGAGACTGGGCAAGTAGAGGAGTTGTCGGTTGACCAGAGAGCGAAGGTCCGTCTCCTGCTGCGTGAGAGTGGAGGGGGCACTCGTCTCGTCGATGTTGGCGCAGGGAGCGCTCAGTTCGATCGCCATTCCGATTGCATTCGGAGCGCCGGCAACAGGTGATCCCCTCTGTGCCAACGTCGGGTGAGACAGGTTCCTCTCGATATCTCTGTAGCGAT
>CAZCVE010000024.1:0-34952 GCA_964502175.1 uncultured Sandaracinaceae bacterium
TGCTCGCCGCCGCCGGTCTCGCCGCCGCCGGTCTCGCCGCCGCCCGTGCCCGTCTCGCCGCCGCCCGTGCCGGTGCCCACTTCCTGACCCTCGGGCGGGAGGCCGCCGCCACCGGCCGTCGCCGTGCCCGCGCCCTCGGCGAGCGTCGTCGCGTAGCGACGCGCGGGCTCGCGGAGATCGTCGATGTCGCTGCGGCTCGAGGGGAGACGCTCGTCGAGCGAGCGGATGATGGTGTTGCTCGCGGTGTCGTAGAGATGAATGGAGATGACGAAGTCGAAGCGACCTCCGCCCGCGTCCTGACGCTGGATCGTCCCGTACACGAGGCGCTGCGCGCCCACGGTGTTGGCGATCTGCTGCACGCACTCGAGCTCGGTCGCGTCGCAGCCGGTGGCGAGCTCGAGCTGGCTCAGCGGCACGTCGCGATCGGAGACCGCCCAGCCGCGCACCTGGCTCGACGCCTGGCGGAGCGCGCCGCTGAGGTTCGTCGCGAAGGTGTCGTCGCCCTCGAGCGAGGTGAGGCCGAGCACCACGACGTTCGTGGTCTGCGCCTGCGCCACCGTCGGCGCGAGCGCCGCACCGAGCTGGACGATGCCGAGCATCGCGAACGCAAACAGGCCGCGGGCGAGAGAGCGCATGGAACCTCCGGCACGCACGATAGCGAACCGGGGTCCGGAGCATCAACCCCATGATTGTGCCCTCCACCCCGGGGGCGCCTCGCGGCGGGGCCCTCGCTGGGCCAACAGAGCTGCCGCGGAGCCGGGGACTTGGTACCTTCCCCGTTCCCGTGGAGGCATTCGCCAGAGCCTGTCCGCGCTGCGGTGCCAAGTACGACGCGGCGGCGGTCTTCTGCCAGAAGGACGGCGCCGCCCTGCGTCTGCTCGAGGAAGACCACGATCCGCGCCTCGGACAGGTGCTGCTCGATCAGTTCCGCATCGAAGAGCGCATCGGCGCCGGCGGCATGGGGATGGTCTACCGGGCGCGGCAGACCACGCTCGGTCGCGACGTCGCGATCAAGATCCTCCACCCCGATCTCGCGCAGAACCCCGACGCCGTGCGGCGCTTCCACCGCGAGGCGCGCATCTCGACCTCGCTCGATCACCCGAACATCGTCCGCGTGTTCCTGTTCGGTCAGCTGCCCGACGGCAGCCTCTACCTCGTCATGGAGCTCCTCCGCGGCCGGCCGCTCGCGGACCTCTTGCGCGTCGAGCCGCGCCTGCCCACGAGCCGCGCGCTCCACATCGCCGTGCAGGTGGCCGAGGGCGTCGGCGAGTCGCACGTGCAGGGCATCGTCCACCGCGACGTGAAGCCCGAGAACATCTTCCTCACACCCAAGGGTCGCGACCCGGACTTCGTGAAGGTCCTCGACTTCGGCATCGCGCGCCTGCTCCGCGCGGACGAACAGACGCAGGCCACGCAGTCGGGCCTCGTGTTCGGCACCGCCCGCTACATCTCGCCCGAGGGCGCGGCCGGCGAGCAGACCGACGCGCGCAGCGACGTCTACTCGATGGGCGTCCTCACCTACCAGATGCTCTGCGGCGAGACGCCCTTCGACGGCAGCTCTCCGGTGACGCTGCTCATGCAGCACATCCACGAGCGCATCCCGCACCTCAAGACACGCGCGGGCGGATCGCAGGTGCCCGATGGCGTCGCCGACGTCGTCATGCGCGCGCTCTCGAAGAACCCCGACGGTCGCTACGAAGACGGCGCCCACTTCGCCGAGGTGCTCGCAGAGGCGGGCGAGCGCTCGGGCCTCCAAGTGCGTCACCGTCGCGGCACGGGCGAGCGCGAGCCGAGCGGTCAGGTCTCGCTCAGCCACGGCATGGCGGGAGGCGCGCCCGGTCCTGCGCCCACGCCGCGCATGGCCCAGGGCCGCCCCACGTCCGAGCGGCCGCCGCCGCAGTCGAGCGCCCAGTCGAGCGCGTGGGCGCCCGAGCCGATGCGCGCGAGCACCGAGGAGTACAGCATCGCGGGCCTGCCGCGACGTCGTCACGACGCGCAGCGACGCTCGAGCACGAGCGCCGCGCTCTTGCTCCTCGTCGCGTTCGTCATGGGCATCTTCGCGGTCGCGGGCACGTTCTGGGCGCTCGGTCACTTCGGCGGTCCGTCGCCCGAGGATCGACGCGTCGACAACGTGCGCGCGGCCGAAGAGGCGTTCACCGCAGACCGGCTCGACGGAGACGGCGCCGACACGGTGCTCGCGATCACCGCGCGCATGCTGGGCGAGCGCCCGAACGATCCGGACGCGCTGCGACTCCGTCGATCTGCCGCCACTCGCCTCGCCGAGCGCGCGCAGGCGGCGTCCCACGAGGGACATCGCGAAGACGCGATCGCGCTCCAGGAGCGGGCGCTCGTGCTCGTGCCCGGCGACGACGCGCTCACGCGCACGCTGACGGAGCTGCGCGTTCCTCCTGGCCCGACGGAGCCGACGCTCTCGGTGCTGCCCGATCCGATCGCGGGTGAGTCGGTGATCTTCACCGCCGTGCTGCCGCGCGCGATCACGCTCGCGATCACCGATCGCCCGCGCTTCGTGATCGTGCGCGATGGTCGTCGTGTGGGTCGTCGCGTCGACGCGACCGCGGGCACGTCCGAGAACAGCTGGATGGCGAGCTACGCGTTCGTGCAGCCGGGCCACTACACCGTGCAATTCCACGGCGGCGACGGCGAAGGCAGCATGCGCGTGGCGGCCGAGGTCGACGTGGCGCGATCGCCGCGCCCACCGGGCGGCGGGAGCGATCCGCCGATCACGACGCAGGGCTCGGCGGGTCCGTCGATCGGTCCGGTGCCGACCTATGTCGATGTGCCGGTGCCGGGCGTCGGCAACGTGCAGATCCCGGCGCCGTTCGTCGCCACTCCGGTCACGCAAGGTCAGGTCGCGCAGGCGCCCACCACGACGGTGAACGAGGTGAGGCAGCCCGCGCTCCTCCCGATCGCGCCGCGTCAGCCGCCGCCGCTTCCGCCAGCTTGGACGAGCACGGGCGCGCAGTGAGCACGTCGGCGGTCTCGTCCGGCGATCCCGTCACGGTGGTCGTCTCGCGCCGCGCGCGTCGAGGTCGTGACGACGAGCTCGAGCGCTGGCTGCACGACGTGATCGCCGCGACCGCGCGCTTCGAGGGCTACCAAGGCTCGACGGTGCTCCGCCCCGAGCCCGGAAGCGGCCGCGATCACGTGCTCGTGTTCCGCTTCGCGTCGGCCGCGCACCTCGACGCGTGGCAGACGAGCGAAGAGCGCACGCAGTGGCTCACGCGCGCGGAGCCCTTCACCGAGGCCGTCGAGGTGCGCACGCAAGAAGGCCTCGAGCCCTTCTTCGATCTCCCCGCCCCGCGCGTGCGCGGCGCGATGCCACCGCCGCGCTGGAAGATGGCCGTCCTCACCTGGCTCGGCCTCTACCCGCTCGTCGTGATCGTCGGGCTCCTCAGCGAGCCGCTCTTGCGCGACCTGCCGTTCGCGATCGCGGTGGCCCCGCAGACGATGGCGACCGTCGCGCTGATGGCGTGGCTGATGATGCCGTTCCTCACGCGCACCGCCTCGAAGTGGCTCTATCCGCCGGAGCTGTAGCGGCTCGTCGTGCTTGCTTTCCGCGCACTCTGCGCGCGACTCTCCCCGCGGATGCGCGCCCCCGGAGTGAAAGAGAGCCAGGTCGGTGCGTCGCGCGTGCGCTATGCGCCGCGGCAGGCCGTGCTGGTCGCGGAGCTCGTGGACGGCGTCGCCATCGAGGACCTCCCCGCGCTCACGCGCTCGATCACGCAGAACGCGCGCCTCGCGCAGACCTCGCGCACCGTGCTCGACATCCGCTCTGCGCGTGATCGAGATCGCGCGTTCCGCGACGCGTTCACCGAGTGGGCCGTGTCCGGCGATCTGCCGCTCGTGCTCGTCGTGGGCGACGAGCTCCACGTCGCCGAGATCAACATGGCCTCGCTCGCGCGCGGCGGTCTCGTGCGCGCGTTCGCGACCACGAGCGACGCGTTCCGACACGCGGCGCGGCTCACGAGCCGACCCACCAGCGAGACGGGGCAGCCGGGCAGCACCGGCAAGCATCCGGCCGTCGGGAGCGACGAGCGACGCTCGCTGCTCTTTCCGCGCCGCCCATCCGAGGTCGCGATCCCGCGCGCCCGCAAGCTCGCCGAGCCCGACGACAACACCTGATCGGTCAGCGATCCACGAGCGTCACGACGCCGCTGAGCGTCGCGCCGATGATCGGTCTCCGCTCGTCGCGCAGCGGTACGTCGGTGACGGCCGCGAGGCGCTGCACGCGGATGTCGGGCTCGAGGGCGCGGTCGCGCTCCATCTCCCAGAAATTGTTGAGCGTGAAGAGCGGCACGGCCTCGACGCGGCCGATCGCGACGCGGCCTGCGGTCGCCGTGGCCTCGACGCGGAGCCACGCGCCGTCGCGTGAGCTCGGCAGCCACGTCGCGATGTGCGCGCCCGCGGCGGCGCGACGGCCCACGCGGTAGCGATTGCCTTGGTTCGAGAGCAGGTTGCCGAGCGAGTACGCGCAGATCGCCTCGCCGCGCGGCGACGACATGCGCTCGACGACGTGCAGCACGTGCGGGCCGTGTCCGAGGATCACGTCCGCGCCGTGATCGACGAGGAAGCGCGCGCGCTCGCGCTGGCGGCCGTTCGGGCGCTCGACGAAGTCGTGGCTCCAGTGGATCGACACCACGACGACGTCGGCCTGCGCGCGCGCGCGCTCGATCGCGCTGCCGACGCGCGCGTCGTCGTCCCAGCGCGCGATGAGCGCCTCGGGAGGGCTGTGTCCGGGGCCAGCGTTGACGCGCTCGGTGATGCCGACGAACGCGACGCGCGTCGTGCCTCGCGTGATCACGTACGGCGCGAACGCGTCGTCGAGCGTGGGGCCTGCGCCGATCGCGCCCATGTTCGCCGCGCGCACGGCGAGGACGGTGCGCTCCGCGCCGCGCGCCCACTGATCCCACGCGTGGTTGTTCGCGATCGACAGCACGTCGATGCCCGCGCCCGCGAGCCCGGTCGCGAGCTCTGCCGGTGCGCCGAGGATCGGCGGCGAGCCCGACTCGACGGGGCGCTCTTCGGAGAGCGGCGTCTCGAGGTTCGCGAACGCCACGTCGCTCTCGCGCACCATCTCGGTGAGGCCCGTGAGCACGTGCGGCCAGCCGTGCTCGCGCGCCGCGCGCACCACGCGGATGTGGGCGAGCACGTCGCCGCCGCCGGCGATCACCACCGAGCCCGACGCTGCGCGCGCCTGCGCTTCGGTGCGCGCGTCGATCGCGGGACCGATCGGCACGATCACGCCGAGGAGGAGCGCGATCGCGAGGGTCACGGGTGCGCGGCGCACGCGACTACTCGAAGCGCTCGTAGCCGCCGCCGGTGGTCGGCGGCGTGGTCATCGTGAGCGTCGTCGCGACCATCGACGCGTCCGTCTCGTCCACGCGAGGGCCTCGCGGACCGCGCGGACCGCGTACGTCGGTGCCCACGCTGCCCGTCGTCGTCGGCGGGGCCACGTCCGGCAGGGCCTGCAGCGTGACGATCTCGCTGTCGTGCGCGGTCGCGAGATCGAGCATCGCGGGCGCGTGACGATCGAGGCGCAGCTCGAGCACCGAGGGCTGACCCGGCAGCCAGTCGAACGTCATCGGCGTGGCGCCGATCTGCGCGCCGCCGCGCCAGATCTGGGCGCCCGTCGGCGTGCTGTCGACGAGCACGCGGCGCGTGGCCACGACGAGCGGTGTCGTCGGCGGAGGCGCCGTGGGCGGCAAGATCTCGATGTCGGGATCGCCGGGCGGCAGGAGCGCGATCACGCCCGCCGCGAGCAGCGCCAGGAGCGCGACGGCTCCGGCGATCGCGTGCGGCACGTAGCGCCGATCCTGCATCACGCTGCTCGACGATCGACGCCCCGCGGCGCGGAGCTCGCGCTCGATCGCGACGTCGGGGAGCGAGGCGGCGAGCGCTTGCTCGAACTGATCGGCCGTCGAGAAGCGACGCGCGGGATCTTTCTCGAGCGCGCGTCGGATGATCTGCGCGAGCGAGCTGGGGATCGGTCGATCCCTCACCACCTCCGTCACGAGCGGCACCTCCTCACGGATGTGCTTGGCCATGACGACGACGGCGTCCTCGTCGGTGAACGGCGCCTGTCCCGCGAGCAGCTGGAACAAGAGAACGCCCACCGAATAGAGGTCGGAGCGCGGGTCGAGCGGCTTCCCTTGGGCCTGCTCGGGCGACATGTAGCGCGGCGTGCCGAACACCGTGCCCGCCTGCGTCTCGAGCTGATCGATCGGCTTGGCGTCGTCCCTGAAGATCTTCGCGATGCCGAAGTCGAGCACCTTCACGACGGCGTCGGGGTGGCCCTCGACGCGCGCGAGGTAGATGTTGTCCGGCTTGAGATCGCGGTGGACGAGGCCCTTGGTGTGCGCCTCGTGGAGCGAGCGCAGGATCTGCTGCGCGATCACCACGGACTCCTTCACGTCGACGGCGCCTTCGCGCTCCGCCATCGAGGTGAGGAGCTCGCCCTCGAGCAGCTCCATCGCGAGGTAGAGGTGGCCCGCCGGGTCTTCGCCGAAGTCGAACACGCGCACCGTGTTCGGGTGCACGAGGAGGCTCATCGCCTTCGCTTCACGCTGGAAGCGGCCGACCGTCTCGCGATCGGAGACGAGGTCGGCCTTGAGGACCTTGAGGGCCACGGGTCGCCCGAGGCCGCGCTGCTCCGCGCGGTACACCGTGCCCATGCCGCCCGTGCCGACGCGACCGACGATGTGGTAGCGGCCGCCCATCAGCGTGCCCATCAGCGGATCGTGCTGCTGCGCCTCGAATTGCTGAGGCGACACGAGGACGGAGCCGTCCTTGGGGCAGGTGCCCGACGTCTTGTTCGGATACGCCGTGGCGCAGGTCGGGCAGTAACGCATTGGGAAGGCGACCAGAGCGGGAGGGCCGGATGGTAGCCGAAGGCGCGCCCGCGGCGAGACTCAACCCGCGCGTCGGCAGCGCATCTCCCAACGGGAGCGATTTGCCGTGGGCGCGCAGACGTAGCCGACCGGGCACTGGTCGTCGTTGCAGCACGAGTCCGCGCACGTGCCCGCGGCGACGTTGCAGAACCCGTCGCGGCACTGGCTCGCCGTCGTGCACGCGCTGTCCTGCGTGCCGTTCGGGAGGTCGCCGCCCATCGGGACGTACTGGCACACGCTCACCCACTTGACGTCTGCGCTCGTCGTGGAGCGGTAGCCGACGTAGACGCAGCTCCGCTCGTCGTTCGACCACCAGGGAGCCGGAGGGCAGTCCTCCACGGATCCGCACGGGTCGAAGCAGTACGAGATGCTGACTGGGCCGAGCAGGGTGTCCAAGGTGGCGTTGCCGCAGAGGTTGCTGGCGCAGTCGGGGTGATCGCCGCAGCCCTCACCGCCCGTGGCCCCTTCACGTGGAGGCGCGCACATGAACGTGAGCGAGTTGTCGTCGTGCTGGCAGTTCGTCTCACCACAATCGGCGGGTCGAGCGCACGTGGAGGTCTCGGTGTCCGTCGGTAGACAGCCGCGCGCGCCGGTGCCGGGCGCCGCGCAGTGCTCCTGAGCCTCGCAGTTCAAGTCCGTGCAGCACGCGCGGCTGCACACTCCGCCAGCGTCGGGAAGTCCCAGCGCCTCACGCCGATAGCAGCGGCCACTCTCGCACTCGCTGTCGAGCGTGCAGGACATTCCGTCCGGCCTCACGTCCACACACATTCCGGTCGCGCGATCGCAGCGTTGAGTGCTCGCGCAGAGCATCGGGTCCGAGTTGCAGTTGTCGGTGACGTCCGCCTGACACGTTCCGTCGCGACAGACCTCGGTCGCCGTGCAACCGCCGATGTCCCCGCAGTTGCCGAGATCGAGGCATCGGATGCCCGAGCCATCTGCGGGAGGACCACACAGACCGTCCGGACAGCTGCCTGTCTCCACCGTTCGGAGCTCGCAGTCGTCGTCGTAGCCGTTGCAGACCTCCGGATTGCCCGGGAACACGAGCGGATTCGCGTCGTCGCAGTCGGCGGGGCCACCGTCGACGCACGCGGGAGAGCCATCGCCGTCGGAATCTGCGTCGAGGCCGTCGTCCGCGATGCCGTTGCAGTCCTCGTCGAGCCCGTTGCATTGCTCGGGGCTCGGAACGCACAGCGCGCAGACGCATGCGTCGTCGCTGCACACGCAGCTCTGTCCTCCGGGACAAGTCCCGGCTGGCGAACCGCGCTCGCATTGAATGGTCCCGGGCGGGCTCCCGACGATCGCGCTGCACGCACCGAGGCCGATCGAGATGCAGGACAGCAGCAGGCCCGCGATCAGGACCGTGGAGCGCCGCATCAGAACGTCCCCGAGATGCCGAACGAGCCTGGCCCGAGCAGGAGCGAGGTGCTGCGCCCGTCGGGCCACTGCTCGTAGAACCGCTCTCGGAGCCCGAAGAGCAGCAGCGCCGCCACCACCGTCGCGCCGCCGATGCCTCCTGCGACATCGGCGATCCCGCCCAGCACCTGCGCGGTGTTCAGCTGGTTCGTGTAGTCGTCGGAGGTGTAGCCGTCTGCACCCAGCACCCGCGACTGGAGATCGGCGTGCCACGAGAGCGCGAGGCCACCGACGATGGCCGCGCCGATCACGATCACACCTCCGGTGATGAGCGTCGCCCAGAACGGAGCGTCGGCGACGCCGCGCTCGCGCACGAAGGTCGGACCTTGCTCGATCGTGCCCACGGTCTCGACGCTGGGCGGAGGCGCCGCGTGCTCGCGCGCGCCGCGCAGGCGCTCGAGGATCTGTTCCGTCCGCGCGAGCTCTTCGGTCTCGGTCGGCGGGGTGACCGCGCGGAGGCGCATGTAGACGCCGATCGAGTCGTCGTAGCGACCCATCAGCTCGTACACGCGGCCCAGGTTGAACAGGAGCGCGGGGGCGTTGGGATCGAGCACGAGCGCGCGCTCGAGATCCTCTGCGGCGTCGGGGTAGCGACCCTCCCGGTACGACTCTCTCGCGCGCTCGAAGAACTGCATCGCCTCGGACGGCGGCTCCCGATCCTGCGCCGACGCGGGGCCCGAGAGCAGCGTGAGGCCCAAGAAGATCGCCGCTCCCACGAGGAGCGAGGCTCCGCGGACGGAAGACGAAGGACGTCGGGAACACTGCGCCGCGCGAGCCATCGAGCCCCGCCACGGTACCGCGAACGGCGTTGGCGCGGAACCCATCGCGACACCCCTCGCGACACATCGCTGCCTCGATCGCCGGGGCTCTGCCATCATGGCGCGATGCGCTTCACTACCGAGCTGGTCTTCCGTCCGTCGTTCTTCGGCGTGGCGATCGTCACCCTGGGCTTCTTCGTGGTCGGGTGTCCGGGCACGACGCTCTCGCCGCTGGGCGGAGAGTGTCCGCGTCCAGGACGCGGCACGGCCGCGGGATGCCGCTCGGGCCTCACGTGCGCGTATGGCCGATGCCGCGAGACCTGCGAGACGTCGCGCGAGTGTCTGGTCGGGCGCCGATGTCTGTTCGGCGACGACGGCTCGTCGGTGTGCTCGCTCGAGACCGAGGACACGTGCCGCGCGGCGACGGATTGCTCCGGCAGCCTCACGTGCGAGCGCGGCGAGTGCCGCACGCCGTGCGAAGACGGCTCCGAGTGCGTCAGCGGCTCGTGCTCGGGCGGGGCCTGCACCGAGCCCGTGTCCATGTCGATGCCCGACGGCGAGCCGTGCACCACGGACGAGGGCTGCCTCGCTGGATCGCTGTGCACCTACGATCGCTGCCGCCCCTCGTGCGAGGCCGGCTGCGGCGAGGACGCTCGCTGCATCAGGGAGGGCGAGGAGCTCGGGTGCTCGCTGCCGGACGAAGACGACTGCACGAGGACGAGCGACTGCACCGCGGGCCTCGTGTGCGTGGAGGTCGAGTGTCGCAGCGAGTGCATGACGGACGCGGACTGCGCGCTCGATGGCCGCTGCGTGGGGGCGATGGACGGAATGGTGGGATCGTGCCTCGAGCGCCGAGGCGGACCGCGCATCGACGCGGGTCCGCGCGCCGACGTGGGTCGCGTCGAGGTGCCGGACGCGCACATCGTGGGCTTCGACAGCGGACCGCGCGGCGCGCAGACGCAGCTCGCCAACGCCTTCACGTTCAACGCCTCGCTCTCGCAGACGGTGCGCCTGCTCTCGTCGTGGACGTCGCCGGCGATGCCCGCGCGCGACATCGTCACGGGCAGCATGCTCGCGCCCATCGGCGTCTCGCTCACCGGCCGCTCCGATCCAGACGGACGCGGCGTGGGCTACGTCGGCACCGTCGACGGCACGGGCGCCGCGCGCTTGTTCCGCTTCGCGGGCGACGCGCCCGACACCGCCACCGATCGATCGGGCGATCTCGCGATGGCCACGGACCTCATCGATCTCGCGCTCGCGGAGGACGGCGCGGTGATCCGCGCGCTCGCGATCCGCTCGCGCACCGAGGACATGCCGAACGTGCAGGCGGGCTGGACGTGGACCGAGGGCAGCGCGCCCACCTCCTACAACCGCACGCTCGGCGTCGGTGGCCACGGCGTGTACACGTTCGGCCAGGCGGCGATCTCCGGCGGTGAGCGCACCGTCGGTCCCGACGAGAGCCTCCGCTACCTCGTGCGCGAGCGTGAGCGGCTCGCGACGGGCATCGATCCCGTGCGCTACGAGGCGGGCCAGCCCTACCTGACCGCGCTCGACGTCGGCGCGCGTGCGGCCGCGAGCGATCTCACCTCGTCGCTCTTCACCTCCGACGTGCTCAGCATCCGCGCGCTCGCGGACTTCGCGTTCCTCTGGGATCCGGAGACGGGCGCCAGCACGATGATGCGCCTGCGCGAAGAGGGCGCGATGCTGCGCACGAGCTACGAGCGCCTCGGCTTCATCGACATGACCGACGTGCCGCCGGTGATCGCAGAGCACGCGATCTACCGCACCGAGGCGATGATCGCGGTGCCCAACGGCCCCTCGACCACGATCCACCAGATCACGTGCCCCGAGCCGTCGGACTGCACGAGCGACGCGATGGTCTTCTTGCCGACGCCCGGCGGCACCACGGCGACGACGCTCGCGGCCACGCCGCTCCGCAACGGCTACGCGCTCGTCACGGTCGACGCCGCGGGCATCGTGCTCCGCGCGCTCTCTCGCGAGCTCGCGGTGGTGCCCGGCTACGACGACGGCACCACGCTCGACTCGTTCGGCGCGAGCACGCTCACCATGGCCGACGGCTCCTACCTGCTGATGGATCTCGACGCGTACGCCTTCGCCGTCGAAGACACGGGCGGCGACGTGCGCTCGGTGACGCTGCTCCTCGCGGGACTCTTCACGAACTTCACCACGCGCCAGTCGCGCCTCTGGGTCACGGGCCTCCGCGTCGAGGTCCCCCTCTGACCTCGCTCCGACGAGTCAGAACAGGTCGGTGACGATCGCGTCGAGCGCGAGCCAGTGCTCGCGGGGCACGCGCATCACGTGGTCGTCGTCGATCGTCAGCTCACCGCGCGAGGTGCGGCGCTCGATCGCGCGCTCGCGTCCCTCGCGGAGATCGACACCGGTCGCCTCGCGCACGCGAGGGATCGACACGCCTCTCTGCGTGCGCAGGCCGAGCATCAGCGACTCGCGCACGCGATCTTCGGGCGTGAGCGTCTCGCGCCACGACGTGACCGTCTCGGAGCCGCTCGCCTCGAGGTAGCGCGTGGGCAGTGACTCGCTCCGCCAGCGCTCGCTCTTCCGGGTCTCGCGATCGTCGACGCACCCGACGGCGCCCGCGCCGACGCCCACATACGCGCCGCCGCGCCAGTAGTGCTCGTTGTGTCGCGCCTCTTGTCCGGGCTGCGCGTAGTTCGAGACCTCGTAGTGATCGAAGCCCTCCTTCGCGAGGCGCGCCTCGACCGCGAGGAACGTGTCGGCGTAAGCGTCGTCGGTCGCGATCGGGAGGCGACCCTTCTTGTGGAGCTCACCAAACTGCGTGCCGGGCTCGATCGTGAGCGCATACGCCGACACGTGACGCACGCCCGTCTCGAGCACGCGCTCGAGGTCGGCGAGGAAGGCCTCGGGCGCCTGCCCGGGCATGCCGAACATCAGATCGCCGCTCACGCGCGGCATCTCGAGCGACGCCTCGCGCAGCGCACGCAGCGCGCCCTCGGCGTCGTGCAGGCGTCCGAGCCAGGCGAGGCGCTCGGCGTCGAGCGACTGCACGCCGACCGACACACGGTTCACGCCCGCCTCGCGGAGCGCCGCGGTGCGCTCGCGATCGAGCGATGTCGGGTTGCACTCGACGCTCACCTCGACGTCGTCGGCCTGCTGCGCGAACGCGCCGCGGATCATCGCGATCACGCGCCCGATCTGCGCAGGCTCCCAGAGCGAAGGCGTGCCGCCGCCGAAGAAGATCGAGGCGAGCGTGCGATCGGCCACCGGAGGGAGGCGCCACGCGAGCTCTCGCAGGACGGCATCGCCGTACGCCTCGTGCGGCACGTCGGTGCGCGCGGTGCCGTACGAGTTGAAGTCGCAGTACGGGCACTTGCGCAGGCAGTACGGGAAGTGGACGTAGACCGAGACGCTCACGAGGCGCGTGGTCTGCCACGAAACGTGAAGTCGTGTGTCGAATCGCTCGGCGAACGACTGGGTCGAGGTATCCACGGGCCGTGGTCACCGCGCTGCTCGTCTACCGATTCCTGAAGCTCATCGCGGTCGCGACGTTCTTCGCAGGGATCGTCGGCACGTTCAGCGCGACCGATCCCGACACGCGCCGACGCTGGGCCGATCGCCACGCGGCGCCCGGCTTCGTGCTCACCTGGATCCTCGGCACCGTGCTCGCGACGACGCGCGGTGACTCCCTCGTGTCGAGCTGGATCGTCGGCGCGGTGATCACGTCCTCGATCGCGATCTGGGCCACGCTCGCGCAGGCCCACCTCGTGAAGGACAAGTCGCGCGGCCTCTCCATGACGGGCTCGCTGGGCTTCGTGGCGACGCTCGCGCTCATGGTGTTCAGGCCATGAGCCCCGCTGTCGTGAAGTGGATCGCGCGCCTCGAGGGCTTGTCCTTCGTGCTCCTCGTGTTCGTCGCGATGCCGATCAAGCACGGGCTCGGCGAGCCGCTCCCGGTGCGCATCCTCGGCGCTGCGCACGGCATGCTCTTCCTCGCGTGGCTCGTCGTGCTCGCGCTCGCCGCACGTCGCGAGAAGTGGCCGGGTGCGCTCACGTGGCTCGGCTTCATCACGTCGATGATCCCGATGGGCTTCGTCTTCTTCGAGGCCGCGCTGAAAGAACGATCGGCCCCCTCACGCTGAGCGCAGCGGTTCTCGGATACCCTCGTCATGTTCTCCAGCCCAGGGGGCTCCATGACGAACCGGTGCTCACCACTCGGCGCGCTCGTCGCGTCGATGCTCACGTGCGGGCCTCGACGCGCCTGGCCTCGATGCGCCCGGCCTCGATGCGCCGAGCGTGTCCGACGCGGGGGAGACGACGAGCGCGCTGATCGATGCCACGGACGGCGGTGTGGTGGTCAGCAGCGATGGCCTCTTCGAGATCATCGTGTCGCCCGGCGCGCTGACCGAAGACACGACCATCACCATCGCGCGCCTCGCTCCCGGCGATCTGCCTTCCGACGTGAGCGACACCACGCCGCTCAGCGCCGTGTACGCGGTGGAGGCTTCAGGTCGGCGTCGAGTGGCCCGACTCCCCGCAGGTCGTCGGCGACACGTTCGCGGCGCACGTCGTGATCAACGCAGCCCGGCCCGTGATGGTCTACGAGCTCTCGCTCCTCGCGCGCGTCGACGGAGCCGTCGGCGTGTGGCCCCCGCTCTACGTGCCTCGTCCGATGGGGCACCCGCTCGTCGGCACGGACTACCCGGGCTCGTACTCGCTCCGCACGTTCGCGAGCGAGCTGCCGGTCGGGACCAACGGCGAGCTCACACCTCATCCGAGCTGGCGATGCCTCGAGGTCGGCGAGGGCGGCATGGCGCTCGTGGTGGGCGCAGCGTTCCGATCCGTGGCGGTGGCGTCGGGCATGCGGTGCATCGCGCGTCCGAGCGTGGACGCGAGCGTGTCCTCGACGACCGCGTGCGTGCGTGAGGCCGGAGTCGTGACGTGCAGCGCCGCGCCCGTGATCACACCCACGGTCACCGCGCTGCCGCCCACCCCGACCACCGCGGTGCTCGCGGGCTCGCCGTGGACCGTCGTCAGCACGCCGTCGGGCGCGACGCCGGTGACGGGCCCCGTCACGATCACGGCGACCAACGCGGGCGGCGGCGTGATGACGGCCACGCGCGGCGGAACGGGCGACTACGACGAGGTCCTCGACGACGAGGCGGCGTGGGCGACGAACCTGCCCGCGTTCAACACGGTGTGGACGGGCGCTGGCTCGGCGCTCTCCGCGACGGTCGATCCTGCAGACGTCGCGACGCTGCGCTTCGGACCCGTCGCGGGTCTCGACACGGACGTCGTCGTCGAGGGCGACGAGACCGACGCGAGCGGGCCGATCACGTTCACCCTCACGTGGACCGATCCGGTCACGTGCGCGGGCTCCACCGTCGAGAGCTTCGAGATCTACGGCGTGCCCGAGGTGATCGATCTCGGCGACGGCACCGTCGGGTTCGATGCGCCGCTGCGCGATGCGATCGACGACGCCGCGCTCCACTGCGCGATCCCAGCCTCGACGCTCCTCGCGAGCCCCTGGTACCTCGACGTCGGCACGAGCTCGAGCGCGACGCTGGACCTTCCGTCGGGCAGCGTGCAGGTGAGCACCGGGACCTCGATGCGCGTCGACGGAACCGCCCTCACGGCGACGTGCGCGGGCACCCGCGTGTACTGCACCGACGCCTGCGTGTCGCTCGACACGCCCTTGAATTGCGGGCACTGCGGCCCCGGCGTCGAGATCTGCGACGGCGTCGACAACGACTGCGACGGCGGCGCCGACGAGGGCTGTCCGATCCAGATTCGTGTGCCGAACACGGGCCCGTACATGAGCCCGTCGTTCGGTGAAGGCGGCGGTGCAGGCACCTACGGCACGGCCGACAACGGGTGCGGCATCGAGATCGCGACGGGCATCTGCGTGCGCACCGACACGGGTGGCGCGATGCCCACCGGCAACGTGCGCGGCTTCGGGTTCCTGTGCGGCACGGTCCGGCTCGTGACCAACGAGTCGACCACGCCGTGGACCTACTCGCTCGAGACCGTCACCGCGAGCACGTGTGGGTCTGGCTACGGCTCTTCCGGCGGCACGATGTTCTCGCACCAGTGCGGACCTGGCGAGGTGCTCGACGGCGTGGTCGGTCTCGCAGGCACGCACATCGGTCAGATCCAGGCGCGCTGTGCGCGATGGGAGATGGCAGAGAGCGATGGACTCTGGGTCCTTCGTCGCACCGGGACGACGCTCAGCCCGACGTTCGGCACGGGCATGGGCTCGGCGTTCAGCTTCACGATGCCGGACCACAGCGCGAGCGGCTTCCCCGGTGTGCTGCACGGCTTCAGCGGTCGCTTCGAGCAGGCGCCGTTCGCGACGGGCACGTGGGTCCGTCTCGAGGTCCGTGGCGGCTGGCCGTCCGTCCGCTACCGCTGACCGCGCACGGCGACGCGCTCAGCGGCTGGCCTTGACGACCCACATGGAGTCGGCGTCCGGCTGCTGTCGCGCGCGTGCCATCGCGCGCTCCGCCTCCGCTTGGGTCGCGTACTGGCCGACGACGCGGTCCTCTCGTGCGTAGTCGTTGTGCGCCATCAGGTACCAAGACGCAGTGGCCTCGATCGCGGCGCGCTCCGAGGCGGTCTGCGGCGGGAGCGCGGCCGGAAGCAGCGCGCCCGCCGGGAGCTCGACCTCGACATACCAGTCGCGGCTCACTTCCCACCGATCGAAGAGGCCCTCGTGCCCACAGGCGGGGCACGTCATGAGGGTCCCTTCGCTCGTGGAGCGCGCCCCGTCGTAGACAGCGCCGGTGGAGCCGCACGCGGGGCACCGGCAGATCTTCTTCGTCTCGCTCGTGTTGGCTGACATCGGTGATCCAGTCAGATGTGATCGACGAATCGAGCACCTGCCCAGTCCGCGATCGCGCGGCCGATGAGCGCAGCCCATCCGGTCTCGAACAACAGCTCGTTCCGCGAGTAGGTCGGATCGCCCATGGGCGCCAACGACGCCTCGGTGACGAGCGGGACTTCCTGGCCCGATTTCAAGGCGGCCTTGACGCCGCGGTAGACGTAGTCGTCGTCCGCGAACGCGATCACGGTCGCGATCTCGGAGCGCGGGATCACCCTGCCGTCCGCGAGCGTCGCGCGATCATCGGTCGCCTCCAGCTTCTTGCCCTTGCGGTGGTAGACCTCGACACCCGCGGCGGTCGTGACCCAGACGAGACCGGAGAAGAAGTCGTACTCGGCCACCGGGATCCCGCGCGCGCACAGATCGGCGGAGATCGCGCTGCGCTCTTCCTCCGCGACGTGTCGCCCTGCGAGCTGCTCGGCTCCCCGCTCGTCGAGCCGATAGATCATCGCCGCTCGCTTTCCATCCCGCACCTCATCACCCCAGGCCTGAAACTTCCGACCCGGAGCCGTGATGGCTTCATCGAACGTCATCGGCGTCGACTCTACCTCAGCGTCCGAGACGCGAATGGCGGTGGCCTCTCACCACACCTCGTGATGGCGATGCCACAGCGCCCCGCCGTGCCGGTCGTGGTCGTTGACCTCCACCGCGACGCCGCGCCGTCGCGCCACCGCGAGCAGCTCGGGCCTCTCCCAGTCGAGGCCGATGCGGCGCAGGGTGCTCACGCGGGCCACAGCCTCGACGCCGACGATGCCGACCTGGGTCCCGGCGACATCGAGCTCCTCGAGCGGCAGCCCGGAGATCGCGAGCAGCGTGGCATCGCCGACTCCCGTGGTGTGCAGATCGAGCGCGCGCAGTCGCGACAGCCTGCCGAGCTCGACGCCCCCGGCGTCGCCGAGCGCGTTGTCGCCGACGAACAGTCGCTCGAGCGACGAGATGCCCGCGATGACGGCCAGGTCGCCATCGACGACGACCTTCCTACCGAGGTGCAGCTCGCGCAGGCTCCGGAACGTCGGAAGAGCGCGCAGGTGGTCGCGAGGCAGCTCGTGGTTGAGGGTCAGCTTCCGAAGGTCGCGTGCCGGCGCCAGTGCGCGCAGCGCCTGCTCGCTGTGGGTCATCGTCACGAGCACATCGCGCACCGTGCTGGTCGCGAGCGCCTCGGCGATCGCGACGGTGAGCGGCCCGACGTACGACGTGAGCGAAGGAGCGCGCGAGATCGCATCGACCGCGAGGTCCGCTCGGCCCTCGCGCACGGAGAGCGAACGCACCCCGTCGAACTCGAGCTCCGACCGCACACGCTCGATCGCCTCCGCCTCCTCGGAGATCGTGGCCAGCACGCGACACGAGGTGATCGGCGCGCGCCCCTCTCGACCGAGCTCGCGCAGGGCGTGCGCGCCCCGCAGCGTGCAGACGACGACCTCGACTCCGAGTGGAGCGTCGCAGACGCGCACCCACAGATCACCACCCAGGTCCATGAGGTAACGACTGATCCCGCCGCGCACGTCGAGGTTCGCGAGCTCTAGCCGCGGCAGGTAGGCCGCGACGAGCGTCTCCACGTGAAACCCGCCCAGCGAGCTCGCGACCTCGCCGAACAGCGGGTCATCGTGCAGCAGCGCGAGGGCCTCGCGGATGCGCACCACCGTCACATCGCCGGCGAGCTGCTCGACGAGCGCTCGTCGCACGGAGCCCGGCGCCTGCCGACCTGCGAGCCAATCGAGCGGCTGTGAGTTGACGTCGGCGGTCACAGGCCCATGAAGCGCGGCGCAGGGTGGGAGATCAAGACCCAGATCTCGGCCTCCACCGAGCGCGAGCAAGAGGACGACGCCGACGGAGGGGCTCTTGAGCGAGCCAGGGCGCAGCGACTACGGTCGACGGAATGGGTTCGTTGCCATTCGTCCTCGAGATCGTCCTTCCGCGCTCGGGTGCGGTTCCGCCCAACTCCGCGATCGTCCTCGACGGCCACGTCGTGGGTCAGCTCTCCGTCAGCGCGCGTTCCGCTGGCAGTGAGCTGAGCGTCGCGCTCGAGCCCGCACCCGCGTTCGGTCCGCACGCTCCGGGCACGTACCGGACGTGGCTCGTTCGGCCGACGAGCGGCGACTGGCCAGCTGGGAGCACCGTCGTGCTGACGGCCACACGTGCCCCGCAAGAGCCCGCAGTCTTCGACGTGCCGATCGCCTCGGAGCGTGACGTCAGGCCGCCCGTGTTCTCGTCGGTCTCGCTGCCCGAGCGTCGGACGATCAGTGGCCCGAGGCAGCCGAGTCACGAGGTGGTGCTCCTTCCCCATCGCGCGTTCACCGACGACGAGAGTCCGCTGGTCCTCGTCACGCTCGAGGCGGGCGGCTCCGTGCTGACGGGCAGCGTGCGCGAGGGCATGGCTGGCGGACTCCCGATGCCCCCCGGCGCAGCGCAGGTGCTCGACGCGATCACGCTCGCCGACCTCGCTGGCAATGAGGTGCGGATCGCCGATCCGTGCACCGCAACGTCAGCGCCCGAACCGCCACCGTCACCGTCGCTCAACCCGTTCACGTGCGTCGCAGGGACGCTCGTGTCGGAAGACGGCTGGTTCGTCGCGACCACCGACGCCGGCACGGAGAACGGGTTCTCGCGCGGGCACTACCGCGCGCCCCAGCGGACCTCGGGTGATCTCGAGATCTCCGTGACCGCGATGCGCCTCACCGACGATCACGCGATGCCGATCGAGATCGCGTTTCGCGGCGGCTTCTTCGGGGTCACCGGCACGTCGCTCTTCTACCTCTACGAGAGCGATGCGCACTGGACCGGATGGAAGCCCACGTCCCAGGCGGTCGGGACTGGGCCGGTGGGCCTTCGCGTGGTCCAGCGCGGCGCCGACGTAGACGCGTATGTGAATGGCGCGCTCGCAGGGAGCCTCACGCTACAGAAGCCGATGGCGGAAGGAGAGGTCGGCGTGTTCTTCAAGGGACCTCCGGGCAAGGAGGCCCGGATGCGGTTCCGCGACTTCGTCGTGAAGCCGCTCGCGACCGCACCTCGAAGCATCGGAACACTGGTGTGGGGCAGTCACGACGAGGGCGTGGGGGAGCCGCATCCCACGGGGGCGACGAACCCATCCGGCGGGGCGTGGGACTTCGCGGTGCTCACGAGAGAGGACGACCGCACCGTCCTGGCGCGGGTCTGGGTCGGCTCGATTCACACTCGGGTCGTGGCCGACTTCAGCTTCGACGACGCGCTGAATGGCCTGGAGAACGAGGCTGTGCTGCCGCTCCTGATCGACGGGTTCTTCGGCGAAGACGGGCACACGTGCGGGTACTTCCGAAACCTCGATCGGTTCGGCAGCGTGCGGTTCACCAACCTGCGCACGGAGGCGTCCTGGTCAGTGAGCTGGGAGACGATGGACAGAATGCTCGAGGAGATGAAGGCATCGCCCGCGTTCGTCGCGCGCGACATGCGCTGACGAGCAGCGCGCAAGGATCGCTCGCCCGGCGCGTTCGCGTGGCTCGGTTCATCACGTCGGGCTTCGTGTTCTTCGAGGCCGCGCTGACAGAGCGCGCGCGGCCAGGCGTCAGCGCAAGCGACGACTGATGTGCTGACCGCCGGGTAGCGTCGGCAGGTGCGACAGCGTGTCGAGGTCGCTCGCGACATCGAAGGCGATCCGCTCCGGCGCGAAGTACCGTCGGACGGCCGCAGCCACGTCCTCCGCGCTGACGCGCGAGATGGCATCGAAGCGCGTGACGTGAGCCTCGAGCCCGCGGTCGCTCTGCGCCGCCTCGTGGATCGCGTCCGCGAGTCGTTCCGCTCCGTCGAGACGCGCCTGCACGCGCGTCATTGCCGCGACGCGGGCGATCGCCAGCTCGTCGGACTCGATGCGGTCTGAGCTCCCGAGCCGGGTGAACTCCGACATCGAGATCTCGATCGACGATGCGAGGTCGGGTGCGACGATTGCGAACTCCACGACCGCGACCGAATACCCCACGGTCGGGCTGATTCGCGTGAATCGGTCGAAGTCTCGTTCGATGTCGAGGCTGCGCCGCAGTCGGCTCACGCGCGCGTCTGTTAGGAGCGCGAACGCGACCTCGAACGCTGGGGCGTCCGTCTCGAACGTCGACGGACCGATCGCCGTCATGCGCACACGGGTCGAGGAGGTGGGCGTTTCGAACGCGTGGAGCTGAGGGCGCGGTGCGAGCGCGCGCGACGACTCCGGTGCGATCTGGGTCGTGGGCTCCGCGCTGGCTGCCGGCAGATCGGCGAGCGCGCTTCGTAGCGCGTCGCGGATCTCGGCTGCGGTATCCGGACCGATGATCACGAGGCGCGTGCGGGCTCGCGCGAGCTGTTCGCGGAGCTCTACCCGCAACGCGTCGACGGCGGGCTCGGGCACCTCTCTCGACCGCTCGCTCAACGACCACTCGAGCGAGCTCGGGCCGAAGAGGCGACGTGCGCGCCACTCGTCAATCACCCTGCCGAGCACGCGGCCCTCGTGCTCGAGCTCCGCCTTCACTTCGAACACGGCGCGGGGCGTGATCCCTGGATGATCCGCTGCGGCGAGGGCTTGGAGCGAGAACCGAACCGCGTCGCCTCGGGGCACGTCGCGTGCGATCGAGAAGCCTTCACGCGTGCTCGACACCTCGGCCTCGAGCGCCCGCGCCACCACCCGCGCGAGCACGCGCAGGATCGCGACGCGAGGGTGACGCGCGATGGAGCCGGGCGAGCCGAGCAGCTCGACGTAGCTCGTGCCGGCGTCGGCGCGCGTGACGACCCGGACGTCGAGCCCGCACGCGAGCGTGAAAGACTCGACGCGCGGCACTTCCATGGTCATCCCGTCGACACTCGGGATTGGTCCCTCGATCGGCGCCAGGACGGCGCGTCTCGCGGGCGCACCACATGCGAGGACCACGATCGCGCACGTCGCCATCAGGAGCGTGAACGTGAACCGAGCTCGGCGGAGACTCGTCTGGTCGCGCACACCCACGAGACGATGGTCGGGGCGCTATCGCGTGCGGTCAAGCAGCCTGTGGGGGGTGCGCCCGATGCGGCGCGTTTCGCTCAGCAGTTGCAGCCGAGGAAGAGCGGCGTGACGTCGGTGGTGAGGCCCGTGCTCAGCGCGTGGAGCTGCTGGAAGCCGAGCAGCTCGGGCACTCCGTCGGCGTCGAGATCGGCGAGCGCGCTCGGGAGGTAGCCGTAGGTGCGCTCGCTCGCGACGAGCGTGATCGTCTCGCCTGCGCGCTCGTACTCCTCGCCGCCAACGTGTTCGAACAACGCCCAGAGGTTGCCGACGAACTCGCCGCAGCCATCGTTGCCCTCGGCCGCGATCAGCGTGAAGCGACGCGCGCCCACCGAGAAGCCGATCACGCGACGCAGCTGCCCACCGCCGCGATCGTCCCAGTGCGCCGCGCTCGGATCGACGTCGTACTCGCGCGCGCCCTCCCACTCGCTCGCCATCTCGACGTACGCGGGCAGCGCGCCGAACGCCGCGAGCACGCGCGACTCGTTGCCGACCTGCTGTCCGCCGAAGCTCGGGATCTCCGTCGTGGCCCACACCGCCGCGCCGCAGCGACCGTGCACCTTGATCACCGGGGCGACGAGCAGCTCCGTTCCGGCGGCCAGATCCCACGCGGCCTGCGCGACCTCGCGATCGGTCCAGCGACGTCCGCCCTCTTCACCGCTCCACACCACCGACTGCCACTCCGGGCTCACGCGACGCACCACGCGCGGAGCGCCGAGGCGCGCGGAGCACACGACGGCGCTCTGGCTCGAGAGCGTCCAGATGCGCGCGAGGTCGGCGCGGACCTCGGTCGGCATCGCGGCGCGCACGGCCCGCCGCTCGACCACCGTGGGCCACTCGCGCTGGCGGAGCTGGAGCGGTCCGCGCGACCAGCTCGCCTCGGTCACCACGCGCACCACGACGAGCGGCTGACCGCGCGTGTCGTGGATCACGGGGTGGATCCCCGCGGGCAGCTCGGGCCGCGGATATGCCTCCTCGGCGGGCGCGTCGTCGGCCTCCGCAGCGACGTCCTGCGCGACCGCGGGCGCGGAGAGCGCGAAGGTCGCCAGGAGGGCGGCCGAGAGCGAGGCGAAGCGAGGCGAGGCGAGGCAGGTCATGACACACCGCCGTTGCAGCGCGTGTTCCGCGCGAAATCGCCCTCGGATCCGGCAGGGATCACGCGCGAGCGGGGCGCGCCCGACACACCGATGCGGCGCGCCGCACACGCAGCGGCGTTGGCGTGAAGAGGAAAGACCGCCGCACCCCGTGTTACGAAGCCGCGTGCCCGCTGAGCCCTCTCCCGTCCCCGCAGGCCGAGACGAGCCCACTCGTGACCCCTCGCGCTATGGGCGCGTCGAGGGCCGCGGCCTCGTCAAGACCTACGGCCCCACGCGGGCGCTGGTGGGCGTCGACGTGGACTTCGCCGCCAGCGAGGTGACGGTCGTCGAGGGGCCGAACGGCTCCGGCAAGAGCACGCTGCTCGGGATCTTGTCGCTCTTGGTACGGCCCTCGCGCGGGACGCTCCGCTTCGGCGAGCTCGACGCGCGTGAAGGCGCGGCCGGCCTCCGCGGCACCGTCGGGGTGCTCGCCCACGCGGCGCTGGTCTACCCCGACCTCACGGCGCTCGAGAGCCTCGCGCTCACGGCCGAGCTGCACGCGCTCGACGCGAACGAGTCGCGCGTTCGCATCGCCGCGCTGCGCGATCGCTTCGAGCTCGGCGCGTTCGCCGAGCGTCCCGCCCGCACGTACTCGCGCGGACAGCTCCAGCGCCTCGCGATCGCGCGGACGCTCCTCCATCGACCGACCCTCGTGCTCCTCGACGAGCCCTCCACGGGTCTCGACGCGTCCAGCACACGACGCTTGATCCAGGCCGTGGCCGACGAGCGCGCGCGCGGCGCGATCGTCGTGGTCGTCACGCACGACATGGGCTTCGCCGACGCGATCGCGACGCGCAGAATTCGGTTGCTGCGCGGCCGCGTCGAGGAGGCCGCGTGAGCCTCGTGTCCGCCTCGATCGCCATCGCGAAGAAGGACCTCACCATCGAGCTCCGCACCCGCGAGATCACCATCTCCACGGGCTTCTTCGCGCTCTTGATCGCCACGCTCACGTCGCTCTCGTTCTTCGTCGACGACGCGTTCTCGCGGAACGTGGCGCCCGGCGTGCTGTACACGTCGGTCGCGTTCTCCGCGGTGCTGGCCATCTCGCGGAGCTGGGCGCGCGAGCGCGAGCAGGACGCGATGCGCGCGCTGCTCGTCGCGCCGATCCCGCGCCTCGCGATCTACGTCGGGAAGGCGATCTCGACGCTCGCGTTCCTCGCCTTCGTCGAGGCCTTGCTCGTGCCCCTCGTCGCGCTCCTCTATCACGTCGATTTCGTCGACGTGCTCGGCGGAGTGGTCGGCATCCTCGGCCTCGCGACGCTCGGCATCGTGCTCGCCGGCACGCTCTTCGGTGCGATGACGGTGAAGACCAGCGCGCGCGATCTGATGCTGTCGGTCGTGCTCTTCCCCCTCATCACGCCAGTGCTGCTCAGCGCCGTCGTCGCCACACGAGAGCTCCTCGGCGGCAACGAGGTCGAGGTGATCGCGTGGGTGAAGATCCTGCTCGCGTACGACATCGTCGTCGGCCTCGCGGCCGGCGTGATGTTCGACGCGCTCGTCTCGGAGTGATCGGTCTTCGTCCGGCCGTCCCAACCAAGTCACTCGGGCTTGGCGCCGGGCCTCGGGAGTGCCGCCAAACCGTGCTGCTTTCGACGCGACTCGGGCACCCAGATGCCGAGCGCGCACCAAGTCGCCGCGCGATAGCGGGCGGCTACGTCGACGACGAGCTCATCCGCGGTCGTCCGCCACGTGGAGCGGGCCTTCCCGATCGCTGTATGCAGCTCGGACCGGATCGTCTTCACGCGTGGGAGAACGTGCGCGCAGAGGTGCTGTGTCACGTCGTCAGACCAGTCCTCGAGACCCAGGACCGAGACCGTTCGACGTCCCCGCGCGGTCGCCCCTTCGGCGTCCACACCCATTTCTTCTCGGGCAGTGTGCGATCGACAGGCACCCAGACGATGTGCTTCAGCGGGTCCTGGCGGCCGGGGTCGACGAGCAGGGTCTTCTCCCCGCCGGTGTTCCACACTGTGTTCGGCGGAGGAGTCGAGACGACCTTCGGAGGAAGCGCGAGCGGCTTGCCACCGCGCACCAGAGGGAACGCGTTGCCCTTGTACGTCGGGTTGTTGCAGGTGGCGCACGACAAGAGAAGATTCTCCCAAGTCCACGTGAGCCACCAATAGCGATTCGCGGTGTACCGTTTCGGCGTGTGCTTGGCGTTCAACCATGCTCCGCCCTTCGGTCGATAGTGCTCCACGTGACTCCCCGACACGCGAATGGGCTCCGCACACCAACAACAACGAGCATGCTGCTGCGCGTGCATCACAGCCTTGATCGCGGGGGTCCCGTAGCCCTTCAGCAACGCATCGACGGGCGCTCCCTTGGAGTACGACGCGTGAGCGAGTGCGAACCGTCGAACGCGCGCCCTCGCGAGAGCCGCGGGCTCGCTCGTTCTGTGGATCCGGATCACGACGGCCGTTTCTCGGAGCGCGCTGATCGCGGGACCGGTTTGGCAAGCTCGGTGATCCCGCCTCGTTCGAGTCGTCGCGAGAGCTTCGGCAGCTCAGCATCCTCAGCGCTCGTCCGATCGGGGTCAGTCGCGATGGCCGTGTAGCGACGGAGATCGGCACCGTGCTGGTTGGGGGTCGAGCGGTCGAGACCGAACCAGGTTCTGTAGAGTTCGTTGCCCGTCATGGAGCGCGGATCGGGCTGCGGGGGCTCGGGCTTGGTCGTTGGCTCGAGCTCACCGTCCTCATCCCAGGCGCCGCGGACGACGTCCCCTGACTCGGGGTCCACGACGAGCCGCACGACCTCGTGCGGGGCAACCGTCGCGAGGATCACTGGCGAGTGCGTCGTGACCACGAACTGGACGCGCGGAAAGAGTCGTCGCAGCGCGGAGACGAACGTCGCTTGCCACTGCGGGTGGAGATAGAGGTCAATCTCGTCCAGCAGGACGAGGCCTTCTATCTCCGCGGGGGAGAGTTCGGTCTTCGATTCCAGGAGAACGTGGCCCACCAGGTCTGAGATCCACGCGAACGTGGACTGGAAACCATGCGAGAGCGCCGCTCCGGCGACTGGCAGAACGCTCGCGCCGAACCGCTGTTGGAAGCGGTCGCTCTCGACGAGGTCGGGCGCCGATTGGGCGCCGCCCTGGCCTCGCAGTTCCAGCTTGACGATGCCGGGAAGGAGGTCTTCACCACCTCGTTTCACGATCTCGCCCAGCATCCGAGCGTACGTTCGCGACGTGTCGCCCCGCTTCCGACCTTCTTCGAGGTCCTTCTTCGCGAAGTGGTTGGAGAATGACGTGCTTGCGAGCACCGAGCGCGTCTCGAACAGCGCGGCGAGCCGCTCGATCGATGGAAGGTCCAGGCTCGGGGTGTGCTCCGGGTCCGCCAGCGCCCGCGAGACTCCGTAGCCAGCCACGAACCAGAGTTGTCGGTGTTCGCTCCGTGCGTCGTCGAGCGGGTCTCGTGGCGTCGCGCGCGCCCTGTTGCCTACGTAGTACTTCGCCTCGCCCGTGAACGAGGTGCGCTTCGCCGGCAGGTCGAGCCGTGACCGCAGGCACGCGTCCGGAGGTAGCTTCGTGTCGAGCGGGTGGATGTCGACGCGATCCTCCATCGCGCGAGGCCCGAACCCGAAGTCCGCTTCGATGGTGAGCGGCGCGTTCGCAGGTGCGCGACGATCGCGGAGATGTCGCACCACGGTGCGCGCCAGCGTGTTGACCTGGGCCGAGCCCGCGGCAGCGAGGGCGATTGCCTGAAGGATCGACGTCTTGGCGGTGCCGTTCTCTCCAATCAGCACCGTCCACATGCGCGGCGATCCGTCGTGCGTGAAATCGAGCGTGAAGTCTCGCAGGCGCTTGAGGTTGCGGGTGCGGAGCGTGCGCAGGTACACGATCGGCAGCGTACGACGCGGCGCTCTGTTCGTGAACCGACACCTCGCGCGGACCGACGGTACGCCCGGGACGACACGAACGAGGAGTCTCGCCCGGCCTCGAGATTCGTCGGCGGCCTGTCAGATCAAGACCGAGGCGCAGCCGAACGCGATGTCCATGCGCGCCATGTCGTCGGCCTCGATCGAGTCGCACACGCCGCCGCAGAGCTGGATCGAGGTGGGGCGCGCGGGGTCGTCGTAGTACCAGCCGAGGCCGTCGGGCGGGCAGAACACGGAGCCGTCGGAGTTGCCCACGTATGGCAGGCGCACGCTCGAGCCATCGCCGCGCGTGAGGTCGACGTTCACGAGGCCCGGGTCGAACGTCATGCCGTCGGGCGGCTCGGGGATGTCGTAGAAGCACGGCAGCGGACGCACGACGGCGATGGCGCGCGTGAGGTCGCGGAAGAGGCCGCTCCAGTCCGCGGTGCAGATCGAGTACGAGCTCCCGCCGGTGAGCATCGCGAGGTCGAAGTACTCCTCGCCGTTGTCCGCCGCGTCGCCGTTCGGTCCGGTGCAGCCGTCGATGCAGAACCCCGTGCAGCGCGTCGAGCCCGGCGGTGAGGCCATCACGTGGGCGCGCATCGACTGACGCGTGAGGCCGCGGAGCATCGTGCGGAAGCTCGCGGCGTCGAGATCGCTCTCGTCGTCGGTCGTGAAGATCATGTGCAGCAGCGCGGCGGGACGCAGGAAGTCCCCGTACTCCGAGAAGTTCGAGATCGCGGCCTGCAGCGGCTCGTTCGACTGCACGTCGTCGCCGACGTAGAGGAAGCGCTCGGTGTCGGCCATGAGGCTCGCGGGCACCGTCACGAAGCCCGCGCTCGTGATGAGGATCACGTGCCAGTCGATGCCCGCGGCGCCGATCGTGCGCGCGAAGCTCTCGAGGTTCGACTGGATGATGTCGCGCTCGCCATCCATCGAGCCCGAGTTGTCGATGACCCACACGATGTCCACGGGCTGGACCTGGTTGTCCGTCATCACGCTGCGCGACTCACACGCGCTGATGCCGGCGTCGGGCAGCGGGCCCACGTCGGGCAGCGGGCCCGCGTCGATGCCCTCGCACCCCGCGACCTCGCCGCAGTCCGGATCCGCGCAGTCCGCGAGGTCGTCCATGTCGTTGTCGAGCGTGTCGAGGCACTGGAACATCTGCTCGCCGCCACGACGGCCCGCGTCGGTGCGTCGGCCTCCACCGCCTCCTGGATCGCATCCGATCGCGAGCGTGAGGACGAGCGACAGGGTGAGGGCACCACGGCAAGCCATGCGAGAAGGGTCGATCAATCGCTCGGGTCTCGTCAAAGGCGACGCGCCGAGCGCCGCGCGGGCGGTGCGCGCGCTCACGCCGACGCCACCTCGCATCCCGACCTCGCAGGCCAGGTGGTTGCCAGCCTCGGTGTTGCACCGAATGCTCCGCGGCATGTGGCTCTTCGTCGATCGCAAGAAGACCGTGATGCCCACCGCTGAAGAGGCGCTGCCCGGACGCGCAGGCGCGATGCAGGTGCCGGAGAAGCACTTCGTGTCGGGGCACCGCATCGTGCCGCCGTTCCCCGAAGGCATGGTCGTGCTCGACGTGGGCATGGGCTGCTTCTGGGGCGCCGAGCGCAAGATGTGGCAGGTGCCGGGCGTGTACTCGACCGCCGTCGGCTACGCCGCGGGCTACACGCCGAACCCCACGTACGAAGAGGTGTGCTCGGGCAAGACGGGGCACAACGAGGTCGTGCGCGTCGTCTACGACCCGAAGGTCGTGTCGGTCGACGCGATCCTCGAGACGTTCTGGGAGAGCCACGACCCCACGCAGGGCATGCGTCAGGGCAACGATCAGGGCACGCAGTACCGGAGCGGGATCTACGTGCACGACGCCGCGCAGCGCGCGGCCGCGCTCGCGAGCAAGGACGCCTACCAGGCCGAGCTCACGCGCGAGGGACACGGCGCGATCACGACCGAGATCCTCGACGCCAGCCCGTTCTTCTACGCCGAGGACTATCACCAGCAGTACCTGGCGAAGAACCCGAACGGCTACTGCGGCCTCGGCGGCACGGGCGTCTCGTGCCCCGTCGGACTGCCCGCGAAGGCGTGATCTCGGGACGCGCTCAGGCCTCTCGCGCGCGGAGGATCTGCGCGAGGCGATCGAGGCAGTAGCGGCCGTACTCGCCGCGCTGTCCGGCCACGCCCGAGCTACCCAGCCACTGCGCGTAGCTCGCGAGCGCCGTCCAATCGATCTTCGGCGCGCGCTGCGTCGCGGCCTCGAGCTGATCGAGCGTGCTGGCGTGCATCAGCACGCCGCGGCGTCGGTGGAGCGCGACGAGCCCGTCGACCCACTCGGGATGCTCGGGCGTCACCGCCCGCAGGATCGCCGTCGATCCTCGGCGCAGCGTGCCTTCGTCGATGGCCGCGCTGTTGGCTTGTCCGCTCCAGTTCTTGAGCAAGCCCGCGATGAGCGACGCAGCGCGCGCGCCCTCGCCCGCGTCGACGAGGAGCTGGATCTCCGACAGCATCGCGGACACGGGATCGTGCTCGCCCGTGGGCGGAATGCTCCGCAGCGTGCGCACGGCCTCGGCCACGTTGAGCGCAGGGATCTGGAGCGTCTCGCGCTGCGCACGCTCGACGCGCCGCAGATCTTGGACGACGAGCAGGAGGCCGCCGATCCCGACGCGATCGCCGTGCTTGAGGGGCGCGGCCGCTTCGATGCGCTGACCGTTCACCGTCGTGCCGTGTCGACTCCCCGCGTCCTCGACGCGCGGGCGATCGCCCACGAGCGTGACGGTCGCGTGATGACGCGACACCGACGGATCATCGAGGACGATCTCGCACTCGAGCGCGCGACCGATCCGGCTCGTCTCGTCCGCGAGCGGATACGAGCCATCCGAGCCCGCGAGCGCCCAGTCGAACGTGAGCACGGGGAGATCTTGCGTATCGCGGCGATTCGTCATCGAAGGCGAGTCCGCAGCGTAACAGTCGATCACGATTGCATGCGAGCGAGACGAAACGCGTCGTCGCGTGGGTGTCAGCCCTGCTCGTCGCGGGCGGGCGCGAGCTGACGGAGCTGCCACGCGAGCAAGCGCAGGCTCGTCTCGCTGCGATCCACCTCGTCGCGGAAGCTCGTCGCGAACTGCGCGACGATGAAGAACACGAGCAGGCACGTCAGCCCGAGGAACGCGAAGGTCGGGTAGGGCGCGAAGTCGAGCAGGAGCGGCGTGATCACGAAGCGGTTCTCTTCGATCGTGTACTGCGCGGGGAGCACACCGACGATCTCGAGCCCGACCGGCACGAGCACGCCCGCGGCCGCGAAGCCGATCGCCTGCCACCGCTGCGACGGCGCGCCGACCGTGAGCCACGGCACGAGGCACGCGAGCGCCGCCATGGTGCCGAGCCACAGCGGCCCGAAGATCGACGAGAAGAACGCGATGAAGACCGTCCCGCTCAGCATCGCCGTGGGCGGGATGTGCGACTCCACCGTGCGCGCCGCGCGCATCGCGTGCACGGCACCCGCCGCCGCGATCGCGCTCAGGCCGATCAGCGCAGGCCACGAGCGAACGCCCATGAGCCACATCGCCGGCACCATCGCGAGCGCTGCGAACCAGCTCAGCGCGCCGCGCGACGCGAGGGCGGCCCGACGATCGGACTCGCGCGAGCTCAGCGCCGTCTTCACCTCGTCGGGCACGTCGTTCGGCGGCGACTCGAGCAGCGACACGAGCAGGCGCATCGACTCGGGATCGCTCGGATCGAGCGCGAGCGCGCGGCCCACCTCGGAGAGCGCGCGCTGGCGATCCTTCAGCGTGACCTTCTCGGTGCCGCGCGCGAGCGAGGCCGCGCGATCGCGGTGCTCCTTGGCGAGCGCGCGGCGCAGCACGAGATCACGATCGCCATCGAGGTAGCTCTGGATCGTGTCGGCGACGGCGCCCGCGTCGGCGGGGCGATCGTCCCTCGAGATCGAGACCGCCCGCTGCACGAGCTCGACCAGCTCGGGGGGCGCGGTGTTGCCGAGGCGGCCGGGCACGTCGACCTCGGTGAGCGTCGCGGCGAGGAGCTGCGCCGGGTTCACGCGAGGGTGGAGCGGCTCGCCCGCGAGGATCTCGAAGAGCATCGCGCCGAGCGCGTACACGTCTGCGCGCGCGTCGACTCCCGCAGCGTCGATGATCTGCTCGGGCGCCGTGTAGCCGAGCGTGCCGAGGAACGAGCCAGCCTCGGTCGCCGCTTCGATCGAGCTCGGTGTCGGCGCCGACGAGAGCGAGATCGCGGCGTACGGATCCGGCGGCGGTGAGGTCACCCGCTCGCCGCCCGCGCCCGACTCGCCCGGGGACTCGGCGCGCGTCTTCGCGAGGCCCCAGTCGAGCACGTACACCTCGCCGAACTCGCCGAGCATCACGTTCGCCGGCTTGAGATCGCGGTGCACCACGCCGCGCGTGTGCGCGAAGTGGATCGCGCGCGTCATCTGAACGAACGCGCCGAGCACGGTGCGCATCGCCCACTTGCGAGGTCCCGATCCCGGCGCGGTGGTGCCGCCGGAGACGCCGAGCGGCCTCGCGTCGTCGCGCACGAGACCGCGCGCGAGCAGCGTGGCGAGCGTCTCGCCGCGGATGCGCTTCATCGTGAACGTCGTGCCCTCGCTCGTGCGCTCGAGATCGTAGACGGGCACGATCGACGGATGCTCGAGGCGCCCCTGCACGGTGGCCTCGCGGAGGAAGCGAACGATCGCCACGCCGCCGCCCGCGGACTCGAGCTCGCGGTGCATGCGCTTGCGCGCGATCTCGCGCCCGATGCGCTTGTCGCGGAGGAGCTCCACCTCTCCCATGCCGCCGCGCCCGAGCGTCTCGAGGCGGTCGTAGCGCGCCTCGGACCAGTCGATGTCGAGCGGGCTCGTGCGGCTCGAGTCGTCGTCGGTCTTCACGTCGGTGCTCGCGTCCCCGATCGCCTTCAGCGCGTGCGCCGTGTCCGCCATCGCGAGATCGTCTCTGCGCTCCATGCCCCAGAGCGTAGTCGTGCGCGCCGACGCGCGGCAGCTTCATCGCGCAGCGGCTCGCGAGTCAGCGCGTGAGGGTGGGACGCCGCAGCACGAGCACGAGGGTGCCACCACGACGGGCTGCGCGAAACGCGCGTCAGCGTCGGGGCACGCCCAGGTCCTCGAGCACGCGCGAGATGCGGTGCGCCAGGCGCTCGAGCACGCGCGGATGATCCGGGTCGAGGAGGCCGTGGAACGCGACGAGCGGGGTGCTCGCGGTGCCCTCGACGACGGCCACGCGCTCGCTCCCTCGCTCGATCGTGATCGTCACCGCGATGCGCACGCTGCCGTACCGGACCTCGAACGGATCGGGGCTGTCGATCCGCGGATCGAGCGCGAGCGAGATCGTGATCGTCGCCTCTTCTCCGCCCGAGATCGCCCCGAACGAG
Source organism: uncultured Sandaracinaceae bacterium (assembly GCA_964502175.1). GTDB lineage: Bacteria > Myxococcota_A > Polyangia > Polyangiales > Sandaracinaceae > JAFLCL01. Next base: position 31,316 of record CAZCVE010000024.1, read on the forward strand.
ACGGCGCGCTCTTCGCTCGTGAGCCAGGCGACGAGCGCGTCCTCGTGGCTCGTGAACGTGCGCGCGAGCGCCGCGTCGCCTCCCGTGGTCTGCGCTTCGAGCCGTACGCCCACGCGGCCGACGCCTTCGAGCGGGCGCTCGAGAGGCGAGCGGTAGACGTACGAATAGCCGGAGCAACCGATCGCGAGCGGCGCGAGCGTGAGGCTCACGACGACGACGATCGCGCGCACCGAGAGGGCGAGGCGGCTCATGGCAGCCCTCCGCCGACGAGCACCGCGGCGACCGTTCGCGCGAGCGTCTCGTGGAGCGCGCCGAGCCCCGCCGAGAGGCCATCGTGGGCGTCGAGGTCCTCGCTCAGCCTCGTGACGCGCCCGCTCTCTCCACCGCGCGTCGTGAGGACGTCGGCGCTCAGCGTGATCGGTGTCCAGCAGATCTCGTCGTCGTCGCTCTCCCAGTCGCACGTGCGGTTGCGGCCGAAGCCCGTGCACACGCGGCGCGAGTGCCGGATCGTCCTGCACGCCTCGGGGTGCACGTGCATCTCGCGGAGGACGATCGTGACGAGGAGGTCTTCTTCACCGTTCGCCGGTCCGAGCGCGATGCTGTGCCCTCGCAGCGCATCGCGCAGCGCGTCGCCGAAGCGCTGTCGCGCACCGTGGTAGTAGGCCGCGTCGAAGGCCTGGCTCGCGCCGTTCGGTCCCTCCTCGCGCCCGTCGTACTCGAAGCGCACACCGACGGACGTGACGCCGTGGAGATCGAGGCGGCTCGAGCTCGGCGGAGGCGGCACGCTCGGCGCCGCCGCGACACCACCCGCCGTCGCGCGCGGCAGCGGTGGTGGCAGCTCACCGCGATACGGAGGCAGTCGTCGCGCGCATCCGCTCGACACGATGGCGAGCGACGCGAGCACGAGCCCCACGATCGAGAGGAGCCTCGATCGCGTCCACACACGGAGACTCGGGCGCGCGTCGATCGTCGTGAGCATCGCGACGCGAGCATACCGTGCGTCGCCGTTCGCGGATGAGCGCGTGCGCGCGTTCGAGACTCGTCGCGCTGCGAATGATCGGCGCGCGTGCGCGATGCGATCCGAACGCGATCGAAGCGCGCAGAGCCGACCTCGACCTTGCACGACGCCCGTTGCCTTTGCGTCCGACTTCTTCGACGCTGTCCTCATGCCTGCTGCTTCGAGGTCACGCGCGGGGCGCGCAGCGACACGCGGCGGATGGACCGCGTACTGCGGCCAGGCTGTCGTCGTCGCGTGCTTGCTCGGGTGTCCGGAGGGAGCTCCTCCCACCGTGCTCGGCGTCACGCCGCGGCTCGACGGGTTCGTGGAGGGGCAGACACAGCACGTGACGATACTGGCGAGCCCCGAGGCCGCGAGGCAGGCCAACCGCGGCGTGAACGTCGAGGTGCGGACACGCGAGTCCCGCGCCGACGTCACCCTCCACGTGATTCCGGATCGGAGCGATCTCGACGATCTCGTGTTTGCGATGAGCTTCACGGGGCCCAACCGAGCGTTGATGGTCGGGGGTGATCTCGAAGAGATCTGCGAGGCTGAGCTCGCCGAAGACCGCGACTGCCCGATCGGCTTCACGATCGAGGTCCTCGCTGCAACCAGCGCGGTCGACCTCACGACGAACATCGGGATCGCGCGCGTGGGAGAAGCCGGCGTCTTCGGCTGCGGCGCCGAGCCGAGAGCCTTCGACGAGTCGGCGTTCGTGGAGATCGCGCTCGATTGAGTCGAGTCGTTCGCGACCCGTCGTGTCCCGCGCGCTCAGTCGCCTGAGTCGAGCGACGGCAGCGGCTCGCGTGCGGCGCGCCATGTCGGAGGAATGGACGCGGCGCCGCGTGCGCAGGCCACGACGCCTCCGACGATCGCGCACGTGGTGTCGCGATCTCCGAGCGCGGCGACCGTCGTCCACAGCGCGTCTTCGAAGTCCGCCGCGTGGTGCGCGCAGATCCAGAGACACAGCGGCACCGTGTCCGGCGCGGTCACGCCCGAGCCGTTCCCGAGTCGACTCGCCGCCTCGACGAGACCCACGCTCGCGTCGATCGATGCGGCCTCGGCGATCGTCTCGCTCAGGAAGCCGCGCGGCGTGTGAGCGAGCACGACGTCGAAGAGGCTCGCGTCGAGCACGCCACGGCACGCGTGCGCAGCGGCGATCGCCACCGAGATGCCGCCGGCGATGCCTTCGGGGTGCGCGTGCGTGACCTCCGACGCGAGCCGTGCCTCGCGAACCACGCGCGAGAGATCGTCGGCGAAGTAGGCGCCGAGGGGCGCGCTGCGCATCGCGCCCCCGTTGCCGAAGGAGCCCTTGCCGTCGAAGAGCGACACCGACGCGCGTCTCCAGTCGACGTGATCGTCCCGGATCGCCGTCAACAGATTGAACGCGCCGACGCCGTACTTGCGGTGGGGGTCCATGCGCTCCGCAAACCGCGCCGCGAGGACGTCCTGGTCGATCGTTCCCTCCGCGAGCAGCATCTCGGCGATGGAGAACGCCATGTGCGTGTCGTCGGTCCACGGCCACGGCGCGGTGGCGAGCTCGCGTCGCGCGATGCGAGGCATCACCTCGATGCCCGGCCCGAAGTAGCGATCGCCGAACGCGTCTCCGACCGACAGGCCATCGAGCGCGAGAACGCATCGAGCGCGTCGATCGCCATCGCTCGATCCGAGCGCGCGCGTCAGCACGGCAGCACCGGGAGCGTCGGGTCGAGCTCGAGGATGTCGATCGGGTCACTCGTCACGACGGCGTGCCCGCGCGCCGTTGCGCACACCACGACGGAGGCGTCCACGAGGTCGCTCGTTCCGCGCCGCGCGAGCAGCTGGCCGGACGCGCGTGCAGTTCGTCCATCGAGCGGCACGACCTCGAGCTCCGTGGTCAGGAGCAGACGAGCCAGGCGCACCTGCTTCGCCCCATCGCGCCACGCCTGGCCGAGCGCGCCCGCGGGCACGGCCACGCCACGTCGCTCACGGATCGCTTCGTCCACGAGCAGCGCGACCCGGCGATCGCCGCGGTCGAGCGCGATGAGCGCGCCCGCGTCGAGCGTCAGGCCGGGCATCGTCGCCTTCGCCCTCACCGCGCACGGCCTCGCCGGAGACGCGGCGCCGCGGTGACGCCGGCACGAGCCTGTGCGTCGCGCAGCGCGGCTTCGAGCTCGCCGCGCGCGCGGGCTCGCTCACGCGTGGTTGGAGCGCCGCCCGTCTCGGTGAAGACCTCGGCGAGCACTGCGCGCAGGCCCTCGCGCTCGGCCTTCTCCTGGATGGCAGTCGCCACGTATGCAGAGACCGAACGAGCCTCGTGGCGGCGCACGGCATCCTTGGCGACCTCGAGGGCTTCGGGAGGCAAGCTGACGGCGACCTTCACGACAGTCATACCGTTCCTCCTACCACGGAAGACGGCGGGGCGTCCTCAGCGAGACAGGACGCGGAGGGCGCGCAGGGACGGGGCGTAGTCGTCGGTGAAGAGGCCCGGGTCTCGGTAGCCGCTCGCGTCGAAGCGCTGCCAGCCTCGCGCCTCGAGCGCTCTCCACCAGTGGTCTTCTTCGCTGGCCTGGGGGGGGGGGGGGGGCGCCCCCCCCCCCCCCCCACCACCACCACCAACCCCCACCCCGCCCAGCCCCCCCCGGAGTTAAAGCCCCAACA
>CAZCVE010000024.1:34962-119647 GCA_964502175.1 uncultured Sandaracinaceae bacterium
TCGAGCGCTCTCCACCAGTGGTCTTCTTCGCTGGCCTGCGAGTGGGATGCCCCCTCGCGCTCCCCCGCAGCAAGACTCGGATCTCTCCGCTGCGCTCCGAGCTCCTCGGGCTGTATCGGCCACATCGCCACGTACATCGACGGGTCCTCGACCGCGATGCCGCCCGAGCGCGCGACCTCGCTCGCGTTGCGCTGCTTCCACGCCATGCCCCACGCGAGCGTGTCGGCCACGCGCTGGAGCACGGGGCGGAGCTCGTAGAAGCGGTTCGAGACGTGGAACATCAACACGCCGCCGCCCGCGAGCTGATCGCCATACGCGCCGACGGCCTCGCGCGTGATCAGGTGCGTGGGGATCGCGTCGCCCGCGAACGCATCGATCAGCACGAGATCGAAGCGTTGGTGGAGGCCCTCGCGCGCCTCGCGCTCGAGCGTGAGGCGCGCGTCGCCCACGTGCATGCGCACGGTGCCGCGCGCGTCCTCGAGGAAGTGGAAGTGCTCGGTCGCGAGCTCCACGTCGAGCGCGTCGATCTCGTACATGTCGAGCGAGTCGCCAGGCTCGAGGTACGCGGCCACCGCGCCCACGCCGAGGCCGATCGCGCCGATCGATCGCGTGCGCACGACGCCCGCGGGCGCGGGGCGCGCTTCGAGGATCGCCATCGCGTCACCGAGGGGACCCTCGCGGTGGTAGTAGCTGAGCGGCTCGCGTCGGAGCGAGCCCTCGATCACCTGTCGTCCGTGGCGCGTCTCGCCGCTCACGAGATCGCGCACGAGGCCCACCGCGCTGGGCCGCTCGACCACGTGATAGAGGCCGTAGGGGCTGCGGCCGGTCGCGAGGATGCGCTGACCGTTCGCGTCCGCGGTCATGCCCTCGGTGAGCTTCCACGCGATCACCACGAGCAGCATCACCGTGACGACGATCGGCAGCTTGCCCGCGTTCTTCAGCCACTTGCGCAGCTCGGCCCAGCGCCCGACGGCCATCGTGATCGCGAGGCCGACGAACGCGATCGGGTACTCCCAGAGGCCCGAGAACACGAACGGCGCGAGCAGCGCCACGAAGGCTCCGCCGACCCAACCTCCGAGCGACACGAGCAGGTAGAAGCGCGTGAGGTGCGCGGCGTCGGGGCGCCGTGCGTAGAGCTCCGCGTGCACCGCCCAGCTCACCACGAAGAGCACGACGAGCTGGAGCGCGACGTGAAAGAGCGGCGAGCCCGCGTTGCCGCCCGCGAAGAAGAACACGCCGACGATCGCGAAGTGCGGCCACACGCGGCGCACCCAGTCGGGCGTCTTCGTGCGATCCGAGAACGCCACGATGAACGTGAGCAAGTAGACGGCGAGCGGCAGGATCCAGAGGAGCGGCACGTTGCCCGCGTCGACCGTGACGACGTTCGTCACCGCCATGAGGATCGCGGACGGCCACGCCGAGAGCAGCACCCACGAGAGCTGCGTGCCCGCGCTCGCCGTGCCTGCGCCGAGATCGATCTCCGCGACCTTCGCGTGAGGTCGCGTGCGCGCGTACGCCGCGGCCGCGCTCACCACGTAGAGCGCGTACGCGCCCGCGAGGATCCACGCCTGCTCGCGGATGCCGATCAGCGGCTCGACGACGAGCGCGTAGAAGAACAGCGCCGCGAGCGAGCCCACGTTCGAGATCGAGTAGAGGACGTACGCGTTCGTCGTCTTGCCGAGGGGCGAGCGCGCGAGCCAGTCCTGCGCGACGACCGACGTGGTCGCGAGCGCGAAGAACGGGCCGAAGCAGGTGCGCGCGAGCGCGAACAAGAGCGACGGAATCGACACCGCCTCGTCGGGCGCGCTCCCTCCGAGCACGGCGTCGAGCGGAGAGTCGCCCAGCGGAAAGAACGCGAGCGGGATCGCGAGCACCACGAAGTGCCACGCGCCGATGCGCTTGCTGACGACGTGCGCGTACGCGTACGCGAGCACGAGCGCGCCCTGGAAGAACATCAGCGACGTCGTCCACACGTGGAACGCACCGCCGAAGCGCGGCAGGAGCACGCGCCCGACCATCGGCTCGAGCGCGAACAAGAGGAACGCGCCGAGGAACACGAACAGCGGCAGCGCCAGCGGCGGCGCGCTCGAGCTCGGCGGCTTCGCGCTCTTCTGCGCGACGGGAGCGTCGTCGGCCGGCTCGCTCATCGCTTCGGCGCGCGCGTCATGCCGCGCGGATACCCGAGGAGCGTGAGCGGCTCTTCGCTCGCGCGCAGCACCACCTCGGAGCCCAGCGACACGTCGCGCACGCGGTGCGGGCCATCGACGAAGAGGCGACCCTCGCGGATCTTGCTCGTGATCGTGATCGATCCCGCGTGCGGCACGGTGCCGATGCGGAGGCGCGGCGGGGCCACGCGTCGTCCCGTTCCGTCGTCGGGCACGTACGCCTCGCGCACGACGTACTGGATGCGCTCGCTCTCGGCGGGGAGCACCTCACCGCCGGCCGATCGCTGCGCGGCGGTCGAGCCTGCGGACGGTCCCACCCAGAGCCCGCTCGACTTGTGCTCTTCCTCGATCGTGCGGCGCCCGTCGTCCACGCGCATGAGGTAGCGCGTGGTCGCGGCGGGGCTCGCGTGGGCGAAGAGCACGTCGTTGAGCACGCGGCGCGTGACGACCTCGCCGTCGAGCTCGACGCTCATCCGCGTGAGTCGGAACGGCTTCAACCGCGCGCCGATCGCCGCGGCGAGGCACTCCTCGACGTGGCCCTTTCGGCCCGCGCAGAAGTGGCCGACGCTGTCGTCGGGGGCGGAGTTGATCGCGACCATGGGCTGCTCGGGACCGACCCAGCGCGCCGCCCACAAGAGCGTTCCATCGCCGCCGACCGTGACCACGAGATCGAAGTCCTCGACGAGGCCTTCGTCACCACGGAAGCGGAACACCGAGCGCGCGCCGAGGGCGTCGAGCGCGCGGTGGGTCTCTTCGAGCGTCTCTTGGTGCGCGCGGTGCGCGGCCTCGAGGCGCGCCACGGACTCGTGCCCCTGCTTCACGAGCTGGAGGTAGCGAGGCACGCGACGTTCCTTGACGTTCGTCTGCCACGCGGACTTCTTGTAGACGACGAGCACGCGCGGCGCGTCGTCGCTCGCGGCGGGCGCGCGCGTCTCGCGCTTTCGCGCCGCCGGCGCCGTCGTGCCGGCGCGCTTCGCTGCCTTCTTCGTCATCGCAGCGCGTCCGCGAGCCGGCGCAGCCCGAGCTCCGTCTTGATGTCTTCGATGCGGCCGTCGCGACACGCGGCGAGCGCCTCGTCGAGCGGCACCCACTCGATGCGCGCGTTCTCTTCCACCGGCGAGCCATCGAGCGAAGGCGCCTTGGCCTCGCGCGGATCGACGAGCGCGTGCAGCAGGTGGATCTTCTCCGCGATGAGACCGGGCGTGAGGTACACGGCCGGGCCGAGGCGCGAGAACGACGACGGCGAGACGTCGAGGCCCACCTCTTCGTGCGTCTCGCGCGCGGAGCACGCGCGGAGGCCCTCTTCGCCGCGCTCGTCGGGCTCGATGAGGCCCGCAGGGATCTCGAAGAGCGTCGGATCGTCGGTGCCGTCGATCGGCAGCGCGTAGGTCTTGCGGAACGCCACGGGCGGACGGATCGACGAGCGCAGACACACGCGACCGTCCGCGGTGTGCAGCACGATCGCGACGGCATCCATCGCGGCGCGCTCCGCGCAGTCGTAGGCGTACGGGCGGCTGGTCGAGCCATCTTCGTAGTGGTTCACGAGATCGACGCGCCGCACTCGGATGAAGCCCTCGGCGGCGCGGCTCGTCGCGGTCCGATCGGCGACGACCTCGATGCGAACGCGCGGCCTCGCGCCGAGCGGCTGCGGCGTGTCGGTCACGGCGTCGTCTCCGAGGTGATCTCGATCGCTGGCTCGGGCGCGGGGATCGTTCTTCCCCACGTGAGCCGGAGCGCGGGCACCACGGCCCACGTGTCGCCGCCGCCGAAGAACGCGAAGGCCTCGAGGCCTCCGCCCACGGCGATGCCGCCGTCGAGCGCGACGTCGAGGTACGCGCCGCCGCCGAACATCCCGCCCGCGAGCAGCTTCGACTCTTGCGAAGCGCCGCCCCAGATCCCGCCTCGCGCGACGATCACGAGATCGACCACGCTGAGGTCGAGCGCGAGCGACACGTGCGCGCCAGCGGGCATCATCGTGCGGTTGTGCCAGTCGCGGGCCGACGGGATCGACAGCACGCCGAAGAAGCCGCCGAGGCGGAGAGGCCCGAGGGCTCCCCAGACGTCGATCATGCCGCCGCCGCCGATGTCGCCGTCGCTCACGTAGAGCTGCCCGAGGATCGATCCACCAGGGCCCTCGGCGCGCGCCTCTCGGGCAGGCGCGAGCACGGAGAGCGTCACGATCGCGAGCACGGCGGCCATCCGCAGCGCGAGCGCGCGCGGATCCGTCGAGAACGAACGGATCATGCCTTGGCGCTCGGGATCTTCTTCGCGTCCGCGAGGAACGTCGCGAGGCCCTGATCGGTGAGCGGGTGCTTGAGCAGCTGGTGGATGACCTTGAGCGGGATGGTCGCGACGTGCGCGCCGATCTCCGCGGCCTGCACCACGTGGAGCGGGTGACGGATGCTCGCCGCGAGCACCTCGGTCGCGAGGTCGTAGTTCCGGTAGATCGTGACGAGCTGCTCGACGAGCTGCATGCCCTCGCCGGAGATGTCGTCCACGCGGCCGACGAACGGGCTGATGTAGGTCGCGCCCGCCTTGGCCGCGAGCAATCCCTGCGACGCGCTGAAGCAGAGCGTCACGTTCGTCTTGATGCCCTCGGCCGTGAAGATCTTCACCGCCTTCAAGCCGTCCGCGACGAGCGGGACCTTCACGACGATGTTTTCGTGCATCTTCGCGAGCTCACGGCCCTCCTTGAGGATGCCGTCGGTGTCCATCGCGATGACCTCGGCGCTGATGGGGCCATCGACGATCTCGCAGATCGCGGCGATGGTCTCCTTCATCGGCTTCCCGGTCTTGGCGACGAGCGAGGGGTTGGTGGTCACGCCGTCGATGACGCCCATCTGCGCAGCGTCGCGGATCTCGGCGAGGTCGGCGGAGTCGATGAAGATCTTCATGGTCGCGGGAGCGTGGCCGCCCCGGCGACACGGGGTCAAGCGGCGCCTACACCGCAACTGCGCGGCCGAACCACGACGGCAGCGGATGGATCGTCCGGAGTTCGACCGCTCCATCCTTCGCCGTCGCGAGGTGGATGGGTGCGACGAATCGTCCCGAGTTGTCGCAGGGGAAACAGCGTGCTCTTGCCGCTTCCAGCAGGGCCCGCGACGACCAACATCCGCGGTGCCGACGCCACCTACGATCCGGCGACCTGCATGTCCGCCGGAAGCTCCGTCGATGTCGGCGCGCCCGCATCATCGACGACGCCCCGCTCGCGAAGCACCTCTCGCGCCTCGGTCAGCCGCTCCCCGGCCGCGACCTTCAGTTCGCAAAGCACCGCTTCCGCGTCGCGCTCAGCTTCGTGAGCGTGAGGCATGTGGCTTCTGGGAAATCGTCCCGCGATCAAGGGATGCGCGAGTACGCCCGTCGCCGTCAACGACGCCCCGGCAGGAGACGCGTCAGGCTCGGTTCCGGTGTTCGGATCGAGCGGCAGTCGCGATGCGGCGGAGGTTCCACGGGCCATCCCGCCACGATGGCAGCGGGGTCGGTACACATCGACTTGCGGCGGTGGGTGCTGCGCTTCACGAAGCCGGCGATGAGCGAGTCCCGCGAGATGCCGGTCCCGATCGAGCTCCGCTCGCCGCGCGGCGCGCTCGTGCTGGAGATCGTCTGGAGCGACGGTCGCACGTCCACGTTCTCGCACCGCCTCCTCCGCGGCTTCTGCCCCTGCGCGTACTGCCAGGGCCACCAGGGCCCGATCCAGTGGGCGGAGACCGCGCCGGACACCGACGTGCTCATCGACGACATCGAGGAGGTCGGCCACTACGCGGTGCGCCTCGGCTGGGCCGACGGCCACACCACGGGCATCTACAGCTTCCGGTTCCTCCACGAGCTCCACCCGCTCGCCGACCTGCCGCTCGAGGAAGCGAAGCTGCGGTCGTTCGGTCGCTGATCGCGCCTACCCAAGACGGGCTCGACTGCTCTACGATCCGCGCTCGTCATGCTCGATCGCGTCCTCGTCGTCGACGACTCCAATGCCATCCGTGCCTTCGTGCGCGCGAGCCTCGAAGGATCGGGCCACGCGCGCACCGTCGTGGAGGCCGCCAGCGGCTTCGAGGCGCTGCGGATGTTGCCGCGCGAGCGCTTCGACGTCGCGATCGTCGACATCAACATGCCCGACATCCACGGGCTCGAGGTCATCAAGCTCATCCGCGCCTCCAAGGCCCACCACGCGGTGCCGGTGCTCGCGATCTCGAGCGAAGGCGCCTCCCGTGATCGAGAGCGCGCGCTCGCGCTCGGCGCCGACGCGTGGCTCGACAAGCCGTTCACGTCCGAGCTCCTCGCGCGATCGATCGACGACATGATCGACAAGCGCGCCGCGAGGCAGGGCGCTCCGTGAGCGACGAGGCCGATCGCGTCCGCGACGAATTCCTCGCGGAGTCGCAGGAGATCGTCGAGTCCCTCTCGCGCGACCTGCTCTTGCTCGATCACGGCCAGAAGCACGGCCGCGCCGATCCCGATCTCGTGAACTCGGTCTTCCGCGGCGTGCACACGCTCAAGGGCATCGCGGGCATGTTCGGCTACCGCGAGCTCTCCGAGATCGCGCACGTGCTCGAGGATCTGCTCGATCACCTGCGCCTGGGCCGCGTCCAGCTCGCGCAGGGCTCGCTCGACGTGCTGTTCGAGGGCGTCGAGGTCCTCCAGCGCCTGCTGGGCGCGATCCGCGGCGAGGTGCACGAGGTCGACATCGCGTCGTTTCGTCGGAGCGCGACGTCGCTCTTCGGCGCGAGCGCGGCGCCGACGACCGATCCGCTCGCCGCCTACGATCTCGATCCGAGCATGCTCGGCGTGCTCACCGAGTACGAAGAGCACCGCCTGCGCACGAACGCGGAGATGCGCGTGCCGCTCTACCGGCTGCGCGTGCGCTTCGCGCTCAGCTCGATCGACACCGATCTCGACGGCCTGAAGGCGCGCCTCAAGCCCGTCGCCGAGATCATCACGTACCTGCCGTCCGTCGAAGGCAGCGGCGACGACACGATCGAGCTCGAGGTGCTGCTCGCGAGCGCGACGCCCCTCGCGGAGCTGCGACAGCTGGTCGGCGACGCGCCGATCGATGCCATCCAGACGCGCGATCGACCGTCGCGCACGATGCCGCCGCCGCCGCCGTCGGGCTCGCTCGCGGGCGCGTCGATGCCTCCGCCGCCCATGGCGCGGGACGGCGAGGGTCACCTCGCGCCGCGCGACGCTGGCGCCGAGGCCATCGCCGTGCGCGCCGTCGCCAAGACGGTCCGCGTCGACATCTCGAAGCTCGATCACCTGATGAACGTGATCGGCGAGCTCGGCATCGTGCGCAGCGCGGTGGGTCGCGTGCTCGATCGTCTCGGCGCGCGCTCGGATCTCCGGCCCATCACCGCCGAGCTCCACCGCATCCACCGCTCGTTCGAGCGACACCTCGAGGCCCTGCAAGACGGCGTGCTCGACGTGCGCATGGTGCCGCTCGGCCAGACGTTCGACCGCCTCGCGCGCGCCGTGAGGCAGGTGGCCCGCGAGCACGAGAAGGAAGTGCGCCTCGTCGTGAACGGCGGCGACACCGAGATCGACAAGCTGATCGTCGAGGAGCTGATCGATCCGCTGCTGCACCTGATCCGCAACGCGGTCGGTCACGGCATCGAGTCGCGCGACCAGCGAAGCCGTCTCGGCAAGGACCCGACGGGCATCATCGCGCTCAACGCGTACCAGAAGGGCAACCACGTCGTCATCGAGGTGGAGGACGACGGCGCGGGCATCGACGTGCAGCGCGTCCTCTCTCGCGCCGTCGAGCGCAAGCTCGTCGACATCGGCGCGGCGCGCGAGCTCGACGATCAGGAGATCAAGCAGCTGGTCTTCCTGCCGGGCTTCTCGACCGCGGACGAGGTCACCGATCTGTCGGGGCGCGGCGTGGGTCTCGACGTCGTACGCACCAACATCGGTCGCCTCGGCGGCGTCATCGATCTCCACAGCACCGCGGGCATCGGAACGAAGTTCACGCTCACGCTGCCGATCACGCTCGCGATCCTCTCGGCGCTCGTGATGCGCGTGGGGAGCCACACGTTCGCGATCCCGCTCACGGTCGTGCAGGAGGCGCTCTTCCTCGATCCCAACGCCATCCGCGTCGTCGACGGACGCGAGATGATCACGCTGCGCGGTCAGAGCCTCCCGGTCGTGCGCTTGTCTGCGCTGTTCAACACCGGCGATCCACCGCGACAGCGCGGCTACGTGGTGGTCACGTCGCTCGGCCAGCGCCGCCTCGGCATCGTCGTCGACGCGCTCGAGGGACAGCAGGACATCGTCACCAAGGCGCTCGGCCCGAGCCTCTCGCACGTGCGCGGCTTCGCGGGCGCGACGGATCTCGGAGATCAGCGCGTGGTGCTCGTGCTCGACGCGCCGTCGCTCCTCGACGAGGTGCTGTCCTCCGAGCGACAGACTCCCTCGTCGTCGCAGCAACAGGCCGCGCGGGGAGGGCTCTCGTGACGCAGCGAGGATCCGACAACGCCGCTGCGTTGGCGCCGGCGTCGGGCTCCGGGCTCGTCGCCGCGTCGCGCGCGGCGATCGCGCCGGCCCGCGTCAGCGAGGCGATGCACGAGTACCTCGCCTTCGAGGTGTGCGGCGATCGCATGGGGCTGCCGCTCGCGTCCGTGAAGGAGATCCTGAAGCTCGCGCCGATCACGCCCGTGCCTCGGGCCTCGCGCGAGGTGCTCGGCATCCTCTCGGTGCGCGGCCGCATCACGACCGTGATCTGTCTCCGCACCAAGCTCGGCTTGCCTCCGCCCGAAGGCGCGTCGCGGAGCGCGCGCATCCTCCTCGTCGATCGCGGCCTCGAGGTGCTCGGCATGCGCGTCGACGCGGTGACCGAGGTGCTGCGCCTCCGCTCGAGCGAGATCGAGCCGGCCGACGCGATCGGCGCTGGTCTCGCCGAGCACGTGACCAGCCTCGGCCGTCCTTCGAGCACCGGTGAGGTCATCGTGTTGCTCGATCCCGTGGCCCTCTTGCGCTGAAGGAGTCGAACGTGTCGCGCGCGGTCCGAGAACGTCGACGTCGAGCAGCCGGGGTGGACAAGAACCTCGTGGGCTTCCTCGTGGGCGACGTGCAGTACGCGGTCGACATCCTGCGCGTGCGCGAGATCTTGAGGCCGCTGCCGATCCTCGCGCTGCCGCACGCGCCGCCGGCGATCGTGGGCGTGGCCGATCACCGCGGTGAGGTGGTGCCCGTGCTCGAGGTGCGGCGCCGCTTCGGCCTCGAGACGGCCCGCGATCTGCGCCGCGCGAAGTGGGTGCTCGTGACCGTCGGCGGTCGCACGGTGGGCCTCGCGGTCGACGCGATCACGGGCGTGCTCGCGGCCTCGGAGGTCGATCACCGACCGCCGCCTTCGCTCGGCATGGGCGACGCAGCGCGCGGGATCGCGTCCGTCATCTCCCACCAGAGCGGTCTGGTGTTCGTGCTCGACGTCGATCGCGTCGCGGCGCCCGCGCAGGTCGTCGACGTGCCGCCGAGCGTCCGAGGTGGCGCGTGAGCGAGACCGCGGACGACGTCGAGGCGCGTCGTCTCGAGGCGCTCGCGATGCGCGAAGGAGGCATCGCGCCCGCGCGTCTCCGGGCGCTCCTCGCCGACGAAGACTGGCGCGTACGCAAGCAAGCGGCGGAGATCGCCTCGGGCGCGATCGAGGCGCCCGGTGTCCTCGAGATCCTCGTCGAGGGTCTGCTGCAGCCCGACGACGTGGGCCTCCGCAACGCGGCCGTCGAGTCGTTCGCGCGCGCTCCCGACGCGCTGGCCCCGCAGGTGGCGAGCGCGCTCCTCTCTGCCCTCGCGCGCTCGCCGCGTACGGCGCGAAAGTTCGTCGCCGCCGCGCTCGTGGGCGCAGGGGAGGGCGGCGTCGCGCCGCTCGCCCAGCTCGTGCGCGACGAGGACGTGATGACCGCTTCGTGCGCCGTCGAGGCGCTCGCGTCGCTCGTCCGGCGCGGGGTCGCGAGCAGCGTCGTCGAGGCGCTCCTCGTCGAGACGCTCGCGCGCACCGAGCCCGTGCTCCGCCTCGCGGCGCTCGATGGCCTCATCGCCGTCGGCGCCGAGGTGGACGCGTCGCTCGTCGGGCCGCTGCTCGGTGACGGCATCACGCGACCCTCCGCGCTCAGGCTGCTCGCGCGCGCCCGCAGCGCGCCCGCCCGCGGTGGTCTCGACGACGTCGCGCGCCTCCTCCTCGCCACGCTCGCGCATCCGCGGAGCACCGTGGAGGCCGCGCTGGCGCTCGCGCTGCGCAGCGATCCCGACCTCCCGGTGTCGCGCCGCGCGTTCGCCGAGCCGAGCGGTCGTGGCGTGCTGGTCGATGCGATCGCCGCGCTGAACGCGCAGGCGCTCGGTGAGCTCGCGACGGCGATGGCGATCCGCCCGCCGGGCGAGGCGCGCTCGCTCGCGCGGCTCGCGCTCGACGCGAGCGAGCTGCGGCTCCTGCCTGCGATCGTGGAGCTCGGCGCGCGCGCGGAGCTCGATCCGGCATGCCGCGATTCCTTGCTGGCGCTGGGCGATCGCGCGGTGCCGCCGCTCCTCGCCCTCGTGCGTGCGCGGGCGACCGACGACGTGCGCTCCGCGTCCTGGGCGCTCGAGACCGCGGCCGATCTCGCGGCGCTCGAGACGGCGCGCTCGGGCGCGTTCGGCGACGAGCTGCGTGGGCTCGCGCGCAGCCTCCTCGCGCAAGGAGAAGAGGTCGGCGCGCGCGCCGCCGCCGCGACGCTCGCGCGGTGGGGCGACCCTGCCGACGCGCGCGCGCTCGCCTCGCGGGTGGGTGCCCACGGATCGTCGTACGAGGCTGCCGCGGCTGCGGCGGTCGACGCGATCGCGTCGCGCGCGACGGAAGAGGCGCGCGCCACGATCCCAGACCGCATCGGGCGCCGCACGCGCTCGTCTCAGAGCCTGCCGCCCATCACCGATCTGCGGACGCTGCTCGCCACCGACGATCCGGAGGTGCGCGCGAGCGCGCTCGACTCGATCTCCGTGCTCGGAACGACCGACGACCTCGAGCTCGTCGCGCTGTGCCTCACCGACGAGGACGAGCGCGTCGAGCTCGCGGCGGCGCGCGCTCTGTCTCGCGCCCGCGGCGAGACGCTCTCCACGTCTGCGATGGTCGCGGCGCGCGTCGCGATCCGCAGCGAGCACGAGAGCGTGCGGGCCGCGGCGATCGTCACGCTGGCGCAGCTCGGCGGTCTGCACGACGAGTCCGTCCTCCGTGACATCGCCGTCGCGCTCGTGGATCCGAGCCCGCGCGTCATCCTCGCCGCGCTCCGCGCCTCGGCGGGGCGCACGGACGTGCACCTCGATCGCGCGCTCGACGAGGTGCTCGGACACGCCGACGCGGAGGTCGTCAAAGAGGCGCTGCTCGCGCTCCCGATCGGCACGCCGCCGCTGCGGGCGCGCGCGGTCGCCCGCGCCACGACGGCGCTGTCGCACGAGCACTGGAGCGTTCGCGCGCGCGCGGCCGAGCTGCTCGCGCGCCTCCGCACGCTCTCGGTCGATCAGCCGTCGCTCGCGGCCGAGATCGCGTCGTCGCTCGAGGCGCGTCTCGCGACCGAGCCCGACGAGCTGGTGCTCCGCGCGATCGGCGCGGCGCTCACGCCGCCTCCCGGAGACGGGGCGTCCGGGGATCGAGGATGACGTTCCTCGACTCCGGTCCGCGCATGCGTCGCGACGAGTTCCGTCTGCTGCGCGATCTCGTCAACAAGCGCTCGGGCATGTTCTTCGACGACGCGTCGTTCTTCGTCTTCGAGCGACGCTTGCGCGAGCGCGCGCGGGCCCTCGGCGTCACGGACTTCTCGTCCTACTACCAGCACCTCCGCTTCCACCCGCGCGGGATGGAAGAGATCGACGAGGCGATCGACGCGCTCGTCACCAACGAGACGTACTTCTTCCGCGAGGAGTACCAGCTGCGCGCGTTCGGCGAAGACATCCTCCCGCGCCTCCACGAGCTCGCCGTGCGCGGTCACCGCAAGCGCCTCGTGATCTGGAGCGCGGGCTGCTCGACGGGCGAAGAGGTCTACACGCTCGCGATCCTCGTCCTCCGCAGCCGTCTCTTCGAGGGCTGGGACGTGCGCATCTTCGGCAACGACATCTCGAAGCGCGTGCTCGGGATCGCGCGCCGCGGCGTCTATCCGCGGCACAGCTTCCGGGCCATGCCATCGCTCTACGACGAGTACTTCGAGCCCGACTCGAGCGCGCCGGGCGGGGGACGTCGCGTGTCGGACCGCGTGCGCAGCCTCTGTCAGTTCGGTCACTTCAACTTGCTCGAGCGCGAGCGTGCGTCGATCCTCGGGAGGGTCGATGCGATCTTCTGCCGCAACGTCCTCATCTACTTCGATCCCGTGAGCCGACGTAGCGTCATCGACGGCTTCTACGAGCGCTTGCAACCCGGCGGCTACCTCATGCTCGGCCACAGCGAGTCACTCCTCAACGTCTCCACGGCCTTCGAGCTCGCGCACCTCGCGGCCGACATGGTCTATCGACGTCCGACCACACCGTCGCTCCTGCCGCCGCCGCCGAACCGAGGAGGCGACCGATGAGACCGCTCCGCGTGCTCGTCGCCGACGACTCGGCGTTCAACCGGCGCACGATCGCCGACATCCTCTCGCAGCTCCCGGGCGTCGAGATCGTCGGCAAGGCCGTCGACGGCGAGCAAGCGCTCTCGCTCGCGTTCCTCGAGAAGCCCGATCTCGTCACGCTCGACCTCGAGATGCCGAGGATGGACGGCTTCACCTTCCTCAAGATCCTCATGGCGCGGCAGCCGACGCCCGTGATCGTGATCTCGAGCCGCGGCGCGAAGGTCGACGTCTTCCGCGCGCTCGAGCTCGGCGCGCTCGACTTCGTCGTCAAGCCTGCGGGCGGCTCGCCGCAAGAGCTCGCGACGATCCAGGGCGAGCTCTCGAGCAAGGTCGCGATGGTGCGGCAGCTGCGTCCCCTCCGCGCGCCCGAGCGCGTCTCCTCGAGCGCGTTCACCCGAGTCGTCTCGGACGAGCGGACGGCGCCGAGCGATTCGCTCCCGCGGCGCGTCGTGGTGATCGGCGCGTCCACGGGCGGTCCGCCCGCGCTGGTGCGCATGTTCGCGCGCTTCACGTCCGAGCTGCCCACGACAGTGATCGTCGCGCAGCACATGCCCGAGCGCTTCACCCGCACGTTCGCCGAGCGCCTCGAGCGAATCGGCGGCCTCCACGTGTCCGAGATCGAGGATCGCGCGACGATCCGCTCGGGGCGCGCGTTCGTGTGCCCAGGCGGCTTCTCCGTCGAGGTGCAGGCGCGCCCCACGGGCCTCATCGCGCAGGTGCTGCCGCCCTCGCCCGACGATCGCTACATCCCGAGCGTCGACAGGCTGTTCCGCACCGCGGCAGAGGTCTTCGGTCCGCGCGTGATCGCCGTGGTGCTCACGGGCATGGGCGACGACGGCACCAAGGGCGCCGCGGCCGTACGCGACGCGGGCGGCATCGTGCTCTGCGAGTCGGAGGAGTCTGCCGCGATCCACGGCATGCCGGGCAGCGTCGTGCGCGCCGGGCACGCGAGCGAAGTCCACCCGCTCAACGCGCTCACCGAGCGCGTGATCAAGCTCATCCGCGAGTGATCACCCTCGGACGACTCACGTGCCTTCGGTCGTCGGATCGTGCAGCGGCAGCACGCGCGTGAGGCCCACTTGATCGGGCGAGCCCGGATCTTCGCGGCTGAGGACCACCTCGGTCGGCGAGATGCGATCGACGCGCCAGTTCAACGTGATCGGCACGGAGTCTGCGCCGCCCGTCGAGACGTACTCTGCGCGCCCGACGTAGTCGCCGCGGTGCACGGTGTGACCGGTGCCGGAGCCGTCGAGGAGCATCGCCGACGGATTCGCCACGCCGCTGATGATCGCGATGAGGTGCATCTCGTCGACCGACGTCGCGTCCATCACGACGCGTCGCTGGGTCACGCGCTCGGTCGGGCCGCGCGGCACGAACATGAACGCGAAGTTGCGGAACGGATCGCGGTTCGTCTCTGCCTCGACGAAGTCTTCGTCGCGGTAGGTCGGCAGCGTCGGCACCGGTGAGGCGGCGGCTTCGACCTCCGCCGCGGGGTCCGGCGCGACCGGTGCGGCCGGCGTGGGCTCGGTGGTGGCGGGCGCAGGGGGCGGCGGTCCGCCCACGGTGATCTCTTCGCCACCGCATGCCGAGGCGAGCGCGACCATCACGGTCACGAGCGCCACGCGCGGCGTCATCGCTTCGTTCGAGGAAGTGCGTCGGGTCATGGCTCAGCCTCCCGTCGCGGCGGCCGCGTCGGCTTCGTTGGGGCGTCGGAACGTGGTCGCGAGGACCTGCACGTTGAGGACGACGTCGTCTTCTGCCGCCGTCGGCTCGGTCAGCTGGATGTTCTCCATGCTGATCGCGCGCTCGAGGCGGCTCACGTTGTAGAAGAACCGCGAGAGCTGGTGGTAGCGACCCGACACGTGGAGCGCCACGGGCAGTCGCACGTACTGATCTTGCGGCTCTTCCGGGCGCGGCTCGACGAGGCGCATGCGAAGGCCGCTGATCTCCGCGAGGCGGTTCAGATCCTGGAGGAACGCGGCCATCTCGGCCGCCTCCGGCAACACGCGCAGGTTCGCGCGGTCGAGGGCCTCGCGGGAGGCGAGCTCCTCACGCAGCTGGAGGTACTGCGCCTGCCGCTCGCGCGCCGTGGTCATGCGCGTCTCGAGCTGGGCGTGCTGCTGCTGCGCGTTGAGGATCTCCTCTTCGATCGGGCCGTGGAACGCCACGTAGTAGACGATGCCGATCGCGGCGAGGATGAAGAGGCCGATCGCAGCCTTCGCTGCGTCGGGCAGGCCAGCGAAGCCAGCCTGCTGAGTGGCCGCTGCTGCTTTGGGGGCGGGGGGTGCCATGGTCTCTCCGTCTCAGTAGTTCACGGTGGCGGCGAGCTCGAAGTTGATGACGTCGAGGTGTGTCTCGGTGTCCTCGGCGGCTTCGGTCTTCGTCAGCGTCACCTCGCCGAACAAGTCGGACAGGGTCAGGCGGCGCAGGAATTCGGCGACGTCTTCGTTCGTGCGGCCTGCGCCGTGGATCTGGACGTGTCGCGCTTCTTCTTCGAAGGACGTGAGCCAGAGGCGGTGCTCGTCCCAGCCCGCGTTGTATCCGGCGAGCGGGTTGGCGCGCTGGATCTCCTCGAGGCGACGCGGATCGATCGTCGGTCCGCCGCTCTCGGACATGATGCGGGCGAGCTCCATCATCACGCGCGTCGGCCCGAAGCGCGCGCGCTGGAGGTCGTTGACGACCGTCTCGAGCGCGCGGCTCTGATCGAGCTGAGCCTGCACCTCGTCGAGGTTCGCAGACTGCCGCTCGACCGCGACGATCTCGGTCTCGAGCTGCGCGTTCTGAGCGAGCTGCGCGTCGCGCTCCGACTTGTACGACATGTACACGAAGAGGAGGGCAACCCCGAGGACGCCCGCCGCCACCGCGTAGCCGATGAACCAGGCCGTGGGAGAGCCCGTCGAGGCGCCCGCCGACGACTTCGTCTGCTTGCGCGCCGCGGACAGGAGGTTGATGCGGATCATTGCGTCTTCTCCCGGTCCTTGCGGAGCGCGAGGCCGAGGGCCACGGGGCATTGGGCTGCGCGCGCTTGGAAGACCGCTTGGTCGACCGTCTTCGGATCGATGCTGACGACTCTCAGCGGGTCGATCACCTCGGCCTGCACCCGGGCGCGCTTCTCGATCGCGTCGATGAGCGCGCGGATGTTGGCGGTGCCGCCGGAGACGTAGACCTTGGAGACCTCGCCTTCGCCGCTCGTCGCCAGGTAGAAGTCGAGCGAGCGCTGGATCTCGCCGGCGAGCTGCTCGACGACCTGCTGCACGATGTCGGGGACCTCGCGCGGAACGAGGCCGCGTCCGTCACCGCCGCACTTGTAGGCCTCGGCCTCCTCGGCGCTGATGCCGAGGCTGCGCTGGATCTCTTCGGTGATCGTGTTGCCACCGTTGGCGATGTCGCGCGTGAAGGCCGTCGTGCCCTGGCTCAAGATGTTGAGCGTCGTCAGCGAAGCGCCGACGTGCAGGAGCGCGACCGTGGTCCCCATCGCAGGCAGGCCGTAGCCCATCTCGAAGGTGTTCTGGACGGTGAACGCGTCCAGATCGATCACCTTCGGCTTGAGCTTCGCCTCCACCGCGAGGTTGGTGAGGTCGTTGACCTCTTCCTTCTTCGCCGCGACCAAGAGCACGTCCATCTGACGCTGCTCCTGCCGCTGCTGGAGGATCTGCCAGTCCATCTCGACCTCGGCGAGGTCGAAGGGGATGTGCTGCTCGGCCTCCCAGTTGATCTGCTCGCGCAGCTCGGCGGGGGTCATGAGCGGCATCGTGATCTTCTTGATGATCACGCTGTGCCCGCTCACCCGGAGCGCGACGTCACGGTTCTTCTGTTTGTGGAAGAGCTTGTCCAGCCCCTCCACGACAGCACCGCTGTTGATGACGTGGCCGTCTACGATCGTCTGCGAGGGCAGCGGGTGGTAGCCGAAGCGCGTGAGCGTCCTCTTGCCACCGCGTACTTCTTTGATCTCGCAGAGCTTGATCGAGCTCGACCCGATGTCGACTCCGACGAGGTTTTTACCTTCCGACATCGGCGGGCATCACTCCTCCTCGCCGAACACACGTATGCGGTCCGCGAGGCTCAAACCCAAGGCCTCGAGGATCTTCCGCTTGGAATCCATGCGGCACCCGAAACCCTTCTCGATACGATCGATCGTCAACACCGAGAGGTTCGCTCGCCGCGCCAATTCTGCCTTCGACATCATCCGCTCGATGCGGAGCTTTCGAAGGTTGTTCGTGTGCTTCTTGTCCTGGCCCTTCCGGACCGCTGCCTTCGCCGGCGGCGGCTCGGACGGGCTCTCGTCCTCTTCTGCGCGGGGGGCTGCCTCGAGACGAGAGGCGGTTCCTTGCCCGGGCTTCACGCTGAGCTCGTTGGCTGCATCGCCACGAGGCGCCAGGCCCTCGAGCTGCTGCGCAGTCTCCGTCACGCTCACCCGCTGCACGTCGGAGCCCGACACCGGCGGAGACACCAGCGATGACATCGGCGTCGCCGACATCGCGCTCGCAGCGCTCGCGTCACTGGATGACGCGAGGGTCGTGGCGCCGTTGGCGCCTTCGACCTCCATGCTCGTGCTCTCGTCCTGCATCGGGCTTCGTCAGCTTCTCGTGTGAGCTGTCTGGGGAGACGGTTTCGGGTGGCGAACCACCCTCGACCCTTCTGCATTCAAATCCCGAAATCGTCAAGCAATTCGAGCTAATTTGCACTCAATTACGCTCCAATTACCCATCAAAGTGCCATCACTTTGCGTCATCAAACATCCGGCGACGGATCGCCGGGTCCGCCTCCCCACGACCCTGGGTCGATGGAGAGAGCGGGGCACGTCTTCGCGAACCACTCGGTTGTCAACGAACGATCGGAACAGTGGGAATGCTCGCAGGAGGTCTCGACGAGATCAAAAAATGTGTGCGTGCTTTCCGCCACGCCCGCCGCGCAGGACCGAGCACGACCGAGCACGAGGTCCGCAGACTCGGCGTCCGAGTTGCGTCGACCGACGCGGCACCGTACCCCAGCGACCCTGATGACCGAGCTGCCGCACCTCGCGTCGCGTGTTCGCCTCACGGTGATCGCGCTCGCGGCCGTGCTCCTGACGCTGCTGGCGGCGCCCGTGCTCGGGCACGCCCAGCAGGTGCACGTCGTGCGGTCGGGGCAGAGCCTCGCGCGCATCGCGCAGCGCTACCGGGTGCGCGTGTCGGATCTCGCTGCGGCCAACGGCCTCGCCACCGGTGCCGCGCTGCGCCCTGGGCAGGAGCTGCGCGTGCCGGAGGCCAACGTGGCCTACGTCCAGCGCGGGCAGACGCTGAGCGACATCGCGCGGCACTCCGGCAGCACGGTCGACGAGCTCGTGCGCCTCAACCGCCTCCGCTCGGCGACGGGTCTCCGCGTGGGGCAGCGCCTCGTGCTGCCTGGCTACGAAGCGCCGCGCGGTGGACGCGGGGCGCGCGCGGATCAGCCGCGCTGGGGCCGACCTCGCGCGCCGGGCGTCGTCACGCTCTACCGCGTGGCCACGCGCCAGCGAACGCGCTTTCGTCTCGTCGATGCGCGCGTGCGCGCGTCGCGCGCAGCGATCCGACGCATGGCGCTGCTCATGCGGCCCCGCGACTCGCCGCCTCGCGAGCGCTTCCCGAACCCACCGGCGCGGCTGATCGAGATGCTCGCGAGGATCTCGGATCACTTCGGTGGCCGCGTGATCCACGTGGTGAGCGGCTTCCGTCACGCGGGCGGCTACACGCGAGAGACCAGCCAGCACACCCACGGCAACGCGCTCGACATCCGCATCGACGGCGTACCGAACACGGAGCTGCGCGACTACGTGCGGACCTTCGAGCGCGTCGGCGTCGGCTACTACCCCCGCAGCACGTTCGTGCACGTCGACGTCCGCGCGCGCAGCGCGTACTGGGTGGACTGGTCTCGACCGGGTGAGGCGCCGCAGTACCAGCGCCGCGGCGAGGCGCCGCCGGCCGACGCCGAGGGCGACGATCGCAACACCGAGGGCGGCGAAGAGATGAGCGACGGCGAGGCCGAGCCTTCGAGCGCCGACGTCGACATCGAGCCCGCGACCGAGCCTGCGCCCGATGTTCCTGCCGATTCAGCCGCCATCGGCGGGTGACGTCGCGCTCCTCAGCGGCAGGGAAGGTGAAGCGACGGCTCGGCTTCGCAGTGACCGCCGACGCACAGCCGAAGCTCTCCGCAGGTGAGCCCCGCGGCGTTGCAGTCGGTCCGATCCGCGCACGGCTCGCCCGACGCCGGAGGGGGCTCGAGCTCGCGCGGACATCCGCCCAGAGGGAGGGCGAGCACGACCGCGAGCGTGAGCCAGCGAAGCATCGAGCGAGGCTAGCACGCGCTCCTCGCGCAGCCGTCACTCGAGGATGCCGTACTCCTTGAGGCGTCGGTAGAAGGTGCGGCGCGGCATACCGAGCGTCTTGGCGGCCTTCACGCGGTTCCAGCTCGCGGCCTCGAGCGCTTCGAGGATCTTCCGCTTCTCCTGCGCCTTCCACTCGTCTTCGTTCGACGGCGGCGCCTCGTTCGTGTCGTCCTCGCCCGCGTCGTCGTCCTCCGGGCCTTCGTCTTCGACGTGGGGCTCGACGATCGATGGCGCGGTGTCTGTCTCCCACGGGCCGAGCAAGGTGAGGTCGCGCGCCTCGAGGAGGTCCGCGTCCGTCATGACGCACGCGTTGACGAGCACGTGCTCGAGCTGCCGCACGTTGCCCGGGAGCGTGTGCGCCGACAGACGACGCAGCGCCTCGCGCGACAGGCGCTTGGTGCTCGAGCCGTCGCGCTTGGCGATCTGCGCGAGGAAGTGCTCGCTGAGGAGCGGGATGTCTTCGCGTCGATCGCGCAGCGCGGGCAGGCGCAGGTCGACGACGTCGAGCCGGTAGAAGAGGTCTTCGCGGAAGAGGCCCTTGGCCACGAGGTCGGGCAAGAGCTTGTTCGAGGCGGA
This sequence comes from uncultured Sandaracinaceae bacterium, assembly GCA_964502175.1. Classification (GTDB taxonomy): domain Bacteria; phylum Myxococcota_A; class Polyangia; order Polyangiales; family Sandaracinaceae; genus JAFLCL01. The sequence continues at coordinate 54,600 of CAZCVE010000024.1, forward strand.
CACGATGCGGACGTCGACCGCGATCTCGTCGTCGCTGCCGATCGCCCGCACTTTTTGATCTTGGAGCACGCGCAGGAGCTCCACCTGCATCTTGGCCGGCATGTCCCCGATCTCGTCGAGGAAGAGCGTGCCGCCGCTCGCCTGCACGAACACGCCGGGGCGGTCGCGGTCGGCGCCCGTGAACGAGCCCTTCTTGTGCCCGAAGAGCTCGCTCTCGAGGAGGTTCTCCGGAACGGCCGCGCAGTTGAGCGCGACGAACGGCTTCTTGCTGCGTCCGCCGCCGAAGTGGATCGCGCGCGCCACGAGCTCTTTGCCCGTGCCGCTCTCGCCGTGGATCACGACGGGCACGGTCGTGTCCTTCACGCGCTCGAGGATCGCGAGCACCCGGCGGATCGCGTCGCTGCGCCCGACGATGCCGTGCTTCTCGAACGACGCGCGCAGCGTGTCGCGAGCGCGCACGAGCTCGCGCTTGGTGTCGTCGAGCTCCGCGGTGCGCGCGTCGAGGAGACGCTCGATCTCTTCTTTGGCCTTCTCGAGCGCCTCGTTCGCCTCGGCGAGTCGCTGCCGCTGGGCCTCGAGCTGGCTCATCGCGCGGGCGTTGCCGAGCGCGATCGCGGCCTGATCGGCGAGCGCCAGCAGGAGCTCCACGTCGCCGGGGCCGAAGCGTCCCTTCCGCACGCGGTGCTCGACGTAGAGCACGCCCTGCATGCCGGCCGCGTCGCGGATCGGCAGGCAGGCGACGGACTGCAAGAGGAGCTTGTGCACCGAGAGGTACTCGCTCAGGCGTCCATCGGCGCGCGCGTCGACCGTGATGATCGGCTCCCCGTCGATCAGCACGGCCTCGGCGATCGAGCGGCTGAACGCGACGTGCGGATCGTCGGGTCGCGCGGCGTCACGCACGGCGCGGGGCGCGAGCGAGCCGTCGGGCTCCACCAAGAGGACGAAGCCTCGCTCGGCGCCGCTCAGATCGACGGCGCTGTCCGTGATGCGCTCGAGGAGCTTGTCGACGTCGTGCTCGGACGCGAGCCGCTTGGTGATCTCGAGCATGCGCGCCCAGCGCGCGTCGCGGGCGGGCTCCGATCCCGTCTCGCTCGCCACGCGCGGCCCGCCCCGCACGTCCTTGCGGATCCGCGCGCGCTCGGCGTCGGACCAGAACGACTCACGGAGCTCGCGCGGCAGCGCGGTGGCCTGATCTTCGAGCAGCTCGATCGCGCGCTCGTTCGCGCGGGAGGCCTGCACCTCGGCGCCGCGGTGCGCGTGCAGCCGCCCGAGCGCCGCGTGCGCGCGCCACGCGAGCTCGCTCGTCTCGCGCGCGCCGAGCTGCGGGAGGAGCGTGTCGATCGCGTGGAGGGAGCCGTCGAGATCGGACGTCGCGCCGCGCGCGCGATCGAGGAGGAGGCGGAGGCGCAGGAGGAGCGGCCGATCTTCGGCGCTGCTCTCGCTCGTGACGATGGAGCTCGTCGAGGCGCCCGGCGTCGGCGCCGCGATGCGGGCGCTCGCGATCAACGCGCGCGCGCTCGCGAGCCTCGCCGCCGCCGCGGAGATGTCCGCGGGGCCATCGCGATCGAGCAGCGCCTCGGCGGCGTCGCAGAGCGCGCGGATGGCCCAGCGCGAGCTGGCGGGCTCCTCGGCGCTCTCGCGGAGGCGCTGCACGGCGGCGTCCCACCGGCCGACCGCGCGATCGAGCAAGCCCTCGCGTCCGTCGACGAACGCGAGCAGCGCGAGGGCCTCGCCTCCGCCCATCGGCTCGTCCTTGTGGTGAGCGAGCTCCACCTCGGCGAGCGTGTCCTCGAGCCTCGCGCGGGCCTCGTCGAAGCGGCCGAGCCACGCGAGGATCTGCGCGCGGAGGTGCGTGTCGTCGGGCCCGATGGCGCCCGCGTCGCGCGCGACCTGCGCGGCGACCCCGAGACTTCCGGACAGGCCCGCACCGGACGAGCTCACGCTGGACGAGTCCTCCCCCGCGCTCATTTCACTCGTCGTCCTCGGCGAGGCGTCGCTCGAGCGACTGCATGAAGTCCTTCGCCGGGGCGGGCGTGCCGCTGCTCGAGCCCGTGGTGGCGGGCGACTGCGATCGCGCGGAGCGCTTGGGCGCGCTGAGCAGCACGACGGGTCGCGCCGGAGGCTCGGCGTCCCCGCCGTCCAGATCGAAGCCGTCGAGCACGAGCGGGCCGTGGCCGTCGTCGAGCCCCTGATCGTCGACGCTGATCACGTCGCCGGTGCCTGCGCGCTCCGACGAGAGCAGCTCGTCGAACGCGGTGTCGACGGAGATCGACGCGGAGTGATGGGCGTTCGGCTCGAACTGCACGGGAAAGTCGAGCGGGTCGGGGAGATCGCCGCTCCAGCCGTGTCCCTCGTGCTCGCGCGGGCTGAGGAGATCGAGGTCGTCGTGGAAGCCTTGGTCGACGACCGCTCCCGGCTGCATCTCCGCGGCGCGGTGCTGCGCGCTCATCTCCGAGGAGGCGAACGAGATCACCTCGTTCGACGGCGGAGGCTGCACGATCCCGAGCGCCTCTTCGCGCACCGGCTCGGCGGGCATCACCTGCGTCACGTAGCGGGCCACGGTCCGCGGACCGACGAGGATCTGGTTGCGCAGCGCGAGCTCTTCGAGCCGCCACGCGAGGTGCGCGGAGCTGGGCACGCGACGGCTGCGGTCGCGCTGGAGCGCCGACAGCACGATCTCTTCGAGGTCGGCCGGGTAGTCGGCCACGCGCGACGAGGGCGGCGGCACGTCGTGCTCGACGACCTGCGTCATGATCTGCACGTCGGTGCCGCGGAAGAGGCGCGTGTTCGTCGTGAGCTCGTAGAGGATCACACCGAGCGCGAAGACATCGGCGCGCTTGTCGAGAGGGCGCGCGCGGATCTGCTCGGGCGCCATGTACGAGAAGGTGCCGCGCACTGCGCCTGCGTCGGTGTCCTTGCGTGCGGTCGTCGCCGCCACGCCGAAGTCCATCAGCTTCGCCACGCCGTCGCGCGTCAGCATGATGTTCTGCGGCGTCACGTCGCGGTGCACGATGCGGAGCGGGCGACGCGCGCGATCGGTGCGCTCGTGCGCGTGGTGCAGCGCCTCGCAGGTCTGGAGCACGATGCCGATCGCCACCGGGATGGGCATCGGCTGGTTGTTCTTCGCGCCTTGGATCCAGATGTCCGACACGGTCGGCCCATCCACCTGCTCCATCGCGATGTACCAGTGGCCGTCGGCGAAGCCGACCTCGTACACCTGCGGGATGTTCGGGTGCGACAGCTCCGCGAGGAGGCGACCCTCGTCCTGGAACATCCGGGCCTGCTTCTCGTTCTCGCCGAGGTGGCGGAAGAGACGCTTCACGACCACGTCGCGGAAGAAGCCCGCGGACCCCCACTGTCGCGCGAGAAAGATCTCAGCCATGCCGCCCGCCGCGATCTTGCGGACGAGCTCGAAGCGGCCGAGGCGCGGGGGGTTCGACATCGGAGGCGGTGGCTCCGCACGCGAGCCCCGAGACGGCGCGCGCACCCGGCACGTATACTCCGAAGCGTGCTCGCCATGAAAGAGCCCGCTCACGCAGCGGGCACCTCGCGGCCGCCTCGCGAGGCCGTCCTCCTCGCTCCGATCGTCGTCGTCGCCTCGATGCTCGCCGGAGTGCTGATCGGCTGTGGAGATCCTCCGCCTCCGGTCGGTGACGACGCGGGCCCCGTGATCGTCGGCACCTCGTGCAGCGGCAGCATGCCTTGCAGCGCGGGCCTCACGTGCCTGGCGGACTTCCCCGGCGGCTACTGCACGTCGCTCTGCGAGAGCGCGTCGTGTCCCTCGGGCTCCGTGTGTGACCGCGCGATCTTTCCGCCGCTCTGCACCGACGCCTGCAGCACGCGCTCCGAGTGTCGCGACGGATACCAGTGCTGGCGAGGCGGCTGCGTGCCTGCGTGCTCGGATGGCGCGTCGTGCGGCGCCGCGGGCGCGACCTGCGAGGGCGGTCAGTGCATCGGCGCGGAGTGCACCGATCCGTCGATGTGTCCGCCCGGATGGGACTGCGTCTCCGGCATGTGCGCGGAGGTGCCCGACGGCGGCCCGATGCTGCTCGGCCTCGGCGCGACCTGCACGATGGACGCGGAGTGCGGCTCGGGGATCTGCCTGCCGCCCGAGCGCGGCGGCATCTGCACGCGCACCTGCGAAGACGCGCTGCAGTGCTCGAGCGAGGTGACGTTCTCGGCAGCGTGTGGCCCGGCCACGCGCGGTGGCGTCGTCGGCACGTACTGTGTTCCCTACAACGGCAGCGGCGCGCTGAACGGCGACCCGTGCGTCGCTCACACCGACTGCCAGTCGCGCACGTGCGTCGCGGGCACGTGCACCGAGGCGTGCAACGAGCCGCGGGACTGCACCCTCGGCCTCCTCTGTGGCAGCACGCCGTTCGAGGCGGGCAGCTTCATGGGATGCAGCTTCCCCACCGGAAACCCCTACGAGGTGCTGCTGCCCGAGGTCGGCCTCGAGGCTGGCTTCGGCACGTCGCTCCAGCGCCTCGCCCTCCCGCCCGACGTCGCGAGCGTCACGCTCCAGTGCGCGAATCGGTCCGGCGATCCGCTGCCGATGGGCTTCAACCAGGTCACGCAGGTCGTGTCGGGCACCACGATCGAGCACTTCGATCTCGGCGATCTCTACGACTGGATCGATCAGCCCAACCGCTGGATCCCCAGCGATGGCTACGAGATCGTGTCGATGGGTCTCCCCAACTCCACGGCGGACCGCGTCTCGCTGCGGCCGAGCTCGCTGCGGTTCAGCGTGCTCGCCTTCCAGCGGATGATGGGCGACACCGGCAGCGCGATGATCCAGCCGAGCGCGCTGATCCGTCGCGGCCGCGACTCGGGCACCGGCACGCTCGACCTCGCCGTTCACCTCGTGGGCGTCGGCGTCACGGCCGCCGAGGCACCGAGCAACTCACGCGTGCAAGCGCTCCTCACGCGCATGGACGAGGTCCTCGCGCCGACGGGCATCCGTCGCGGCACCACGACCTACCACGACGTGAGCTCGAGCTCGCTCGCCGTGATCGACACCGCCGAGGGCCCGGACAGCGAGCTCGCGCAGCTCTTTCGCCTCTCGTCGGGTCGCACCGGTCGGGTGCTCTCGCTCTTCCTCGTTCGCACGATCGAGGCGGGCGGCGACGGCTTCAACACGCTCGGCATCGCAGGCGGAATCCCCGGTCCCGTCGGCGTGCACGGCAGCATGCACTCGGGCGTGGCCATCGCGTTCGATCGCTCGGTCGTCGGCGACAGCGGTCGACTCGCGGGTCACATCTCGGCGCACGAGGGCGGGCACTACCTCGGCCTCTTCCACGTGACCGAGCGCATCCGCGCGTGCAGCGGAACCGAGACGCCGGACACCACCATGTGCATGCCGTTCGGCGGAGGCGACACGCTCGCCGACACGACGTACGGCGACACCTCGAACCTGATGAACTGGTCGCTGATCGGCATGGGCTCGAACACGGGCTTGTCGGCGGGCCAGGGGCTGGTGCTCCGCCACTCGAACCTCGTGAGCTGGCCGTGACCGAGCCGCTGCTGTCGGGGCGCACCGTGCTGATCACGGGCGCCGGTCGCGGCATCGGTCGCGCGATCGCAGAGCTCGCGGCAGCCGAGGGCGCGCGGCTCGTCTTGCTCGACGCGGGCGTGGATCTCGAAGGTGGCGCCGCGGACGCGTCGGTGATCGAGGAGCTCGCGAACGCGCTCCGAGCCCGAGGGGCGAGCGTCGAAGCGTTCGCAGACGACGTCGCGTCGCCGGGCGTGATCGAGCGCATCGTGTCGCAGACGGTCGAGCGCTTCGAGCGCATCGACGGTGTCGTTCATGCCGCCGCGCTGTCGGTCGATCGCTCGGTCCTGCGCACGCCGCCCGAGCTCGTCGAGCGGGTGCTCGCGGTGCAGCTCGGGGCGGCCTTCGCGATCGTGCGCGCCGCGGGTCAGGCGATGCTCGATGGCAAGGAAGGCGGCTCGATCGTCCTCTTCTCGGGACCGTCCGCGTTCTTCGGTGCGCGGGGTCACGCGGCGATCGGCGCGGCGCAGGCGGGCGTCATCGCGCTCGTTCGGTCCGCGGCGCTCGAGCTCCGCCGCCACCGCGTCCGCGTGAACGCGATCTGCCCGACCGCCCGCACGCGCGCGACCGAGTCGCTCCCGACCTTCGCCGCGATCGAGCCCTCGTCGATGTCGCCCGCGCACGTCGCGGCCGTGGCCGTGTTCCTCCTGAGCGGGCTCGCAGAAGACGTGCACGGCGAGGCGATCGGCGTCGCGGGCTCGCGCACGTACGCGATCCGTCCGCGCGAGACGACGGGCGCGTTCGGGCCATCCAAGCCGCTCGAGCCTCGCGAGGTCCGTGGGGTGTGGACGGACGCGCTCAAGCCGTGATGGAGCCGAGAGGTCGGTCCGGTTCACGCCGCGTCGCGTCACGAACGAAGTCTGCGTCGGCCTCTCACCGAGCCCGTACTGCTCCGTCTGGCGAGGACGCTAGACGTGGTCGAATCTTTACAGTGGTACTCGCGTTGCTATAAGGCTCGCGTAGTGCGTCGGTCCGGAAGTTCGATCCGGGTCGTCGTTCGGCCCGGGAGCGAACTGCCGGACCGACGTACTAGACGAACCCGGAACGGAGTTCCGGGCAGAAGTGATAGGTACGTCAGCGGGACGTCGAAAGGAGCGGTGGTCCGATGCTGCCCCCCTTCATCATCGAACAGATCAGGAAGCGCGAGAGCGAAGAGTCGCGCCCGGAGATCCGTCCCACGGTCGAGCTTCCGCTCGGTCCGCCCCTGCCGCGCCGCGTGCGCGAGGACTCGGACGAATCGAACCGCGGTGTGATCGTCATCGATCTCGGGTGAGGCTAGAGCGATGGGTCGTGACCGGCCGGCGCGACATCCGTGTCGTGGTCGGGGTGAACGACCCGCATCGCGATGGTCCCCGCCCCGAGCCGCACTGCCCGAAGCCGCACGGCGTGATCGACTATCCTCGGGGCCGATGATCCGCCGCTCGGCGTCGTTCGCTTGTCTCGCGCTGGTCATCGCGATCGTCGCCGCGCCGCACGCGGCACGCGCGCAGGTCAGCGGCGCGAGCGGCGACTTCGCGACGCAGAACGCGCAGTGGAACGGCCTCTCGGAGCTGCTCGCGGTCGCGGCAGAAGAGGACGCCGATCTGGTGGTCGTCTCGCGCCTCGACCTCGGAACACTCACGCCGGCAGACGGTCTCTTCGTCGTGTACCCGACCGACGCCCTGCCAACGGACGATCTCAGCGACTACATGCGCGCCGGCGGCCGCATCGCTGTGGCCGACGACTTCGGCGCTGCCGACTCGCTCTTCCGCGTGTTCCGCATCGGCCGCGCGGAGCCCAACCCGGACGCGCCGTCCGTGCTGCGGCTGCGCGGCAACGGCGAGCTCCTCGTCGCGCGACCGCTGACGCAGCACCCGCTCACCGAGGGCGTCGGCGCGGTGGTGACCAACCACCCGCGCGTCCTCTTCCACGCCGAGCTCGAGCCGATCTTCGCGATCGGCGATCACGACGCGATCGTGCTCGCGGGCGCGGTCGGCGACGGACGTCTCGTGGCGATCGGTGATCCGAGCCTGTTCATCAACAACATGCTCGAGCTCGACGGCAACCGTCGCTTCGCGTCGAACCTGCTGCTCTACCTGCGCGGCGATGCGGGCGGCCGCATCTACTTGATCGAGCCGGGCGGCGAGCTCGTCGGTCGCTACGGCGAGCCCGGCGCCGACCGGCCGCTGCACGACGTGCGCGCGATGATCGAACGCGCCTCGGAGCTCGAGCTACCGCCGCTCGCGCTGCGCATCCTCGCGCTGTCGGTGATCGTGATCCTCTTCATCCTCGTGGCCGGTGTGCTGCCGCGGACCTCACCGTACCGAGCCGCCGCGATGTTCCGCGAGGAGGCCGTCGCGGGTGGGCTGCCGGGCCGCGTGGAGTGGTACCGTGCGCGCACGAGCGACCTCCTCGAGCCCACGCTGGTCTACAAGCTGGAGCTCGAGGCGGCTCTCTCGGCTCGGCTCGGAGTGAAGCTCGAGCGACCCGCGCGCACCGTCGGTGCCGCGGGTGCCCACGATGGCGAGGGTCGTTCGGCCCGTCGCGGCCCGGAGGAGATGTTGAGCGTCATGCGGTCCCGAGGTGTGCCCACCCAGCTCGTCGACGACGCACGTCGACTCCTCGACGAGCTCGCCGGTCTCGCCAGCGGCGCCACGAACGGCACCGCACCGCCGGTCACGGAGGCGCGCTTTCGCAACGTCGTCACCCGAGGCGACGCGATCCTCGGGGCGTTGCGGCCCGCGACCAAGCCGAGCGCGCGATGACGGCGGCGAACCCCATCGATCCGCGCACGCTCGCGCAGATCTCCGAGCGCTGTGAGTCCGTGATCGCCGAGGTGCAGGCCGTGTACGTCGGCCCGCGCTCGATCCCCGAGATCATGCTGGTCACGCTGCTCGCGCGCGGACACGTGTTGCTCGAGGGCGTGCCCGGCGTCGCGAAGACCACGCTCTGCAAGGCGTTCGCGTCGACCCTCGGCTGTCACTTCCGCCGCATCCAGTTCACCCCCGATCTCTTGCCCGCCGACATCACGGGCACCTACGTCTTCACGCCCAGCAACGGACAGTTCCAGCTGCGTGAGGGCCCGGTCTTCACGAACGTCCTCCTCGGCGACGAGATCAACCGCGCGCCCGCCAAGACGCAGAGCGCGCTCCTCGAGGCGATGCAGGAGCACCAGACCACGATCGAGGGCGACAGCCGTCCGCTGCCGAGCCCGTTCATCGTGCTCGCGACGCAGAACCCCGTGGAGCAGGCGGGCACGTACCCGCTGCCCGAGGCGCAGATCGATCGCTTCCTCGCGCGCATCGTCATCGGCTACCCGAGCCCTCGCGAAGAGAAGGGCGTGCTCAAGCGCTTCCTCGAGGGCGCGCCCGAGGCGCGAAAGATCCTCGATCCCGGGCAGATCCTGACGATGCAGCAGCTCGTGCGGCAGGTGCACGTCGAAGAAGAGGTGCTCGACTACGTCGTGCGCATGGCCGTGTACACGCGACAGCAAGCGCGCGTGCTCCTCGGTGTCTCGCCGCGCGCCTCGCTCGCGCTCGTGTCGGCCGCGCGCGCGCGCGCCTTGATCGCGGGCCGCGCGTACGTGCTCCCCGACGACGTGAAGGCGCTCGCCGTGCACGTGCTCGCGCATCGCCTCGTGCTCACGCCCGAGGCCGAGATGGAAGGCACCAGCCGCGAGCAGCTGATCCAGAAAGCGCTCGAGCAAGTGCCCCACCGAAGCTGACACGCGCGCCACGATGCTCCCGATCCCCACGCCCACTGCGATCGTCGCGTTCCTCGCGGCGGGCGTGTGCCTCGCGGTCGGCGCCGTGAGCGGATCGTACGCAGGCTCGCTGATCGGCGCGGGCCTCTTGCTCGGGCTCGCCACCGTGTTCGTGCTCTCGGTGCCCGTCGGTCGGCGCGTGCGGCGTCAGAAGCTCGAGTTCGCGTGGTGGCTCGCGCACGGTGAGCCGGGCACCGACGCCGGCGCCGCGGTGCCGACCAAGCCGTTCGAGGTGCGCTGCTTCGTGCGCCATCGCGGAGAGCACGCGCTGCGTCTCGCGGAGATCGTGCCGCTCGTGCCTGGCGGCGCGCGCCTCATCGAGGGCGATCTCGGCGTGCTCGACGTGCCGGGCGGAACGCGCACGGAGTTCTCGTTCCGTCTCGTGGCGCCCGCGTCGGGCCGCGTCGTCCTGCACGGCCTCGCGGTTCGTCTCGGCGGGCCGCTCCACCTCTTCGAGGTCCCGCTCTACTTTCCGAACCCGCTCGTCATCAAGGTGCTGCCGCAGGCGGCGCTCTCCTTGCGGAGCTCGGTTCGATCGCTCACCGGATTGCCGATCGAGCGCGCGGGCGCGAGCCTCCTCGCGTCGGGCGGTGGCACGGAGCTGAAGGAGCTGCGCGACATGCAGCCGGGAGACTCGTTCCGCTCGATCGCGTGGAGACCGAGCGCGCGCCGGGGAAAGCTCCTCGTGCGCGAGGTCGAACAAGAAGTTCAGGAGACGCGCTACCTCGTGCTCGACGTGAGCGGCACGATGCGCGGCGGCGATCCGGGGCATCGCAAGCTCGACTACGGCATCGAGGCCGTGGCCGCCGAGTCGCGAAGGACGCTGGCCCGCGGCGATCAGCTCGGCCTCGTCACGGTCGACGGACGCGTGCTCGCGCACGTGCCTGCGCGCGACGGCACCGCGCAGCTCTTCCGTGTGCTCGACGCGCTCGTCGCCGCGACGGAGGTCGTCGACGCGGATCTCACCGACGTCGACGACGACGAGGTCGTCGCGATCGTGGGTCGCTACGTGCGGCAGCAAGACGGCATCGACTTCCGCACGCGCGAAGGCGGCTGGAACCTCACGCTGCTCGCGCGCCACGTGAACAAGGCGCTCCAAGAGGTCGCGCACAAGGGGGAGCTCGCGACGAAGCACGAGCGCGAGGCGAGCGAGCGCGCAGGCGCAGACGTGCACGCGCAGACGCCGGCGGGAACGCTCCTTCGCCGCTTCTGCCTCGTGCGAGGGATCCCCTTGCCGCACCGGCCCGACCCGCGCGACGGCGCGAAGGCTCCGAGCCTCGCCGCGGTGCTCCACGCCATCGCGGGCTCGAGCCGCGCGCCGATGTCGATCGGCCTCGTCACCGACCTCGACGGTCTCGGCGATCCCGCGCCGCTCGTGTCCGCGCTGAAGCTCCTTCGCAGCCGCGGTCACACGATCGTGGTGCTCGCGCTCGACGCCACGTCGTTTCACCCGCGCCCGATCGACGGTCTCGGCGGCACGCTGTGGGACGTGTACGCGCGCGGCGAGGCGCGACGCGCGGAGGACGTGGCCACGCTGCTCGCGCCGCTCGGGGTGCGCGTGGTGCCGGTGCGCGCCTCCGATCCACCGGTCTCGTCGCTCTCGCGCGCGATCGAAGGCGCGCGTCGAAGGAGGGCCGCGTGAGCGTGCTCGAGACGCGTGACGAGGTGCCGGTCTGGGAAGATCCGCGTCGCGCGCTCACGCGGCACGACGCGCGTCCCAAGCGCTCGTTCTCGCAGAACTTCCTCGTCGCGCGGCCGATCGTCGAGAACATCGCGGACGCGGCGGCGGTTCGCGCGGGCGACGCCGTGGTCGAGCTCGGTCCAGGCCTCGGCACGCTGAGCGCGGCGCTCCTCCGGCGCGGCGCGCGCGTGCTCGCGATCGAGAAGGATCGCGAGATGATCGACGTCCTTCGGAGCGATCTCCTCGACGCGAGCTCACCGCTCCTCTTGGGCCGCGGGCTCCGCGAAGGCGCCGCGTTCGCCGTCGAAGAGGGCGACGCGACGACGGTCGATCTCGCGGCGGTCCGGGCGCGCTGGGGCGTGCGCGACGGCGCGAGCGGAGAGCCGCGGCCGCTCGTGGTGGTCGGCAACCTGCCGTACGCGGTGACCGGCGGCATCTTCCGCAACCTCATCGCGCACCGAGCCCACGTCGCTCGTGCGCTCGTGATGATCCAGAAGGAAGTGCGCGATCGCCTCCTCGCCGAGCCGGGCACCAAGGACTACGGGACGCTCACGGTGTTCGTGCGCGCAGCGTTCCGCGTCGAGCCCGTGCTCAAGGCATCGCCCGGCGCGTTTCATCCGCCGCCGCGCGTCGAGAGCGCGGTCGTGCGCCTCGTGCCGCGCCTCGACGCGATCGAAGAGAACGACGCGCTTCGCTCGGCCGTGCGCGCGTGCTTCGAGCAGCGCCGAAAGACCCTCCGCAACGGCCTCGTCGCGATCGTCGGCGCGGAGCGCGCGGACGACGTGCTCACGCGTGCGGCCATCGACGGCAAGCGTCGCGGCGAGACGCTCTCGCTCGAGGAGATCGCCGGTCTCGCCGCAGCGCTCGTCTAGCACCCGTCAGTCGAGCGCGGGCGGCGGACACGGGCTGCCGTCGGCCTCCGTCGGCGTCCAGTCGATCGCCTCGATGTGCTCGTCCCAGCTGACCTCTTGCGAGCCCTCGAAGCTCGCGCCCTCGGGCAGCTCGTAGACGACGGTCTCCATCCACATGCGGCCGCCGAAGAAGTGTCGACAGCCGCCGTTCACGTGGCGATCGACGATCGTGTTCGGCCGCGGGTCCACGACGACGACGCGACCGTCGTTGCGCCGCGCGAAGATCGGAGGCCGACCGCTCCACCCCGCGCTCACGTGCATCGTCACGCGGCGTCCCTCCACGGTCGTTCCGCCGGTGTGGTCGTGGTTCATGTCGCGCGAGACGAGCGTCGGCTCGAACCGCGTGAGGCCCGCGCGCGCCATCGCTTCGTCGAGGCTCAGCGCGGCCGGTGCGGTCACGACGTTGGTCGAAGGCGGGCTCGTCGTGGTCATGGTCGCGCGAGGCGCGGCGCCGCACGCGGAGGTGGAGAGAGCGAGGAGGAGGGCGGGGAGGAGGCGTCGCATGCGTCCTCTCGACGCGCGCCTCCTCACGAAGTTCTAACGAAAACAAGGCGATCGTGAGATCCAAGGACCTCGCGATCGCCTGTGTCGAAGCCGGCCGCGGGGGCTCAGAGCGTCGTGAACGTGATCGGCGAGCAGTAGCTCCCGATCTGATCGATGCGCGCCGCACCTCGGCCGAAGAAGCCCGTCGACACGCGACCTGCAGCGCAGAGCTCACGGAACGGCGAGCCGCCCGTCCCGCCGCGCGCCGGCGTCGTGCCCGTCTCGGTGATCGTCACGTTCCAGCTCGAGCCGGAGCGCGTGAGCTGCACACGTCCGCACACGACCGAGAATCGATCGACCTCGGAGCCGCTGCGGCCCTCCATGCCGATGACGATCTCGTTCGCACCGCAGTCGTCGGTGAAGAGACTGCCGCCGCTGCCGCCGGCCGTGCCGCCGTTCGACGCCGCGCCTGTCTGCAGCGTGTACGTGTAGTCGGGCGACGTGGACGTGTTGATGGAGAGCGAGGCCGTCGCACAGCGCGGACCGATGCGATCGAGACCGGAGCCCGAGCGGCCCTGGATCCCCACGAGGACCGTGCCCGCCGGGCACGCGAGCGTGAACGGCGAGCCGCCCGTGCCTCCGAACGAGGTGCTCGTCCCTGCCGCGCCGAGGCCGCTCGCGCTCGGGCAGCCGTCGTCGATCAGCGCGTCGCAGTCGTCGTCGCTGCCGTTGCACCACTCGATCGAGCTCGGGCACGAGCACGCCATCGCGCTGCAGACACGACCGCTCGCGCCGCACGCGCGACCGCCGCAGTCCGGATCACCGCAGTCCGAGAGGCCGTCGCAGTCGTTGTCCGCGCCGTCGCCGCACGAGGTCTCCGTCGAGCCTCCGGGGCAGCGACACGTCCCCGACGTGCAGACCTGGCCGCGCGGTCCGCACGAGCGCGCGTTGCAGTCCGAGTCCGCGCAGTCGATCAGCGCGTCGCAGTCGGTGTCGGCGCCGTCCTCGCAGCTCACCTCGCTCGTGCCCGAGGGACACGTGCAGAGACCACCGACACACGCGCGCCCGCCGATGCCACACGTCTGCGACGCGCAGTTCGAGTCGCCGCAGTCGATGAAGCCGTCACAGTCGTTGTCCGAGCCGTCGCCGCACGAGGTCTCGGTGCCGCCGCCGGGGCAGCCGCACGTGCCTGCGCTGCACACGCGTCCGTCGGCGCCACAGCTCGCGCCGCCGCACGTCGAGTCTGCGCAGTCGACGAGGCCGTCGCAGTCGTTGTCCATGCCGTCGCCGCATGCCGTCTCGGGGCCACCGCCGCCGGGGCAGCCGCACACGCCGCCGCCACACACGCGACCGCTCGTGCCGCAGCTGCGCGTGTCGCAGTCGGTGTCCGCGCAGTCGATCTGCGCGTCGCAGTCGTTGTCCGATCCATCGCTGCACGCGCTCTCCGTGCTGCCGCCGGGGCACGCGCACGTCGTGCCCATGCACGTGCGGCCGCTCGGTCCGCACGCGACGCTGTTGCAGTTCGGATCCATGCAGTCCGTCACGCCGTCGCAGTCGTTGTCGATCATGTCGGCGCACGCGGTCTCCGTGCCGCCGCCGCCGGGACAACCGCACACGCCGCCCGCGCACGTGCGGCCGTCCGCGCCACAGCTCTCGCCGTCGCAGTCGAGGTCGGCGCAGTCGATCTCGCCGTCGCAGTCCTGATCGGCCGCGTCACCGCACATCGCCTCGGTGGTGCCACCCGCGCACGTGCACGCGCCGCTCGCGCAGGTTCGGCCGAGCGCGTCGCAGGCCACGCCCTCGGCACAGTCGGAGTCTGCGCAGTCGACGTCCATGTCGCAGTCCTGATCGACGCCGTCGTCGCACGCCTCGGGATCGGACTCGTCGACGTTGCCGTCGCAGTCGTCGTCGATCGTGTTGCAGAGGTCGGGCACGCCCGGGTTGCGATCTTCGTCGGCGTCGTCGCAGTCGCGCCCCATGCAGCCCACGCCCTGGCCGTAGTCGTCGGCGTCTTCGTCCACACAGCACGGTCCACCCACGGGCTCGCACACGGTGTCGGTCGACACCGCGACGTCGACCACGCAGTTGAACGCGCGCGGGCACTCCGGCAGATCGGTGCCGCACGTCGGCACGCACGCGCGACCGCCCACCGTCAGCGGCGCGCAGTGCTGGAAGTCGCCGCAGTCCGAGTCGTCCGCGCACGAGTCGCAGATCTGGCCGGTGCGCATGCCTGCATCGGAGCCCGCGTCGGGTTCGGCTGCGGGCGCGTCGGGTGTCAGTGGGGCGTCGAGGGTCTCCGTCGCGTCGCCTCTCGCGTCCGGTCGCCCGGTGTTCCCTTCGGCGCAGCCGAACACGAGGACACCCATCGAGATCGAAGCCAAGACACCGAACCAAGAACGTGCGCGCATGTGCGAGACCTCCGCGCTTCGAGCGTCTCACGAACGCGGTCGCACGAGCCACAGCGCCGCTCGTCGGTCATCGTAGCGAGGTCGATGACCTCGCCGTCGCAGCGCCCGTCCGCGCCGCCTCCTCACGGGGTGGCGCCTCGCATGGTCTCGCCGCGCGCCCCGTTCGATCGGTGGCCCGTGCAGGCCTACGACGCGTCGTTCGGCTTCTGTTGGTACACGCAGCCCGCGACCTTCGTCACGCAGCTCACCGTCGAGCACGGCACGCTCGCATGCGCGCGCTTCATCCAGGACCACATCGACCTCGTGCTCGAGCACCGCAGCGAAGAGGTCGCGAGCGCCGGTGGCCTCCTCATCGTGCACGACTGGCGCGTCGCCACGACCTACGACCTCGACGCGCGCCGCGAGTTCCTCGATCGCATGCGCGCGCGACCTCGCAGCTACCTGCGTCACGCGGTGACGTGCATGTCGATCTCGCCGATGCTCCGCATGGTCGTCGAGGCCGGCAACCTCGTGCTCACGCTCGTCACGGGCGCCAAAGGCGAGGTCGGCCACGACCCCGCGCTCGTGATCGCGAGGCATCGCGTCGAGGTGCCGCGCCCCGCTCGCTTTCCGGGTCGCTGACGGCGCTCACGCGCGCGCGATCACTCGCTGCCGAACACGAAGAACACGAGCAGGTCGTAGATCGTGTGCGTGTACACGGCCACGGCGAGCCCGCGGTAGCGGTAGAGCGCCGCGAACGCGAGACCCATGAAGAAGCGGAACAGGAAGCTCGAGATCGCGAACGCGTCACCGAGCGAGCCGAGGTAGTGCACCGCGCTGAAGAGCAGCGAGCTCACGAGCGCGGCGATCAGCGCGGCGCGGCCCGCTGAGAGCTTGGCGAAGCGCTCGAGCGCGAGCGCGCCGCCGCCGAAGAGGCCGACGCGGAACACCAGCTCCTCGTGGAAGCCCGCGCCGGCCGACATCACGATGCGCTCGAGCGGCCCCAGCGTGCGCGGCCCGAGCTGGAGCGGCGGCGCGTGGTCCACGGCGATCCACGCGCCGACGATCTGCGCCGTGAGCCAGCCGACCGAGACCAGCATCACGAGCGAC
Source organism: uncultured Sandaracinaceae bacterium (assembly GCA_964502175.1). Taxonomy (GTDB): domain Bacteria; phylum Myxococcota_A; class Polyangia; order Polyangiales; family Sandaracinaceae; genus JAFLCL01. The sequence goes on from CAZCVE010000024.1 coordinate 70,465, forward strand.
CACACCGTGCTCTCACCGATCACCGGCAAGAGGCTCTTGGGCTCGAGGTGATGGTGCTGGCTCTTGCGCAGGTACCGGCCCGCGAGCACCACGCCGACGGCGATGGAGAGCGTGAGCGCCACGTAGCCGAGCAGCGACCGATCGAGCACCTGCACCATGAGCCCGGTGACGAGATCGGCGCCGTTCCGCAGGTCCGTGACGAGCAGCCCGAGGTGGTAGACGAGGAAGACCGGCATGGTCAGCACGAGGCTGGTCAGCGGGTCGTAGGGCACGGTGAGACGTCGCCAGCCCACGGGGGTGGCGGCCTTCTTCGACTCGGTCCGGGGTGTGCGCCCACCCCTCTCGCGATCGCCAGCCTTCTCACGCTCGGTCATGAGTGCTCGTACGGCTCAGAACGACCAGCCGCGTCAACGGATTCCGTAGTCTTTGATCTTGTAGAGCAGCGCCCGGTGGCTGATCTCGAGCAGGCGCGCGGCCTGCGTGCGGTTCCCCTTGGTCTGGTCGAGGGCACGGCGGATCAGCGTCTCTTCGATCACGCGGTTCGCGCGCTTGATCGAGAGGTCACCCGACTCGAGCACGAGCGACTCGACGCCCGCGGGCTTGCGCAGGTGCTCGGGGAGATCGCTGTCGCCGAGCACGTCGCCGTCGGCGAGCACCATCGCGCGCTCCATGAGGTTCTCGAGCTCGCGCACGTTCCCGGGCCACGGGTAGGTGAGCATCACCTTCAGCGCAGACGGCGACACCGTTCGGATGCTCGTGTGCAGCCTCGCGTTGTGCTTCGCGAGGAAGTGCTCGACGAGCATCGGGATGTCGCTCCGGCGCTCGCGGAGCGGCGGCACCGAGATCGGCAGCACGTTGAGCCGGTAGAACAGGTCTTCGCGGAAGCGCTGCTCCTCGACCTCGACCTCGAGGTCGCGCGCGGTCGCGGTGATCACGCGAACGTCGACCTTGCGATCCTTGGTCTCGCCGATGCGGCGGATCGTCGACTCCTGCAGCACGCGCAGGAGCTTCACCTGGAGCTTGGCGGGCAGCTCTCCGATCTCGTCGAGGAACAGCGTGCCGCCGTCGGCCTCTTCGAAGAGGCCCGCCTTGTCGCTCGACGCGTCCGTGAACGCGCCGCGCTTGTGGCCGAACAGCTCGCTCTCGAGGAGCGTCTCGGGGATCGCGCCACAGTTCACCGCGACGAACGCCTTGTCCTTGCGGGTGCCGCGCTGGTGGAGCGCGCGCGCGACGAGCTCCTTGCCCGTGCCGCTCTCGCCGGAGACGAGCACCGTCGTCGCGTACCCGGCGGCCTTGTCGACCATGCGGAACACGCGCTTCATCTCGTCGCTCTGGCCGAGCATCTCTTCGAAGCGCGCTTGCTCGCGCGCCGCCTCGCGGAGCGATCGGTTCTCGCGGCGCAGCTCCTCGCGCTCCTCTGCCTTCTTCAGCGTGAGGAGGACCTCGTCCTGACGGAACGGCTTCGCGACGTAGTCGTACGCGCCCGCCTGCATCGCCTCCATCGCGAGGTCGATCGAGCCGTACGCGCTCATCACCACGACGACGGTGTCGAGCCCGGCCTTGCGGATCTCCTTCACGAGCGTGATGCCGTCCATGCCGCCCATGCGCACGTCGGTGAGCACGAAGTCGGGCGGGCTCGCCTGGATCTTCGCGAGCGCGTCTTCGCCGCTCGTCGCCACCTCGACCTCGTAGCCGTGCTTCTTCAGCAGCGTTCGGAGGACCAGCCGGAGGCTCTCCTCGTCGTCGACCACGAGTACGCGCGCCATGCGCGGGCGAGTCTGACAGAAAACAGCGGTGCGGCGCGGACTCCCAGCAGGCGCTCGCTTGCATCGGGCGGGCCTCGGTCGCCGGCGAAACGCGAAAGCTGACACTCACCTGACACTGCGCCCGAGCACGGTGGGACGATGCACCCCGAGCCCATGTCCTCGTCGTTCGCGCTCTCCACCCTCACCACGCGCGAGCTGATGCTGCCCGCGCCGCGCGAGCTCCACTTCGCGCACACGCTGAGCTTCCTCGCGTCGTTTCCGGCGACGCGCGGCGAGCAGCACGTGGGCCCAGGCGCGCTCACGAAGTGTCTTTCGCTCGATGGTCGCGCCGTGCTCGTGTCGCTGCGCCCTTCGCGAGACGAGGCCGCGCTGCGCCTCGAGGTGCGCTCGAGCGCGCCGCTCAGCGACGCGTCGCTCGCGCGCCTCGTGACGCGCTTGCGCTGCTGGCTGAGTCTCGACGAAGACCTCGCGCCGTTCCGCGCGCTCGCCGCGAGCGATCCGTCGTTCGCGCCGATCGCGTCGCGATGGGCGGGACATCACCACGTGAAGTTCCCGTCGCCCACGGAGATCGCCGTGTGGGCGGTGCTCGGTCAGCGCAGCCAGCGCGCGGGGAAGCCCGTGAAGCGCGCGCTGATCGAGACGCTCGGTCCAGCGATCACGATCGACGGGGTCACGCACCACGCGTTCCCCGAAGCGGCTGCGCTCTCGGACGCTCGCGCGGTCGCGTCGCTCGTCCCCGATGCTGCGCGCGCCGAGGCCATCGTCACGATCGCGCGCGCGTTCGCCGAGCCGTCCTTCGAGACGTTCCTTCGCGACGCGACGCTCGAAGACGCAGACGCACGACTGCGCACACTGCCGTTCATCGGGCCGTGGTCGTCCGCGTTCATCCTCTTCCGCGGCCTCGGTCGCATGGAGCAGCTCGCGAGCGCCAGCGATCCCATCGTGGTGGCCGCGCGACGTGTCTACGGCGCGAAGAGCGAGCGAGAGATCCGCGAGATCGCGTCGCGCTACGGCGCGTGGTGCGGCTACTGGGCGCTCTACCTTCGTCGCGGCTGAGACGTCCTCACGGGCGAGGCGCGCACGTACGTCCAACACGCGGGACGATCGACGAGCGTGCGGTGACGCGCACGCCACACCTGCGCGCGTGGGTCTCGTCGCGAGCCGCGATCGAGCCGCTCGGCGCGTGGCATGAGCCTCGCTCTAGGGGTCTCGCTGCCGGACGGATGAACCGTCGGCACCGAACACGAGTCGACGAACCGACGCGATCACGGCGCTTCGCCTTCGAGGCGCGTCGCGTGCGTGTTCGTCGGCGCGTGTGGCGGGCCGAACGTGCCCGCCGTGAGCGCCTCGCGCTCCGCGGGAGAGAGCGCGAACGGGTGCCCGCTTCGACGAACGAGCACGGGCTCGCCGCTCGGCGTCGTGGCCACGAGGACGCGCGTGCTCGCCGCGTCGAGGAAGATCGGCGGATCGCCTGCGGGTGTCACCACGTCGATCCGTCGCGCGCGGGCGCCCAGCACCGACACCTCGGCGGGCTCGCTCCGCTCACGGTACGTGTCGCGCGATTCGCTCACGCGATCCTCGAGCGCGAGCACGAGTCGCAGCTCTCCGGTCGCGTCACCGCGCGAGTCGAACGAGCGCTCGAGCGCGATGATCGCCGCGCTCGCCGTGCGGAGCCCACGCGCGGCCGCGCTCGCCTGGCGCAGACGTCGCGAGAAGCGAGCGAGGGCCCACGCCGCGAGCGCGAGGAAGCCGAGGCCCACGGCGCCGAGGAGGCCGACCGCGGCGCGCTGCGCACCGACGTTCTGTCGCGCGAAGCCGACCGCGACGCGCGAGGGATCGTTCGGGTCGTAGTGGACCTCGGGAGGTCCCGTCACGATCAGCGGCGCGATCGAGACGTCGTGCTCGCGGACACGCGCGTGATGCGCCACGCCCTGCGCGTCGTCGAACGCCACCTCGTATCGACGCGCGCGAAACACGAAGAACGAGAGATCGCGCTCGATGTCCACGCGCGGATGTTCGGCGCGCACCCCTTCGGCGCGCACGAGATCCTGCGTGGCGAGCCGCGAGACGTCGTCTGCCGTGAGGACGAGCGCGCTGCCCCCGAGCGTCGTCAGCGCGAGCACGGGGATGGCGATCGCGAACGACTGCGCGACCACGAACCTGCGGTCGAGCGAGAGCGGGCGATCGGGCAGTGAGGGCACGCGCCTAGGATGCGAGCGAAACGATCGCGTCTGCAAGCTGGCGAAGTGGATCGGAGGTGTGGTGCGGCGGAACGCGACACGCGAGGCAGTCGTGCGCTCGCGGGATCGGCTGGCAGCTCCTCGAGACGGCGACACCAACCGACGCCGCGACTCCGACGCCTGCGTGGCTCACGACGTCGGGTCACCTGCGCGCCGCGCGCCCTCGCTCGACGGCGTGACCGCGCGCGAGTCAGTGCGCGTCGAGGCCCTGCAGGCGCTCACCGACGCGATCGGTGTCCGCCTGACGGCCTCGCACCAGACCCTGGTAGATGCGGTAGATGCGCACCGCGTCGTCGCGGCGGTTGGTCTGCTCGTAGCAGAAGCCCAGATCGAAGAGCGGGCTCGGATCGCTCGGCGCGGGCGTCAGGCGATACCAAGCCTCGTACTCGCGCGCTGCATCCGGGTAGCGCTGGATCGAGCGGTACGCGATCGCGAGGTTGAGGTGAACGTCGGGCGAGTCGGGGTGCCGCGCCTGTGCACCTTCGAGCGCCGCGATCGCCTCCTCCGGCCGGCCCGCTTGTCGCAGCGCCACCGCGTAGTTGTTGAGGATGTCGGGCTCGTCGGGGAGCTGCACGAGCGCGAGCTCGTACGCGTGGATCGCCTCGTCGACGCGACGAAGACGACGAAGGCACGCGCCGAGGTTTCCCCAGCTCGGTGCGTCGTGGGCGTCGAGCTCGACGGCGCGTCGCAGGGCGGTCACCGCTTCTTCGCAGCGGTTCAGGCGACCGAGCACGGCGCCGATCATCGCGTGCGCCTCGTGGCTCGTCGGCTCGAGCTCGACGACGCGACGGAAGGCGGCGAGGGAGTCGTCCAAGCGGTTCTGCTCTCGACGCACGGCGCCGAGCGTGAAGTACGCGGCGGCGTGCGTCGGACGAAGGCGCACAGCCTCTTCGGCGGCGGCCGCGGCCTCGTCGAGCTGGCCTGCGCGGCGATGCGCGATGGCGCGACGGTACGCCGCCTCGGCCTGCTCGCCCGCGCGGTCTTGCGCGTGCACGACCTCGGGCTCGAAGGTGCTCGACACCACGGGCACCGAGAGGGCGATCAGCAACAGGGCCCAGCGAGCACGCTTCGACATCAGACCTCCACGAGCCGCCTCGGACGCACCGAGCGACGCTGCGATTCTAAAGCCTGAGCCGACGGCGCCGACGAGCTCGTCAGTCGATCCCGTCGCCCTTCAGTCGATCCCGTTTGTGAGCGCGATCGTGTACGGCGAGCAGGCGCGGGGCGCTCCGTCTCTCCGGCGCACGCGCACCGAGATCACGGTCGAGTTGTCTTCACACGGGCTCACGTTGTCGACCGGCGTCCCGGCCCAGCACGGACACTGTCCGGTGAGCGTTCCGCCGCGATCCTCGCGGAAGTCCATCGCGAAGTTGTAGTCGGTGTACGTGCCCGCGGTGCACGTCGTGCCCGTGTCGCAGGCACCGCGGACGACCCAGATCTCGTGGTCCGCGATGTTGTCGCCGGTGAGGTGCACGCCGACGTTGAACTGATCGCAGGTGGTGTCGGGCGAGTCGACGGCGCGGAAGCGGTACCAGACCTCGCGGTCGACCGCGTTGCCCGTCACGGTCATCGTGCCCGCGGTGTCGGGGATGTCGCCGAGGTCGATCGCGCCCGTGCAGCTGGCGCCCTGCGTGGTGCCCGGCATCGCCACGCACTCGCAGCCCGAGACCGTGCGATCGATGTCGTACGTCCCCGGATCACACGCGCAGACGCCGCCGGCGCGGCAGGTGCCGCCCATCGGCGAGTCCATGCACATCGCGGTCGGGTCGCCGTCGTCCGCGGCGCCATTGCAGTTGTTGTCGATCGTGTCGCAGACCTCGGGGAGACGTGAGCTGCGCAGCGGGTTCGTCTCGTCGCAGTCCGTCGCCGCGGGATCGCCGTCGCCGTCGATGTCGGTGCCGCCGGGCACGCAGCGTCGGCTGCGGCAGACGTCACCCGGCGTGGCGCACGTGCCGTCGCCGCGGCAGTTCGGGTAGTCGACGCACGTGCCGGCTTCGCAGTGCTGGAAGGCCATGCACGTCACGCCGCCGCACACGTTGGCCGCGTCGGTCCCTGCGTCGGGCGGCGCCATCGGTGCGTCGCGACCGGCGTCGGCCGCGCCGGGCACATCGGGCATCGGACCCGTGTCGACAGGACCCACGTCGCGGCCCGACATCGGACTGTCCATCGGCGGACCGGAGTCGCGGCGGGGCCCGCCGGACGCGTCGACGCCAGTGCCACCGCCGCCGGACGCGCACGCGCCCAGAGCGACGGCATGCACGACGACGAGCCACGCGACCGTCCTCGTCGATCCGCTCGACGCCGTAGAGAGCGAGTTCGCCAACACTGACAAGCGCTCGATCGACGACATACGCAGAGAAGCGTAAGGGAACCGCATGAACGATCGCAAGCGCCCGACCGTTCGCGAGGTCCCGTGCTCGACGTTCCTGCGCGTTCGAGGTCCCGCGCCGGTGACGTTTCGCGTCGACCCCGCGAGCGCACAGAAGGCCATGTTCCAGGGCGATTTCGCCTCGCTGACGCACCTCGAGCGGAGCGTTCCCGAGCGCGTCCGGCCCGCGCTCGTCTCGCTCGGTCGCGCGATCACCGAGGCGCGTTCGCTCGACGACGCGAGCCGCGCCGCGCTGGACGTGCTCACCTCGCACGGCCTCGAGGTCGACCGTCGCGACGAGCCGCGCACGTCGATCCGCAAGCACCCCGCGGGACGTCTCGACTCGGTCGAGCACCACCTCGCCGATCACGAGCTGCTCGGTCTCGGCCTCGGTCTACGCACCGTCGCCAAGCGCATGTGCACGCCGGGCCGCGCGGCGGATCGCGCGTCGCGCTTTCGTGAGCTCGGGCTCGTCGCGTCGTGGTTCGGTGTGACCACGCACGGCGCTCACGCCGCGGAGCGCGAGGTGATCCTCGTCGCGAACGATCGAGCGGCGGTCGATCACGCGGCGCGCGTCGAGCGAGCGCTGGTCGAGGCCGCGCGCGAGCGGGCCGACGACACGAGCGTGGTGCGCGAGATGGGCGCCTTGCTCGGGTATCCGTCGTGCTGCGTCGAGCGCTTCGTCCTCCTCCGCGCGCGTGACGACGCCTCGCTCGCGGGCGCGCTCCTCGGCCCGCTCGGCGAGCCCACGCCGTTCGAGACGACGTTCACCATCCCGCCGTTCACGCTCGTCTCTCACGCGCCGTGTACGCCGCGCTGCGAAGCGACGCGCGCCCTCGTGCACGCGCTGCTCGCCGCCACCGACGACGCCACGCGCGCCGCTTACGCGTCGCTCGCGCGCTTCGCGTGGGGCGTCGACGACGAGGGGTTCCTGGTGCGAACGCGCGATGGCGCGAGCGAGCGCATCGATCCGTCGGACACAGAGCTCGCGGTGAGGCCGATCGACGCGCCCGCGTTCCTTCATTGGCGGCTCACGCCGGACGCTTGAGCGACCGTCGCTGCACACAGCGCGCGCGCCACGTGGGCCCCGCAGCGAGCGGGCTGGCCTCGAGCGCGACATCGACATCCTTCGCTGCGCGCGCGATCCCATCCACGGTGGCGCACACCCGATCGAGCCGCGCGAGCGGGATCGCGTCGAGGGGCACCACGACGCGCACGACGTCGGGCGCGAGCTCGTCGCGAATCGCCTGCAAGAGCGCGCTCGGATCCGCGTCGAGGAGCGCCTCGTTCACGAGGACGCGCGCCTCGATCGCGATCTCGTCGCGTCCGCGCGACGCGACGAACGCGCGCGTGGCGTCGCCCGCGCCGGCGACCTCTTCGAGGCACGCGACGTCGACCGAGATCGCGTCACACACGATCGCTCGCGAAGGGCGCGAGGGCAGGGCGATCCCGAGCACGGCTCCCTTCGATCGAACGCGATCTGCGAGGTCGACGATCTCCGGATGCGCGAGGGCATCGCCGCCCGCGAAAACGATCGCGGCGGGTGAGCTCGCGAGCATCGCGTCGAGGCGCGCGCTCGCCCACGCGGGCTCGACGTACGCGTCGCGCTCTGCGCACCACGGGCGTCCGCACGAGCAGCGCACGCCCACGTCGAGCACCTCGGCGCGCACGAACGTTCCACGCGGCGGATCGCTCGCGCCGCGCGGTCCCGACAGCCAGCGACCGAGCGTGCGATCGAGCGTGTCGAGGCCCGCGTGCAGCTCGGCCACGCAGGCGACGGCGTCGAGATCCCCGCGTCCTCGGGCGAACGCGACGGCCGCGCGCAGCTGCGCGAGCTCCGTGTCGCGTCCCAGCCGATCGCGGAGCGTGGTCGCCACGCGATGCGCGAGCGCGGTCTCGCGATCGAGGAAGCGCCACGGTCGCTCCGTCGCGTAGCCCTTGCCGCGCGCGGCTCCGTCGTCGCCGTCGTCCCACGCGGCGCTCAGCGCGCCATCGCGGGCCGCCGCCAGCGTGATCGGCACCTCGTGCGTGAGGCGGAGGCGGTTGCGCCCGAGATCCCAGAAGAGCTCGCGCAAGCCGTTCGCGCGCATCACCTCGAGGCTCGCCGCGAGATCGTCGAGGCTCGTCCACGGGCTCCACAGGATGAGGCTGTGCCCGCGATCTTCGCCGTAGCGGAACGACGCGCCGTGCTCTCTCGCGAGGCCACGCATGGTGTCGACGGCACGCACCAGCTCGGCCGCGGTGGTGCCCTTGACGTACCGCTCGAGCTCGCGATCGGAGAACGACTCGAAGCCTGTGAGGTAGAGAGAGATCGTGTGACCACACGCGCGCGCGGCCTCGATCGTTCGCTCGACGCGCGTCCGCTCGCGCACCAGCACGTCCGCCCGCATCGCGACCAGCCAGCGCACGGGCGCGAGCGATCGCGTCGCGTCGATCAGGCGCGAGAGGTACGAGAGCGGCGCCTGATCCGAGAGCACGAAGCCTTCGGTCTCGGGCACTGCCTCGCGGATCGCGAACGCCTGCGCGGCGACCCACGCGACGAGGGCGCCTTCTTCCGCGCGCTGGTAGTCGCCGCCCATCGGACAGAACGCACAGCCGAGCAGCGAGAGCCCGTCGTCTTCTCCGGCCTGATCGAGGACGGGAAGCCCCGCGTAGAACGCGCTCTTCCGAGGGTCACCGGAGTAGGGGCAGCCGACGCTCGCGAACAGCGTGCGAAGGCGCGGCGTCGTGATCGCGGGGCGGGCGTCGATCGCGAGCACCTCGTGCGCGAGATCGAGCTCCACCACGGGCAGCGCGTCGCTCTCGTCGGTGTCGTCGCCGAGCCACGCATCGTACTCGCGCACGATGTCCGCGATCGTCGGCGTCCGGCGCGTGCGTCCGCGGTGCAGGCCTGGCGTGCGACCGATCCATCCATCGAGCCGAGGATCGGGATCGAAGCCATCGCCGCGACAGACCATGACGATCCGCGCGCCGTGCCGCGCGCGCACCTCGAGCAACGGATCGAGATCGAAGATGCGCTCGAGCACCACGTCGGTCGGCGCGAACCCATCGAGCGCGGCGATCAAGCGCGCGCGGATCTCGGCGTCGCGCGCGGGATCACGACCGTCGTAGTAGACGCGGAAGACCTTGGTCGTGTGGCCACGCCGGCGCGCGCGCGCCGACAGCCACGAGAGCAGCGTGTCGGGGAAGAAGCTCTCGCTCGCCTCGCCGTACGGCACCACGAGCGCGATGCGTCGCCCCGTGGGCGAGCCCGCCGTCACTGCATGTCGCCGACGGGCGGTTCGAAGAGGGAGCCCTCGTCGCCGCCGGGACCGCCCACGCTCGGGCGATCGGAGGCGGGCGCCTCTTCGGGCGGACGCGCCGACTCTTCTTCCGAAGGCGGCGTCGCCGTGCGCGGCGCCGGACGCGCGGCCCGCACGCGATCACGCAAGCTCGACACGCGCTCTCGGAGCCGCGCGATGCGGGCCTCGAGCTCCTCGCGATCGCCGTCGTCCGCCGAGAGGCGCTGCTCGAGATCGTGCACGCGCTCCGCTTGCCGGTCTCGCTCTTCACGCGCTGCCACGAGATCGCGCGATGCGTGCTCCGCGCGCTCGCGGGCGCTCGCGATCTCCGAGGTCAGCTCGTCTCGCTCGTGCTCTCGCTCGTCGCGCACGCGGCGCAGTCGTCCCTCGAGCTCCTCGGCCCGCGCGGTCTCGTGCGCCACGGTGAGGCCGAGCTGTCGCGCGGTGGACTCGGCGCCGACCACGCGGTCGTTCAAGGCGTCGCGCTCCGTCGTGAGGCCATCGCGGGCCGAGAGCGACGTGGCCAGCTGACGACCGAGGATGTCGACCTGGCTCTGCGCCGTGGCGAGCTGGTTCGCGAGCTCTTCGCTCGAGAGGCTCTCCGCCTCGTAGCGCACGAGCAGCTCGGCGTGATCGGAGTCGAGGGCCTGACGTCGCGACGCCTCGACGAGGAGATCGGCGCGCGCGGCGGCGATCTCTTGATGCGCCGCGCGGATCTCGCGTCGCTGGAGGTCGGTGTTGCGCTGGTAGACCCAGATCACCGCGCCGAACACGGCCGTGAGGGCCAGCAAGAGCGGCGCGAGCCACGACAGCGTGCGCCGCCGCATCTTCTTCGCCTTCTCGGGCTCGGTGAGGATCGCGAGCTCGCGCACGAGCTCCTCGGCCGTGGGGCGCTTGCTCGGATCGACGTGGAGCCAGCGCTCGAACGAGCTCCGCAGGTACCGCAGATCCTTGCGGATGGGCGCGCTCGGCGGCTCGTCTGCGCGTCGCTCGATGAACGCCTCGATGGCGCCCGCGGGCACGTCTTCTTCCGTCTCGGGCTCGAGCGCGTTGCGGAGCGACAGCGCGAGCGCGAACACGTCGGCTGCGGGGCCGACCTCGCGGCTCTCGTCGCGCTGCGCGTAGTGGCCCGCCACCTCGGGCGCGAAGTACACCGGCGTGCCGCCGATGAGCGCCTCGTGCTCCTTCGCCGCGACGCCGAGGTCGATCAAGATCGGCAGGATCTCCGACGTGCCGTCGGTGCTGCGCACGAAGCCGCGGATGCGCGCAAGCAGCACGTTGTCGGGCTTGATGTCCTGGTGGCGGATGCCGTTGCCGTGCAGCGTCGCGAGCGCACGCGCGAGCGGCTCGAAGATCGATCGCGCCTCCGCGCGCGTGATGCCGCCGGTCTCGCGCACGCGCTTGTCGAGCGTCACGCCCTCGTACCAAGGCATCACGAACCACAGGCGATCTTCGAACCAGCCGTGGTCCTTGAAGAGCACGACCGACGGATGGAACACGGCGGCGATCAGCTTGAGCTCGCGGAGGGCCTCGTCGCGCGCGGCCTGCGAGAGCGCGGGCTCGCGCAAGAGCTTCAGCGCCACGCGGTGTCCGGGCACGTCTCGATCGTCGGCCTTGTAGACGTCGCCGAACGCGCCCACGCCGACGCGGCTCAAGAGGCGGTAGCGGCCACCGATCAGGGTGCCGGGCTCGAGGCCGCGCCCGTCGCTCTCGCGCACGGCGGCGTCTTCACGCTGCGGCTGGAGCGCGAAGGTCGCGACGAAGATCTCGCTCTCGTCGCGACGCTCGAGCGCGCGACGCGTGGAGTCCGACGCGCCTGGCGCGATCAGCGCCCGCGCCGCGGAGAGCGCCTCGGCGATCCGTCGCTCGATCGGCGCGAGATCGATCGCGCTCGGATCGTCCCACGCCCCATCGTGTGTCCCGAGCACGCAGGCGAGCTCGATCGGCAGGAGCTCGCGCGCGAAGCGTAGCTCGAGGATCTCCGCGTGTGCCGGCGCGAGCTCGGCGCGCAGCACGTCGACCGCGCTCGCGTGCGCGTCTGGCACGCGGTGCGCGACGTCGCGTCGCGGCGAGGGCGGACCCGCGCGCAGCTTGTCGGTCGCGATCCGGCGCGCCAGACGGTAGACGTGCGCCTTGCCGCCGGGCTCGCGGATGAGCTCCGAGGTCGGCGTCGCGAGGACGAGGCGCTTGAGCTCCGTGAACGCCGCCGCGCCGCGTCGCTGATCGCCGAGCTGGAGGGTGAGGTACTGCCGAAGGCCTTCGGCCCACGGACCGATCAGGCGACGCCGGAGCGCTTCGGGTGAGGTCGCGTGGAGGCCCGAGAGCGCGAGCGACGCGCGACCACGGTTGCCCACCGTCCGGTGCGCTGGCGCGACCAGCGGGATCGCGGCGGTTTCATTGGCGGACTGCGCCTCGAGCACGCTCCGCAGACCCGGCCGGACGCCGCTCGCTTGGATCTCGTCGCCCTCGCTCGCAGCCGAGGTCGTCTCGTTCGCGGCCGCATCACGCGTCGCGCCGAGCTCGTCCTTCTTGCTGCCGGTCGCGGCCACGTGTCCTCCGCGTCGAGTCGACTCTCTGCCCGGACGGAGCCCGGGCGCGTCGGACGAGCGTTGCCCGACAGGCCCCGCAAAGCAAGAAACGAGGTTTCCACGGTCGATCCGAGACATGGAGCGTCGCGCGCGATTCCTTGCCGAGGCCGCGAGGGCTTCGGGTACCATCGCGCCTCAGCGATGCTCGTCTCGGCGATCCTGATCGCGATCCTCCTTGCCGGGGGCTACTTGCTCTTCCTCTGGTTGAGGCAGCAGCGAGATGCCCGTGCTCCGCAGCAGGAGCGGCGCACGCTCACGCCGGATCGCGAGAAGAACATCCAACCCATCGAGCTGACGGCGGGCAAGCGCAAGCCCAACCGGCTGAGCGATCCGCTCGCGACGATGCCGGGCGGCAGCGCCGAAGGCCACGATCCGCTGCGCACCGAGCCGATGCCTGCGATGCCGACGACGCAGCCGCTCCCCGCACAGCCGGCGCACGCGCGCTCCTCCTCCGCGGACATTCCGCGCGCGGCGGTGCCCGAGATGACGGCGGCCGTGGGCGAGGCCGCGCTCCGTGCGCGCAGCAAGACGCAGCCCGAGGTCGTCGTCGGCGGTCAGGCTCCGCAGCGGCGCATCCGTCGTCGCGATCCGACGATGCAGATCAGCGCGGACGAGCTCGCGACGATCACGATCGACGACGAGGGCACGACGCTCGGCGTGGAGCTTCGCGACGGACGCGATGGCCGCCGCCGTGTCTCGATGCAGTCCGAGTACGACCTCTCCATCGAGATCGCGCTGCCCGCAGAGGGCGAAGACGAGCCCTCGGGCCCCTTCATCCCCGTCGCCGTCGCGGCCGCTGGCGCGACCGACGTGGGCAAGAAGCGCAAGCACAACGAGGACGCGATCGCCCTCGATCACGAGCGCTCGGTCTACGTGCTCGCCGACGGCATGGGCGGCTACGCGGCCGGCGAGGTCGCGAGCCAGATGTGCGTCGACACCATCCTCCGCTCGTACCAGACGAACGCGTTCGGCGGCGAGGCGATCTCGGGGCTCCCGCCGCGCGGTGACGAGCTCGTGCGCGCGATCCAGACGGCGAACCACGACATCCTCACGGAGTCGCGCGCGAACGAAGCCCGCGCGGGCATGGGCACCACCGTCGTCGCCGTGCGCCTCGTGCCTGGCAAGCAGCGCGCGTACATCGCGCACGTCGGCGACAGTCGCCTCTACCGCCTGCGCAAGGACGAGCTCGTGCAGATGACCGCCGATCACACGCTCGGCGCGCAGGGCGTCACGGGGCCAGCCGCGCAGAAGCTCTCCCGCGCGGTCGGCGTGTTCGACGAGGTCGAGGTCGATCTCAACATCGACGTGCCCGAGCCGGGCGACGTCTACCTCATCTGCTCGGACGGCCTCTTCAAGATGGTCCACGAGCAGCGCATCGTGGAGATCCTCTCGGAGCAGCGCGATCCGCAGCTCGCGGGCAACGCGCTCGTCGCCGAGGCCAACGCTCGCGGCGGCAAGGACAACATCTCCGTGATCGTCCTCCGCATCAGCGATCCGAACCTGCGCCCCACCTCCCGCGTCCAAGACGGGGCCCGCCGCGCGAACTGATGCCCCGCACGCACGCGGCCTTCCTTCGCGGCGTGATGCCGACGAACTGCAAGATGCCCGCGCTCGCGAAGGCGTTCGAGGCCGCGGGCTTCACGGACGTGCTCACGGTGCTCGGCAGCGGCAACGTCGTGTTCACCACGCGCAGTAAGGACCTCGCAGCCATCACGAAGAAGGCCGAGCTCGCGATGCAGGCCGAGCTCGGTCGCGTGTTCACGCCGTACGTGCGCTCGATGGACGCGCTCGCCGCGCTCGTGGCGCGGGATCCGTTCGCCGCCCACACGCTGCCCGAGGGCGCGAAGCGCGACGTCACGTTCCTGCCCACGCCGCCGCCGCGCCTGAAGAAGCCCGCACCGATCGACAGCGCCGGGATCCTCGCGATCGAGGGCGGCGAAGCGTTCTCGTTCCACATCCCCAACCACCCCGACGGCGCGATCTTCATGCGGATGCTGACCGGCACCTTCGGCGACCAGTGCACGACCCGCACATGGGAGACCGTGCAGAAGGTCCTCGCGAAGCGCTGACGCGAGATCCGCGCCGTCTCGCGCGTAGGAAGAACAGCATGCGCTCCGCGCTCGTCTCCCTCGCCGCCGTCGCGCTCCTCGCCGCTGCCGACGCCCCCGCCCGCGCGGACGCGACCGATGGCGTCTACCTCCTCGCGAGCGAGCACCCGAGCCCCGTGCCCAACGGCCTGCTCTCCCACACCTCGGCCGGCCTCCGCTACCTCGTGCCGGGCGCCCGCCTCACGTCGGCCGAGATCGCGATCAGCGCGCAGGACAACGCGAACACCACCTTCGCGATCGGCGTCCAATACGCGCATCCGCCGGGCGTCGTCACCGGAGATCAGTGCACGCGCGCCGTCCTCCGCCTCGGCAGCGAGACGCTCCTCTCGAGCGGCTGGGGCGGCGATTCCGACAGCTGCGACACGAGCTTCATCGTCGACGCCGCGACCGCCGCACGCGCGGCCACGCTCCTCCACGTCACGCGCCTCGATCGCCACCCGATCGGCGATCGGGTCGTCGGCACCTTCGCCACCGCGCAGCGCAGCTACCGCGTGGGCGAGCCCATCGAGATCCTCCTCACGATGGACAACCCCGTGGGCTCACCTTCGGTCGCGTGGGTGCGCGGCGGCGCGAACCGCGGGCCGCGCGACGATCAGTTCGACTTCGCGGTCACGCGCGAACGTTCACCGGCACGGTCACGTTCACCATCACGCGCTGAACGCCCGCGTCACGGCGGCGTCGCTCCCTGCGCGCGACCTCTGCCCTTTGCGAGGGCATCGCCGAGCGTCTCGGCGACGAAGTGAAGACGGTCTCGATCGCTCACGCCGGGGACCAGCCGGTGCGACACGCCTGCCACGATCGCGACCGCGTCGTGACGCGTCGCGACGACACGTCCTCGGCGAACTCTACGGATCGGCAGTACCGTCACGCGGTCGATCCGATCCACCGCCGCCTCGAACCCGTGAGGCCACGGCAGCGGACCGTGCTTCACGGTGAGCCAGCGAGCGCTCCACGTGATCGTCGTCTTGTTGAAGAGCACTGCGAGGCTCCAGTAGAGCGCCCCGAGCGGCGGCAGCGAGAGCATGAGCGCGATGCCCGGCTCCTCGCCGCCGATCCAGAAGATCGCCGCCGGCAGCGCCATGACGATCGCGCAGAGCAGCGCGAACACGCCGAACCACTGGAACCACGGCACCACGAGCACGAGCTCGCGCGCCTCCGCGTCGCCGCGCTCTTCCATGTGCACGCCCGGGGGCGCATCGAGAGGCGGTGCGGTCATCGGTCGTTCGTCCGAAGGGTCACGGTCCGGCGAGAGTACCGCTACTGTCGTGGTCCATGGCCCACCCCGTCGCCCGCGCCGCCGGCCGCTCCGCGCTGAGCACGTTGCTGGTGCTCCTCCTCGCACCCCTCGGTTGCGTCGTCGTGTTCGGACTTCCGGCGCTCCTCGTCATGGTGCTCGGCCTCGAGGGCGAGGCGCGCTTCATCACGTACCTCGTCAGCACGCTCGTCCTCCTCTTCGGGTTTGCCGTCGGCGCGATCGCGTTCGCGATCTCGCGCACCGGCGCGCTCGACCCGGGCTTCGACGCGATCGGGATGAAGGGTCGCTCCGTGATCCCGAACATCCGCCACTACAGCGGACAGCGCGGCGGCCGCGCGGCGTTCGGCACGTACGCGCGTCGAGGCGGTGTGCTCGATCTCGCGATCGCCCAGACCACCGGCGCCACCGCGGCCTTCACGCGACAGCAGACCGTCGGTCGCGTGCGCGAGCTGATCGGTCTCTCGCCGCTCGCACCGTCGAACGATCCGCGCCTCTCGGGTGTCGTGAGCGCAGGCAGCGATCCCGGCTGGACGCAGGCCTTCCTCGCTGCGCCCGGCGTCGCGCCCGCGGTCGCGTCGCTGCTCGACGACCCGAGCGGTCGCGAGCTCCGCTGGGTGCTCGTGCGCCCCGGCAGCGTGAGGCTCACGTCGCGCTGGATCGATCCGAACGTCGCGGGCGCGAGCCTCCCTTCGCAGGCCGCCGCGCTCGACACGCTCGCCGCCGCGTGCGCGCAGCTCGGCCCGCCCGCCGCGCCGATCGCCGAGAGCGCGATGGAGCGTCGCGCGCGAGAGAGCCCGATGGCCCTCGCGTTCACCATCGTCGGCTGCTTGCTGCTCTTCCTCGCGTGCATCGGCT
Source organism: uncultured Sandaracinaceae bacterium (assembly GCA_964502175.1). Lineage (GTDB taxonomy): Bacteria > Myxococcota_A > Polyangia > Polyangiales > Sandaracinaceae > JAFLCL01. The sequence goes on from CAZCVE010000024.1 coordinate 86,926, forward strand.
TGCTCGCGGGCGGCATCATCTTCGCCGCGACCAGCCACGCACCGCGCGTCACGCCCGCGCCGTCCGATCCGACGGTGATCGATCCGGGCCCGACCGATCCGGGCGTACGCGAGCGTGGTGGCCGCGGCGGCAGGCGTCGCCGCTGACGCGATCGGCTACTCGCTCTTCTTCTCTTCGCCAGCCTTCTCGTCGAATGCGAGGGGCTGCCAGAGCTCCACCTTGTTGCCGTCGAGATCGAGGATCCACGCGAAGTGCCCGTTCTCGTGCGACTCGAGGCCCTTCACGATCGTCACGCCGTCCTTCTCGAGCTGCGCGAGGAGCGCCGCGAGATCATCGACGCGGTAGTTGATCATGAAGCTCGCGGTGCTCGGGCTGAACCACTGGCTGTCGGACGCCGCCACGTGCCACGCGGTCGCGCCCCCATCGGGCGCCGAGCCGTCCACCCACTTCAGCGCGGCCCCGCCCCACGGCGCGAGCTCGAGCCCGAGGTGCTTCGCATACCAAGCCGCGAGCGCTTTGTGATCGCCCGTCGATTTGAAGAAGACGCCGCCGATTCCAGTGATCTTCGCCATGGCCGCGACGGTACCCTCACCGCGCGGACGACACGAGCCCCGCCCGTCAGGACGCGTCCACCGCGGCGTCGTCTCCTCCACGCCCCGCGGCCTTGACGTTTCGACCCGTTTCGCTAGAACGCGGCCTCTCTCATTCCGGGATAGCTCAGTTGGTAGAGCGATCGGCTGTTAACCGGTTGGTCCCTGGTTCGAGTCCAGGTCCCGGAGCTCGATGAAGAAGAAGCGGCCTCGGTGAGCGATCACCGGGGCCGACGTCTTTGCGTGCGACCGGCGCACGGAGACAGCCGTAGGGGACCAGACATCGCGCGACACTCGATGACGAGAGTCGAAGGTGGGGGCGTGAGACCCGTGGCCTGATGCACACTGGGTCGGTGCGACGCAAACCGCGACGAGACCGCTGCAACGAGCCTGACCTCGAAGGCCTCGAGCTGGAGAGCGACGGCGAGGAGTGGATGGTCGTCATGGGTCGGACCGAGGGCGGTGCACCGTACGGGGTGAGGCTCTCCGAGCTCGATCACGAGGAGGAACGCGACCCACCCCGCTCCCCTCGAGTCCGCGCCGAGAACGCACTTCGAACACTGCTCGACCTCGAAGGTCCTGCCGTCTTCGACGCCCAGCGTGGGGTGAAGATCGGCACCGGTCTTTCGCGGGAAGCCTTCGCGGTTCGTGTCGAGCACGAGGACCGGACCGAGCAGGTCTACGTGATCCTCGTTCCCCGACACCGCGGCGACGCCGCGCTGTCGGAGCGCACCTCGCGAGAGCTCCGCTTGCTCGCCAGGCTCCGACGGCGGCCCCTTCCGTTCCGGATCCCGGCGCTCGTCGGGGCGATCCGCGACGGGGAGGATGTGCTGCTCGTTCGGCACCACGCGCGTGGTCTCCCGCTCGACCTGCGCGCCGGACGGCAGCAGGCCGTTCGGCCGTGGGCGATCGTCGCCCAGATCGCTGCCGCGATTCATGGGGTCGGCGGCGCGGAAGTCCGCGACGTCGCCTGTGGCCACGAGACGCGTCGCGCGCACGTGCTCGATCGACTCTCGGTGTTCGAAGGGCTCGAGGCGGCCGAGCTGCGTGCCGCACACGCGTGGGCACTCGCACACCTACCGCCCGACGATCCGGCGACGCTCGTTCACGGCGACCTGCTCGGAGCGAACATCCTCCTCTCCCTCGACGGCGCGCACCACGTCATCGACTGGGAGTACGCGCTCCGAGGGGACCCGGCGTACGACCTCGCGATCGTCACGCGAGCGACCAAGCGGCCGTTCCAGATGGCCGACGGCCTCGATCGGTTGCTCGAGTCCTACGAAACGCACGGCGGATGCTCCGTGGCGCGCGAGCACGTTCAGGTCCACGAGCTCTGTCTCGTCGCGCGCTGGTACCGCGAAGCGCTCGCCGGTCGAGGCGCGCACGCGCCGGACGTCGAGCTCGATCGCATGCGCTCGCTCCTACGTCGGCTTCGTTGAGACCGTCACACACCCAGCTCTCGACGCAGCGGGGTGAAGTCGAACCTCTCCGTCTCGGGAACCCTCTCTTCGTTTCGCTCCAACTCGTCGAAGAGCAGCTTCAGACGCGCACGTCCGGCCTTGGTCATCGCCTCCTCGCGCGGTGAACGACCGCGAAGCGCAGGGAGCGGCGTGTCGAGCCACGCCCCGTGGTGCGACTCCTTGAATGCGCGGATCAGCGCTCCGTCTGAGGGCCCCGTGTCGCGGGGCGCGCCGGCTCCCCCGCCGGCCTGGTGCTGAGCCCAGGCCTGAGGTCTTGATGATCGCGGATTCGGTGGCGCAAGAACGCGCCGAGGCCGGCCTCGTTCAGCGCGGACTCCGCGAGCGCGCGGAGCGCATCAGCGCGCTCGATCGAGTTGGTCTCGATCACGAGCGTACGTTCGCTCACGACGATCGCACCGATCACCGTGTTGTCCCAGCCGCGATGCATGGCGTTGCCTCGCCGGAGGAGCGTGATGCGCGTGGCCTGCTGCTCGCGTTCCACCTCGGCGCCATCGAGTCTCGTCAGCCGTTCGAGGATGGCACATGAGGGACACGCCTTCGATCTCGACGACGCGCGCGACGATGAAGAGACCGGCCGAGAGGCCCTCGCTCGCGGCGATCTCCTGCACGGTCCGTTCGGCGCCCGTCAGCTGGTCGACCATGGTGAAGCCGCGGCCACGCTCCACCTCCGTGACCTGCCACGCCGAGAGCCACGAGCGCGTGTTGGCCTCGAGCCACGCGCGCTCGCGAGCGCCGATCCGCGCGCCGCGCTCTCGGAGGTAGGTGTCGACGATGCGGTCTTCACCCTCGAAGCGCAGCTCGTAGACCAACCACGGCACCAGGATGGCGAGGTCGTCCTCGCTCGGGCTCCACGGGAACGCCTCGGCGGGTCGGTACGTGGGGTCGCCGCGTTTGGCGGAGAACGCGAGCATGTCCTCGCAGAGACGCTGGTCGATCGCGTGCCACGGCGAGATCAACGGCGTCGGGCGCGCTCTTCACGCAGCACAACTTGGACTTCTTCCCGCTCCCGCACGGGCAGGGATCGTTGCGACCGATCTTCGACATGCACGTCGACTACGCGACTCCCGGAGCGTTCACAATCGTGGTCCACGAAGACACCGGCCGCCCACCTCAGCTCCGCGTGATCGCCGACGTGGTGGCCAGAGGCCTGAACCTGCCAATCCGTGGCGAAATGCTCCGCGTGGCCACCCGACGAATGACCACCCGGCCTCGTCGGCTTCTTTCGCTGAGGCGACGGACCGCGTCAGCAATCGAGGCGTCGCGACTCTCGTGTCCCGCGATGATGATCGCGAATGCCTGAGAGACTACACGTCAATCTAACGGTCCTAAGGTAGCGAATCCCCGTGAGGGGCCTAGCGACGGCAGTCCGAGTCCCGCGTTCGCGCGGGACGAAGCTGCGTGGCGAGCGGGCGCGGAAACGCGTCAATGCGCCGGCGGAGCAGAGCGCTTCGGCGTGAAACTCCACTGTCTCTCACCCACTCGTCGCGCTCGTCGTTGCACTGCTCACTTCGGCTCGGCCAGCACCGAGTCGAGCTCCTGGTAACGAGCCTCCATGCCCTGACGTCAGGCGGCTCGTGCTGCGCGGTCGGTCACGGCGTCTGCGAGGCGATGACGGAGCGCGGCGACGGCCTCGCGTCGAGCGAGCGCCCATGCGCTCGCAGAGGGACGACCGTGGCGATCGAGCGCGGGCTCGTCGGCGTCGGCCGCGTGGATCGCGCCTCGCGCGAGCGCGGCGGTGATCACGTGGTCGGCGCGCGCGCCGAGCGTGCCTCTGGCCCAGAGCACGAGGTCGGTGCCGAGCGCGGCGTGCTCTGCTTCTTCGCGCGCGACGGTCGTGAGCACGTCGCGCACGACTGGATCGACGGCCGACTCGGCGCCGAGCGTCGCGATGCGCGCGGCCATGCCCTCGCCGATCGCGCCGTCGACGATCGAGGTCTCGAGCAAGGAGATGAGCAGCGCGTCGCGATCGCGGAAGGGCTCGGGCGCGCGGGCTTCGGGCAGCTCCGCGGGGCCGATGGGCTCGCCGGCGTAGGCGCTCGCGAGCGAGAAGCAGGCGCGCGCGTGTCGCGTCTCGTCGGCAGCGGCGCGGCTCGCGCGCTCGATCAGATCGGGCGGCGCGCCCACCGCGAGGAGGTCACACGCGAGGCGCGCGAACGCGGCGATCGCGGAGTGCTCGTGACGCGCGTCGTTCGTCCACGCGCTCGCGAGCGCGTCGCGCGTCGCCTCGTCGAGACCCTCGAGCTCCGGCTCGAGCGCGTCGTCCCATGCGCGCTCGCCGCGTCGCGTGCGCGCCGTGCGGGCCTTGCCACCGACGCGGAGCGGACGCCCGTGGGCCGAGGCCAGCGCAGTCATCATCGTGACGCCGATGGCGAAGACGCCGAGGATCCACGTCACGTTGAGCGCGATCGCGCCGACGCCGAGCGCGAGGGAGGCGCTCTCCCTGCGACCCTTCACGATGGCGACGATCCCGAGCACGATGCCGACGAGCGGCGTCACCAACATCAAAGCGCCGCCCATCCACCACGCGTACTCGCCGATGCTGATCGACGAGGTCGACTCGATGAGCGTGACGATCGCGCCGAGGAGGATCGCGCAGAGGAGCCCGAGCACGGGCGTGGTCAGCGCCAGACAACCCCATCGCATCGAGCTCTGTGTCTCGACCGGACCCGTGCTCGTGCCGCTCATGCAGCGATCCTACGTCGACGCGTCGACGCTCTGCCCCGCCAAAGCACGACGGATCTGCACGCGGGTTTCCGTGCGGAGGCGGCGCTCGCTCGCCCCGCCGGGATGCGAGACATTCGGTCGGATGAACCCCGCGAGCCTGCACCACGCGATCGTGACGTCGTTCCTCGAGCGCCTGCGGCCGCCGACGGTGCGCGAGCTCGCGGAGCGCTTCGCGTGTGAGGAGAGCGAGGCGCGCGCCGGGCTGCGAGCGCTCGCCGAGTACCACGGCGTCGTGCTCCATCCGGCCACCGATGAGGTGCACGCGGCGCACCCGTTCTCTGCGGCGCCGACGACGTTCGTCGTGCGTGCGGGCGCGAGCTCGTGGTGGGGGACGTGCGCGTGGTGCTCGCTCGGGCTCGCGCACCTCGCGGGTGGGAACGCGACGATCGAGGCGCGGCTCGGGGCGATCGACGCGCACGTCACGATCCGCCTCGAGGACGGCGTGATCCGCGACACCGATCTCGTCGTGCACTTCCCGATCCCCATGCGTCGCGCGTGGGACGACGTGATGTACACGTGCTCCGTCATGCTCTTCTTCCGTGACGAAGCAGCGGTCGACGCGTGGTGCGCGACGCGCGGTGTGCCCAAGGGCGACGTGCGGCCCATCGCGCAGATCTCGGCGCTCGCGGCGGAGTGGTACGGACGTCACGCCGACGCCGAGTGGACGAAGTGGTCGCGCCGTCAGGCGATCGAGATCTTCGAGCGACATGGGCTGACGGGCCCGATCTGGTCGCTGTCGAGCGACGCCGCGCGATTCTGAGGAGCTGACTCTCAGGCCGTGCGGAGCGCGAGCAAGAGGCCGTCGTCTGGATCGAGGCCGAGGATCGAGATGCCGAGGTCCGCGATGGTGCACGCAGGCGTGTATGGATCGGGCAGATCGGGGAAGTCGCGCGCGCGGGCTCGGGCGCAGGCGTGGGCCCACGAGGCCGTGGTCGCGTGCGGCGGACGACCGACCGCGTCGAGGATCGCGTCGAGGCCCCTCGGTCCGTGGAACGCGGCGGCGTCGTGGCCGCGGTGCACGTGATCGAGGAGCCACCAGGTCACGCGCGGCTCTCCCGCGTGCTTGCGCCAGGCGATCATCGTCGAGAGCATCTCGCGGCCGAGCGCTTCGACGCGCGTCATGAGCGCGCCGTGCGCGGCGACCCATGCGCGCGCCTCGGGCGTCGGCGGCTCGCTGCCGCGCGCCATCGGATGGATCACGAGGTTCGTGTGCCAGGGACAGCCATCCCACGGGATGTGCCCGCCGCATGCTTCGCACTCCTCGTAGTGCTGCCATCGGAACGCGCGCGGGATCGGGGGCGGTGGTGCGGGGGTGGCTTCGGGCGGAGGCAGCGTGGGCGCCCAGTAGTGGATCGTGGCGAGGCCACGGTGGGGGCCGTTCGCGTTCTGCCTGAGCGGCGCGAACCGCGAGTCGGCCATCGCGTGCGCGGCATCGAAGGAGAGCTGCGCGTCGAGGTTCAGGAACTCGAGACGATCGAGCACGCTCGAGTGGCTGAGCGCGATCGCGCCCGCGTTGCCGACGCGCGTCTTGTCGAAGTCGACGTACACGAGGTGCTCGCCGTGCTTCGCGAGGGCAGCCGCGGCCTCGTCGCCTGCGTCGCTCCCCTCGAGCGAGACGATCTCGAGGCGTGGGCTCGTCGAGACGATGGCGGCGACCGCCGCATCCCCGAGGCTGCGCGGCGCGGGTGGGTGGTAGGTCGTCGAGCGGAGCTCGCGGAGCGCGGGGAAACGTGTGCCCGAGAGCGCTGCGCCTCCCTCGTGGAGCTCAGAGGAGTGAACACGGAGGCGCTCGAGTGCGGACCAGTCGCCGCTCGCCCACGCCGTCATCGACTCGGCACCGACGTGCAGCTGAGTGAGCTCGAGCGTGGTCGCCCTCCGGCGATCTCCGCCGAGCACCCGAGCGAGATCGATCGACACGCGTCCGCGCGCCCGCACGGGGCCCTCGATGCGGATCGTCGAGAGGCGCGTGAGCAGCGACTCGGGCAGCGAACGCACGAGCGCTTCGCTCGCGTCGAAGATCGACAGTGACGTGAGCGCCGAGAGAGGCCGCGCGAGGAGGCGTGCGAGCGCCTCGGTGCGTGGCGCGCCGTCGAGCACGGCGAGCGCGGTGATGCGATCGATGGCGTCGGTCGTCGAGAGCGTGTCGATCTCCGCGACGCTCATCGAGCGAACGACGAGCATCTCGAGGCCGCGGGGGAGGACGCCGTTCGTGACCGACGTCACGAGCGCGCCGTGCCCGGCGAGCGCGTAGACGCGACCGTCGAGGGCCCTCGCGGCCTCTTCGTCGAGCGGCTCCGTGAGGAACGCGCCGACGCGTTCATCGCGTCTTCGGGTGAGGAAGCGGACGCTCGACGGAGCCTCCTGCCACGCACTCTCTTTTCCGTGCACGAGGGACCACGTGCTCAGGTCTGCGTAGTGGAGGAAGCAGTAGCGTTGGTAGAGAGCGTCGGACATGCGCCTCGCGCACATCGTACTGCGGCGCGGACGACGAGCGTCGCGAGGACGCGCGCGGTGAGCCCTCAGCGAGCCGGCAGCTGATCGAGCGCCACGCGCAGCTCGTCGCGCAGGCAGCCGTTGCAGTCCTGGCGACCGAAGAAGCCGCAGCCGCGGCGGTTGCGCTGCATCCGCTCGAGGGTGGGCCGAGCGCGCGCGTCGCCCAGCGCGCCGAGCGTCACGACGATCGGGCGCCGATCTTCACAGCGAGATTCCGTCTCGAGCTCCGCGAGGCTCCACACCAAGTCCGGCATCGACCGACGCGGGAGCGCGAGGATGCGCTCGGCTGCGTCGCGGCGCCGCCGACGGTTGGAGTCGCCGGAGAGGGTCTCGAGATCCGCGATCCAAGGGGCTGCCTCGAGCGTCGTGCCGGGCGGCTCCACGCCCCGCGGCGGGGGCGATGGCACCACCGGGGCTGGCACTGGCGCGACGGGGACCGGCACGACCGGCACGGTCGCGATGGGTGTCGGTTCCGGTGCACCCGCGCAGACCATCACGAGGAGCGAGAACATCACGAGCCCGACGAAGCCCACGCCGCCGAGCGCGATGTAGAGCATCGGCGGAGCGAGGAGGCGCGGCGCGATCTGGCGACCTACGTCGATCGCCTGCTCGCTCAGTCGCTGTGCTGTGATCACGCTCGGGTTCGGCGTGACGCCGTGCCTCGACCTGTTGTCGCCGCTCGCCCTCGCGAAGATCGTCGATCCCGTCGCGTCGACCGAGCTCGCCGCGGCGTTGGCGGCCGACATCCGCTCCACCGTCGAGACGAGCAGGAGGCGCGAGAGCGTGTCGCGTACCTCGCCTGCGCGCTCCGGCCGCGCGTTCTTGTCGCGCGCGAGCAGGCGCGCGATCAGCTCGTCGAGCTCCGGAGGTACGTCGGTCGCGACGCGCGCCACGCGCTCTGCGTCGGCAGAGAGCTGTCGTGTCACGAGCGCCATGAAGTCCGGCTCGTCCCAGAGCTCGCGGCCCGCGCAGATCTCCCAGAGGATGACGCCGAGCGCATAGAGGTCTGCGCGCGCGTCGACGGCCTCGCCGAGGCCTTGCTCGGGCGGCATGTAGCCCGGCGTTCCGATGATGGTGCCGACGCGCGTCAGCTGGCTGGCGCTCTGGTCGGTGTTGGACGGGTTGCCGAGCAGGCGCGCGATGCCGAAGTCGAGCACCTTCACGAGGTGCGTTCCGTCGTCGCGCGGCTCGAGCATCACGTTCTCGGGCTTGAGGTCGCGGTGCACGATGCCCTCGGCGTGCGCGGCGGAGAGCGCGTCGGCGATCTGTCGACCGATCTCGCACGCGTGGCGCCAGCCGCTCCCGTTCTGTTCGAGCCAGCTCCGCAGGCTCGGGCCTCGGGCGAGCTGCATCACGAGGTAGGCGCCGCCGTCTGCCAACGCGCCGTAGTCGAGGGCGCTGGCGACGTGCGGGTGCTCCAGCTTGGCGCTCGTCATGGCCTCGCGCGCGAAGCGCTCGGCGACCTCACCGTTCCCGGCGAACTGAGGGAGGATGACCTTCAGCGCGACCTTCTTCTGGAGCTTCACGTGCTCCGCGAGGAACACCGCGCCCATGCCGCCTTGCCCGAGCAGCTGCTCGATCCTGTAGCGCTCGTCGATCGTTCGACCGATCCACGTCGCCGCGTCGAAGCCCGCCTCGCCGGGGCCAGCCTCGCCGGGGCCGGCCTCGCCTTTGCCGGTCTCGCCCCGCTGCTCACCTTCGCTCGTCATTCCCAGCGTCGTCCTCGGCGTGAATCTAGATCGAGCGGTGATCGCAGCACAGACGTCGAGGATAGAGCGTTCCGATCTGCGGTAGCGTGGTGCGCGTGATCGAAGCCGCGCCGCGCTCGCCTCCCGCGTTCGACTGGGAGACTTGGTATGCGTCGATCGGAGGCCGGAGGCCGACGATCCCCGAGGTGCAGCGCATCCTCGGCGCGATCTACGACGAGCAGTACCCGCGCTTCGAAGGCCAGCTCTCCGAGGTGTCTTCGCCCATCGATGCGGAGGCGATCAAGGCCGAGGCGCGGCGACTCGGCGCAGACATCGTGGGCATCTGCTTGCTCGAGCCGACCGACCTCTACGCGGGGCGTTCGTCGCCGCACTCGCACGCGATCGTTCTCGGGAAGGCGATGCAGTACGCCGAGTTCGCGACGGTGCCGTCGCGCGAGTCGGCGATCGAGTGCGTGCGCGTCTACCACGAGCTCGGCGAGATCTGCATCGCGCTCGGGGCGTGGATTCGCGCGCGCGGCTGGCCGTGCGTGATCGAGCACCCCATCGGTGACAGCGACGTGCTGCACGTGCCGCTCGCCCTCAAGGCGGGCTTCGGTGAGCTCGGGCGACATGGGTCGATCATCCATCCCACCTTCGGTCCGCTCTTCCGCATGGGCAGTGTGCTCACCACGGCACCGCTCGCGATCGATCAGCCGATCGACGCGGGCATCGGTCGCTTCTGCGACTCGTGTCGCGCGTGCCGCATCTACTGCCCCGCCGACGCGATCCCGGACGAGCGTGACCCCGAGCGCGGCACGGATCCTCAAGGCAACGCGCGCTACGTCGTCGACACCGGGCGCTGCTTCTCTCACTTCGCGGAGCACTCGTACTGCTCGGCGTGTCTGCCTGCCTGCGTCTACGCGCACAAGCAGTGGGCGCGCGACGCGAGCGGCGCGGCGCTGCCGTTCCCCGACGTTCGGTTCGCGCCGTCGCCCGCGCCTGCGGATGCCGTGCCCGCCGAGCGACGGCACGACTACCCGCGCCTCGCGCGCGATGGCTTCGTGCCCGAGTGGCGCCTCCGCGCGCGTCGTCGCGTGGGCCTCGCGCCGCCGACCGAGTAGCGGCCACTCACCGGAACACGTCGTAGCTGTTCGACTCGATCAGCTGGTACGCGCACCAGATCGCCCAGCCGGGAAAGACGAGCCAGATGCCGTTCGAGAGCCCGACGAAGACGGCGAGGTTGCCCGTGGTGTGGCCGCGGTAGCGCCGGTTGAAGACGAAGCTCGAGAAGTAGACGACGGTGCCGTAGAGCATCTGGTAGCAGGCGAGCAGGCCCACGATGCCGAGCACGCGCGCGGGCATGACCTCGTAGGTCACGCCGTAGAGATAGAGGAGAGACACGATCGACGTGGAGAAGCCATTGCCCACGTCGATCCAGAATCCGAACGACTTTCGATCGGCGTACGACGGATCGAAGAGCGCGTAGCTCGACCAGATCTCGGACCACGTGGTGGGCGAGACGATCTGACCGACCGTGATCTTCGTGAGGAAGAAGTCCTTCACGCGATCGAGCGGGCGCCCCGCGTACCGAGTGACGAAGCGCGCGTAGTCCGCCTCGATGCGATCGATGCGGAGGAAGAGGCAGATCTCCCAGAGCGCGATGATCGTGTTCAGCCACAGGAAGAACGCGAGGCCCATCTGGTGCACGTTCCACACGCCGTGCGTCTCGTGATGGAGCACGACGGGCAGGACCGTCCCGAGCACGACGGCGGCGACGACGACCTGGTAGATGCGCACGGCGGCGCGGCTCTAGCACCTTTGCCGGCGTCCCGTGCCGCGGCATGCGTGGCCGACGCTGCTGGTCTGCGTGTCGCCAGCACGCGGATCGTGACGAGGACACGCGCCCGACGCGGCGTCGATCGTGATCACGAGGGTTTTTCGGGGCACACCCGTTGCTGAAGGGTGGATGATGGATCCCACGACATGAAGCACCTCGTCGTCTTCGTCGCGCTCGTCCTCGGTCTCGGTCTCGCCGGAGCCTCGCCTGCGTCCGCGCAGCGCGTGGACATCCGGTGGACCGAGATCGTGCCCCCGTTCACGCGCACGACCGATCAGTACTGGGCGCGCTTCGTGAGCTTCGACGGCCAGTACATCGTCATCGGCGGACCGGGGCGCGTCGACGTGTTCCGATGGGATGGCACGACGGCGGTGTTCGACACGACGCTCGTCGCGACGTCGGGCGACAGCGCGGGCTTCGGCAACGAGGGCTTCCACGTCGACGCTGGCCGCATCGTGGTGCAGGCGCGCGACGTCGCGCCCCGCCCGGCGCTCTTCGTGTTCACGCGCGGCAGCGGCGGCTGGGCGCAGGTCGCGCGCTTCACGAACCCCGTCGCGAGCGATGTTGGCGATCAGTTTTTCGGCGCGTACGCGATGGATGGGCCGCGGCTCCTCATCGGCACGCCTTACGCGAACACTGCGCGGGGCTACGCGTCCGTGATCCACGCCGATGGCGCGGGCGCGTTCGCGTGGACGTTGGGGAACGAATCCCGCGTGAACGGTACGACGAACTACGAGCTGCTCGGCGCGAGCGTGCACGTGGTCGGGGACCGCGTGGCCGTGGGCACGCTGCGGGCTCCCGGCGGCGGCTATCCGCAGACGGGTCGCGCGACGCTCTACCGCGACACCGGCTCGGCCCTCTCGCCGATCATCGCCGTCGACAACCCGACGCCCAGCACCGACGAGCAGTTCGGCTCGGCGGTCGCGGTGTTGCCCGACGGCTTCATCGCCACCTCGCGCTACGACGACACCGCGACCACCGACGCGGGCGTGCTCTACGTGTTCGACGACACGGGCGCGATCCGACAGACGATCTACGGGCCCGCCGTGGGCGTGCGTCCGATGTTCGGCAACTCGGTGCACCTCGACGGCTCGTGGATGTTGGTCGGCGCGCCGACCTACCTCGGGAGCGGCATCGGCTCGATGTACCTCTACCGCCGCGACGCCAGCGGCATGTTCCGCGAGCGCGCGCGCATCATGCCCGCGGACGTGGGCACGGGGCCGAACCTCGGCGGCGCGCAAGCCTTGCGCGGCCGCGTGATCGTCGCGGGAGTGCAGAGCGAGACCGTCTCGGGAGCGACGAACGCGGGACGCGCGTGGGTCGGCGTCGTCACCGAGCCCGACGGCGGCGCGTGCAGCGCGGACCCCGAGTGCACGAACGGTCACTGCGTCGGTGGCATCTGCTGCAACACCGCGTGCTCGGGCGCGTGCGACGTGTGCGGCACGGGCACGTGCGTGGTGACGACGTGCGACGCGGGCACGGCACCCGACGCGAGCGTGCCGCTCGACGCGTTCGCGGAGCCCGACGCGTTCGTGGTGGCTGACGCGTACGTGCCGATCGGCGTCGACGCGAGCTTCCCCGACGCGGTCGTGATCGCCCCGGACGCGTACGTGCCGCCCGGCGTCGACGCGGGTCCGATCGACGCGAGCAGCGCGATGACACCCGACGCGGCGAGCACCGACACGGTCCCGAGGACACCGCTGTCGTGCACCTGCCGCGTCGGTGCGCGCAGCGAAGGACACGGCGCGCTGGCCTGGCTCGCAGTGATCGCGATGGCGCTCGTCGCGAGACGTCGTCGTCGCTGATCGCTTCGCGTGGTCAGTCGGCCTTCGCGAAGCTGGGCGCGAGATCGTCGAACACGCACGTGGCGCGTCGTGAGGCGGGCGCGCTGCCGGCGCGCGCGACGGCGCGAGCGATCTCGGTGGGGAAGCCTCGCGCGGACGCGAACAGCAGACACCCCACGCGGCCGCGGTCGTTGCGCAGCTCGACGAGCTCGACCGCGATGCGGGCGCGGGCAGGAGCCTGCGCGTGACCTGCGGCACCGAGCACAGCCGTGACGAGCGCGAGCGTCGCGCAGAGCCCGAGCGTGAGACCGCGCGCGCTCATCGGGCGCTCACCGCTCGGCTGCGGAGCTCACGCATCGCGTGAAGTGTTCACTCGAGCTCGCGTGCGCGCATCCCGTCGGAAAGGGAGGGTCAGTCGCCGTACCGATCGGGGTGGCGAGGGTACACCTCGCCTTCGGATCGCAGTTTCGGAGAGGTCACCGCGCGCCCGACGTACTAGGAACGCGCGACATGGCCTCCAAGAAGATCTCGAAGCCCGCGCCGCCCGCACCCCGCTCGACGACCGACGCGTCGAGGCACCCTGCGGACAGTCATGACGTGATCCGCGTGCAGGGTGCGCGCGCCAACAACCTCAAGAACGTCAGCATCGAGATCCCCAAGCGACGCCTCACGGTGTTCACCGGCGTGTCGGGATCGGGCAAGAGCTCGCTCGTGTTCGGCACCATCGCGGCCGAGTCGCAGCGCCTGATCAACGAGACGTACAGCGCGTTCGTCCAGGGCTTCATGCCGACGCTCGCGCGACCCGAGGTGGACGTCCTCGATGGCCTGACGACGGCGATCATCGTCGACCAAGAGCGCATGGGCGCGAACGCGCGATCCACCGTGGGTACGGCGACCGACGCCAACGCGATGCTGCGGATCGTGTTCAGTCGGCTCGGCAAGCCGTACCTCGGCTCGCCGAACGCGTTCGCGTTCAACGTGCCCTCGGTCCGCGCGACGGGCGCGATCACGATCGAGAAGGGCGGCAGCAAGACCGTGCGGCAGAGCTTCGAGCGCACGGGCGGCATGTGCCCTCGCTGCGAGGGTCGGGGCTCGGTCTCGGACCTCGACCTCACCGAGCTCTACGACGCGAAGAAGTCGCTGCTCGACGGCGCGATCAAGATCCCCGGCTACTCGATGGAGGGCTGGTACGGCCGCATCTTCTCGGGCTGCGGCTTCTTCGATCCGAACAAGCCGATCGAGAAGTTCAACAAGAAGGAGCTCCACGATCTCCTCCACAAGGAGCCGACGAAGATCAAGGTCGACGGGATCAACCTCACGTACGAGGGCCTCATCCCGAAGCTCCAGAAGTCGGTGTTGTCCAAGGACGTCGACTCGCTCCAGCCGCACGTGCGCGCGTTCGTCGAGCGCGTGGCCACGTTCAGCACGTGCCCCGACTGCGACGGCACGCGGCTCAACGAGGGCGCGCGCTCCTCGAAGATCGGCGGCAAGAACATCGCCGACGCCTGCGCGATGCAGATCTCCAGCCTCGCGGCGTGGGTGCGGGGGCTGCGCGAGCCGTCGGTGGCGCCGCTCCTGACCGCGCTGCTCGCGACGCTCGACTCGTTCGTCGAGATCGGCCTCGGCTACCTCAGCCTCGATCGCGCGACGGGCACGCTGTCGGGCGGTGAGGCGCAGCGCACCAAGATGGTGGGACACCTCGGCTCGTCGCTCACCGACGTGACCTACGTGTTCGACGAGCCGACCGCGGGCCTCCACCCGCACGACATCCAGCGCATGAACGAGCTCCTCGTGCGATTGCGCGACAAGGGCAACACGGTGCTCGTGGTCGAGCACAAGCCCGAGACGATCGTGATCGCCGACCACGTCGTCGATCTCGGTCCGGGCGCGGGCAGCGCGGGCGGCGAGGTGGTGTTCGAAGGAAGCGTCGACGCGCTGCGCGCGAGCGGGACGCTCACGGGGCGTCACCTGAACGATCGCGCGACGCTCGATCCGGCCGTGCGCAAGCCCAAGGGCGTGATGAAGGTGCGCGGCGCCGAGACGCACAACCTCAAGAACGTCGATGTCGACATCCCGCTCGGCGTGCTGGTCGTGTTCACGGGCGTGGCGGGCTCGGGCAAGAGCTCCCTCATCCATGGATCGGTCGCGGGTCAGCCAGGCGTCGTCTCGATCGATCAGACGCCGATCCGCGGATCACGACGCAGCAACCCCGCGACGTACACCGATCTGCTCGAGCCGATCCGCAAGGCGTTCGCGAAGGCCAATGGCGTCAAGCCGGCGCTCTTCAGCGCGAACTCCGAGGGTGCTTGTCCGACGTGCAATGGCGCGGGCGTCATCTACACGGATCTCGCGATGATGGCGGGCGTCAGCTCGGTGTGTGAGGACTGCGAGGGCAAGCGGTTCAGCGCGGCCGTGCTCGAGTATCGCTTCGGTGGACTGAACATCGCGGAGGTGCTCGATCTCCCGGTCGAGGAGGCGACGCGCTTCTTCGGGAGCGGCGAGGCCGCGACGCCCGCGGCCCACGCGATCCTCGCGCGCATGGCCGACGTGGGCCTCGGCTACGTGCGCCTCGGGCAGCCGCTCACGACGCTGTCGGGCGGCGAGCGACAGCGCCTCAAGCTCGCGACGCACATGGCCGAAGACGGCGGCGTCTACGTGCTCGACGAGCCCACCACGGGCCTCCACCTCGCAGACCTGGCGCAGCTGCTCGCGCTGCTCGATCGCCTCGTCGAGGCGGGCAAGTCGGTGATCGTGATCGAGCACCACTTGTCGGTCATCGCGCACGCCGACTGGATCATCGACCTCGGGCCCGGCGCCGGACAGGACGGGGGGCGCGTGGTGTTCGAGGGGACACCTTCGGCGCTCGTGAAGGCGCGCTCCACGCTGACCGGCGAGCACCTGGCGGCGTACGTCGATGCCGAGAGCACCTCGGCGAAGAAGGCGCGCGCGAAGGCGTGATCACGCGTCTCGACGAGGGGCGTGATCAGAACGCGCCGACGGCCATCAGACCCGCGTGATCGGAGGAGACGCTCGGGAGGATCTGCACGTACGGACCGGTCGTGGTGACCTCTTCGGAAGGCGTCGCGATGCCGACGATCAAGAGGACGAGACCGGTCGTCTGGAGCACGCCGTCGAGGACGAGCCAGACGCCCCAGTAGTCCGAGTTGAAGCCGTTGGGCTTGATGGCGAGCTGCACCCACGGGCCGATCGCGGGCACGAGCGAGAAGCCGCGGAACGTGTCCCACTCCGGGTTGGCGGGGCGTGAGTCGAACGGATCGTCGCCGGCGGGCAGGCCGACGATGAAGTTGAAGACCCAGCCGACACCGAGCAGCACCGCGCCTGGGATGATGAGGCCGAGGTTCGGACGCGAGCGTGTCGTCGTGGTCGTGGTCGGCACGAGCGCGCCGGGCTGCGCCTGCACGTAGACCGACTGGGGCTCTTGGGCCTCTGCGCGAGCGGTCGGCGCGAGGACCGAGATGACCGACACGAGGAGCGTGAGTGGGATCGCGAGTCGATGGTTGTTCATGTTTCCTCCCTGCAGTGGACACAGAGCAGGGCCCATGCCCGCGGAGGGGGTGGGATCGACTTCATTGGGCGTTTGGTCCGCGCACCACACCGAGTGCGGGGCCGACCACCACAGCTGTGGGGCGACGCCAGACAGAACGGGTGTGCGCTCGCCCGTGAAGTGCGTCGCCGACGACGCGCCACGCCGACGACGCGCCACGCGCGCGACACACGCGCTGACCGACGGACTCCGGGCGTCAGTGGGCGCGAAAGTGACCCGTGAGCGTCTTGGTCAGCGCGGCGATGCGCGGGCTCTTCCTGTGCGCCTCGTGCGTGAGCACCCACGCGACGCGATCGAGGGCGCGCAGGCCTTCGCGTCGCGACGTGTCCTCGACGAGCTCGGGGTAGAGCGCGGCGAGCGGACGCGGCAGGAGACCGAGGCCCACGCCTTCGCGCACGAACGCGAGGAAGGCGCCGCGGTTCGCCGTGGCGACGGCCACGGGGCTCGCGCGCTGTGACTCCCACTTCGCTTCGGGTGTGGTCGCGTTCGCCTCGGTGAGCACCACCCAGCTCGGTCGCTCGCTCGCGAGCACGTCCTCGGTGCCGAAGACGGCGTAGTCGAAGCGGAAGAGGCGCGTGCCCCAGCACTCGGGCGGCGGTCGCTCGACGATGCTGATCGCGACGTCGACCTCGCGGCGGCGCACGCTCGGTCCGCGATCGGACAGCGCGAGATCGACGCGCAGCTCGGGGTGCGCGGTGCGCAGAACCCTGAGCGGCGCGGCGATCAGCGGCGCCATGCCCTCGACGGTGGTGAGCGAGACGCTGCCCGCGAGGCTCTCGTCGCGGCGTCGCACGTCGCCCACCGTGCGCGCGAGGGCCTCGCGCATGCGGCGTCCTCCCTCGGCGAGCGCGAGACCCGCGTCGGTCAACGCCGTCGGTCCGGCGGTGCGCGTGAGGCAGTGCGTGCCCGTGCTGGCCTCGAGCGCGGCGATGCGTCGGTAGAGCGTCGAGACGGAGATCTCGAGCTCTCGCGCGGCCGCACCGATGTCCGCGGTGCGCGCGAGGGCCTCGAGGTAGCGGAGATCGTCCCAGCTCGGCGTGGCCATGGGCCCGACGATGGCCGAGCGCATCGCGTGTCGCAAGATCGCGAGATGCTCTCGCAATGATGCGACGTGCGGCGGCGCCGTCCCAGCCTACGCTGCTCCCCCATGAACCGCCGTCACAGCGCCTCCCTCCTCGCCCTCCTGATCGCCGCGCTCTCCGCGTGTGGGCCCTCGGTCTCGCCTGGCACGGACGCGGGACCGGTCGACCTCGCGGACTCTGGCGCGGGAGACGCGGGCAGTGCGGTCGAGACCGACGCGGCCGCGGGTCCCGACGCCGGTCCCGTGATCGGCACCGAGCGCTTCCCGCTGAGCGCCCGCTTTCCCGAGGGCGGCGCGTACGATCCGGTCGACGGCGCGTTCTACGTGGGCAGCCTCGACGACGGCACCGTGCACCGGGTCGACCGCGCGACGGGCGCAGAGACGGTGATCTTCACCGAGAGCGCGCCAGGCACGTGGTGGACGCTCGGCATGCACGTCGACGCCACGGCACGACGCCTCTTCGTGTGCGCCATGGACGATCAGCGTGAGACGAGCTCGGAGGACGTTCCGTACCTCGGCTACATCTGGGAGATCGATCTCGAGAGCGGCGAGCGTGTCGCCACGCACGATCTCTCGGACGCGCAGCCGCGCGCGACGTGCACCGACGTCACGAGGACGAGCGACGGCACGCTGTACGTGACCGACCGCGAGCACCCGAACGTCTATCGGATCACCGGGGGCGTGGTGGAGCTCTTCGCGACGGACGACGCGCTCTCCGGCAGCATCATCGGCCTCAACGCGATCGTGCCGACGCCGGACGAGAGCGCGCTGCTCGCGGTCGTGTACCTCCGCTCGCGCGTCGTGCGGATCGACCTGACCACGCGAGAGGTCGTCGACGTCGACATCGACGGCAACTTCATGGACGCGCTCCCCGCGCTCAGCGGCGCGGACGGAATGGCGTTCGACGGCGATCGGCTGCTCGTCGCGTTCACGAGCGAGGTGACCACGCTCGAGGCCGTGACCGGCGACTGGCGCTCGGTGCGCGCGACGTCGGTGGACGTGCCCGAGGGCTTGACCGACGTCGTGATGGCCGAGGGCGTTCCCTATCTCCTCAACGGTCAGGCCGTGAGCTTCGCGTTCGATCGAGAGCCCGATCCGTTCGCGCTCGTGCGCTTCCTCGCGCCCTGACGCGCGCGCCGGCGATCCGCCGGGCGCGTCTCGCGTACGTCGCGGTGAGGTGACCTCGCCGTCAGAGCTCGTCCGAGCGGACGTCGAGGTACGACCGATCTGCGCTCACACAGAGCGCCGCGAGCTGCGCCGCGCGCGGGATCTCGGTCGTGATCCAGTAGCGCGCGGCGCGCTCGATCCCTCGCGTGAACGCGTCGTGCTCGCGGCGCGCGGCGACGCTCCACATGCGCGTCCACTGCCAGGCGATGACGACGATCGAGAACGTCGAGAGGTAGTCGGCGCTGTGCGCCATCATGCCCTCGACGTCGCCGACGAGGCCTCGCTGGGCGAGCGTGGCGGTCAGCGCGACGAGCTGTTCGAGCGCATCGCGGACGGCGACGAGCTGCGTGCGGTCGACGTTCGCGCTCTCCGCGGCGGACAGGTCGGAGAGCACCTCTTCACGAAAGAGGGCCAGCGTGGCGCCGCCGCCTGCGACCACCTTGCGACCGAGCAGGTCGAGGCCCTGGATGCCAGTCGTTCCTTCGTGGATGGAGTTGAGCTTCTGATCGCGGAGCCACGCCTCGGGGAGGTACTCGCTCGAGTAGCCGTAGCCGCCGTGGATCTGGAGGGAGAGCGCGTTCGCCTCGAAGCCTTGCTCCGCGGGGAACGTCTTGGCGATCGGCGTCAGGAGATCGAGCAGCTTCTTGCTGCGCGCGCGCTCGTCGGCGTCGTCCGAGTGATCCGAGAGATCTGCGTAGCGCGAGACCGTGCCCAAGAGACAGAGCGCGCCCTCGACGATCGCCTTCTGCCGCAAGAGCATGCGGCGCACGTCTGCGTGCTCGACGATCGGCACCGGCGGGCGGCTCGCGTCTTTCTCCGTGAGGCTGCGGCCCTGCGGGCGATCCTTCGCGTACGCGAGCGACTCGAGGTAGGCGACGGACGCCGTCGCTGCGCCGTTGAGGCCGATCATGATCCGCGCCTCGTTCATCATCTGGAACATGCAGCGCAGGCCCTCGTGCGGAGGGCCGACGAGCCAGCCGTGACAGTCGTTCTCTTCGCCGAACGAGAGCGCCAATGACGGCAGGCCGCGCCAGCCGATCTTGTGGATGACGCCGCTCACGTGGACGTCGTTCCCGACGAGGGTGCCAGTCGCGAGGGTGCCATTCGCGAGAGTGCCATTCGCGAGCATGCCAGTCTGGGAGGGACGCAGACGCGGCACCGCGAACAGCGAGATGCCTTTGGTGCCTGCGGGGGCGCCGTCGATGCGCGCGAGCACGAGGTGGACGACGTTCTCGGTCGCGTCGTGATCGCCGCCCGAGATGAAGATCTTGCTGCCGCGGATCAGGTGGTGACCGTGCGCCGTGGGCGACGCGCTCGTCGTCACGTCCGCGAGGCTGCTGCCGGCCTGAGGCTCGGTGAGCGCCATCGTCCCGGACCAACGACCGTCGTACATCGGCGTCATGAACACGGCCTTGAGCGCGTCCGCGCCGAACGCCTCGATCAAGTGCGCAGCGCCCGTCGTGAGACCGACGTAGCCATACGCCGAGAGGTTTCCGGCCATGAGGTACGCGTGTGCGAGGGCCGCGACGCTGAGGGGCATCTGCTGTCCGCCGACGCTCGCGGGTCGCGTCGCGGTGAGCGCGCCGAGCTCGACGAGATCGCGCCAGAGGCGCTTCACCTCCGGGTGCACGATCACGCGCCCGGCCTCGAGGCGCGGCGGGGCTTCGTCCATCGGGCGGTAGGTCGGGAAGAGCCGCGTGCGCGCGAGGCGCCGGCATGCGGTCAGGTAGAGATCGAACGTCTCGCGCTCGTGATCGGCGAAGTACGCGCAGCGCGTGAGCGAGGTGACGTCGAGCACGTCGTGGAGGAGGAAGTCGACGAAGCGATCACGCAGGAGCGGGTTCTCGGAGCTCATCGCGCGCATCGTCGCACGCGCGCAGCTGCGTCGGCCGGCCGATGGACCGTGCTGCGCGGGCCGCGATACCCTCGGCGCCCATGGAAGAGATGGATCCCGACGAGCTCTTCGCGTTCCTCGCGTCTGCGGTGATCGGCGTGATGGGCTTCGGCGCCTGGTACGGACCCGGCATGCGCACGACCTGGCTCGGCGCGCCGAAGCTCGCGCGCTGGCTGGTGCTCGTGCTGCCGCTCGTCGGGCTCGCGGGGCTCTGGCACGTGCTCGGGACCTACGCGGCCGTCGATGTCCGCGAAGACTTTCGCTACCACACGCTCTTCGCCACGATGGGGATGCTGTGGGCGTTCCAGCTGCCGCGCGCGCTCACGCTGATCGGCGTCAGCTACCACGACGACGTGCTCGATCGACGCAACACCGCGGCGGCGATCGCGGTCTCGGGCGCCGTGGTGTCGTTGGTCGTGCTGTTTGCCGGCAGCAACATGGGTGAAGGACCGAGCATCTGGAACACGGTCGTGACCGCGGTCGTGGCGACGGGTGGTCTCGCCATGGCGGTGCTCCTCTATTCGCTCGCGACCCAGGTGGGCGACTCGATCTCGGTCGAGCGCGACGTCTCCACGGGCGTGCGCTTCGCGGGCTGGATGATCGCCTCGGGCCTCGTCCTCGCGCGCTCGTGCGCCGGCGACTGGGCAGGCTTCGACTCGATGGTCGGCGACCTGGTGGGCACGGGCTGGCCGGCGCTCGTGCTCCTCGTCGTGGCGATCCCGATCGAGATGCGTCTTCGTCCGAGCGATCGCTCGCCGACGCCGAACGCGATCGTCTCTGGGCTCATGCCCGGCGTCGCGTACGTCGGCGCGGCGGTCGCGTACATCGCGTCGCTGCCGCGCTGGACCGAGTGATCGTGGAGACGGCATGAGGGCGGGCGAGGCGCTCGCCGCGGACGTCTTCGAGCCGCTCCGTCGCGCCGCGATCCTGCGTCACTGCAAGTGGGACGCGCAGGTCGGTGATCAGGCCACGCTCGCGCCCTTCCCGATCGTCTTGAGCGCGACGCTCACGCGAGAGCTCGCCACGTGGTCGGAGCGCCTCGACGCCGAAGCGCGCGCTGCCGAGGCCGAGCTCCTCACGCAGCCCGCGCTGTGGGAGACGCTCGCGGTGCCTCGCGCGATCCGCAACGTGCTGCGTCGCGGCGTCGAGCTCGGATGGACGCCTGCGGCGGCTCGCGTGATGCGCTTCGACTTCCATCCGTGCGCGGAGGGATGGCGCCTCTCCGAGGTGAACGCGGACGTGCCCGGTGGCTTCAGCGAGGCGACCGAGTTCACGCAGCTCGTCGCCGAGCGACATCCGGGCCTCGTGCCGACGGGCGCGCCGGGGCCTGCGTGGATCGACGGCATCCTCGCGGGCGCGCGGAGCGTCTCGGAGTCTCCCGACGCGATGACGGGTGTGCTCCTCCACGCGCCGGGCTTCATCGAGGATCTGCAGGTCTGCTCCTACCTCGCGGGGCTCCTCCGCGCGCGCGGCGTGCGTGTCTCGCTCGCGCAGCCACAACACCTCTCGTGGCGCGACGGACACGCGTGGCTCGACGCGGAGTGGCACCGTGGGCGCGTCGACTTCGTCGTGCGCTTCTTCCAGGCAGAGTGGTTGTCGCGACTGCCGCGCTCCGTGCCCTGGCAGCCTTTGTTCGTGGGAGGCCGCACGCCGATCGCGAACCCGGGGCTGTCCGTGCTGCTCGAGAGCAAGCGCTTCCCGCTCGTGTGGGATCGCCTCCGCACCGAGCTGCCGACGTGGCGCGCGCTCTTGCCGGAGACGCGCGCGACGTCGGGGTGGGTCGGTGATCTCGATCCGTCTTGGATGCTGAAGAGCGCCTATTCGAACAACGGTGACGACGTCCTCCACCGCGAGCTGACGCCCGAGACGCAGTGGCGAAAAGAGACGCGCTGGCTCTTCCTCTCGCGCGGCGAGTGGCTCGAGCAGCGGCGCTTCACGCCCACGCCGCTCGAGACGCCGTGGGGACCCATGCACGTGTGCCTCGGCGTCTACACGGTGGATGGTCGCGCGGCCGGGATGTACGGCAGACTCTCGCGCGGGCCGATCGTGGACTATCGTGCCGTGGACGCGGCGGTGTTGGTCGAGGCGCGGACATGAGACGGGTGCAGAGATGAACGCGAGCGAGGCATACGAGGTCTGGGCGCCGACGGGTGGACCGTGGTCACCGTGGGTGAAGCCGATCCTCTTCGCGGACGAGCCCGACTGGGATGCGGGGCGCTTGCCTGCGCTGACCGAGGTGTCGGTCCCCGACTGGATGATGGAGCCCGTGAAGAACGCGGGGTACCGCGACGTGAAGCGCGAGAGCGCGTCGGGCGACACGACGACGGTCTACGTGATCGACATGCCCGGGGCCGAGGCGGTCGCGTGGGGCCTGATGCTCGCGCGTCGCGGCTGGCGGCCGATCCCCCTCTACAACGCGGTGCCCGGCGGGATCAGCGGTGGCTACGTGCCGCTCGGCGCGCCCTCGCCGATGATGCCGACGTCGATCGCTCCGATGAACACGCTCGGCGCGCCGCTCGCTCCGGTGCCGGTGTTGCCGCACGCGCTGGTGGACGTGAGGCCGATCCTCGTCGCGATGGTGAGCGCGACGGCGGCGCTGAAGTCGCTGGGGATCGCGGCCGATCGACCGCCTGTGTTCTTGCTCGACGCGGATCGCAGAGTCGGTGTCGGCACACCGACGCCTGGTCGCTTCGACAACCGCTCGATCAGCCTGCCGACGGACTTTCCCTCGGCCGTGTTCCTGAAGTCGCGCGGCATCGAGCGCGCGGTGCTCGTCCAGCGCGGCACGAGGGAGCCGCAGGAAGATCTCGCGCACACGCTGCTCGCTTGGCAGCAGGGCGGCATCGCCGTGCTCTCGAAGTCGCTCGCGATGGAAGGAGAGCCGCAGGCGTACGAGGTCACGCCGCCGTCGCAGTTCCGCGCGGCTTGGTATCGCTTCCTCGCGACGGTCGGCCTGCGCCGCAGCCCGCTCGGCGGCTTCGGCGGCGCGATCCCGATTCCGTCCGCGGGCTGATCGATCGCGGGATCGAGTCAGCGCAGCGTGTCGCGCAGGCCTGCGATCAGCCCCTCGATCCTCGCCGCGCGCGCGCGATCCGTCGCGTACCCGATCGGCGGATAGAGCGTGCAGCCCTGGGAACCGCTGAGGATCGCGAGCGCGTCGGGTGAGAGCTCGTCGCCGTGATCGGTCACGAACGAGAGCGTGCCTTCGCGCAGCCGATCGATCAGGGCGTCGAAGTCGAAGAGCTCGAGCGGCGAGAGGTGAACCAGCAGCGCGCCCGAGGGGATGCGCGCGAGACGCTCGTGGTCGAGCAGTCCGCGCGTCTCGTCGGTGAGCGCGAGGTGCACCGCGACGATCTCCGAGCGTGCGAGCAGCGCATCGAGATCCATGCGCGGCGTGCGGGGCAGCTCGCGTGGCGTGCGCGACCAGTGTCGGACCTCCGCGCCGAAGCCGTGATCGAGGATCGAGGCGACGCGCGCGCCGATCGCGCCCATGCCGACGATGCCGACGGGCAGCTCGCGCAGCTCACGACCGAGCGCGGGCTTCTCCGTGAGATCGCCCTGTTCCGCGCGGCGTCGAGCGCCCGTCAGGCCGCGCAGGTGATCGAGCATGATCGCGATCGAGAGCTCGGCGACGGCCTCGGTGCTGAAGTCGGGCACGTTGCGGACGAGCACGTCGCGCGCTGCACACGCGGCGAGGTCGATGCGTCCCATCGAGGTGCCGAAGACACCGACGTAGCGGAGGCGCGGCGCGCTCTCGAGGAGCGCACGATCGACGCCGACCCCGAGCTGCACGAGGAGCGCGTCGGCGTCGGCGAGGAGCGCGGACACGTTGGCCTCGTCGTGCCGGGCCCTGACGACGGTGCCGAGCGCGCCGAGCGCCTGCCAGTCCTCGAGACCGAGGTCGCGGTCGGCGAAGTCGAGCATCACGATCCGCCGCGGCTGCATGCGCGCGACTCTATCAACGCGGTCTCGGGAGCCGGTCCGCGAAAAGAGTGAGGGGAGGATGTCGAGCGCGAGAGGTCGGCTCCGACGTTGGGGTGCGGCGCGAGATCGGCCGGTTAGGCTGGGCCGACCATGACGAAGCTCGAGATCGGCGTCGACACTTTTGGTGATCGCACACGCACCGCGGACGGCACGCTCGTGTCACACGCGCAGGTGCTGCGCGACGTGGTCGAGCAAGCAGAGCTCGCGGACCGCGTGGGGCTCGCGTTCTTCGCGGTAGGAGAGCATCACCGCGAGGACTTCGCGATCTCGGCGCCCGAGGTGCTGCTCGGCGCGATCGCGGGGCGCACGAAGAACATCCACCTCGGCTCTGCCGTGACGGTGCTGAGCTCCGACGATCCGATCCGCGTGTTCCAGCGCTTCTCCACGCTCGACGCGATCTCGAACGGACGCGCGGAGGTGATCCTCGGTCGCGGATCGTTCACCGAGTCGTTCCCGCTCTTCGGCTTCGATCTCGCCGAGTACGAGGTCTTGTTCGAGGAGAAGCTCGCGCTCTATGCGAAGGTGCGTGCGGGCACGCCGGTGACGTGGTCGGGCACCACGCGACCGCCGCTCCGCGATCAGTCGATCTACCCGCCGATCGAGAACGGCCTCCTCCGCACGTGGGTGGGCGTCGGCGGCAGTCCCGAGTCCGTGTTGCGCACCGCGCGCCACGGCTTCGATCTGATGCTCGCGATCATCGGCGGTGACCCCGTGCGCTTCGAGCCGTACGTCGCGCTCTATCTGCGCGCGCTATCGGAGCTCGGGCAGGCGCCGCGCCCGATAGGCGTGCACGCTCCGGGTCACGTCGCGGACACCGACGAAGAGGCGCGCGAGCAGCTGTGGCCGCACTACTTCGAGATGCGCAAGCGCATCGGTGGCGAGCGCGGTTGGCCGCCGCCGACGCGCGCGCAGTTCGATCAGGAGGCAGGACCGCGCGGCGCGCTCCACGTGGGTGCGCCCGAGACCGTGGCGCAGAAGATCGCGGCCACGGCGCGCGCTCTCTCGCTGAGCCGCTTCGAGATGAAGTTCAGCAACGGCACGATGCCGCACGCGCAGCTGATGAAGAGCCTCGATCTCCTCGGGACGCGCGTGGCCCCGCGGGTGCACGAGCTGCTCGCCGGCTGACCGCACGCGCGGGTAGGCTGCGCGCTGCGTGGGCTCGAAGCCGAAGATCCTCGTCGTCTACTGTCACCCGAACCCCAAGAGCTACACGCACGCCGTGCTCGAGGCGGTGCACGCGGGCCTCGGCGATGCGTGCGACGTGCAGACGCTCGATCTCTACGCGTCGGGCTTCGATCCCGTGCTCGTGGTCGACGAAGAGCGACGTCGACGCGATCTCGACGAGGTCGAGGCGACCCGGCCTCAGCGCGATCAGATCGCGTGGTGCGACGCGATGGTGTTCGTCTATCCCGTGTGGTGGGGCGGCTTCCCCGCGATGCTGAAGGGCTGGCTCGATCGCACGTTCGTCTCGGGGCTCACGTACTCGTTCAAGGATCGACCCAAGACGGCGGTGTTTCCGCAGGGCCTCATGCGCGGCAAGCAAGCGCACTTCTTCTACACGCTCGACTCGCCGTGGATCGTGGCGCTCCTCGATCCGGGCTGGTTCTCGAACCTCTTCACGGTGTTCTGGTACTGCGGCTTCTCGACCGTGCGTCGCCACTACCTCTGGCGCCTCAAGCTCACGACGGACGCGCAGCGACGCGCGTGGCTCGACACCGTGCGGGCGCGGGCGAACCGGATCGCCACGAGGCTCGCCGCGAGACGCGGCGCGTGAGCGACCGAGGCCTCCGCTCGGCCGCGGGCGCGCGCTGACGCGTGGTAGCGTCGCGCGCGTGCATCGTCGGGCAAGAGCGTCTGTTGGAGCGGCAGGCATGGCTCACCTCACGGCGTTCGCGACGTCGATCTCGGGCTGCTCGTGCGGTGCCTCGCCGGCCCCGCCCGTGACCGTCGCGGTGCCGGCGATCGCGGAGGGCGAGTCCGTCGAGCTGCCTCCGACGGAGTCGAGCGCGCAACCTGCCTCGGCGCCCGTCGGCTACACGGCGTTCGTGGTGGAAGGGTTCGAGGACAACGGCGTCGGCCTCGCGATCACCGACGACGCGCTCGTGCTCATGTGTGGGAATCAGCTCGTGGCCATCGCAGGTGACGGCACGACGCGGATCGTCGAGAACCCCGAGGGCTTCGACAGCTACGACCAGCGCGACCAACCGGCGACCGTCGCCGCCGGCGCGTTCGCGTACTTTCGCGACGACGGGCGGCTCGTCGCGCGAGAGGTCTCGTCGCTGGCCACGCGCTTCGTGTTCCCGCTCGAGGACGACGCGCTCGACCGACCGAGCGTGTTCGCGTCGGGCGACCTCTTCGTCGTCGTCACGGCGACGACGTGGTTCGGCATCGACGCGCGCACTGGCGCGGAGGTGTGGCGCACGGCGCTGACGGCGCCGATCACCGGAACGCCCCAGGTGTACGAGAGCGCAGGGCCCGGCGTCCTCGTCGAGGCGCGTCGCGGCTTCGTGCTCGGCCTCGATCCGAGGACGGGTCGCGAGATCTTCCGACGCGAGTCGACCCTCGAGGAGCCGGGCCCCGTGAGTCCTCATGGGTTCGGACTGCGGTTCTTCCGCGACCTCGCCGCGCTCACGGCGCGCGAGTACGCGAGCCAGATCGCGAGCCAGCCGCCGTACGTCGAGACCATCGTCGGGCTCGATGGGCGTGACCTCGCGCGCATCGAGACGGGCGCGTACGTAGTTCGAGACACGGTCGAAGTGGGAGAGCGGTCGACGACGCTCGTGACCCTCGCGTCGGGCGACGTCTCCGTCCGGACGTACGCGCACGAGGGTGCACGGATGACGTGGAGCGCGGGGCCCTTCGCGTCGAGCTCGGGCACGCCCAGCTTGGCGCGCGGTGGTGATCGTCTCGTCTTGTTGAGCGATCTGCACACGGTCCGCGTGCTCGACGCGGCAGGTCACGATGCGTGGCGCGGACAGCCGCGGGGTGAGTGCACGCGCGTCGCGACGTGGACCCCCGCAGGCGCGACGGAGCCGTGGATCGCGTGCGTGGGCCTCGGCAACGTCTCGCTCTACCGCCCGACCGCTCCGGTACCGCGGCGGACGCTCCACGTGTCGGGCACGCTGCGCTGCGACGGTCGGCCGCTCGACGAGGTGGTCTTCGTCGGAGGCACGCGCGTGGAGACCGACGCCGAGGGACACTACGAGACGGACGTCGTCGTCGACGAGGAGCTGATGATCGGATCGCGGGAGCGGCCGAACGGCGCGGGATGCGGCCCCGCGTGGGATCGCATCGAGGTCGCACCGGGGGCCACGGACGCGCGCGCGGACCTGAACCTCCCCGAGTGGATCGGCGGCTTCGATGGGCTCTGAGCGCCATCCGCGCAGTTCGTGCGAGCGCACGTGAGCACGCGCGACGAGACGATCGAGAGCGCGCGCGCACGCGTCGAGGCGTTCGCGAAGACGATCACAGCGAGTGATCTCGCGCTCGACGCGACGATCCGGCCCTCGTTCGATCCGGGCGCGTCCGATCTGCCTGCGACGCGCGGTGCGCCGAGCACGACGACCGAGGGCGGCGTGACGCTGCCGCGGCTCGAGGTGCGCATGCCGGAGGGCGGCAACACCGCGGACCTCGAGCTCGTGCGTACGCTCGGCGAGGGCGGCATGGGCGTCGTGTGGCTCGCGCGTCAGCGCACGCTCGCGCGTGAGGTCGCGGTCAAGCAGCTCAAGGGCGATGGCCTCGTGTCCGAGGCGACGACGTCGCTGCTCGCGGAGGCGCGCGCGACGGGCGCGCTCGAGCACCCGAGCGTGGTGCCGATCCACGCGCTCGGCGCCGACGATCAGGGGCGGCCTCTGCTCGTGATGAAGCGCATCGAGGGCGAGTCGCTGCAGGCGCTCGTGCGCGACCCCGAGCACGAGGCGTGGGCCGCGCTCGAGCGACGTCACGGCGACCGCATCGCGGCGATCGTCGAGATCCTCGGGCGCGTCGCCGACGCGCTCCACTTCGCGCACGCGCGCGGCATCGTGCACCGCGACGTGAAGCCCGAGAACGTGATGATCGGGAGCTTCGGTGAGGTCTACCTCGTGGACTGGGGCGTCGCGCTGCGTCTCGACGAGGCCGCATCGCACGACGACTCCGTCGGCATCTCGATCGTCGGCACGCCCGCGTACATGGCGCCCGAGATGGCGCGCGGTGCGATCCGCGAGATCGACGCGCGCACCGACGTGTACCTGCTCGGCGCGACGCTCCACGCGACGCTCACCGGCTCGGCGCGACACGACGGCCGATCGATCACCGAGGTGCTGCTCTCTGCGATCCTCTCGCGTCCCAAGAGCTATCCCGAGGAGGTCGCGGAGCTCGGCGCGCTCGCGAACCGTGCGACCAGCGAGTCACCGAGCGATCGACCCGCGAGCGCGCTCGCGTTTCGCGAAGGGCTCGTCGAGCTCGTGCGTCATCGCGGATCGCTCCGGCTCTCGCGCGACGCGCAGGCGCGCCTGGCGCCGCTCGAGGCCGCGATCCCTGCCGTGCTCGCTTCGACGGAGGCGACGCGCGCGCTGACGGAGGCGCGCTTCGCGCTCGCGACCGCGCTGCGCGACTGGCCCGAGAACGTCGAG
This sequence comes from uncultured Sandaracinaceae bacterium, assembly GCA_964502175.1. Taxonomy (GTDB): domain Bacteria; phylum Myxococcota_A; class Polyangia; order Polyangiales; family Sandaracinaceae; genus JAFLCL01. The sequence continues at coordinate 115,827 of CAZCVE010000024.1, forward strand.
GCGGAGCGCGCGCTCGATCGCACGCTGCGCGCGATGATCACCGCGGAGATCGAGCGGCGATCACCCGAAGCCGCGGCCGCGCTGCTCGCGGAGCTGAGGAGCCCCGATCCCGTGATCGCCGCGCGCATCGAGGCGCTGCGTGGTGAGGTCGCCGAGGCGCGTCGTCTCGAAGAGGCCGCGCGACGCGAAGAGCGCGAGCGCGATCCGCGGCGGACCGCGAAGCAGCGCGCGTGGATCGCCGCGGGGCTCATCGTGCTGACCGCGGTGCTCGTGAGCTTCGGCTGGCAGTCCGAGGCCGAGCACGCGGGCGGCGTGCGCTCGATGCGCGAGGTCCTCGTCTACGACGCGGTGCTCCTCGGGTTCGCGACGAGCGTGATGGTGATCTTCCGTCGACGTCTCTTCTCGAACCGGCTCGGTCGACAGACGGCGCTCGTGCTCTTCTCGTTGCTCGCGCTCGCGGGTGTGTCCGACGCGTTCTTCTGGGCGCGCGACGCCGATCCTCGCGAGGCTGGCGCGTTCGCGCTGCTCGCGATGGCGAGCGTGCTCACCGGCGCGGGCATCGGCATCGACGCGCGCTTTCTCGCGACGGCCGTGTTCTTCTTCGGCGGTGCGATCGTCTGCGCGCTCGCGCCTTCGCTCACGGTGCCTGCGATCGGCGCCGCCGCGATCGGCGGGACGAGCGTGGTGCTGATTGACGCGCTGAGGCAGCTCCGCGCGAAGGCTTGAGCGTTCAGGTCCCGCGCACGTACTCGAGCCGATACCGCACGGGGGCCTGCAAGCGCGGGCTCGTGACGGTGTAGTCCACGTGCATGTGCGCGCCGTCGGCCTCGGTGGAGAAGAGCTGCAGCAGCTCCGAGCCCTCGCCGAGGTAGCGGATCTCGAGCCAGCCGCCGGAGAGACGCTGCGTCACGCGCGTGCCGTCGTCGACGCCGGTCGTGCGCGCGGTGCCGCCGAGCGGTCCGTCGATCGTCGCGGCGCGCGAGGAGTCGAGCGAGACGCGCACGCGCGTTCCTTCGACGCTGACGATCACGCGCTCGGGCGGGGGCATGTCGTCGTGGATGCGGTTGCGCGCGAAGCCCTGGATGAGCTCGGGCAGCACCGCGATGCTCGGCGCGAACGCGGCGTCGATGAGCCGCACGGACCGCGCGACGTCGCCGTCGTGTCGCCACGTGCCGGGCAGCGTGCTCGGGACGCTCGCCTGCTGCGCGCCGATCGGCCGAGGACACGCGAGCGCGACGAGGATCGCAGCGACGCTCGCGATCGAGAGCGGCCACGTGTGTCGCGCGAGCCCGCGGGGTGCGTTGCGGTGGTCCATCGTGCGCCGAGGGTAACAAAATGCCGCGCGCACGATCGCGCCCTTCGATGGCTCCGCTCGATCAGGGGGCGATGGACTTCACGAAGCCCGCGAGGAGCTCCGTGACGGACTTCGTGCCGCGCTCGTCGATCAGCTTGCCCTCCGCGTCGAACGCCTTGCTGGCGAAGGGGATCGCGACGCGTCCGCCGAAGTAGGCGTTCGCGCCGAGCGAGCGCAGCACCGGCAGCCACGCGGCCTGCGAGAGCACGGTGCCGTAGGGGCCGGGGCTCGTGCCCATCAGCGCGATCGGCTTGTTGCCGAACACGCGCTTCAGATCCGCGGGCGGGCGTGAGAGCCAGTCGATCGCGTTCTTGAGCACGCCGGGCATCGCGTTGTTGTACTCGGGCGTGACGATCAAGAGGCCCTCGCACGCGGCGATGCGATCCTTCAGCGCACTCACGGCCTCGGGGATGCCGTGCTCGGCCTCGACGTCGCCGTCGTAGAGCGGGATGCCCGCGATCGATCCGATCTCGATCGTCGTGCCGCTCGGCGCGAGCCCGACCGCGGCGCGCAGGAGCGCAGTGTTGAACGAGGCCTTGCGGAGCGAGCCCGAGATCCCCAGGAGCTTGGTCATCCCCGAGGTATACCCAGCGCGCGCGCTCCCTGCGCGTGTCGTGCGCGCGTCGACCGAACGATGGCGCGTGAGGAGGCGGTCATGATCGCGATCCGTGCGCTCCTGCCCTGCGCGGCGATGGCCGCGGTGTTGTTCGTGTCGGCGGGTCGTGTCGACGTGTGGACGTTCTGGGCGTGGCTCGCCGTGATGTGGGGCACGTTCGCGGTCGTCTACACGAAGCTCGAGCGAGACAACCCCGAGTTTCTCCGCGAGCGGCTGAGCCCGCCGAAGGGCAAGGATCGCGACGCGTCGACGCGTCGGCTCGTCGTGCTCCCGTTCCTCGCGATGCTCGTGATCGCAGGCCTCGACGTGCGCTTCGGCTGGACGCCGGTGCCGACCGTGGCGTCGGTGGTGGGGCTCGTCTTCTGGGGCCTCGGCTTCGCGCTCTCGGGGTGGGTCGTGCTCGCGAACCCCTACGCGTCGAGCGCGGTGCGCATCCAAGAGGACCGCGGTCAGCGCGTGGTCGACAGCGGGCCCTACGCGTTCGTGCGCCACCCGATGTACTCGTCGGTGATCGTCACGTGCCTCGCGTGCGGGCCAGCGCTGGGCTCGTGGCTCGCGGGCCTGTGCGCGCTGCCGGTGATCGTGATCTTCCTGAGGCGCACGGCGATCGAGGATCGCATGCTGCACGGCGAGCTCGCGGGCTACGGCGAGTACGCAGCCCGCGTGCGCGCGCGCGTCGTCCCGTTCGTCTACTGACTCACGCGAGCGACGCGAGATCGATGACGAAGCGGTAGCGCACGTCGCTCTTCAGCACGCGCTCGTAGGCCTCGTTGATCTGGTCGATCGCGATCGTCTCGATGTCCGAGACGATGCCGTGCGCGGCGCAGTGATCGAGCATCTCCTGCGTCTCGGCGATGCCGCCGATGCTCGAGCCGGCGAGGCGGCGGTTGCCCTGGATGAGCGCGAACGGTGAGACGGGGATCGCGTCGTTCGGCGCGCCCACGAGCACGACCGCGCCGCGCGGACGAAGGAGGCGCAGGTACGGATCGAAGCTGTGGTTCGCGGCCACGGTGTCGAGGATCAGGTCGAGTCCCTTCGCGCGCTTCATCGCGGCGGGGTCCTTGGTGACCACGAAGTCGGTCGCGCCGAGCCGGCGCGCGTCTTCTTCCTTGCTCGGCGAGGTGCTGAGCACGACGACGTCCGCGCCCATCGATCGCGCGAGCTTCACGGCCATGTGACCGAGGCCACCGAGGCCGACGACGCCGACCCGATCGCCCTTCTTCACGTTCCACTCGCGGAGCGGCGAGTACGTGGTGATGCCCGCGCAGAGGAGCGGCGCGGCGGCGGCGGCGTCGAGGCTCTCGGGGACACGCACCACGAAGGCCTCGTCGACGACGATGCGCTTGGAGTAGCCGCCGAACGTCGGCGTCTTCCGATCCATCTCGGTGCCGTTGTAGGTGAGCGCCATCCCCTTCTCGCAGAACTGCTCGAAGCCTGCGCCGCACTGGCTGCACCGACGGCACGAGTCGACGAAGCAGCCCACGCCGACGCGTGATCCGATGGTGTGCTTGGTCGCGCTCGCGCCCAGGGCCGTGACGCGTCCGACGATCTCGTGGCCCGGCACCATCGGGAACAGCGAGCCGCCCCACTCGTCGCGCGCCTGGTGGATGTCCGAGTGACAGACGCCGCAGAACTCCGCGTCGATGACGACGTCGTGCGGACCGGGATCACGTCGCGTGATCGTGAGCGGCGCGAGCGGTCGGTCCTTGGCGGTCGTTCCCCAGGCGCGGATCTCTTGCGGCATGTCGTGCTCCTTCGAGAGCGCCGGATACCACGTCGTGTGCGCATCGGTGCAGCGAGAGCCTTCGGGGGCAGCCAGCCGGCGGGGGCGAAGCGGGCGAAGCCCCCATG
>CAZCVE010000025.1:0-72772 GCA_964502175.1 uncultured Sandaracinaceae bacterium
TCCTCGCCCGCCGCGGCATGCTCACCGACGAGACGATGGAGCGCATGGCCACCGCGGCGCTCGCTCAGTCCGCGTAGAAGGCGACGAACGGTCCTGAGTCATCAGGTCATTCGTCCGAACCAGAGACGAGCTTCGCGAGCTGTTCGTCGACGTCTCGGAAGATCTCGGGCAGCTCTCGGACGTGCTTCTCGAGAACGTCCATGCCGAAGCGCTGGTCGCCGAATCGCATCGCCCCTCGGGAGAAGTTCATGCCCGTGCTTCGCCAACGTTGGAGATCAGGCCGGAAGCTCGGCGGGATCCTACGCTGCATGGGCCCACCCATGCTGAAGTAGACGACGGGAACGAACGCGAACGCGCCGTCGAGGTTTGGCACGCCCTTCGGCGAGCCGAGCGAGAGGCCGATGAACGAGCTGCCCGAGCGTTTGAGCTGCTCGCGCGCGCGCCGGTAGGCGCCGTCCTTGTGCTCGAGCCACAGCCACTCGTCGTCCGTGAGCTTCACGGGCACGTCTGGCAGGTCGGGCCACGTCTCACGCAGGCCTCCAACGAGATGCTTCAGGATGCCGAGCCTTTGCTCCTCGAAGATCGTTCGTGCCTCGTTGATCTCCGCGTACCGCCGCGCGTACGCACCACCAAGCTCGTCGAACCATTGGCTCATGTCACGCCCTCCGTCCCCAGTTCCTCGAGTCTCGCACGCAAGCGATGCCACCGCGCGACGGGCGCTAGGTCGACGGGGATCGGGTCACGACGAAGCCTGAGGAGGTCCTCCTCGATGGACTTGATCGTGACGAGCACGGGGACGTGGTCGAGCAATGCAGCGTGCGCCATCTCGGGTTGGATCGCGTCCCGGAGACAGCTGCGGAGTGCCGCGGCGAGGTGGCGGTACTCGAGGACGACCCAGCCCTCTCCACTGACACGCGCGTTGTTGCGCAACAACACGAGCTCGCTGAACCGGCGCTGTCTCTCCATCCTGAGACCTTCCGCCAGGTCGGCGTACCTCTTCGCCTGCGTGTCTCCGCTGCCATCGTGCCAGCTCGCGTCGAGCTTGTTCTCGATCAAGATGATCGCGTCGCTGTGATCCACCACGAGGTCTGCGCGACCAAGGGCGCCCCTGCTCAGCTCGCTCCGTACCGAGCCCGCGGCGAGGAGCGTGTCACCGGCATCGATCCAGAAGGCCCGGCGATCGTCGGCGACATCGGCAATCGCTCGGCACATCGCCCTCCAAGTGATCTGGCTCGCGGGCTTGCCGCACGTCCCGTCGAGGAGGGACGCCAGCCACTTCGTCCATCGGATCTCCGCGGTCTCGAACCCGAAGCATGGGATCGCGGAGGGATCGACAGGCGAGAGACGTCGCTCGTGTTCGATCCGCGCGAGCTTCGCGGCGAGGTTGTCCACTTCCGTCTCGGCAAACCGCTCGAGCGTGAGTGCGATCTCTTCGATCGAATGCACGAGCGCGGAGCGGCCGAGACGCGCGGTCTCTCGCCTCTTGTCGATGAGGGCGACGATCTCTTCGATGGCTTCGACTGAGGGCAACACCACGTGTCGATGGTCTGCGTGCGCCAGCTCGTCGGTCAATCCCGTCTCGAACGGTTCGACCCTTGACGCGCCCGCGCAGAACGCCGGGGCGAAGGGTCGCTCTTCGTGCGGGCGTCGCAGGAACCGTCGGACGAGGGTCCGACCCTTCTGGACCGTTCTGAAAACGTTCCCCCAAGGGTCCGACCCTCCCCGGAAACTTTTTTTCGCGATCCGACGCAACTCGGCGAGGCGACCACCGACAAGGGGGCGTGTGCGGAAGGTCCGCTCACTTCACCGGATGGTTCCCATGCCCGTTTCTGCTGATGGTTCCTCGCTCCTTCACCGTGATGCCCTCGACTCCGTTCGCGCGACCCTGCTCGCGATGAACGAGGAAGAGGTGCGGCGCAGCCACACCCTCGAGGCCAACGCCGCCGCCGTCCAGGCGGAGGCCAGCGCCAAGAAGCTCGAGCCCTACCGCGCGGCCCTCGTCGCGCAGTTCGGCGAGAGCGCCACGCGCACACTGGACGAGCTCCTCGTCTATGCGCGCGCCACCCAGCACGCCGACATCGAGCTCGCTGCGACGGAGATCCCCACCGATCTCTCGAAGCATCACGACGACGTCCGTCGCGCCTACCAGCTGCTCATCACGGACGCGGACGCCCTCGCGAACCGCGGACACCTCGACGCGACGCTCCTCGAGAGCGCGCGCGACATCCAGGGCTACCAAACCCTCCTCAAGAGCACCCTCGTGCTCGCCCAGACGCTCCGCGCGCACTGGTCGAGCGTCACGGGACGCTCGCCGCTCACGCTCGCCGATCTCGATCACGCCGAGCTCGTCGCGCGCCGTATGGCGGAGGCGCTCGGCGATCGCGAGCACGGGGTCACACGCGCGCCTGCGGCCGAGCTGCGCGCCCGCGCGCTCAGCAAGCTCGTCGCCGTCTACGAGGAGACGCGTCGCATGATGACGTACCTCCGCTGGTATCAGGACGACCAGGACACGATCGTGCCGTCGCTCTGGGCCAACCGCGGTCGTCGTGGGCGTGGTCGTCGTGACGACGATGGCGGTGGCGACACCGACACGCCGTTCTCGCCCGCGAGCGGGCCGGTGCCGAACAACGGCGGCCCCGCGTTTCCGATCAACGGAGGCCCCGCATTTCCGAACACGTGATGCGCGTCGACCCACGCCCAGCACCTTCCCGAACGTCGGGAGGGTGCCTGGGTGCTCCGCCACCTCGCTCGCACACGGTACAGTGCCGAGCGTCTATGCAGATGTTATCCAAGTTTATCTTCGTGGAGGATAACTTTGCTATAAACGCCAGATGGATGATGTCGCGAACCCATTCGCGCCTGGCGCCGGGACGCAGCCGCCCGAGCTCGCCGGCCGCGACGACATCCTGCGGTCGGGGAGGACAGCCTTCGCGCGCGTGAAGGCAGGCCGCAGCGCCAAGAGCCAGCTCCTGCTCGGCCTCCGCGGCGTCGGAAAGACCGTGCTGCTCAACCAGCTCGCGAAGTCCGCGGAGGACGCCGGGTTCTCGGCGATCATGCTCGAGGCTCCCGAGGATCGTCGCCTCGCGGAGATGCTCGTTCCTCCCTTGCGGCAGCAGCTCTTCAGGCTGAGTCGGATCGAGCAGGCCAAGGACGTCGCCAAGCGCGGCCTGGGCGTCCTCCGCTCGTTCGCGGCCGCGTTCAAGGTCAGCGTCGGCGACGTCGAGTTCGGGGTGCAGGCGGAACGAGGAACAGCGGACTCAGGAAGCCTGGAGGACGACCTGCCCGAGATGCTGCTCGTCACCGCCGAGGCTGCCGCGGCCGCCGGGGGCGGGATCGTCCTGCTCATCGACGAGATCCAGTACCTCGCTCAGCCCGATCTCGCGGCGCTCATCGTCGCGACACACAAGCTCTCGCAGAAGGCTCGGCCGTTCATCCTCGTCGGCGCGGGGCTGCCGCAGCTCGCTGGGCTCGCTGGCGAGGCCAAGTCCTACGCGGAGCGGCTCTTCGAGTACCCGAGGGTCGAAGCGCTTCCACTCGCAGAGGCTCGAAAGGCGATCGCGGTACCGATCGAGCGCGAAGGAGCGGCCATCGACGCCGATGCCGTCGACTTCATCGTCGAGACGTCTCAGGGCTATCCATACTTCCTTCAGGAATGGGGCTTTCGAACTTGGGCCGTGGCTGCCCGCTCGCCGATCACGCTCGCCGATGCAGGCAATGCGAGGCACGCGACACTGCGCGCGCTCGACGACGGCTTCTTTCGTGTGCGCTTCGATCGGATGACTCCGCGCGAGAAGGACTACGTCCGCGCCATGGCCGAGCTCGGACCGGGTCCACATCGGTCTGGTGAGATCGCCGACGCGATCGGAATGCGAGTCACGGTGGCTGCGCCTCTCCGGAGCGGACTCATCAAGAAGGGAATGATCTACAGCCCGCAACACGGCGACACCGCGTTCACCGTTCCGCTCTTCGACGAGTTCCTGAAGCGCGCGATGAGCAACCCGGTTCGCGTCGGCAGCAGGCGCGGGAGCTCGACCCAAGCGCGCACGCCGACGAGCAAGAAGCCGACGAGCAAGAAGCCGACGAGGGCGACGACGGCCAAGAGACCAGCGAAGAGTCCTCGGCGATGAGCGGGTCGCCGCCGGAGACGACGAAGCACCGGCCGATGCGGATGGCGCTCGCGTCGTGTGTGCTCGTGATCGCGGCGTGCTCTCCGGCCGATCCCGCGAGCGAGGACGCCGCGATCCTCGACACCGCGCGCGAGGCCTCCGTGTCCGACTCGCCAGTGTCCGACTCGCCAGTGTCCGACTCGCCAGTGTCCGACTCGCCAGTGTCCGACTCGCCAGTGTCCGACGCCGTCGTCCTCGACGCGACCATCCAGCCCGATGCCAGCTCGATCGATGCGAACGACGCGGACATGAGCGAGCTCGACGCGAGCGACGTCCCCGCGACCGACGCGTCTGCGGGCGATGCGTCTGCGACCGACGCGCCTCTGAGCGACGCTCAGACCGATCACGATGACGATGGCGTCACGTTGGAGGCCGGCGACTGCGACGACGGAGATCCCGACGTGCACCCGGGGCAGCGGTCGTACTTCACCACGCCGCGCGCAGACGGCAGCTACGACTACGACTGCTCGGGCGCAGACGAGCCGGAGCGCACGGCGAGCTCGTCGGGATGCGACGTCTCGTTCAGGCCCTTCGAGTGCAGGCTCGGCACTCCGGGTTGGCGTTCGAGTCCCGCGCCCGCGTGCGGCGACGGAGGCATGTGGGTCGACGCGTGCAATGGCAGCTACGACTCGACCTGCGTCTTCTTCTGTTCGTCGCCGGACCCCGCGATGTGCACGGACTGTTGGGACTGCGACCCCGACGCCCACGCCGAGACGCAGGCGTGTCGCTGACGGCGACACGGAGGACCGGTTCGAAGCCTTCCGACGAGCCTCTCGGGCCCGTGCTCGCGCTCTCCTACGCGGGCGGTGTCCTCTACAGCGCGGGCGTCGATGGGCGGGTGCTGCGTCTCTCGGCGGACCTCGTCGTCGAGCGCGTGCTGCACGACGACGCGCGTGATCCGGTGACGGCGCTCGCTTCGATGGGCGAGCAGCTCGTCATGGCGAGCGCGAAGGTGCTCGCGATCTTCGATCATGAAGGCGCCGTGGTCGCGAAGTGCGCGCTCGAGGCCCCGACGATCGCCGTCATCGTGCGCGGCGACGCGATCTTCGTGCTCGGCGGTGGCCGACTCACTCGGTTCGAGCGGGGCGCGAAGGGCCTGAAGAAGGTCGGAGCGGGCCACCGACACGCAGCGGGCACTGCGCGCGAGCTCGACGTCGACGACCGAGGGACGCACGCGCTCATCGTGCTCGACGGACACCGCGTCGAGCTCGTCGATCTGGTGAAGCGCAAGCGGCTCGCGGAGTGGGCCGACAAGAAGGCGGCGATCTCGGCGCGCTTCACCGACCTGAGCACGACGCTGTTCGTCGTCGACGATCAGTCCTACGAGTGCAAGCGCGTGAAGGCGAGCACGGGGCGATCGACCGGACGCGTGCTCTCGCTCGCGTCGTCGATCAACGGGCCGATGCTGCTCGATGCCTCGCGCGCGATCGCCGCGATCCGCTCGACGGGCGAGGACGTGGACGTCGTCGATCTCGCGAGCGCGCAGGCTCGCTTCTTCCTCCAGCCCGAGGTGAGCCCTGCCTCGGAGATCGCAGCGGCCGCGATCGGACGCATGCCGCGGCTCGTCGAGCTCGCGCCGGGCTTCGTCGTGCGCAAGGGCAGCGAGGCGGCAGCGCCCCCGCCGACCACGCAGAGCGCGCTCGCGCTCGACGACGGTGGTGCACACGTCGCCGCGGGCTACCTCACGGGGGAGATCGTCGTGAGCGACACGCGAACGGCGCGCGTGGTCTCGTCCTCGCGAGGAACCCTCGCGAGCGGACGGTGCCGCGACACGTGCTTCGTCGACGACGGAACGCGCGTCGCGGCTGCCGATCGTGACGCTTGGATCGTGTTCGACGACGGTCGTGTGCTCGTCGCGGATCTCGACGAGCCGTGCTTGCGTGAGGGGCCTCGCCTCGAGCTGCCCGACGATCCGGGCCCGGCGACGCGCTCGTTCCACCTCGACGCTCACGCGGCGACGCTCGTCGGGCGATCGTGCGTCGCGCGCTGGGATCGTCGCGATCCGAGCCGACGGATCGTTCATCCGCTGCCCCCGCACGTCGACGCGAACCTGATCGGCGGCGAGCTCGTGCTCATCCCGAACGCGTCCGTGTCGCACGAAGGCTTCGACGTCGCGACGTGCGATCTCGAGAGCGGTGTGATCTCCGTGCGCGCGCGGTTCGTACGCGACGCGACGCGGTTTCCACATGGGAACGATCCCGCGGGCTGGGTGCGGATGTGGCGCGCTGGCGACCTCGCGAGGCTGACGATCTGGGCTGGCGCGGGCATGTCGATCGGGCGCGACTTCGCGTTCGACACCGCGCGCGCCGCGCTGCTCGCGCCGCTGCCGATGAAGTACGACGCATGCGGATCGCTGGGCCTCCGCGTCGCGCCCGAGCTGCCTGCGATCGTCGTCTTCGATCTCCGCACGGGACAGACGACCGAGTCGATCGCGCTCCTCGAGAGCGACGTCGCGACGGGTCCCGCTGCGCGTGCCGCGAGCGCACGCGTCACCGTCGCAGCGCTCGGCGCCAAGGTCGTCGTCTGGCGAGCCGAGAGAGAGCGCCTGACGCTGCTCGGTCACCGTGAGCCGAGCGCCCTCTGGCTCGGCGCGAACGGGCGAGGTGTCCTCGTGCGAGACCGCGGCTCCTACCGCGTGTGGGATCTCGCGGACGACTCGCGCTGAGACGACGCGCGGAGCCGCGTGTCAGTCGTGGCGGCTGACCGACGACCCTCGGGCACGGTGGTATCCTCGCTCGCATGCGTGAGCGCGACGGCCACCCCGAGGGGACGACGATGGGACAGCCGGCCGAGAAGCGCGCGAGCTACGCGGAGTACGTGATGCTCGCGGAGGCGAGCGACACGAAGCTCGAGTATGTGCAGGGGACGATCGTGGCGATGTCGGGAGGAACGATCGCGCACGCGCGGCTGTGCGTCGCCGTGAGCACGGCGCTGTCGAACGCGCTCCGCGGACGGCCGTGCGTGGTGCTGTCGGCGGACGCGCGCGTTCGCATCCGCGCGGCCGACTGCGCGACCTACCCCGACGTCACCGTCGCGTGTGGTTCGATCGAGCACGACCCCGACGATCACCTCTCGCTCGTGAACCCCACGCTGGTCGTCGAGGTGACGTCGCCGTCGTCCGAGAAGCACGACCGCGGCGTGAAGTTCGCCGACTACCGACGGCTCTCGTCCCTGCGTGAGTACGTGGTCGTCTACCAGGCCCGGAAGTGCGTCGAGGTCTACCGGCGCGACGGCCGCAGGTGGGTGATGGAGGAGTACGGCGTCGGGCAGGCAGCGCGGCTCGAGAGCCTGGGCGTCGAGCTCGACGTGGACGGCATCTACTTCGATCCGTTGGCGGCGGACGGCTCCTAAACGCCCTGTTTTGCAGGGAATGGCCTACGCGCCTCGACGCTCCGGGGATCGTGTGGCACCGTCGGCGCCCTTTTCGTCAGGGCCCGACTGGGGCCCCTAGACCACACCCCCCACCAAAGCTCAGAGCAGGCGACACCTAGTAATAAGGTATCGGCCTCCTCGACACCGAGAGAGATCCATGGCGACCGGCAAGGCACTGGTGATCGTCGAGTCCCCCGCGAAGGCGAAGACCATCGCGGGCTACCTCGGCAGCGGCTTCATGGTCGAGTCGTCGATCGGCCACATCCGCGATCTCCCGAAGAGCGCCGAGGACGTGCCGGAAGAGCTCAAGCGCACCGAGTTCGGCAAGCTCGGCGTGGACGTCGAGAACGACTTCCGGCCGCTCTACGTCGTCGACTCCGACAAGAAGCAGCACATCGGCAAGCTGAAGAAGCTACTCGCAGAGGCGGACACGCTCTACCTCGCGACCGACGAAGACCGCGAGGGAGAGTCCATCGCGTGGCATCTCTTCGAGGTGCTCAAGCCGAAGGTGCCCGTGCACCGGATGGTCTTCCACGAGATCACGAAGAAGGCGATCCAGGAGGCCATCAAGCAGCCGCGCACGATCGATCGACGCCTCGTCAACGCGCAGGAAGCGCGTCGCGTGCTCGATCGCCTCTATGGCTGGGAGGTCTCTCCCGTCCTGTGGAAGAAGGTCATGCCGCGTCTCTCGGCAGGGCGCGTGCAGAGCGTGGCGACGCGCATCCTCGTCGAGCGCGAGCGCGAGCGACGCGCGTTCCTCAGCGCGGGCTACTGGGACCTGAGCGCGAACCTGCTCAAGGTCGCGCGCGAAGACGGCGACAAGGTCGTCGAGACGCAGCTCGTCGCGGTCGATGGCAAGCGCCTCGCGACCGGCAAGGACTTCGACGAGAAGGGACAGCTCGGCAAGAAGGACGTGCTCGTCCTCGCCGAGAAGGACGCGCGCGCGCTCGCCGCCGCGCTCGAGGGCGCGAACGCGAAGGTCACGTCGGTCGAGCGCAAGCCGTACAAGCGATCGCCGTCGGCGCCGTTCATGACGTCGACGCTGCAGCAGGAGGCGTCGCGCAAGCTGCGCTTCTCCGCGCAGCGCACCATGAAGGCGGCGCAGCGCCTCTACGAGAACGGCTACATCACGTACATGCGCACGGACTCGACGACGCTGTCGGACACGGCCGTCGCCGCCGCGCGCGCGCAGATCAGCGCGCTCTACGGGCCGAGCTACTTGCCCTCGGCGCCGCGCACGTACGCCAACAAGGTGAAGAACGCGCAGGAGGCCCACGAGGCGATCCGTCCTGCGGGCGACGACTGGAAGCTGCCCGAGGACGTGACCCGCGAGGTCGACCCCGATCAGGCCAAGGTCTACGAGCTCGTCTGGAAGCGCACGGTCGCATCGCAGATGCAGGACGCGCGTGGTGAGAGCGTGTCGGTGCGCTTCGCGGCCAAGGCCGGGACGCGCGACTGCGAGCTCTCGGCGTCGGGCCTGACGATCGAGTTCCCGGGCTTCTTCCGCGCGTACGTCGAGGGCTCGGACGATCCCGAGGCGGAGCTCGAGGGCAAAGAGAAGCAGCTGCCGAAGCTCACCGAGGGCGACGCGCTCACGGCGTCGGGCGTGGAGGCCGCGGGCCACCAGACGCAGCCGCCTGCGCGCTACACCGAGGCCTCGCTCGTGCGAAAGCTCGAGGAGCTCGGCGTGGGTCGACCGTCGACGTACGCGGCGACGATCGCGACGATCCAGGATCGCGGCTACGTGCTGAAGAAGGGCACCGCCCTCGCACCGAGCTTCACGGCGTTCGCCGTGGTGACGCTGCTCGAGCGTCACTTCCCCGAGCTCGTCGACTACGCCTTCACCGCGAAGATGGAGAACGACCTCGACGCGATCGCGAGCGGCGAGAACGAGAGCGCGCCGTGGCTGCGCCGCTTCTACTTCGGCGTGCAGGCGGAGGGCGCGGCGAACGAGTCGCACGTCGCCACGGCCGGTACCACGGGCGTGCATGCGCACCGCTCGGCGGGTCTCGAGGTGGGCCTGCGCAAGCTCGTGTCCGAGCACCTCGGCGACATCGACGCGAGAGAGATCAACTCCATCTACGTCGGCAAGGACGCCGAGGAGCGCGACGTCGTCGCGCGCGTGGGCCGCTACGGCGTCTACGTGCAGCGCGGCGAGGACACGGCGACGGTGCCCGAGGACGTGGCGCCGGACGAGCTCACGATCGCCAAGGCGCTCGAGCTGATCAGCGCCCCGAGCGGCGGTCGCGAGCTGGGCACCGACCCCAAGACGAGCCTTCCGGTCTACGTGCGCGCGGGACGCTTCGGCGCGTACGTGATGCTCGGCGATCCGAAGATGAGCGAGGACAAGCCCAAGACGGCGTCGCTCTTCCGCACGATGAGCCCGTCGACCGTGACGCTGGCCGATGCGCTCAAGCTGCTCGAGCTCCCGCGCACGATCGGCGTCGGCGACGACGGCGAGGCGATCGTCGCGCAGAACGGCAAGTACGGCCCGTACATCAGCAAGGGCAAGGAGACGCGCAGCCTCGGCAGCGAGGACGAGCTCTTCACGGTGACCAAGGATCAGGCGCTCGTGATCCTCGCGCAGCCCAAGACGCGCCCCGGCCGTCAGGCGCGCGGGCCGGTCGCGCCGCTCAAGGAGCTCGGCGAGGATCCGGTCTCGAAGAAGACGATCACCGTGCGCGACGGCCGCTTCGGCGCGTACGTCTCCGACGGCGACACGCACGCGACGCTGCGCAAGGGCGACTCGCCCGAGACGATCACGCCCGAGCGCGCGCAGGAGCTCCTCGCGGAGCGCCGCGAGCGCGGTCCGTCGACCGGCTCCGCTCGCAAAGGTGCAGGCAAGAAGCCCGCGCGCGGCCGCAGCGGCGGTGGCTTCAAGAAGGCCGCGTCGAAGAAGACCAGCGCGAAGGCGCCGGCCGAGGCGAGCGACGACGCCCAGTCGAGCGCGAAGCCGAAGAAGGCTGCTCCCAAGAAGGCCAGCGCCGCGAAGGCCAGCGCGAAGAAAGCTCCTGCGAAGAAGGCCAGCGCCGCGAAGGCCGCGCCGTCCGAGAAGCCGCCGGCGAAGGCGAAGAAGACGAGCAAGGCGAGCGACGCGTCTCCCGGCGCGTGAGTCCGCGCGAGCGCGCGAGAGAAGAATCGACGCAGAGGCGCAAGAGAAGCGCAGAGCGCGCAGAGGCAGAAGAACAGCTGTCTCTCTGTGTTCTCTGCGGCTCTCTGCGACCTCTGCGTCCTCTCCGCTTCTGAGAGCTCAGCGCTACCTGAAGCGCTCGGTCTCTCGGGTCACGGACCCAGCTCCATCGCGAGCGTGACGGAATCGATCTCTCCGACGTCTGCACCCGCGCCATCGCCCACGCACAGCCGCCACGTGCCGCTCGCTGGGCCGGCCTCGAAGCGGCTCAGGTTGCCCGGCGTGGCGGCTCCAGCGTTCGGCGCGAAGTCACAGATGCCGTCTCTCTCGCAGACGTTGCGGTTGCCGACGCCGTCGCCCACGTCCTCCGCGGACACGGCCGCGTCGTCTGCGAACCGGATCGGGAAGTCGGGAGAGAGGTTCGCGTCGTTGCCGCTCCTGCCCGTCCCGTCGTCGGCGGCCTCGTCGATGCTCGGTCGGCTCATCAGCGTCACCACGGGGGCGCCACCGGGGCCGACGAGCTTGATGACGAGATCAGCCACCCACGGGTGTCGCACCGCCAGCTCGACCTCGAGGTTCGTCAGACGGTCGAGGGGAAAGGGGCGGACGTCGATGTCGACGCAGGACATCGAGCCCAGGCTCCCGTCGTAGGCGTCGTCGGCGACGGCGAGCGCGAGACCAGGCCCACGACTGACGCGACGCGAGGTCTCGAAGAGGCACGTCGCGTCGCAGCCATCGCCATCATCCACACGACCGTCGTCACACTCTTCCCGGCCCGCCGTGTCTCCGTCGCCGCACGTCGTCGCGCACGTGCTCGGCGCGCCGCTGCAGCGGAAGCCTCGCTCGACGACACACGACGGGTCGCAACCGTCGCCCACGCTGGCGTTGCCATCGTCGCAGCCCTCGCCCGCGTCGAGCGCCCCGTCCCCGCACGCCGCCGTCGTGCCCGCGGCGTCGTCGCGCGCTCTCGCGTCCTCGTCGCGCGCGCTCGCGTCCTCGTCACGTGCTCGCGCATCGTCGTCGAGCGTGGCCGCGTCGTGGGGCGTGCCTGCGTCCTCGTCCATCGTGCGCGCATCGGGCTCGTCACCCGCGTGGTCGAGCGAGCCGCGATCGATGAGACAGCCCGCGAGCGTCGTGAGTAGCGCACACCCTGCCAGACGCATCTGCACGCGAGCCATGACCCGATGATAGACGCATCGCGCGCGGAGCGATGAGCTCACGGAGCGACGAGGATCGCGGTGCTCGAGACCGTGACGGACTCCGGATCGAAGAAGTGGAGCGACGACGCGTCGGCGACGTCGTCGAGCACGATGCGATCGCGTCGCGGCAAGATGTTGAGGTTCGCGGACGCGAACGACAGCGGCACGGGCGTGGAGATGCCAGACGCGAGCGGGATGCGGTCGAGGCCCGTCGCGGAGAGCGCCCACAGCTCGCCGTCTCGGTGCACGAACTGCCGCGCAAAGAGATCGCTCCCCACGTCGACGGCGACACCCATCTCGAGGTCGTAGAGCACGGTGTTCAAGGTGTAGTCGTCCTCGACCGTCGCGATGAGCATCCAGTGCTGGGCAGCGGTGTAGAAGAACGCGGGGCCGTTGCTCGTGAGGTCGAGCGGGCGCACGACCAGCGTCTCCACGTCGATCGCGACGAGCCGCTGCTCGGTGGACGCGCCGGAGCTCGTGGCGGGCGCCTCGAACGCGATCAGCGTGGAGCCGTCGGGTGTGAACACGAGCGGGCCGGCCACGTCGGCCACGGTCCGCTGCTCGCCGCTCGCGAGATCGACGACGCGAACGATCCATGCGAGCGAGTCGTCCGACTCACCGCGCACGACGAGGTCCAACGCAGCCCGCGCGTCGTCGGGCGATGCGACCAACCCCGGCGCAGACCCCACGGTCGCGACGGAGAGGTCGAGGGTCGGGCCGCGCCAGAAGCCGTCTTCTTCCGTGACGAAGAGTGCCTCGGCGACGCGCGCCACGTCCCACGCGCGAAGGCGAACGACATACGAGCCGTCGTCGCGCGGCGTGACCGAGCGCGCCAGCAGCACGTCACGACCCGCGAGCCAGGTGAGCTGTACCGAGACCGACGTCGTCGCCGTCGCCGAGCCAGCGAGCGTCGAAGCATCGAGGAGGGCGACGGGGACGTCGTTGCCGAGGCCTCCGACGCTCGCGAGGAAGCGACCCGAGCTCGACGTGGTGAAGCCTCGGATCGGAAGCGAGAAGGCGCGCGACTCGAGGAGCTCGAAGCTCTCGCGACCGAACAGCCGCGCCTCCGTGTGATCGTCGATCGTCGAGGTGAGAACCGCGCCCGCCTCCGAGAACGTCAGCCTCGCGTCGGCGCCCGCGATCTCGTCGACCTCCGAGACACTGCCGTCGTCACGGACGGCGAGGAGCCGCTGCGCTCCCTCGGATCGGCGCACGACGTACGTCGTCTCCGTCCGCGGATCGACGGCGAGCGCGCCGATCGAGAGGCCCGTCACGCCACCCGGTGCACGCTCGCCGATCGGCGTCGGGCAGGCCGCGAGCAGGAGAAGCAGCGAGGCGACAGACGCTCGAGCGAGCGCGGTCACGGCGTGAGGCCGAGGTACGCGCGGAGGTTCGCGACCATCGCGCGCGAGGCCGTGGTGAGGTCGCGCTCGCCTGCGGGATACACGACGATCGAGTCGTCGGGCTCCTGCGCGAGCTCGGACGCCATGAAGCGCATCTGCGACGGAGCGTCGCCGTCGCCGCTGGTCGAGAACACGCCCGGCTCTGGCACCATCGCGAAGAACGCGACGTTGGTCGCGATCATCTGATCGCGCGCGGTCGCCCACGTGGGCGGCACGGGCATGAAGCCGAGGTAGGGATCGATCACCGCGCCGCCCATGTACGCAGGGCTCGGGATGTTGTGCTGCGTGATGTCGGTGAGCATGACGACCGCGCGCTGCGCGCTCGCGCGCCAGCAGCCGCCCGCGCCCAGGCCCATGGCGCAGGCGAACGGGAACGAGTCGGGATGCGGCAGGCCGCCGGCCGCGACGTAGAGCGCCTCGACGCCGCTCTCGGGGAGATCACCACCGCCGCGAAACTCGAGGCCGGTGAGCGCTGCGGTGATCGTCGCCATGTCGCTCGTCGGCGCGAGCAGCGCGCGGAACGGCTCGTCGGGGCTCGAGCCGTACGCGCCGCGCGGGAAGTCTGCGAACGACGCGACGCCGACGCGCACGTCGGCGTCCGCGAGCAGACCGCCCACGAGCTCCGTCGCGAGACGCGCGGCGTTCTCCATCACGAGCCCGGTGTGTGAGCCGGTGTTGTCGACGAGCAGCAGCACGTCGACCTCGGGACGGAATGCCATGCACGCGCCCGGCGCCCCAGCGGCGCACGACGCGCTGCAGAGCGTCTCGCGGTACTCGCCCGCAGCGCAGCCCGTCGTCGAGCGTCGGCGCGTGCCCGGCACGCAGCCCACACCGAAGCACTCGGACAGCGTGGGAGCGCACGCCGCGTCGCACACCGAGAACGCGACGCCCTCGCCGCACGCGCCGCACGTGCTCGCCACGGCGTCACACGTGGCAGGACGCGGTCGTGCGGGCACGCAGCCCGACCACGACGACCACGCGCCGCTGCGGCACTCGCGGAACTCCGTGGCCCCGGTGTCGCAGCCCTCGGTCGCGCACGAGCGCGTCTCGAAGTACGTCGACATCGCGCCGCACGACGCGGGCGGGAGCTCGACGCACGTCGCGGGACGCGCGCACACGCTCCAGCCGGGGCCGACGCACGTGCGCGAGCCGGTGACGCCATCCATCGGAGGCGCGCCGTTGCAGACGAAGAGGCCGCACGCCTCGGTGCTGCCGATCACGATCGACGCGTCGGTGTCGTCGCAGTCGTTCGCGTAGGACACGCCGTCGCCGTCGAAGTCGTCGGGCGTGTCGGTGCACGTGCCGAACATCCCCCAGCCGCAGGTCGCGCTGCAGCTTCGTCCGCGCGTCGCGCCCGACGCGCAGCCGTCGGCCGTGCGCTCGACCGAGCCGGGTGTGCACTCGCCCTCGCCGCCACACGCCCCGGACGGGATGAAGTGACACATCGCATCGCAGCGGGCGGACACGGTCCCGCAGCGATCGCCGCAGGGCGCCGTGCCCATCGTGCCGGGATCGCAGACGGCGTCCGCGGGCTCGCTGCACGCGTCGTACTCCCAGACGCGCGCCGACGTGCAGAAGCGGCTCTGCGTTCCGCAGCGCCCACACGAGACCGACTCGAGCGTGCCGGGCGTCGTGCACGTCTCGGCGGCGCGCGCGTCGGATGTCGCGGCGGCGTCGACGCCGAGGAAGGCATCGACGGGATCGCGAGGCGTGTCGGACGCGAACGCGTCGCGCGGCAACACCATGCCCGTGTCGTCGCTCGCGGGACCTGCGTCGTCGCCAACGGTGTTCGTCGAGGGACACGCAGAGAGAGTGAGGGCGCCCAGCGCGCAAGGCAGGGCGACGCGGGCGAGACGAAGCAAGTCCATGGCGGTCCTCCACCACGAGGATGCGCGTTCCGGCAGATCGCGCTGCGCGTGGAGCACAGCGCGCGCGAGCTCTTCGACGTGAACCTCACGTTCGGCGACGGACAGCAGTTCTCGCCGGGTACGCGCTTGGTCTTCGGTCGCGACACGCCCTCGCGCACGATCGATCTGCCCGGCGGCAACCGCGTGATCCGTCGCGTGGACTTCCGCTTCGCGAACCTGCCGGGCGGTGGCCGCGCGCAGCTCGAGCTCTGGGCGCGCTGACGAACCCAACGCTGCGACGAACACCGTGCCCGCTACCGCGGTGTTGGCTGCGCCTTCAGACTCGCCAGGAGTTCTCTCGAACCGATGGTGGTGACGTACTTCCACTCCGGGCCCCCGTCGTCCGTGACGACCATCCATTGACGCCCAGCGACGTGGGCCGCGATGTACCAGTCGAGCGTGGCAACGCACCGGCGCTTCGAGGCGGGTGGGGCTTCCAGTCCGAGCGCGTGAGCACATGCGAGTCGCTTGGCGAGGCGCCAGGCGTCGTCGTCTGGATGCCAGCCCACCAGCGCCGCGGCCCCGAGCTCTGCGGCCTTCTGATCGAACGGATCGACGAACGCGACGTCCTCCAGGGAGGTACGAACGACCTCTGAGCTGAACCCTGCACCGTGCTTGCGACGAAGGTGCGCGCACATCTCCGCGTGGACCAGTGACGGGATGACGAGCGGACCCTGCTTCAGGCGTCCAAGCTGCGTGGTGATTTCGAGGAGCGTCCGCGGCTTGCGCGCAACGCTGGTGTCGATGGCGTAGCAAGTCATCCTTCGCTCTCGTCCTCGACTCCGAAGCGCTCGACGAACCTTTCCGTGCTGCGGATCTCGGCGGTGTTCGCTTCGGTTTCCGAGATGGACACGACGACACCACCGGGCTGTTCACGGCCAATGTGGTTACGCACCCGCGCGGAGAGTCGCAGGACGCCATCGGAGCTGAGCCACGAGATCGGGGTGGTCGCGTCACCATCTCGCGCGTCGGGAGTGCTGACGTGAAGGACGGCCGGGGCGTCCGCTGCAGATCGGATCGCTGCGCGCGTGTGCCCGCTCGGTCCCCGATGGATGTGCACGAAGCTCGGCGCGAGCTCGAACGTCGGCGCATGGGACGAGACGAAGATCTGCGAAGGCGATCCCTCGTTCCCCGGCAGGTCCCGGAGAATTTCCCTCAGCAGTTCCTGCGCGTCGGTGCGTAGATGAACCTCGGGTTCCTCGATCGCGACGATTGCAGCTCCGCTGCACAAGAGGTCCGTCATCACCGACACGACCTGTTGGACACCACTGCCCAAGAGGTACAGCGGGATGCGTGCACGATCCGTTTGGAACATCAGCAGTGCCGCTTTGCCCTGAGGCCAGATCGGGACGAAGCGACCGTCGCCCAGCATGCTGGAGAAGCGACGCATGGCCTCTTCGAAACGCTCCCATCGAACGGCGACCGTCCGATCCTCTGAGTCGCGCGCTGCGTGGAGCGTCTCGGCGAGCCGCGTGAGCGTGGCCTGATCCGTCCGCTTCGATTGCACGCGATGCACGGAGCCGATGGTGGGCACCGCCTTGTCGAAGCGGGGCCGGGCGAAGAACCCACTCAGCGGCCCTGCGAATCGGCTCTCGGGCCGCTCCGGGTTCGTGGTGAGGTCGAGACCGTTCGCGAGGCAGAACGACGTGAACCGAAGCTGGGTGCTCTGTCGCTCGGGTCGCCACGCGAACTCGAGGGCGATGCGCACGCGTACGGCCGAGTCGGGGGCTTCGATTCCGGCGGCGTCCAGTTCCTCGCGCGTCGAGTGGAACTCACCCGCGAGGCGCATAGGTTCCGGCGCCTCGACGCCTAGCGGAAACAGTTCGCTTCGATCCTGGCGCGTCCATCGCTTCAACTCCGCATCGGTCATCTCGTACGGGGTCGCGGCGGGTAGACCTCGATTGTCGCCTCGCCATGCGGCGAGAAGCGTGACGAACAGCTGAATGGCCTTGAGGAGATTGCTCTTTCCGACGTTGTTGTCGCCGTGCAAGACGACGAACGTGCCGAGCCCCTCGACCTTGATCGGCTCGACGAAGTTCTTGAAGCCCGACACCTCGAACGACGACAAGCGCATGCCGCCAGACTATCGGCGCCCGGCCGCTTCGGCCACTGTGGAGGGCGCCTCCGCGAGAATGGCGCTCGCGATGCGCGCGAACGCGGGCGCTGCGAGCGTGCCTCCGGAGTAGCCGTCGCCGTCGCGCTCCACACCGACGAGCACCACGTACGCTGGCGCGTCTGCGGGGACGACGCCGACGAACACGCCGTACGTGCCGCCTTCGATCGGCATCGTGCCGGTCTTGCCCGCGACGCGGATGCCGTCGATCGAGGCGCGGTGACCGGTGGCGTCGTCGCGCGCGACGGATCGCTCGAGGAGCGCGAGAGTCTCCGAGGCCGCCTCGGGACCGAGCGCGCGCTCGCCGCTCGGGTACGTGCCGCCGCGCGCGATCACGAGGTAGCCGCGCGCCACCTCGAGCGACGTCGCCGACAGATCGGCGCCGTACGCGATGCGTGCCCACGCGAGCGCGTCGTTGCGCGCGCCCTCGGGCACCCGATGCCCGAGGCCGAGCCGGTCGTAGCCCGCGAAGAGGCGCTCGGCCCCGAGCGAGTCCGCGACGCGCGTCACGCCGACGTTCGACGAGAAGGCCATCACGTCCTCGAGCGTCATCGCACCGTGCGCGGCGTGATCGGTGATCGTCGCGTCGCCCCGCGTGATGGGCGTTCCGTCGAAGCGATCTTCTTCGCACACGACGCCGGCCTCGAGCGCGGTCGCGATCGTGAACGTCTTGCCGGTCGAGCCGTGCGAGCGCACGTCGTTCGTCGCGAGGGCGTCGTTGGGCCCGCCGTGATCGCGCCCGGCCGCAGCGAGGATCGATCCGTCGTCGACGGACAGCACGACGACGCGCGCCGACCGGACCTCTCGATCGTCCATCAGCGCGTCGAGCTCGCGCGACACGATCGCGTCGACGCGTGGATCGTGACGCGCCGTCAACGCCAAGCGGTCCGTGCTCGGCACGTGCACGGACGACGACGGCGACGTCACCGCAGGGCCGCACGCGGCGACGATGCATAGGGAGAACGAGAATGTGGCTCGCAGAGATCGGTGCATGGCGGCGTCCGACACGCGCCCAGCGTTCGCCTATTCCACCGGGTCAGTCGCAGCGGGCTTCGAGGCCGAAGGCGCGCACGCTCAGCGGCCGATCCGTGCCGGCGATGTCGCGCGTGAGGCTCGTCTCGCCCGCGCGCGCTTCGACGAGACCCTCGGGGAACGTGAGGCGCGCGTCGCCCTCGTAGCGGCCCTGGATCGCGTGCGTCGCGCGACGCCCGTGCGCGGGGTAGCGCGTGACCGAGAGGGTGCTCGGCGTCTCGCGCGAGAGGTCGCGATCGGAGAGCGCGAAGAGCAGCGCCTGCCGCATGCGTCGGCCCGCGGCGCTCATGTCGTGGTCCTCACCGAGCGCCTCGTCGAAGCCGACGTCGCGACCGAAGACCATGCCGCGACGGATCGCGACGTCGCGCAGATCGCGCGCGTCGCCGACCATGTAGGGGATGAGATCTTCGGCGTCGGGCTCTCGGCTGCCGACGTCGATCCAGAGACGCATCGGCCGCACGCGCGCGCGATCGAAGCGCGCGATCACGTCGCGCTCTCGCGCCCAGAGGCTCGGGCTCATCGCGATCACACGACCGAACGTGTCGGGCTCCGCGACGCCCGCTGCCACCGCCGCGAGGCCGCCGTACGAGTAACCGAGGATCGCGGTGTGCTCGCGACCCTCCTGCGTCGGCAGCCGCTCGCGCACGACCGGCAGGATCACGTCGCGCACGTAGCGCGCGAAGAGACCATCCGTGCGGCGGAGCTCGGCGGTGCGATCGAGCGTCGCGTCGATCGCGACGACGATCCACGGACGGACGCGGCCCTCACCGACGAGCGCGTTGATCGTCTGCGGGATCCGAAACCACGTCTGCGCGCCTTGTCCGTCGAGCACGAAGAGCACCGGCAGGCGCGCGCCGTCTTCGTGCGGCGGCACCCACGCGCGCACGCGCGCCTCGCGATGACGTGCATCACCGAAGTGCCCGAGATCGATCCACTCACCACCCACGGGCTCGGGCGTTGGCGCCTCTGCGCGGGGCGTCTCGGACGCCTCTCCGGACGCAGGCGCTGGAGGGGCCTCGGGCGCGGCGGATGTCGACGGGTGTTCCTCCGGCTCACGCGCCTCGGCCTCGCCGCAGGCGACGAGCAGAGCGAGCAAGAACACGTGGCGAAGGCGCTGCATCGACGTGACCGACAACGACCCAGCGCATCAGGTTTCCACGATCACGCCTTGCGGGGCGATCACTTTGGTCGCACGAGGGGGCCGATGACCGAGACGACCCCGCCGACGTTCGACGATCTCGGCCTCTCTGTCGAGCTCCGCGAGGTCGTCCGCGAGCTCGGCTTCACGGCCCCAACCGAGGTGCAGGCGCGCTGCATTCCGCTCCTGCTCGCAGGCAAGGACGTGATCGCGCAGGCGCGCACCGGCACCGGAAAGACCGCTGCGTTCGCGCTCCCGCTCCTCGCGCGACTCGCGGCGGATCTCGACGCCTCCGAGGCGCGCACGCCGCGCGCGCTCGTGCTCTGTCCGACGCGCGAGCTCGCGGCGCAGGTCGCGCGCGCGGTGCGGCGCCTCGGTCGCAAGCTCGGCGGGCTCCGGGTGCTCGTGCTCGTGGGTGGTGAGCCGCGGCGCACGCAGGCGAGCGCGCTCGAGGAAGGGGCGCACGTGATCGTCGGCACGCCGGGCCGCGTGCTCGATCACCTGACGCGTCGCGATCTCGAGCTCTCGCGCGTGCGCACCGTCGTGCTCGACGAGGCCGATCGCATGCTCGACATGGGCTTCGAGGACGACATGCGCTCGATCCTGAAGGCCGCACCGCGGGCACGCCTCACCGCGTTCTTCTCGGCCACGTTCCCGCGCTCGATCGAGGCGATGAGCCAGCAGCACCAGAACGATGCGGTGCGCGTCACGGTCGAGGACGCGGGCGCCGAGACGCACGAGGTGACGCAGCACGTGATGAGGGTCGAGCCCGAGCACAAGCTCCGCACGCTGCGCTGGGTGCTCGATCACTTCCCGCACGAGGCCGCGCTCGTGTTCACGAACTTCAAGGCGAGCGCGGACGAGGTGCAGCGCGCGCTCGCGAAGGAAGGCGTGAGCGCGGCCGCGCTGCACGGCGATCTCGAGCAGCACGATCGCGATCGTGTGCTCGCGAAGCTGCGCAACCGGAGCACGCGCGTGCTCGTCGCGACCGACGTCGCGGCGCGCGGCATCGACGTCGAGGGGCTCGATCTCGTCGTGAGCTACGAGCTGCCATCCAAGCCGGAGGTGCACGTGCACCGCATCGGCCGCACGGGACGCGCGGGACGCGCCGGCGTCGCGGTCTCGCTCGCGACGTCGCGCGACGGCGACAAGATCGCCGCGATCGAGCAGTTCCTCGGCGCGAGCCTCCCGCGTCTGTCGCGGCCGCGAGACGAAGACGGCGCGCCCGTCGAGACGCCGAAGCCCGACGCGCGCGCGTCGGCGCCGATGACCACGCTGCGCATCTTCGGCGGGCGCAAGGACAAGGTCCGCCCGGGCGACATCCTCGGCGCGCTCACGGGAGACGCCGGCGGCCTCGCGGGCACCGACGTCGGCAAGATCGAGATCCACGACACGTTCTCGTACGTCGCGGTCGCCAAGAGCGTGAGCGCCGCGGCCCTCCGCAGCCTCTCGACCGGACGCATCAAGGGCCGCCGCTTCCGCGTCGCCGAAGAGAAGTGACGATGCTCGGATTCCTCTTCGGATCGAAGGACAAGAAGCTCGTCGAGGCCGCGCGCAAGGGCGCGATCGACGAGGTGCGCGCGCTGCTCGCGAAGGGCGGGTCGCCCAACGCGTCGCACGGAGGCTTCTCCGCGCTGGGCTCCGCGATCTCCGAGGGACGCGCCGAGGTCGCGCGCGCGCTGCTCGACGCGGGCGCCGATCCCGGCAAGCCCGGCGACGCCGAGACGGACGCGCTCTCGATGAGCGTGATGATGCGCGACGAGGCGATGACGACGTTGCTCGTCGAGCGCGGCGCCCGGATCGACGTGCGTGCGGAGGAAGGGTTCACCGCGCTCCATCTCGCGGCGGGTCGCGGCGCGCTCGGACAGCTCGGCCTGTTGCTCACGAACATGCCGGTGGATCTCCCCACCGCGGACGGTCGCACCCCGCTCCACGAGGCGTGTTGGTGGGGCGCGTTCGACAACGCGAACCTCTTGCTCGATCGCGGCGCCTCGCCGAAGACGCACACGCACGACGCGCTCACGCCGCTCGGCGCGCTCGTCGGCAACATGGGCATGTGGAGCCTCATGGACGCGAGCCCCGACGGCACGCAGGACGTCGCTGGTCTCGCGGCGCTCGTGCAGGCCGCGTCACAGGCGTCGAGCCCCGCGAAGAGCGCGCCCAAGCCGATGCTCACGCTGATCGATCGCTTGATCACCGCGGGCGCGGATCTGAAGAAGCGCGATCACGAAGGCCGCACGGTGCTCGAGCGCGCGATCCACCACGGCGCCGCCGAGGCCGTGCTCGAGCGCCTCGTCGCGCGCGGCGCGCGCTGACCTACCCCTGTGTCCGGTGCGTCTCTTTGACTCCACGGCGTGAGCGAGGCATCGCGCCCTCATGTACGCGTCCAAGCTCTTCGTGAAGGCGCTCGAGGCCGAAGGGGTCACTCACCTCTTCGGCGTCCCGGGCGAAGAGAACCTCGATCTGCTCGAGGCCCTGCGTGACTCGTCGATCCGCGTGGTGGTCACGCGTCACGAGCAGGCCGCGGGCTTCATGGCGGCGACGTTCGGGCGCCTCACCGGCAACGCGGGCGTGTGCCTCTCCACGCTCGGGCCCGGCGCGACGAACCTCGTGACGGCCGCGGCCTACGCGCAGCTCGGCGGCATGCCGATGGTGATGATCACCGGCCAGAAGCCGATCAAGAAGAGCAAGCAGGGCAACTTCCAGATCATCGACGTGGTCGACATGATGCGGCCGCTCACGAAGTACACGCGGCAGATCGTGAGCGCGGACACGATCCCCGCGCGCGTTCGCGAGTCGTTCCGACGCGCAGAGGAAGAGCGACCGGGCGCGGTGCACCTCGAGCTGCCCGAGGACATCGCGCGCGACGACACCGACGCGTTTCTTCTGCAGGAGACCAAGGCGCGTCGGCCGATCGCGGAGGACAAGGCGATCACGCGCGCCGCAGACGCGCTGAAGAACGCGCACCATCCGCTGCTCGTCGTGGGCGCGGGCGCGAACCGCAAGCTCACGAGCAAGATGCTGCGCGAGCTCGTCGATCACCTCGGGCTGCCGTTCTGCTCGACGCAGATGGGCAAGGGCGTGATCGACGAGGAGCACCCGCTCTACCTCGGCACCACGGCGCTCTCGGACGGCGACTTCGTGCACCGCGCGATCGACGCGGCGGATCTGATCCTCAACGTCGGCCACGACGTGGTCGAGAAGCCGCCGTTCTTCATGCACACGGGCCGGCGCACGGTCATCCACGTGAACTTCCGGGGCGCGGAGGTGGACGCCGTCTACTTCCCGCAGATCGAGGTGATCGGCGACATCGCGAACGCGATCTGGCGCATCAAGGAGACGCTGCCCTCCCGCCCCGATCACTGGGATCACGCCTACTTCGATCGCGTGCGCGCGCGCGCGAACCAGCACATGGAGGAGAGCGCGAAGAGCGATGCGTTCCCGATGATCCCGTCGCGCATCGTGAGCGACCTGCGCGAGGCGCTGCCCGACGACGGCATCCTCTGTCTCGACAACGGCATGTACAAGATCTGGTTCGCGCGCGGCTACCACGCGCGCAAGCCCAACACGATCCTCCTCGACAACGCGCTCGCGACGATGGGCGCCGGCATCCCCTCCGCGATCGCGGCGAAGATCCTCCACCCCGAGCGGCGCGTCGTCGCGCTCACGGGAGACGGCGGCTTCGGCATGAGCGGACAAGAGCTCGAGACCGCCGTGCGCCTCGGCCTCGACCTCACGATCGTGATCGTGCGCGACGACGGCTACGGGATGATCCGCTGGAAGCAGGAGCACATGGAGCTGCCCGACTTCGGCCTCTCGTTCGGCAACCCCGACTTCGTGAAGCTCGCCGAGGCCTACGGCGCGCACGGACACCGCGTGACGAAAGCAGGCGAGCTCGTGCCCATCCTCGCGCGCTGCGAGAAGGGCGTGCACGTCGTGGACGTGCCGATCGACTACTCGAACAACCACCACGCGCTGAACGTCGAGCTCCGAGAGCTCGCCCAGCTCGTCTGACGAAGCTCGTCCGAAGGAGGACCCCATGCTGAGAGATCGCTATCCCTTCTACGTCGCGAACGTCGCCGAGAGCCCCAACGCGGATCTCGAGGTCACGAACAAGTACACGGGCGAGGTCGCGACGCGCGTCGCGCTCGCGGATGCGAAGACGATCGATCGCGCGATCCAGGCTGCGGTGGACTCGCAGGAGGCGATGCGTCGCTTTCCGCCGTACGAGCGCAAGGCCGTGCTCGAGCACTGCGTGAAGCGCTTCCGCGAGCGCTTCGAAGAGCTCGCGATGGCGCTGTGCATCGAGGCGGGCAAGCCCATCAAGGACTCACGCGGCGAGGTCACGCGCCTGATCGACACGTTCACCGTGGCGGCCGAGGAGGCCACGCGCTTCGGCGGCGAGGTGCTCAACCTCCAGATCTCCGAGCGCGCCAAGGGCTACCGCGGGATGACGCAGCGCGTGCCGATCGGGCCGTGCTCGCTGATCGCGCCGTTCAACTTCCCGCTGAACCTCGCGGCCCACAAGATCGCGCCCGCGATCGCCGCGGGCTGCACGTGGGTGCTCAAGCCCGCGAGCAAGACGCCGATCGGCGCGCTGATGATCGGCGAGATCCTCGCGGAGACGAAGCTGCCGAAGGGCAGCTTCTCGATCCTCCCGGTGCACCGCGACGGCGCCGATCTCTTCACGACCGACGAGCGCTTCAAGCTGCTCTCGTTCACCGGATCGCCCGGCGTGGGCTGGGATCTGAAGGCTCGCGCGGGCAAGAAGAAGGTCGTGCTCGAGCTCGGCGGCAACGCGGCGTGCGTCGTCGATCGCGACGCGAACCTCGAGACCGCCGTGCCGCGCATCGTGTTCGGCGCGTTCTACCAGTCGGGCCAGAGCTGCATCTCGGTGCAGCGCATCGTGGTGCACGCGTCGATCTACGAGGCGTTCCGCGAGCGATTCGTCGCCGCCGTGAAGGCGTTGAAGGCCGGCGATCCGCGCGAGGAGTCGACCTTCCTCGGGCCGATGATCTCCGAGGGCGAGGCCAAGCGGTTGCACGGCTGGATCCTCGACGCGAAGGCGCGCGGCGCGAAGGTGCTCTCTGGCGGCGAGCGCACGGGCACGATGCTCGACGCGACCGTCGTCGAGGGCACACCGCGCGACGCGCCGCTCTACCGCGAAGAGGCGTTCGGCCCCGTCGCGCTGCTCTCGAAGTTCGACACGATGGACGAGGCGCTCGCCGAGGTGAACGACTCGCAGTTCGGCCTCCAGGCGGGCCTCTTCACCAACGATCTCCAGGCCGCGATGCGCGCGTGGGACGAGCTCGACGTGGGCGGTGTGCTCGTCAACGAGGTGCCGAGCTTCCGCGTCGACAACATGCCGTACGGCGGCGTGAAGGAGTCGGGCCTCGGTCGCGAGGGCATCCGCTACGCGATGGAGGACATGACCGAGATCCGCATCCTCGTGATCAAGACCTGATCACGAGGGCGCGCGGGGTCACGGACACACGCACGTCTCCGAGACGGGCGTCGAGTCGATGCACAAGCCGAGGGCCGTGCACGATGCGCCGTCGGCGTCGCTGCAGAAGCGCATCCCCGTCGAGCCCGAGGGCGAGCAAGAGACGCCACTGCCGCCGCCCGATCGACACCTCGTGCAGTCCATCGCAGGCACGCACGACTCCCCGAGGATCGGC
Source organism: uncultured Sandaracinaceae bacterium (assembly GCA_964502175.1). Lineage (GTDB taxonomy): Bacteria > Myxococcota_A > Polyangia > Polyangiales > Sandaracinaceae > JAFLCL01. Next base: position 25,139 of record CAZCVE010000025.1, read on the forward strand.
GCGGTGCAGGCCTCGGAATCGGTGCGCATGCCCGCGCCCGAGCACGTGCCGGCGCTGCACGTGGCCATCGTGCACGTGCGCGTGTGGGTTCCGGCCGAGCTGCAACCGTTCGTGTCGTTGCGCGTGCACGGGCCGAACATCGCGCACGTCTCACCGCCGCACGAGAGCCCCGTGGTGGCGCGAACGCAGGCCTCCGTCTCCATGCGGAAGCGCATGCCGCACGCACCGGCCGTGCAGACCGGGATGACCACGCGACGCGTGCGTGTGCCCGACTCGTCGCAGGTGTCCGAGAAGCCGCCGCAGAGGCTCCACGCTTCGGCGTTCTCGGCGCCGCACGCGTCGCCGTCGGTCGCGCGCGCGCATCCCGCCGTGTCGATCTCGAGCTCCATCGCCGAGCCGCAGACGCCCGACGCGCACGCGTGCGAGGTGAAGCTGCGCGAGCGAGAGCCGCTCAGGCTGCAGACGTCGGCGTATCCGCACGCGCCGTAGTCGCTGCGCTCGTCCGGCGCGCACATCGTGCCTTCGGCGTCGGTGCGGCACGCGACGTCCTCCGAGCCCATCGCCGCTTGGCAGACCGAGTCCACGCACGCGTACGTGGTGAACGGCTGCGTGGCGACGCCGCGCGTCGCGCACACGTCGGAGGCGGGCGCCCTGCAAGGTCCCAGCGTTCCGTCCATGCGCGCGGGACAGTCCGCTGTGTCGACGCAGCCCACGCAGACGTCACGACCGGCGTCGCACAGCGTCGGCGGCGCGCACGGATCGATTCCATCGTGGACGGAGCACGCGCCCGCGCTGCAGGTGTCGCCCCCGTTGCAGAGCACTCCGTCGTCGCACGCCCCCGTGCGATCCGTGTTCGTGCATCCGCTCGAGGTGCACAGATCGTCCGTGCACGCGTTGCCGTCGTCGCAGTCGAGCGGCACGCAGCCCGGACCCGTGTCCACGCGCGGAGCGTCGAGGTCCGGTGCATCGAGGCCCGGTGCGTCGAGGCCGGGCGCATCACGACCCGGCGCATCGAGACCCGGCGCATCGAGAGCCGGCGCGTCGACACCGGGCGCGCCCGTGTCGCGACCTCCGGTGAGCGACGAACGATCAATCAAACATCCCGTCCCGAGAAGGAGGACGAGGCCAAGCAAGCCGACCCGCATCCCGTCAGGCTACGTCGAAGACCGTGTGAAGGCGAGTTGCCGGAGGCGCCGTGTCACGCTCGGTCGATCCCGCTGGCAAGTCCGGACCACCCGACGCGCGCGACCACCTCGACGCGACGAGCTGAGGCCGACGGATCGCTCCGCCGGCCTCGTCGTCGTTCTGGTCGACGATGTGCTCAGGGCGTGGGCGCGGCGGCCCGACGGCGGCGCGGCGGCGGCGCAGATGCGGCGGGCGCGGCCGGTGCCAGCGTCGCCTCGACGCAGCCTTCGAGCTGTCGCGCGCCAGCGGGCGGAGCCGGGTTGATGATGTGGAACTCGACGCGTCGGTTGCGCTGGCGGCCGTCGGCCGTCGTGTTCGTCTCGGCCGGGTGGAGCTCACCGCAGCCCCAGCCCTCGAGTCGCACGCCATCGATGCCGTGCTCGGAGAGCCAGCGGAGCACGCTGGCCGCGCGACGCCGCGAGAGCTCGAGGTTCGCCGCGTCGCGGCCGCGATCGTCGGTGTGACCCTCGACGCGGATGCGCAGGATCTGCGCGTTGGCTGCGAGCACCGCGCGGACCTCCTCGAGGATCGGGAACGATCGATCGAGGATGACGTCGCGGTTCGTCGCGAACTCGACGAGCTGGAGGATCACGATCGTGCCCGTCTCGGTGTCGAGGCGGATGGTGCGCGGGCAGCCGTTGTTCTCGGGCGAGCCGGGCGCGAGCGGACAGTTGTCGTGCGGGTCGACGACGGTGTCCTGATCGTTGTCGGTCTCGGGGCAGCCGTCGTCGTCCTGGAAGCCGTCGCGATCCTCGGGCTCGATCGGGCAGCGGTCGCTCGGGTCGAGCACGCCGTCCTGATCGTTGTCGGGATCGGGGCAGCCGTTCTCGTCCTCGAAGCCGTCGCGATCCTCCGGATCCATCGGGCACTGATCGCTCGTGTCGGGGACGCCGTCCTGATCGTTGTCGGGATCGGGGCAGCCGTTCTCGTCCTCGAACTGATCGCGATCCTCGGGCTCCGTCGGACACTGGTCGTCCGGATCGAGGAGACCGTCGCCGTCGGTGTCGAGCACCTCGGGCACCACGACCACGGGCTCGGCGACGCGACAGTGAGGATCGTGCGCGTAGCCGATGTTGAAGACGCCGCGGAAGTCGGCCGCGCCGTAGCCGCGCGAGACGCCGGCGCCTGCCGCGAGGCCGATCTCCATCTCGCAGATCGGGTGCACACGAAGGCCGCCGATCACCTCGATGGGCGAGCTGTCGCGACCGAAGAAGCCGCCGTTGCCGTTGACCGACTCGAAGCCCGTCGCGCCATACGCCTCGACGAGCAGGTCGAGGACGTCGGGCACGAGCACGCCGGTGATGCCGAGGCCGTACGTGAGCTCGTGGCCCACGCGGAGCGAGAGCAGGTCGGTCGACTCGCGCACGCGCGCGCCGACGTTGAGCCCGATGCGAAGCCGATTGTCGGCGAGCCGCACCTCGCCCATGAGGCGCGGCACGAACGTGACCGAGCGCTCGCCCGTGTACGTCTGCGAGGGCGAGGTCGCGTCGCCGAGCGGGAACGTCACGCCGAGCTGGAGGCCCAGCGCGAACGCGTCCGTGCGCTCGCCGAAGAGGCGCACGCGCACGCCGAGGTAGGGATCACCCACCTGCGTCCCGTCGGCGCGCGACGCGAGCGGCGCCATGTCGCTGCCCTGGCTGAACAACGTCGCAGGAAGCCCCGCGTAGATCACGACGCGATCGAAGAGGCCGAGCGAGAGGCCGACGTTCGCGCTGACCATGTGCTCGACGACGGGATAGCGCTCGGTCGCCGCCATGCCGATCGTCTGCTCGTAGACGAGCGGGTTGAGGCCGTAGTCGAGCGAGAGACGCGCGCCGAAGTCGAGGTGACCGAGATCGTTCGGGCTCGAGATCGCGAAGCCGTCGTTCGACGTCTCCGCCGCGCGGAACTGATCGAGCTGGAAGCCCTGTGCCTCTGCGGTCGAAGGCGCGAGGCCTCCCACGCCGAGACCGACGCCGAGGCCGACGCCGAAGAGACCGAGACCGAGGTTGTGTCGTGTACGCATGTTCTTCTGGGTCTCCTGATCTCAGCGGCGAACACGACGGCGCGCGATCACGATCGCCAGCGCAGCCAACACGAAGGTCCACACGGGGCGAGCGTCGTCTCCTCGGCTCACGCTGCACGCAGCGCCGCCCGTGAACGTGCCACCGGTGACCGGGGCGTCGGGCTCGGCGCCCGCGTCCATCGGACCTGCGTCACGCGCGCCCGCATCACGCGGACCTGCGTCCGGCGTCGCGACGGCGTCGGGCGGCACGATCGCCGCGTCGGTGCCGGGCATGACGAACGCATCGGGTGCCATCGCGGCGTCAGGCGGGAAGATCGCCGCGTCCGGCGGGAGCGGGATGCCCACGTCGGGGAGTGGCGGGACCGACGCATCGACCCCGACCGGCATGCACACGAGCGCCGCCGCGCTGCAGATGAAGCCGACCGGGCAGCGCGAGTCGTCCACGCACTCGACGCAGCGCTCGTCGCCGGGGCCTGCGCACACGCCGACGGAGCACGCACCGCCGCGCGGCACCGAGCCGCGAACGCAGGCGTTCGTCGCGCTGCAGGACTCCGTCGTGCAGTCGTTGCGATCGTCGCAGTCGACGTCCGCGATGCACTCGAAGCAGGCGTTGACGCTCGCGCTCGTGCGCAAGCAGTACGGCGTCGCGGGCGTGCAGCCGAAGTCGCCGACGCCAGCGCCGCTGTCGTCGAGGCAGACCTCACACTGCGGCGCGCGCGGGCCCGTCGTGCGGCAGTGAGGCCGCGCCGCCGTGCAGCCCATGTCGGTGCCGAGCGGAGCGCTGTCGGTGCAGGTGCCGCAGACCGAGGGCTCGCCGTTGCAGACGAAGCCCGGCTCGACGACGCAGCCTGCCGAGCAGCCATCGCCCGACATCACGTCGCCGTCGTCGCACTCTTCACCACCCGCGATGTCGCCATCACCACACGTCGCGGAGCGACAGAGCCCCGTACCGATGTCGCAGCCGATGAAGGGCAGCGGACAGTCGAGCGCGCCCGTGCAGCCGCGGGTCTGGAGGTAGCAGCTGACCACCGGCTCGTTGTGATCGCAGAACCAGAGGCGACCGCTGGTGCCGATGAAGGTGAGGCCGTCCGAGCCCGCGCTGTTCGTGCGGGTGTGGTCGCCCAAGATGATGCCGGTGCCGAGCGGCGACGGACCGGACACGAACAGGCCGGACTCACGGTAGAGCGCGAACTCACCCGCCGTGTTGTTCGCGATCATGATGAGGTCGGTGCCCGGCGCGCGAGAGAGGTTGTCCACGTTCGTGAGCACGATGGAGAACGCGCGGAGCGGGATGCTGCTCCCACGCGCATAGACGACCACGCGCGACGAGTTGTAGTCGGCGACGTAGAGCGAGCCGTCGCTGCCGACGTCGACGCCCGTGCAGAGGGTCGGCGCCGGAACGAGCACCGAGCCCCCGAGCGTGCGGCGCGACAGGATCGCCAGCGTGACGGGATCGAGCTCGAGGAGCTCACAGGTCTGTCGAACGACGAGTCCGACGCCGGCGAGGTTGTCGTAGCCCGCGCCGTCGACGCGATCGCCGAGCGGCGTCGGCAGGGCCGCTGTGGCCCGCACGAGCGCGCCGCTCGAGTCGTAGATCTGCGCGTCCGTTCCCCCGAACGAGATGACCACCAGCTCATCGCGCACTGGGTTGTAGAAGGAGGCCTGGGGCGTGAAGGCCGGGGCAGTCACCGTTCGGAACAGCGGGAACGTCTGGGCGCTCGCGGTGGCGCTGACACCCGTGGCCAGCCCGAGGGCGAGGACGACGGCGAAGAATCGTTTCATGCCACCGCGTCTACACGCGGCGTGCCACCGTCATCAAGATTCCGGCGGCCCCCAATTCGCGCTCCGCGCGACGAATCTCGCAATCGGTTCGTCGGCGTCGCGATGCGAGCGGCGGCGGACCCCGCATCTGTCGGGTGGGGCCCACGACAAAAAAGTCACATGCCGGGGAACTCTGCGTACCCGCAGATGAAGAGTCTCTGCTCGCGCTCAGCGCGGTGCGCGGCGGCCCCGCGCGCCGCGGGCCGGGGTGGCCGGAGCGGCGCTCGCTTCGACACACCCCTCGAGCTGGCGCGGGCCCGAGGCCGGCGCGGGGCTGAGGATGTGGAACTCCACGCGGCGGTTCCGCTGACGACCCTCCGCCGTCAGGTTGGTCTCGGCCGGGTGCAGCTCGCCGCATCCCCACGCCTCGAAGCGACCAGGTGACACGCCGTGCTCGACGAGCCAGCGCATGACGCTCGCCGCACGACGACGCGAGAGATCGAGGTTGGCCGCGTCGCGGCCGCGGTCGTCGGTGTGACCTTCGACGCGCAGGCGCGTGAGCTGCGGGTTCGCCTCGACCACCGCGCGCACCTCCTCGAGGACCGGGAAGGATCGATCGAGGATGACGTCGCGGTTCGTCGCGAACTCGACGAGCTGGAGGATGTAGATCTGGCCGGTCTCGGTATCGAGGCGCACGGCGCGCGGGCAACCGTTGTCCTCGGGGCGACCCGGCGCGAGCGGGCACTGGTCGTTCACGTCGAGGACCGTGTCGCGATCGTTGTCGGGATCGGGGCAGCCGTTCGCGTCCTCGAACGTGTCGACGTCCTCGGGCTGGAGCGGGCACTCGTCGGTCGTGTCGAGGATGCCGTCCTGATCGTTGTCCGGATCGGGCACGCCGTCCGTGTCCTCGAAGCCGTCGCGATCCTCGGGGATCATCGGCGCGCCGTCGTTCACGTCGAGCACGGCGTCCTGGTCGTTGTCCGGATCGGGGCAGCCGTTGCTGTCCTCGAACGTGTCGACGTCCTCGGGCTCGGTGGGGCACTGATCGTCCGGATCGAGGATGCCGTCGCCGTCGGTGTCGCCCGGCGTCGGGGGCGGCTCGTCGGGCACGACGACCGGCTCGGTCGGACGGCAGTGCGGATCGTGCGCGTAGCCGATCGTCAGGATGCCGCGGAAGTCGGGCGCGCCGTAGCCGCGCGAGATGCCGCCGCCGCCCGCGAGGCCGATCTCCATCTCGCAGATGGGATGCACGCGCGCGCCGCCGATGAGCTCCACCGGCGTGCTCTCGCGACCGAAGAAGCCACCACGATCGTTGAGCGTCTCGAAGCCCGTCGCGCCGTAGAGCTCGAGGAGGAGGTCGAGCACGTCGGGCACGAGCACGCCGATCACGCCCGCGCCGAACGTGAGCTCGTGGCCCACGCGGAGCATCGCCACGTCCGTGCCTTCGCGGATGCGCGCGCCCACGTTCAGGCCGATGCGCACGCGGTTGTCGGCGAGGCGGATCTCGCCCATCAAGCGCGGAAGGAACGTGACCGAGCGCTCGCCGGTGTACGACTGCGTGCTCGAGGCCGCGTCGCCGAGCGGAAACGTGAGCGCGAGCTGGAGGCCGAGCGCGAACACGTCCTGACGCTCGCCGAAGAGGCGCACGCGCGCGCCGAGGTACGGGTCGCCGATCTGCGTTCCGTCCGCGCGAACGACCGCCATGTCGCTGCCGTTGCTGAACAACGTCGCCGGCAGGCCGGCGTAGATCACCACGCGATCGAAGAGGCCGAGGGCGAGGCCCACGTTCATGCTCAGCTGGTTCTCGACGACCGAGTAGCGCTCGGTGCCCGCCATGCCGATCCGGTCCTCGTACACGAGCGGGTTGAGCGCGTAGTCGAGCGACAGGCGCGCGCCCACGTCGAGGTGACCGAGGTCGTTCGGGCTCGAGATCGCGAAGCCGTCGTTCGACGTCTCCGCCGCGCGGAACTGGTTCAGCTGGAAGCCCTGCGCCTGGGCCTCGCTCGGTGCGCCGAGCAGGAGCACGGCGCCCCCGATCAGGCTGGCACCGAGGAGACCCGCACCGTGAACGCTGGCCGTCGAGATCAAGCTCTTCTTCATGTCACTCACGACTTGCTCCTCCGACGCGCACGACCGCGCGCGAACAGCCAAACAGCACCGAGGACGGCCAGCGAGAGCCACCCGCGCCCGGCCCCGTCGGCGGCCGCGACTCTACAGCCGCACGCGCCGCCCGCAAAGCCACCTCCCGTCGGGACACCGCTGTCGGGACCGCTCATCCCCACGTCCACGGCCACGCCCGCATCGACGACGGACGGACCCGCGTCGGGCCTCGGACCAGCGTCGGTGCCGACGCCCGCGTCCGTGCCGACCACGCTGTCGGGATCGAGATAGTTCGGAACGCCGTCGCCATCGTCGTCGCCGAAGCCTTCTTCGCGATCGCCGCGCGCGTCGCCGTCCGCGTTCGTGTCGAGCCAGTTCGGGAGGCCGTCGCCGTCCACGTCGAAGCCGCTCGGGCCGAGACGCGCCCCATCGCTGCGCTCACGCGCCGTGAGGATGCCGTCCCCGTCGTCATCGCCATCGAGGTAGTCCGGCGCGTCGTCCATGTCGCTGTCGCGGCACGGCGCAGTTGTGCACTCCTCGGCCGTGGGCAGACCGTCGCCGTCGTCGTCCACGTCGAGGAAGTCCGGCGTGCCGTCGCCGTCGGTGTCGATCGAGATCATGCCCGGACGCTCGTCGCGCGTGGGGCGGCCATCACCGTCGTCGTCCGGATCGCGGTAGTCGACGGTGCCGTCCATGTCGCTGTCGCGGCACATGGTCGGATCCGCACACTCTTCGGCGGTGGGCACTCCGTCGCCGTCGTCGTCCGGATCGAGCTGGTCGGGCATGCCGTCCATGTCGGTGTCCGGGCACATCGCCGGCATCGGGCACTCGATCGTGTCGACGATGCCGTCACCGTCGCTGTCGAGCGCTGCCGGGTCGTAGACGAAGTCGTTGTCGTCGTCGTCGGTGTTGCCCACGGAGTCGATCGCGACGACCGAGATCGTGTGCATTCCCGCCGCGAGATCCGTCGGCTGCGCGATCGACCAGCGACCATCGTCACCCGCGACCGCGGTGCCGATCTCGGTGCCGTCGATGCTCACCACCACCGTCGCGCCGGCCTCGGCGACGCCCGCGTAGGTCGGTCGCGCCGCGCCCACCGTCGCGCCCTCGGCAGGCCGCGTGATCGTCACGCTCGTGGAGGTGTCGACGACGAAGCTGCCGCTCGCCGTCGCGGTGTTGCCGCTCGGATCGCGCGCCACTGCGCGCACCGTGTGCTCGCCGTCCGCGAGCGCGTCGGTCGTGGCGAAGGTCCACGTACCGTCCGCCGCAGCCGTCACCGTGCCGAGCACCTCTCCGTCGACGAACACCTGCACGCTCGCGCCGGGCTCGGCCGTGCCGGTGATCGCAGGCGTCGAGTCGCCCGTGCGCTCGCCGCTCGCGGGGCTCGTGATCGCGACCTGCGGGGCCGTGAGGTCGACCGTGAAGTCGTGCTGATCCTCGGTCGTGTTGCCGGCCGCGTCGGTCGTGCTCGCACGCACGGTGTGATCGCCCTCGGCGAGCGGCGTCGTGAGCGCGAAGCTCCAGCTGCCGTCCGCGTCGGTGAGGGCGGTGCCGAGGATCACGCCGTCGACGATGACCGTGACGAGCTGGTTCGGATCGCTCGAGCCGGTGATGGTCGGCGTCGTGTCGTTCGTCGTGGTTCCGTCGCCAGGGTTGCGGATCTCGAGCGACGGCGCCGTGAGATCCACCGTGAAGCGGCCCGTGTCCATCGCGGTGTTGCCCGCCGCGTCCGTCGCGGTGACCGACACGTCGTGCGCGCCCTCGGTCAGCGCCGTGGGGACGAGCAGCGTCCAGTTGCCCTCGCCGTCGACGGTGACCGTGCCGACGACCGTTCCATCGATCGAGACGACGACGGTGGCGCCCGGCTCGCCGGTGCCCGAGAGCTCGGGCGTGGTGTCGCCGATCGCGCCCGCGTCACCGGGCTGGAGGAAGTCGACCGACGTCGTCGTGTCGACCACGAAGCTCGTCGTGTCCGTCGCCGTGTGGCCGTCGGCGTCCATCGCCGTGACGTTCGCTGTGTACGCGCCGTCCGCGAGCGTCGTGGGCGTGACGCTCCACGTGCCGTCCGCCGCGACCGTCGTGGTCAGCGTCATGCCGCCGACCATCACGGTGATGCTCGCGCCCGCCTCGCCGGTGCCGCTGATCGTCGGCGTCGCATCGCGCGTCGAGCCCGTCGGCGCGGTGACATCGACGAACGTGTCGTCGTCCACACGGAAGGTGACGTTCGGCGCGCTCGCCGTGTGACCGCCCGCGTCGAGCGCCTCGGCGCGCACGCGGTGCGTACCGGGCACCAGTGCCGTGGGCACGTCGAGCGTCCACGTGCCGTCGGCCGCGACCGTCACGGTACCGACGACAGCCTCGTCGACGATCACGTCGATCCTCGCGCCCGGCTCACCGGTGCCGGTGACCGTCGGCGTCAGATCCGAGGTCACGCTGCCCTCGACGGGCCCGCTGATCGTCACGAACGTGGTCGTGTCGATGGTGACCGTCGTCGTGTCCGTGGTGACGTTGCCGAGGTCGTCCGTGGCCATCGCCGTGACCGTGCTCGCGCCCTCGGCCATCGCCGTCGCGGGCGTGAACGTCCAGTTGCCCGAGGCGTCGGCCGTGACCGTGCCGAGCGTCGTACCGCCCACCGAGATCGCGACCATCGCGCCCGGGCTCGCGCGGCCCGTGAAGGTCGGCGTCGCGTCGTCGAGCACCACGCCGCTGGGGCCGAGGATGTCGACCTCGATGCGACACGCCGCGCTGCAGCCGTCGCCCGCCGCGATCGCTCCGTCGTCGCACGTCTCGGGCGCGGTCACGCGCGTGTCGCCGCAGCGCGCGGTCGTCACGATGATCGTGGGCTGGTTGCCCGGCGTGACACCGTCGCCGTCCGACGTGCCCGTGAACGTGTCGGTCACGCCGCCGAGGATCAGCGTCTCGCCTTGTCCCGAGATGTTCGCGCTGTTCGTGATCGGCTCGCCGCCGAGCATCGACGTGATGCGCACGGTGAACGTCACCGTCACGCTCGCGCCCGGCGCGACGCGACCACCCGCCACCGCGGTGGCGCCCGTGCCCACGCGCGCGACCACGGTGCCCGCCGCGACCTCGGCCTGGTCGAGATCGGTCGCGATCGTGCGCGACATGCCATCGACCGTGATGCTCGATCCGGGCGCGATCTCGGTGCCCGCGGGCAACCCGTCGCGGATCACGCTGCCGATCGACGCGTCGCGGCCGTTGTTGGTCGCGACGAGCGTGTAGGTGATGAGGTCACCCGCGTCCGCGCCGTTGCCGTCGAGGTCGTTCAGCATCGCCGTCTTCGTCATCGCGAAGTCGGGCGCGAAGATGTCGGTCGCGAACGTGACGAGACCGAGGCCGATGCCCTCGCCGCCCGTCTGCGCGCGGATGGTCGCGCTCGTGGCGCTGTTCGGCAGCGCGTCGACGGTCGCGAAGAGATCTTGGTCGTAGCCGAGCGTGTTGCCGTACGCGGGCTGACGGCTCGACACGACGGAACCAAACGACGAGATCGTGCTGTTGCCGATGTCGTCGTTCGGGTTGAGCACGCCCGCTCCGGGCGTCGATCCGAGCAGCGTGTTCCGCAGGCCCGAGATCAAGCGCAGGGTGTCGGGGTTGCCCCGGTCGCCATCCCAGAAGACGACACCGACGCGCGAGCTCACCGTGCCCGACGCTGGCGTGATGAAGCCCGACACCGTCACGTCGACGGCCGTCGTCGTGTAGGCGCGGAACGCGTCGTAGACGACCAGGTTGCGGAGCGGCAGCGTGGCGTCGTCGTACGCGACGACCATCGTCCAGCCGCCGAAGAGGTTCGTCGTCCCCGTGCGGCACTGCATGCCGGCCACCCAGTACGTGCCGTTGCCCGCGGCCCGCACGGCCGTCGTGACGTCGACGTAGCCCTGGTAGTAGTCGGCGCTGCCCGAGACCGTCACGCCCGAGTCGAAGACGCTCGCGGAGACGTTCGTGTATGCGCCACCGGGAGCGCGGAAGCGCACCGTGCGACGCACGTCCGGCGTGCCCGACGCCGGCGCGCCACACGACCAATAGAGGCCCGCCCAGCGCACGCTCGCCGTGGCGGGGAGCGCGAGGTCGGCCGCGCTCGACATGGTCGTCGTCGCGTCGCTGTCGGCGTCGACGGGGCCCATGTTGAAGTCGTTGTTGATGCCCGCGCCGCCCGCGCCCGTCGTGTTGCGCACCACGTCGCAGTACGTCGCCGGGTCAGAGCCGCGGCGCAGGCAGTGCTGCGCGGTGTTGCCGACCAGCGTGAGGTCGCCTCGTTGGTTCGCGATGAAGCGTCGCGTGGGCTCGCGGGACTGCGCCTCGGAGGCGCTCGGAGCGAAGAACGAGACGGCCAGCAACGTGAGCGCGACGAACGAGAGGCGACTGAACGGCATACGACTCCGTGGGTGAGACGGTGTCGTCGCGGCGCGAAGCGCAGAGACACCGTGGCGGCGGCGCCACAGAGCAACGCTCACGCCACACATCTCCGGCCTCGATCCAGGCGGAGCCTGTTGGCGGCACGCAACGACTGTCGGCTCGCCCCTACATCGCCTCCGCCCCACGTGGCTTCGGGCCCTCGTCAGAGGGGAACGTCGAGCGCAGCAGGATCACCAGGCGCCGGACGCGCACCGCTCTGTCGCACGGCGCCCACGCGGAGGCCGTGCCGCGCGATGTCCTCTCGCTCGGTGGCCGACAGGACGTGAGCCGATCGAACACGGTCGCCGGCCCGGAACCGCGCAGGTGAGAGCTCGCCTTCCGCGATCAGATCGACGCGCCGAGGTCGATGCCCCCAGCCCACGCGGAGGGCGAGATCGGAGTCACACGCCGCGCGCACGCCGAGCTCGAGCGTCAGGTCCGCGCCGCCGTCCGCACGCGGTGCGAGCGAGGCGTCGAGCAGCGCGAGGCACGCCGTGAGCGCGCGGCCTTCGTCGAGCGACGCGTGACCGACCAAGTGTCGCGCGGCAACGTCGTCGTCGTGCGGTGCGCCGCGCGCGAGCACGAAGATCTGGGCACGCGAGAACACGAGCGCGTGATCGCCCCGCGCGAGCCAGTCGCGCACGAGCGGCTCCTCCTCCGTGCGGAGCAGCTCCTCGCGGTGCGCGTCCACTCGGCGCTGCCACGCGTCGAAGAGCACGTAGTCGCTGAGCGTCTCGGGCGGCGGTCCGCGCCGGAGGCGTCGTCGCTCGGCGAGGTGCGCGAGCACGCGCTCGGGGGCCTGCACGGACGCGTCATCGGGGATGGTCTCGAGCGCGTCGCGCAGCGCCTGCGTGGTTCCGTCCGAGACGTAGGCGTGCCGATCGTAGCGGTGCGAGATCGGAGAGCCGCCGTGCATCACGTGGGCGATCATCGCGCAGACGAGCAGGGGCCCGAGCGCGACCTCCCCGGAGAGCCCGCGCGACAGTGACGCGATTCGACCCCCTCCGACGAGCGCGGCGCACACGAGGATCGGGAGCGCAGGCGTGAGGTAGTGCGAGTCGAGGAAGAGCGTCGTGGGGAACGACGACAGCAGGTTCATCCCGAGGATCGGCGCCGCGAGCAGCAGCCACTCGGGCGCGAGGAAGACGAGGAACGCGAGCGGCGCGGTGATGATCAAGAGGTACGGCGCGCGCTCGGCGCTCGCGAGCCACTCGAGGAGCCGCAGCGGATGCGCGATCACGCCCAGCAGCGCGCCGATCGGCCCGTCGCCCCACGCCGCGAAGTGCTGCTCGAACGAGCCGTTCCTCGGCGCGTAGCGCGGATGGAAGAGGCCGAGGAAGACGACCACGTAGGCGGCCGCGCCGACAGCGATCCCCGCCCCCACGCGCGCGACGCGCGGACGCTCCCGCCGCTCGCGGATCCAGAGCGCCGCGCCGAAGAGCGCTACGACGAGGCCGAGATCCTCGCGGCACGCGAGCACGCCGAGGCACGACCACACGAGCCCGTGCGCGCTCTTGCGATGGAGCGACTCGCAGCACCACGCGAGCGGCAGCACGGCGAGCGTGCCCGGGTGGAAGTCGCACGTGGCGACGTGCCAGAGGTTCGGCTGGAGCAGCCACACGAGCGCGGCGATCACTGGCGCGGTCGTGACGACCGAGCCCGACGCGACGCCGCGACCGGCGCCGTACACACGCGCCGCGACGCGCGCGATCGGGAAGCTCGCGAGCACCACCGCGATCGACTGCGCCACGAGCAGCGTGCGCACCTGCCCCAGCACGCGACCGATCCACCCGAGCACGTCGAGCGCCCACACGAAGTGCAGGCCCCACACGTGCGCGTCGAGCAGCGGCTCCCACGGATCGCCGTGCGACTCGCCCCACGCGAGGCGCGCGTAGAACGCGAGATCGAAGTTGCGGTTGTGGAACGTCGCGTACCGCTGCCAGGCGAGCGCGAACACCGCGACCCCGGCGAGCGCGGCGAGCGCAGCGATCGCCCGACGCTGCTCGCGCGTGATCGGGCTCTCCGCGACGAACGCCTCGCGCCACGACCGCCCGACGAAGCGCGTCACGCGCTCAGCGCGCGCGCGGAGATCGACGGCCTGTGTCTCGTCGGCCAAAGGAGCGGTGACCTATCACGCGATCCGATCGCTCGCGATCACGCCGACGGATCGCGAGGCGCGAGCGCGGGGGCGGCGACACGCGGCGGTGAGGGTTCGAGCGAGCCCTCGCGCGAGGCGCGGTCTTCGGGCGTGGTCTCGAACGCGCGCGCGAGCCGCTCGCGATCTCCGTCAGGCCGCGTCGCGTCCTCGACGAGCCACCACTCGGCGCGCGCTCGCTCGCGCGTGAGGTCGAGCAGCACGTAGCCCTTGCTCTCCTGCTCGGTGAAGCGGAGGTGCGGCGTCGCCTCGAGCAGCATCGTCTCTCGTGCGCGAGAGGCCTCGCCCGTGAAGTGCGGCGACGCGAGCGCGGGCGCGCCCCACTCGACGCCGAGCGATCCCGACTGCGTCTCCGCGTCGTACGTCGGTGAAGGAAGATCGAGCGCGAGCGAGCCGTGCGTGTCGCCCGTCATCACGACGGGCAACGAGAGCGCGCCTGCGAGCAGCTCGAGCACGCGCTGCCTCTGCGCGGGAAAGCCATCCCACGCGTCGAGGTTCTCGAGCGCAGGAAACGGCGCGAGCACGACCTGGTTGCCGAGCACCGTGTAGCGCACGTCGCTCCGCGCGAGCTGCGCCGCGATCCACTGCTCCTGCGCGTCGCTCACGAGCCGTCGACCCGCGCGCATCCACTCCACGGTGTCGAGCGGCGGCGGCTCGCGACCGTCCATGCGCGCGTCGAGCAACACCAGGCGCGCGAGCGTGCCCAGCTCGAGGCTGCGGTAGACGCGCGTCTCGTCGCGCGTCGGCGTCCACTCGAAGAACGCACGACGCGCGGCGGCGAGGCGATCGCGCCACGGCCCCTGCGTCACCTCGTCGTGCGTGAGCGAGCCCGTCTCGTGTGCGTTGTTGGCGAACTCGTGGTCGTCCCAGATCGAGACGATCGGATGCTGCCGCTGGAGCTCGCGCAGATCGGGATCGAGGCGGTAGCGGGCGTAGCGAAGCCGGTAGTCCTCGAGGCTCACCGTCTCGTGCGGAGGATCGAGCGGTCGCAGGTCTCCGTACGCGCCATCGGCGTACTCGTACATCGTGTCGCCGAGGTGCACGACGACCGCGAGGTCCGCCCGCTCCGCGATGCGTCGGTAGCCGTGGAAGTGGCCGTACGCGAAGTTCGAGCAGGTCACGAACGCGAGGCGCAGGTGCGAGACCTCGCCCTCGGGCAGCGTCCGCGTGCGACCGAGCGGGCTCGCCTCGAGGCCCACGCGGAACCGGTAGTAGTAGGTCGTGTCGGGCGCGAGGCCGCCCACGTCGAGCTTCACGCAGCCATCGCGATCGACCGCTGCGAGGCCGGTCTCCGTGGCGAGCGGGGCGCGCGCGCGCGGATCGGCGAACACGTCGCACGTGACCTCTTCGTCACGCTCGACGGCGAGCCGCGTCCACAAGATCACGGATCGCGCCGTCGGGTCTCCGCTCGCGACACCCCACGCGAAGCGCTCGCTCGGCACGACGGGCGCGGGGTCGCACGCAGGCAGCGCCGAGACCGCGGCGGCGGCGCTGGTCGTCCGAAGGAGCTCTCGACGTCCGAGGCGCATCGTGGCCCGAGCCTACTTCGAGGACGCGCTCGTCGCGCTCCGATCGCGCGTTCGTGATCACGCAGGTACGCGGCCGCAGGTACTCTGGCGCGATGCGCACCGCGCCCAGCCAGCCGCCTCTGGTCCTCACGCTCCCCAAGACCGTGATCGCGCTCGATCCGGCGACGGGCGAGCATCGCTGGAACCTCGAGCTCCCGATGCACGTGCGCCGCATCTTTCCGCTCGAGAGCGCGCTCCTGCTCGTGCTCGCCGAGCCCTCCGAGCGAGGCGCGATCGCGCTCGTCGATCTCGCGAACGGCATGGTGCTGCGGAGCCTGCAGCTGAGCTTCGATCCTTCCGGCGCGGCCTTGCGCGACGGCGACCGGCTCATCGTGGCCAGCGAGCACGGCGTCGCGTGCGTGACCACCGACTGCCAGCTCGTCTGGTCTGGCGGCATCAAGGAAGTGCAGCGCGGTCTCTTCGGCACCGACAACATGCTCGTGATCGCCGGCCCGGACGGCCGCGAGCGCGCGCAGGTGCGCGTCGGCCCACAGACCTCGTCGGGCAACGCCGGCCTCTGCCTGCGAGACCTCGTCAGCCAGCCGGATCTGCGGGACTGAGCGATGCGCACGACCTGCTCGCTCCTCGCGCTCTTCACGCTGCTGACGTTCGCGCCCTCCCCGCTCCTCGCGCAGGAGATCGAGGCGAGAGACGACGACGACGCGGCCACGGAGCCCGAGATCCCCACGAGCGAGATCCGCCTGCTCCCCGAGGCGCCGTGCGAGCGCCTCACGATCGCGATCTCCGAGCTCGACCGACAGGACGCGCGCGCGAGCTGCCTCGCGAGCATGCGGCTCGCGAACCGACAGGATCGGATCGACGAAGGCGTGCTCCTCCTCGGCTTCGGGGTGCTCAGCGCGATCGCGGGCGGCGTCGTCGCTGGCGTCGGCGCGAACGACGGCAACGACTTCATGCTCTCGTTCGGCCTCGGCACCGCGGGATGGGGCGTGATCAACGCGGCCTTCTCCGCGGCGCTCTTCGACGTCACCGGCAGCGGCCTGCGAGACATCGAAGACGCGCGCGGTCTGACCGGCGAGGCGCTCCTCCGCGCGCGAGACGAGGCCGCCGCGGCGCAAGACCAGACCGCGACGATCATCGCGGTGAACGCCGGCCTCGATCTGCTCTACATCGTGGGCGGAGCCCTCATGTACGTGATGGGCGAACAGAGCGACCCCGACGACGACTGGCTCTCGGGCTACGGCCTCGCCATGGCAGTGCAAGGCGCTGCGCTCCTCGCCTACGACGGTGTCACGTGGGCGTTCGCGGCCGACCGCGCGTCACGCCTGCGCGCCCTGCTCCGCGACTGACGGCTCAGCTCGCCTTCTTCGAGAACAGCGCGAGGAACTGCGCGAGCAGGCTGGGGCTGAAGTCGACGTCGCCCATCTTCGCGAGCTCGGCCTGCGCGGCTGCCTTCTCGGCCTCGATCGTCGCCACGTTCGACGCGCCGATCTTCATGATCCGCTCGGCCTCACCGTCGTCGAGCCAGATGCCGTGGCAGTGCTGGCAGCGATCGATCTCCACCTTCTCGCCGTCTTGCACGACCGTCTGCAGCTGCATGTGGCCGTCGCAGCGCGGGCAGTGGATGGGCGCCTCCGCGATGTTGCCCATGTTCTCCGGTCGATCCCAGTACGACGGGTCCGCGTGCAGGCCGAGCGCCGCGAACATCTCGCCTTGATCGAAGAAGCGACCCCGGCACTTGGGGCACTCGTCGATGTAGGCCTCCTTCATGTGGAGGATCTTCATGTTCTGGTGATCCCGCGGGCAGATCAGATCCTGGTGCTTGGTGTCGACCTTCTTGCCGCCGCCGCTCATGAGCCCTCCGCAGGTGAGGCGCCGATTCTCGGGGCAATGGCTTCGCGCGGTCAATCGTGTGAGCGGGACGACCGTGACGATCACGCGCTACCATCGCCGCCCATGAGCACCCAGAGCATCCGTGAGCGTGTGTCCCCCGAGGAGTGGCAGATCCGACTCGACCTCGCGGCGGCGTATCGCCTCGTCGCCGACTTCGGCTGGACCGACCTCGTCTTCACGCACATCTCGGCGCGCGTCCCGGGCCCCGAGCACCACTTCTTGATCAACCCCTACGGGATGCTCTTCGAGGAGATCACGGCCTCGAGCCTGGTGAAGATCGACAAGGACGCGAACATCGTCCTCGACGTCGGTTACCCCGTGAACCCCGCGGGCTTCACGATCCACTCCGCGATCCACGAGGCGCGCGACGACGCCAAGGCCGTGCTCCACCTGCACACGCCCGACGGCACGGCGGTCGCGACGCTGAAGGAAGGCCTCCTGCCGCTCAACCAGACGTCGCAGCTCGTGATCGGTGAGCTCGCCTACCACGACTACGAAGGCGTCGCGTTCGACCACAGCGAGAAGCCGCGCCTCCAGAAGGACCTCGGCAGCAAGAACGTCATGCTGCTCCGCAACCACGGCACGCTCACCGTGGGCGACAGCGTCGCGGCTGCGTTCACGCGCATGTACTTCCTCGAGCGCGCCTGCACGATGCAGGTCCGCACGCTGAGCCAGCTCGGCCCCGATCGACACCTCCACCCGACGGCGCCCGACGTGCTCGAGAAGAACGTGATGATCGGCGCGCACGGCGTCTCGGCCGCGAGCCAGTTCCTCGTGTGGCCCGCGCTCCTGCGCCGCCTCGAGCGCACCGCGCCCGGCTACAAGGAGTGAGCGCCCGAGCGGAGCGCGAGCGTCCGCTGAAATGGGGACGGTCCTCGATAGTTCGATTCTGGAAACTGCGCTTCCCATGGGTTTTCCGGCCAGCGTGATCGGCATGGCGAAATAGGGACGGTCCTCGATAGTTCGATTCTGGAAACTGCGCTTCCCATGGGTTCTCCGACCCGAAGTCGCGCCCCGGGCCACTCTGTCGCTCCACGATCCCTTCTCCGCTCGTCTCGCGGTTTCAGTCCTCGACCGCGCTCCACTCGACGTCGAGGAACCAGCCGGTGTCGTCGCGGCCGTCCTCGATCACGCGGAGGCGATAGAGCCACTCGCTCGCGTCGTGCACGAGGAGGCCGTCGCCGATGCACGTGGCCTCGTAGCCGGAGGTGTTCACGCCGCAGAGCAGGTGGGCGCCCGACTCCCACGTGCACATCGACGTGTCGCCGGGGATCTCCGCGAGCGACGCGAAGCTGCTGGTGCTCGTCCCCGTGCCCACCTCGCCGAAGCGGCAGACCGGCCTCGCGCCCGACAGCGTGAGGTAGCGGCCGAGGTAGCCGTGCACGTCGAAGTCCCACTCGGGCTCGTCCGCGCGCACCTCGCCGTCACTCAGGCGTAGCCCCTCGCACGCGACGAGATCGGCGCAGCGCAGCGTCGCGCGACACGGCGCGACGAACGGATCGCAGCGCCCGGTCGACGGAGCGTCGGCCGAGGGCCCCGCGTCGTCGCCGAGGTGCGTCGACGGCGCGCAGCCGACGAGGCCGAGGATCGACGTGGCGAGAGCGAGGAAGAGGATCGAGTCGCGCATGCCCTCAGTGTGCCCGCCAGACGCCCGTGCGGAAGTGCACGACGGTGCACGGACACCGTGCGCAGATCCACAGCCCGCTCGCGACGGCATCGACACCTCGCGGCGGGGCCCCCAAGCTCGCGCGATGTCCGAGACCACCACGCTGCTGACGCTCGACAGCATCCGCGCGATCACGCGCGAGCTCGTGCAGCGCATGTCGAAGGACATGATGATCGGCTTCTTCTTCGGCAAGGTGGATCTCGAGCGCCTCGCCGAGCTCGAGCACCAGCACGCGGCGCGCCTCCTCGGGCACGACGTGCCGTACGAAGGTCGGCCGCTCGAGGCCGCGCACTTCCCGCGGCGCATCTTCGGCGGACAGTTCGATCGACGCGTGGTGCTCCTCCGCGAGGTGCTCGCGCGCCACGGCGTGCCCGACGCCGTGCGCGACCGCTGGCTCACGCACACCGAGGCGCAGCGCGACCGCATCGTGCAGGTCGGCGCGCCCGACTGTGGGTGAGAGAGAGCGTCAGCGATCGAGGAACGCGCGGAAGGCCGCGGCGTTCTCCTGGCTCACGAGCACGTCGTCCGCGCAGCGAGGCGCGAGCGTCACCTCGATGCGGCCGCGACCGCCCGATCGGAACGACGCGATGGCGCTCGCGTGCACGAGGAAGCCGCGGTTCACGCAGAAGAAGTCGGCGCCCTCGAGATCCTTCTCGAGCTGCCCGAGCGTGCGATCGACCACGTGCTCCCGGCCCTCGCGGTCGACCGCGAGCGTGAGCTTGTCGTCGGCCTTGAGGTACGCGATCTCCTTCACGGAGAGCGCGCGCTGCTCGGCCTTGTGGCGCACGAGGATCCGCTCCCGCGGCCGCTGCGACACGAGGGCCGCGGCCTCCACCGCCTCGGCGCGACCGAACGCGCGTTTCATGCGATCGAGCTTGGTGAGGGCGCGGGCGAGCGCCTCACGATCGATCGGCTTGAGCAGGTAGTCGACGCTGAGGTGTCGGAACGCTTGCTCGATCCACGCGTCGTACGCCGTCACGAAGATCACCGGCGCCTCGATCACGCCCTCCTCGAAGAGGCGGAGCGCGCTGCCGTCTGCGAGGCGGATGTCGGAGATCACGAGATCGATCGGCGCGCGCTCCTTCGCGAGCACCTCGCGGGCGTCCGCCAGGGACTCGAGCTCCGCGATCACCCGCGCCTCGGGCGCGAGCTCGCCGAGCAGGCGCACGATCAAGCGCCGCGCAGGCGCCTCGTCCTCGAGCACGACGACGCGCAGCGCGCTCGCGGCGCTCGTCACGCGAGCCTCGCGGTGGACGTGAAGCGCACGTCGAAGCGCTCCTCGCTCGGCATGATCTGCACGCGCCCGCCGTACGCGAGCCGCACGCGCTCCTCGAGGTTCGAGAGGCCCACGCCCGTGCCGCGCGATCCCTCGCGAGGCTTGCGCGCGTGCGACACGAGCACGCCCTCGCGGTCGAGTCGCACGGTGACGACGAGCGGGCTCTTGGTGCTGACGACGTTGTGCGCCAGCGCGTTCTCGACGAGCAGCTGCACGCTCGTCGGCGGCAGCGCGCGCGCGTCCCACCCGTCGTGCGTCTCGACCTCGAGCCGAAAGCCGTCGTCGAAGCGCAGCGCGCAGAGCTCGGCGTAGCGGCGTACGAACGCGAGCTCCTCGGCCGCGCTCACGAGGTCACGCTCGCTCGTGTCGAGCAGGTAGCGGAGCATCGCCGCGAGGCTCGCGTTGAAGCGCAGCGCGCGCGCCGGATCTTCGGTGAGCAGCGCGCCCAGCGTGTTGAGGCAGTTGAAGAGGAAGTGCGGATCGATCTGTCGCCGCAGCGCGAGCAGCTCGCTCTCGACGCGCGCCCGCTCGGCCTCCGCGACGCGCACACGATCGGCCTCGCGCTGCTTCACGAGCAGCACCGTCTCGTACACGTGCGCCACGAACACCACGCAGATCACGTTCGTGAGCACCACGCCGACGAACGCGCTCGCCTCGAGCACGGGCCCACCGCGGAGGTGCGACCACGCGCCGAGCACGGCGACCGTGAGCGGCGCCGTGAAGAGCACGATGCCGAGCGCGAGACGACCGACGCGCAGCCAGGGTCGCTCGAGCCAGTCGAAGCGATCGGCGGTCACGAACAAGAGGTGCCGGTTGCCCTGCCAGAGCGAGAACGCGAGCGCGAGGAAGAGCACCTGGCCGAGCCACGCGATCGGGCTCGTGAGGCCGAGCCCGCCGTAGAGATCGAAGACGAACGGGATCGCGATGCCGAACGCGGGGATGCCGATCGCCCGCGGCCAGAAGTCGTCGAGGCGCGCATCGTCGTCGGGCTGTCGCCGCTCCATGCGTACGATCTAACAGGATCGTCGGCGTTCTCGTCGCCCCACCGTGCGAGCTCATCCCTCCGATCGCGCGCTTCATCCGGACCACGCGCGGAGCACGCTCGCGATCGGGCATCGATCGGCCATGGATCCCTCCCAGCTCAATTGGCCCGCGGTCCTCTGCGCGGCCCTCCTCACGTTCCTCCTCGGCGGCGTCTGGTACTCGCCGCTCCTCTTCGGCCGCGCGTGGCAGAAGCTCGTCGGCCTCGACGACGCCGAGCTCGGCAAGGGCCTCGGTCGTGTCTTCGGCGGCGCCGCGATCTGCGCGCTCGTCGGCGCCACCAACCTCGCGATGTTCCTCGGCCCCGACGCGACGGTCGGCTTCGGCGTGGCCGCAGGCGCCGCGACCGGCGTGGGCTGGATCGCGACGTCGCTCACGACGACGTTCCTCTTCGAGCGACGCCCGCCGACGCTCATCGCGATCGACGCCGGCTACCACGCCGTCGCCTACACCGCGATGGGCGCCTTGATCGGCGCCTGGAATTGACTCCGGCCTCGGGGCGCCTTGCGGCGGGGGAGCGCAGCTCCCCCTGGAGCAGGAGCGAGGAGGAGTCTTCGACGAACGAGCCGGCGATCGGACCCGCGCGCCGCTCACTATGTCCGCGCGCAGGGTACAACCGGGGGGTGCGCGTGGGGGCAGCGCTCCCTCGCTGGGCTAGAAACAGTACATGCCGCCGACGCGAGGGACGTTGCCGCAGGTCTGACCGCAGCGGCCGCACTCGCGGCGACGCACCTCGCTGCCCTCGCACCACACCGCGGTCGTTCCTTCGCAGCGACCCGCGAGCGTCTCGCCGCCACACGGATCGACCGGCGGGCTCAGCGTTCCCGCGTTCTCGACGATCCAGCTCCGACCGAGATCGGCGCGCGCGTAGTTGTCGACGCCGACGCACGAAGGGTCGCCGTTCGACAGCGCGCCGAGCACATAGACCTGACCACCCTCGCGCAGCATCAGCGGGCCACCCGAGTCGCCGAAGCACACGCCGCGTCGGCCCATTCCGTCGATCGAGACGTACTCGCTCGAGACCTCGACGATCGGCTCCGCCGTGAAGCGTCGATCACCCGAGCCGCCGTCGTCGCGCTGGCCGTAGCCTGCGGCCTCCGCGGTCCGCCCGATCAGGCCCGTGAGCGCGCTCGGGTACACGTCGATCGGCGTGAGCCCGGGCACCGCCACGGTCGCGTCCTCGGTGAGCTCGAGGAGCATCAGGTCGAGCGAGCGGTGCGTGATCGCGCGGCGCACGCCGATCTCCTGATCGACACGATCGGGGTTGGCGCCGACGCTGATCGAGCCGCTGCCGCCTTCGCAGTGCGCGGCGGTGAGCACCCAGCGCGGTCGGATCACGAGGCCGGAGCAGAGACCGCCTCCGAGCTCCACGCGCGCGATGGCGAGCACCTGCCCCGGCGTGAGATCGAGCGTCGTGTCCTCGCGCGTGCCGTAGTAGACGGCGCTCGAGCGATCGTCGCCGGGATCGCAGCTCGCCGCGTCGGGGCTCGGCGCGGCCCACGCATCGGTGCCAGGCGGCGCGTACGCATCGGGCGTCGCGGCGGAGAACGCATCGTGCCGCGCGCCGCCGTCCATGAGCTGGATGGGGTCGTGCGTGATCGAGCTGATCCGTCCCGTACACCCGGCCAGCGTGCACGGGCCGAGCGCGACCAGCAGGGCCACGCCCATCACCGGCCTGAATGCACGTTCACGCGATGCCAGAGGGTCTCGCACGCGCGTGTAGTGGAGCGGGACGGCCGAAAACAGTCAATCGATCGAGCGCTGCCCTACGATCGGTCGCGTGAAGAAGGCGAGGCCCGCGAAGAAGACGCGATCGAGGTCGAAGGCCGCGATCACGTCGACGCCGCCGGAGGCCGCGGTGGCGGCGAGCGCGAAAACACGCCGCAGCGCGCCGCGACGACGTCTCCCGATCGCGGAGGACTCGCGCCTCGACTTCGTGCGCGACGAGCGCGCGATCCGCATGCGCTTCGTGAGCGGGCGCGGTCACTACGAGACCGTCGTGCAGGCCGTGCGCGAGGCGAAGGTGAGCGTGTGGATCGCGACGGCGAACCTGAAGGAGATGCTGGTCGAGGACGACCTCCAGATGCCGGGCCGTCGCAAGAGCTACCGCTCGGTGCTCGCCACGCTCGACCGTCTCGCGAGCCGAGGCGTGGAGCTGCGCATGCTCCACGCCTCGATGCCGAGCGGCCCGTTCCGCGCGACGTTCGACGACCATCCACGCCTCGTCTCGGGCGGCCTCGAGATGCGCCTCTGTCCGCGCGTGCACCTCAAGTGCGTGATCGTCGACGGCCGCACGCTCTACCTCGGCAGCGCGAACTGGACGGGCGCGGGCCTCGGCGCCAAGGGCGATCGCAACCGCAACTTCGAGCTCGGCTTCGTGACCGAGGACGAGGTGCTGCTCGACGAGGTGCAGGGTCTCTACGAGCACCTCTGGCGCGGCGGCGAGTGCGCGGAGTGCGGGCGACGCGAGCTCTGCGAGGCCCCGCTCGACGGCAGGCCTTGATCCTCGTGCGTGTGCGATCGTGATCGGCGTCGAGGTCGTCCCGTCGTCGGCGAGGAGAGTCACGGTGCGCCCAGTCGGCGAGACGCCGAGCACGTTCCATCCATCCCACGAGCGGCTCGCGGCGAGCGGATGGCTGGGTCCGCCGTCCCACGCGGCGATCTCGCGCGTGAGCGTCCACGCGGTGCCGTCGGTGCGGTAGGCGGACACGCGCGGCGGCGCGGCGAGCACGCTGCGTCCGCTCTTCAAGAAGGAAGAGAGCGTGAGCGGAAGGGCAGAGGCGGCGAGGGTCTTCATGACCGTGAGTGGCGAGCCCGGTCGCTTCCGTCACGGGCGGTCCGCCCTACGAAGAGAGTTCTCTCGGGCTACGCTCCGCCCGCATTGTCGTCCTCCGTCCCGTCTCGCGATCGCGCGCCCGACATCGTCGTCGAGAAGCTCCGCAAGGAGTACCGCGTGGCCAAGCGCGAGCCCGGCTTCGCGGCGGCGTTCCGCGCGCTCTTCCGTCGACGCTACGAGACCGTCGTCGCCGTCGACGACGTGAGCTTCACGATCGGCGCGGGCGAGCGCGTGGGCTTCCTCGGCCCGAACGGCGCGGGCAAGACGACCACGCTCAAGATGCTCGCGGGCCTGCTCCATCCGACGTCGGGCACGTGCACGGTCTCTGGCTTCACGCCGCGCGAGCGACGCGTGCCGTTCCTCGAGTCCGTCACGCTCGTGCTCGGCCAGAAGCAGCAGCTCCTCTGGGATCTGCCGCCCGTCGACACGTTCGAGCTCAACCGCGCGATCTACCAAGTGCCGCAGAGAGACTTCGAAGCGCGCGTCTCCGAGCTCACGACGCTGCTCGATCTCGGCGACCTCGTGAAGAAGCCCACGCGCGAGCTCTCGCTCGGCGAGCGCATGAAGTGCGAGCTCGTCGCCGCGCTGATCCACGCGCCGCGCGTGCTCTTCCTCGACGAGCCCACGATCGGCCTCGACGTGACGATGCAGGCCACGGTCCGCGAGTTCGTGCGCACCTACAACGAGCGCCACGGCGCGACGCTCGTGCTCACGAGCCACTACATGGACGACGTGCTCGCGCTCTGCCCTCGCATCCTCGTGATCGACAAGGGCGCGCTCAGCTACGACGGCTCGGTCGACGACCTCGTGCAGAAGGTGCGCCCCGACAAGCGCATCACCGCGCGCTTCAAGACGAACGTCGATCGCGCAGACGTCGAGCGCTTCGGCGCGATCGTCACGCACGAGCCCACGCGCGCCGTGGTGTCGGTGCCCCAGGACGAGCTCGCGACGCGCGCCCAAGCGATGCTCGCGTCCCTGCCGATCCTCGACTTCGAGGTCGTCTCCGCCCCGCTCGAGGAGGTGCTGGCGGAGCTCTTCGCGCGCACCCGCGCCGCGCGATCGAGCGACACCGCGACGTCCACGGAGCCCACGCCGTGAGGACGCTTCGCGTGCTGCCGACGATGCTCCGCATCGGCTTCCACGAGGCGATGGCGTACCGCGCGGAGCTCTTCGTCTGGATGCTCACGACGACGATGCCGCTCGTCATGCTGCCGCTCTGGCTCGCGGTCAGCGAGACAGGGCCCGTGGGCGGCTACGACGCGGACCGCTTCATCGCGTACTTCCTCGTCGCGTTCGTGGTGCGGCAGCTCACCGCCGTGTGGGCGAGCTACACGATGCACTTCGAGATCGTCCACGGCACGCTCGCGATGCGGCTCATGCGACCGGTGCATCCGTTCTGGGCCTACGCGATCGAGAGCCTCTCGGCGATCCCGCTGCGCCTCGTGATCGCGCTCCCCGTCTCGGTGCTCGTGCTCGTGCTCACCGCGGGCGAGCACCTCGTCGACGAGGTGCCCACGGCACTCCTCGGGGTGATCGCGATCGTCGGCGCGTGGTCGATCGCGTTCTTCGCGAACGTGGCGATCGGCGCGATCGCGCTCTTCACCACCTCGAGCCTCAAGCTCGTCGACGCATGGCTCGCGGGCTACTTCGTGATGAGCGGCTACCTCGTCCCGCTCTCGCTCTTTCCAGCGTCCGTGCGCGACGTCCCCTACTGGCTCCCTTGGCGCTACCAGCTCGGGTTCCCCGTCGAGCTCTGGACCGGCGCGCTCTCGCGTGAGCAGGTGATCACCCAGCTCGCGTCGCAGTGGTGCTGGGTCGCGATCCTCGCGTGCCTCGCCGCGCTCGTCTGGAACCGAGGCCTCGCCCGCTTCTCGGCCGTCAGCGGCTGAGCGACATGCGACGCGCCACGAACGCAGCTATCGTCTGCCGATGGGCGATGCCGCACGCAAGCTCCGCGACGAAGCGCTCGCGCTACCGGACGACGAGCGAGAGCGACTCGCTCTAGATCTCCTCGCGAGCCTCCATCACGCCGACCCCGATTGGGAGACGGCCTGGGCGGAAGAGATCGATCGCCGGCTCGACGACGTGCGCACGGGTCGTTTGCAAGCCGTCGCGTGGGAAGACGTGAAGCTCTCGCTCTCGGCCAAACTCGCGACGCGCTGACCGATGCGCGCGATTCGACTCCACCCGGAGGCGAGAGACGAGATCGATGTGGCCGCGTTGCGTTACGAGGAGGCCCGACCGGGTCACGGAACGCGGTTCCTCGCAGAGATCGGGCCCATCGTGGACCTCGTTCGCGCGGCACCCGAAGCCGGGACGCGCTGGCGGCGGGGACCGATGCGTGTGTGGCGAGCGGTGCGCTTCCCGTACGTCGTCGCGTACGCGGTCGAACCGGATCACGTACTGCTGCTCACGGTCGCGCACACGAGCCGCCGCCCTGGGTACTGGCTCGAACGACGCGAGCGTTGACGCATGAGCAAGGTCGCGGACGACGGGACGCTAAAGCTCACCTGGGACGATCTCCTCATCGAGGACGTCGAGCCCGAGCGCGCCCGCGAGTGGCTGGCGCAGTGGGAGGTCTCCGGCCGGGTTCGGATCGTGTTCCTCAACAAGTTCGGGTGGATCTTCATCGAGCACGAGCGCGGACCCGTCGAGATGCTCGACACGTTCGAAGGGACGCTCGAGCGCATCGCCGAGTCGATGGACGCGTTTCGTCGCGAGGTGAACCGCGGTCGATGGCAAGAGGTCTATCTGCTCTCGCGGCACGTGTACCGACTCCACCAAGCGGGCGTCGTGCCCCAGGAGGGCGAGTGCTTCGCCCTCAGTCCACATCCCATGCGAGGTGGTGAGGCCATCACGGGTGACCGGCCACTCGCGCTCGACCGCGTGCGCGTGATGGAGGTCGATGCGTGGCTGGCGGTCTGCCACGACGCGTGGCGGAAGCCGGCTCACTGACGGAACGCCGAGGTCAACGGCGCGGCTTCTTGGCCTCGTAGCCTGCGACCTTCATGCCCAGCGACTCCGCGAGGAGCACCGCGCTCTCCACCGGCAGACGCAGCCCCTTCACCTTGTTGCGCACGGGATCGATGAACGCGCCGGAGGTCGTGCCGAGGTCCGCCTTGCCGAGGTTCGATCCCTCGAACGTCGCCCCCGCGAGATCACACCGCGACAGCTCCGCCTCCACGAGATCGCACTCGACGAACGTCGACGCGCGAAGGTTCGTGTCGCGGATCTTCGACTTCCTGAGGTTCGTCTTCTTGAACACGGCGTACTCGAGGTTGCACTCCTCGAAGGTCACGTCGGGGTTCGCCGCGAGGTCCGTGAAGTCCACGCCCAAGAGCTTCGTTCGCCGCAGGACCACGCCCGAGAGCGACAGATCCGTGCAGTCGAAGCGCGTCATGTCGCAGTCCTCGAACACGCACTCCTCGAGGCGCGTCTTGCGCCAGCGCGTCTCCGTGAGCTTCACGCCGCGGAAGGTGCACCGGTAGAGCTCCTTGCCGCTGAGATCCAGGCCGTGTGCGTCGAGGCCCACGAAGGTCTCGTTCTCGAGGTCGGTCTCGCTGCGGAGGCGCTCGAGGGTGCTCATGCGCGGCCGTTAGCACGTCCCTCATGCAGGGCTCACGTCCGCGGCTGTCGGATCGTCGACGCGGCCGCGCACGTCGGCGTGGCAGATCGGACAGGTCTGGGGTCGTCGACGCAGCATGGTCAGATCCCCAGGTCCTGCGAGAGGGCGCGACGCGCTGCACGAGCTTCGTCGATCTCCGAGTGGAGCTCGTCGACGACGCGGTTCGTGGCCAGCATGACGAAGAGCGGAACCATCGCCCCACCGACCAAGCCCGAGAGGGCCGCTCGGCCTGCGGTCGCCATCACCGCGGCTCCACTGAGGCCTTCGGCGACCGCGAGATCACCCGCGAGCGCCGCCCCGCCTACGATCGGCTCGGCGAGATCGTGGTGATCGACGGCAGACGACACCGCCCCGTAGATCTGGCGTGGCGTGTTCGCCGGCTGCGCGAACGCATCCGCGGCGATCGATCCCGGCGCGGCATCGTCGAGGCCCATGCGATCGCGGACACTCGCGGTCGCGCCGGGCACCTCGTCGGGTCCCCACGCCTGACCCTGCAGGCGATCGCGGAGCTCGCGCAGTCCCTCCAGCGTGCGTCGCTGGAACCCCTCGCAGCGCTCGACATCCATCGGGCCACGATCGAGATGCAGCTCACGGGCGAGGCGCGCACCCATCGACCCTTGGGGCGCGCCACGAAGCTGCCCCGCGAGTCGTTCGGGGCTCGTCGTCTCGAGCCAACGAAGTCGTTCCTCGACGCGACCAGAGGCCTCACCGCGCACGGCTTCGCGCAGCATCGGCGTCGCGCGCTCCGCCAAGTGCTCGACGACCACGCCCGAGTCCCGCATCGCGTGGACCAGGGCGAGGTGCCCGCGGTACTCGGCGCCGAGCGACGCCTCGAGCTCGACGCC
Organism: uncultured Sandaracinaceae bacterium; assembly: GCA_964502175.1. GTDB lineage: Bacteria > Myxococcota_A > Polyangia > Polyangiales > Sandaracinaceae > JAFLCL01. The sequence continues at coordinate 53,463 of CAZCVE010000025.1, forward strand.
CAGCTGCTCGCGCCCGATGCAGAGGAGCTGACGTGTCTCGTCGGGATGCGCGTCCAGCCATCGGTCGAATCCCGCGATGCCACCGGACGCGTACGCGTGTGCCGCGGCCGCCACGGAGGGGCGACCCGAACCGGTCTCGACACGCGCTGCCACCCGGCTCACCTCCTCGCCGCGACTCGGTGTGGAGGACGCCGGGGTGTCGACTTGGTCACGGCTGAGGTCGATGGGCGGAGCGTCGGCCCGCGGCGTAGGCGTGGTGTCAGGCGTCGGATCGATGGAACGAGAGCGAGTCGTGCTGGAGACGGAAGGAACGGTCATGGTCACCTCGCGTCCCTTGTCGTCTCGTGTCGTCGTGAGTTTCTTCTCGCGACGATCTTTTCTGCCGGCGCAGAGCCTGGCTCACGCCCGTGACGCGGTCGGACCACGCTGGTAGGGTCGCGCCGCTTCGATGGCTCCCTCCTCGAACGACCGCGATCGCCTCTGGCACTTCGTGTCCTTGCTCGTGCTCGCCGCGATCGCGACCGCCCAGCTCTGGCCGGGCCTCTCGAACGATCTCGCGCCGCCGATCAGCTGGGACCACGGCAGCCACCTCAACAAGGCGATCCTCACGTGGGAGAGCCTCTTCTCTCCGAGCGGCTGGCCATCGCTCCGCGGGTGGACCGACCTCGTCGAGAACGGCGTGCCGCTCAACACCGTCTACACGGCGACCGGCACGCTGCTCATCCTCGCGGTGCGCGTGTTCACGCAGCACCTCGCGTGGACGCAGACGTACGCGATCTCGATCGTCGTCTTCCGCGTGCTCGTCGCGCTGTCGGTGTACCGGCTCGCGCACGTGCTGCGCGCGGGCACGCTGGGTTCGATCGCGGCGGGTGTGATCTACCTGGCCGACTTCGGCGACCACAGCGAGGGCGGCTGGTTCTACGAGGTGCAGTACGGCGTGTGGCCGATGTCCCTCGCGATCGCCGCGTTCTTCGTGGGCATCGCGGATCTGATCGAGTTCCTCGACGGCGGTGCACGCAAGCACGCGACGTACGCGATGCTGTGGCTGGGCGTCGCGCTCTTCTCACACCAGGCGACGCTGCTCGCGATCGGCAGCGTGATCCCCGCGCTCGTCCTCGTGCGCATGACGAGCACCGAGACCGATCTCCGCGCCGACCTGCGCAAGATGATCCCGATCCTCGGGGTCGCAGGCCTGCTCTCGCTGTGGTGGCTCTTCCCGATGTTCGGGTTCACGGCGTGGCTCGACGATCACGGACAGCTCTACGCGGGCACGCCCGACATCGGGCACCGCTTCCTCACGGGCGAGGGCATCCTCCGCGGCGGGCACTTCACGAGCGTGCTCACGGCGATCGGCCTCGCCTACGGGCTCTTCACCGGTGAGCCGCGACGTCGCGCCCTCGCGGCCGCCGCGCTCGTCGCGATGATCATCAGCTCGCCGGGCTGGCTCCTCGGCCCCGACATGCTGCGGATCATGCCGTCGCTCGGTCGCATCGTGTTCCCGCGCATGATGACGATCGGAAAGCCGATCGCGTTCGCGCTCGCGGGCGTGGTGCTCGGAGACCTCGCGATGCGCGCGTGGCGATCGTCCGAGCGCGGGCTCCAGACGAGGCGCGGCAAGGTCGGGCTCGCCCTCTCGCTCGCGGCCATCGCGCCGTTCCTCGTGCGCGCACCCGAGGCGATCTCCACGCTCGTGATCGACCGCGAGTACACCTCGACGAGCACGCTCGGCGAGTGGTCGAGCTGGCAGTCGGCGTGGGGCTGGATCCGCGCGCGGCGCACGAACGAGGATCGCGACGCGGGCTTCTACCGAGTGTTCTGGTTCCACGAGGGCACGCACCTCGGACAGGCCTCACCGGCCTACACACACGTGCCTGGTCACATCACCGGCGTGCTCGTCGGAGAGGCCTTCCGCAACACGTCGGATGGCACCGATCCCGACGCGCTGCGGGCGATCAACGTTCGCTACATCGTCGGCTTCGCGGATCTGCCACACCCGCTGCGCGGACAGACGACGCTGATCACGACGCTCGATCAGGCGCGCATCTACGAGCTCCAGAGCTGGTCGGGCGAGACCGTCTCGGATCTCGCGGGTGACGCACACCCGAGCGTCACGAACTACGAGGACGAGCGCGTCGTCTTCGCGCCGAACGGTGCTCGCGAGGTCGTCGTGCGACGCGCGTTCGCGCCGCCGTGGCACGCGTACGCCGACGGCCAGGAGATCCCGATCGCGCTCGAGCGCGTGCCCGACAGCCCGCACCTGCGCCTCATGCGCCTCGCGATCCCCGAAGGCACAGAGCGCGTCGAGGTGCGCTACGCCGGCCTCGGCGCGCGCGGCGTGATCGGCTGGCTCGGCACGCTGCTCGGCTTGGCGATCGTGCTCGCGTACGCGCTCGAAGATCGCTGGCCGCCGCGCGCGAAGGCCGTGCGCGCGCGCTTCGTCCTCGCGATCTCCTCGCGCTGGTCGAGCGTGCCCGAAGGTCCACGCCTCTTCCTCACGACGCACTGGGCCCACCTGGCGCTCGCGCTCCCCGTGCTCGGGTTCGCTCTGCTCACCGCGCGCGCGCTCCGCGGCTACCACGTCGCCTACCACCTCGAGGACGTGTCGCTCTCGCACCGCGCCTCAGCCGACGCGCCGATCGAGCCGTGCACGGGCGGTGCGCCTCACTGCGTCGAGGCCGGCGTGAGCCTCGCGGCCGAGCCCGCGTGCGTCGACGGCTGGTTCCGCTCGTGTATCTCGTCGGGCCCGCCGTCGCACGGCGTGCTCGTGGTGGAGCTCCCGCAGGCACCGACCCACGGCACGCTCGAGCTCGGCGCGGGCGTCTCGGATGACGCGTGGCAGCGCGGCGACGGCGCGCCGATCACCGTGCGCGCGTTCTCGGGCGAGACCGATCTCGGCACGCTCGAGATCCCGAACGGACGCCACTGGGAGAGCGCCTCGTACCCGCTCACCGGCAGCGGCCCGGTTCGCCTGGAGATCGACGGCGGTGGCCCCGGCCGACACCACTTCTGCTTCGACGCGATCGTTCGCTGAGCCGGGACGAACGCACGGGCGCGATCGACGGGCGTGCGTCAGTGTCGCGCCATGTTCCGTGATCTCCAGTCGAGCGCGCGTCGCGCGGCCCGATCCGTACGCCAGGGCCTCGGCCGAAGCGCGTTCCTCAGAAACCTGAAGTACTCGCTCTGGAACGCCGAGACGTTCGAGGACCTGTTCTGGCACGACCTCATGCTCGCCGACGAGGTGCGCATGTCGACGTACGCGCGGGCGATCGACGCGCTCGTGCCGGAGGGCTCCGTGGTCGTCGACGTCGGCACGGGCTCGGGCGTCCTGGCCTGCCTCGCGGCGAAGCGCGCGCGCAAGGTCTATGCGATCGAGCACTCCGCGCTGCTCGACCGCGCCAAAGTGCTCGTCGAGAGCAACGGGCTCCGCAACGTCGAGCTGCTCCACGTCCACAGCCGCGACTTCGATCCGGGGGAGAAAGTGGACGTCCTGCTCCACGAGCAGATCGGGATGAACCTGGTCGACGAGGACATGATCGCGAACCTCGGCGATCTCCGTCGCCGCATCCTCGCGCCCGACGGCATCGTGTTGCCGGGTCGCTTCGAGCTGCGCGCGGTCCCCGTGTCGCTCTGGCCGGACGCGCGGATCCCCTTCCTCCACGAGCAGAAGATGCACGGCCTCGACTTCTCGGCCTTCGCGGCCGTGAACAAGCCCGAGATCGCAGCGAAGGGCTGGGATCGCCGGCTGATCGATCCCCGAGAGGTCGAGACGTCGCTCGCGCCCGCCCAGACGCTCACGTCGCTCGATCTCGCGACCGACGACGGCTCCGTGCTCCCCGAGGAGACGCGCGCGTCGTTCGTGTCGACGGTCGACGGATCGCTCGACGGCTTCGTCGTCTACTTCACGGTCGAGTTCTCGTCGGACATCGCGTTCCACACCGGCCCCGGCGCCCCCAAGACGCACTGGGCCTGTCGCCTCTACCGCACCGAGCGGCGCGAGATCGCGCGCGGCGATCGGCTCGACTTCTCCCTCTCGATCACGGCACCCATCGATCCGGCGGGCTGGCTCTGGACCTACGCGGTGCAGCGCTGAGCCGACGGCGCGATCGCCCCCGCGAGGGCGCCGCGAACAATCTTCACGCGAGCCACGAAAGACGGCCCGACCCCCGTGCGATACGGGTCCGGAAGCTGTAGCGTCGGACTGACATCGGTTCGTGACACGAGACGGAGAACGTATGGGTACGCAGCAAGAGAACGCGCTGGTCAGCACCGAGTGGGTGGCAGCCCACCTCGAAGATCCCTCGGTCCGCATCGTCGAGGTCGACGTCGACAACTTCGCCTACGACGAGGGCCACGTTCCCGGCGCCATCGCGTGGGCCTGGGCGACCCAGCTCTGCGACACCGTGCACCGCGACATCCTCCAAGCGGAGCCGATGCGTGAGCTCCTCGAGAGCTCCGGCATCACGCCGGACACGACGATCGTGCTCTACGGCGACAACAACAACTGGTTCGCGGCCTGGGGCTTCTGGCAGCTCATGATGTACGGCCACCAGAACCTCCGTCTCATGGACGGCGGCCGCACGAAGTGGCTGGCCGAGGGCCGCCAGCTCGAGGTCGAGCCGACGACACCGGCGCGCAGCACGTACGCCCTCGCGGCGCTCGACGACTCGGCGCGCATGACGCTCGACCCGCTGCGCGAGCTCGTCGCGAAGCGCTCGATCCACCTCGTCGACGTGCGCAGCCCTGGCGAGTTCTCGGGCGAGATCCTGTCGCCGCCCGGTCTCCCGGAGACCTGCCAGCGCGGCGGCCACATCCCGGGCGCGGCGAGCGTGCCGTGGGCCACGGTCTGCGCGCCCGACGGAACCTTCAAGCCGCGCGAAGAGCTCGCGGCCCTCTACCGCGCCAAGGGCGTCGACGGTACCAAGCCGATCGTCGCGTACTGCCGGATCGGCGAGCGCAGCAGCCACACCTGGTTCGCCCTGAAGTACGTGCTCGGCTACGACTCGGTCACGAACTACGACGGCTCCTGGACCGAGTGGGGCAACCTCGTGCGCGCGCCCATCGAGCGGGGGACTCCCTGACCACTCCGACGACTGCTGAGGAGATCCGAGAGACCGTCATCACGGTAGAGACGATGGAAGTACGGCTCATGTCCTATCGCATCGCTGCCCGTTGGTTCGCGCGCGTCCACGACGCTGCGCTGGGCGATGCGATCGGGCGCGCCTCCGGGGCGAGCCGAGAAGACGCAGAGCGACTCGCCATCGAAGGAGCTTCACTGCGCCTCGGTCTGAACCAGGCGCGGTCCGCGTTTCGAGGGGTCGTCGACAGCCTCGGGAAGAAGAGAGCATGAGCGAGAAGTCGTACGCAGAAGAGTTCTCCCGAACCGAGACGTCGATCGCCGGGTGGCCCGCGAGGATCACCACGTACCGCGTGGGCGCTCGGTGGGTCTGCTTGATCGACAACGTGAGCCCCGGCGCGACCGTCGCGCGCGGCCGAGGGCCCACGCGCGCCGAGGCCGTGGAGCAGGCAGAAGCCGCAGCGACGCGCCGCTTCGCCGCGACGCGCCGCTTCGCCGTCTGAGACGACGCAGCCGCCCGCCTGACGCAGATCAGGCGGGCAGACCGCGCACTCGAGTCGAGCGGCTCCGGCGAGTCGATCCGCTCAGGCGAACGCTGGCTCCAGCACCTCGGCGAGTCTGACCTTGCCGCGCAGCGCCGTGCCCTTGCCCTCGAAGACGACCAGGCCCTTGCCGAGCCCCTCGGTCATCTCGCGGTAGAGGCCCGCGACGTTCGCAGAGATGCCGTACTGCGTGAGCGTCGGCACCATCGCCTCGATCGGCAGGACGAGCGGCTTCACGTCGCGACCGAGCGCCTTGCTCGCGATCGTGGCCGCGTCGGCCAGCGCGTACTCCTCGGGCCCCGAGAGCTCGATCCACGCGTTCTCGCTCGGCGGCGCGAGGAGCGCCTCGGCCGCGACCACGCCGATGTCGTGCGTCGCGATCATGGGGAACGGGTACGTCTCGCCGCCCCCGAACACCGGGAGCACGCCATCGCCCTTCATCGCGCCGACGTTCGCGAGGATGTTCTCCATGAAGTACGCCGCGCGCACGAACGTGAACGTGGTGCCCTTCACCTTCGGCAGCGTCGTCTCGGCGTAGTGCGTGATCACGATCGGGCCCGTGCCCGCCGCGTGCTGCGCGGCCACGGACGAGAGCACGACCACGTGCGGCACGGGGCTCTTCGCCAGCGCCGCGGCGTAGGTGTCGACGATCTTGCGGCCCCGACCGACGAGGTCGGTGCTCGCCATGTCCGGCGGCACGAGCAAGTACGCGCCTCGCGCGCCTGCGAGCGCCTTCGCCACGCTGTCGACGTCGAGCACGTCGGCCGTCACCACCTCGGCGCCGCGCGCCGAGAGATCCGCGACCTTCGCCGAATCACGCGCCACGACGCGCACCTTCTGCCCTCGATCGAGCAGCGTGCTGGCTAGGACCTTGCCCGTGTTCCCGTTGGCTCCGAAGACGACGTACATGGCTTCTTCTCCTTCGTGACGCGCCGTCTCGGTGCGTCGATGGAGAACAACTTGGCCGACGCTTCGTCATGCAGCCCATGCATGCTCGGCATCGCGGTGATGCACGTAACGCATCGGAGCCGTACCCTCGACGGATGACACCGCTCGACCTCGACCTGCTCCGCGTGTTCGACCACCTGCACCGCGAGCGGCACCTCACGCGCGCGGCGAGGCTGCTCGGCCTCAGCCAGCCGGCCGTGAGCCGCGCGCTCACCCGCCTGCGTGACGCGCTCGGTGATCCGCTGTTCGTGCGCGCGCCGCGCGGCATCGTGCCGACCCCTCGCGCCGACGCGCTCGCGGCCGAGGTCCGCGAGATCCTGCGACGCACGACAGCGCTCACCCAGCCCGCCGAGCTCGACCCTGCCGTGCTCGAGCGCACGTTCGTGCTCGCGAGCGTGGACCTCGTCGAGGCCGATCTCTTGCCGCGCCTCGCCGCGCTGCTCGCGAAGGAGGCCCCGCGCGTGGCGATCACGAGCCGTCCGATCGGCGTCGACGCGAGCGAAGCGCTGTCCACGGGCCGCGTCGATCTCGCGATCGGGGTGCGCTCGAACGTGCCGCCCGACGCGATGTCGACCCAGCTCTTCGAAGACGACTTCGTGTGCGTCGTTCGGCGCGGACACCCCGCGATGAAGAAGAAGCTGACGCTCGAGCAGTTCGCGTCGCTGTCGCACGTGCTCATCTCCCCCGCAGGCACGCCGGGCAGCGTCGTCGACGAGGCGCTCGCCAAGCACGGCCTCACGCGACGCATCGCAGTGCGCACGCACACGTTCCTCGCCGCGCCGCGCGTGGTGGCGGCGACCGATCACGTGCTCACGGGCCCTCGCCGCGTGCTCACCGCGATGGCCCGCGTCGATGGTCTCCAGCTCTTCGCGCCGCCGGTCGCGCTGCGGGGCTTCGCGGTGCTGATGGCGTGGCATCCGAGGGTGCAGATCGATCCGGTTCACGTGTGGCTGCGAGGCGTCGTGAAGCGCGCCGCAGTCTCGCCCCAGGCGCGCCGCACGCGCACGGGCGATTGAGCACACGTGACGGAAACGCCGCGACGCAGTGCGGCGACACGTGTCGGCGCTCGCAGACGCTGCTGTCGCGCGACGCGCACAGACCCGTCGACGAGGTGACGCGAGAAGGTGCCATCGCGAAGGGCCCTTTCGCGGGCGCGCGCGCACGCGCCCGTCGGCACGGATACCGCAGAGGAGGACGAAGCCACGACCGACCCCCGAGAGGAGAGACACCATGAAGAAGCTCATCGTCCCGTTCGCCCTCGCCCTCGCGCTCGCCGCGCTCGGCTGCGGCAGCTCGTTCCGCGTCGCCCACCGCACCACGATCGATCCGGCCGCCAACACGCACCGGACGTACGCGGTCGTCGAGAGCCCCGTGAACCAGGGCGAGCTCGACGACCTCGTCGAGAGCTCGATGCACGACGCGATGAGCGCGCGCGGGTACACGCGCGCCGAGTCACCCGAGCAGGCAGATCTGCTCGTGAGCTACGGCGTGCTCCTCACGGATCCGCGTCGCCCCGACGTCCCGATGCCCAACTCCGATCTCAGCACGCGACCCGATGCGCCGGTCCGCACCAAGACGCTCGTCGTGATGCTCCACGACGCTCAGACGCGCGCCGTCGTGTGGATGGGCGTCTCGACATCGAGCGCGGTGGACTCCGAGCTGCGTGACCACGCCGAGGAGATCCTCATCGACCTGCGCGATCGCATCCCCGTGGCCGCCGGGACCTGACCGCGACCGATCTCTCCGCCCGCTCACACGGCAGGCGCCGACGTCTCCGCCTCACGGAGCGTCGTGCGCCTGCGCGCGATCGCGCGGATCGCGAGCCAAGAAAGGAGGCCCAACGGACCGAACATCAGCGTCAGGAACAGCGAGGGAACCACCCACACGTGACTGAGCCCGAGCCGCTGGCAGTCGCGCGCTTCCCACGCGCCGACGAACAGGTCGAAGACCAGATAGTGCGTCCAACACGCGATGATGGTGTGAGGCGTCGTGAAGATCCGAGTCACGCCGTCGAGGGAGAAGAAGTGCGCGCCCTGAGGGCCCGGTGAGTCTCCGAAGAGGAGGATCGCGTAGGGGATCGCGAGCAGCGCGCACATCGCGCCCGAGTGGACGACGAGCTCCGTGAAGCGGGAGCGCGGCGCGAAGGCCAGCGCGAGCCACGCGGGAAGAACGGAGTAGTTGAGGATCGAGAAGACGATCTCGTCGGAGCTCATCGTCCGATCGTACGCGCGACGAAGGCCTCGACGAACGGCGTCGAGGGCGCCTCGATCAGCGCGCCGAGCGTGCCGCGCTGCGTGACACGCCCCGCCTCGAGCACGATCACGTCCGCGTCGAGCGCGCGCACGTCGTCGGCGTCGTGGGTGACGACCAGCGCCGGGATGCGTCGACGCTCGATCACCCGCGTCAGGAACGAGAGCACCTCGCGGCGGCCAGCGGCGTCGAGCGACGACAGCGGCTCGTCCAGCAAGAGCGCGACGGGCTCGATCACCAGCGCGCGCGCGAGCGCGACGCGCTGACGCTCGCCTCCCGAGAGGGTGCCCACGCCGCGCGATGCGAGCGCGCTGAGCTCCAGCTCGTCGAGCAGACGCGTGATCGTCGAAGCCGCGCTGCGCGCATGGATCCGGCCGAGGCGCGCAGCGAGCGCGAGGTTTCCGCGGACGTCGAGGTGCGGAAAGAGCGCGCCGTCCTGAGGCACGTAGCCGAGACGTCGCGCCTCGAGGGCGACCTCGCGGCCGGCAGCGCTGTCGAGGAGCACGCGCCCGCCCACGACGACCTTGCCGACCACGCCGTCTCGCGCTCCGAGGAGCATCGTCAGCAGCGACGACTTCCCCGCGCCGTTGGGCCCGACGATCGCGAGCGGCCTCGCGCTCGTGGCCAGCGTCACGTCGATCGCGAGCGTACCGACGCGCCCACGCACGAACGCCTCGAGCAACGGCCTCTCGGGCGGATCCGTCACGCGCGTCGCTCGCTGCGTGCTTCGAGCGCACGGACGCCGACGAGCACGCACAGCGCCGCGAGCACGAGCACCACGGACGTCGCGCGGGCGACCCCGAGGTCGGACTCGAACGCGGTGTAGATCGCGAGCGGCAGCGTCTGCGTGCGGCCCTCCATGTTGCCCGCGAAGAGCAGCGTCGCGCCGAACTCGCCGAGCGCGCGCGCCCACGCCAGCGCGACACCCGCGAGCAGCGAAGGCGCCACCATCGGTACCGCGACGCGGAGGAGCAGGCGCGAGGGGGAGGCCCCGAGCGAGCGGGCGACCAAGAGCACGCGCTCGTCGATGCGACGAAACGCGCTCGTCGCGCTCTGCACGTAGAGCGGCGCGGCGACGAACGTCTGGGCGAGCACCACCGCGAGCCCCGTGAACGCGAGCGTCGTTCCTTCCGGATAGAGCCAACCGGCGAACGGCCCGCGACGACCGAACGTCAGCAGCAGCGCCACGCCCGCGACGGACGGCGGCAGCACGATCGGCAGGCGCATCGCGAGCTCGATCACGCGCGCCGCGCGGCGCTCGCTCCGCGCGAGCGACCACGCGAGCGGCGTCCCGAGGAGGACGATCACGATCGCCGTGAGGCACGTGGTGACGGCGCTGATCTCGAGCGCCGACCACACGACCGGGCTGCGAAGCACCGCGCCGAGATCGCCCGGCGTGGTGCTCACCACGAGGCCGATCACGGGCACGACGAGCAAGAACACGAGCAGCGATCCGAGCGCGATGCTCACCCGATCGGACGACGGGCGCGGAGACGACGGATCGCTCATGGCGCTTCGGGAGCGAGGAACCCTGCCTCCGAGAGGACGTCGCGCCCCTCGGCGCCGAGCACGAGCTCGATCCATGCGCGGGCGAGCCGTGGATGCGGCGCGCCTTCGAGGGTCGCGATCGGATACGCCGCGATCACGGAGACCTCGGGCGGGATCGAGACGACGCGCATCGCCTCGTCGGCCCCGCGCACGTCGGTCCGGTAGACGATGCCCGCCTCGGCTTCACCCATCGCGACCTTCGCGAGGACCTGCCGCACGTTCGGCTCGCGCGACACGACGTGCGCCTCCACCCGAGCCCTGAAACCCGGGCCGATCTCGCGATCTGCGTTGTCGAAGATCGCCGCGGCGTAGCGACCGATCGGCACCTCGGGCACGCCCAGCACGATGCGCTCGGCGCTCGGCAGATCGGCAAACGTCGTCACCCGGTCGCGCGCCTCACGCGACACCACGAGCACGGGCTCGTTGCGCGCGAAGATCGTCGCGTCACCCACACGGCCTGCCGCGTGGAGCGCCCCCATCGACGCGGTCTCGGCGCTCGCGAGCACGTCGGCGGGTGCGCCCGCCTCGATCTGCGCGCGCAGCTCTTGGGTGCCCGCGAGCTGGAGCGTCACGTCGACGCCCGGATGCGATGCCTCGAAGCGCGTCTCCATCTCGCCGAACGCCTCGCGCAGCGAGGTCGCGGCGAACACGAAGAGCTCGGTCTCCTCGGGCGGGCTCGTCGAGGGCGCAGCAGGCACGTCCGCTCCCTCGCTGCAGCCACCGAAGAACGCAGCCAACGCGATCAGCGCTGCGCGCCGCGAGCACTCCCTCGTGTGACCGTCGGTCATCATCATCGGCGGCGAGGTTGCCACGAACGGTCAGCGGCGGCGGCGGCCACGCGCGAGCGGCATGGTCACCAGCGCGAACAAGACGAGCGCTCCTCTCGAGCGATCAGCGGCCTGGGCGCGACACGCACAGCTGGCTGGCGGGGCGCTCGTGCCTGCGTCGACATGCACGGCCGCGTCTTCGCTGGTCCCCGCGTCCTCGGCACCGGCATCGGGCGTGAGGCCGGCGTCGGGACCGCCTGCGGTGAGCGGACGCAGGAAGACGTGGCTGGTCACGACGCGCGGCTGTCCGCCGATCACGAGCTGCGCGCGGATCGCGCTCTCGCCCGCGCCCGCGATCACGATCTCCTCGTGCTCGAAGGTCGCGCCCACGACCTCGATCGGCGGGCCCATCGCGCCGTCGCGCACGATGCGCAGCGTGCCGCCTTCCGTCGCGCCCGTGACGCGCACCACGATCGACGTGCGATCGCTGACGATCGTGTCCGAGCCCTCGGCGAGATCGGCGGCGTCGAGCTCGACCATCGGATCCTCGGGCCCCTCGAGCTTCACGACCGTGCGCCCGAGCCGCACGCCCTCGAGGATCGCGGCCGCGCTCAGCTCGCGCGCGAACACCATCGTCGTGGGGCTGCCGATGGGGCTGTCGAAGCGATCGGTGCCCGTGCCCGCGCGGTGATCGTCCGAGCCGCCGACGGCCACGACGTGGTGGCCGGCCATCACCATGTCCTCCCACATCGAGCTCGCCGATCGGAAGAAGAGGCGGCCCGTCACGGAGTACGCGCCAGTCTGGATCTCCATCGCGTCGATGCCCTCGGGCGCCGCCATCGCCATCCAGCCGCAGCCGATGCAGAGATCGCCGATGTCGAGCGCCGGATGGTTGATCGAGAAGAGCGCGTCGTCGTCGTGCACGTCGCGGACGACCTGATCGATCGTGCGTCCGTCGAAGCCGAGGCGGTGATCGATCCACGTGGTGCCGCCCATCGACATCGCGTGGCCGTCGTAGGTCGTGACCTCGATGCCGGGCACGAGCAGCACCGTCGGGTGTCGCGCCTGCACGTCGGCGTAGCGCTCGAGCTGGCTCGTCGTGTTGTGCTCGCTGAGCATCACGAACTCGAGGCCGCGGCTCTCCGCGAACGTCAGCACCTCGTCGAGCGACGGCGACGCATCACCGCTCTCGCGCGAGTGCACGTGGAAGTCACCCGCGTACCAGCGCGCCTCGGTCACGAGCGCAGGCGTGGGAACGTAGGGCGCGCGCTCTGGCTGCGGCGCGAGCGTCGCGACGTCCCGCAAGAGCACCTCCACGCGGTAGCGCGCGGGCAGCTCCGTCACGCGCGCCTTGCCGACGTAGACGTGCCACGTCCCCGCGGTGATCGGCCCCGGCAGGTAGCTGCGCGAGGCCGCCTGCGCGTTCGTGATCGCAGGCTCCGTGTTGCCGCCGCCGTAGCCACGGAAGCCCTCGGGTGAGAGCACGCCCCAGTCGAGGATGTTCGTCTCCGAGAGATCGTCGTGGCGGATCTCGATCTCGCTCGTGCCCGCGGGCACCTCGAACGGCAGGACGAAGTAGTCGCCCTCGGTGGGCACCTCGCCCTCGAGCAGCACCGTGCTGTCCGCGCGGGCGATCGACGCGCTCGACGCGAGCAGCGGCACGAGAATGAGGAGCGCGAGACGCGTGGACATGACGCGAGTCTCGCACGGCGACGCGGTGTGACCGCGACGCGCGTGCGGCGCACGAGATCACTCCGCGACGGTGAACGAGCCGGGCGCTCGCACGGGAGGCCCGGTGTCGCGGTGGATCGGCGGGAGCGAGTGGAGGTAGCGGTAGATCGATCGCAGGTCACCGTCGCTGAGGCGCTGGAAGTTCTCCCACGGCATCGGCGAGCCGCTGCGCGTGCGACGGATCTCGCGGAAGCGCGTGATCCATCCGTCCTCGGTGAGGCGGCCGGTCGCGCCCGTGGTCTCGTCGGCCGTGAGGTTGGGTGGCGCGAACTCGGCCTGATCGTCCTGGCCGTGTCCTTCCATCACCTCACCGCCCGCCCCGAGGCGAGACCGATCGGGCGCGAACATGTCGTCTGCGCTCGGCGGCGTGTGGCAGCCCACGCACTGTCCGGGTCCGTTCGCGAGGTAGCTGCCGCGCTCGATCGACGGCTCCGTGCCCTCGGGCACGTGAGGCAGGCCCTCGGCGTCTTCGGGCGGGAGATCGACGAACGTCACGAGCGCGAGCGCCATGAAGTTGGGCTCGGACGGCGCGATCTCGTGCTGCACCGGCGGCACGCTGCGCAGGTACGAGACGATCGCCGCGAGGTCTTCGTCGCTCGTGTCGCCCACCGCGAGCTTCATGAAGATCGAGAGCTCGCCGTCGCGTCGCACGCCGGTGCGGATCACGCGCGCGAGCTCGAGATCACTCCACGCGCCGATGCCCGTCTCGACGTCGGGCGTGATGTTCGAGGGACGAAACAGCCCGAACGGAGGGCGGATCTCGGCGCCGCCCGAGAGCGGCACGTCGTCGCGCAGCGCGCTCGGATGATCTGCGTCGTAGTCGCCGTGACATGCCGCGCAGTGCGCGACGCCGTGCACGAGCAGGCGTCCTCGCTCGATGACCGCGGGATCGGTGCTCGCCGTGATCGCTGGTCCAGGCGCGTCGGGGAACTGCAGCCGATCGGTCGCGGTGAGCTCCACGTACGCCACCAGCGCGATCACGCCTACGACGAGCAGCGCGACGAGCACGAGCACGCCGCGCAGGATGTTCTTCTTGTTCATGGTCCCTACGCGGCAGCGTCGCCCGGCGCAGATCACCGTTCAAGACCCCGCGGATCGTGAGCCGAGGCGCCAGACATCGGGCCGAAGGGTAGGACGGAACCGAACACGTGGCAGCCGTCCGAACTGTACTGCTGCGCGGAACTTCGTTCCGCGTTCTTCCAGTACGTCGGTCCAGCAGTTCGCTACGGATGGAACGGAGACATCCGGAACGAACTTCTGAACCGACGTACTGGCGCGTCAGCGCTTGGTGCCGCCGTGATCGCCGAACGGCTCGTCGCGGCCGCGCACGGCCTCCTTCCAGCCGCTCGCCATCGCGGTGCGCGCGAACCCGTGCCCCTCGGCCGTGTGCCGCGCGATGCCGTCGAAGTACGTGCCCATGAGCTGCGTGGTGAGCGCGCCCTGCGCGAGCACCGTCGAGTTCACGAGCTGCTTGTGCATCACGAGCTGGTTGATCGGCAGGCGCGCGACGCGCGACAGCAAGGCCTCGAAGCACGCGTCGAGCTCCGACGCGGGCGCCGCCTCGCTCGCGAGACCCCAGGCGACGGCCTCGGTGCCGCTGATGCAGTCGCCCGTCAGGAGAAGGCGTTTCGCGCGCGTGATGCCCACGCGGTGCGCCCAGAGCGCGGTCGTCGGCACGCCCCACACGCGCGCGGGTGGGTAGCCGATCTTCGCGACGTCTTCGGTGACCATGAGGTCCGAGCAGAGCGCCATGTCGGTGCCGCCGGCGACGCAGAAGCCGTGCACCTTCACGATCACCGGCTTGTCGGCGAAGAAGAGGCTCATGAAGCCGCGCACGTTGCGGCTCATCATCTGGTAGTCGACGACGGGATCCCAGTCGCTCTCGGGCGCGTGGTTCTTCGCGACGACGGCGGGATCGATCGGCGAGCCCTCGGGGATCTCGGTGCGCGACAAGTGACCCATGCCGGTCTCTGCGCTCGCGTGGAGGTCGTAGCCGCCGCAGAAGCCCTTCCCTGCTCCAGCGAGCGCGATGACGTGCACGCGCGGGTCGAGGCACGCGCGCTCGACGACCTCCGCGAGCTCGCGCGGCATGTCGAGCGTGATGCCGTTGCCGCGCTCGGGCCGGTTCAGCGTGATGCGCGCGATGCGTCCATCGACGTCGTAGAGGAGCGTGCTCGTCGTCATGCGCGCGAGCATCCCACGACTCGCATCGCGCCTCGGTGCTAGCGAAACGCGTCGCCGGGGCCACGCGCGAGGGTGCGCAGCAGCTCCACGGCGGCGGTGACCGCGCCGAGCTCCGGCGCACGGTCCGCAGCGAACGACAGACGCAGAAGCGAGTCTTCGTCGGCGAGCGAACACGACCCGATCCGAGCGAGCTCGGACGCTCCAGGCAGGAGGCCCTGAGGCACCTCGCCGCTCACCCCGCCGGACGCGTCGATCGACACGTCGATCTCGGGCAGCGATCGCTCGACGCTCGCAGTCAGATCGACGCAGAAGCCCTCATCCGTGGAGCGGACCTCGATCGTCATCGGCACGCCGCGCGCGTCGATCTCGAGCGTCGGCGTCGCGCGTCGATCCCACGGTCCCGAGGGAGGCGTGTACCGAGCGCCGTCGATCTCGGCGAGCGCCGCGAGCATGGACAGCCCTCGCGATGCGAGCCTGCCCGTGAGATCGACGAGCGCCGTGAGCGCAGCGTGCTGATCGAGGATGCCGACGACGACGACGGTGACGACGGATCCGTCCGAGCTGACGGTCGCCTCCGCGAGCGAGTCGCACATCGCGTCCCGCAGCTCACGCGTCCACTGCGAGCGGACCGCGTCCGGCGCGTTGCACTTCACCACGAAGGTCTCGTCGAAGCGCGCGTGACCGCCGAGCACCACGTCCTGCGTCCCGAGCGCCTTGCCGAGCGAAGCGAGCAAGCCCTCTCGATACACGCGGAACACGGGACCTTCGCCGAAGACGAACGCAGCGCGAGCGCGCGTATACGACACCGAGCTCTTGCCGGTGCTCACCGCGTAGGTGTCGAGAAACACGGCCGCACCCTCGACGTCGATCTCGACCGACGCCGCCTGCGATCCGAGCAAGCCCCGCGTGGGTTGGAACACACCGCGCCGTGACTCGGCGAAGCGCTGCCACGCCTCTTCGCGCTCGCGAGCCTTGCCGGACGCGTAGACGAAGATGCCCACCAAGACGACGCACATCGCCACGACCGCCAGCACGAGCATCAGCGGGAGCCTATGCGCGCACGAGGTCGATCGCGAATCGCTCAACGATCGGACGAAGCGGGCCTGCGACCGCGTCGTCGTCGTCGCGGACGATCTGGCACCACCTCGTCCTTCGCTTCGCAGCGCTGGGTGGAGCGCTCGACGTCTTCGTCGATGGTGAGCTCGTCCGCTCCGTCGCCCCAGAGGAACCCGCGGCGTCGTTCGAGACGTTCCGCGCCGTCAGCGATCTCGCGATCGGCGTGGGTGCGGGCGATGGGCGCGGCGCGCGGACGACGTACTTCCTCGACGACTTGCGCGTCTACGACGAGGCACTCGACTCCGCGTCCCTCTTCGCCGTCACCACGTGCCCGGTCCCATGACCGGCGACCTTCAACGTGCTTCGTCGCCCACCTTGCGAGGAATGCTGCGGCCGCCGCTCTGGATGAGCTGCTCTTCGCCGCTGCGGCCGGCCTCGATGTACTCGGCGTCTTGGTTCACGCGCCACGGATCGAATTTCTTCGTGCCGCTCGCGATGTTCTCGACGGTCAGCATCGCCGTCATCATCGAGTGGTCCTGGTTGTTGTAGCGGTGCATGCCGTTCCTGCCGACGAAGTGGAGGCCCGGGAAGCTCTCGCCGAGGCCCTTCGCCACCGAGTCGACGTGCTTCTGGTAGGCGTCGTCGTACACCGGATAGGCCTTGGGCTGACGCACGACGCAGCCGTCGAACACGTCGCTCTGCTTGCAGAGGCCGAGCTGCTCGAGCTCCTTCTTCGCGAGCGCGACGAGGTCCTCGTCCTTCGCAGACCAGAGGCCGTCGCCCTCGAAGCAGAAGTACTCGAGGCCGTAACAAGACGTCTTCGGATCCGGGATCATCTCCGGCGACCACGCCTTGAAGTTCTGGATGCGGCCGACCTTCACGCTGCCGTCCTGGATGTAGATCCAGTTGTCGTCGAACGCGTCCTTCGGCGTGCGCGCCATGAGCGCGACGGTGAGGAAGTCGCGGTACTTGAGCGACTTGGCCGCGACGGCCATCGCCTCGGGCGGTGCGGGCGAGAGCGCGGCGACGGTCTCGCGGATCGGCGCACTGCTGATCACCTGACGCGCAGAGAGTGTCTGGTCGCCGTCCTTCGTCGTGAACGTGACGACGTAGTACGTGCCCTTCGCGTCGCTCTTCTTCTCGATGCCCTTCATGCGCGCGCCCATGCGCACCTCGCCGCCGCCTGCCTCGACGAGCCGCGCGCACTCTTCCCACAGCATGCCGGGGCCCTTGCGCGGGTAGCGGAACTCGTCGATGAGCGTGGTGTGCACCTGCTCCTTGCCGCGACGGCGGAGGCGCTTGGGCTTGAGCGCTTCGACGACGGCCGCGCCGAGGTTGAGGCTCTTGATGCGCTGCGCGGCCCAGTCGGCCGAGAGCTCGCGGCAGTCCATGCCCCAGACCTTCTCCGTGTAGTGCTTGAAGAAGATCGTGTAGAGGCGACGACCGAACTGGTTCGTGACCCAGTCCTCGAGGTTCGTCGGCTTGTCGGTGGGGAACGCGCGCGCCTTCGCGAAGCTCAGCATGCAGTGCGTGGACTCGACGGCGCCGAGCTTGATGAGCGCCTCGATCGGCTTGAGCGGGTAGCTGAAGAACTTCCCCTCGTAGAAGATGCGCGACTTGCGGGGCCGCGTGAGCATGTCGTTCGGCAGCACGCGCGACCAGAACTCCTCGACCTCCTTGGCCTTGGAGAAGAAGCGGTGGCCGCCGATGTCGAAGTGGTAGCCGTTGTGCTCGGCCGTGCGCGAGATGCCGCCGACGTAGCGGGGATCGCCCTCGAGCACGATGGGCTTGAACCCGTGATCGACGAGGCGCAGCGCAGCGGTGAGACCCGCGGGGCCGGCGCCGATGACGAGCACCTCGGTGTCGAGGCCCGTCGAGGGTCGGGTCACGGAAGAGGAAGAGTCGGACGACATGGGGCGCGCAGCATAGACGAGGGCTCCCGAGCCTCAACCCGTTCCTCCTCCGACGGTTCGGGGGCCGTGGCGTCGCGCGGCCGATCGGATCTACCGTCCCCGCCATGACCGACGCCCTCCACTACGTTCGCCTCGCCAACGCCGTCGGCGGCCGCGCCGAGATGGTCCGCTACACGTTCGTGCTCGCGGAGCGTCCGTGGGAGGACGTGCTCCATCGCTTCGAGGACGCGGGTGAGATCGGGAAGAAGAACCCGTTCCGACAGTTCCCGTACCTCGTGACCTCGGGCGGTGAGGTGATCCCGCAGTCGCTCGCGATCATGTGCCACGCGGCGAGCGGAACGAGCGCGTGGCCGAGCGATCCGGCGCTGCTCGCGAAGGCGCTCGTCGTCGCGCAGGGCGCGTACGACCTGTATCAGGCGTTCGGCGGGTTCGCGGCCGACGACCTCGTCGCGAAGAAGAAGTTCGAGGAGCGCCGCGCGCCGCAGTACTTCGGGGCGCTCGCCGCGATCTACGCCGAGAGCCGCTTCGCGATCGGCGAGACCCCGACGTTCGCGGACTGCATCGCGCGCGAGGCGATCGCGTGGTGCGTGCGCAGGAACGAGGTGTCGAAGGGCCTGCTCGAAGAGAGCGAGCCGCTGCGTCGCTTCGTCGCGCACTTCGACGCGATCCCGGCGATCGCCGTCTTCCAAGCGAAGCAGCGCGCGGCGCGCGAGCTCGATCCGACGGTCTGAATCCGCACCGGCGAGCACCGACCGTCGATGACGACTCGTGACTGGTCAGCGTGGAGCCGCGAGAGCGTCGCGCTTCTCCAGCGTCAGAACGACGCTTGGCGATCGCGGTTTGCACTCGACGGCCGGCCGTATCGCTTCGACCTCCATGCCTCGCGGCTCACGTTCGATCGCGAGGCGGATCATGTCGAGGCAACGCTCGCGCTGGTGGGCACCACCTCGCAACACGAGGGCACGTTCCTCTGGTCGTGGGCCAACGACGGCGTTCCGCGCAGCGCAACGTCCAGGCTCGACGAGGTCCGCGCGTTCGGCGAGTTGCACGACCTGACTCTTCTCGTCGATGCCGAATGGCCCGGGGCACGTGCCGAAGGCCTGGAGATGCTGGCCGTAGCCGCACGCGTGCTGGGTGCCGAAGGATCCCTCGTGCACGAGGCAGGCCCCGTCACCCACTACTTCGCCCTCTTCGACTTCCGCGTCGTGAAGGCAAGAGGGGACGGTCCTCGATAGTTCGATCCGGGTCGTCGACGACGCGAGGCGCGACGAGGTCGAGGCGTCCCGCGTGCGTACTC